>NZ_JABUNR010000001.1 GCF_013343715.1 Mesobacillus harenae
CAGTACGTACTGCCAAAGAAAGAAGAACGTCGGAAAGCCGTATGAGGGAAAACCTCACGTACGGTTTGATGAGGAGGAGCTGAAAGTAAAAGAGGAAGTCAGGAAGGCTTCCTCTTTGAAATCAGTTTCTTACTCTACACAACCTTGTTAAAAAAGAATGGGGCATTTTTGTTGTTCAAAAAGGGTAATGACAGAATGAAACAATATTTGACTCCTTCAATAGTTAAGAATGCTGTTGTTTAAGACTAGTTTCTTCTAATAAAGACAACTGCCAGAACAGTTTAGGCGATTCCCAAAATCCATTATAATTTGTCTCCCTTGTTTTTCCTTTCATCTTCATAGAAAATCATATATTATAGAACCAAGGTGAAAATCGAAAAAAATGTCGCATTTTTGCGGCGTGGAGGGTTCTGATGGAAAAAACAGAATGGTACTTAGAATATGAAATTCAGAAAAACCGTCCTGGACTATTAGGTGATATTTCATCATTACTAGGGATGCTTTCCATTAATATTGTTACAATAAATGGTGTTGACGAAGGCAGGCGAGGCCTGTTAATTTTGGCCAAAGATCGTGAACAAATTCAGCGCCTTGAGTCAATTTTGTCCACAATGGATACCATAAAGATAATCAAGCTTCGTGAACCTAAGCTTCGCGACAGGCTTGCTGTCCGTCATGGCCGTTATATCCAGAGAGACGCTGACGATAAAAAAACCTTTCGTTTTGTACGGGATGAACTTGGACTATTAGTTGATTTTATGGCAGAATTGTTTAAGCAAGAAGGACATAAGCTTATTGGGATACGCGGGATGCCGAGAGTGGGTAAAACGGAATCAATAGTCGCTTCCAGTGTATGTGCAAATAAAAGATGGCTGTTTGTTTCGTCTACTCTTCTAAAACAAACGATCAGAAATCAGCTGATTGAGGATGAATATAGTGATGACAACCTGTTTATCCTTGATGGAATAGTTTCCACTAAGCGCGGAAATGAACGGCATCTGCAGCTCGTTAGGGAAATTATGCGCCTTCCTGCGTGTAAAGTGGTTGAACATCCAGATATCTTTGTTCAAAACACAGAATATACTTTAAAGGATTTCGATTACATCATTGAGCTGCGCAACCATCCTGACGAAGAGATTGTCTATGATGTTCACGAAAATAATGCATTTTTAGACTCTAATTTTGGAGGATTTGATTTTTAACAGTATTGGAAGGTGTTACCATGAGCGAACTAGGTAATCGGTTAAGAGAGGCCAGGGAAGCAAAAGGGTTGAGTCTCGATGAATTGCAGGCGCTAACTAAAATACAGAAACGGTACCTGCTTGGAATTGAAGAAGGCAACTATGAGATGATGCCGGGAAAATTTTACGTGCGCGCATTTATAAAGCAATATGCTGAGGCAGTCAATCTTAATCAAAATGAATTATTTGAACAATATAAAAACGAAATACCAACTACATACACTGAAGAGATCCCTAAGGAGCTCTCACGGGTACGGACTAGAAAAGAGATATCCCCCCAGACATCAAAGGTTTTTGATGTCTTGCCTAAAATTTTAATTGCCTTGTTTATCCTAGGAGCAGTTGTTCTGGTCTGGTACTTTGTTCAGCAAAATGCATCTGAAGATTCACAGGGGACTGCACCAGGAGGCAATGAAGTTAGCTATCAGGAATCAGAGGAATTGCAGAACGATCCTGAGGAAATAGAGGAGAACACTGCCGAGGAAGAGAATCCTGAGCAGGACCCTATTGATGAAGAACCTGAACCCGAACCCGAACCCGCTGAGCAGGAGTTAGAACAGGTTGAGGTTAATGGGCGCAATACCATCTTTGAACTGCGGAATGCCGATTCATTTGAAGTAAGAGTCGTTTCCACAGGGAAGACGTGGGTCAATATTTTAAACGGAAACAGTGAATCTTTCTGGCAAGGTGAATTGCCTCAAGGAGAAACGGATAGCATGACAGCTGATTTTTCAGATCAGTCAGAAGCTACAATCATTGCCGGCTATCCGCCGGACACCGAGATATATGTAAACGATCAAAAGCTTGAATTTACCGCGTCTCCATCACGCCAGGATTTCACAATCCGCTACGTTCAAGAGAATGAATAGTCATCTTTAATGGTGACTATTTTTCCCTGCCCTGGGCCGCAATGGACCTCACGCTTTTCTAACTTTTTGGAGGGTAACTATAATATGAATCTGCCTAATAAAATAACCGTATCACGAATTCTGTTAATTCCTATCTTTCTTGTGATTATGCTCGCTCCCTTTTCATGGGGGGACATAAGATTGTTTGGGGCTGATATGCCGGTCACCCATCTGATTGGAGCATTAATTTTTATTATTGCCTCAGTTACTGATTGGGTTGATGGCTACTATGCGCGTAAATATAATCTTGTCACAAATCTTGGGAAGTTTTTAGACCCGCTAGCGGACAAGCTGCTTGTTTCTGCTGCTTTAATCGTCCTTGTTGAGCTGGGCTTGGCAGCTTCTTGGATCGTGGTGATCATCATTAGCAGGGAGTTTGCTGTTACGGGATTAAGGCTAGTGCTTGCAGGTGAAGGTGAAGTTGTTGCTGCAAATATGCTCGGTAAAATTAAAACCTGGGCACAAATTATAGCGATATCTGCTTTGCTGCTTCACAATACAATATTTGAATTAGCTTCCATACCTTTCGATGATATTGCGCTTTGGGCTGCAATGATTATTACGATTTGGTCAGGATGGGACTATTTTGCTAAAAACAAACAGGCTTTCTTGAGTTCTAAATAAAGCAGGTAAAGGGAGAGTTTGCATGAATGCAGAGATAATCGCAGTAGGTTCTGAGCTGCTTCTTGGGCAGATTGATAATACCAATGCAAGTTTCTTATCGAGACAGCTGGCTGAGGCAGGAATTAATGTTTATTATCATACTGTGGTCGGTGATAATTCCAGCCGGTTGAAGCAGGCGATCGAAATTGCCGAACAGAGAGCAGACTTTATCATTTTTACAGGCGGACTTGGCCCTACAAAAGATGATCTGACAAAAGAAACGATTGCACGACACCTTGGTACAGAGCTAGTCAGTGATGATGAAGCGATGGAATCAATCGAAATGTATTTTACGAGGGTAAAGCGTAAAATGACAGAAAATAATAGAAAACAAGCTCTAGTTCTTAAGGATGCACATGTTCTTAGGAACGAAAACGGCATGGCCCCTGGTATGGTCTATACAAATGAAACTCACATGTATATGCTGCTTCCAGGCCCGCCCACCGAGCTCCAGCCTATGATGCTCAAGTACGGACTGGCAGCTATTCACACCAAACTGGAGAGACCAGCACAAATCGTCTCAAGGGTATTACGCTTTTTTGGAATTGGAGAAGCGATGCTTGAAACAGAAATCGAGGATCTTATTGACAGCCAAAGTAATCCAACCATCGCTCCGCTTGCTTCCAATGGAGAAGTGACACTTCGATTAACAGCGAATCATGAACTGTTCGAAACAGCCTTATCCTTATTAGATCAAACGGAAGCAAAAATCATGGCAAAGGTAGGTCGTTATTTCTACGGTTATGATGATACAAGTCTGATTGATGAGCTTTCCAAACTTCTTGCAGAGAAAAGATTAACCATTTCGAGTGCCGAAAGTCTAACGGGAGGAATGTTTCAGCAGGAGATGACATCAAGGCCTGGTGCAGGCAGTCTGGTTAAGGGAGGCGTCGTCTGCTATACGAATGAAGCAAAGGCTAACGTAGTCAAAGTCAGCAAAGAAACCATCGAGAATAAAGGGGTTGTAAGTGCTGAGTGTGCTGCGGAGCTAGCTGAAAATACAGCAGAGCTGTTTAATGCGGATATCGGCATCAGCTTTACAGGAGTCGCAGGACCTGAGAAGCTTGAAGGTCACCCGGTCGGTACTGTATTTATTGGTATTTCCATCAAGGGAAGACCTGTCAGGATCGAAAAAATTCAGCTTGGCGGCAACAGGGAGTCCAATCGAATCAGAAGCGTCAAATATGGCTGTTACTTTTTGATAGATAGCTTGAAAGATTCACAGGATGCTTAGGTCCTGTGAATCTTTTTTATTTATTTAAAAGCAAAAACAATTAGGTTTTCAGAGGGCGGAGTCCGTCAAAATAGGCTAAAACAGACTTGGAAATCCAATTTTCATGCTAATTTCGAGCCAAAAACAATCGAATAAACGTTCGCCTTTTTGCTAGACAAAGAGGCTTAAAACAGGTATAGTAATCATAGGTTCTTTACTAGAAACCCAACAAGCCAGACAAGTGCCGGTTTGTTTATATAAAGGAGGAAATATATAGTGAGTGATCGTCAAGCTGCCTTAGATATGGCATTGAAACAAATAGAAAAGCAATTTGGAAAAGGTTCCATTATGAAACTTGGAGAGCAAACAGACCGCAAAATCTCAGTTTTTCCAAGTGGTTCCCTAGCATTGGATGCTGCGCTTGGAATAGGCGGATATCCGCGCGGGCGGGTTATCGAAATCTACGGGCCTGAAAGCTCAGGTAAAACAACTGTAGCCCTTCATGCTATCGCAGAAGTCCAGGCGGCAGGCGGCCAGGCGGCTTTCATCGACGCCGAGCACGCTCTAGATCCGGTTTATGCCCAAAAACTTGGCGTAAATATAGACGAATTGCTTCTTTCCCAGCCAGACACTGGAGAGCAGGCACTTGAAATTGCAGAAGCGCTCGTACGCAGCGGAGCAGTTGACATCGTCGTTATTGACTCTGTTGCTGCCCTTGTACCGAAAGCTGAAATTGAAGGTGAAATGGGAGATTCCCATGTTGGTTTACAGGCACGCCTTATGTCCCAAGCGTTGAGAAAACTATCCGGCGCTATTAACAAATCAAAAACAATTGCTATTTTCATTAACCAGATTCGTGAAAAGGTTGGCGTTATGTTTGGTAACCCTGAAGTAACGCCAGGCGGCCGGGCACTTAAGTTTTATTCAAGTGTGCGTCTTGAAGTTCGTCGTGCCGAAACCTTGAAACAGGGGAATGAAATGGTCGGGAATAAAACAAGAATTAAAGTTGTTAAAAACAAGGTAGCACCTCCTTTCCGGACGGCTGAAGTTGATATTATGTACGGTGAAGGAATTTCAAAAGAAGGCGAAACAATCGATCTTGGGTCTGAGCTTGATATTGTTCAAAAGAGCGGATCTTGGTATTCGTATAATGAAGAGCGTTTAGGTCAGGGACGTGAGAATGCTAAAATGTTCCTCAAGGAACACCCTGAGCTTCGTATTGAAATACAAAAGAAAATCCGTGATCACTACGGCTTAGATGGAGATAAGATTGCCCCAGAAGAGGAAGAGGAAGAACTCAGCCTTTTAGATTAAAAGATTATATCACCCTTGGCAAAGCCCTTTGGGCTTTGCCTTTTTTAATGGCTCTGTTAAAGAACATTGTTGATTTTAAGCATTGTTGATTGGAGTGAAGGCGATCGACTCCTCGAAAATGCTTGGGCATTTTCTCGTGCGTGGGCTTGCTCAAGGAAGCCCTTCAGTGTCCTGCAGGAGCAGCGGGTACAGGGGAGACCCACAGGTGCTTCAGCACCGAGGAGGTAGTTTTTTCACGATAGTGAAAATAACCCTTCATGACCGCCCCGCGGAAAGCGAGCGCCTGGAACGAATATCAACAGCCAAGTTTAACAGAGGCCTTTTTAATAAGATGGTTTCCAGCCGGCAACTATTTGACAAAAACCTTATAAATAGTATGAAATCAACCATGAACTATAGGGGACAACCCCTTGACAATAAAAATTGACAGCTTTACAATTAAAAATGTATATTTTTACTTTTTATAGTAATAAAAACGTTTAAAAGCCTTTGTGCTGTATGTTGATGATTTTAAGGCAATGTACATGCCGACACTTTAAAAAACGTAACAAAAGTTCATAGCAAGAGGAGGTGAAAATGATGGAAATATTTGAAATCATCTCCATTTTGCTTGGCCTATTCGTCGGTGCAGTTGTTGGCTATTTTTATCGTAAGTCCGTTGCAGAAGCAAAGGTAGCTGGAGCTAGAAATGCTGCAGAACAGATCCTTGAAGATGCTAAACGTGATGCTGAGGCATCTAAAAAGGAGTCCTTGCTGGAAGCAAAGGATGAAATTCACAAGCTTCGCACTGAAGCCGAACGTGAAGTTCGTGAACGAAGAAATGAACTGCAAAAACAAGAAAATCGTTTACTGCAAAGAGAGGAAAACCTTGATCGAAAAGATGAAACGTTGAATAAACGTGACGCTCTTTTAGAACGAAAGGATGACTCTCTAAACCAAAGACAACAGCATATTGAAGAGATGGAAAGCAAAGTGGACGAGATGGTACGAACTCACCAGGTTGAACTGGAGCGCATCTCGGGCTTATCAAGGGATGAGGCAAAATCCATCATTTTAGAAAGAATTGAGCAAGATCTTGCTCATGATATCGCTATAATGATTAAAGAAAGTGAAAACAGAGCAAAAGAAGAATCGGACAAGAAAGCGAAAGAATTACTTTCACTCGCCATCCAAAGGTGTGCAGCGGATCATGTTGCAGAAACAACTGTATCAGTTGTTAACCTTCCTAATGATGAAATGAAGGGACGTATTATCGGACGCGAAGGACGAAACATTCGAACTCTGGAAACATTAACTGGGATTGATCTCATCATCGATGATACACCGGAAGCTGTTATCTTATCTGGTTTTGATCCGATTCGCCGTGAAACAGCCCGTTTGGCTTTAGAGAAGCTTGTACAGGACGGACGTATTCATCCGGCCCGTATTGAAGAGATGGTTGAAAAAGCGCGGCGTGAAGTCGACGAGCACATTCGTGAGGTTGGCGAACAAACAACCTTCGAAGTGGGAGTCCATGGTTTGCATCCTGATTTAATTAAAATTCTTGGCCGCTTGAAGTATCGTACAAGTTATGGTCAGAATGTATTAAAGCACTCAATTGAGGTCGCACACCTTTCTGGGTTATTGGCGGCTGAATTGGGCGAGGATACAACTCTTGCCCGCCGGGCGGGACTTTTGCACGATATTGGGAAAGCGATTGACCATGAAGTGGAAGGAAGCCATGTTGAAATTGGTGTAGAACTTGGTACCAAATACAAGGAACACCCAGTTGTTATCAATAGTATTGCTTCCCACCATGGCGATACAGAACCAACTTCCATTATTGCAGTTCTTGTAGCAGCAGCCGATGCTTTATCAGCTGCAAGGCCGGGAGCTCGAAGTGAAGCACTTGAAAACTACATTCGCCGACTTGAGAGATTGGAAGAAATCTCAGAATCGTATGATGGCGTTGAAAAGTCATTCGCAATTCAAGCGGGACGAGAAATACGTATTATGGTCAGGCCAGATCAAATTGATGATCTGCAAGCCCATCGTCTGGCGAGAGATATCCGCAAGAAAATTGAAGAAGAGCTCGATTATCCTGGACATATCAAAGTTACGGTTATCCGGGAAACAAGAGCAGTTGAATATGCAAAATAAAGCGGTGCCCATGGCACCGCTTTTTATTTCGCCTGATCGTGAGAATAAACAAGCATTAGATTGTGTTACACTTTAGTTAAAGTAAAAATAATGGATTAGAAAGAGGATGCAGATGAGAATTTTATTTATTGGGGACGTTGTAGGTTCCCCAGGTCGGGATATGGTAAGGGAATACGTGTCAAAGCTGAAAGATCAGTTTCGCCCGACAGTAACGATTATTAATGGTGAGAATGCAGCTGGAGGAAAAGGTATAACTGAAAAAATCTATCGTGAATTTTTAGAGGGTGGTGCACAGGCTGTAACGCTCGGAAACCATGCCTGGGATAATCGAGAAATCTTTGAGTTTATCGAAAAGGCCAAATACCTGGTAAGACCAGCTAACTTTCCGGAGGGTGTTCCGGGAAAAGGAATTGCCTATCTAAAAATCAATCAAGATGAAGTCGCAGTCATAAATCTGCAGGGGAGAACCTTCCTAGCCCCAACAGACTGCCCGTTTAAAAAGGCAGATGAACTGATCGAGGAAGCATCCAAGCGGACAGCGATTATTTTTGTTGATTTTCATGCTGAAGCCACAAGTGAGAAACAGGCCATGGGCTGGTATTTGGACGGGCGTGTTACAGCGGTAGTTGGCACACACACACACGTTCAAACAGGAGATGACCGAATTCTTCCAAAAGGGACTGCTTACATAACAGATGTAGGTATGACAGGCCCATACGATGGAATTCTAGGTGTAGAAAAAGACGCTGTACTAAAACGGTTCTTGACTAGCCTTCCAGTCCGCTTTGAAGTTGATACGGAGGGAAGAAACCAGCTGAGCGCTGTTATTGTGGATGTAGATAAAAAGACAGGTACAGCTAGCAAAATACAGAGAATCCAAATCAACCCTGACCACCCATTTTATTCCTGAAAAGCATAGCCGACTCGGAACAAGTACAGCTTGTTCCTGCAGAGCATATTCACTTAGAAGCTTCCCTTAGTGTCAGGGCGACAGGCATAAGACGAGCGCTGACAGAAGTCGTTTTTTGCCTTCCGAAGCGAATGGCTTATGGCCCCGAGCCCCTAGGAGGCGAAGCTAGACAAAAAAAGCGTAGCCGACTGTCCAGAAAAGTGTAAATGCCTCTGAGGTGTTTACGCTCGGATAAAATTTAATCAGCATAAAATAGAGCCTGGAGAAGGCTCTTTTTGTTCAAAGATAAGAAAGTATAAAATTTTGAAAATTGAATACTGTCTGGCTCCAGCGCCTAGCCCCTCGAGTCGCTTCGGTCTAGCTGATGAAGTCAAAGAACGACTTCACCTTCTGGCCCTCCAGCGCTTGTCGGGGCTGTTCAAGGCGCTTGCGCTTTTCTTCTGGAGAAACAGCATGACACACGTGGGCAAAGAGCGCATAGAGAAATCTCCATTTTTTTGACCAAGCCGGCATATGTAAACGATCTGCTGAATATAGTAGCAGTGGAACGATAGATCCCGGATGCACCACTTCTGGGTATGCGGGTCGGGAGAAAACAAGGAGGAGCTAGGAATGGAAATATTAAAAGTTTCAGCAAAATCTAATCCTAATTCTGTAGCTGGTGCACTTGCTGGAGTTCTGCGTGAAAGAGGCAATGCAGAAATTCAGGCAATTGGTGCAGGTGCATTAAATCAAGCCGTTAAGGCAGTAGCGATTGCAAGAGGGTTCGTAGCGCCTAGCGGAGTAGATTTGATTTGCATCCCGGCATTTACAGATATTTTGATTGACGGGGAAGAACGTACCGCGATCAAACTAATTATTGAGCCAAGATAGGTACAGTTAACTTCGTAAGAATAATGGAAAAAATATGAATCATTGAAAACATGAAACCTGTTTGCAACGAAAAGCAAACAGGTTTTTCTTTGCGAAGAAGTTAAGCCGATTTTCCCCGCATCAATTGAAATCCTTCACTGTAAGATTGAGGGGAACTAACTCTGATGAGTCTTTATCATATCAGCTTCAAGTAAATCAACCCCAATACAAAAAGAGACCTCAATTAGCCAATTAACAGTCTAGAGCAGATAGTGCTGCTAATCTTCAAAGGATAGGGAGGGCATTACGGTGAAAATATTTGATGGTCATTGCGATGCTTTATATAAAATGTTTATTGACCAATCTTTGAACTTCGAAAACTCTAAGGAAATGCATGTAACATATCACAATATTAAAAATGCTGGCATAAAAGTTCAATCCTTTGCCATTTATGTTCCTGAATCAGTACACCCAGATTTAAAATTTAATGCAGCTCTCTATATGGTGGATCTATTTTACGAAAATATCCTAAAAAGATTTCCCGAGTTTAGACTAGTTAAAACAAAGCAGGACCTTTCCAGCCTCGAAAAGAATGAAATTGGTGCAATCTTAACATTGGAGGGCTGTGATTGTATTGGGTCTGACTTAGTTAAACTAAAGACACTGCTTCGTCTTGGTGTAACGGCAGTTGGCCTTACTTGGAACTATGCTAATGATGTTGCAGATGGATCACTTGAAGAGAGAGGGGCGGGCTTGTCAAAGTTCGGAAAAAGCCTGGTTGCCCTTTTAAATCAAACAGAGACTGCATGTGATGTATCGCATTTATCAGATATGGGTTTTTGGGATGTAGTAGAATGGGCTGATCTATTGTATGCATCGCATTCGAACTGTTACTCGCTATGTCCTCACCCGAGAAACTTAAGGGATGAACAAATAGAAGCACTAATTGAAAGGGACAGTGTAATAGGCATAACCTTCGTCCCTAAGCTATTGACTGGAAAGAATTCTGCAACAATAACGGACATCCTCAGGCACATTGAACATATATGTGCACTCGGCGGCGAAAATCATGTAGGATTCGGTTCTGATTTTGACGGAGTGGAGAAAACTGTAGTGGGACTATTTAACACCGGAGATTACGATTACTTGGCTAACGAACTCCAAAAATATTATTCTAATATACAAGTTGAGAAGTTTATGTATCAAAATATGGCAAAAAGAATACTTAGAGAAAAGTAGCAAAAGGAGTTGATTTTACTGCTTTATTTTTCCAAAATCATGTAAAAGAAGGAAGGTTGCCAGTATATTTTAAAAAATAAAAAAATATTCGTATTTTAATCAATATTTGTCCTGAAAGGGTTGCTTTTTTTTCTGCATAGGTCTAGAATTGTAAGCGTTTAGTACCGTCCAATAGTTATTGTTTTAGCTATAGATATATAGTGTCTGGCTAAGGTGGCCAGATTGAATTGGAACCGGGCTACTCTAAAAAACAGAAAACGTTTTTACATAACTTTTTAACGTAACCAAAGGGGTGTAAGGGAATGATCAATCAACTTTCATGGAAAGTTGGAGGACAGCAAGGGGAAGGTATTGAAAGCACAGGGGAAATATTTTCGATCGCATTAAACCGTTTAGGGTATTATCTGTATGGTTACCGCCACTTTTCATCAAGGATTAAAGGCGGGCATACTAATAACAAAATCCGTGTGAGCACAACTCAAGTCCGCTCCATTTCGGATGATTTAGACATTCTAGTTGCATTTGACCAGGAAACAATAGATGTAAACTTCAAAGAATTGCATGCAAACGGCGTGATGATTGCGGATGCGAAATTTAATCCGAAGAAGCCGGAAGATACAGAAGCCGCACTATATGCTGTACCATTCACAGAGATTGCCACAGACCTAGGAACATCCCTCATGAAAAACATGGTTGCGATTGGAGCAACTAGCGCAGTCTTAGATTTAGATATTAAGGTTTTCGAAGAAGTTGTCGAAGAAATCTTTGGACGTAAAGGCCAGCAGGTTGTAGCAAAGAATATGGATGCTATTAAAGCAGGCTATGAATATATGAAGAATCAGCTTAGCGAGTCTACTCAGCTGATGCAGCTAGACAAGGCAGATGGCCAAAAGCGTCTGTTCATGATCGGAAACGATGCAATCGCATTAGGTGCTGTTGCAGGCGGCTGCCGGTTCATGGCTGCCTACCCAATTACACCAGCTTCAGAAATAATGGAATACTTAATTAAAAAGCTTCCAGCCTTGGGCGGAACTGTTATCCAGACAGAAGATGAAATTGCTGCGGTAACTATGGCTATTGGTTCTAACTATGGTGGAGTACGTTCGATCACTGCTTCAGCTGGTCCTGGTCTTTCATTAAAAATGGAAGCAATCGGATTATCAGGAATTACCGAAACACCATTGGTAATTGTAGATACACAGCGTGGCGGTCCATCAACAGGACTTCCAACTAAACAGGAACAATCTGACTTAATGGCGATGATTTATGGAACGCATGGAGAAATTCCTAAAATTGTAATGGCTCCAAGTACAGTTCAGGAAGCTTTCTACGACGCAGCAGAAGCGTTTAACCTTGCAGAGGAGTACCAGTGCCCGGTCATCCTGTTATCTGACCTGCAGTTGTCCCTTGGTAAACAAACGGTTGAACCGCTTGATTTCAGCAAAGTAGAAATCCGCCGCGGAAAGCTTGTTACAGAAGAATTGCCTGAGATCGAGAATAAAGGCTATTTCAAACGTTTCGAAGTCACTGAGGATGGAGTATCTCCTCGTGTTATTCCTGGAACGAAAAATGGAATTCATCATATAACTGGTGTAGAACATGACGAAACAGGTAAGCCTTCAGAATCTGCTGCTAACCGTAATGCTCAAATGGATAAGCGTTTCCGTAAGGTTGAAAATATCAAGTTTGACACTCCAGTCTATAAAAATGCGCCGCATGAAGAAGCGGATCTTTTGATCGTAGGCTTTAACTCTACAAGAGGGACAATTGAAGAAGCAATCGGACGTCTTGAGAAGGATGGACTTAAGGTAAACCATGCTCATATGCGCTTGATTCATCCATTCCCGGTTGATGAAATGCTGCCTCTTGTAAAATCAGCGAAACAGATTGCAGTTGTTGAAAACAACGCGACAGGCCAGCTTGCAAACATTATTAAGATGAATGTTGGAAGTGCTGAAAAGCTGACTAAGATTCTAAAGTACGACGGAAATCCTTTCTTGCCGCATGAAATTCACACCAAATGCAAGGAGTTGTTCTAAATGGCAACATTTAAAGAGTTTCGTAATAATGTTAAACCTAACTGGTGCCCTGGATGCGGCGACTTCTCTGTTCAGGCAGCAATTCAGCGTGCAGCAGCAAATGTAGGATTAGAGCCGGAAAACCTTGCTGTTGTATCAGGTATCGGGTGCTCAGGCCGTATCTCTGGTTACATTAACTCGTATGGTTTCCATGGTATTCATGGACGTGCTCTTCCAATTGCTCAAGGTGTTAAAATGGCAAACCGTGACCTGACTGTAATCGCATCTGGCGGTGACGGGGATGGATTCGCAATTGGTATGGGACATACAATACATTCTATCCGCCGTAACATCGATATTACTTACATTGTTATGGATAATCAAATCTACGGTTTGACAAAAGGGCAAACATCGCCTCGTTCAGCCGCTGGTTTTAAAACAAAATCAACACCATCTGGTTCAATCGAACAAGCAATATCACCTATGGAAATGGCTTTGAGTGCTGGGGCGACATTCGTGGCACAAAGCTTTTCTACCGATCTTAAGGACTTAACAGCATTAATTGAGGCAGGAATCAACCATAAAGGATTCTCTCTAATCAACGTATTTAGCCCGTGTGTAACGTACAATAAAATAAACACTTACGATTGGTTTAAAGAAAACCTGACAAAGCTTAGCGATATTGAAGGCTATGATCCATCAAACCGTGGAGCAGCTATGCAGACATTAATGAATCATGATAGTCTTGTAACTGGTTTAATTTATCAGGATACAGAGCGTAAATCTTACCAGGAGCTTGTTAACGGCTATTCCGAAACGCCGCTTGCTCATGCTGATCTGAAACTTGATCAAGAGCATTTTGACAAATTAGCTGCTGAATTCATGTAAAAGTAACAACAAGAACCCCGGTCAATAAGACCGGGGTTCTTGTTTGTTTTCAGGAAAGTATTAAAAGTTCAATGCGGATAATCGATGGGTTGTTTGCATTCAGCTCTAGCTAGCATCCATCGTAGGAAAACCGTCCACTTCCTGCAGAGACTCAATATGAAAGTGGTTTCAATCTGCACTTTCCTTATTTCAGTCAATGTTCAGCCTGACATACTTCGAATAAAGAGATTTTTTCCTGAGAAAAAAAGATTGTAAGGGGGAATGTTGTGATGCCAGTCACAGCGTTATAGAAAATGGCCATTTATAATAGGCTTTGGTGAGCGGACAAGGGCAGTTACATATCATTCTAGCTAGGAAAAAACATTAATTTATCCATTTTTACTTTTTCAGCTATACAGCAATAAAAACATTTATAAGCTTTTTGGGTTTTCGTAGTTAAACAGACATAGAGCGTTGGTCCAGCTAGAAAGGCGAGGGAAACATCCTGTTCTTTCTATTGTTTTCAAAGGCTATTACCTTTATACTATTATAATGTGCGGATTGATATATCTAGGATCTTTTTAGTTATCAATAAGCATGATCTATGAATAATAATTTCTATAATAGCAAGTCTTTGATAAACAAACTTGATGAAAGGGGCATGATGATGAACGAGAACCAGCGTTTAGAAGGTCAGCAAATAAAGGAAGCTAATCCTTCGGACAAAAAATCCGACAAAGATTACAGCAAATTCTTTGAAACAGTTTACACTCCGCCGTCATTGAAAGACGCTAAAAAGCGCGGTAAGGAAGAAGTCTCCTATCACAAGGACTTTGATATTCCTGAAGAGTTCCGCGGAATGGGTAAAGGGCGTAAGTTTTACATCCGTACATACGGATGTCAGATGAATGAGCATGATACTGAGGTCATGGCAGGTATCTTCCTTAATCTTGGATATGAACCAACTAATACAACAGAGGATGCAGATGTAATTCTATTGAATACTTGTGCAATCCGCGAAAATGCGGAAAACAAAGTATTTGGGGAATTGGGCCATCTAAAACCATTAAAAGTGGAAAAGCCAGACTTAATTATCGGTGTTTGCGGCTGTATGTCTCAGGAAGAATCAGTCGTCAATAAGATCCTGAAAACATACAATCAAGTTGATATGATTTTCGGTACCCACAACATTCACCGCCTGCCACACATTTTAAATGAGGCTTATATGTCTAAGGAAATGGTGGTCGAGGTTTGGTCTAAGGAAGGCGACGTTATTGAAAACCTTCCAAAAGTTCGCCGCGGCAACATTAAAGCGTGGGTGAACATCATGTATGGCTGCGACAAGTTCTGCACCTACTGTATTGTTCCTTTTACGCGCGGGAAAGAGCGGAGCCGCCGTCCTGAAGATATTATCCAGGAGGTGCGCCAGCTAGCTGCACAGGGCTATCAGGAAGTTACCCTTCTTGGCCAAAACGTAAACGCATATGGTAAAGACTTTACTGACATCAAGTTTGGACTTGGTGAATTGATGGAAGAAATGCGTAAAATTGATATTCCGCGTGTTCGTTTTACGACTAGCCATCCGCGCGACTTCGATGATCATTTAATAGAAGTGCTTGCAAAAGGCGGGAACTTGGTGGAGCATATCCATCTTCCGGTTCAATCCGGCTCAACAGATGTATTAAAAATCATGGCTCGGAAATATAGCCGGGAACAATACCTTGAGCTCGTTCGTAAAATTAAAGCAGCGATTCCAGATGCTGTACTAACGACAGATATCATTGTAGGATACCCAAACGAAACAGATGAACAGTTTGAAGAAACAATGAGTCTGTACCGTGAAGTTGGCTTTGACACAGCTTATACGTTTATTTACTCCCCAAGGGAAGGTACCCCTGCTGCTAAAATGCAGGACAATGTTCCAATGGAAGTGAAGAAGCAGCGCTTGCAGCGGTTAAACAGTCTTGTTAACGAGGGATCTGCCGAAGCAATGAAAAAATATCTTGGTGAAATTGTTGAGGTATTGGTTGAAGGCGAAAGCAAAAACAATCCTGATGTTATGGCAGGCTATACACGCAAAAACAAGCTTGTTAACTTTAAAGCGCCGAAAACAGCAATTGGCAAGTTAGTGAAAGTTAGAGTGACCGATGCAAGAACGTGGTCATTAAATGGCGAAATGGTTGATGAAATGGTTGAACAATTAGAAGCGGCTGAGGTGAATTAATATGTCTAAATACACAAAAACTGACATTATGGCACGTGCGAAAGAATTAGCACAAATGATTTCCGAAACAGAAGAAGTTGATTTCTTTAAGCGGGCAGAAGCTCAAATTAATGAAAATGAAAAGGTTCGTACAACAATTGCCCAAATAAAGGCATTGCAAAAGCAGGCCGTTAACTTCCAGCATTATGGAAAGCAGGAAGCATTGAAGAAGATTGAAGCTAAAATTGATGCTCTCCAGACTGAATTGGATGAACTTCCAATCGTTCAGGAGTTTAAGCAATCCCAAGTTGAAGTAAATGACTTACTGCAAATCATCGCTTCGACAATTTCGAATACAGTTACCGACGAAGTCATTTCATCCACAGGCGGAGACTTACTGCGCGGTGAAACAGGAGCAGCCCTGGCTAACAAAGGCGGCAGCTGCAGCCATTAATAGGATAGGATCAAAGACATGGTGCCAGAGGGTGCCATGTCTTTATTTTATACCGTTCTAAATCCTCATAATTCTCCGTATTATCCACTACTTCATTTTTTAGCATTTTAGTAGATGAAAGTGGTTGTTGCAAATATATTAAAGGAAAACAGAACAGGGTCATACCTTAAATTACTTACGTACCCTGACTAAGGTTTATGCCTGGAATTAATAGTTCCTGATATCTTTCAAATTATCCATTTCTTCTGTTGACATGCCGAAATTAGTCTTCATGCTTCCTTCAACAGTTACTGAATATGCCGTTTATTTGTATAAGAAAAACTTTGAGCTTATCAGAAGGGAAATACTGCTGAGGCAGATGAACCCGGAGTTATCCTCTGCGGACAGCGTATGTATATGTTGGCTTCTACACAACCGTCACCTTTACCGGTTTCCCCCAGAATAAAGAATGAAGAGCTGATTGGCGGAATCAGCTCTTCTTATTTGGAGGAAGAAGTTAATTGGGAGTGTTATATTGCAGTTGCTAACAGCTTCATTTGAGACTGGAGATATGGCTTTAATTTCTAGCAATCCAGGAGGTGGCAAGCGGGTTATTGTCCTGACCTTCCCAGTTGGCTAGTTATTTTCTGCCTCCGCGTTCACGTCCGCGGGTATTCTCAACGTCAATCTCAACATCTTTTTCAATATCAACTTCATTTTCTTGTCTTACATCCTGATCTTGATCAAGCTCATTAGCCGCAACATTAGTTATATCTTCAATATCAATCTCGTTGTCGTCACCGTCTACAATTACCAATATTAGTTGAGTAGCTTCTGCAGTCTGTGCTGCTTCCTGGGAAGCAAAATTCGTTTGCTCCATTTCTTTACTTCTGCCTGATCTCGTATCGGCAACGAAATCACCGGCTTCAGTTCTTCTGAGACGGACGCATGCATTTCCAAAAACTCTATCGTGCAACATATCTATTCACCTCCCTTCAATTTCCTGAATATGCTGTAACTCAAGGTGGATTAATACCTCTCTATAAATTTTAAAAGATCTTTGAGATTGAATGCATCGTCTTTTTTGTCTTGGTCAGGATTTATTGGAGTGGAAAAAGGAATAATTGTTGAGATCTTATTTCTTCTCATCCTGTTTTTTTTTGATGTTATCAAGGGCTTTAACTACCTGGTTTTTCACCTGATCCAACACTGCTTTTAGTTCCTCTTCTGCAAGGCTATTTTTTTCATTGGTATATACCTTTCCATTCTTATTAATCTTGTAGGTAAAGTTTCTGTTACTCGACTTTCCCATAACCTCTCACCTCCTTCCACTTGGTATATCTTATGGTTGTATGGAAAAGCCTGTATCAGCATTTAACAGAGGACAAGCGCACATTTTAGTAGATTTTAGATTTAGCCCATGTAAAAAAGCACCATAAATAGGTGCTTTTTAATTAAGATACAAGGCCTTCAAACTTTCCTAGCTCAATGGTTAGCAATGAAGCAACTAAAAACATCTCAAACTTCTTTTCGTTCATGAAAACGCCAGCAAGTTATCATGTCTTAAAATGCTGCTTCTAACCAACTGCAACTGAAAACGGAAGTATTCTAACTCCAGCAATTAGACATTTATCCGAAAATAACATCTTCATCGGAGTAGTATAACAAAAAGTAAGTTTCTTCCATATATGAAGCAACAGGTTTACCATCAACAGTACTTAATGGGTTTCCTGTCCCTATTTTTGAAACTGCGTAACATAAAAAAGGGCTCAGCATACAATGCAATATGCCTATATTTAATCCAGTGATTAAGTAAATTTTAATCGCACACTAGTCTAATATCCCGCATAGGATGAATTGAAAAAGATTGAGGAGGGTTCGCTCGCAATGGGAGAATACAGAGAGATTATCACGAAAGCAGTCGTAGCGAAAGGACGCAAATTTACCCAGTCCAATCACACGATAGCGCCTGCACATAATCCGTGCAGCATTCTCGGCTGCTGGATCATAAATCACACCTATAAAGCGAAGAAGATTGGTAAGACAGTAGAAATCAGCGGCTCTTATGACATTAACGTTTGGTACTCCTTTAATGATAATACAAAAACAGAAGTCGTTACTGAACGTGTTGCCTATACGGATGTCATTAAGTTAAAGTATCGCGATCCAGACTGCATGGATGACCATGATGTGATTGCTCAGGTACTTCAACAGCCAAACTGTGTTGAAGCTGTCATTTCACCAAATGGAAACAAGATTATTGTTCATGGGGAAAGAGAATTCCTGGTAGAGGTAATCGGAGAAACAAAAGTTTGTGTACACGTTAATCCAGATGGATGTGACGATGACGACGATGAATGGGGCTTCGAAGTGGAAGATGAAGAGTTCGAAGATTTAAACCCAGACTTTTTAGTCGGTTCAGAAGAAGAATAACAACAGACTAGGAAGGTTGCTTCCTAGTCTTTTTTTGAATAGTAAAGGTGACAGGCACCATCCAGTTTACTGGATGGTGCCTGTCACCTTCCATGAAGTTTCCAACTAATTAAGGGATTGATATTACGACTTTTGGATGAGGGAATTGAGAGGAGGCGTCTCTATACTTGTAGTTAAGGAGGAGATCCGGATGAAAATATATCAAGTGACGTTAGATTGCCAATTACTTCATGAAATGAAAGAGTTTTATACACGCGTTCTAGGAATGGAACTTATTGCGGAATCAGAACAGGCATTTGAGGTTATGGCAGGCAGCACCAAGCTGCATTTTATAAAGAAAAATGAACGGCCATTTTATCATGTTTGTTTCCGAACCGGCAGTGGGCATTTTGAGACAATGCTGTCAAACCTCAATCAGCTTGGGTTATTGCTTCCTGATGGGGAGGGAAACTGCAGCATGTTTTGGAAGGAGAAGCAGGCCTATTTTTCAGATCCCGATGGAAATGTTCTTGAAATGCTTGAACGTCCTCAGAATAATAACCTTTTGCAGAGCTGGCATGATGTTGGTGAAATCGGCTTGCCGTCAGCTGACGTTATAGAGCTCCAAGAATTTTTGAGCGAACTGATACCAAATGAAATTAAAAAGGAAAGCAAAACGTTCTCCTTTTTTGGAGATCAGGCAGGTGTGTTTGTCATTGTTAAGGAAGGACGGAATTGGTATCCAACCGAAAGGGCCGCAAAGATTCATCCCTTTACAGCCATTGTTTCTGGAAAAACCGAGGGACAGTTAACTCCTCCGAATCTCCCTTACAAAATTATTGTAAAAAAAGAATGGGGTAATTTTTTGCCTGCAGTTCAGTTCAGAATGGCACGCCCAACCAATCAGCTAGGTAATATTGTGAGATTTTACAACGAAGGGATAGGGTTGAAGAAAATTGGAGAGTTCCACAAGCATGATGGGTATGACGGAGTGATGCTTGGATTGCCGGGTTCCAGTCACCATTTAGAATTCACCCAGTATGACTATTGGATGGACCTACCGATACCAACCAGTGAGCACCTGCTTGTATATTATCTTCCTGATCAAAAAGAGCTGGAGAAAGTTACTAAGCGTTTAGATGAAATGAGCTATGAAAGGGCAAAACCGGAAAACCCCTATTGGTCCAGAGGCGGAGTAACATTTAAAGATCCGGATGGCTGGCTTGTTGTTTTAATGAACACAGCCGGGATATGAGCAACCAATCTTAAGGCATTGCCTGTTTTTATCGAAAAAATTCGTTGTTGCCCTCACGTACATCTAATCCTTACATAATTTATCATGAAAGGAGGATAAGTGATGGGATTCGATGTACAAATGGCACAAAAATATCTAGGGAAGGCAGTCCAATTTCACAATGAGGATGGAGAACTGGTCGTTGGAAAAGTTGTTGGGGCAGAAAGCGACGCGTTTCTTATTGAAAAATGGGACACTAAAGAAGAAAAAGACCTAGGTGGTACAGGGTATGGATTTTATGGACCAAGAAGGCCTTTGTTTTACCGGCCTCGTCCTCGTCCATATTTTTATGGGCCTCGTCCATACGGGGCGCCTGTCGGGCGTTATCCGTATGCGGGAGCAATTGGATTAACACTATTACCGTTTTTATTCTGGTAAAAAAATAAATAGGAGCCTTCGCCAGCTTTTATAAAAATCTAAAGACTTATTGGGGCAAAACAAGTTTAGACCTATTCTGTTCGGAATAGGTCTAAACTTGTTTTTATAAGGTAAGAAGTTTGAACATTGATTAATCGTCTAGCTGGATTTTCCCGAGCTGAAAAAATCTCCCAGTCTCTTAGAAGAATGCCCATTTATGATATAATAGATTGTCAGAGAAACATATCGTAATAAATCGAATGCTGGAGGATATTATGGCAGGTTATACGCCCATGATTAAACAATACTTACAAATTAAGGAAGACTACCAAGATGCCTTTTTATTTTTCCGTTTGGGAGACTTTTATGAAATGTTCTTCCAGGATGCTCTTAAAGCATCACAGGAGCTTGAGATTACTTTAACAAGCCGAGACGGCGGCGGGGAAGAGCGCATACCTATGTGCGGGGTCCCTTACCACGCAGCCCCTCAATATATAGAACAGTTAATTAAAAAAGGCTATAAGGTAGCCATTTGTGAGCAAACCGAAGATCCGAAGCTGGCTAAAGGCCCTGTCAAACGGGAAGTCGTTCAGCTGATCACTCCTGGTACGATGATGGAAGGCCGTAACCTTAGTGATAAGGATAATAACTTTATCGCAACACTCTCGGATTTTGAGGATAGTACATATGGGTTTGCCTGCAGTGACCTATCTACGGGAGAAAGCCGGGTAACCCTTGTTGCGGGAAGTGTTGAGGATCTGTTAAACGAGCTATCCCTGACAGGAGCACGAGAGGTAGTAATTGAAAAAAACATTGATCCACACCTTGAGCAAAAGCTTAAAGAGCGGTTTATCCTGACGCTTTCGTATGAGGACGACTCTTCGATTAAGGAAAGCTTCAGCTTATTGCTGTCTGATCTTGTAGAGGAAAAACACAAACTGACTGCTTCTCGTCTGTTTAATTATTTGTACCGAACCCAGAAAAGAAGTTTGGACCATTTACAAAAAGTGGTCAGCTATCAGCTTCAGCAATATATGAAAATTGATTATTATTCAAAGCGAAATCTGGAATTGACTGAAACGATTCGCTCTACTGCCAAAAAGGGTTCCCTGCTTTGGCTGCTGGATGAAACAAAGACCGCGATGGGAGGACGCCTTTTAAAGCAATGGATCAATCGCCCACTCGTTAAGCAGGAAGAAATTGAGAAGCGTCAGGATATGGTGGAAACCTTTATCAGTGCATTCTTCGAGCGGCAGGAGCTCCGTGAAAAGCTGAAGGAAGTCTACGATTTAGAACGGCTCGCAGGCCGGGTGGCGTTTGGAAATGTCAATGCCAGGGATTTAAATCAACTTAAACGTTCCCTTCAGCAGGTCCCGCAATTAATGCATATTCTTGAGACGCTGCCAGAAAGTAAAGCTGCAGAACTAAGAAACCGACTTGATCCATGTGAAGAGTTGACCGATCAGCTTGAATTGGCAATTGTAGATAATCCGCCTATCTCTGTTAAGGAAGGTAATTTGATTCGCGACGGTTTCGATCCGCGCCTTGATGAATATCGAGATGCAAGCCGCAACGGCAAAACATGGATTGCTATGCTTGAGAAACAAGAACGGGAAAAGACAGGAATTAAATCATTAAAAATCGGCTACAATCGCATTTTTGGCTATTATATAGAAGTCACAAAAGCAAATCTGCATCACCTGGAGGAAGGCCGTTATGAGCGAAAACAAACTTTGTCCAATGCAGAGCGTTACATTACACCTGAGTTAAAAGAAAAAGAGGATTTAATTCTTTCAGCAGAAGAGAAAAGCATTGAGCTGGAATATGAACTGTTTACAGCGATTCGGGAAACAGTTAAGGATTTTATTCCACGACTTCAGGCACTGGCCAGAACTGTAAGCGAACTCGACGTTCTGCTCAGCTTTGCCGAAGTTAGCGAACAGCGCCGCTATGTGAAGCCAAAGTTTTCAGCGGAGCGCAGAATTGCGTTAAGAGAAGGGCGTCACCCTGTTGTCGAGAAGGTAATGAATGCCCAGGAGTATGTACCAAACGATTGCTTTATGGACAATGACCGTGAAATCCTATTAATAACAGGTCCGAACATGTCCGGTAAAAGCACCTATATGAGGCAGCTTGCGCTTGTGGCAATCATGGCGCAAATAGGCTGCTTCGTTCCTGCAGAAGAAGCCGTCCTTCCTGTGTTCGATCAAGTGTTCACAAGAATTGGCGCTGCTGACGACTTAATATCGGGGCAAAGTACCTTCATGGTCGAAATGCTTGAAGCGAAAAATGCGATCACTAATGCTACACAAGATAGCTTGGTTCTTTTTGATGAGATCGGGCGCGGCACATCCACATATGATGGGATGGCTTTAGCCCAGGCGATCATTGAGTACATTCATAACCGGATTGGTGCAAAAACACTGTTTTCGACCCATTATCATGAGTTAACTACCCTTCAGGAAGAGCTGAAACAGCTGAAGAATATTCATGTGAGTGCCATTGAAAACGAGGGTAAGGTTGTCTTCCTTCATAAAATTAAAGATGGTGCCGCTGATAAAAGCTACGGTATCCATGTTGCTCAGCTGGCAGAGCTTCCTTCCGAACTGATTCAGCGGGCAAATGAAATTCTTTACACCCTAGAGCAAAAAGAAGCGGGTAACCGAGCCATTGAGGAAGCTTCAGTAAAAGCTGAAACAAGCGGACCGGATAGTACTGGGTCAAGATTAGCCGCTGCAGCCGCTGAGACACTCGCCGAACCGGAAACTGTATTTGAAAGCAAGGAAGCTCAGCTGTCATTTTTTGCAGCCGAACAAACCGAAAAACCGGAGCGGCTCAGCAAAAAAGAAAAGCGAGTGCTAGAAAAGCTAAGTTCGATGGAAATTTTGGACATGACCCCGCTGCAGGCAATGAATATTCTGTATGAGCTGCAAAAAAAATTAAAATAATTTTAAAAACGGATCGTATTTTAGTCATACACAATTTCACACTAGATGAAACTGCGGTGTCTTTATCTTAAAGCAGGAGGTGAATGTTATGGGGAAAATCATTCAGCTGGATGATCTTTTATCGAATAAAATAGCTGCTGGAGAAGTGGTGGAACGTCCTGCGTCTGTTGTAAAAGAACTGATGGAGAACTCCATTGATGCAGGGAGCACGGTGCTTGAAATTGATATCGAAGAAGCTGGACTGGCGCATATCCGCATCACTGATAACGGCTCGGGAATCGACGAAGAAGATGTTCCAGTCGCCTTCCAAAGGCATGCTACGAGTAAAATTAAAGATGAAAATGATTTGTTCCGAATCCGCACACTTGGTTTTCGCGGTGAGGCCCTGCCAAGTATAGCCTCGGTCTCTAGGCTGGAGATCAAGACATCAACAGGCTTAAGTGCTGGTACAAAGATGGTTATTGAAGGCGGAAAGCTGATCAGCAGTGAAAAAGCGGATAGCCGGCAAGGCACGGATATTTTAATTAGCGATTTGTTTTATAATACACCAGCCCGGCTTAAATACATGAAAACTATTCATACAGAATTGGGGAATATTACGGATGTCGTTAACCGGCTTGCCCTTGCTCATCCTGAAGTATCCATCCGGCTAATTCATAACGAGCGCAAACTCCTGCAGACTACTGGAAACGGTGATGTCCGACAGGTGCTGGCGCAAATTTATGGGATGAATATGGTCAAAAATATGATTCCAGTTAACGAACGTTCCCTGGACTTCCAGATCTCAGGCTATATTTCCATGCCGGAAGTTACCAGGGCATCACGGAATTATATATCAACGATGATTAATGGCCGTTTTATAAAAAATTATGCTCTCGTCCGGGCGATACAGGAAGGCTACCATACCCTCCTGCCGATTGGGCGATATCCAGTTGTCCTGTTAAATATTGAAATGGATCCGCTATTGGTTGATGTGAATGTTCACCCTTCTAAAATGGAAGTCCGCCTTAGTAAGGAGCAGGAACTAAATGAACTCGTTGCAAGCACGATCAAAAGTGTATTTAAAACAAAAGCATTAATTCCTGCTGGTTTTATCACTAAAAAGGCTGCGCAGCCAGTCTCAGAACAAACTTTCTTTGAACTGGATCATGCGTCTGACAGAGGATCAACAGATTTAGCTAGGGAAGATTCAGCTAGCCAAGAACGCGGAATGCCATCTCATCTCGAAAGTGAAGAAAAGCTGTCGTCTTTTGACCAGACAGAGAAGAGCGCATCTACTAACACTGGGGTCACTCCTATGCTCAATTCCGGTGGAGAGTCCCCAACTGTCAGGGAGCCCGGCAACAATTTTACAGGAGCGAACCAGTTCGCTTGGGAAGCTTCTTTGAAATCTAGCAATGGCGGTGGCGCAGTTAACGAAACTGCAGGTACAACCTTAAATGGCCAAGCTGATATTCAAGAAACTTTAACGAGAACTGAACCGGTGCCTAAAGATAAAGATTCTTCAAGAGTGCCGCCATTATACCCAATCGGGCAAATGCATGGGACGTATATCCTTGCTCAGAATGATAGAGGCTTGTACATTATTGATCAGCATGCAGCCCAGGAACGGATTAAATATGAATATTTCAGAGAAAAAGTAGGAAATGTGGCAAGTGAGCTTCAGGAAATGCTGATTCCGCTAACGTTTGAATATTCCTCAGATGAGTATATGAAAATCGAGGAATATCAGGCTGAACTTGAAAAAGTGGGGGTCTTCCTCGAGCCATTTGGACACAATAGCTTTATTGTCCGTTCGCATCCACAGTGGCTTCCGAAGGGTGAAGAAAAGGAAGTCATTGAAGATATGATCGAGCAATTGTTGGCGATGAAAAAGGTCGATATTAAAAAGCTGCGTGAAGAAGCCGCGATTATGATGAGCTGTAAGGGCTCGATAAAGGCTAACCATCATTTGCGCCATGACGAATTAACGGCTTTGCTGGACGAATTGCGGAAAAGCTCCGATCCGTTTACCTGTCCGCACGGCCGGCCGATTATCGTCCACTATTCAACCTATGAAATGGAGAAAATGTTTAAGAGAGTAATGTAAGATCCAATACCAGCTAATTCTAGAGCCCTTCTCAAACAGAGAAGGGCTATTTATTTTGTCTTTAGGGTTTGCTAGTAAAAAAGCTAGAAAAAGTCGAAAAGATTCTGTCGTTAATTGGGCTGGTTGAAACTATATATAGGAGTAAAGGTGCAGTTAGGAGGTGCCAGGTTGATTGTTTTTGGACTTTTGAGCTTTATTTTGCCGGTTGTCATTATTATTTTTATTATTGCTTTTGCTGTGAAAAGTAAAGAAAAAGGGGGCGAAACAGTGTTGCGGCATCTATATACCTATCTAGTTTTATTTGCAACGCTTATGATGGTGATCGGGGGAGGCGTTTCGATCTTTATGGCAGCTGCGGATTTAATTAGTCCGCCCGCGTATTTTCAAAGCTACCAAGACTATAAACAAATGAGAGAATACGATAAAGTTGAAGGAATTGTTGTAGAACGGTCCGAAGATGAGCTTAGGCAGGAATATGACCAGTTCCTTAACGATGAGAGAGAACGGACTAAAAGCAATGCTGTAAATCAGATCATTAAAAGTCTCGGATTTATTGTGATCCCCTTACCAGTGTTTCTGTATTTTAATAGAATGCGCAAGCTTCATATAGAATAAGATTAAAAAGAGAGGCACCTCGTTCGATTCGAAGTGCCGCTCTTTTTTTATGTGAAAAAAATTATAAAATTTGATTGCTGCCTGGCTCCAGGACCTAGCCGTTTTCCCCAGGGAAGGTTCCCGGGGTATCTTGCGAGGAGCCGATAGGCTTCGAGCAGCTCAAGGTCGCATATGCATCAATAAAGGGCAAAGAAGATGGGTCATTCTTTGACTTCATCAGCACTTTTTCAAGGAAAGCGGAAATCAATAGCATCGTTTAACAGGAAAAAAAGACTCCGCGGTGTGTGCCTGGCTGTCCTGACTATTTTACCGGATCGCTGGCTGAAGGCGGTCAATGAATTTGAGAGCCTTGCCTGTACCAATTGCAACGGATTCCAGCGGGGAGGGGGCAATATGGACAGGCACGAAGATTTCGCTGCCGATCCAATCCTGCATCCCATTTATCAGAGCACCGCCACCCGATAAAATTACACCGCGGTCCACGATATCTCCGCTTAGTTCGGCTGGGCAGTCTTCAAGTGTGGCCCGGATTGCTTCTAAAATATGATTCAATGATTCTTTTATCGCATCTCGGATTTCTGTAGACGTCAGCGAGACCGTTTTTGGCAATCCGGTTACAAGGTCTCGGCCTCGTACTTCCATTGTCATCTCATCATGGTCGACAAGCGCATAGCCGATTTCAATTTTAATGCGCTCAGCTGTCCGTTCGCCAATCAAAACGTTAAAGGCCTTACGCACGTACTGAACGATGTCATCATCTAGGCGATCTCCAGCAACACGAATTGAATGGCTGGCTACTACTCCACCAAACGAAATAATAGCTACTTCAGTCGTTCCGCCGCCAATATCCACGACAACATTGGCTACTGGTTCGTCAACCGGCAGGCCAGCACCTAAAGCCGCGGCTACTGGTTCCTCAATAATATGAACATTTTTAGCACCTGCTTGCTTTACGGCATCATGGATAGCACGGCGCTCGACACTTGTCGCTCCGGAGGGGGTACAGACAACGACGTTTGGTTTCCTGATCGTTAATCCAATTTTCTTTGCAGCCATTTTCATGACCTGTTTTATCATTTCAGTTGTAATGTCGTAATCAGCGATCACTCCATCTTTTAGAGGGCGGATAGCGACAATGTTCCCAGGTGTTTTTCCAATCATTTCTTTTGCTTCATGACCGACAGCGAGGACTTTCCTTGTATCTCTGTCAATTGCTACAACAGAAGGTTCATTTAAAGCGATTCCTTTATTTTTGCTGTAAACCAGCGTGTTTGCTGTCCCTAGATCAATTCCAATTTCAGTAGCTGTTAGCATGTATAGTCACCCATTCTGTTTTATTTTTCCGGAAGGCCTTGCCGTATGTGTTCGGCAATAGTGAAGAGTTAAGGCCGATACGTATTTAAAGTTTTATCCGATTTTAACCCTTTATGTAACCAATACATATTTCTATTAAGTTATCATGATTTTGGGGGTTATCCGTTGTTTGTTACCGAATCGTTATCGAATTGTAAAACTTGAGGAAAATTTATGAAACATCTTAGAAATTTGGAGAAAGTCATCATGAAATTGAATAACAAAAGAAAATCAGGAGATAATGCTTAGATGTTCAACTGCTGATCTCAAGTATGTTACGATACGATAAGAAGCTTCGCCTGCTTGAAAGTAAGCGGTGCTGAAGATAATTTAAAGGATAAAGGCAGTGTGAAAAGTTTGAATGATAAAGAGAAGTTGGTGGTGATTCTTGGCCCGACAGCTGTTGGAAAAACAAAACTGAGCATTGATCTTGCAAAACGCTTTAACGGGGAAATCATCAGCGGGGATTCTATGCAGGTCTATAAAGGAATGGATATAGGAACCGCTAAAATTACCGAAGAAGAAATGGATGGAGTCCCTCATTATTTGATTGATATTAAAAATCCTGATGAACCTTTTTCGGTTGCTGAATTCCAGGAACTGGTGAGGAAACAAATCACCGATATCACTTTGAGAGGCAAGCTTCCTTTTTTAGTAGGGGGTACTGGACTTTATATTCAATCTGTCTTAAATGACTATCAGTTTTCAGATATACCGTCTGATCCTGAATTTCGATCAAGGCTTGAAGAACGGGCTAAGATCGAAGGAGCTGAGGTGCTTCATGAAGAACTGCGTAAGGTGGACTCTGAAAGTGCAGAACGCGTCCATCCTAATAATGTCCGTAGGGTAATCCGGGCGCTGGAGATCTTTCATTGTACAGGGAAAACGATGACAGACTATCTTAGCGAGCAGGCTCCTGAGCTTTTGTATGATACGGCATTGATTGGATTAACGATGGATCGGGAAAAGCTCTATTCTCGGATTAACATGCGTGTAGATATTATGATGGAACAGGGGCTTTTAAAGGAAGTCAAAAAACTCCATGAACAGGAACTGCGGGAATGCCAGTCCATTCAGGCAATCGGGTATAAAGAGCTTTATTTATATTTTGATGACAAGCTTTCACTTGAGGACGCCATTGAAAACCTGAAACAAAATTCCCGGCGTTATGCAAAAAGGCAGCTAACTTGGTTTCGAAACAAGTTAAATGTGGAATGGTTTGATATGACAGAGTCAATCGGCTCTTCAAAAAAATTCGCCGAAATTTCCAACTATATTGAAGGAAAGCTTCAAGTAAAAGCGAATACATATTAATAGAGATAAAAGAGGAGGATCTACAATGAAACAAGTGAACATTCAGGATCAATATTTAAACCAGCTTCGTAAGGATGGTATTAACGTAACAGTCTTTTTACTTAATGGCTTCCAGCTGCGCGGCCAAATTAAAGGTTTTGACAACTTTACGGTGTTATTTGAATCGGAAGGCAAGCAGCAGCTTGTATATAAGCATGCCATCTCTACTTTTGCTCCACAGCGTAATGTTCAAATCGATCTGGAGCCGCAGCAATAAAATCCGCTCGCACAGTAAAATAAGAATAGGACTGTCAACACACCCGCCGTTAATGCAGGCGGGTGTTTTTTATTGGCTATGTTTAAACCTTAAATGTGGCGTGAAACCTGTTCGCTTTCCGAGGCCGAACCTCAAGCATCAAACTTAAGGAACCTCTGGAGCATAAGTTAAGCAGGAAAAAGTTTTGCTTTTCACGCGAGAGTTTAGCTTTTCTTAATTTCGATTAATGAAGTGTTACCAAGCTGAATACAAATAAGTGAAGAGGCTTATTTTCTTAAGTTGGCAATGAGTATAGTTCTTGACAACCTGATTTGCTAATATAGAACACTTACAAGGCGGATAAATAGGCTTTTGTCACCAATATGGCATCTAGGCGTATACTGTTTTGAGAATGTGAGGTGAAAGCTTTGGATCAACCTATAAGGATGAAAAACAACGGCCAGATCAGCATTGTCCTCAATGCACAAAAAAGAAATGCATTAACAAAAGAAGTGCCAGAATCTCAAGTTGTTCCAAAGGCCATTCCAGCTGAGCACGCAGCATTAATAGAAATCGAACGTGAGCTGGGAACGCTGGTTGGAATGGACGAAATGAAACGAATGATAAAGGAAATTTACGCGTGGATCTATATTAATAAAAAAAGGGAAGAGTCTGGTTTAAAGTCTGGGAAGCAAGCTCTTCATATGATGTTTAAAGGAAATCCCGGGACCGGAAAAACTACGGTGGCAAGATTGATAGGGAAGCTTTTTCAAAAAATGAATGTTCTGTCCAAAGGGCACCTCATTGAAGCTGAGCGAGCAGACCTGGTCGGTGAATACATCGGGCACACGGCCCAAAAAACACGTGATTTAATTAAAAAGTCGATTGGCGGGATTTTATTTATTGATGAAGCCTATTCACTTGGCCGGGGTGGAGAAAAGGACTTCGGCAAAGAAGCAATCGATACTCTCGTTAAACATATGGAGGATAAACAGCATGAGTTTATTCTAATTCTGGCAGGTTATTCACGGGAGATGGCACAGTTTCTAACCCTTAACCCTGGTTTACATTCAAGGTTTCCGCTTGTTATAGACTTTCCGGATTATTCGATTGAACAGTTAATGGAAATTTCTCAAATCATGCTCAAAGAAAAAGAATACACATTAAGTCACGAAGCAGAGAAAAAGCTGCGCGGACATTTGGCGTGGGTAAAAAATGACTTGAGTCCTGCAACATTTTCAAACGGCCGCTATATTCGAAATGTGATTGAAAAATCTATCCGAGCCCAGGCAATGAGACTATTAATGCAAAATCAGTTTGATAAACATGATTTAATGACGATTCGAAGCAATGATCTTGATGTTGAGGATTAACTCAGAGCGCACCCAGAAACTATGATGAAAGGGATAAAGGAAAACGCTCGGAGCCTGAGGTCCGAGCGTTTTTTAGTCGTTCAGCAAATTTTAAGGATTTTCTAGATAATCGAATATATTGTCTGCATCTGCTCCAGCCCCCAGCGAGGCTCGTGTACTTCGTTTAATGGGCTCATGCGCATTTGATCTGTACTGGAATTGTTTTTTTATCTTAATTATGAGTACTCAATCTCTTGATAGGCAAATGCCATTTGAAAGAGTAGGAGAAGACGCGCAGTGCTGTAATCAGGATGAATAATCCGTACAGCTCAGCAGGTGCAGAGGTGATATTCAAACCAATCGCTAATCCGGCCAATACAGCCCAAAGTGCATAAATTTCTGCTTTGAGTACAAGCGGTTTCCGGCCGGCTAACAGGTCTCGGATCATTCCGCCACCGCTTCCGGTCAGGACAGCAGCCACAATGATGGCGCTCAAGGGATGGTTCATATCGGCTGCATAAAGCGCACCCTGAATCGCAAAAGCAGACAAACCAATTGCATCAAATAGGTTACCCCAGCGCTGCCAATGCTTGAGCAGATTGCCAGGAAACAGAAACACGATCGTAATGGATAACAGGGCAAGTTGGAAAAAAAGGCCTTGTTCCCATAAGGCAGAAACCGGCACGCCAATCAGCAAATTACGGATCGCTCCACCTCCGAATGCTGTAACAATTCCAAGTATATAAACTCCTAAAATATCATATTCCTCTTCCATCGCCACAATTGCGCCGCTAATAGCAAATGCTACCGTGCCAATCATACTAAGAACATCCCATGTCATTATGGCCAACTCCTTTCATTGTTACTGTTTTATAGTAAAATACTCGTAAAGTAATTTTTTATCATTTCTGAAATCAAACAATTCATTTTAACATGCGTGCAGAGAATTTCAACCGTTTTTTACTGAAATAGGCTTAACTATCTAATATTTTGGATCCCAAACAAAATTTGGTATGATATGAGCACATGAGCACCAGGAAATTTGGCTATAACATAGTTTTAGCATAGGACTCGTCGATCCGTTAAGTCTCGAATTTTGAAACACGGCTTTTCATCTGGATTAGGCGGTTCTGCTATATTTGATCTGGATAAATTCTATAAAATAAGAAAGAGGGGACTGGCTTGGAAAAAAATACACAGTATGAAAAAGTAATCTTAGTCGGCTGCCAGACACCCGCAGATGATGACTTGCGGTTCCAATACTCAATGGAAGAACTTGAATCCCTTACGAAAACTGCAAAAGGTGAGGTGAAATCCGCAATTATTCAAAAGAGGGCAAGGATACATCCGTCCACTTATATAGGAAAAGGCAAGGTAGAAGAGATTCACGCATTAAAAGAGGAACTAGAGGTCGGTTTAATCATATTTAATGATGAATTATCTCCAAGTCAAATTCGCAACCTTTCAGCAAGCCTAGAGGTCAGGATTATTGACCGAACACAGCTGATTCTTGATATCTTTGCCCAGCGGGCCCGCTCCAAAGAAGGGAAGCTGCAGGTCGAACTTGCCCAGCTTCAGTACCTGCTGCCAAGGCTTGGCGGCCAAGGAACATCTTTATCAAGGCTAGGAGCCGGGATAGGGACCAGAGGGCCGGGTGAAACGCAGCTCGAAACCGACCGCCGTCATATCCGCAGAAGAATTGATGATATCAAATCCCAGCTAGAGGTAGTTGTTCAGCATCGTGAGCGGTACCGTGAAAGGCGGAAGAAAAACAAGGCTTTTCAAGTGGCGCTAGTCGGGTATACAAACGCAGGAAAGTCAACGTTGTTTAACAGACTTGCTGAAGCAGATTCTTTTGAGGAAGACCAACTGTTCGCAACCCTCGATCCAATGACGAGAAAGCTGATTTTGCCAAGTGGATTCCTATCGCTTTTAACCGATACGGTTGGATTCATTCAGGACTTGCCAACTGCGCTGATTGCAGCATTCCGGTCAACTCTTGAAGAGGTAAGGGAAGCTGATTTGCTTTTGCATGTGGTGGACATGTCCAATCAGGATTATTTTTCACATGAAAAAACCGTCAATAAACTGCTAACAGACCTCGATGTTCAGCAGATACCGCAAATAACCGTCTATAATAAGCGGGATGAGAAACATCCTGATTTCGTGCCGACCGCAAATACGGAGGCCATTTTTACAAATGCGTTTGATGAGGGAGACCGCCTTAATTTAAAGCGGAAAATTGAAGAAACGTTGATCAAAATGATGGACCCTTACCATGTGAAAATACCTTCAACGGAAGGAAAACTTCTATCTCAGCTGAAGAATGAAACGATTCTTAGGGAGCTTAGTTTTCAGGAGGATAAGGAGCTTTATAGCTGTAAAGGTTATGCCTTAAGGGATCACCAAATCTTCGGACAGCTGAATAAATACACAGATAGATAGGAGAACAACATGTTTACGGAGTTAACGAATGGAAATAAACTGAGCCAGCTTGTTAAGGAGACAGAGCAGCAAATTGCCGATATCCATAAGAAGATCGATGAGATGATTGATCTTAATCAATTTCGTGTGCTAAAAAGCTTTCAGGAGAACCGAGTCAGTGATTCTCATTTCAACCCGTCTACCGGTTATGGTTATGATGACATTGGCAGGGACACGCTTGAAAAAGTCTATGCAGGAGTGTTCGGCGGTGAAGCTGGTCTTGTACGCCCACAGATTATTTCCGGGACACACGCCATTTCAATTGCCCTGTTTGGAATTTTGCGCCCTGGCGATGAGCTGTTGTATATCACGGGAAAACCTTATGATACGTTAGAAGAAATCGTTGGAATTCGGGGCTCTGGTATTGGCTCGTTAAAGGAATTTGGCATTTCTTATAATAGCATTCCTTTGGCCGAAGAAGGGGCAATTGACTGGAAAGCTGTCGAACAGGCAATTAAACCAGAGACGAAAATGATTGGTATCCAGCGCTCGAAGGGATATGCGACTCGGCCTTCATTTACCGTATCAGAAATTGGGGAAATGATTCGTTTTGTTAAAGAAATTAAGCAAGATGTTATTGTGTTTGTTGATAACTGCTACGGAGAATTTGTCGAAGCTGAGGAACCGTGTCATATTGGTGCCGATTTAATTGCCGGATCACTTATAAAAAATCCCGGCGGCGGTTTGGCTAAAACAGGCGGATATATTGTCGGAAAGGCTAAGCACGTGGAAGCCTGTTCGTATAGACTGACCTCCCCCGGAATAGGTGCTGAAGCAGGTGCCTCTCTCTACAGCCTTCAGGAAATGTATCAAGGTTTTTTCCTTGCTCCACATGTTGTCGGGCAGGCTCTGAAGGGAGCCGTTTTTACATCTGCTTTGCTCGAAAGACTAGGAATGAATACTCATCCGAAGTGGGATGCCCTGCGAACAGATTTGATTCAATCTGTTCAATTCGATGACCGTGAAAAAATGGTTGCTTTTTGCCAGGCAATTCAGTTCGCTTCACCTGTTAATTCGCACGTAACTGCTTATCCAAGCTACATGCCAGGCTATGAAGACGATGTGATCATGGCAGCAGGTACCTTTATCCAGGGAGCAAGCATCGAACTTACAGCGGATGGACCTACCCGTCCGCCTTATACTGCCTATGTGCAGGGTGGTCTGACCTACTCGCATGTTAAAATAGCGATCTGCATTGCTGTCGACCGGTTAGTTGAAAAAGGTTTAATTTTATTAAAATAGGAAAATATACAACAGGACAGCTAGCGAGAGAGCAAGCAAGTTGTCCTGTTTTTATTTTATTCTGAAAAAATCATGTAAGAAAACCTAACATCTGTTTGACAACTTTCCTAACATCACATATAATATAAATATATTAACGGGAAAGGAGGAGAAATCATCATGGCCGAGAGAGAGATTCGTCGAAACATGCCGTTGTTTCAGATCGGTACGGTTATGCAGCTTACCGATTTGACGGCAAGACAAATTCGCTACTACGAAGAACATGACTTGATTTCTCCGGCAAGAACCGAAGGGAAACGACGTCTCTTCTCCTTGAATGATATTGATACACTTCTCGATATTAAAGATTTAATCGATCAGGGTGTCAATCTCGCCGGCATTAAAGGAATCTTTAATGTTAAAGTTCAGCAAGTTTTAACTTCAGAAGGAAAACAGGAAACCGAAAAAATCAGGCGTGATATTTCGAACGAAGATTTGCGAAAAGCCTTGCGGACAGAACTTCTGCAGGCCGGCCGCTTCAATCGTTCATCGCTTCGCCAAGGCGATATGTCAAGATTTTTTCACTAAAAAACAAAGAGGATCAAAGGGAGGAAATACTTAATGGCAGCGAAGAAGTATAGTAGAGAGGATATTATCCGATTATCTAAGGAGGAAAACGTAAAGTTTATCCGCTTGCAGTTCACGGACATCCTCGGAACAATTAAAAACGTTGAAATTCCAGTAAGTCAGTTAGAGAAAGCACTAAATAACCAAATGATGTTTGATGGTTCTTCAATCGAAGGCTTTGTAAGAATTGAAGAGTCTGATATGAACTTATATCCTGATTTAGATACATGGGTTGTATTCCCATGGACAGCAGAGAAAGGCAAAGTTGCCCGCTTAATCTGTGATATCTACATGCCAGATGGAACTCCGTTTGCAGGAGATCCCCGTGCGAACCTGAAGCGTGTACTTAAAGAGATGCAAGACATGGGCTTCACAGATTTCAATCTTGGACCTGAGCCAGAATTCTTCTTGTTCAAGCTAGACCAAAAGGGAGAACCAACTTTAGAGCTCAACGACAATGGGGGATATTTTGACCTTGCGCCTACAGACCTTGGTGAAAACTGCCGCCGCGATATCGTTTTAGAGCTTGAAGAGATGGGCTTTGAAATTGAAGCTTCCCACCATGAGGTTGCTCCTGGACAACACGAAATCGACTTTAAATATGCAGATGCGATCAGAGCTTGTGATAACATTCAAACGTTTAAGCTTGTTGTAAAAACTATTGCACGTAAACACGGATTGCATGCAACGTTCATGCCGAAGCCGCTGTTCGGTGTAAACGGATCCGGGATGCACATGAACGTTTCCTTGTTCCAGAACGGGGAGAATGCCTTCTATGATACGAATGGCGAACTGCAATTAAGTGAAACGGCACGTCAGTTTATTGCTGGAACTATAAAGCATGCAACTGCGTTCACAGCAGTTACAAACCCGACTGTAAACTCATTCAAGCGATTAGTTCCAGGATATGAAGCACCATGTTATGTAGCGTGGTCAGCAATGAACAGATCTCCATTAATTCGTATCCCTGCTTCACGTGGTTTAAGCACTCGTGTTGAAGTACGCAGTGTTGACCCTGCAGCTAACCCATACCTGGCTATGGCTGTATTATTAAAAGCTGGCCTTGATGGAATTAAAAATAAAATGACTCCTCCTGCTCCAGTTGACCGTAACATCTATGTTATGGATAAAGAAGAGCGTATGGCAGAAGGAATTGTCGATCTTCCAGCTACACTTTCAGATGCACTAAATGAACTTAAGTCAAATGAAGTCATGACAGCCGCTCTTGGCGAACACATCTTCGAACACTTTATCGAAGCGAAAGAAATTGAGTGGGACATGTTCCGTACCCAAGTTCATCCATGGGAGCGCGAGCAATACCTGACAATGTACTAAACTCTTAAACCCTTGATACCACTGGTATTGAGGGTTTTTTATTTTGTGGGCACTTTTCATTAATTTAAGTAGCATGTTGCAGATGCCCACAAAATGCCCACATAAAAATAATTTATTGTAATATATTTTTCATATATTCATCGTATTTATCAATTGCTTTTGCTTCCATCTTCTTTGATACATGGGAGTAGACATCTGATTGTACTTTCATACTCCCGTGACCTTAGACGTTCTTGGAGTGTTTTCATATCTCCCCCAGCTAGCTTCTAGTTGTAAAACAGCGTGAGTGTGCCTTAATGAATGGATGGGCAACTTTGGGAGACCTGCCTGTTTTAATATCCGTTCAAAGGCATTGAAGAGGCTAGACTTTAGCATGAAGTTTCCATCATTCCGGCATAGGACTAAGTTTAAATCATGCTTATAAATTTCATTCAATGCAATTTTATTTAGGTTTTGATACTTTTTGTGGAAGTGAAGCTCATTCGTTATGTTTGAGTAATTTTAATGGTTCTCTTGGAATTGTAAGTCACTGGATCTCCGAATAGATCTTCCCCCTGTCTTAGCCTTGAAGTCGAGTGTCTTAGAGATAGAAGTGGTTGTTTCCTTCAGATCAATAACTGTGGCAGTACACAGTTCAAATCGTTCGTTATTTTATGGACGAGCTTTCACTTTACGAAGGAGTGGCCCAGAAAGGAATTGATGATCCGACAGGCAAAGTAGATATTCCTCTGCAAAAACGTTCTGATGGAATGAATTATATAGGCGCCTCTCCTGGTAAGAGGGGCTTTTTATTTTGGTTCATAAATTTGCCATCATTTCTTCACCCAACAGTAACAATTACATATTGGGTCAATCTCCTTTCGTAGACATAATTGGATTAAAAGGAGGGGTGACATGGATAACCATATTTTAAACAATACTTCATTAAGAATAGGAATTGAAAGCAAATTGAATTGATGTACAGTGTGGACAGAGATAGTGCAGTTAGAATTAGCCTTATAAGTTGTTCCGATATGAGCAGAAGGAATACCGAGACGCTGGAATTAGTTATGACAAGGAAAAGGCTATAAATGAAGATTGGAAGAATATAATGAAGAGGCTCCAGAAGAATTTAAGATTCAACGAGATATAGTTAAAATATAAAAAGGAAGAGGGGGGAAGGGGGAAGTTTATTTTGTTTAAATTTTGTGTTGCCTCTTTTTATGTACTTCAAAAAAAGAGTAGTAAAAGATCTTTGTAAATGAAGCTGCAACTCCAAATAAACAAAGAGAATTCAGGACAGTTTCCATACATCTTACCTCCTGGATAAAAAATGCACACAAGAGCTAGTGACGGGAAGCATCTTCATACTCTCATGTTACCCAGTTAATACTAAGCAGGAGTTAAGCCTGTATTAAACTTTTGTAAAGCAATGTAAACAAAGCCATTCTCCTAATCGAGAGGGGATATTTTATTTCATCAATCGGCACTTCGTAAAAAGCAGCTAGGTTTTTTTAGTTTGTTCTCTAACAGTTTCTGATTTGTTTTCAATCCGGCTAATTGTTTCTAGTTTAATACCTATGGCTTTCGAAACCTGCTCTTGAGATATATTCTTTTTAAACCTTAGCGATCTGAACTTATACCCAATAGTCTTTTTATACATATATAAAGAACCTCCTTCCACGGTTTTATTTTGTCTGATTTTGTCTAATTTCTTTTTGAATATTTTTGTTGGAATTTGTTAAAATGGTATTTGTGTTAAATTTAATTAAGGAGTTTTTTTATGGTTTCAGCAATTTTCTCTAAACAGGAATTACTACAATATATTAACTACCTAAGGAAAGAAATGATAAATACCGGATTAAATCATGGTTTAGTTAATAATTTTACTATAGAAGCAAGCCAGGAACTTGATTACTTTATTTTTCAGTATCAAACCTTTAGAAAAAGCTAATTTAGGAAACTGATAAACATTTTGGCATACCATCTTTAAAAAAGTTTAATTCCCAAATACCAGAAAGGGGTAGTTTATAAGATGAAAAAAGCTAAAATCGGTGACAAAATCAGATATAAAGAAGTGATTGAAGGTATTGTAGATCAAGTTAATGAGAACTCCGTAATAGTAACTATCACAAGAAACTATAGTGACCGTGAATTCCATAATAATGTAACAGTAGTGAATCATAAAAATTACATTATATTAGATTAAAATGATAAGTCGTAGAATAGTTTAAGGCTACTTGTTATATGCAACTTTTTGGCTGTTAATCTCCAATTTACTCCTAATCCCCTAGAACTAAAAGGTGTTCATAGAAAAAAATACCTTTTTCGACAATCTATTCCATGGTATATTCAGAATTGAGGCAAATTTTACGAAAGTAAAAGACGCAAAGCCACGGGCCTACAGCATTTATTGCCAAGGTAGCCGGGTTGCCAGGGGAACCTGTAAAAATATATAACCTTTCCAATTTGCCTTAATCTATTTTGAAAGGTGTTCTTAAACAAATGAAAACAGTTTTATTAGCTGATGATTCTCAATTTATGAGATCTTGGCTAACGAAAATGGTCACTGCTGCTAATTTCCTTGTCATTGCCGAAGCCAGAAATGGAGAAGAGGCTATCATCAAATATAAGGAAATAAAACCTGATATAGTCATTATGGATATAACCATGCCAGGTGTGGATGGTTTAGAAGCTCTTGAGGAAATTATTAAGTTTGACCCATTAGCAAATATTGTGATGTGTTCGGCAATAGGACAACAATCATTTATAATTGATTCTCTAAAATTGGGTGCATGCGATTTCCTTGTTAAGCCGCATTTTAAACATATACAATCTACTTTAGAACGTATTCATACTACTCATTCAGGCTCCCTGACTTCTAGAGTAGGCCGATAGCGTATGCTAAATATTTATCATGATACTTCTTATGCTGACTGGTGGCTTAAATCTCTTATTAGATTTAGATGGATAATTTTTTTGATTTTTACCTTTGTTTTTATCTATGACTATTTATATAGGGATAATAATTTCATTCCGTTCTATACCATCATGATGCTTTTCGTAGGGACCATGTATAAAAATAACCTAGCCATACTATTTCAAAGTGCCATAGTAACCCTTGTTCGATATAAGTTAAGTGAAAATGGTTATGAGTATTTTCCCCTTGTTTTTATTCAATTGTTTATATATTTCACTGTCGGTTTTACTGTATCAACCTTAATTAAAAATAGCTTAATTCAGAAAACAAACCTAATTGAACTTACAACTGCCTTGGCCAAATCGATAGATTCTAGAGATAACTATACAGCTAAACATTCTGAGAATGTCGCATGTTACGCAAAGATGATTGCAAAAAAATTAGGTTTGCGAAAAAGAATATGTAACGATATATATTTAGGTGGTCTAATACATGATTTAGGTAAAATAGGAATAAATGAAGATATATTAAATAAACCCTCCAGATTAAGTGATGAAGAATACAATATTATAAAGCAACATCCTTTTATTGGTTTTCAAATGATTCAGCATATCTCTTCTTTTAAAAAAAATGGCATAATAGACATGGTACTTTTCCATCATGAAAGATTTGATGGAAAAGGGTATCCTTATGGCCTAAAAGGTAAAGAAATACCTTATGTTGCAAGAATAATGGCTCTGGCTGATGCATTTGATGCTATGACTTCTAGACGTATTTATAAAAATAAAAAAGATTTTAACGATGTTATTAAGGAAATTCATGAAAATAGAGGCAAGCAGTTCGACCCACAGGTTACAGATGCTTTTTTACAAGTTATACAACAGGAAGGAGAGTCACTCATTAAAAATAGAAGCACAGGATAATCTAAACGGGTAGAAGACCAGCTGAGCACCATCAGTTGGTCTTTTTTTGCATAAAATAAAATGGCGTATGCCAATTTACTCTTACCTATGTGAAAGAGTATGGAAATTAAACTTTTTATCCTAATCGAGAGGGCTTTTTCTAGTTGTATGACCTTTTCTGTTATATCATGTTCTCCATTTAACTCCACTTTTATAAGCTCCCAAAACGTTATTTTTCGCTTTATCTTCCGGATCCACTCATAAAGCAATTTGTTCAGGTATTCTCCCCTTTGCCTGAAAGGTGCCGACTTGAAGACTTTTCCACCATCGGTTAGGTATATCACTCTAAGAGTATCCTTCATGTTATCTTATTTAGAATTAAAGAATCAATCATCGTTTTTTCTCCCGGGCCACGTGAACTCTTGATTCCAACAGTATTCTTTTATTGTATGATGCTTTATGATGTGAAAGGTTATGTTCCGTACCCAGGTTCACCCATGGGTGCGCGAGCAATACCTGACAATGTACTAAAAAATTCCCAATGGCATTTATGTATCAGTTTTTTTGTAACTATAAATTTACGGACTTCGGATGTCTTATAGTAAAGGTTATCTAAGTCCCGCTCCAGCGCCCAACTCCCTACGTATGTCAACGTCTAATCGGTTCCGCTCTCCGTGTTTCCTTTATCTCAGTCGATTAGCACAGTCCATACGTCGCTTAACGGGCGCTTGCTCTTTTGTTCTGTTAAGTTCTTTGGAGCCCTGCTAGCAAGCATTATTTACTAGATATTCTTTGCTAAATCTTTTAACATGGATACTAGAAGGAAGAGTATTCTCTTCTAATTATCGACAAAAAATTATATAGTTAATATGACTTGCTTCAAGGAAGAGGGTGGAGGAATGCATTCTTTCATAAATTATCAAAATATTTTTAATATTTATAAATCCTTATTTGATTTCAATCATGATGCCTGTTATGCCCTAGATCTTAATGGCAATTTCATATTATTGAATGATGCGGCAGGCAAGCTTATTGGGAATACAAACGAAGAAGTTCAAAAGTCCTTTATCCCGTTAATTCACGAGGACAGGCTGGAAGAAACTCTATATGCTTTTAAACGCGTGTTACAGGGGAACCGAGAAGAGTTTCGCACAGCTATAAACGATAGGGCCGGAAATAGAAAGGAATTATCGGTAACGGCTGTACCGATATACATAGACCATAAGATTAACGGTGTGGTGGGAATTGCCAAGGATGTCACCGAAAAAACCAACCTGGCGACGTTATTAAATGGTCAGAATAAGGTACTTGAGATGATCGCCAAAGGCTCTCCCTGTTCTGATGTGTTAGATAATATTATTTATGTGGTTGAAAAGGTTTCAAACGGTGGGGTATGTTCGATTCATTTAATAGATGAAGCAGGACAAAAGCTCTTGAGAGGGTCATCCCCTAATTTACCGGCCGAGTATAATGAATTCATTAACGGAATTCCTATTGGTCCATCAATAGGATCGTGTGGAACAGCGGCATATTATAAACGTCGTGTTATCGTAAAAGACATTGCCTCGGATCCGTTATGGAATGAATATAGGGGAATAGCACTAAAGCACGGCTTACGGGCTTGCTGGTCCTCTCCGGTGCTGGATAACCAACAAAACGTTCTAGGTGTGTTTGCCATGTATTATAATAAACCATGTACGCCTGAAAGCTGGGATAAAAAAATTATTGAAAAGGCAACATATCTGACAAGTTTAGTTATCCAACACTACCATGCTGAAGAAAAGATTAATTATATGGCGTTCCATGATGCTTTGACAGGCCTGCCAAATAGAAGGCTTTTTGATGAGAGAGTAAACTTGGCAATAACAAACTTTGAACATACTCAGGACAAAATGTTAGGACTGATGTTTTTAGACTTAGACAGATTTAAAATCATCAATGATTCGCTTGGCCATAATATTGGAGATTTACTGTTAAGGGATGTAGCAGAGAGATTACAAACTTGTCTTGGGGACAAAGATACACCTTCGAGGCAGGGAGGGGACGAATTTACTATTTTAATAGAGACCGCTTCCAGACGAGAAATCGAAAAAATTGCCCAAAACATACTTGACGAAGTAGGACGACCCTATATGACAGGAGGGCACGAGATATTTGTAACCCCAAGTATTGGAATCAGTCTGTATCCATTTGATGGGGAAAAGGCAAGCTCACTCCTCAGAAAAGCAGACCTGGCCATGTATCAGGCTAAAAAAGAAGGAAGAAATAATTTTCAATTTTATGATGAAAAACTTGCTAAAAAGACATTTGATCGTTTAGAGCTTGAAAATGAGCTTAGAAAAGCATTAGCCAAGGACGAATTCTCCCTCCATTATCAGCCGATTATAAACCTATCAAACAATCGAATAACTAGTGTTGAAAGCTTAATTCGCTGGAACAACGAGAAACTGGGCATGGTTATGCCAAAGCAGTTTATACCGATTGCCGAAGAGACCGGCATGATCATAGATATAGGGGAATGGGTGATTAGGACAGCCTGCTATCAATTAAAGCGATGGGAAGAGGATGGTATCCAGTCTCTGACAATATCCGTTAATATTTCAATACGGCAATTTTACCAGCCTAACTTGATTACCATGATATCAAACATTTTAAAGGAAGCAGAGATAGATCCACAGAACCTGACCATTGAAATAACCGAGAGTATGACAATGGATGTAGAAACAGCAACATTTATTCTATGTAAATTAAAAACTCTGGGTGTAAATATATCGATTGATGACTTTGGAACGGGCTACAGTTCATTAAGCTATCTAAAGAAATTCCCAATTGATTACTTGAAAATTGATCAATCGTTCATTTGTGATATCACCAATAGTAAGAATGATGAGAGCATCGCGACAACGATTCTTCTTATGGCAAAAAGCTTAGACTTAAGTGTTATTGCCGAAGGAGTGGAAACAGCAGAGCAGCTGGAAATCCTCCGAAGGCACTATTGTCAAGAAGCCCAAGGGTACCTGCTGGGTAAGCCGTTACCACCCCTGGAATTAGAACCATTCCTGAAATCTTTGCCAGCTGGATCGGAGAGCTAGATAAACAAAAGTTAAAACCTGCTCGGTACAAGAAAAAGCCAGGCAGTAAATTAAAGTGCCTTTGGAAAGGGCATTTTAATTTCTGTCTGGCTTTCTATTTTAAGCACTTGGTGCCGAAGAAGTCATGCATTATTTCTTGTCGCCCATACCTCCAGGGTCAACGGGGCCTCCTCCTCTGAAAATCTCTAGAGCCCTCAATATAGCGTCCCCGCCATAACCTGCGATAATCGATACAAAGATTACTCTCATAAGCGAGTTCGCTCCAGTTGAAGTAACAAGCAAAACAGCGGCGAGAGAGCCCATCAGCACTTCTTCTAAAAATCCGAGATAGATGAATTTCTTTGTCCTTCGCGGCTTGACAATTTTCCCGCGTTTTCTTACATGTTCAGCCAAACCAACAAATCCACCAATGAGTATTGCGAAGCCAATGTTCTGAAACATTCTTCCTCACACTCCTAAAGCCGTATTTGGGTGAAGCGACCTTAGGTAATTTCTTGGTGTACTGCTATTATATCGAAAAGGCTTGGGTTTTAGCATGTGTAAATATACCGAATTTTCAGTATTTTATACTTAGTACTATTAGGGGGTAACTTGTACCGTTAAGTACTAAAGGTACGAAGAATACAGGTGAAAAGGAGGAGAAGGAGAATTTGGCAGGACAGAAATAGAAAAAAAGCAAGCGGCTGTCCGCTTGCTAGAAGGTTTAATGCATATGGCGGTATACACCAATTACTTTTCCTAGGATGGTTACATTTCGCAGGATAATCGGCTCCATTGTAGGGTTTTCCGGCTGCAGACGGATATAATCCTCCTGTTTGAAAAATCTCTTAACAGTTGCTTCATCTTCCTCTGTCATAGCTACCACGATATCTCCATTGTTAGCTGTTTGCTGCTGCTTAACAATTACATAATCCCCGTCCAAAATACCTGCATCAATCATACTTTCACCCATAATCTCCAGCATGAAAACCTGTTCATCTGCAGGAGCTAGCCGTTCAGGAAGAGGGAAGTACTCTTCAACATTTTCAATTGCTGTAATCGGCTGGCCAGCAGTAACTTTACCGACAACCGGTACATTTACAACTTTATATTTAGGGATATGATCTGTAGCTTCCAGTTCAAGGATTTCAATGGCCCGCGGCTTAGTTGGGTCTCTTCTGATGAGGCCTTTGCTTTCCAATCTGGCTAAATGCCCATGAACGGTTGAACTGGAGGCCAATCCGACAGCTTCCCCGATTTCACGGACAGAAGGGGGATAGCCCTTTCTCTTAACCTCTTCTTTTATAAACTCTAATATATCTGTTTGTCGCTTCGATAGTTTCGCCATGTTTTACAGCACCTCTCGCCTTTTATATTGTCGTAATTATAGCATGTATTTCCAACTGGTACAAACATAAGTTCGAGTATTGGTTGACACGAAACATTTGTTCGGTTTATAATCATATTAACAGAAAGCGAACATATATTCTAGTTTATTAGGAGTGTTAATAATGAGAAAATTATGGAAAAACTATTCATATGCTATTATTTTAATAGGAGTAAGCTTTATTTCCTCTTTTGTGCTGATTGGACATGCAGATGAAACACACGAAGATCTATTGGTAGTGACTGTCGAGGAGGGTGAATCTCTCTGGCAGATCTCTGAAAGGTTTGCCGGTGAACACAGCCTTAACCATAGTGAGTTTATCAATTGGGTAGAGAAGAACAATGGCATTTCCGGAGACAGGATTCATCCTGGAGAGGAGCTTGTTATTCCAGTGAAATTATCAGAAAACACAGGAACAGAGCTGGCCAGCAGTGAATGATCCGTGGGGAAATGTAAAGGCATGATCAGCGGCGGAGGAAAACAGCTGGGCGTATGTCTCCGTTTGTATCAGTGCAGTCTTAAAAATTTTACATATTAGGAGGCAATATGAAAGCGATTGTTTATTGCCGGGTAAGCACAACAAAAGAAACGCAGGAAACCTCTTTAGCCAGGCAGGAGGAAGAATTACTGAAGCTGGCTAAAGATTATGGATTTCAGGTACAGTCGATTATTAAAGATCAGGCAAGCGGGTACGACCTTGATAGGGATGGAGTACTCCAATTGCTCTCTATTTTGAAAAATAAAGAAGCTAGCGCTGTTTTAATACAAGATGAAACAAGGCTTGGCAGAGGGAATGCCAAAATAGCACTGCTCCATTGCATCCTGAAAGAAGGGGCAAAGCTCTACAGCATCTCCCACAACGGGGAACTGCACCTTTCAGACTCCGACTCTATGGTCTTGCAGATTGTCGGAATGGTAGAAGAGTATCAGCGAAAGCTTCACAATATTAAGATCAAGCGCGGGATGAAACGGGCCGTCGAACAAGGATACAAACCGCAAAATAATTTGAAAAAACTAGCTGTGAACTCCGGACGTGATAAAAAAGAGATCCCGCTCGCCGAAATTGTACGCTTAAGAAAGAACGAACTTACTTTCTCAGAAATAGCAGCAACTCTTAGAGGCTTCGGATACGATGTTTCAAAAGCAACTGTCCATAGGAGATACCAAGATTATATCGAAGAACAGAATAATAACACTTCTCCCTTGTAAATTACTTGGTTTTTTAGTAAGATGTCTTTTAGTCTTACCTTAAAACAGAGGAGTTTTACCATGCTGTCTAAAGAAAAAATGGCTCGAATTAATGTCTTGGCAAACAAAGCCAAAAAGTCCGGTCTTACTGAGCTCGAGGCAAAGGAGCAATCCAAGCTGCGTTCAGAATACTTGCAAACATTCCGTTCCAACATGCTTACTACTTTAAAAGGTGTTAAGATTGTTGACCCTAATGGGGATGACGTTACACCCGATAAGTTAAAAGAGTTAAAAAAGAATGATAAGATGCATTAATATAGGGTGAAAGAGGGAATACATAATTAAGTGTATTCCCTTTTGCCTTTTAACTTAAAGACTAGCTTGAAACTAGTGTTTTTTTACCTGTGATAAATACTATTTGTTGTATTCATCACACAGTCACTATATATTAAGAATGTAGAGAGTTCTAATAGAAAGGAATGTATTTTATGTTCGATCAAACTGATTCGTTGTCAGTAACCTCAATACGTACTCTTTCAATTGATGCAATTGAAAAAGCAAACTCCGGCCACCCAGGAATGCCTATGGGGGCTGCTCCAATGGCTTACGCACTTTGGACACGATTTATGAACCATAATCCTCAAAACCCACAATGGATTAACCGCGACCGTTTTGTGTTATCTGCCGGTCATGGATCTATGCTGTTATACAGCCTGCTTCACCTTTCTGGTTATGGTGTAACAATGGATGATATTAAAAACTTCCGCCAATGGGGAAGCAAAACTCCGGGGCATCCTGAGTATGGCCATACTCCTGGTGTTGACGCTACAACAGGTCCACTCGGACAAGGGATTGCTATGGCAGTTGGAATGGCAATGGCAGAACGCCACATGGCAACTGTTTATAACAAAGATGGTTTTGATTTAGTCGACCACTATACATATAGCATTTGTGGAGACGGTGACCTGATGGAAGGCGTTTCTGCAGAGGCTGCTTCACTAGCAGGTCACTTAAAGCTAGGCCGCCTAGTTGTGCTTTATGATTCAAATGATATTTCCCTGGACGGCGACCTGGATATGAGTTTCTCTGAAAGTGTTGCACAGCGCTTCCAGTCATATGGATGGCAGTATATCCGTGTTGAAGATGGAAATAACATGGACGAAGTCTCAAAGGCTATTGAGGAAGCGCAGCAGGACCTCGAACGCCCAACGATGATTGAAGTCAAAACCGTTATTGGTTACGGCTCACCTAACAAATCAGGAAAATCTGATGTTCATGGCGCGCCGCTTGGTGAAGACGAAATGAAGCTGACGAAGGAATACTACAAATGGACTTTCGAGCAGGATTTCCATGTCCCTGAAGAAGTCTACACACGCTTTAAGGAACAAGTCGCTGAACATGGCGAAAAGAAAGAAAAAGAGTGGAATGAACTGTTTGCTGAATATAAGAAAGCTAACCCAGAGCTTGCAGATCAGTTTGAAAAAGCGGTAAACGGTGACCTTCCGGAAGGCTGGGATAAAGATGCACCAGTCTACGAAGAAGGAAAAAGCCTGGCAAGCCGTGCTTCTTCTGGTGAAGCGTTAAATGCCATCGCACAAAATCTTCCTAACTTAATTGGCGGTTCCGCTGACCTTGCCGGCTCTAATAAAACGATGATCAAAGGAAGCAAAGACTTCTTCCCGCAATCATTTGAAGGCCGTAATATTTGGTTTGGTGTCCGTGAATTTGCGATGGGTGCAGCTATGAATGGTATGGCACTACATGGCGGCCTGAAGGTATTCGGTGGAACATTCTTTGTATTCTCTGATTACCTGCGCCCGGCAATCCGCCTGGCAGCACTTATGGGTCTCCCAGTCACATATGTATTTACACATGATAGCATCGCTGTTGGAGAAGATGGCCCTACTCACGAGCCAGTTGAACAACTTGCTGCACTCCGGGCGATGCCTAACCTGTCAATCATTCGTCCTGCAGACGGCAATGAAACAACTGCTGCTTGGAAGCTTGCTCTCGAATCGAAGGACAAGCCTACAGCATTGGTATTAACGCGTCAAAACCTGCCAACGATGAAGGGGACAGATGAAGCAGCCTATGATGGCGTTTCAAAAGGTGCTTATGTGGTTTCACCAGCTGGAAAAGACGCAGCAGACGCGATGCTTTTAGCTTCAGGCTCTGAAGTGCATCTTGCTGTTAAAGCACAAGAAGCCCTTGCGAATGAAGGAATTCAAGTATCTGTCGTAAGCATGCCATCATGGGACCGTTTTGAAACCCAATCTAAGGAATATAAGGAAAGCGTTATTCCTAAGAGTGTCAAAAAACGTCTTGGCATTGAAATGGGCTCTCCACTTGGATGGGACCGTTACGTAGGGGATGAAGGAGATATCCTTGCGATTAACGGTTTTGGTGCATCCGCTCCTGGTGAGAAAATAATGGAAGAATACGGGTTTACCGTTGAAAATGTAGTAGCACGTATGAAAGCTTTAATCCAGAACTAATAGGTTGGAGAAAGGGAACGAATTAAATTTCGTTCTCTTTTTTCGTTCATCTACCTTCAGTCGCCCTATTAACACGGCCTCGTATTACCTCTGGTCCATATACCACTTTCACTTTTTTGTTACGGAAAGTCATATAGAGGGTCTGTAATGGAGCAAGTAAAGAGTCAGCATTCGAGCAGGCCAAATTTCGCTGTGACAAATAAATTTTGAATGATATAATTAAAATTGTAAGAAAAGTATGAATTCGACAGAATAAGTGCTATTTTTCAACATCTTTAGACATAAGTAATGATTAATATTCTCTATAATTAAAGCAATAGATTGCCTTTAAAGGAGGGGATCATATGAGATCCTATCAGCTTTATTTAATAGAAGAAGAAATCGCAGCTCATTATTTCGGCAGGGAACGGATGTTTATTCAGCTTTTTCAAGATTATGCACAAGCACGGGGTTCTCTGAAAAAGATCATCTCCAGACAAATTAATTATATTACCAGGCAGATTCCTGTTCTGCGCCTCCATCAGTTATTGCATCATCAATTGTCCCTTAGCAAGGATCTGCATGCTGAGCAAGGGGTTTATTATATTCGCAAAAATAGAGGAAAAAGTGTCGCAAGTTTAAAAACATTCGATCGATATATATTAGTTGAATCTGACGGAAATGTGGATGCAGAAACTGCTTTTTTTGAAGTGCTTAGGAAATGCGAAAGCTCTTTTCTTGCAATTGATATTGATAGCAGCCGCTGCGGCTGGCTTAAACCTATTAAAGAAAGAAAATATGTTTAAATAAAATGCGAGAAAAAGACTCGCAAATATTGTATAATAACTTTTGGTTTAGTACACTGTATGTTAGACAACACGAAGGAGGAAGTTTTTATGTGGCAACTCGTTCTAGTGGGTATCCTGGCTCTTATCGCCGGTGTCGCACTAGGATTTTTCATTGCTCGCCGATATATGATGAGCTATTTGAAGAAAAATCCGCCAATTAATGAACAAATGCTTAAAATGATGATGATGCAAATGGGTATGAAGCCATCTCAGAAAAAGATTAATCAAATGATGAGCGCAATGAATAAACAGCAAGACAAATAATCCTTTTATCACTAAAAAACCACTTTTTTCTGTGAAAGATAAGCAGAAAAGGGTGGTTTTTTTGCATTTCATTCGCTGGTCAAACTTTACATGAATCACGGTAAAGAGTGGTTTTGGAGCTGTTCTTTTTGTTTAAACGATGTTCAATGGGGTATCGGTAAATAAAATTTTAGAACCAAGGAGGCAGAAATGAGGGCATTGGCTTTATTAGAAGTTATCTTAGTTGGTTACTTATTGTATTCAATCATTAAATTGATTGTAATTTTCACGACTGATGGAGTTTTTTCTATGATATTTGTATTTGCAGAAATGTCTTTTACCCTTACTTTGGTAACTTTATTAACTATAATTGTGGATGTTTGGAGAGTAAGGAAAAGGAACAATTTAATAAGAAAGGGAAAGTTACAGTATTAGTATAATTGCTTCTTCTTTATTTTAGGTAAAAGTGGATAGAATAAAAAAACCTAGGAGAAATAATGAAAAACAAATAAGATGTTGTAGACTGCCTCCAAGCCGCACTATTTGAAGAGTAAAGAACCTAGTGCTGGAATGGTGGCAAAAAGCAAATATGACAACCAGCAAAATCGGCATAAGGACTACGTAAGCGGTTATTGAGAAGCAAATATGTAACGATTTAAGAAAATAAGAAAAATGGTTGGTCCTCATGATTAGATAAGGATAGCCTTTCTACTTAAAAGTGTTTGTAAACCTTAGAGCAGCGTGTATCCTCTTAAAGTAATTACCTATACACCATCATTGTGTTCCTTCTTTAGTCATTCATAACACCAGTATGCACTCAGTTATCTGGGTGTTTTTTTATGAGAAAGAAGATCTTATAAACATGCTGCAGCTTAATCTTCCTTATTTTTCAAATTTTTGTTAAACTATTTAGGCATTTATAAATCGGGCTCTGCTTTATTCGGAGGATTGTATGAGAGTATTTTTAGATTTAATGTGGTATTTTAAGCAGGAAAAATCAGCATACATATCAGGTATTATCATGCTGCTGGTTGTGGCCTTTATTCAGCTTGCCCCGCCGCGGATTATCGGGATCGTAGTCGATGAAATTGCCCAGGGGACATTGACAGGTGCCGGGCTGCTGAAATGGATCGGTATTCTAATCATCGCGGCCATTTTGATGTATTCGCTGCGGTATTACTGGCGTATCAAGATTTTTGGCTCTGCTGTTAAACTGGCAAGATTACTTAGAAATCAGTTATACAATCATTTTACCAATATGTCTCAAGCCTTTTATCAGAAGCGGAGGACAGGGGACTTGATGGCCCATTCAACAAACGACCTTCAGGCAATTCAGCAAACGGCTGGCCTCGGAGTTCTTACTCTATTCGATTCCTTGGCGACGGGCGGCTTTGTAATAGTGGCCATGGCAACGACGATTAGCTGGAAGCTTACTTTGATCTGTCTGATCCCGCTGCCGCTGATGGCATTTTTAACGAGCTGGTATGGGACCATGCTTCACAGAGAATTTCATCAAGCACAAGAGGCGTTCTCGTCACTGAATGATAAAACTCAGGAAAGCATCACAGGGATTAAAGTGATTAAAACGTTCGGACAAGAGAAAGAGGATATTGAGGATTTTCGTAAGCAATCGGAGGATGTCGTTAATAAAAACGTAAAGGTAGCAAAGATCGATTCTTTATTTGACCCAACCATCTCCATCATCGTGGGTATTTCTTTTTTCTTGTCAATTGCCTTTGGGTCACGGTATGTTTTAAACGGTGAATTGACAATCGGACAGCTGATTTCATTCACAGCCTATCTCAGTTTATTAATTTGGCCGATGCTGGCGTTTGGCTGGCTCTTTAATATCGTAGAACGGGGCAGGGCGTCTTATGATCGCGTAAAAACATTGCTCTCGGTAAGAGTAGATATTCAAGATCAGAAGGATGCATTGGATATCGTGCCAAGTGGGGACATTCAATTCAGTGTTGAAAAGTTTGTGTATCCTAATGAAACGGATTCAGTGCTTAAGAACATAAACTTCACCATCAAAAGAGGAGAAACCCTTGGAATTGTAGGCAAAACAGGGGCAGGAAAAACGACGCTGCTAAAGCTGCTAATTCGGCAGTTTGAAGGGTATGAAGGGGATATCAGAGTAGGGGGGCGTTCGATTTCTTCGTATAAGTTAGAAAAACTGAGAGAAGCGATTGGATATGTCCCTCAAGACCATTTTCTCTTTTCAGCTACAGTAGGTGAAAACATCGCTTTTGCGCAGGCAGATGCGTCCCAGGAAACGATACATGAAGCAGCCAAGGTGGCGTATATCCATGAAGATATTCTTGAATTTACAGATGGCTATAAAACGGTTGTCGGGGAGCGCGGTGTATCTCTTTCAGGTGGCCAGAAGCAAAGGATTTCGATTGCCAGGGCACTGTTAATGAATCCTGAAATTTTGATTCTCGATGATTCTTTATCCGCTGTAGATGCCAAAACTGAGGAAGCCATCCTCTCAAAGCTGAAACAAAACCGGACGAATAAAACGACGATCATTACCGCCCATCGGCTCAGCGCAATTCAGCATGCAAATCTGATTATTGTTCTCGATGACGGGGAAGTAATCGAAAAAGGCACTCATAAAGAACTGCTCCAAAACAACGGCTGGTATAAGGATATGTATTATAGACAGCAGCTCGAGGAGATCGTTGAGCATGGAGGATAAAGGAATGGAAAAGATACCTGTTATGAACGGAAAGGACCAGCGAAAAGTTTTATTCCGATTGCTAGCCTATGCGAAACCGCATAAGAAAACGATATCAATCGCGTTTGGCCTTTTGTTGCTGACCACAATTGGAGACATACTTGGCCCGATCTTAATAAAGATCTTTCTTGATGATTATCTGACACCGCGAAATCTTGCGGTTGAACCAATTGTGATGCTGGCAGCGGTTTATTTGGGGATTCAAATTATGAATGTGCTTGTGTCTTATTTTCAGCTTCTGTCCTTTCAAAAAATAGCTTTAAAAATTATTCAGCAATTAAGGATTGATGTTTTTTCAAAAGTGCAGTCGCTTGGCCTTAAGTACTTTGATAAAACACCGGCCGGTGCAGTTGTTTCAAGGGTGACGAATGACACAGAAGCGATAAAAGATATGTTTGTAACAGTTATTGTTACGTTTATTCAGGGAGTGTTCCTGCTAACAGGAATTTTTGTGGCGATGTTTATTTTGAATGCCAAGTTAGCTTTTTTCTGTCTGTCTATTTTGCCGATCATTTTTATGATAATGAGAACGTATCGAAAATACAGCTCAGTGTTTTATCAGGAAATGCGAGAAAGGCTGAGTCAGCTGAATGCAAAGCTGAGCGAAAGCCTACAGGGGATGGGTATGATTCAGGTATTTCGCCAGGAACAGAGGCTGCGTGATGAATTCGGGGAAATAAACCAGAAACATTATATGTCCGGCGTAAGAAACATTAAAATCGACGGATTGCTATTGCGTCCAGCAATTGACCTTGTTTATATTTTCGCTTTAATTCTAGTGCTGAGCTTCTTCGGAGTTAACTCGTTTGATCATGCAATAGAAATCGGTGTCCTATACGCCTTTATCAACTATCTTGACCGATTTTTCGAGCCGGTTAACAATATGATGATGCGCTTATCAATGTACCAGCAGGCAATTGTTTCTGCATCTCGAGTGTTTAAGCTGCTGGATGACGAAGCACTGGCGCCGCAACAGACAATCGTAGCTGGCGCTGCGATTAAGGAAGCTAAGATTGAGGTTAAAAATTTAAGCTTTTCCTATGACGGCAAGCGAGACGTTCTCAAAAATATCAGTTTTACAGCAGAACCTGGACAAACAGTAGCTCTCGTTGGCCACACAGGCAGCGGAAAGAGCTCGATCATTAACCTCTTAATGAGATTCTATGAATTTGAGCGGGGGGATATTTTGATCGATGGAAATTCGATAAAGAGTATCCCAGAAAAGGATTTGCGTACGAAAATGGGTCTTGTGCTCCAGGATCCTTTCCTGTTTTATGGCACGATAAAAGACAACATCCGCCTGCATAATGAAGCCCTAACAGATCAGGAAATCGTTAATGCCGCAGAGTTTGTTCAGGCTGACCAGTTTATAAACAAACTAGATGGAACTTATGGGCACCAGGTGGTTGAAAGAGGATCAACTTTATCAAGTGGGCAGCGCCAGCTGGTTGCGTTTGCACGTACGATAGCCGCCAATCCGAAAATCCTCATCCTTGATGAGGCTACAGCTAATATTGATACAGAAACGGAAGAAGCTATTCAAATTGCTTTGGAAAAGATGCGCAAAGGGCGAACAACAATTGCGATCGCTCACCGGCTTTCTACGATTCAGGATGCAGATTTAATTCTCGTTCTGCATCAAGGTGAAATCATTGAGCAGGGAAATCACCAGGAGCTTTTGGGGAAACAGGGGCTTTATCATAAAATGTATCTCCTTCAAAACAGTACGGCAGAGAGGGTTGAGGACGCTGTCGGCTCTTAGAAAAACACTTAGGCTAAGAACGGAAATTTTAAGAATCGGCAGTAATGAAAGTGAGGTGCGTAGATGATCAATATTGGTGATATTATTTTCCAGTTAATCGCAATCATTATTCCTGTTCTATCCATTGCAGCAGTTGTATTTTTCATTCGTTCTTCAAAGAAGAAGACCGAACAGCTAGATAGAATTGAGGAAAAGTTAGACAGAGCAATAGAGAGAACAATAGGCAAGTAAACGATACTCAGAATCTTTACAGCTGCTATGAGCTAGTTTAGGTTTACCTAGTCCTTAAAAGCAAAAACAGCTAGACGCTTCTGGCGTTAAGCTGTTTTTAATGGCTTATTATTTTTTTTATATAGATGCGATTGTATTCGTTCAAAAGACGGTCGAGCTCCTGGCTATGATAGATGGCGGCATTGGAATTCAGTCCGTTTTTCGATACAACTTGAAATAACTCGGAGCGCTTCTTTTCAATCAACGTGATGAGTTCTTGTTTTGACAAGGCTGAAATTCCTTTCCTGTTTATAGTAGAACCGAACGGACTAATGTCGAATCGTGTCATAATTTATGTAAATTCAATATAAAACTGGAAAATTTGTTAACACTCTACCAAGTATATAGGAATTGAGATTGAATATCAAAAGAAAAATGAATGAAACTTCCGATTAGAAGAATTTATTATTAAAAAACATATAGATATAGTAGTAATGGAAAAAACTTACCCTGTTTACGAAATGTTCACAGCTTGTCTATTCTCTTTTATCTAAGGTATTGTTAGAATGTAAACGAATCGATGTAGGATGTAGGAGTTGTTTAAATGAGTGATTTGAATGTGTTATTGGCCTTTGGGGCAGGCTTTTTAAGCTTTATCTCGCCTTGCTGTCTTCCATTGTATCCAGCTTTTCTTTCATATATTACGGGAATGTCTGTAGGAGAGCTGAAAAATGAAAATGCGATGATGCAGAGGCGAAGCATGCTGCATACGTTATTCTTTCTACTTGGCTTTTCGGTCATATTCATCGCAATTGGATTTGGAACTAGCTTTGTTGGAAGCTTTTTCAAGCAATATCAAGATCTGATCCGCCAGCTTGGCGCTATTTTTATTGTTGTATTTGGTCTAATGGTTGTTGGTGTGTTTAAACCAGAGTTCCTTATGAAGGACCGTAAGCTTGAATTTAAAAATCGTCCGTCAGGCTACTTTGGTTCTAGTTTAATCGGGATGGCATTTGCAGCAGGCTGGACGCCGTGCACAGGACCTATTTTGGCATCAGTCATATTGCTAGCAGGCTCAAACCCAGGGTCAGGCATGCTTTATATGATTGCATACATATTAGGATTCGCCATTCCATTCTTTGTCCTTTCCTTCTTTATTGGTAAAATGCAATGGATCCGTAAAAACAATGTGAAAATCATGAAATTCGGCGGCTATATTATGATTGTTCTTGGAATCATGTTATTCTTCGACTGGATGAATAAGATTATTCAATGGCTGTCACCGCTATTTGGCGGTTTTACAGGATTTTAATCCCCAAGAAATCCCGATTACAAGAGCACAATGATCCTTTTCTTTTAAAGAATTGTGTTTAAATTTCTAATAACAGCCTAATATCGTATATAATAGAGAAGAAGTTTGAAATCGAGATAATAGTCACTGCAGTTGGGAGGATCTTGTGATGGCCAGAGTTTTAATAGTAGACGATGCCAAATTTATGAGAATTACGCTTAGTAACATTTTGAAGAAAGCGAACCATGAAGTGGCTGGCGAGGCAGAAAATGGCCTCGAAGCAGTACGTCTATATCGTGAGTTAAAGCCTGATATCGTAACAATGGACATAACGATGCCAGAAATGAGCGGCTTAGATGCTGTAAGAGAAATTAAAATCATCGATCCCGACGCTAAGATTATTATGTGCTCAGCCATGGGCCAGCAGAAGGTGGTTGTCGAAGCCATTGAAGCTGGTGCAAAAGACTTTATCGTAAAACCGTTTGATGAGAGCCTTGTGCTCGAATCAATAGATAAAGTACTGGGTTAAGCATACGCCATTTAAGCGCAGTCTTAAATGGCATTATTTTTGACAACAAACAGAATTATTCATACAGCCACCCGTTCCGTTTGTTCCGGATGCAGGATTCCATAGGTGCTTTCGGTCCCTTCAGGTTTAGGCTATAATAATAGTGTTAATTTAATTGATAAAGGATGAATCGTTATGGACTGGGTACTTATGTCTTCGATTGGAGCGATCGGCATGGCTGTTTTTGTCATGTTTATGCGAATGAAAGCCGCGAAAAGACCGGCAACAGCCAGAAAAATAATCCTGCCGCCAATCTTTATGAGTACAGGTGCCTTGATGTTTCTGTTCCCGATGTTCCGGGTTGCCCCATTGCAGATAGCTGAAGCGCTTCTTGTTGGAATGCTTTTTTCGATACTGCTGATTCGAACCTCTAAATTTGAAATACGTGATAATGATATTTACCTGCAAAGATCAAAGGCCTTTTTGTTTATTTTAGTAGGCCTCCTGGTTGTCCGTGTTATTGCGAAAACAATATTGAGTGCAACAATCGATATCGGGGAACTGGGCGGAATGTTCTGGATCCTCGCCTTTGGGATGATTGTGCCATGGCGCATTGCAATGTACCTGCAATTTAAAAAGATCCATCAAGAGCTGCGCGGTACAGAAAGCACTAGTACAGTATAAGCCTCCTGCTGTACATAATAATGAATGCATCAAAAAAAGAGCTTGGATTCCTCCAAGCTCTTTCTTAATAGATAAGTTGACTCTTGTCTAGCACCCGATGAAGTCAAAAAATGACTCACCGGCTGGACCTCTTGCGTAGCAAGGCTGTTCAAGGACTCGAGTATTTCTTATATTTCCGTATCCTTTGGGATCAGCCAGTCAGCGATCAGATAGCCAATTAAACAAGGGAGAACAGCTGTGAATAGGGCTAAAGCCACAAAGGCAAGCCTAGCAATCGTAGGGTCAATACCAATATAGTCGGCCACCCCGGCCATCACACCGCTCATTTTTTTATCAGTTGTAGATTTTGTTAATCTCTTAGTCAGCAAATCACCACTCCTTTTCCCTCAGGCACTCCTCTTTCTATCTGTTATTAAAAGAGATATTCATAAGGCTCTACGCTAATGCTTTTTTCATCCAGCCTTTTACGCAAAAATTTATGGTCTCTCTTTGGCGTCGCTAAAATATAGCCGCGAATGACTAAATCCTGGGTGATTACCGAAGCTTTTTCCTCAAGGGCAAGCTGGCCGATTCTCCCAGCAATTTTATGTCGGGCCACATCGCGGAATAGCTCAGGTACCGGACTCACTAATTCCTCAAGCAGCTCTTTCTGCTCATTTGTCCAGAGATGCCGGGTTTCATTTACATAATGCTCTTCCCAGTCCATATCCGACTTGCCATCTTCCTTTGGCAGCTTTTTTAAAAATTTCCTGAACATGAAATATCCGCCAATCGCAAACAAACCGATCAGCACAAATCCCCATGCAACTATAAACCACATAAACTCTGCACTTGGCATTTTATTCACCTGCACTATCCCTTTTTCTACTGTCCCTATTATAGACCTCCTACAAAGGTTTCATCAAGCTTTGAAAAGCTGTCACATATTATGCAGGCATAATACCTTGTAAAACATTATAATCAGAAGTATAATAGTTAATGTTCCTATGGGGCTGAATGGGGTACTGGTGTCCTCCACGGTCTTCAAAACCGCTTGTGACCTGCGTGCCAGGTCAGGTGGGTTCGATTCCCACACAGTCCCGCCAATTATTTTCAATGTTATCAACGGTTTGAACAATTTTTTGACTGTGATTTAACAGTGATTTGAACCGTGATTTGTTTTGATAAAGTCACTAGTATTTTTTCGGTAAATTACATAGACCTAGTGTGACCGATTGCCGGGGTACTAGTGTGTTTAATCCACTTATTTCTTTAAAAAGAAGGGTGGATTTTTTTATGCAATAAGGTAATCGTAAAATTAATCGTAAGGGAATTAGTAAGAGTGGAAGTTAAGTAATGTTAGATCGGTAAAACAGGCGTTGACTCTTTTTGAAACGTTTGAACGGTTTATGAGTTTTAAGAAGACGGAAGGTTTTGTAAAGCCTGCCATCCAATAGTATTAGGAACACTTCATTATCTTACTGATTATTTTGGTGAGGATATACCTAATGAGGAAATTACCCTTGAATAAACCAGAGAATATACTGGCTACATTTTATTGGAGAAGCAGAGTAACTGAATAATGGGGAACAGCCTGAATTAATAATAGAAGAGTAGTACTCATACCTTCCGGGATACGGATACTTTTTTATATAATGAACAGTGGTGATCCGTTCTATTTGCAACAAATTCTAGGTCATTCAGATATATCTATAGTAAAAAATAAATTCAAACTACAGAGTTAGACGTTAAAAGATAACATAATTCTTTATCCTCGATTAATCGAGGATTCCCCAGGTAATAATGAAAGCCCTAAACTGTCAGGCATCGCCCGGCAGTTTTTTTTAAGGTAGTATGGATTACGGTTTAATGTAGTTAAAAATGAAACCTCTCCAGAGTGAATACTACTGAAGGATTTAAGTTGAAGGTTATTGAAAATGAATACGGACATTTGGCTTACGCCATTTTCTCACTCACGTTCGGAAAATATATTAGTTAGATATATTAATTATTAATCTAAGTTGTCCGTTTTTAACTTCATATTTATATATATACTTTGTGAACCTACAATCAATCATATTTGCAATATAGCTGTACATATAATTTTCCGCCGGACGGTCGTATTAAAGTAATAAAATCTATGATAATGTACATTTGTATAATGTATTGTCCTCATTACAAATTCCCTTAAAAAAATCGCTTCTTCTATCTCAACAGCTTTGTGTTCATTTTTTACCCTAAGTGATTGGTTTTACTCCATTTTGTAAATCTCTAAGAATATATCGACTTTACTGAATAACATTAAGCCAACCTGCTGTTTAATATAAGTACTTTCCGTGGTAAACAGAATAGAACTTACTAAAAATTAAAGGGAAGCGATAATTTGATTAATATTTACTTTTTGGAATGGGGAAAAAATAGGTCTAAGAAACATAATCATTATAATCGAATTCACGGAATGAGAATTTTTGAATTAATATTTTCAAAAAAGTTAACTGATATCGGAGTTGAATTAGAAATATTCAAGGAGATAAATATTTACTTCCTTGCAAATCCAGAAAAGCCTATTAGCTATGAAGAAAATCTGGCTTTTAAAGAAATTAATATATTTGTTCCGGAAGACCTCATGAAGTTTTTGAAATTAAAATCAACCGAGGCAAAGTTTCAGGGATTTTCGGAATTAGTATACAAATTCATTGTTCCGGCCATTGAGAAATATTCTGCAATACCTTTCCCCGAAATTTTAGCTAATACAAATAGAGCTTTGAACGAGGTTATTAATCAAGATTATCAAGCTGTATTTTTAGTTGATAAAACACCTAAAAAAAGTCCTGATCAAGAAAAGTTTGCAATCCTAAAAGGGATACATGATTCTGAAGGATTTCAATTAAGGTGTGAGGTTTATAATAAGCGAGGGCTAAGAATCATAAACCAACTATTAGTAGAAGAGGTTGGAAATGAAGTTATCTATTCAAAATTCTTTGGAGAACTTAAATGGTTGAGTGAACATTTAATTATAGTAAGTTCAAATTCAAGTGATTGGAAGACAACAATACACGTTAGTTAGCAAGTATATGTTTTTTATTTCCCGACTTAGAAAAAATATGGCTTTTTTACGGGACATACAAATTCGGTCTAATAAGTTCAGTTTTAAAAATTTAAATTGATAGTTTTAATTAGTGAGTCTAGTTTTTGGCTATATTTTAGATACAGGCTGCGCTAATCCTTTCTCCTTACATACGCTAACCAATTTTCTTTTCATGTACTCAATTTTGAAAATGAATTTATTTGTTTTGGCAAATTTGTTTCATTTTATATTTACATCCCAATCTCAATGCCAATTAAATTCGCCTGTAATTGTACCTTGTTTTTTTATACTAATTTATATAAAAGTTAAGGATTTCTTATGATTTTTTTAAGATTTAAAAAATGAATTAGATAGAGATCTAGCTTTATGTGATTACTTTAGAAACGGCATTCTTTTGTTAATTATTGGCATACTTATTGAAAACCTTGATTTTTTCTTTTCCTCGTTATTAAGAAAATAGCTTCTTCCCGAAAAATATTTAAAAACACTAAATCTTTTGTACTAGATGCCGATAACAAAAATAAGACAAAGTACCTTCGATAATGGCAAACTTATTGAAAAATAAGGACGCAAAGCCACGGATCTAAGGCTAGAGATAGCTATGACCGCCGGGTTTCCGAAAAGGGGTAGATAAGATAGAATTGTGATTTTGGTGTTTCGAAAATCCTATTTTATTAAGTTCACCCATTTTATGGGTGAGCTTTTTTGGTTGTTGATAAATTTTATGTTTTAGCAGCTTATACTCAGAATCGGTTAAGGAGAATAATCTTGGAATTAATAATTAATAGAGAAGTTGCTGGAAGTACTGTTGTTATTCATTTTAAGGGGATTCTGGATATATCAACGGTTCACTTAATTGATCCGTACCTTGATGATATGGAAAACGTTGAAATAGTTCTCTTCAATTTTAACCGATTGGAATTTATTGATTCCACTGGGATGGGGTTAATTATAAACACTATCTATTTATCTCAGGAAAAAAACTTTCAGCTTAAGCTGGAAGGAATTAATGAAGAAATCGGCGAGATGTTCGAGACAGTTGGATTATTTCAAATATTGGAAGTGATTCAAAAGGAGATTACTGATGTTCCACGATAACCTAACCTATCACTTTAATAGTTCAGAAGAAGATAAGAAAATACTAGATAAATCTCTTCAACGAGAAATTAATATGGCAAGAAATATCCAGATACAATTACTAAATGGAAAAACCCCCAAATTTGAAGGAGGGGAAGTTAAGGGTTCCTCTCTCCCTGCCAGATTAATTGGAGGAGATTATTATGACTTTTATCCTTTGATAGACGGCAATATCCGAATTGTTATTGGAGATGTGATGGGAAAAGGAATTCCGGCTGCAATGCTGATGATTTTGACAAGAGGTGCTTTTCGAAGTGCGTCTGAAAGTACTCAAAGTCCTGGGGAGACATTAACCGCAATCAACCAGGCAATTTATGAGGATTTAAGGACTTTAAAGTCATTCGTTACCTTATTTTGTGCAGACTGGAGCCCTAGCACTGGGACTTTAACTTATGCAAATGCTGGGCACAATATCCCGATTTTTATAAATGGGAAAACTCTTGAAGTAAAAGAACTTCCGAAAGTAAAAGGAGTGATGGTTGGCGGACTTCCAAACCAAAGATATAAAGAAGTATCCGTAAGACTGGAAGAAAACGATTCGGTGTTCTTTTATACAGATGGAATTATTGAAGCACAAAATAAATGTGGTGAACAATATAAATTGGAACGTTTAGTTCTAACACTGCTGGAGAGTAAGGATTATAACGTTGGAGATATTGAAAAATGTGTAATGAGCTCTATTACGCGGTTTACCGAGGGGGCTCCCCAGAAGGATGACATAACAATGGTCCTTTTAAAAATACGAGAGCGGAAGGCTGATATTTCAAGTCTAAATTCTCCAGTTCTAGGATAGGAGGAAAAATGGTGCAAAGTATTATAACAAAAGGAAAAGATATCATTGCAGCCATTACTGCAGGACTGGATCTATTAGAAACAACGAAAGAACAAGTGAACATTGAAGTTATTCAGCATGAAGTTAGGGGGTTTTTGGGAATAGGAGCCAGAAAGGCTGTTGTAAAATTAACAAAGGTTAATAATACAACAACTTCTTCCACCTTTGATGATTTAATGAATGACCTTAACGTTGAGGATATTTTCAAAGCTGAATCTCTGGAAGGAACTCCGAATCCCTCCCTTCAAAAGGGTCTTAATGAGACAAATGAGCTTACAGGGAAAGTATGGGTAAGGGACGGAAAGATTTTTTGTAAATCATCCCCGGATTACTATCCTACGGTATCTCTTAGTTCAGGTGTGACACTCTATAAAAACAGTAAGCTGGTCAACGAAAAAACGGTCATTATTTCAGAGTTAGATTTCTATGAAATAAAAGTAGAAGACTCGGAACAAAAGACTACATGGAAGCTTTCAATGGATGAACGGCAATTAAAGGTTCATTTATATATAAATCCTGGATATAAAATTACACGCACAGTTCCCGATATGGACCCCGCTCATCATTTGGAGCTCTACACTATAGAGGAGAAACAAGTCCAGAATACGATCGATTATTTAGAGGTTATGCAAAAACTCGAAAGATTAAGAGTATCTCAAGGTATAAAACAGACTGTCATACTCGAAGCGCTGGCTGTTTCAGAAGAAGGTACTTTTGAAATTGCTTCAGGAAAAGAACCTAGTGAAGGTAAAAACGGATGGGTTGAATCAAAAATTGACTTAAATATTAAGGAGGGCCTTAAGGAACGTGAGGATGGAAGTGTAGATTTTCGTGAAATCAAAACAATACCAAAAGTAGAAAGAGGGCAAGTTATAGCCATTTTACACCCCCCGATCCCCGGTGAAATAGGTCAGACTGTTACCAACATTCCAATCCCTCCTAAAACCACAAACCCTGTCATTATAAAGACTGATCACGGGACAGCATTGGTTGAAGACAAAATAGTCGCCATGGAATCTGGACGTCCATATATAGAAAAAAGAGGGAAGTTGGTTAGAATTAAAATCGTGAAAAGATTAACCCATCCTGGTAACGTCGATTTAATATCTGGTAACCTTGACTTTATTGGCGATATAGATATACAGGGGGAAGTTGAAAGTAATATGTCTGTAACAGCGGAAGGAGATATCTTTGTCCAAAAAATAATAACGAATGCATCCATTACTTCTTTAGGGGCAATCATCTCTTACGGAAACATTTTTGGTTCTGAGCTTTCTGCCGGCAAAAATAATATGCTTGTTACAGAACTAGGGCACCTCGTGGGAATTATCCATAATGAAGTTGATAAAATAGTTACTGTTATTAAACAATTGGAACAGTCTCCAGCTTTTAAATCAAGCGACTTTTCCAGAGGGGGTATTCAGCCTTTAATAAGGATTTTATTGGAAAGGAAGTTTAAGAATTTTCCTCCCAAGGTGAAAAAATATATTGATGCAGTAAGAACAGGTGAAAAGTTCCTAGCCGATGATATCTGGAGGTTAGTAGGAGTTTCTCTTTCACAGATCTTTTTATCCGTAAATAATGAAGTAACTTCTATTGAACGAATACTTGAATTATCGAAAAAAATGAAAGAAATACATCTGCTTAGCCAAACGGCAATCGAACCAGACTCTTATATTACTATTCCTAGTGCACTTAACAGCAGACTATACTGCAGTGGAAACATCCTTATTTTAGGGAAAAGCTGTGTTAATTCAAAGGTCCATGCGGGCGGTATGTTAAAAATTAACGGAATATTGCGAGGTGGTGAGGTATACGGGAGGCTCGGGGTTGAAATTAATGAAGCGGGAGCTGAAAGTGGAACAGCTACAATTATTGCTGTTCCTAACGATCAAAAGATTCGGCTGAAAAAGGTAATGGAAGGTACATCAATAAAAATAGGGAATGTGAAGTACACCTTTTCAGAAACAAGAACTAACGTTTGTGCCCATCTTGATGAATATGATCGGATCGTTTTTAATTCAAAGGAAAGCAGGATGCTATAAATGATTGAATATTCACTAATTCCGCTAGAAAATCACCTAGTAGTAAATCTTTATGGAGATTTAGACATTGATAGTACAGAGGTTATAGAAGAGGAATTACTTCCATTTGTCAGTAATTATAAAAAGGTCCATTTTAAGTTTGAAGAGGTGCCATTTGTTGATTCCTCCGGAATGGGGCTTCTTTTAAACCTCGTCCAAACACTAAGTGAAAAAGGGATAAAAGTAAAAATACTAGGGATTAGAGAAGAAATTATGGAGGTCTTCGAACTGTTACAATTGCCTGAAATACTTGGTGATGGGATCTTTGTTTGAACTATAAAAAAGTACAATAATCCGTTAATCGATAAAAGGATGAATAAATTCAACAGTTACCTATTTCATTGAAGGGAGGTGAATCACATGAAAGCACGTTTAAAGCAGTTTTTAACTGTCGCAGCAGTAGTGGCAGCAACAATGGGACCAATTGTCGGTCGCCCGTGGTGGTAAACTTATCCCTTTTTAGACTTGAGTGATCTCCTGGAAAGAAGTACTTTCCGGGAGATTACCGAGTCTTTCTTTAAAAGATCAGGAGGTTATTGAAATTGAAATATTTCCTTGTTTTCGCTGTTATTTATACGCTATTAAAAAAAAGAAACCCTTTTACGTTTATAAAAAATGTTGAATTTCAATGGCCTCTTGTTATTTTAGTTAGCTTTGGGGTACAAATCGCTCTCGCCTTTATAACAATTGAGACAAGAGAGAAGTTTGAATTTATCCTTGTACTTACTTTTATTGGTATTACTATCGGTCTTCTAAAAAACAAAAGCATTGCAGGAGTAAAATGGATCGTAGTAGGAGCCATTTTAAACCTAACTGCTCTGATTCTTCATGGTGGTCTTATGCCTGTATCTGAAGCAGCATTAAAAAGTACGGGCCAGGATGGGGATTTAACTTTCGAAACTGATTCCCGCCATCAACTAATGCAAGGATCAATGGACTACTGGATATTGGGAGACTGGATTCCCGTTATTCGTTACGTCTTGAGTCCGGGGGACCTTATAGTTGGTATAGGAATTGTTATTCTTATTTACAAGAATTCCTCAACAAGAGAAGCATAGGTGAGAGAAAATGAAAGTGATAAATTGGTATACCATCAGCTTAGTCATAGTGGCAGCAATTTCGTTTGTAGCGGCTATTCCTGACATAAATTCCTCAAAACTTAAGGTTTTTATTATTATGACCGCGATTGTCATTATTCTAGAAATCTTTCCTATTAAACTTCCGAGCGGGGATCAATTTGCAGCCGGAAGCATTGGATATTTATTTTTGCTCATTTATGATGGATTTTCTTATGCTGTCCTAGCAATTTATTGTGCAACATTTGCCTATTATATAAAAAGCTTAAGAAGAGGAAGGATCCCAGTTATTCGCCTTTTGGTCACAATTGGCATGTATGTGGTATCCGTTCTTGCTTCTTTTCTGGTATGGAAGCTAACTTCCAATTACAATATATTATTTGCCGTTGGGATGACAGCGTTGGCTTTTGAATTGGTAAATCTGCTTCTTATTGAAGGAGTTCAGGCGACAGTATTCAAAAAGAAGATGTTCGTAAATATCAAAAAACAAGCAGCTGAACTGATTATTCCGCTTATTGTTTATATTGTGGTCATACCATTTTTAATGCTCTATAAATCGGATAAAGAATTGATTGTCCTGGTGTTATATACACTATTTTTCTTGCTTATTGTTGTTTTTTTCTCTCACGAATTTACAAAGCAGCTTTCACTTCGGAAGTCTACTTCAAGTGCCTTTATTCAAGTTTTAGAAGGGCGAATCGCTCCTTCGCTTTCAGGGCATGGAAACCGTGTTGGAATAATCATTGAAGCTCTTCTTGAAGACTTTGGGTATCCCAAGCGTAGCCGCAATGACTTGGTACAAGTCGCAGTTATTCACGATATTGGAAAAGCTTTGATTCCTTCTCAAATTTTTAATAAACGAGGGGATTTAACGTTGTCGGAAGAACGTGAATATCAAAGTCATTCGGAAAAAGCAGTACAGATTGTAAAAACAATGTTCCCAAAGGAGAAGATATCTGATTGGATTTTATTTCATCATGAACGATGGGATGGGAAAGGCTTTCCTATAGGTCTGCACCGAGAGGAAATACCATTGGAGTCACGAATTATTGCACTTTCTAACACGCTTGACCATATTATCTCGCGGCAAAAAGATCCAGAAACAATTTTAAATTTGCTGGATACTAAGTCAGGGACATTCTTGGACCCAAATTTAGTTAAAAAAGTAGAAATCCATCACATTGAAATGATTCTTGAGGAAATTAAAAATTTTCCATTTCATGAGGAATCTCCTCAAGGCGTTGAGAATTCCATAAATAAATCTTCTCAAAGAGAAACATATTCTAAGTTGGGAGAGTCTTTCTTTATATGTGTAGGCAAAGGGACGATCACTCCCCAAGAACAAAATCTTCCAGACAGCGTTCTTTATTCATTGGCCAATACGGCTAATGAACGTCAGGACGTAGTTCATGAAACGCTGGTACATAAAAATCGTACGTTAGATTTATATACTCAGCCTTTGGGTACCGGAAAAGCAACCATTTTTGTACACAATTTGACCCCTTTTCTAAACTATCGAAGGGATTTAGAAAAGAGCATTTTAGAGTCTTATAGTGAAATTGTTAAGACATTGTCTAATAATAAAATAATAGTTCAAACTTCAAAACCTGATTTGATAAAAGAACTAGGCGAATTTTTAGATAGTGTTACTATAAGGAAAAACTCAGATGTCCCAAAAAGCCGGGAAGTTATTAAAACTATTATTATTCATAATCCAGTTGAATTAGATTCAATGAAAGTGCAAATTGCGGTTACAGAAGCAGTGACAAATATCCTTAAACATGCAACAAATGGTGAACTATCTGTTTTTAAAAAGAAAGAAAAGCTGCAGTTTTTGATTTCTGATGAAGGTTCTGGTATACCTTTGCACGAAGTTCCAAAAACCATTCTTGTATCAGGGTATACAAGTAAAAGGTCATTAGGTCAAGGTTTTAAATTAATATCAAAATTTTCTGATGGTGTTCATATTTTTACTTCAGCAGAAGGTACAAGTATTTTAATCGAATATAATATTCTTCAAGATCGAAATAGTTAATCTTGTTTTACCGATAAAGTCTATTATTTAGAATAATATGAAGGGAGGAAGACTAATGAGTTTTAAAGGAAGAATAATAGGTTTAGTCCTGATTATTTTAAACGGTGTAAGTGGGATCTTATACACCTTTTACTATTCAGAAAGTATAGAGATGAAGAGTATCATTCTTATGGTAATCCAACTGCCTTTAGGATGGTACTTAGGTAAACAATTCGATAAAGTCCACTTCCTGAATAATAAACTCCAACAAATGGCTTATCATGATTATTTAACTGGCTTACCAAACAGAAGCATGTTAGCAAACTATTTTGAAACGGCCTTGTACAATAATAAATTAATGGGAATAATGTACATTGATTTAGATCGATTTAAATTTATTAATGACACAATGGGCCATGACATAGGGGATCAATTACTTATACAAGTCAGTAAGAGAATAAGTGAAAATGTGAGGGAAAGAGATGTCGTAGTACGCCAGGGAGGAGACGAATTCATTGTTTTGTTAGAGGATGTAAGCGAATCAGAGGTTAAAGAAATCGCTGAACTAATCATTCATCATTTTAATACTCCTTTTAGTTTACAAGGGAGGAACTACCTCACATCTCCGAGTATTGGTATTAGTATGTACCCTATTGATGGACAAGATTTAAATACACTTACAAAACATGCGGACACAGCAATGTATATGTCCAAAAAAAGAGGGAAAAACAACTATCACTTTTATATCCAGCAAGATGAAGATATCCTTAATAGGGCATTAAAATTGGAACGAGGGTTAAAGGCAGCCCTTGAAAACAATGAGTTTTCTATAAATTATCAACCCAAAGTGAATTTGGAAAATGAAAATATTTTTGCAGTTGAAGCTCTGCTGCGTTGGAATCATCCAGAAATGGGGTTCATTTCTCCACTTGAATTTATACCAATTGCAGAAGCGACTGGTATGATTTTGCCAATCGGGAATTGGGTATTAAAAGAAGCTTGTAAACAAAATAAATTGTGGCAAGAATCAGGTAGTTGGATAAAGATGAATGTAAATGTTTCTAATTTACAGTTTGAAGATCAATTCTTTGTTGAAAAAGTTAAAAGAGCTTTGACTGAAAGTCAATTAGCACCTGAATATTTAGGGTTGGAAGTTACAGAGAGTGTTATTGCAAATATTAGCCATTCTTCAGCAATCATACAGGAATTAAAAACATTAGGAATAAAAATTTCTATTGATGATTTTGGAACTGGCTACTCATCATTAAGTGTGCTAAACAATTTACCTATTGACGTTATAAAAATTGATAAATCATTTGTAGATGAAATGCTATTAAATCCAAATACAGCTTTAGTGGTAAAGACCATAATTGAAATGGGCAAAAATTTAAAGTTTGATTTAATTGCGGAAGGAATTGAGAATAAACAGCAAGCACAATTTTTAATTGAAAACGGTTGTATATATGGTCAGGGGTATTTTTACAGCCGGCCGCTTCCGGCTGTGGATGTTGAGAAGCTTCTTCCCAAAAATTATAATATGTATTTAGAGGATCTTGTAGTTGTTACTACGTGAAAGCTAATGATGGTAAATCACCGAGTTTCGGGTAATACCAGCCACCCACCCACCGTGAGCATACAACAGCCTTTTACAATCGTAACTTAGTTAATTCTTGACGAGATTACAAAAGTACTCGCCATCGATAAATTTTCCTTGAGTCAGAAGCATCGTAAGGCCGCTTAAATGGTCGTGACAGGTCGGTCTGTAAAAAAGGAAATCATTGAATTGCGGATCTTCTAACTGGAATGAAGCTTGGTCAAGATTTATTATGATGAAGGTATGGCAGCGGTGAGTGGAAACAAAAAGGTAATGAAGAGAATATATTAATTTAGCTAGTGTGTATCCTCAGTAAAAATACTAAGGGTATTCTTCTTTTATAACGTTTTTCCATTGTTATTTAAGGATGCCACAAGCTTGATATGCCCCACTTGATAAAGTACATATTAAGAAAAATCAGGAAGAAGAAACCTCATTTATCCAACTTGAAGAGATTGCAGGATTAATAAATTCTTGTGACCTACACGCTAGAATAGATAAACTGGGGTGGGATTTAATTTCGCGTACAGTCCCACCATATTTTAATATCTTTCCTACATACACTCATAATTGTATGTAAAAACAAAAGTTCATTTATAATCTTTACTAGAACCTTCATATTTTTTAATTTTTACTTTTTTAGCAAAGATTTGGCACTGACAGAACAGGCACTGGTTTGGGGAGAATATCATCCCAAATTAAATCATATGATCTTCTTAGTTATGACGATAGATATTAGATACTAAGGAGATGAGAATATGAGATTTGAGATGCAAAAAGCTAACCTGCTGGCTGAGAACATCAATCATTTTATTACATTTGTCGATAGGATCCAAAACAACCCTAGCTTTAGTTTAAATATAGATAAAATGTACCAAATTGAGCTTTTTATTGAGGAGTTTAAGTTTCAAGTCATTGCTGACGAACTTGTGAGAATAAACCGGTTTGATTGGGATGAAAAGTACACTAGTTTATTAGTAACTAGATTTAGGAAGGGTTTTAAGGTTATCGATGAATATGTTAATAGAAACTATAATGATTTATTCCTGCTTACAGCCAGGATCCACACATTAAACAATCTCAGCTTATCATTTAGCAGTTCACCTCATGCATGAGAAGGCAAAAAACCCGTAGGCCTAGGCTTACGGGTTTTTGTGTAGATTATTTATTTTGCCATTAATGCAGACTTTTTGAGAAAGTTGTCAAGGATTAGATTGCCAAATGGTATAAAGGCAACAGCGATCGCACTAATCACCCATTTTATCGACCATCTGATTTTAAAGGTGGTATAAGCAATGATGATTAGATAGAGAACAAACAAGAAACCATGCAGGGAGCCTACAAATGTTACGGCTTCAGGAAATCCTGCAGCGTATTTAAGCGGCATTGCTATGAACAAAAGGACTAGTAAAGAGAGTCCTTCCAGGAATCCCATCAAACGAAAACGACCTAAAGTTGTATTATTCATAGATTTTCCTTCTTTCTATAACAATATGAGTTTTGTCTAACAGTATTGTACCATTTTTGAATCTGACTTTCTTCTGTGATTTTGGAAATATAGCAACGAAGCACCGTTTTTAATATCAACAAGTACTAAGGCCGGATGAATTCTACGGAGACAAATTACTTTTGCCCGGCAACAAGTTTTAGCTGCTCTAAAAACTCATCTGCACTTTCAGCTGACATGAACTCGCCATCAACAATAGCGTAGGGAGAATGTTTACATTCCGTACATCTGCTCTGACAGTTGTATTCCTTGTATATAATGTTTTTTTGGTTGAAAAATGTATTGTAGGCTGGGAAATTTTCTTCAGTAAGAAAGCGGTCAAGGTTCTTTTCACAGAAATCAATTTTTGTTTCTTTTTGTTTTGAAAAAAGCCTTTTTATAAGTTTCATACACAACAACCTTTTTTATTTTTTCATGCACTATCATCTTACATTATAATAGAAACTTTCTATACTTGAATATGAAAAACCTAATTTTATGTTTTAGGTCCAAGATAAATTATTTGGAAATAGAGTCGACCTGGAGGTTTTTTGAATCGTCGTTGCAAACGGACGAAATTTGACAAAACTAACAACAAGTTACTTAAGTTTAATTTTGTTTCCTAATGTAAAGGATGGAAAAGAGGTGATCGTCATGAAATTATTATTAATCTTCGGCAGTATGGCTGCTCCGTTGCTAATGAGTTTTTCTCGAAAGGCTTGGCCTAAATCCCGCCCAGCGTTTAATCTTTTAGCAATCATAGCGGCGCTAGTCTTTGGGAATATTGCTTCGCTTGCCATTTACGAAATAATTCAGGATAACATGGTGTTCATGACCAATATTCATGGAATACTTCTTAATCCTTTTTTCTTGTTAACCGGAGCCTATCTTGGCGTTTATCTTGTATATAGATTGATTGTTTGGACATTCGAGGAGATATAAAATCGCGAATTTTGGTAAGTCAGATACTTTTTATAAAGGATGCGAAACGGATACCGTCTCCTGTTTAACTCTTAGTTTATAGAATTGTTGTGAGCCGCTCAATTAGTGAGCGGCTTTTTGCATTCGAATATCTCGAAGAGTATGTCTTTCTTATGAAAAAGTCACTAAAAGGAAGGAATGTCTTATTTTATTCAAATAAAAAGCATAAAAACTGCAAATTTATTTTTTAAATTATATCTAGGAGAAAAACAAACTTATAAACGGTTTCTTAACTTGGAGGTGCAATATTGAAAAACTGGTTATTATTGATTTTCGCTCTCGGTGTTATCACTTCTTTTCAACTAAATGCTTTTGCAGATGAAGGACATCCTGATAATGAGAATTCACCAAAGGCGACTGAGTCTTCTGGCGGGAATGAGCTAGAAGGAGTCGGAGAACATTCTGAAGGAGGCCATTTAAAAGAGGGACACGAAGGCAGCGAAGATAAGGAAGGAACCTCATTGGAAAATCACTCTGAATCAGCTGACCATGAAGATGATGACAGTCATGGAAGTGGAGATGGAAAACTAGACCATGGAGAAGACGGAAGTCACGATGAAGTAGACGCAAACCATGATGAACAAGGTGACCATGGCCATGCAGAGGAAAAAGCGGTAGAAGAGGGTCCAAATTTTCGTATTCTAGGTACGTTTGGAGCTATCAATCTTTCCTTCCTATTGATGGGAGTCTGGAATAAACGGATCAGAAGGAAAGGTGAATAAAATGTCCGTTCCTGAAAAAAAATTAAAAACAACTAAAGAATCGTTTAACCTGTTGTCCATCCCGATGATGAAAAGGTTCGTGAAAAGCAAATGGTATCCGGGAATCTTCCAATGGATGGTCTTCTTTGTATTTTCAATCATTGTCTTCGAATTAGTGGCTGGCACAGTGAGCCCACACAGTAATTTTGGTACCACAATGACCTGGGTGCTGTGGTGGCCGCTTATTCCGATTATTTTTATTGCAGCAGGCCGATTTTGGTGTGCAATTTGTCCTTTTGGAAAGTTGAGCGATATTGTGAGGAAGCTGGTCGGCAGCGAACGGCCTATGCCGAAGTTCTTAAGAAAGTATGGAATTTGGCTGATCGACATATTCTTTATCGGGATCACTTACAGCGACCATGTCTGGGGTATTGTTGAATCACCCCGCGGCTCGGGTTACCTGCTTCTTGGTCTTGTAACGATGGTAGTTGTTACTTCAGTTTATTATGAAAGACGGACATTTTGTAAGACCCTTTGCTTTCTGGGCGGTCTGGCCGGAAACTATTCTAGGGCAGGTGCTCTTGAACTAAGAGGCACACCGGAAGTATGCAAAACTTGCAAAACTCAGGCCTGTTTTAAAGGGAGTGAAATAGCAGAAGGCTGTCCAATGTTTCAGTTTCCAAGGACCATGGAGTCGAGCGCGGATTGCAATATATGCGGAAACTGTGTAAAGAACTGCCCGAATGATTCTATTCGGATTTCTATAAGAATCCCAACAAAAGAACTTTGGGGATTGAAGAATCCGAGATTAGAGCATGCATCACTTGCAGCCGTAATCATGGGAATTGTTTTTGTACAGAATATAACTATGCTTGAAATCTGGCAGGACATACTGGCAGCAATCGGCTCGGTAACAGGTACAGCAAATTATGTTGTGAATTTCACGATTGCCTTTATAATTTCAATGGCCTTGCCGATTCTGCTTTTAATAGGAACAGCCAAAATTGCATCTTATATGGGAATGGCCGAAAGTGTCAAAAAGAACTTTATCCGCTTTGGCTATGCTATTATTCCCTTGGATCTTGCCGGGCATCTGGGCCATAATCTATTCCATATTATTACCGAAGGAAAAGCCATTTGGTTTAATTCCGTTGCATTGTTTGGTGTGAGCTCTAACCAAGGAGATTTAAGTCTCGCCCCCACGTCGACCGTCCAGTTATTTCAATATGCAATTATTGTGATCGGATTGGCCGGTTCTGGCTATACAGCATACAGATTAGGAAAAAAGGATAGTTTCAAATCCATGCTGCCTTTTTACGCCTTACTAGTTCTGCTTGCTGTCATTAACATTTACTTATTCTCTTTACCTATGAACCATAGGGTACATTAAACAAATTGAACCTGTAACGGAATCCAAATAAGAGGACTCTTTTCTTTAAGCTGTTTTCTAGATGTTTTCTGTGAACTATAGTTTACCTAAGACCGCAACCGTTGCGGTCTTATTTTTTTGCTGCAATAAATTCATACGAACCCTTTCTTGGAGTAACACGTTCCAACTCTAGTGAAACGAATTTTAAGAAAATTTAATTTTTTATTGTAATTATTTTTCATTGGACTATAATAATACCTAACTAACGCTCATTAGGTGGTTTGATTATGGATACGAAAAGCAAAATAAGGGAAGTGGCTCTTAAGCTGTTTGCTGATAAAGGCTACGAACAAACATCCCTTTCAACGATTGCATCAGAGGTAGGCATTAAAACGCCATCTATTTACGCCTTTTTTAAAAGCAAGGAAGATTTATTTTTGACTATTTCTGAAGAAGTATTTATCCATCACTATGAATATATTCGGATGGTATCAGATGATTTGAATAATGAAACGGCAGAAAGAAAACTGCTTACTATTTTAGAGGAAATGTACAACTACCATCTTAAGGAAGAAACAAAGACGAACTTTTACCGCAGATTTATGATGTTTTCACCTGAAGGCCTTGATGGTCCAATAAAGGAAGCATTTATAAAATCAGATGTTCTGCTCTCCAGCATATTAAGTGAAATTTTCACTCAGGCAATCGAACAGAATGAAGTGAGGCCGCTTGAAGCAGATAAGTTGATAAATAGTTATTTATGCTTAATGGACGGCCTTTTCCTCCAGTTATTTTACTATTCAAAGGAGCCTGAAGCTCTGGAACGAAGATTAAGATCAAACTGGGAGATTTATTGGGCTGGAATAAAAAAGGAAGCAAGTGTACAGCTGAAAGAGCTTTTTTAATTTATCTACTTAGCAGAGGAGAAAAGTGATGAGATATCTGGATACGGAAGAGATTGAGAATATTGCAATCGGCGCCGCAGTATTAGGAACAGGCGGCGGCGGAGACCCATACATAGGCAAGATGATGGCGATTCAGGCTATTAAGAAATACGGGAAAGTTAAAATGATTACAATTGATGAACTTGAGGATGATGACTTGGTCGTTCCTGTTTCAACAATTGGGGCTCCGACGGTCGGCATTGAAAAAGTAGCTTCAGAGGAGGAGCTTACTGCTTCGCTCGATATGCTTGAGAAGGTGTTGGGGAAAAAGGCTAAAGCAATAATGCCAATTGAAATCGGGGGCAGCAATTCGCTTATACCGGTCGCGGCGGCAGCTAAAAAGGGTATCCCAGTGCTTGATGCTGATGCGATGGGCAGGGCTTTCCCGGAGGCTCAGATGGTTACATACCACCTGGATGGCCATTCTCCAGGTGCGGTTACAATGAGTGATGAAAAAGGAAATACACTTTTGATGTATCCCGTTGATGGCCAATGGTCCGAGCGATTTGCACGGGCGATCACGATCCAGATGGGCGGCTCGGCAAAAATGTGTGATTATGCGCTGGAAGGCATTCATGTCAAAAAGAGCGTAATTCCTAACACTCTGACATTAGCAGAGGATATTGGAAAAATTATTAGAGGCTCAAGGAAAAACGGGCTGAACCCGGTTAAGGAATTGTTAAATAAGATGCAAGGCTATCAATTATTCCAGGGAAAGGCGATTGATATTCGCCGACGTATCCAGGATGGCTTCACCAGAGGGGAAGCATTGCTGGAAGGCATTAGAGATGACAAAGACCGGAAACTGCGTTTATTTTTCCAAAATGAACATTTGCTGGCACTAGATGAAGATACGAATGAACCAGTTGCCATCACCCCTGATTTAATTGCAGTGCTGGATTTGGAAACAGGAGCTCCGATTACAACGGAAGGAATGAAGTATGGCGCCCGTGTCGTTGTTGTTGCATTTCCGTGTGACGCCAAATGGAGAACGCCAAAAGGGATTGAAACAGCTGGGCCAAGTTACTTTGGCTATCCATACGAATATCAACCGGTCGAGCAACTGGCCGAAAAAAGAAAGGGCTGTCTCGCATGAATTATCGTATAGGCATTGATGTTGGGGGGACGCATACTGATTCAGTCCTTCTCGATGGCAACCTAAAATGTGTATTTAAAATTAAAGTAGCAACAACCAAGGATGTTAGTACAGGAATAAATCAATCCGTTAAGGCGCTTCTGCAGGAAAGCAAGGTGGACCCTGCGAGCATTACCCATGCCATGCTCGGAACAACGCATTGCACTAATGCAATCGTAGAACGAAAAAACCTCACTAAGGTGGGAGTCATTCGTCTCGGTGCTCCCGCAACAACAGCGGTTCCGCCGCTTGCTGGCTGGCCAGAAGATATTCTTGAAAAAATTGGTACAAATATAAGCATTGTGTCAGGCGGGTACGAGTACGATGGCCGCATTATTGCAAACATTAATGAACAAGAGGTCCGGGAGGTTTGCAGACAATATAAAGGCAAGGTCCAATCCATTGCGATTGTCGGTGTATTCTCACCGGTAAACCAGGATCAGGAAAAACAAGTTGCAGAGATTGTGAAGCAGGAACTTGGCGATGATATCTACCTGTCCCTGTCTAACGAAATTGGCAGCGTTGGTTTACTTGAAAGAGAAAATGCAACAGTTCTGAATGCGGCCTTAAAAGAAACGGTCCGCAGCGTTGCAAACGGGTTTCGGGAAACGCTTGAGCAGGAGGGAATTAAAGCCAGAATTTACTTTGGCCAAAATGATGGGACGCTAATGACAAGTGAGTTTGCTCTCGAGTATCCGATTTTGACGATTGCGAGCGGACCAACTAACTCGATTAGAGGAGCGGCCCACTTAACTGGTCTAAAAGATGCGCTTGTAGTGGATATTGGCGGGACAACAACAGATATCGGTGTGCTGGTTAACGGATTTCCGAGGCAATCTTCACTCGCTGTAGATATCGGGTCGATCCGAACCAATTTTAGAATGCCTGACTTGCTGTCGTTTGGTCTTGGAGGAGGAACCGTTATTCGCCGGAACGAAGAGGGCATTACAATCGGGCCTGATAGCGTTGGTTACCTTTTGTCTGAAAAAGGTGTAATTTTTGGCGGAGATACGTTAACAACTACAGACGTTGCTGTTAAATTAGGAAAATATCAATTCGAGAATGCTAGAACCGAAGCCATTGAACATGAGCTGGCTGTTAAAGCAGACAGGCTAATGATGGAAATGCTTGAAGAGGCAATCGATCGGATGAAGACTAGCCAGGAGGATGTTCCGGTCATCCTTGTTGGGGGGGGAAGTATCCTCGTTTCTTCACAATTACAGGGAGTTGCAAAGGTATATCGTCCTGAAAATTATGATGCAGCAAATGCGATTGGAGCTGCTCTTGGCGAGGTTAGTGGAGAAACAGACAAAGTGTATTCACTGGAGAAAAAGTCGTATGAAGAAGTAATTGAAGATGCTAAACAAAATGCTATTAAAGCTGCAATTGCAGCTGGAGCTGCCCCTGAAACGATCAAAATTGTCCAGATGGAAGATATTCCGTTAGCATACCTGCCCGGCAACTCCATCCATGTAAAAGTAAAAGCAGCAGGGACACTGTCCTCAGAAGCCGCTTCGGTTACCAGGACATAATTTTTATTAGATGCAGGCGGATTACTAAAACGATTGATTGATAGAGGAAGGGTGGTGAATGGATGAGAGTCGCTACAGATGTTGGAGGAACGTTTACCGATTTGGTCTACATGACAGATGAAGGACAAATCGGTTTTGAAAAAAGCTCAACCACGCCTCCAAATTTCGAGCAAGGAGTGCTGGATGTACTTGAAAAGAGCCAAATTGCCTATGGGGATATTGAAACCTTTATTCATGGAACGACCGTCATCATAAACGCCCTGACTGAAAGAAAAGGAGTAAAAACCGGCCTGATAACAACAAAGGGATTTCGAGACGTTCTGGAAATCGGGCGCGGGAATCGTCCGGATTTGTTTAACGTGCGTTACCAAAAGCCTAAACCGATCATTCCCCGTTCTTTAAGAAGGGAAGTAAGTGCCCGTCTAAACTACAAAGGCGAGGTTTTACAAAGGCTGAAAAAAAACGAGCTTGAAGCGATTATCAAAGATTTCAGAGAAGCTCAAGTAGAAGCAGTTGCAGTTGTCTTCTTACACTCTTATAAAAATCCGGATCATGAAAAAGAAGCAGCGGATCTAATCAAACAATTATGGCCTGAGATATCGGTGACGGCTTCCCATGAAATTGTTCAGGAGTGGCGGGAATATGAGCGAACAAACACCACAGCCATGAACTCTTTTATAAAGCCAATCGCTGCTTCATATGTCGACAAACTCGACAAAAGCCTGTCTCAAAGAGGAGTTAAAGGCCAAAAGTATATTATGCAGTCTAACGGCGGCACTGCCCCATTCAGCCTAGCGAAAGACGCTCCTATTAATATGGTGGAAAGTGGTCCTGTTGCAGGAGTGTTCGGTGCAGCTATGCTAGGCAGCATTCTCAGCGAGGAAAATATAATAGCCTTTGATGTGGGCGGAACAACGGCCAAGTGTTCTCTAATTGAGCAGGGAAACGTAAAAGTTTCAACGGATTATTATATAGAAAAAACTGAGAAATGGGCTGGGTACCCTTTGAAGGTTCCGGTTGTAGATATTGTTGAAATAGGAAATGGTGGCGGGTCAATCGCCTGGCTCGAAACATCGGGCTCTATCCGAGTCGGCCCTCACTCAGCCGGTGCAGTTCCAGGTCCTGTTGCTTATGGCAGCGGAGGCACAGAGCCGACAATTACGGATGCAAACCTAGTAACGGGCCGGCTCTCACCGAATAACTTCGAACATCCTGTAGATATGGTGAAGGTACAAGACGTGATTCGTGAAAAAATAGCAGAACCTTTTGGTGTGACAGTTGAGGAGGCGGCCTTGGGAATTATCAGGGTAGCGAATTCCAATATGCTGAATGCCCTTAAGCTAATCTCAGTAAGAAAAGGTTATGATCCCCGTGACTTTACTATGGTTGCTTTTGGAGGAGGAGGGCCCTTGCACTCCTCTTTCCTGGCAGGAGAACTTGGGATTCGGAAAGTGATTATTCCAGCAGCTTCAGCAGTATTTTCAGCCTGGGGCATGCTGATGACTGACTTGCGCCAGGATACAATTCAAACATACATCCAAAGATTTGATACAGCTGATCCCGGCCGTTTAAACAAAGAGTGGAGTATACTCGAAAAACAGGCAATGGACAGGTATAAAGAGGATGGTTTGAATGAACAAAAAGTTGTCTTTGCCAGATATGCAGATATTAGATACATAGGCCAGGAGCATGCGGTGAAGGTGCCGGTGCCAGGAGGGATCTGGGAGACAGACACATTGAATCTGATAAATGAATCTTTCCACGATCTTCACGAAAAAACATACACCTTTAGGCTACAGGATACAGGAATCGAGTTTGTCGGCCTCCACTTAACTGCTTTTGGACGGGTAAACCGTCCGCCTTTAAAACAGCTTGATAGCTCTAACAAAAAAGCTGCAGAAGCAGGGTGCACAAGGGACGTTTTTTTTGAGGAGAGAGGCTGGCTGGAGACAAAAGTCTATAAAAGAAGTGAACTGAACCCTGACATGAGAATGGATGGGCCTGCGATTATCGAGGACAGGATGTCTTCTGTACTTGTATATCCCAATCAGCATTTAAAAGTTGATCTATATGGAAATCTGATTATTTTCATAGGGGGTGGGTTAGGTGCTTGAGAAACAGCCAGACGCATTCACTCTTGAGATTGTGAAAGATTCCTTGGTTTCCATCAGTGAAGAGATGTTTCATACTCTCGGGAAAACTTCGATGAGTCCAATTATTTACGAGGTGTTAGATTATGCCACAGGCATTACAGATCCTCAAGGATACTTGCTTACCCAAGGAAATGGTGTTGCCGGTTTTATAGGAATGGTCAGCTCAATGGTTCAGGAAACGGTAAAGAAATACGGCTGCAGCCTTTTGCCTGGTGATATTGTCATCATAAATGACCCATATAATGGCGGTGGATCTCATTTATCAGACGTTGGTCTAGTTGCTCCGATTTTTTTCGATGGTGAACTGGTTGGATTTTCTGCCAGCAAGGCCCATTGGACAGAAGTCGGAGGCAAGGACTCTGGTTCGTTTACAAATGACTCAACCGATATTTATCAGGAGGGCCTGCAGTTTCCTTGTATAAAGCTATTTAATGAAGGAGTAATCAATCAGGCATTGCTCGAGATGATTCAGGCAAATGTCCGCTTTCCAGATTTATCAGTCAGTGATATGTGGGCACAAGTTGCTTCGCTACGGATCGGAGAAAAAAGATTCCAGGAAGTATGCGTGAAATATGGAAAACAGACTGTTCAAGAAACTAGTAAATATATTTTGAATCAAGGAGAGAAGGTTTCTAAAAAGGTTGTCCAATCTCTTCCAAATGGGGAGTATTTTGCGGAGGATTTTATTGATACTGATGGGATTGGCCACGGGCCTTTTAAAGTGAGGGTTAAGGTTACGATCTCTGATGACCGATTTGTCTGTGATTTTAGGGGAAGTCATCCTCAAGTTCCAGGTCCAGTAAATTGTTCCTATACCACATTGGTATCAGACGTCAGGACTGTTTTCTTGGCAATTACGAATGAAGATCATCATATTAACGATGGTGTGTTTCGGCCGCTGGAAATCATAACGGATCCTGGTTCGATTTTTTCCTGTGAGCGCCCTGCGCCAATGTCAATTTACTGGGAGAGCGGGTCAATGGGAGGGGACTTGGTCTGGAAGGCACTGGCATCTGTCCTGCCGGAAAAACTGGGAGCAGGTCATTTTCTCTCAGTGTGTTCCGTCACCCTTTCCGGAAAGCATCCTGATACGTTAGAGCCCTTTTTAATCGTTGAGCCTTCTGTCGGCGGTTGGGGAGCCAGTAATAATGAGGATGGTACAAGGGGACAATTTTGCATAGGAGATGGGGAAACCTACAATATGCCAGTTGAAATAGCTGAAGCCCGCTATGGAATTCTCGTTGACGAATACTCTCTTCACACTGATGGAGCGGGAGCCGGTGAATTTATCGGCGGTGCTGGAGTCGTTCGAAGCTATCAAGCTTTGACTGATGGACAGAGCCTATCTGTCTCGTTCGGCCGGCATGATCATGTACCATGGGGCTTATCAGGCGGACATAACGGGTCAGGAAATCATTTTTTCATAGAAAAGCAAAACGGAGAAACAGATGGCCCGTATGGAGTTTATGCACGTTATCCGCTGAATAAAGGGGACAAAGTCAAATTAATTACGGGAACAGGCGGCGGCTATGGCAGTCCGCATGACCGTGACATCGGCCTAGTGATCGAAGACGTAAAAAACGGCTATATAACGATTAGGCAGGCAGAGGATATTTATGGAGTGTTGCTAGACGACCATCTGAATCTCAAAGGATTGGCAAGGCAAAGTTAGGTAGCCTGCCGGTTTTTAAAAAACTATCAAAATATAACAACTGAATTCTATTATAATAGTAAATATATCCAAATTTATACGGATGCCATAACATGGAGTTTGTTAATAAATATACAAAAATATTAATAATCGGATTGTGGAATAATAGATTTTATGATTTAATTTTAATAATCTCCAACATATGATTCTCATATTTATTCATAATTCCTTGATTCTTAATCCGGAAGGCAGCAAACCACGCCTGCTATTTTCTCAAAATTAAGGATATTTTAATTTTTCAACTAAGTCACAATGTAAAACCTATATAAACTAAAAAAATTGGGGGAAGAAAAATGAACACGAAACACAAACCATGGTATGCAATAGTGTTAGTAAGTTTGTTCTTGCTGTTATCTGCCTGTTCAAATGACAAGCCGGCTAAAGAAGCGGATACAGCTGCTGAAGGGCAGCCAGCAGGCGGCATTGCTGTATACGGCTCACACGATGACATTATGACATTCTGGGATCCGAGTGACAGCTATTCAAATGAAATCATTGCAATGAACAATATGTATGAGACACTGCTTCGTTATGATACTAAAGACGAAAGCTTCAAAAACATACTAGCTGAAACGTATAATGTTTCCGATGATGGCCTTACATGGACATTTACACTAAGGAAAGATGTTAAGTTTCATACAGGAAATGATTTGACAGCTGAAGCTGCCAAAGCTTCTATTGAGCGCACAATTGAAAGAGGCAAGGGCGCAGCATTTATTTGGGACCCGGTTGAGGAGATTAACGCCAAGGATACCCACACATTGGAGTTCAAGCTAAGCTATCCAGCTGCACTTGACACAATTGTTTCATCTGGTTATGCAGCATTTATTTTCGATGCAGCAGCTGCTGAAGAAAATGGTGGTGAAGAATGGTTTAATGAAGGGAATTCTGCAGGAACCGGCCCTTACAGCCCAGAAAAGTGGGATCGCGGCAGCCAGCTAATTCTTGATTCTTTTGATGAATACTGGGGTGAGTGGGAAGCAGACCAATACCAGAAGGTAGTGTTCAAAACGATTCAGGAAGCCAATACACGCTTGCAAATGGCTAAAGGCGGCGAACTTCAGTTTGTCAGCCAGCTTCCAAATGAATTAATAAAATCAGTTGAAGAAGCGGATGGTGTATCCGTTCATGAGACAGAGAGCTTCCAGCAGCTTGTTATGATGTTTAACACAGAGGCAGGTCCGCTAAAGGACTCAAAAGTACGCCAGGCTCTCGCTTATGCGATTCCATATGACAATATCATTCAGGATGTATTAGGCAATACAGCAACCCAGTCGTTCGGCAGTATCCCAGCAGGACTTTGGGGCCATGACAGCAGCTTGCATCAATACAATCAAGATCTTGATAAAGCAAAGCAGCTTTTGGAAGAAGCAGGAGTTGATGGCGGAGAGCTGACACTTACCTATGTGTCTTCAGATGAAGAAGAGCGCCAAATCGCTGAGCTGCTGAAAATCGAACTTGCTAAAATTGGCTTTGAATTAGAATTAAAAGGTATGCTCTGGGACGCGCAGTGGGATATGTCCAAAGCTACCAATCCAGAAGAGCGTCAGGATATCTTACTTATGTACTGGTGGCCAGATTATGCAGACCCATACTCTTTCATGAAAAATCTGTACGCTTCTGAGGATGAAATTGTGTTTAATTTAGCTTATTACAAAAATGAGCAATACGATCAGCTCGTTGACGAAGCCCAGGAAGTTGCCGGTGTCGACAGAGACAAAGCGATTGAACTTTATAAGCAAGCCCAACAAATTTTAGTTGAAGAGGTCCCTGGTCTTTCCTTGTATGATAGAAAATACATCCGTGTTATAAATGACAGCTTTGGCGGATACGAAGATAACCCGGCTTATCCGAATGTTGTATTCTTCCACGACACGTATAAAAAGTAGGTGCTCATGAATGATTCGCTTTTTAATCCGCAGAATTCTGCTTGGAATATTTGTATTGTTCGGTGTATCACTTATTACTTTTCTGATAGCACGTGTAATCCCATCTGAACCTGCGGCCCGTTGGATCGGGCCGCGGGCAACTGCTGAACAGATCGCCGCTGCAAAAGTTGAGTTAGGGCTAAATCAGCCACTCTTTATGCAATACATTAACTATATAAAAGGTTTATTTACTGGCGACTGGGGAGTATCAATTACTTCCCATCAGCCCGTTTTAAAGGAGCTCTTGATTTTTCTTCCATCAAGCCTTGAAATCATCCTTGGAGGAATGCTTATCGCATTGATAGTCGGCATTCCTCTTGGTGTTTTAACTGCCGTTTACAAGGAGACATGGATAGATCATCTATCGCGCGGAATAAGCATTGGAGGGGTATCGATTCCTGCTTTCTGGCTTGCGATGATTTTACAATTAATTTTTTATCAGTACCTTGGCTGGTTTCCGCTGGGGGAAAGAGTATCAACAGAAACAGCGTTGCTCTATCCCATTGAGACAATAACAGGATCCAATTTAATCGATTCAGCAGTACAGGGAAACTGGGTTTATTTTTCCGATGCTCTTAACCATTCGATCCTGCCGATGCTTACGATGGCTGCCTTTCCTTTAGGGGTCGTTACACGGATGACCCGCTCTTCAATGCTTGAAGTGGTGGGTGAGGAGTATATGCGCGTGACAAAAGCATTTGGCTTTTCAAGCGGAGTCCGCACTTTTAAATATGCGTTAAAAAATGCTATGGGCCCAACGATTACTTCATTAGGGTTAACGTTTGCCTATGCATTAACAACTACTTTTTTAATCGAGTCCGTTTTTACCTGGCCAGGTCTAGGCTTATACACATCGAATGCGATATTGTCTTCAGATTACCCAGTGATAATGGGAGTGACAATATTCGTTACAGCAGCCTACTTAATCGTCAACTTACTGGTTGATATTACACTGGCAATTTTGGATCCACGAATTAAAGTAAATGTGGAATAAGGAGGAAGTAATAGATGGACTTAAAAACTAATATAACTCCTCCTCCGTCGATGGAGAAGATCGGTTCCAAATCCACACTCAGCAATTCTGCTTTTTTAGCAGAAATTCGTTACTTTTTTAAGATGAATAAACTAGCCTTTTTAGGATTTATTATCATTGTCACACTCATTTTGCTGGCGTTGCTGGCTCCGTTAATCATTCCATATCCAAACGATGTTGCTTTAGAAACCCATGTTGAGAATAAGCTTCAGCCTCCTAGCGCAGACCACTGGTTTGGTACAGACGAGCTTGGGAGAGATTTGTTCAGCAGGGTAATCTACGGTACTCGAGTATCTTTTCAAATAGGTTTGATAGCAATTGGCCTCGCCGTCTTAATTGGGATTCCGCTAGGACTAATTGCAGGATATTTCGGCAGGTGGGTTGATGAAGTGATCATGAGGATAAGTGATGTTTTCTTGAGCTTCCCTCCATTATTGCTTTCAATAGCAATAGCTGCCCTGTTAGGACCTTCACTGACGAATCTAATGATCGCGATTTCGATTTCATGGTGGCCATGGTATACAAGGCTGATTCGGGGCCAGGTTGTGTCACTTAGAGAACGCGGGTTTGTCGAAGCGGCGCAAGCTATGGGTGTTCCATCCTGGAAGGTTATTGCCCGTCATATTCTCCCCAACAGTATGGCTCCAGTAATTGTCCAAATTTCAATGGATTTTGGTTCGATAATTTTAACAGCAGCGTCACTTAGCTTTTTGGGACTGGGGGCTCAGCCGCCATTACCAGAATGGGGTCTGTTAATCAATATCGGACGTAATTTCTTTTTAACAAATTGGTGGTACGTAACGTTCCCGGGTTTGTTTATTTTCATTTCAGTAATGGCCTTTAATTTATTTGGTGATGGTTTAAGAGATTATCTGGATCCAAAGACTCGAGATTCATAATGGAGGGAACAAACGCGTGGATGTTCTGTTAGACATGAAAAACGTCAAAGTTGATATTAAAACCCGTTCTGGAACATTTGCAGCCCTGGACCTTGAGCACTTATGGATAAATCGGGGTGAAACCGTGGCACTGGTCGGTGAAACTGGATCTGGAAAATCAATGACAGCATCAGCGATCATGAAGCTATTTCCAACCAACAAAGCAAAGATCACGAATGGGGAAATACTTTTTGAAGGACAAGATCTTGTTTCTTGGTCTGAAAGGAAAATGGAAAAGGTTCGCGGCAAGTCAATGACGATGATCTTTCAGGATCCGATGAGTTCATTGAATCCGGTTTTTCCGATCGGCGAGCCTATGGTCAGGATGATTTGCAAGCATCTTGGAGTAGGTAAAAAGGAGGCCAAAAAGACTGCGATTGAAGCGCTGTCGTTTGTTGGGCTTCCTGATCCAAAGGGGATGATGAAGCGCTACCCCCATGAATTGAGCGGAGGCCAGAGGCAGCGTGTAATGATCTCCATGGCAATGGCATGCAAGCCAAAACTGTTAATAGCAGATGAACCAACGACAGCCTTAGACGTTACGATCCAGCTGCAAATTTTATACTTAATTAACCAGATGAAGGAAAAGCAAGGAACTTCCATATTGTTCATAACACATAACCTGAGTGTAGTCTCTCATATTGCTGATCGGATCGCCATTATGTATGGCGGACGAATTATTGAAACGGGGCGAACGAAGGAAGTGTTCCGTTCTCCAAGGCATCCTTATACCAAGATGCTAATCGACGCAATTCCTAGTGTGACCAATGATCGCGAGCGGCTACCTGTGATTGAGGGTATGATTGACCGATCCATTGAAGGCTGTCCGTTTGCTAACCGCTGTCCAAAGGCAAGGCGGGAGTGCAGCACTCAAGGCATGCCAAAACTAGAAGGGTCCAGCCAGGATCATATGGCTGCCTGTTTTTTTCCGCTAGAGGAGGTGCCAGCACTTGTCTGAGCTTATAGAAGTTAAAAATTTAAAAAAGTACTTTCCAGTTAGAAAAGGTTTATTTGGGAAGAAACATTTTGTCCATGCTGTCGATGACATAACGTTTTCTATTAAGCAGGGTGAATGCTTCGGCCTGGTTGGAGAGTCAGGCTGCGGTAAGAGCACATTATCCAGAACAATCCTGCGCAGCTACAATCCAACGGAAGGTACGATCACTTTTTCAAATAAAGATCTGTTTAGCTTAAATAAACAAGATGAAAAACAAAGCCGCAAAGATATCCAAATGGTTTTCCAGGACCCATACTGGTCGGTGAATCCGAAAATGACAATCGGTTCAATTATCGAAGAACCGATCGTAACCCACTTAAAGCTTACGAAAAAGGAAAGAGAGGCAGAGGCAAAGCGTTTGCTCCATGAAGTTGGCCTTTCGCCTGATTTTTACTCGCGCTACCCGCACCAGCTGAGCGGGGGCCAGAGGCAAAGAGTAGGAATTGCCCGGGCAATTGCCCTTAATCCGAAACTGATTATTTTGGATGAGCCCACTTCTGCACTTGATATGTCAGTGCAGGCTCAAATTTTAAACTTATTGAAGGACCTGCAGCGGTCAAAAGGCTTTACGTACCTGTTCATCTCACACGACTTAAGTGTCATCAAGCATATGTGCTCCAGGTTAGCGGTCATGTATCTTGGTGAAATCGTTGAAATGGGAGAAGCTTCTAAAATATTCAAGAAGCCGGAACATCCTTATACGAAGCTTTTATTCAATTCCCTTCCAACTCTTGAACAGACCGACTTTACCCTTTCCATGTTTGAAGGGGAGATGCCAAAAGCAATTGATCCTCCGAAGGGCTGTCGGTTTGCTTCACGATGTAAATATGCCGTGGATGCCTGTTCAAAGAAGCAAGAGCTTTTCTTTATCAATGAGGAGAGTAGCCACCAGGTTCGCTGCCATTTGCTGAAATAGGACTAAAACATATGGATAGCCGTACTGACTCTTTGAGCAGTACGGTTTTTTATTGTTAGGAAATTAAAAGGTTACCAAGTTATGTATAATCATATGCGTTGTCTAAGGTCAGCTCCCGCATTTAGCCAGTTTTCCAATGATTGAACCTCCCCCGATGATCTTGCAAGGAGCTGATAGGCTTCGAACAGCTCGAGCGTGTACGAATCACTTCCACATTCGGACTTGGGGTAGCCAATCCCAGCTTGAGCTGTCCGAATCAGCCCCGCATTCGGACTCGGGGTAGCCAATTCCCGCTTAAGCTGTCCGAATCAGCCCCGCATTCGGACTCGGGGTAGCCAGTTCCCGCTTAAGCTGTCCGAATCAGCCCTCGTATTCTACTTCCAGCACTCATTTCCTGCATTCTCTGTCTACTCAAAACCGCAGAACGGATTTACCACAGGAGTCCTTAGCCGGTCCCAGTTGCACCGTTTAACTTCTCGAGTCGCTTCAATCTTGCTGAGGAAGGCAAAGAAGAGAACTATATCACCTCAAGCTCTCCAGCGCTTGTCGAAGTTTATACAGTTGGTTTCACATTATAGAATGTCGGGGCTGCTGCTTGTAACAGGCAGTACCGTTCATGTTCGCGCAAGACCTCTTTCAAAAGCTGAGAGATGATTTAATGACGCATTGCGTAGTTGTGTAAAAATCGTTCTCACATCGGCAGGTAAATCAAAGGTTAAAAACCTTTCATACATGGAAATATTGTCTATCTCACCTTCAACACCTGCAGCATAGGCAGCCTTAAGGTTTTCTGGAGTTATAATAAAGGACTGTGATATATCAGCAGGCAGCGGGACTTGATACCGATCGAATAGAGGCAATAGGGCATTGATATGTCTTATTTCCGCCTCTTTAATTTGCGAAAAAGTACGTATATATCCAAAGGCATCTAAAATATTATCGTATCTTGCTTGGGCTAAGTATTCGTCCTGAATCGCATAGGTTAACATTTTTGGAAGTGTCAGGGTAGTGGAATTTAAGGCACCTTTTGCCCCATAATTTTCTGCATTTTGGCGTTCACAGTGTGACCTTCGATGATTTTTCGTTAGAAAATACAAAAACCAGACAGCGTGATTTTGCTCATCAGCTGCTGCACGGCGAAAAGTTTCTTTAATTAATGGATCTTGTGCCTTATCAGCAATATCTAAATAAAAATCAACGGTTTCTTGCTCATCCTTAAAGGCGAATTCTAGACCTTCATTGTACGTATCCGGACATTCTTCACTGATTTCAGGTGAGTGCTTCCTTCCTGTCAGATTGACATAGATTCTATTAAATTCTTCGAAATGACGCCTTTCATCTTTTCTTATCTCTAAAATCTGCTTGCTCTCTACAGTTGCCGGTGCCAATTTAGATAACTTTTTATAGCATATAATAGCGCTATATTCACCATTAATGGCTTTTTGTATATCTGTTGCTAATTGTGTGTCCTGTGTTACACGGAAATATTGATTAGTATTTGGATGATAATTATAATAAGGCTGATTGAAAAACATCTAGAATCTCCTCCTGAGATTATTGAAATTATATTATCGTATTTTCATACTTAGGCAAGTGTGCCTGTTACAGTAACATAAAATTAGTTTGGTAGGATCGTGACTCTAAAAAAGATATACAAATGACGGTTATAAAAAATATAAAAATACTGTTTATCTAGCTTTGTCGGGTTTTTCCAAAAAAACATGAAAACGCTTGCGGATGTCTGAATTTTTAAAATACAATGGAAACATATTTAATTCTTGCAGACTGTCCTGTCGTCAGGATTACTAAAACTTAGAGGTTACTGGTTTAATTTTAGGATATTGAAATGAGAATGGGTTTGTCGCATTATGAAAACAAGGAAGGGGATAGCCAGATGAGTGTAAAAGAGAGGAATTTCGACAAGCTTCAAAAAAATCGAGCGAAAGTCGTCATCATTGGATTAGGTTTTGCGGGAATCGCAGCGGCTATTCGCTTGAAGCAAGAGGGTGAAAATGACTTTATTATCCTCGAGCGAGGACATGATGTTGGTGGAGTATGGCGTGACAATCATTATCCTGGCTGTGCCTGTGATGTCGAGTCGCATCTTTATTCGCTTTCGTTTGCTCCGAATCCAAACTGGAGCCGAAGGTTTTCTCCGCAGTCAGAAATTTATGCCTATCTCCAAGACTGTGCAAAAAGGTTCGGATTACTAAAACATGTCCGTTTCCATCATGAGGTCAAACGAATGGATTGGCAAGAAGAGAGCGGTCAATGGCTGATTCAGACTAACAATGGCGAGTTCGAGTCCCGTATTACAGTGGGTGCTTTTGGGGCACTGAGTGATCCTTCAATACCTAACTTAAAAGGAATCGACAAGTTTAAAGGGGAGGCTTTCCATTCAGCGGCGTGGCCAAAAGACTTTAATCCAAAAGGAAAGCGAGTAGCAGTTGTTGGAACCGGTGCATCAGCGATTCAATTTATTCCTGCCATTCAGCCTGATGTTGATTCCATGCACGTTTTTCAACGAACCCCAGCCTGGGTAATGCCGCGTCCTGACAGCGAGATTCGCCCGACCATGCAAAAGCTGTATCGAAAAATACCTATGCTTCAAAGAGCGGCTCGATTTAAAATCTATGTGCAGCGTGAATCATTTGTTCTAGGGTTCCGGAACCCGAAGATAATGAAGAAAGTTAAGAGCTTAGCCCTACACCATATGCATAAAGCGGTAAAAGATCCTATCCTTCGCGAAAAGCTTACACCTGATTATACGATAGGATGTAAACGGATTCTGCTCTCTAATACGTATTACCCTGCTCTCGCTGAGGCGAATGTGGATGTAGTTACGACAGGTATTGCTGAAATCACAGAAGACTCCGTTGTTGATGTAAAAGGGCACAGAGTTGAGGTAGACACCATCATTTTTGGCACCGGTTTCAAGGTTACAGATCTTCCTTTTGCTCACTACATTTTTGGAAAAGACGGACGATCAATGGCTGATGTGTGGAATGGGAGCCCTGAGGCATATGCGGGAACTACGGTTTCTGGCTACCCCAATTTATTTATCCTTCAAGGACCTAATACTGGTTTAGGACATTCTTCGGTTATTTTTATGGTGGAGGCTCAGATTGACCATATGATAAAAGTGCTGAAACATATGCATAAAGAACAGATTGATATTATTGAGCCCCACCTGAGTGCTCAAAAGAATTTTGTAAAAGAGACAGAGAAGTCCATGCAGGGGACAGTTTGGACGGCGGGCGGCTGTGATAGCTGGTACCTTGACCGAACAGGCCGAAATTCCACGCTCTGGCCTGGGTATACGTTTTCGTTCCGTAAGCTAGTTGCCAAGTTAAAAAGGCAAGATTACGAAGGACGGCGTGCAACGGTATCAGCCAACGAGGCAGCACCATTCTTGAGGCAGGTTAAGTAGGGGTTTCTATTTTATTTGCTGAGGAATCTTTGATCTAGGATGTCGTAGCAATACCTTCTGATAAGAGAGTTCACTAGAATACCTATATGCAGAAAGGGAGATTTTATGGAACCCAAATTAGCTAGTTTTACTGAAAGATTGTTTGGCAGATTTGGAAAAAACCCGCATAATAGCGGGCGGCCAAGTGTGGGTGACAAGCTCTATGGAAAGCGTATTGTCATCACAGGTGCGGGAGGAGGAATCGCGACAGAAGCGATCCGCCTGTTTAAGCAAGAGGGTGCGAAGGTTGCTGGAATTGATCTTAAACGTGGAGAAGGTACAATCCAAGCAGATATTAGAGATGTAGAGGCCGTAAAAAAAGCGGTTGCCGAGGCAGAAGGGCGCTTAGGTGGAATTGATATTTTGATCAACAATGCTGGCATTGGCCGGGCACAGGATGCAGGGGATTTTCCTGATGAACAAGCCCGCCTGCTAATGGAGATCCATTTATTTGGAACCTGGAACGTGACGGCGGCTGCCATGCCTGCTTTATTAAGAAGCAATGGGCATGTAATTAATGTTTCATCTGGCCTTGCGCTCGCTAATGTCCCGTATACTGCAGCCTATTCGGCCAGCAAACGGGCGATTGCAGGTTACTCTGATGTATTGCGGATGGAATACAAAGATAGAATTAAGGTCACGACACTCTATCCGGCATATATAAAAACAGCTATTCATGATAACCCGGCAGAATCCAATGCTTCGCTGGAAGGGCTCGTTCGCATGGAAACTGTCGATCAAGCAGCCAGAGCGCTGCTTAAAGCCTGTGTCCACAAGCCGCGTGATATATCGACTAGCAGGATGACAGGAATCGAGTTATGGTTTGCCAGGCATTTAAGAAGAACAGTAGACAATGTATTACTGAAAAAGTCCAATCGGATTAATGAACAGCGTGGGAAACCTACTTTTTTAAGAGATTACACTGAAAAAAGCACGACTGGGAACAAGAAAACGACAGCATAGGATCGGGAGAGTTCGCTCCGCGGTCCTTTTATTTTTTAAAAATTGCAATAGCAGCCAAGGTAAGGAGGATATTAGGCCGCTCACTCCGGAAAAGTCTGCAAACCTCTGTGCATCAATCTATGGATATCTGTGAATTAAAGGTTTTTTTGAATTATGGCGAATATCTTTCTCAGCGCCCCACTAACTCAAACAACAAGCTATGAATTTCTTGAGAAACACGGCATAAAAATGAGTGGATGGCTATTGTCTGAGGAGGATATATATGGAGATGGAAAAAGCTAGACTTACGATTGAAGAAAAACTGAAAGGAATGGTTGACGCCGACCCTAATCTTCATAATGCATACTTGCTTATCCATTCAGAAAAACACAAAATTCACTGGAATATGGCGCACGGGCTTACCGATGATGTGGCAGCGAATGCTGAGCAGCCTTACCATACAGCCAGTATTGGAAAGACTTTTACAGCGCTTATTATCGCAAAGCTCACTGAAGAAGGTAAAATCAGCATGGGGATCTGATTGCTAATTATCTTACGGACGAATTAATGAAAGATTTACATATCCATAAAGGAAAAGACTATTCGCACGAACTCCGTATCGAACACTTGATCAATAATCCTCGGGCTTGCCTGACTTTTATGAGGATAAGTCAAAGCTGGGAAAATCTTTTTTGGATATGCTGCTTGAGGATCCTTCACGTTTTTGGACTCCGGAAGAGACCATTGAATGGACGAAACCGAATATGAGCCCCGCGTTTTAAGCCGGGAGAAAAGTGTCACTACACAAATACCTGTTATAACCTTTTAGGACTGATTATCGAAAATGTCACCTCGAAATCTTATCATAAGCACTTCATGATTACGTTTTTAATCGCAAAATATGAATCACACTTATTTATCTCACTATTCAGAGCCAGCCGAACAAAACGGTTATCCCTTAGCGAATCTCACTGCTAACAACAAAGTGATTAAAGTTGAAGAGCATCGCAGTTTCAGCAGTATATATGCTGGAGGACAAACAGTGAGCACATCCGAGGATTTATTGAGATTCATGAAAGCTCTTACTAGTAATAATTTAATTAACAATCAATCCCTGTATGGGGCCACCTAGGGTCAATTGGTTCTTTCATGCTTTATAACCCTGTTATGGATGTTTACGTGATTGGCAATTTCAATAAAACAGGTTATTTAGGGAAAAGTGTCCGGTTTGTTTTCAGTATTCTGCGAACCTTATCTAAGATAAATCAAGACAAATAACAAGCCCACGGAAAATACCTACTGTTTAATCAGTTCTTAAGTAGCCTGCATCCTTGGCGCAAAAGCAGGGTGTGCAGGTTACAGAGCAGCATGTGATATCTTAATAAATAGAATATTTGAACAAATAAATAAAAAACAGTAGCTTAGTCATGTATAATGGTTACATACTGACCGTTTAGTTAGTTTTAAAACTGGATGCTTCGAAGCTTCGGATAGGCCTGTGTGAATGCGCTTACAAATGAATTTTAATTTGGATGGAGGAATGGAATACATGAAAGAAATCAAGCGAAATTACTGGCCAAAAGATGTGGACAAATCGTTGACCTATCTTCAGGGAGAAAAGCCACTACATCAGTATATAAAGGGACATGCAGAGAAAATTCCGGAAAAGGTGGCCTATTCATTTTACGGAAATAAGCTTAGTTGGGCTCAGCTTGATGAATATATTGATCGTGCTGCTGGATTTTTTCATGAACATGGAGTAGAAAAAGGCGATGCTGTCGGCTTGTTTATGCAGAATTGTCCACAATATATTATTGCACACTACGCGGTCCAGCGTTTGGGTGGGATAGTCGTTCCGCTGAATCCAATGTATAAGGAAGCTGAGCTCGAATTTTTGCTGAACGAAGTGAAAGTTAAAGGGATTGTGGCTGGACAGGAGCTGATTGGACGAATCCAGGCTGTCAGGGAAAGAGCTGTTTCAGTGGAATTCCTTATGACTGCCCATTATGCTGATTTTGTTCCAGAACAGCCTATGCTCCCACTTTTAGATGAATTAAAAGCGGAGAAGAGAGTTGTTGAGGATGCGTACGATTTTGCAGATATAATCAAGAGCCACAAGCCGTTTACAGGCCATATAAGTATTGATATTTGGAATGATATCGGCTTGATGGTTTTTACATCGGGGACAACGGGCAGGCCGAAAGCGGCGATGCTTCCATATGCAAGTGCTTTGTTTAAAACAGCTGCCACAGTCCATGCGAATGGGATGGAGCCGGATGACCGGTCGCTTGCTGTTGCACCACTCTGCCATATTGCTGGGATGGTAATGGGAGTGAACATTCCCGTGTACACTGGCAGTGAATGCGTACTGCTGACAAGGTTTGAACCGAATACAGTCATTGAGGCAATTGAAAAACATCAAGTTACCGTATGGTATAGCATCGCACCTATGAATGCAGCGATCTTGCATACACCAGGAGTAGAAAACAGAAACCTGTCTTCGCTAAGACGGAACATGGCGACAAGCTTTGGCGTCTCTGTTACAGAGCAGCTAGCTGAAAAGTGGAAGAGTCTTACAGGTGGATGTCCACTTTACGAAGCATCCTACGGATTAAGCGAAACACATACATGTGACACGTTTATGCCTGCTGACAATATAAAGTGGGGAAGCTGTGGCATTCCAACGTTTGATACGGAACTAAAAATCCTTAGCCTAGAGACCGGTGAACCGGTTGGACCTGATGAAAAAGGCGAAATCGTTCTTAAAAATCCTGGTGTTTTTAAAGGCTATTTAAACCGGCCTGATGCCACAGCAGAAACTTTACGGGATGGCTGGGTCCATACCGGAGATATCGGAAGCTTGGATGAGGATGGCTACCTGTACTTCCAGGGCAGGCTTAAGGAAATGATCAAATGCTCCGGATTTAGTGTCTTTCCTGAAGATGTGGAAGCATTATTGAACGAGCATCCTGGCATTTCACAAAGTGCAGCGATTGGGGTTCCTGATCAGATAAGGGGTGAAAGCGTTAAGGCCTTCATTGTCTTGAAGCCTGATTATGCAGGAAGAATCTCTGAAGAAGAAGTGATCGAGTGGGCGAAAGAGAAAATGGCTGCATACAAATACCCAAGATATGTCGAATTTCTTGAACAGCTCCCGGCAACTAGCTCAGGAAAGGTCCTGCGCCGCCTTCTGAAGGAACCGCAAGCAAAAGGCATATGATTAAGTTGTAACTAGTTGCAAAAATTTAAAACTTAGGCCAAATTACATTGTAATTTGGTTTTTTTTATGGAGTTTATTTAAATAATCATTAAGGAATATATTGAAGTCTTAGGCGCAAGCAGGTTTCTATTGAAATCAGCTACAAAGAGAAGTGCTTTTTCTGCATTACTAAAAATAGATCAATTTGGGTAACAACTGTTCAGAATTAGCGGTAATCCTATGGGGGATTTCATTGCTAAAGATGAATACAAATCTAAATTCAGATAAGAGAATTTAACTACGAATAATTGCCATTGAAGGGGGAGTTACCCAAAACTCCCCCCTATGCCTTAGTCCGTAAATAAAGAAAAAGTTTGGTAATTGCAATAGATACCCCTAAAATGAGCAGGTAATTAAGGAATAGGCTAAAGTAATTCGCGCCCTTATTTAGCTGCAATATATCAAAGTAAACTAGTGTTGGTTTTATACCAAAAGAAAAAGCTGCGCTTAGTATAGTTCCATAAAGGAAAATATTCTTATTGTGATTTAAGCACCATTGATAGACCAGCATAAAAGAAACTGGGACGAGTGAAGCATCTAATGCAAAGTTAACTGGCATTATGGGTATTGCCTGAAACGGATATGTCACGTACCCAGTTCGCATGGCGATCGCGTCTGAATAGGTAAACCATGTATGTATATTAAAGCCAAAGAATCCTAAATGGAACACTTTCCTTTTATCGATTGCGAAGTAGATAACAATCAGCGGGATCATCAGCATTAGGGCAATGGCCCAAAATTGCCATGTTTGCCAGGTGGAAAATTCCTTCCAATAGTCAAGCCACATTGTGGCCAGATTGTCCTGTTTGTTTAAAATTTCATCTAGTCGTTCACTCTGCTCTTTTTTCAAAATCACCCACTCCTAACTCCCCAAAAAGTTGCTCACTTTATCTAGTATCTCTTTTTTGTGACGATTTATTTAAGACAGCAAAGTTGAAATGAAGGGTTATTGATTAAAGGTTCAAAATATCGATCTGGAATGACATATTGAAAACTTATTTGCAAAAAGGAGACCAGACTAGCATTTGGCTGCTGTTATCCTTTTGCTGTTATAAAACGGGCAAAATGCATGCATTGCTTAGAGCCACAATGTTTAGTTAGAAATGTACGTGGAATGGATTAGTGTATATGTCTAATAAAGAAATGGAAAAACACAGTGAAAAAGGAGAACAGCTTATCGTAGGAAGGGTGATAAATAGTGAAGGTTGCAGAATTATTAATCAAAAGTTTGGAAAGTGAAGGAGTAGAATACATTTTTGGTGTGCCAGGAGAAGAGAATCTAGATATCATGGACGCGCTGTTAGAATCTGATATTGAATTTGTTGTCACAAGACATGAAACAAGTGCAGCGTTTATGGCGGGCACATACGGCAGGCTGACAGGTAAGCCTGGTGTATGCTTAGCGACTCTGGGGCCAGGTGCTACAAACCTATTAACGGGTGTTGCCAATGCGAATATGGACCACAACCCAATAATTGCAATAACTGGTCAAGCAGGACTTGACCGCCAGCATAAAATTTCTCACCAATATTATGATCTTGTTTCTCTTTATGAACCGGTAACTAAATGGAACACCCAAATTAAAAAAGGTGAAATTGTTCCTGAGGCTGTCCGGAAAGCTTTCCGTGTTGCATCCCAAGAAAAGCCAGGAGCTACTCATCTAGATCTGCCGGAGGATGTAGCTGCCATGGAGGTAGAGGGTTCTCCGTTGAATCTTACAGACCATCCTTTATCAGAGGCAAGTGAAAGAATAATTAAAGAAGCCTCAGATATAATCGAGCAGGCAAAACGGCCGCTAATTCTTGCTGGTAACGGAGTCTCCAGAGGAAAAGCATCTGAAAGTTTGCGGTCAATGGCTGAAAAGGCCTCAATTCCTGTTGTTCATTCTTTCATGGGAAAGGGCGCAATATCTTGGAGGAATGACTTAAGCTTACTGACAGCAGGCCTAGGTGGGAATGATTATATAACGTGCGGGTTTGCTCAATCAGATTTGATTATTGCAATTGGATTTGATATTGCAGAATATCCGCCAAAAAACTGGAATCCTGATGGGAAAACGCCCATTTTGCATATAGATACACGTGAAGCAGAAACGGATGCCAATTACCCGGTAAAATTAAATGTAATTGGTGATCTGAACGAAAACCTAAAGGAATTGGCAAATTCCCTTTCTAAAAAGGATCGAGACAACAATTGGGTATCAGCAGTTCGTGAAGATGCAATTAAAGAATTAAAAGAGTATGAACATGACAAAGAATTCCCGGTAAAGCCACAAAAGATCATTTCTGATTTGCGCAGTGTTTTAAATGAAGAGGACATTGTAATTTCTGATGTTGGGGCACATAAGATGTGGATGGCTAGAATGTATCATACCTACCAGCCGGAAACCTGCTTAATTTCTAATGGGCTGGCTTCGATGGGAATTGCCGTTCCAGGGGCTGCAGCTGCGAAGATGGTCCATCCTGACCGTAATGTTGTTGCAGTATGTGGGGATGGAGCCTTTCAAATGTCAAGTGCTGAGCTTGAAACAATTAAAAGGCTGAACCTCCCAATCGTCATTCTTTTATGGAGAGATGGCGGATATGGATTAATTGAGTGGAAGCAGATGAAAGAATTTAACCGCGCATCTAACGTGAAGTTTGGAAATCCTGACTTTACTCAACTGTCACATGCATATGGGTTTGAGGCTATGGAAGTGACTAAGAGTGAAGAATTGAAACCGGCAATTGAAAAAGCGGTCAGCATGAATAAGCCAGTTTTAATTGATTGCCCTGTAGATTACCGTGAAAATATGAAACTTACCGAAAAACTTGGAGAGATTCTCTGTTAGAAAAGGAGGAATACTATGCGAATCGGCTCAATAATAAATGGTACTGAAAGAGTGGGGGAAGATCGAAATACAATTGACGTTATCAATCCTTACACTAATGAAAAAGCAGCCGAAGTTGCTCTTGCCAGCCGGGAGGACCTTGACGCAGCTGTAAATAATAGTCTTGAAGTTTTTCAAACAACCATGAAAAAAATGCCTGCCCATGAACGCTCTGATATTTTGCGAAGAGCTGCCGAAATACTGGAGGAAAAGGCTGAAGAGTTCGCTTCTGTGATTGTTGAAGAAGCTGGGAAACCGATCAAGCATAGCAGGTCAGAGATCACCCGATCGATTCAGATTCTCAAATTCTCATCTGAACTAGCAAAGCACATGACAGGTGAAGTCCTGCCAATGGATGCGGCCTTACGGGGTGAAAACCGGATGGGCATTGTCAAACGCACACCGATCGGCGTTGTAGGGGCGATTACACCTTTTAATTTCCCCTTAAACCTGTCGCTTCATAAAATCGCACCTGCCATTGCGGCGGGGAATACAGTTGTTTTTAAACCAGCTGAAAAAACACCGATTTCTGCTTATATGCTTGTAAAGCTTTTTCAGGAGGCTGGTCTTCCGAATGGCGCGATTAATCTTGTCATGGGCACAGGAGAAGAGGTTGGTTCTGCGCTCGTCACGCATGATAAAGTGAAAAAGATAACCTTTACCGGGAGCCTTCCTGTTGGAAAAACAATTCGGGAAACAGCTGGTTTTAAAAAGGTAACCCTTGAGTTAGGGTCGAATTCTCCAAACATCGTGTTCGAAGATGGAGATATCGATCAAGCAGTTACTAGTTTAGTGCTTGGTGCCTTTGGCTTTTCAGGTCAAGTATGTGTATCCGCCCAAAGGATTTACGTTCAGAAAGGTATTTATCAAGAGTTTCTTGCTAAGTTTATTAAAGCAACTGAGGAGCTGGTTATCGGTGACCCGCGTGATGATAAAACCGATATTGGACCAATGATCACTAAAGAAGCCGCGAGCCGGGCGAAAAGCTGGATTGAGGAAGCGAGAGAGCAAGGAGCAACAATTGAAACAGGCGGCAGCCAAGATGGAACGGTCCTTACGCCTGCGATTATTACTAATGTTGAGCAAAAGATGAAGGTTGTATCTGATGAAGCCTTTGCTCCGCTAGTATCCGTTATGCCGTTTGATACAGAAGAGGAAGCTGTAAGCAGGACCAATGATTCTATTTACGGTTTACAGGCAGGTGTTTTCACTAAAGACATTGATCGCGCAATGCGCGTATCAGATCAACTTGAAATGGGTGGTGTCTGGATTAATGATGCCTCTACTTTTAGGCAGGACAACCATCCTTATGGCGGTGTTAAACAAAGCGGAATTGGTCGAGAAGGCGTTAAATATGCCATTGAAGATATGACAGAAAGCAAGTTTATTGGAATCAAACTGAATCCTTAAAAGTGAAACAGAGCTGGGAATTAACTGTACTCTAATCATAATGATTGGTGAAGGGTTCTAAACGCTGCTTTCTACAATTTGAGGGGATTAACAGACAATCAAAAAAAGCAAAGAGGGTGCCCCAAAAAGCTAAACCTTTCGGGACACCCTCTCTTTTTGCTCACTATTCGTTAACTCGATTTAGAGTTTTGCTAACTAATATACAGCTTATCTACATCGGATGATGTCATAACAGAAAGGAGTGCACCATAATTCAGGTCAAACCTTACTTCATCTCCCACTTGTAAATCAGCCCTTTTTGAATCAATAACGGTATGATCGCTGCTGGAGCCCAGAATTTCAATATCGAGCCTCGGTGTTAGTCCAGTAACCAGTACATCCTGACATCCAACCCCAAGAATGGCTCTTCTAATTAGCCCGCGGTTTTGGAATTGAGGCGATTCGCCAAATGCATTTTGTCCAGTGTCACCGTCTGGTACAGATGATTTCATCTTTGATTCAATGACTTCTGCTACGAATGTAAAAACATCTGTAAACATATCAGGAATCTTTGTCCGGCCAAGGGTCTCACGTCCAAGGAAAATGGATTCTCCCAACCTTAAATTATTTATAGTTCCATTATTTTCGGAAACAAGGAACCAGTTGTAATTTGCTGAATTGCCTCCAGATATATAGGCCAGAGGTAACTGATAAACAGCTTGGGTATGGGCAGCCAGTAAACATAACGACTTCATCTTTTCATCGGTTGGTATAACACCTCCAAGACAGGCAAAGTTTGCTCCAATTCCCACTATTTTAATGGCGGGAAGCAGTAAGACCTCTTCAATAAAAGGACTCAAATCCACCGGGAGAATTCCTTCTCTCATATCACCCATATCTATCATCAAAATGATTTTATGTTGAACGTCTCTTCTCAATGCGGCAGCTGAAAGGCTTTTGATAACAGCTAATTCAGTATTAATACTTATGTCAGCATATTTGATTACGAGGTCTGTCTCACTTAAGGATGGAGTCCGCAATAAAACTAATTCTGCCTTTATATCGGCCTCACGCATTTTTTTTAAGTTGCCTATTTTAGAATCAGCCAATAGTTGAATCCCTTTACTTACAAGCACCTGGGCTATTTTAGGAGTTCCGCAAATTCCTTTCGTAACCCCCATGATGCCGATCTGCTTTGCCCCATATAATTTTAATAGAACTTCGACATTGCTGCCAAGCTTTACAAGGTCAATTTCAACCCTAGATGACATAAAATCAATCAATTGATGAGAACTTTTTCAGCACGATTATACTTATTTTTCAGTTCTGGGAAGGTATCCAGGATGCTCATGACCAGCTTGTCACAACCATGCAGCAGAACATCCGTGGCCGGAATCTCTAGTTGTTCCTCATATACGTCTATTACCTTATCAACCTCTGCATCAGTCATATTTTCGTGGTTAATCGTAACCGCGATAACCTTTGTATCTGAAAAATTCTCGATAAGTTCAATTTCACTTTCGATGGTCGGCATTTTCATAAAGGGGAAGTCCCCTAATTGCTGGCGCATTGGCGGGTGTTGTACAATGACTGCACCCGGTCTTGAGCCTCTTAAAATTCCACAAGAACTCACATAGCCAGGATGGCTCAAAGCACCCTGGCCTTCAACGATAATAATATCGGGGCGGTCATTCTCGTAAGCTTTCATAATTTCATTTTCAATTTCACCTATCATAAATTGCAAGGGAATGGCGTCGATTGCCACACCGTATTTGGCTCCTTGAATGATGCCTGTCTGTCCTGTTGCTACAAATGAAACAGAGAATCCTTTTGCTGCTAAGGCTGCTTCTAGAATGACAGAGGTTGTTCTTTTGCCAACGGCACTGTCAGTCCCGAGTACAGCTATAGTAGGGGTGGAAATATTTAATATTCGTCCGGAGAAGAGATGCAAATCTTTATTTGGGAGGGGTTTTCTGACATCATGGATCGAGACACCGAATTTGTCAGCACACTCGGTAAATTCTTTGTCTTCGGTGAAGAATTCATGAAGGGGATTTATGATATCCATTCCTGTTTCCATGGCTTTTAAAATAATATTTCTTTCATATGTCTTTAAAAATGCTTCTGCTGGCGCTATACCGTAAATGAACTGATCGGGCAGAGGGGTAACATTCTCGATAACATCTTCAAGGCTTGTATAAATGGGGACATTATTTTTCTTGCCTTCAAGAAATTCACCTGAATCCAGATGGGCTTTAGTACTGTCAATAACACCAACAATCTCATAGTTCTTAGAGTTTCGTATTAGACCATTTGCCGTCTTTCCGTCCATCTTCCCAAAATTACCTTCACAATAAATAATAGCAGTTTTTTGCATAATTCTTCCCTTCTAGTCTGTTTTGGTTACTCGAAAAGAAGTAAATCTCAAATAACATAAAAAAACACCTTACCAAAGGAAGCAAACAGGCTTAAGCCGAGACGCTAAGAAATGTAAGGTGTTTTTTGAAATATTAAGATTTTTCTCTTCTATCAGCTTAGTATACCATAAGTTTACAATTATTATGCTTAACACCTAAGTATTTTGCATGTCTCAAGTAACTCTCCGATTCTATATTTTTTTGCAGCCTCAATTAAACCTGGCATATTGGGTTTGTATAAACATATAAATCTTTTATACGGACATTTTTAAGATTTCGGCTTTTCCTTTTTAAAAGATTCAGAAAAATAAAAGAGGAAGTCGGGGCCTGAAGGTAGAACTATTATGTAAACGCTTACAAAATTAAACCAGCAAGAGGGAATCTTCTAAAATAAAGCTTTTATTTTAAGGAGGTAACAGGAAATTGGCAGCTAATCAAAATCAGAATCAAGAGTTGGATGCTGTTGTCGTTGGAGCTGGTTTTTCAGGAATGTACATGCTTCATAAGCTTCGGGACCTAGGTTACTCGGTCCGTGTTTATGAGGCGGGAGAGGACGTTGGCGGCACCTGGTATTGGAACCGGTATCCAGGAGCACGCTGTGACATCGAGAGTATCTATTATAACTATACTTTTTCAGAAGAGTTGCTGAACGAATGGACATGGTCTTCTCGTTATGCAGAACAGCCAGAAATCTTAAGGTATATAAACTTTGTGGCTGACAGGCTCGATTTGCGCCGGGACATTCAATTCAAGACAAAGGTTACAGCAGCACACTATGATGAGGCCAATCAAAATTGGAAGATTCAGCTAGGTGACGGAACAAACGTGACCGCAAAACATTTTATTGCTGCAATCGGCTGTCTGTCAGCGTCGAATATTCCAAACTTTAACGGTATTGATCGTTTTAAAGGCGAGATGTACCACACAGGACGCTGGCCACATGAAAAGGTGGATTTTAAAGGCAAACGTGTCGGAGTGATTGGCACCGGGTCAAGCGGCATTCAGGCAATTCCGATCATCGCCGAAGAGGCTGGATACCTGACTGTTTTCCAGCGGACCCCACAATACAGCTCCCCGACTGAAAATTATGTTAGCGATCCGGAGACCATTAGGCAGACAAGAGCAAATTATAAAGAAATACGGAAGCAAATGTATGAGTCAATGCATGGGGTGCCGGACGGGCCGCGTGATCGCTCTGCACTCGAGGATTCACCAGAAGAACGCCAGAGAATATACGAAGAAGGCTGGGGGAAAGGTGGACTATTTTCCTTGTCATATACGTATAATGACCTTGGCATTGTTGAAGAAGCAAATAAAACGGTTGCTGAATTCATCCGTGCAAAGATCCGGAAAACAGTGCAGGATCCCGAGGTAGCTGATAAGCTGATGCCAACTTATTATTATGGTACTAAGCGTCCAATCATTGATACCAATTATTTTGAAACGTATAATCGGAAAAATGTTTCTTTGGTTGATTTAAGAGCCGAACCAATTGAAGAAATTACTTCAAATGGTATACGAACATCAAAAGGGGAATACCTCCTGGATACCCTCGTATTTGCGACAGGATTTGACGCAATGACCGGTCCTTTATTTAAAATCGATATACGGGGAAAAGACGGAGTTTCGCTAAAGGAGAAGTGGGCGGGCGGAGCCAACCTTAAGACGTATCTTGGGATTGCGACTGCTGGTTTCCCGAACCTGTTTATGATTACCGGACCACAGAGCCCGTCAGTGTTAAGTAATATGATGGTGTCAATTGAGCAGCATGTCGACTGGGTTGCCGACTGCATCGGTTATCTGCGTGAAAATAATCTGGAAGCCATTGAAGCGACCGTGCCTGCCGAAGAAGCTTGGAGCCAGCAGTGTAACGACATTGCTGAAATGTCACTGGCTGTAAAAACGGATTCGTGGTATATGGGTGCCAACATTGAGGGCAAGCCGCGTGGGTTCATTGCCTTCGCCGGGGGAGTCGGCTTGTACCGCCAAATATGCGATGACATCACAGCAAAAGGCTATGAAGGATTTTCTCTAGAGGCCTCAACTAAGGCACTTAATTAAACTACTGGGGAAAGCATTCATCTGAATAAATAATAGAAAAAACTAATCTAGTTATCTATGGAGGGAATATAAAATGGCAAATCTAGATCCGCAAGCAAAGTTTATATTAGAACAATTAGAGGCAGCCGGTGGCCCGCCGATGGAACAACTCACGCCTGAAGAAGCGAGACAGGCTGATTTTAGCGCTTTGGCTGGAGTACCTGAAGAAGTTGGCAATGTGGAAAACAGAAATATACCTGTAGATGGCGGCGAAATTGGGATTCGCATTTACACGCCAGCAGGAGAGGGACCATTTCCGGCTTTGGTTTATTACCATGGTGGAGGCTGGGTGATTGGCAACCTGGATATGGTAGATGTTCCATGCCGTCTTTTAACGAACAGAGCCAATTGTGTAGTCGTATCGGTTGATTATCGTATGGCACCGGAGCATAAATTCCCGGTCCCAGTTAACGATGCCTATGCTGCGGCTCAGTGGGTAGCGGATAATGCCTCTGCGCTTAATGTGGATTCTGCACGTGTGGCGGTTGGCGGCGATAGCGCTGGCGGAAACTTGGCTACAGCTGTAGCTTTAATGGCTAAAGACAGAGGCGGCCCTCCATTGGCTTATCAAATGTTAATCTACCCAGTGACGAACCATGCTTTTGACACAGAGTCCTACCAGGAAAATGCGGACGGCTACTTTTTAACCAAAAACACGATGGTATGGTTCTGGAACCATTATCTCCAGAATGAACAGGATGGGAAAAATCCTTATGCTTCACCATTGCTTGCTGATGACCTTAGCGGCCAGCCGCCTGCATTGATTATTACGGCAGGATTCGATCCACTTCGTGATGAGGGAGAAGCTTATGCAGAACGCCTCAGAGCAGCTGGGGTTACTGTCGAGGCAACTCGCTATGATGGAATGATTCACGGATTCTTCTGGATGCCAGGAATTCTGGAGCAAGGCAATAAAGCAATCGAACAATCAGCAAATGCTTTAAAGCAAGCATTTAGCGCAGTAAAGACAGTTTAATTCACCTTTAAAAATCGGATGGAAAACTTAAGTTTTCCCATCCGATTTTTCGTTTTATAGAGATGAACAGTAAGTGGACGATGGGTGGAGTGAATGGAAGTTTATAGAGTTTTAATATGGAGCTGCACCTCAAAGTGGAAGTCATAGCTTTGGAGGTGGAGTTTTTTGGTTTCATGTTTTGAGCGATCACAAAATATAATAATAGAGATTTAAAAAAACTATTGTTTATAAAATATACCCTGTGTGGTATTATAAGTTTGTTAGAAAACCTATAATTCCTGGTAAGCCGGCCTTACGCTCGAAAGGGAGAGTTCGCTCGGAATAGTAAAGTTATTGAAAGGATGGCTAAGTTATGTCTGATATACCTGACGATTCAGCTGCGGTAAAAACTCAACCGGCTTGGTTACAGAGTTACATCGATTCACCAGAAAAGCAACGGACTTTATATAAACGGACGTTGATTGCAGTTGTTATTTCACAAATTTTTGGAGGAGCTGGACTTGCAGCGGGCATTGCAGTTGGTGCACTTCTTGCTCAGGATATGCTGGGTACAGATAGTTTTGCCGGAGTCCCCATCGCCTTATTCACTCTCGGTTCTGCTGGGGCTGCCTTGCTTGTCGGCCGTCTTTCAGAACGTTTTGGCCGCCGGATGGGGCTTGCTTCAGGGTTTCTGACTGGAGGTGCGGGAGCGATTGGAGTAGTAATGGCGGCTATTAGCAATAATATATTTCTCTTGTTTGCTTCCTTACTGATTTATGGTGCAGGAAGTGCTACAAATCTCCAAGCACGCTATGCAGGGACCGATTTAGCAAGCCCAAAACAGAGGGCACAAGCAGTAAGTATTGCCTTAGTATCAACTACATTTGGTGCTGTTGCAGGGCCAAACCTGGTTGAAGTAATGGGCCGGTTTGCCACAGCGATAGGCGTGCCAGCACTATCAGGCCCGTTCATATTGGCTGCGGCCGCCTACATTCTTGCAGGTCTAGTGCTTTTAGCTTTGCTTCGTCCAGATCCTCTCATTGTTGCTAAAGGAATTGCGAGTGTTCAAGCACGTAACAAGAGCAATCAAGCAAATGAAAATACTAAAACAGCATCTCAAAACAAACGGGGGATAATTGCTGCAGCAACGATCATGGTGCTCACCCAATTGGTGATGTTTGCCATCATGACGATGACCCCTGTCCACATGGGGCATCATGGACATGGGCTTAAGGAAGTTGGGATGATTATTGGCTTCCATATTGGCGCTATGTTTTTACCTTCACCTTTGACCGGAATCCTGGTGGATAAGATTGGAAGAGTGCCGATGGCGGCTGCTTCTGGTGTGACATTGCTTATAGCCGGAATTTTGGCAGCTTCAGCCCCAGGTGATTCCATGTTTCTGCTGACAATTGCCCTTATTCTGCTTGGTCTCGGCTGGAACTTTGGTCTAATTAGCGGAACGGCAATCCTCGTAGACTCGACTAATCTATCAAATCGGGCAAAAACGCAAGGATCTGTTGATGTGATGGTAGCATTGTCTGGGGCTTCAGGCGGAGCGCTGTCAGGGATGGTTGTCGTTAACTCCAGTTACGCAGTCCTCTCTCTAGCAGGCGGAGTTCTTGCCCTCTTGCTGATCCCGGTTATCATATGGTCCAATCGACAGTAAAAAGATAACTTAATGGGAGTCTTTCATAGGATTTCATAAGATTGAGTAAAACAAGAAAAAAGCCCCCTGAAAAGGGAGCCTATAAACTAAAAAATACCTGCTTCTTGAGCGGCTTCAAAACTATCTCTAGCAAATTCAAAAGGATTACTAACATCTTCCCAGTGAATATACATTAATCTTGGTTCATCGAATAACCAATGGTTGTGGAGAGCGGTAACTAAAATACCCCTCTTGCGGAGTGCAGTTATGAAAGGATTGATTTCCTTCTGCAGAATAACTGTTTCTCCTAAATTCAGGGTCTCTCCACCCCTGTTATTCTCAAATGACAGGGCAAATGGGAGAGCCAAGGGGGATTGGGTTTTTCTATTTAAAATGGTTGCATTAATGTCCCTAAGTCGTGAGACGACACATACCCCGTTGGCTACTTCGGATGTACCACCTATGATCTTCGCCAATTTTTCGCAAGATGTTGCCATATTTTCTCACCTCCTCACTTTTACTAATAGAATATGTTAGCTAGTACAAGCCTGATTGGATTTAAGTACTATAGTTTGACAGGTTAGTAATAAACTTTTATAAATCTAAAGGGAACGCTTTGTTTAAACGATCCGCCATGACAAAAAAGTCAGCGAATTGTACTGGATGAGGCTTTATTTCTTTTAAGTTAATATCTATTGACCAGGACAACAGATATATAGCACGTATATCCCTCTAATTTTTTAACTTGGACGATTGTGGTAAAATTGTACGATAGGATTATGGATTTTAATTTATATTATTAATCTTCTTAACAGGTTGGTAATGCGGGTCTAATGAGTATATATAGGAGCTGGTGTAGTGGACAGCAAAATTCAATCCTGCTTTGATGATTTACAATCTAAGGACAAGGAAGTACAATTTGAAGCTTATAAAACTATTATGGCTGCAACAGAAGAGCCGGTGGCTTGGTCGTATGAGGTGTGGCTGCAATTAAAGGAAGGTCTCACTCATTCTAATAATCATGTCCGTTCTAGGTCAGCTCAGTTTTTAGCTGGTTTAGCAATCAGTGATCCTGAAAAAAGAATGCTTAAGGATTTCCCGGCATTATGGAAAGTTACCTATGATTCAAAGTTTGTGACAGCCCGGCATACCCTTCAGTCGATTTGGAAAGTAGGTCTGGCTGGAGCTGAACTGAAAGAAATGGTAATGAACCGCTTGGACGTGCGGTTTAAAAGCTGCGAGGAAGAGAAGAATAGTACCTTGATTCGCTATGATATTATTCAGGGTATGAGGAATTTGTATGACCATACAGGGGATAATGAGATAAAGGTGACAGCTTTGAATCTAATTGAGACAGAAGAAGAGTCGAAGTATCGGAAAAAGTATGCAACCGTCTGGAAAAATACATGATCAGCTACTATAGCTTTATTTTTACAGGAATTTATAAATTTAAATCCTATTGATTTAAATCTGTAAGTATGTAAATATGTAAATAAGAAAATTCAAAATTAAATAATTTCACTAGGGGTGCTGAAAAGCTGAGAGAGACGTTTGTCTTAACCCTTGAACCTGCACTAGGTAATGCTAGCGAAGGAAAGTGGTACATAAACGATTAGGTATGTCCTTTATTAGGCATTGCCAAGTCAATGTTATGGATACGTAAACCACTTCCTTACATGGGGAAGTGGTTTTTTATATTTCTGGAGGGATTTAACATGGAGGATCAGTTAAAGGATTTAATCAATGAGATTGAAAAACGTGAAGGTGAGCTTGTTCATTTATTAGAAACATTGATCCGCTTTAAAACACCTGCACCTCCAGCCAGAAATACTGAAGAAGGCCAGCAATTTATCGCCTCATTTTTAAAGAAAAAGGGCTTTGAAGTTGATATGTGGGATGTTTATCCTGGGGATCCTAATGTTGTTGGCACCCTCAAAGGTGTTCAGTCCAGCCAGTATAAAAGCCTGATTATAAATGGTCATATGGATGTTGCCGAGGTAAATGAGGGAGAGGAATGGACGTCCGATCCATTTACTCCGCTTGTCCAAAACGGAATGGTGATTGGAAGAGGCGCAGCAGATATGAAAGGGGGGCTGGCTGGTGCTTTATTTGCTATTCAGCTTCTGCATGAGTCGGGAATTCAGCTGCCAGGCGATTTAACGTTTCAATCCGTTATCGGCGAAGAGGTTGGGGAAGCTGGAACATTGGAGTGCGGCAAACGCGGCTATAAAGCCGACTTTGCTCTTGTAGTCGATACCAGTGATTTACATATCCAAGGTCAAGGAGGTGTGATAACGGGCTGGATCACCGTTAAAGGTAAAAAAACATATCACGATGCTACCCGCAAGGATATGATTCATGCCGGCGGGAACCTGTTTGGAGCAAGTGCCATTGAAAAAATGATGAAAATCATTCAAGGGCTTCAAGACTTGGAGAGAAACTGGGCTGTAATGAAAAGTTATCCGGGATACCCAGCTGGAACAAACACGATTAACCCTGCTGTTATCGAGGGAGGCAGGCATGCCGCTTTTATCGCTGATCAATGCCGGTTATGGATCACGGTTCACTTTTATCCTAACGAAACTCATGAGCAAGTTGCGAAAGAGGTAGAGCAACACATACAAACAATTGCAAATGCAGATCTGTGGTTAAGAGAAAATCCGCCAACATTTGAATGGGGAGGTTCCTCCATGATCGAGGAGCAGGGTGAGATTTTTCCTTCGTTGGAAGTGGATTCAAATCATCCAGCTGTCCGTTCTTTAGTGAATTCTCATGAAACTATATTAAACGAAAAGGCGATTGTGGATGTTTCTCCGACTGTCACAGATGGGGGCTGGTTTGGGGATGCAGGTATTCCTGCTGCCATATATGGCCCAGGGACGCTGCGCCATGCCCATGCCGTAAATGAACAAGTGTCGATTGAGCAGTTAATTCAATATACTAAGGTGGTTTTAACGTTTATATATCAATGGTGCCATACAGAAAAATAGTATGGAAGTTAGCAAATTTGAAAATAAGGAGAACTGCCCTAAATGAAATTTTCGGAGCACATATATGAAAAACTGCAGCCAGTTTGGCGAAAAAACCATGCCCATCCATTTGTTCGGGAAATGGGTGGGGGAACATTAGACCCAGAAAAGTTTCGTTTTTATATGGTACAGGATTATCTGTATTTAATTGATTATTCTAAGCTGTTTGCAATTGGAGCCATAAAAGCGAACAGGGTGGAAGATATGGAGAAGTTTTCTGCCTTATTGCATTCTACAATGAATGAAGAAATGGCTCTCCACCGCCAGTATGCAGAGCGATTTGGAATTTCTAGCGAGGAACTCGAACAAGCAGAGCCCTCCCCAATAACATTGGCCTATACCCACTACATGCTATATTCAGCACAAAATGGAACACTTGCAGATTTGGTAGCTGCATTGCTCCCGTGTATGTGGAGCTATTGGGAAATAGGCAAAGAACTGAGTGAAATACCAGGAGCAATTGATCACGAACTTTATGGAGACTGGATCAAAATGTACAGCTCAGAGGAGTTTGGCAGTCTTGCTAAATGGTGCATCGACTTATTGGATAAAACGGCCAAGGGCAAGTCCCCAGATGAACTTCTTAAATTGGAGAAGATCTTTTTAAACACAACACGGTATGAACATATGTTTTGGGAAATGGCATACAACCAGGAAATGTGGCACCACGATGATTGAACCAGTTTTAGAGTTTAAAAGAGTCTCGTTTGATTATAAGTCTGAACCGCTTAAAGACCGTGTGCCGATTCTCGAAGATATTAATTTCAGTGTTAATGATGGTGAATTTATATCCATTATTGGTCCCAGCGGCTGCGGGAAAAGCACAATATTTCGGCTGATTACTGGACTCGAGGAGCCAGGAGCCGGCAAAATTTACAGAAAGGGCCAGCAGGCAATAGACAGACTTGGCCGGGTCGGTTATATGCCACAGCAGGATCTGTTAATGCCATGGCGAACGGTCTTCGAAAATGCAATGCTCCCTTTAGAAATAAAAGGGATCAAGCAGAATGAAGCCGAGGAGCATGTGTTAAAGCTATTAATGGACTTTGGTTTAAAAGGTTCAGAAAAAGCATATCCAGGTGATTTATCCGGCGGGATGAGACAACGGCTGTCCTTTTTAAGAACGATTCTTAGCGGTTCTAATATTCTCCTATTAGATGAACCGTTTAGTTCGTTAGATGCGATTACCCGGCTAACGATGCAAGAATGGCTGCTGGACCAGTGGCAGAAATTGAGTAAAACGATTTTATTCATTACACATGACGTGGATGAAGCCTTATTTTTATCTGATCGGATTTTTGTGCTTTCACAGAAGCCAAATTCACTTATCAAAGAAGTTAAGGTGCCGCTGGGGCGGCCAAGGAGAGTCAGGGACTTAGGCAATCTGGATGTTATCACGCTGAAAGAAGCATTAATTGACGAGCTTCGGCCGAGGACAGCAACATGAAAAATCTCAATTCCTATTATTCTAGTTTGCTTGTCTTTGGTTTCCTGCTTATTTGGGAGGCAGGTGCCCGGGCTTATAATAAAAGTTTTATCCTGCCAGCACCTTCCGAAATTGCATTAACCCTATGGGAGTTGCGGTCTGTTTTAGTGCTCCATCATCTGCCCCCGACATTCCTTGTCATTTTTATAGGTCTGGTTCTCTCGATCCTGATTGGAACAGGCCTGGCCATATGGATGAACGGAAACAAAGTTGCTGAGAAAACCTTCTATCCGATTATCATCGCTTCGCAGACCATACCGATTATTGCATTAGCGCCTATTTTTGTACTTTGGTTTGGCTATACGATTTGGAGTAAAGTAGCAGTTACGGTTTTGATCACCTTTTTTCCGATCACCGTCAGTGCATTCGATGGACTTCGCTCTTCCGATAAAAATTTGAAGGAATTGCTTCTTACAATGGGTGCTTCTAAGAAAGACCTTTTTTTCAAACTGTATGTGCCATCTGCCTTGCCATCCTTCTTTTCAGGACTTAAGGTAGCAGTCACCCTAAGCGTGATAGGTGCAGCAATTGGAGAATGGCTAGGTGCCCAAGCTGGGCTGGGCTATTTCAGCCGCCGTATGATGACGCAATTTGATGGAGCAGCAGTGTTTGCACCGATTGTACTGCTATCAGCAGTTGGAATTCTATTATTTCTATTAGTAACATGGCTCGAAAAAACCCTATTAAAATGGAGGAAAACAGGATGAAACTTATTACAGGAATTGTTGCAGTCTTATTGGTTAGTTTATTTTTAACAGCATGCGGAGGAAGTGATGCGACTGCCCCAGAAACAGGTGCTGATAAAAGTGATCCGTCTGCATTAACAGAGGTAAGCATCATGCTGGATTGGTATCCGAATGCTGTACATAGCTATTTGTATGTGGCTCAGGAGAAAGGTTATTTTGCAGAAGAAGGGATTAAAGCCGACATTCAATTCCCGGCAAATCCAACTGATCCATTGAATCTGGCGGCGGCCGGGAAAGTAACGCTTGGATTATACTATCAGCCTGATGTGATTATTGCTCGCGCAAACGATATTCCTGTAAAGTCGATTGCTTCAATCGTCCGATCTCCTTTAAATCATATTGTTTTGCTGGAAGATAGCCCGATTCAGTCTCCGAAGGATTTAGAAGGGAAAAAGGTGGGGTATCCGGGTATTCCGCTGAATGAAGCTCTGCTTGAAACGATGGTTAAACATGATGGAGGAGACTTTAGCAAAGTAGATATGATTGATGTTGGGTTTGAACTGGGCTCATCCGTTGTTTCGGAAAAAGTGGATTCTGTTATCGGTGCCTACATAAACCATGAGGTACCCGTGCTAAAGGCGAAAGGGTATGAAACTCGTAATTTTAACCCGGTTGATTATGGTGTGCCAGCCTATAACGAAATCGTACTTGTCACCAGTGATGAAACATGGAAGAACGATCAGAAATCCATTCAGGCCTTTTGGAAGGCGGCAAAAAAGGGTTATGAATTTATGAAGGAAAACCCCGAGGCAGCCCTCGAAATATTAATAAACAATCAGGATGAATCCAACTTCCCTTTGGATGAAGAAGTGGAGAAACAAAGCCTGGAAATATTGCTGCCTAAGATGGAAGAAGATGGAGCTGTCTTTGGTTCACAAGATGAGCAGTCCTGGACGGAAGTAAGAGATTGGATGTATGAGGCGGGTTTAATTGAATCAGCGCCTGAAGTCAATGATATGATTGAGGATATTGAAGAATAAAACAGTTTTTTCTTAAATAGAGGTTTTATGGTATATTTACCTTAGGTCCTATTATAAATTGGACTTGGGAAGGGCGTGTAAGGTATGAACGATCAACAATCTGAAGAAATGGTTAAGCATTTAAAAAGAATCGCGGATGCATTAGAACGTTTATCACCACCACAATCCGAAGAATCTGCCAGCATAGAAGATGTTTTAAAAGCTACTAAATAAACACCTCAATTTAAAAGCAGAAAATAAAAGCCGCGATTATAGCGGCTTTATTTTTTTTGCAAAATGGAATAGCTCTTCCCCTAATCTCCTATTAAAGGATTGCATGTTACCCTTTTTTTTATTGAGCATAGACTGATTAATGATGAAAGGGAGGAGGAGCAAGAATGAATTTGCCCGCTGTTGATCTCGGGATCATGGCTGAACATCTGAGTACGCATGAAGGAGTTATAAATAAACTAAAAATGTACTATGTTTCGGTCCATAACCCGACCTTAAAGAAATTGCTGGAAATACACATAAAAACATTAAGAAATCATGTTGCAGTAATGCTGGCTCTTATAGATCCAGACCGCAACACAAAGGTGCATTTGCCTGATATGGAAAATCTTCACTCAAAAATGGTTACCGGAAATCTCTCTGAATATGAAAAGGATATTACCCTTGAAGGTAGAGCTACCGCCAAATTAATGGGCACCGATAATTTTAATTCTGCTCTGCTAATGAAAGACGCTAACGTCCAAAATGTCCACTTTAAAATGTCCCACCAGGATATAAGCATGCAGATGATGTATGGAAGGCTGTTAAAAGAGATGAATGCAGAATTTGTACCAAAGGCTAGCAAAGAAATGCAGCAGCTGACCTTACAAAAATTTTATCATGTTCTGAATGAATAGGATTAGAGTAACCCCAAGTTTATTGGGGTTATTTTTAACGATTTAAAATTAACCTAGCCCTTCCATTTTGAATAATTTGTACATAGTTTAATTAAGAGCATGTACAACAACTTGAAAGGGGTTTTTTATATGAGGAGAAGGAGAAAGGGTTTCTGCATTCCTGGATACAGATGGTGTGGACCTGGTTGTGGAGGACCAGGTGCCCCAACGAACAGTGTCGATGGATGCTGCAAAATACATGATGAATGTTACCGCAGGTTTGGACCAGCAGGAGGATGTGATCAAGTTTTTCTCAACTGTCTTCGCACCAAAGTACACCCCCATAGCAAAGAAAGAGCAGACGCCGCTTTGTTTTACAACTTTATAAGGATCCGACATGCATTTCGGTCTTGGTAACTCGAATCCTTTATATGGCAGGGGAAGAAAAGAATTTCATTGATTGATTTTAAAACAAAAACACCCCAAGCATAAATCGGCTTGGGGGTTCCGCAACAGGCTTGCAGAGAAAGCTATGATTATTCAGCCGGAGAAAGTTCGGCTTCGGTAACCCATTGGTGATTTGTGACTTTATCTGAGCCATCAGTAGGAGTGAAGTCAATCATATACACAGTTGTTTGTTCAGCAGTGTCAATTTCGGCTTTAGCACTGCCCATTCCGGCCATATGTTCGGCTTCGAGCGTGACTTCATCTCCAGGTTCATATGGCTGCTCGCCAGCATCTTTTATTTCCTCATGAACGACCCATTTATGTTTTTCGACTCTTTCTCCGCCAGTAGTTGGATCGTAGGAAACAGCATAAACAGTTGTGTCATAGGCACCTACAATTGTTGCTTCAGCACCCTCCATGCCACCCATGTGGCCTTCTTCGATCTTAGCCTTACTTCCAACTTCATAAGTTGGATTTTCGGCTTCCTTTAAACCTTCAGGGACTTCTCCTGATCCAGAATGGTCCATATCACCGTGTCCGCCATGTCCCGTCTCAGCCTCTTCTTCCTTGTTAGGTTCTTCTGTACCTGTTTGGTCAGTACCTTGTTCTTCCGTTTGGTTGTTTTCAGCTTCGTCTGGGTTCGCGTCCTCGCTGGCAGCACCACATGCCGTTAAAGAGAAGGCTGTAAGTAAAGCAATAATTCCCATCATCCATTTCTTCATCATATAAAATCCTCCTTAATTACTTTTAAAACCATAATAACAATTAAATGTGCAGAAATTATGGAGTAAGTCCAAATGACACACCCCTTCTTTTCCCCTGAATAAGCTGTTTTATACATATTTTTAACTGATGCAGGATTAATTTCTTTTTTTATGGCTAAAATTAAAAAGTTATAATGACAATAGACACTCTTAAAAAGTGGCTTACCCGAGATGCCGGCTTCGTATTAATTGTATAGAAAAAGCAATTATGGTAGTTTTTATTAACACGAGGGCTAAAAGATCAGCTTGGTTATATTAGTATTTCTTATAAAGGAGCAATGTAAAGTGATAAAGTATTTAGCAGCTATGGGAATTTTAACCATTACAATTAGCATGACGGGATGCGCCCAAGATAATGAACAGAATCAAGTTGAGGAAGAACAAGTTGAGCAAACGGAAAGAGAACAAGACGCCGGAACTGAAACTCAAGAAAATAGTTCAGGAGTGATTGCGGCAAGTGACTTCTTCGAAAGCTTTACGGGAAAAATCGATCATATCCATGGAATTGGATATGTGGGGAACCAGAATGCCCCATTTTATGCAACACATGATGGAATAAAGGTTTACGAAAATGGCGAATGGTTCAAGACGAAGAAAGAGAATAACGATTATATGGGATTCAGCCCTACAGCTGAAGGTTTTTATACGAGCGGACATCCAGGCCCTGGGTCTGACCTTCCAAATCCGTTTGGAATAAAGAAAAGCACAGATAGTGGGCAAACCCTCCAGGATATTGTCCTTGAAGGAGAAACAGACTTTCACACAATGGGAGCCGGCTACAATAATAACACTCTGTTTGTATTAAATCCGGTGAAAAATTCGCTCATGGAGGCGAATCGCTTTTATCACAGTGAAGATGGTGGAAAAACGTGGAATGAGGCAAAAGCAAGTGGAATTGAAGGAGAAATCATCAACATCGCTGTGCACCCTGATGATTCCAACGTGGTCGCTGCTTCAGGAGGAGAAGGAGTATTCTTGTCCGAAAATGGAGGAGAAAGCTTCGAGCGTGTCTCTAACAATGTGCAAGGGACGGCCGTATATTTCTCAAAGGACAGTCTTTGGTATGGGGGCTATAGCGGAGATGCTATGCTGATTAAGCGCTCCTTGGAGAATGGTGAGGAGGAAGAAATAAATCTTCCCGAAATGAATCAGGATGCAGTCCAGTATTTTGCTCAAAATCCTCAAAAAGAAGATGAACTGACCTTTGTCTCGATAAAAGGTAAAGTCTATCAAACGGTAAACGGGGCAAGTGATTGGGAGATTATTGTGGAAGACGGCAAATCAAAATAATTAATTTCTATAGTTAGAGGCAGGGGACCTTAAAGATTCCCTGCCTTTTTTAGGTTTGGTGCCAGAGGACTCTTTTTAAAATATTACAATATTATGAGGTTGCTTACCGTGTTCATGAAATTTTCACCGGTTCCCGATAATTTCTGCACACTTTCCTCTTATTCTAATGTTAATACAGATTAGGAGGATTAAGCATGAAAAAAAGAAAATGGTATACGCTGGGGATTCTAACAGCTTTGGCAACAGGTTTATTGATTAGCGGATGTGCACAAGAAGAAAAAGCGGCGACTGAACCGAAAAAGAACGATACAGAAGAACACGGAAGTGAGCATGCTGCAAAAATGGAAGATTTCGAGGTGCGCCTTGCAGGCGGGAAGCTTGGCAGTGAGAGTATCGCCTTTGTCGGAGGCGGATCTAGCAATAAGCTTTGGGTCATCGATGCAAAATATCATAAAATGCTGACCACAATAGATGCTGGAGGTGGAAAGCTCGAGCGGACGGAGCAAAAATACCCTAACCTTCAGGATACACATGCGATGACCTTTACAAAGGATTTTAAAATGATGTTTACAGTGAGCTGGTTTGATTACGATGAACCATCCTATGTGATTGCTTATGATCCGTCCACATTTGAAGAATTATGGCGGGTACAGGCAGGTAAAGGCGGGCATCACGCTGCGTTATCACCGAATGATCAGTACTTATATGTAGCCAACCAATATGGTGATACGGTTTCTGTCATTGATGTAAAAGCAAAAAAGAAAATCAAGGACATCCCGACGGGAAAAGGAACCGACTATATTACACCTTCTATGTATTGGGACGGAAAAGCGATTGGTACTCCATACCTATTTGTAAGTGTCGATCAGGAAGATAAAGTGACCGTAATTGACTGGAAGAAAAATGAAGTGGTAAAAGACATTCCTGTTGGCGGCAGCCTTCATGGAGTTAATCTGACGCCTGACGGTAAATATGTCTGGACAGCGGTAGGCGGGGCAAAAAGTGTTGTCATTATTGATGCTGAGACGCTGGAAATCAAAGATAAAATTGCGTTTGAAGAAGGTCCAATTCACATCTCATTTAGCCCCGATGGCAAATATGCTTATGTTACAACCGGGAAAAACCAAATTTTCAAGCTTGATACGTCTACCTATGAAAAATTATGGAATTCGACTGGTACGACAATCCCAGCTCATACTGGCATAAGCCCTGATGGCAGAGAACTATGGACTTTGAACCATGGAATGGACCAAAGGTATGGCTACCAATTAGGCGGCGAAGTTGTTAGTGGAGTACAAGTGTGGGATACGGAAGATGGCGAGTTGATTACCGAGATTCCGGCTGAGGGAGTTCCGCACGAAATTCAATTCGTGCCATATTCAGCTTTAGGTGGGGATGTGGCTCTATCCAGCGAGGAAGTCCATTCAAAAGGAACCCACTCGATTGCAGAAGCAGGTGAGCTCATTTACAAAGGAAGCTGCCTCAGCTGCCACGGATCCAATCTTGAAGGAAACAGCGGCCCAGCATTAAGTGCCATTGGCAGCTCAAAATCCAAAACTGAAATTTTCGACATAATCACGAATGGCAAAGGCATGATGCCGAGTGGTTTAGTATCGGAAACCGATGCTAAGATTCTCGCAAACTGGCTTGCTGAGAAAAAACTGAAAGAGAATTAAAGAATAATTTGTTTAGACGAGGCTTTCTCCTCGTCTTTTTCATTTTCGGGTGAAGCTGCGGGGCGTTATTTTGAATGAGAGATCCTTGAAAAAGGTTATTCGATCAATTATGTTCATTTATCGATCATTAAAGTTCATTTATCGATCAAAGACTGAGATTTATTGATAAACCTGTGTCCAAGTTGTGAAATTCTTTTACCTAAGTTTATTCTCCTAAAAAAGGGACATAGTCCAAAAAAAGCAGGCCCATTAAAGAATGAGGCCTGCTGCGGGAGTCTGGACTACCTATATTTCGCTAGCCGGATCAGCTGCCACAAGGTCCGCTTGAATAATATAGCGGTCCGGGGCAGATCCAATATAGTTAAATGGGTAACAGGTAGTCAAGGTTAATGTCGGTTTCATTTTGCTGACGATAACCGACCTATCATGCTGGTCTGTTATCCAGGTTTCACGAATCTGATAATCGTAACTAATATTGTTGTATGTTACATACAAGTGGTCTCCTGGCTCAAGTGTATCCAGGTTTCTAAAAACTGTGTCCCGGTGGCCGGAAAGGACAACATGACCATTCTGATTGGGCGTTACAGTCCATTGGCTGTCATACATGCCAACGCCCTTTGTAAGGGTATCCTCATCACTGCCCCAAAACACAGGGTAGCCTTTGCCGAGTTTTGGGATGTCGAGCGACCCAACTGCTTCCCCGGTCGCATGCTCGTTTACTGCATGGGTTTCTGAGCTGACCGATTGAACCGTTTTAAGAGGCTGTTGTTCGTTCCAGCTAGGATGAGCTTGTTTTATTTCCTGTGCCTGGTGGGTGACAGATTGTCCCTGGTCCCACCAGGTATACCCGTTCCAGGCTACAACGCTAGTGCCAATCAGGAAAATTAGAAAGCCAAGTTTTTTCCTCATTTTTAAAAGTTAACCATTTACACGGTTTCTTCTGAAAATCATCATGGCACCAAATGCCATCAATAATCCGCCTGATAACATCATTAATGGCATTGATGTAGCAGTGTCTGGAAGCTCTCCGCCGCTTTCAGTGCCTACAATGTCCATTCTGTCTACAAAGACCCACTTGCCAGCTTCATAGCTGTAATCAATTTCGATGGTGTAATCTCCTCTTAATTGATTATGTCCAGTTTGAGTGAGCTTGTAATGATCATTATTGACCTTTTCCAGCGTAAAATCTTGATCGAAATCAACGAGCATAGGACCTTCTGTTGCTCTAATTACCACATCTCCATCTCTCTCGATAAAATATGTGTCCAGATAATGATCCGTTAACGGGAATGTCATAATTCCGTTCATATCCTGCTCTAGCCGGTCAAGTGAATCATAGTCTGTTAACATGCCATTCTCAACCTCAGGAAATATAAAGCTCTCAAATTGCGCCTCCAATTCTTCAATCGGTGGTTCACCATGATTGTCAGCCAATGCCGGGCTATGTATTCCGGCCACCATCAATAAAATTGCGAATGCTGCAGTTAATTTTTTTAACAAAAAAAAACCTCCTTAAAAAGTAGTCTACTAATTCCCTACCTTACTCGGAGTCTCGGTAAACGTGAAATTTGAAATTTTCAGTAAAAATTGTAATGAAACTGAGATAAACTCTACATATTGTGGATATTTCATAGATTAACTTAATAAAAGTTTTGTGTGGAGAAATCTTTTTCCAGGAACAATCTACTTTTTTAGCAGATTGCATCAATGAAACTCATGATTGCTTCAATAATTGGGTTGATTGCATCGCTGATCCTCGTTATTGCATCAAAAAATATGTCTATTCGAAAAACCTGTGACCAGGCTGTGACATTAAGCTTGTGCTTTTAAAATGAGCTGCTAAAAGGTACAACGAAAAAAGATAAAACCGCAATTAATACGAAAAAGAGCTGGATTACAACTCCGACTATACTGCAAGTCAAACCAGCGATTGCAAATCCTCTTCCATCTTCATTTGATTTTTTGATCTCCTTCATGGCAATGTACGAGACGACTATCCCAATTACTGCAAGGAGGAGTCCGATGAGAGGTAAAAAGATTGAAAGAATGCCAAGGGTTAATGAGATTACTGCTTTACTATTAGTTGGAACTTTTTCAGCCATTCCGATTCCCCTTTTTAATATGATTTGGAAAGGACTTTTGATGCCGCTATGCTGACATTAGAAGGTATTCGCCACGAAGGTTCATTATTCCCAGGATTGCTATCTAAGGTGGAGCAGTGAAGCTAGTGAACTAGCATTCATGTATAATTACTCAACCAAGCCAAAATTTTCATGTGACACAGTATTGACATATTTCTTTTATTCTGCAATAATAACAATAATTAAATACTGGTACCTTTAATTCAGTCCCGTGAGGCTGACAAGGACAGCGGAATTTATGATGACTATTGAGGTGAGGTGTATCCTGCCTTAAGGTTTTCATGAGGGAAAGGCTTCTTGTCGGAAACGGCAAGAAGCCTTTTTTCGTTCCAAACGTCTAACATACTCGAAGGATTCTTCGGTACCAGTTTCAAAAACAATATGAAATTGGGGGAATTAATATGAAAAAGGTAGATTTAGACTTTCCATTACAGGCAGTACCGCAAGCAAATCGCAGTGGATTTTGGAAAATGCTCGTGGTCATGCTGGGTCTGACTTTCTTCTCAGCGAGTATGTGGTCAGGCGGAACAATTGGAACAGGTTTAACCTTTATGCAATTTATCGGAATTGTGCTAGCAGGGAACTTAATTCTCGGAGCATATACTGGTGCACTTGCTTACATCGCTGCAAAAACAGGCTTATCCACACACTTGTTGGCTCGTTACGCTTTTGGCGAAAAAGGATCTTATTTATCCTCATTTTTACTGGCTGCTACACAAGTAGGCTGGTTCGGTGTTGGGGTAGCAATGTTCGCACTTCCTGTTCAAAAAGTAACCGGGCTTGATACAACTTTACTCATCGCGGTTGCAGGTATCTTGATGACCGTAACAGCATTCTTCGGGATGAAGGCCTTGGCCATCCTGAGTTTTATAGCAGTACCTTTAATTACGATTTTAGGAAGCTTCTCGGTTTTTAAAGCAACAGAAACAGCAGGCGGCCTGGAAGGATTACTTCAGTACCAGCCGGTTGAAACGATCGGGCTGGCAGCAGCCTTAACCATCTGTGTCGGATCATTCATTAGCGCAGGAACGTTAACTCCTGACTTTGCACGCTTTGCTCACACAAAACGTTCAGCAGTCATTACGACGGTCATTGCCTTCTTTATCGGAAATTCCTTGATGTTCCTTTTTGGAGCAGTTGGTGCAATCGCAACTGGGCAGTCTGATATTTCAGAGGTTATGTTCCTGCAAAAATTAATCATCCCAGCTATCCTTGTGCTTGGTCTTAATATCTGGACAACAAACGATAATGCACTGTATGCTTCAGGTCTGGGATTATCTAGCATTACAAAAATTACTAAAGGCAAAGTGGTCATTTTTAACGGTATCGTCGGTACAATTGCGGCAATGTGGCTTTACAACAACTTTGTAGGCTGGCTGACGCTTTTAGGAACAGCTTTGCCATCGATCGGTGCCATTATTTTAGCGGATTATTTCATTGTAAATCGCGGGAAATATAAGAAGTTTGACGAAATGAAATTTAAAGCAGTTAATTGGGTAGCATTAGTAGCATGGGCTGTTGGTATCGCAGGAGCGAACTTTGTTCCAGGTATCCCGCCAATCAACGCACTGCTAGGCTCAGTAATCACATTCGTACTTGTTTCCAAGCTTACAGAACAAGCACAGGCAAAAGGGACTGTCATGACTGAATTAGAAAAGGTGAGTTAATCATTGATTATTAAAAACGCAAAGCTTAGAGGAAAAGAAGGGCTATGGAATCTAGCTATTAATGATGGAAAGATAACAGAAATCACACAGAGCAGTATCGAGGAAAATGGCAAGCAGGTGCTGAATGTTGACGGTTCGTTTGTATCAGCACCTTTTATCGAGCCGCATATCCATCTTGATACAACCTTAACAGCAGGAGAGCCTGAGTGGAACCAAAGCGGAACCTTATTCGAAGGCATCCAAAGATGGTCTCAGCGAAAAGAAACCTTGACGGCAGATGATGTGAAAAATAGAGCGAAGACCGCTTTGAAGTGGCAGATCGCTCAGGGCATCCAGCATGTCCGGACCCATGTAGATGTGACGGACCCAAGCTTAACGGCGTTAAAAGCCTTGCTTGAGGTAAAAGAAGAGATGTCTTCCTATGTGGACCTGCAGCTTGTCGCCTTTCCGCAGGAAGGAATTCATTCTTATCCAAATGGGGCCGAGTTAGTCGAAGAATCATTAAAAATGGGTGCTGATGTCGTTGGGGGCATTCCTCATTTTGAATTCACACGGGAATATGGTGTTTCTTCGATGAAAACAGCCTTTGATCTAGCCGAGAAATACGACCGACTCGTCGACATTCATTGCGATGAAATTGATGACGAGCAGTCCCGATTTGTTGAAGTAGTCGCAACCGAAGCTTATGAGCGAGGCTTAGGCAGCCGGGTAACGGCCAGCCATACAACCGCAATGGGATCTTATAATGATGCCTACACTTACAAGCTGTTCAGGCTGTTAAAAATGAGCAGCATCAATTTTGTGGCCAACCCGCTTGTAAACATCCATCTGCAGGGCCGATTTGACACATACCCAAAACGCCGCGGGGTGACAAGGGTAAAAGAATTGCTTGAAGCAGGCATGAATGTCAGCTTTGGCCATGACGATATTTTTGACCCATGGTATCCGCTTGGCACAGGCAATATGCTTCAAGTCTTGCACATGGGGATCCATGTATCCCAATTAATGGGCTACGAACAAATCATCAACTCAATCGATCTTATCACTAGCAACAGCGCAAAAACGATGAACATCGAAGAAAGCTATGGAATTGAAATCGGAAAAGCAGCCAACTTCATTGTCTTAAATGCTGAGAACGAGTACGAAGCAATCCGCAAGCAAGCAGCCGTTCGCTACTCTATTCGAAACGGTAAAATCATTGCTGAGACGAAACCAAGTGAAACGGTGGTTACACTAGGATCGGATTCGGAATTTGTGAATTTCAATAAGTAAACGAAAGAGGCAGCAGGGCGACTTGCTGCCTCTTTCTGCATAATACCAACCTTTCTAAACAGAATTCTGTTATTTTCTCTTGTATGTTCCAAAATATTTTGTTAGGATGAAAACGTATTCAATATTAAAAATGAATAATTCACTAGGGGATCCCTTGATAAGGGCTGAGAAAAAAGTAGTTACTTTTAAACCCTCAAAACCTGAACAGGTTCGTACCTGCGTAGGGAAGTGTCCTTATTGTATATTTGCGCTTTAAAGGTGCATACCTACAAAACCACTTTCCTGTTTGGGAAAGTGGTTTTTTTATGGTCAAAAACGATAGAGGCGTTACGAGAATTAAACAAGGGGGTGACCTAATTTGAAATTGATCTCTGTAACCAATGGCAAGCTCTCTGTACTAGACCTGGCATCACAAATTATAAAAATGAAAGATACAGTCGATTTTGTACATATCCGTGAAAAATCTAAATCTATTGCTGAACTGGTTTATTTGCTGCAGCTGCTGAAAGAGGGAGATGTTTCTGCGGGAAAGCTTGTGATTCATGATCGCCTGGACCTTTCTTTAGTTCAAAATATACCTAATATTCATCTGCCGGCAAGCGGTTTTTCTGTCAAAAGCGTAAGGAAACGGTTCCCTTCGCTGAGAATAGGACGTTCTGTTCATTCCTTACAGGAAGCAGAAAATGCAGAAACAGATGGGGCTGATTATGTTCTCTATGGTCATATTTTTGAGACAAATAGCAAGAAAGGTATACCCCCGCGCGGCTTGGAAGAGCTATCAGAAATCAAAAGAAGACTGCATATTCCTGTCTATGCAATCGGCGGCATTACGCCAGATCGGGTCAGCGAAGTTCAGGATGTTAAAACTGATGGAGTTGCAGTGATGTCCGGGATCTTTTCTTCCAGGGATCCGGCTGCAAAGGCGAAGAAATTTTTTGACAAATGCAGGGAGGGGAAATGATGAAGAACTATGATGTTGCTGTCATTGGCGGTGGGATTATTGGCTGCTCCATCGCGTACCACCTAGCCAAGGAAAAACTAGATGTCGCTGTATTTGAAAGCGGGCAAGTCGGCGGAAAAGCGACAAGTGCAGCTGCCGGAATGCTTGGTGCTCACTCAGAGTGTGATGACCTTGAAGTTTTCTATCCCTTTGCAAGAAACAGCCAGCTTGCTTACCAAAAACTGCAGGAAGAACTGGTGGATGTCTGCGGAATAGACATTCAACTTAAATCAGGTGGAATTTATAAGCTTGCCTTTTCGGAGGGCGAAAAAAGCCAGCTTTCATCCTTGCTGGACCTGCCAACAGTTGAATGGCATGGTTCAGCTCAAGTGCTCAAAAACGAAACGGCTGTCAATGAACATATTAACGGGGCTGCATATATCCGAGACGATATTCATGTTCTGCCAGGTTTGGCATGCAGGGCATTCAGCAAAAGTGCACAACTAATGGGAGCCTCTATTTTCGAGTACACACCTGTTCTTAATGTTCAAAAAGCGGATTCCAGCTACTTCGTCAAAACTGCTGGAGGCAATATTGGGGCCAAGTATGTAGTCATTGCGAATGGGGTGTGGAGCAGCACGTTTTTTGAAGCGCTCGGATTAAGTCATCGAGTGATTCCTGTAAAAGGCGAATGCCTATCTGTTAGCAACGAAAGCATTTCATTGAAACATACACTTTTCCACAACCATAACTATATTGTCCCTCGGAGTAACGGGACACTAGTTATCGGAGCGACCATGATTGAAAATGAATGGGATGAAAGACCGACACTTGGAGGAATTGAGGAGCTGATCGCAGCAGCAAAAGAACTGATTCCAGCTGCAGGAGACATGAGAATCGAATCATTTTGGGCTGGCTTGCGTCCGAGCACGTTTGACCAACAGCCATTCATAGGCTTTCACCCGGAGGAGAAAGGAATCCTATTTGCGACCGGGCATTTCCGCAATGGAATTCTGTTAGCTCCAGGAACAGGGCAAATGATCAGGGACCTGATTCTTGAAAGAGAAGTAAGAAACGACTGGATAGATGCCTTCAAAATTGATCGACAAAAGCAAGTACTTGTATAAAGAGGTGGAAAAAATGACGATTAAGCTAAATGGAAGAAGTGTAAAGCTGCCAACGGGAGTAAACACCGTTAAAGACTTGCTTGATCACTATAACCTTGAAAACCGGATTGTAATTGTCGAGTTGAACAAACAAATTACTGAGAAAAACCAATACACTTCATTGTTTTTATCTGATGGAGATATGGTTGAAATGATTCATTTTGTAGGAGGAGGATGAATATGTTAAAAATCGCAAATCAAACTTTCAATTCAAGGCTACTTCTAGGAACAGGGAAATATCCATCATTTGAAATTCAAAAGGAGGCAGTTCGGGTCTCCGAGGCAGAAATTTTAACGTTTGCAGTAAGAAGAATGAATATTTTTGAAGAATCTCAGCCTAACTTTCTTGAACAGCTTGATTTAACAAATTACAAACTGCTTCCAAACACTGCTGGCGCCAAAACAGCAGAAGAGGCGGTCAGGATTGCCAAATTGGCTAAAGCATCAGGGCTTTGCGATATGATAAAGGTTGAAGTAATCGGCTGCAATAAATCGCTTCTGCCTGACCCGGTTGAGACGCTGAAGGCATCTGAAATATTATTAGAGGAAGGGTTTATCGTCCTTCCATATACCTCAGATGATGTCGTTTTAGCGAAACGGCTTGAGGATCTTGGCGTTCATGCTATCATGCCAGGTGCTTCGCCAATTGGTTCTGGTAAAGGAATATTAAATCCTTTAAATCTCAAGTTTATCATTGAACAATCTTCAGTGCCGGTCATTATTGATGCAGGGATTGGATCGCCAAAGGATGCAGCTTATGCGATGGAGCTTGGTGCCGACGCTGTATTGTTAAATACCGCTGTTTCTGATTCAAAAGATCCAGTGAAAATGGCTCTAGCAATGAAGATGGCTATAGAAGCAGGGAGACTCGGCTTCGAAGCAGGCCGAATCAAGGAAAAGGAATACGGGGAGGCAAGCAGCCCAATGCAGGGGATGGTGTCTTCTTGACAAACCGTTACTCAAGGCAGGAGCTTTTCCAGCCAATAGGGAAAGAAGGACAAGTAAAGCTTAAAAAGGCCCGCATTCTCATTGTAGGTGCAGGTGCCTTGGGTACTGCAAGTGCGGAAATGCTGGCAAGAGCTGGGGTTGGAAGCCTTATGATTGTAGACCGCGACTATGTCGAATGGAGTAATTTGCAAAGGCAGCAATTATATACAGAAAAAGATGCCAGAAATAAATTGCCTAAAGCGATTGCAGCGAAGCAGCGCATCCAGGCAGTAAACAGCGAAATCTCAGTTGATAGTTTAGTAGCTGATGTGAATGGTCTCAATATAGACGAATTAGTTAAAGACAAAACCTTAATCATTGATGCAGTCGACAATTTTGAAACAAGATTAATAGTAAACGATGCTGCAGTAAAGCATCGAATCCCTTTTTTATTCGGTGCATGTGTTGCAAGCTATGGGTTGACTTTTTCAGTTATCCCAGGCCAGACACCCTGCTTGCACTGCCTGGTCAACCATTTGCCCGCCCAAAATGCAACTTGTGAGACCGTTGGCGTCATTAGCCCAATAGTTCAGATCGTTGCAGCTTTTCAGGTGACTTCAGCACTCAAGCTGATTAACGGGCATGAAGTCCCTCCCATGCTGCAATCCATTGATATTTGGGAGAATGATAGAGCTGAAATCAATGCAGGCAGTCTAAGGAATCCACTTTGCCCGACCTGTGGAACGGATGCTACTTTTCCCTATTTATCCTACGAAAATCAGACAAGGACAGATGTGCTATGCGGCAGGAATACTGTCCAGCTAAGACCTGGCCTGGGGCGAACCCTGCCGCCGCTTGAGCAATTATCGGAACAGTTAAAAGGGAGAGCAAAGGATATGATCCAAAATCCGTATTTATTGTCTTGTTCCTTTGAAGAGTATCGAATTGTATTTTTTAAAGATGGCCGTACCCTAATTCATGGAACAAATGAGCCGGCAAAAGCTCGAATAATTTATGATCGGATAGTTGGATAAGGATCAAGAAGGAAGGCAGCAGGAATCAAACTTGCTGCCTTCTTCCTTTTTAATAGATTTGTTAAAACTAATCCAATTTTTATCTAAATTTTCTAATAGGGTCACTGTCAATCAGGTTCTTGACTAAAAAATATTCGCTGGGGACTAACTTCATATATGCAGTTCAATACATACACTGATAAAAAATATTGGAGGTAATTTGTTTGAACAGGTATTATGTTTATCCGCGGCCAAGGATAAGGCCGTTTATTTACCCCCCGCCATTTTGGTTTTATCCGCCTTATTGGGGATTACCGCCAGTCCCGCCGTTTTGGCCGCCCCCATTCCCGATTATTTACTAAGGAAGGGGTTCGTTTGACGAGAGACCTAACATTTCACAAATGAATTTAAATTATAAACTAAAAAAAAAGCCGTTGTTTTCGTATATTAGATCACGGCTCTTTTTCTATTCCCACTGACAATTGATTGGGCATTCTCAAGCTGACCCACGTAAAAGTACGAAGGTATTTTTGAGGAGTCGACTGCCCTACGCTCCAGTCAAAATGCGTACTCATTTATAAATGCAATGCTAGCGTGGTGTAATTCCGAAGCGGCAGTTATGCCGCACTATATGTCAGTATCATGAAAAAAGCTTTGATGGAAAGAGAGCAGGTAAAAGAACTAAGACGATTCGAAAAAGTACAACAAGCAAGCCGCTAGTAATTAAATTCCTAATAGGTCAAAATCCCCTCTCAGCAGTCGTTACAAAGCTTATTTGCTTACCAAATACTGTTCACCGTATTGACAAGTTTCCTTATTAAACCCTATAATATTGCTTATATTCTGTCTTTTCTTTGACAAGATGGGAGATAAGACATATGACAAACAGCTCAGTTGAACAGCTTTGTTTTCTACATACCAATCTATCAGAAGAAGACGTTAAAAAGATTAAAGAGTTAGCGGTCAACTTACCATTAATAGCTGACTTGAACAAAGCAAATATTTTTATTGATTGCCCTACAAAAGAAGGTAAGCATGCAGTTGTGGTAGCAGAGGCTGTTCCTAAAACTGCTAATCCCGTATACAAAAAGCCGGTTGTAGGGAAGTTTGCATACAGAGCCTTTGAACCTTCCGTATTCTATACACTGAGTACAGGAAAGCCGATGTATCTAAATCGCGCGTTAACTCAAGAAGGCAGGCTGGTCGATCAAAGCGTGGTTCCAATCAAGGGTTCCAAAGATCGTACGATTGGAACGCTGATTATGGAAAAAGATATTAGTGAACAAATTCAGCACCAACAAAAAATGGAAGCGTTATCAGAAGCGACTGAAACGCTGAGTGAAATTCTTATTGGCTTAGCGGAGAACCGGCCGATTATTCCTGAAATGATTGAGGAATCCTTATTCTTCATCGATCACGAAGGGAAGATTTTATACGGCAATGCATCTGCCACCAATTTAATCCATGAAGTCAGTGAAGAAACCAATTGGATTGGAAAGCATTTAATTAATTACTTTCCTTGTATTGCGACACTCCTGGCAGACTCGGAAGAACTTCAAGTCCGCGAAAGAAAGCTCTTGAATAAGGTCTTTCAAGTAAAAAAAATCAGGCTCGATCAGTTGAAAAGTGCAAAAGGGACCTTTGTGATTTTTAAAAATATTACAGAGCTCAGAGAAAAGGAAAGAGAACTGATTGTTAAATCGGTGGCGATTCGCGAGATTCATCACCGGGTTAAAAACAATTTGCAAACAGTTGCCAGCCTTTTACGGCTGCAAATGAGAAGAGGACTTCCTGAAGAAAGCAAAGTCCATTTTGTAGAAAGCCTAAATCGAATTACGAGCATTGCCTCTGTTTATGAAATCATCCTGGCTAATTCCAGTGTGGATGATGTTGATTTATATAGTTTGATTGAGAGAATTGGAAATATGCTAGTCTCTGAAGCTGAGCATGAAAATAAAAGAGTCCGTATTGTCTATTCGGGGCCACACCAAATGATTCAGTCCAATAAAGCTGTATCAGTGGCATTAGTGGTCAATGAGCTCATTCAAAATTGTGTGAAACATGCTTTTAAAGGGTTAAGTGATGGTGAAATTAAAGTTATCTTTCAGCAGAAGGATGATAATATGGAAATACAAGTAATCGACAATGGTGCTGGCTTTTCCCCAAGCTCAAAAAGTTCGTTAGGCTTGGATATTGTCAGAATGATGATTGAGCATGATTTATCTGGGCACTTTGTGATCGAACGAGCCGAGAGAGGGTCTATTGCCACTGTCCTGTTTCCACTAGAAAGGGAGGTGGTTCAGGCGTGAAAAAGCGAGTAATGGTTGTTGAGGATGAATCACTAGTGCGCTTAGACGTAACACTGATGCTCGAAGATGCCGGATATGAAGTCGTTGCACAGGCAGGTGATGGTGAAAAAGCAGTTGAACAAGCTTTTTTGCTAAAGCCTGATTTAATCATAATGGATATAAAAATGCCGAAGTTAAATGGCTTAAAGGCTAGTGAAATTATCTCGAAGCGAATGAACACTCCGATTCTTATTTTAACAGCATATAGCCAGCGGGAGTATATTGATAAAGCTAAACAAGCCAATATTATGGGCTACCTGGTAAAGCCCATTACCGAGGCAAATTTAATTCCAGCTGTAGAAATCGCCCTAAGGCAGGCCGAAAACGCTAACGCCTACCGGGAACAAGTTGAGGACATGAACAAGCAGCTGATGGAAAGAAAAATGATCGAAAAGGCAAAGGGGATCATTATGCAGAAATACAATCTCCTTGAAGATGATGCCTATCGAAAAATGAGAAAGATTAGCATGAACAAACAGGTTACTCTGGAAAATGTAGCAAAGCAAATTATTTTAAAGTATAATGCTTAACTCTTCCACAAGTGAATAAACCAAGCAAAGGTGCTTAGCGGTGGTTAATTTTAAAACCGTTAGGCACCTTTTTGTCTTTTTACGATCATAGGAATACACCTTCGCTGGCAGCGACAAACCAGGCCATTGGAAAAATCAGGTGGAAAACGTCATTGGTCAGTCCGCCAACATGGAATTTTTATTCTTTATATCCAATGGGACGCAAGGTGCGGTATTATGATTGCAAAAAGGAAAGAAAGGCTGCTCACTGGAAGGATGCTATCATTTTCCATTTAACATAGTTTCATCACAAACTAGGAGGGGTTTTACAATGGAGATGGTTGGTAATATTGTTATTTACATCATCATGTTTTGCGCAGTGGCAGGGGCAATCGCCGCGATTCGCAACAGTGATGAAGGCTTGGGGAAGCAGTTTATGGAAGGGATACATTCAGTTGGTTATATTTTTGTGCCTGCTGCCGGTATCATGGCGTCAATCCCTTATCTGTCATGGTTTATTGATAAAGTATGTGGTCCGTTTTTCGCGGCAATTGGTGCCGACCCGGCAATAGCTGCTACGGCAATTTTAGCAACTGACATGGGCGGGTATCAATTAGCCGAAGTGTTGAAGCAAACTCAAGAAGGCTGGATTATGGCCATGATTGTTGGCTTTATGGCCGGTGCTACCATCGTTTTCTCGATTCCGATGGGACTGACAATGCTTGATAAACGTGATCATAAATATATGGCACTTGGTGTAATGGCGGGGGTATTAACCATTCCAATTGGTGCGCTTATTTCCAGCACGATTGTTGCAATTTCAAGTTCGGCGTTTCGTGATTTCATTGCGACAACAGGTGATGCAGAATACCTTTTTGCCTTAGGGTATGGGCAAATTTTAATAAATCTTAGCCCGCTGCTGATTTTTGTTCTTGTTATTGCAGTAGGTTTATATTTCCTTCCAGATTTAATGGTCACAGCCTTTATGTGGTTTGGACGAATTCTGGATGCAGGTATTAAGCTTGTACTTGTATTCTCTATCGTTGAAATTTTCACTGGGGTTTTTACAACAGTATTTGGAGTCTGGGGCTTTCATCCGATTATGGCCGATGAAGCTGATCAATTCCGTGCACTAGAGACAGCCGGTTATATCGGGATTATGCTTGCAGGTGCCTTTCCGATGGTTTACTTATTACAAAAATATGCTGGCGGGCCACTCGAAGCTATGGGCCGCAAACTAGGGTTGAGCAAAGAAGGAAGTGCTGGCTTAGTTGCTACGATTGCTAATATCCTTGCGATGTTTAAGCTTGTCCGTTCAATGCCGCCAAAGGATAAAGTTATTAATATTTCATTCGCAGTCTGTGCTGCATTCTTGCTTGGGGATCATTTATCCTTTACAGCTAATTTTCAGCCGACATTAATCCTGCCGATTATCATCGGAAAACTGTCAGCTGGTATAATTGGAATTGGTCTTGCCTACTGGTTAGCCGTTCCGAAAGCACTTGAATTAGAAAAGAAGGACCGTGCTGCTGGCATTATCGGTGAAGATGAGTATTTAGACAAAGAGCGCAGCTTGAATGAAGATAAAAAAGCCGTATAATTAAGAAAGTCATCTAGGAGGTCCGTAGAAATGTCTGAAGAAAAACAACGATTTATCCAGGAATTCGTGCCAGGGAAGCAAGTTACCTTAAGCCATTTAATCGCCAATCCTGATCCTGATATGTTTGAAAAATTAGGAATTGTACAAGCAGGAGCGATGGGGATCCTAACTTTGACCCCAAGTGAAACCGTTATTATCGCAGGGGATATAGCGACGAAAGCGGCCGATGTTCAAATCGGGTTCTTAGACCGTTTCACGGGAAGCCTTGTTATTATTGGCAGTGTTTCATCGGTTCAAATGGCAATGCAAGAGATTAACCGTTTCCTGGCTGAGGTTTTAAGGTACACGCCTTCGGAAATTACTAAATCTTAACGGAGGTTTTAAAATGTCCCGAAAAAATAGAGCGATGCTAGTCGGCTCCATTGGTGCCGGGAAATCCACCTTAACAAATGCGCTTCTCGGCCGAAAGGTAGACGCAGTGAAAACGCAGGCACTTGTCTACCGTGACTGGATCGTCGACACACCAGGAGAGTATACGGAGAATCCATTTTTCTATAAAAATATAATGGCAACGGCACTAGAAGTGACCCATGTGTTATTCATGCAGGATGCAACAAAGCGAAAAATGATCTTTCCTCCTGGATTCAGTACTGGTTTTAATAAGCTTCCAATCGGGGTCGTTACAAAGTCTGATTCTGAAAAGGCAGATGTCGAGGCTGCCATTGCCCAGTTAAGAAAAGTTATCCCAAACGGGCCTATTGTGGTAACCTCTTCCTTTACGGGTAAGGGGCTCCAGGAAATACGCGATCTAGTAAACTGTAATTCCATGGAAGAAATAGAAGAGTATGTAAGTGCGATAACTGAAGAGTCAGTCATCTTCATTTGATATCCTTTACAAATCTAAAAAAATAGACTATATTACTTTTATACAAAAGAATATTCAGGCAAAGGCGCCTTATACGATCTGTCATCCAACTGACGGCTCGTATGGGGTGCCTTTTTTTATTATTCCCTTTAGGATTCTGTTAATGGGGTGATCTTAATCAAACATTACGAACCTCAAAAAGAGGAAATCATTAGTGCTGGGATTGATATCGGCACAAGTACGACAAAGATTGTCATCAGTAAATTCTCGCTTATGAATATGGCAGGCGGGGCGCATATGCCCCGAATTGAAATTATTGATAAAGAAGTCTTATACAGGAGCCCTATTTATCGAACCCCATTATTGTCGGCAACCCAAGTCAATATAAAGGCAGTAGAAGCCCTCGTTTTAAAAGAATATGAACAAGCTGGAATTAAGCCAGCTGATATAAAAACAGGGGCCGTTATCATTACCGGGGAAACCGCAACAAAACAGAATGCCCAAGAAATGGTCTATCATTTATCCGATCATGCCGGGGAATTTCTCGTTGCAACTGCCGGGCCAGATCTGGAAGCCATTATTGCTGCAAAAGGATCTGGGGCCTATGAATATTCTAAAAAGACGGGGAAGACTATCGCTAACATCGATATTGGCGGCGGGACTGCTAATGTGGCTGTTTATAAATCTGGTAAATTGTGCGGGACATGTACATTACATATTGGCGGGAGATTAGTTGAGTTTGCTGGAGCCCGCATCCAAAGTATTTCCCCTCCAATTAAAAAACTGTTTACCCAGTGGGGGGCATCCATTCGAGAAGGTGGCAGCCGTAGTTTGGCAGATTTGACCAGCCTTACCGATTATATGGCTGCGGTCATTTCCCGAATGCTAAACCGAAACTTGCTGGAGTCGGATCAGCCGCTGCTTCTAGGCCATAAACCAAATTGGCAGGAAGAGATTGACGCAATCATGTTTTCAGGCGGAATAAGTGAATGCATCTATAAATATGAGGCCTCTACACAAGGGATAGCTGAATATGACGATATCGGTGAACTTTTGGCCGCATCTCTCCGGGAAAGCAAGGAGCTCAACTCATGGCAATGGGTGAAGCCGGAAGAAACAGTTCGGGCAACGGTACTTGGAGCAGGGACACAAACAACCGAAATTAGCGGAGCAACCATTCATGTTGAAAGCAGTGATTTGCCGCTTCGGAACTTACCTGTTTACCAAGTTCCATTTTATAAGGATTTACAAAGTGGCTTAGACGGGCTTCCGGCGGCCGTCAGCCGGGCAGTTGAAATCTTTGATCCACAGCAGGAAGGCCAAAACTTTGCTCTTTATATAACAGGACTTCCTTATATGGGGTTTCGTGCTATTCAAGAACTGGCCGCAAAAATTACTGAAACCGCAAAGTTAAAACCGAACCGCCAGCAGCCGCTTGTTCTCGTCTTAGACAGCGACCATGCCAAGGTTCTAGGGCAAACACTAAAAGTTCAAAGTCCCGGCCAAAGTATTATCTGTATTGATCAAATCAATGTGGAGCATGGTGACTATATCGATATTGGCCATTTACTCCAAACAAGTGTAGTGCCAGTCGTTATTAAAACGTTGACATTCAATCATTAAGGGAAGGAGGATTTTTTGATGAAGCTGCAAACGAACTACTTAGGAACTGTCTATCAATTCACTTCCTTAAAAGATTTATTTGCGAAAGCGAACGAAGAAAAATCCGGGGACCGCTTAGCGGGATTAGCAGCTGAAACCGTTCAAGAACGAATTGCTGCAAAAGAAGTACTCAGTTATTTGACCCTTTCTGACATTCGTGAAAATCCCTTGCTGCCTCCTGAAGAGGACGAGGTAACACGAATTATTGAGAGCCAAGTAAATGAACGAGTTTACCAATCTATTAAAAACTGGTCCGTGTCCGAACTGCGGGAATACATTTTAAGCACATTGACAACGGGTGAAGATTTAAAAAGGCTAAGCAGAGGCTTGAATAGTGAAATGATCGCAGCTGTAGCCAAACTCATGTCGAATCTTGATCTCGTTCACGCCGCAAACAAAATTGAGATTTTAACAAAATGTAATATTACCATCGGTTATAAAGGAACGTTGCCTTCAAGGCTCCAGCCGAATCATCCGACCGATAATGTCCAGGGAATGATTGCCTCCCTAAAAGAAGGCTTGTCATATGGCATGGGTGATGCCGTTATCGGGATTAATCCAGTGGATGATTCTGTTGAAAGCGTCAAACGATTGCTACATGCCACTCACGATTTTATTAACGAATGGGAAATCCCGACCCAGAACTGTGTGCTTGCACACGTTACTGCTCAAATGAAGGCAATTAAGCAAGGTGCACCAGCCGATATGATTTTCCAGAGCATTGCTGGGACAGAGACTGCGAATCGTTCATTTGGAATTTCCGCAGCTCTGCTTGATGAAGCGAACGAACTGGCAAGGACCCATGGTACAGGAACTGGCCCGCAGCGTCTATATTTTGAAACGGGTCAAGGATCTGAATTATCTGCAGAGGCTCATTTTGGAATCGACCAGCAGACACTCGAATCCAGAAATTACGGATTTGCCCGTAAATATGATCCATATATCGTCAATACAGTCGTTGGTTTTATCGGCCCTGAGTATTTGTATAACAATAAACAAGTTATTCGCGCAGGGCTAGAGGATCACTTCATGGGAAAAATGCATGGAATCCCAATGGGTGTTGATGTGTGTTATACAAACCACATCAAAGCAGATCAAAATGATATTGAGGATTTAGGCGTACTATTAACGGCTGCAGGTGTGAACTTCGTAATTGCGACCCCAATGGGCGACGATTGTATGCTGAATTACCAGTCATTAAGCTACCACGATGTTGCCACACTTAGACAAACGATGAATAAGCGTCCATCCCCCATTTTTAGCGATTGGCTCGAGAAAATGGGCATTCTTGAAAACGGGCAGCTAAGCAAGATTGCTGGGGATCCGACCATTTTTTCGCGATAGGAGGGTAATAAATTGAATCCTGAGCTAATTGAAAAAGTTACACAGTTAATTGTCGAAAAACTGCAAGCGCAAAACGGCTCTGAAGCTAAGAAACCACAACAAAGTGATTTAACCGCACCAGAAGTGAAGCTTTGGGGCCCATCGTCAAGTTTAAAACCTAAAAGTGAAAAACTACAGCCCATAACTGTTTCTGACACAAAAGAGACAGTGAAATCGACCGGCCTTATTGAATTTCGAAGCTATGCAGAGTCGAAGTCATCAAGTTCAGGTTCAAAGCCAGAGCCTAGCCCAAGAAAAGCCGCCCCTGTCACAATAGCGGAAGAGGATAATCCGAAGGCGGCTGAGCCAGTCTCCGGGATTGAGGATCCAAGTAATCCTGAGGAATTGGAAGACCTTATCAGCCAGACACCAGCCCGAATTGGCGTTGGCAGAGCAGGGCTGCGGCCTAAAACAAACACGTGGCTGAAATTCCGGTTCGATCATGCAGCTGCAGTGGATGCGGTTTATGGAGATGTAACCGATGAACTCTTAGATCGACTTGATTTATTTAAAGTCGGCACGAGGGTTAGTGATAAAGAAGTGTACATCCGCCGCCCAGATTATGGCCGAAAGCTCTCAGATGAGGCATTGAAAACACTTGCTGAGAAATGTAAAAAGTCGCCAACCGTGCAAATTATTGTCTCAGATGGATTAAGCTCCAGTGCTATTGAGGAAAATGTTGAGGATGTTTACTTGTCTCTCAAACAATCTCTAACAAGCTTAAACCTTGATACAGGCACTCCTTTTTATATTGAAAAGGGCAGGGTCGCGGTAATGGATGATATAGGTGAATTGCTTCAGCCGAAAGTAGTCGTTCTGCTGATCGGGGAACGCCCAGGCCTTGTCAGTGCTGAGTCATTAAGTGCGTATCTTTGTTATATGCCGAGAAGAGGCACGATCGAAGCAGACCGGATGGTTATTTCAAATATCCATAAAGGCGGTATCCCCCCAGTTGAAGCGGGTGCATATATCGGAACCATTGTTCAGAAAATATTAAAATATGAAGCTAGCGGCGTGTCGCTTGTTCAAAAGGAAAGCTAGGGGGGATTAGTTTGGCTTTAGAACGAATTTATGCTGATATATTGGCAGTTCGCATCATTCCAAATGTTGACCCGGATCTGGCCAAGCAATTTAACCTTGAAGGGCACCACAGAAGCCTGGGGATCTTTACCTCAACTGTCGATGATATTGGCTATACGGCCCTTGATGAAGCAACAAAACGGGCAGACGTTGAAGTAGTTTACGCTCGGTCCTTCTATGCCGGTTCAGGCAATGCTTCAGGCCCTTTATCAGGAGAAATGATTGGAATCCTTGCAGGGCCATCTCCTGATGAGGTGATCAGCGGCATTGATGCCGTCCGGCAAACAGCTGAATCGGGAGCTTTTTTCGAAGCTCTTGACCAGGAAAAAACACATGCACTTTACGCCCACGTCGTTTCAAGTACAGGCTCCTATCTATCTAAGGAAGCTGGCATAAGAAGCGGCGAGCCCATCGCCTATTTAATCGCTCCACCTTTAGAAGCGATTTATGGCATGGACGCGGCGATGAAGGCAGCTGATGTTAAGCTAGTTAAGTTTTTCGGACCGCCATCTGAAACCAACTTTGGCGGTGGCCTGCTGACAGGTTCACAATCAGCATGCCAAGCAGCAGCCGATGCTTTCCGCGATGCGATTATTGATATTTCGGAAAAGCCGATTAAGTATTAAATTTTACAGCAAAGGAGGGTGTTTACGTGCACCTTGATCAAGATCTCCAATCCATACAAGAAATGCGAGATGCCGTCAAGCGGGCAAAAGAAGCACAGCTGGAATACATGTCCTATTCACAAGAACAAGTGGATAAAATTGTTAAGCTTACAGCAGAAGCTGCCTATGCAAAATCACTAGAGCTCGCGCAAATGGCAGTACAAGAAACAGGCATGGGGATTGTCGAACATAAAAAAATCAAGAACGAAGTCGGTTCCATGGCTGTCTATGAATCTATAAAAGATGAAAAAACAGTTGGAATTATAAAAGAGGACCGCGTCAACAAAGTAACCGAGGTTGCTTATCCATATGGAGTAGTTGCTGGAATTATCCCAACAACGAACCCGACCTCGACAGCAATTTTTAAAGCATTAATTTCTTTAAAAACTAGAAATGCAATAGTCGTCAGCCCCCACCCGCGCGCAGTTAATTGCACTGTAGAAGCGTTGAAGATTTGTCAGGAAGCAGCCGTTAAAGCAGGCGCTCCTGAAGGGCTGATTGGCTGGATCTCAAAGCCATCAATGGCAGCTACAAATGAATTAATGAAGCACCGTGATGTGAATGTTATTTTAGCAACCGGCGGAGGTGCTTTAGTTCGTGCTGCTTACAGCTCAGGCAAGCCTGCCTATGGAGTAGGACCAGGGAATGTTCCTTGTTACATTGAGAAAACGGCAAACGTTGCTAAAGCAGCAGCGATGATTGTGGATAGTAAGTCGTTCGATCACGGTACTATTTGTGCTACAGAGCAAGCTCTAGTAATCGACCGAAATGTTCAGCAAATGGCGATTCGCGAATTGCGGAACAATGGTGCTTACCTGCTGAACGAGGAAGAAAAAGCTTTAGTGGCCAAAACGATTTCTCCTTCACCAGGCTATCTGAATCCTGCCATTGTAGGACAAAGTGCAGTGAAAATTGCTGAAATGGCTGGTGTTTCGGTACCCGCTGAAACAAGGGTGCTAATCGCTGAGGAGACAAGGGTCGGTAAAGACGTGCCGTTTTCGATTGAAAAACTTTCGCCTGTATTTGCATTGTATACAGCTGATACCTATGCGGAAGCAAAAGACTACTGCACAAAGCTTTTGAACCTTGGCGGCAGAGGCCATAGTTTGTCCCTTCATACCAATGATGATGCCGTTGCCAAAGATTTCGCTCTTGAAATGCCTGTATCAAGGTTAATGGTGAATACACTGTCATCTATAGGTGCGGTAGGAGCAACAACAGGCTTAATGCCATCCTTAACCCTGGGCTGCGGCTCTTACGGAGGCAATATTACCTCCGATAATGTAACGGCACGCCATCTGATTAATATTAAAAGAATGGCTTATGGAATCAAGGAAGTCTCCATCCCTAAACCGTCAGCATCGTTTGCAGCTTCCGCACCAGCAGCGGAAGCTAAAGGCGGCACTAATGATGTGGAAAAGATCGTTGACCAAGTACTAAAACAGGTAGAGCCAAATGGCGAGGTCGATGCGAAAGCAATTGCTGAAATGGTGAATCAAGTTATTAAAAAATATCAAACCAACTAATAGGAGGAAATTAAAATGAGCAGAGAATTAACAGCATTAGGAATGATTGAAACTAAAGGTCTAGTAGCATCGGTAGAAGCAGCGGATGCAATGGTAAAGGCAGCAAACGTACATTTAGTCGGAAAAGTTCACGTCGGCGGCGGAATCGTAACAGTTCTTGTACGCGGTGATGTAGGAGCAGTAAAAGCAGCGACTGATGCAGGTGCAGCAGCAGCTCAGCGTGTTGGAGAACTTATGTCTGTCCATGTAATCCCACGCCCACATAACGAATTAGAAAGCATTTTACCAAAGTTGAGCGTTGAACAGCAATAAAAAATAGTTTACTAAGTTAGGAGCATGAAACATGAATAATCAAGCCATTCAATCGATTGTGGAGGAAGTTGTTTCACGGTTAACAGGAACATCTGCGCAACATTATTCGATCCCAATGGCTGTTTCTGCTCGGCATTGCCATTTAAGCCAAAGCGACCTGGAAGCCTTGTTTGGCAAGGGGTATGAGCTGACGAAAAAAGCTGACTTATCACAGCCAGGCCAATTTGCGGCAAATGAAACTATTACCATCGTGGGACCAAGAGGGAGCATTGAAAAAGTGCGCATTCTTGGTCCTGCGCGTAATATGACTCAAGTAGAAGTCAGCCAAACAGATTCAGTAAAACTTGGCGTGAAAACTCCATTAAGAGAATCTGGAGATATAAAAGGTTCCGCCCCTATCACGGTTGTTGGACCGAAGGGAAGCTTATATAAAACGGAAGGTTTAATCGTTGCCCAGGCTCATATTCATATGACTCCTAAGGATGCCGAGCAATTTGGCGTTGAAAATGGAGAATATGTAAAAGTAGAGACGGGCGGGGACAGACCTGTCACCCTTGGGAAGGTGTTAATTCGTGTTTCTCCCAGGTACAAGCTGGAAATGCATGTCGATACAGACGAAGCCAATGCAGGTTTTATCACCGGAAAGACAAAGGGGAAACTTGTTAAAAACGAGGGATTAACAGGATGAGAGATCGCGATATCATTGAACAAATCGTGAGAGAAGTGATCGAACAGCTTTCCGTTAAGGAAGAAACCTCAAAACCAACTCTCCTCGTTATCGGAGATACATCGTTCATTGAACCTAAACTATTATCGATGATGAATGAAAATTGGAATACAATCCGCGATGAGACACATGAAGATCTAGAATTAGCTAAGATCGATAAAGTTCTATTCTTGCATGCGACCCAGGATTTACTGGCAAAAGGTGCACTAGGTCTGTTCGACACACTCGAAAGTAAATTGCTTTCACGCTGTCTAGTCGAAGCCATTCCAGTATCAATTGTTCCAACCGTCTATTTACAGGATTATATATTAGAAGCTAATCACCCAAAAAATAGTGCCTATGTATCACAAATAATTGGATATAAGGATAGCTTATTAAAATTTGGTGTAAAGCTCGAAAGTTTTGAAAAAGCAATTTTTAAAAAGAATGATCCAGTTTCAGCAGCAAAAGGGAACTTCTCGACTGTTGTAAAAAAGAAGCTGTTAACCGAAAGAGATATTAAAGATGCACAAGAGGAACAAATAGTGGTCGATCGATCTACTATTATTACACCTTTAGCACATGACACAGCAAGGCAATTAGGGAAAATCATCAAGGTAATTGAGTCAAAAGGGGCGAATGCGTAATGGAAATGGGCACAGTGATTGGAAATGTATGGGCTACCAGGAAAGAGGATGATTTGCGGGGATTAAAATTTTTAATTGTTGAACCTGAAATGCCTGGCCGAACTCCTGCTGGAGCCCCGTTTGTTGCAGTCGATCGAATTGGTGCCGGTTTTGGTGACCAAGTGCTTGTCACCCGCGGAAGTGCCGCTTCAAATATGTCCAATGATTTTAAATTGCCTATTGATGCCCTCATAATCGGGATTATTGATTCCATTGATGTTGAAAAAAAAGAGGTGAACGACCGTGGCTAGAGCGTTAGGAATGATTGAAACAAGAGGATTAATCGGCTCCATCGAAGCTGCTGATGCAATGCTGAAATCAGCTTATGTAACATTAGTAAAGCAAGAAAAAATTGATGCTGCTCTCGTAACTGTGCTGGTACAAGGCGACGTCAGTGCCGTTCAAGCAGCTGTTGAAGCTGGCAAAGAGGCAGCAGCAAGAGTTGGCGAACTGGTTTCGGCCCACGTTATTCCGCATCCTGATGAATCTATCAAGGATATTTTATTTAAAGCGGAAGTGGTAAAGGAACCTGTCATCAAAAAAGCAGTTCCAGCCAAAGCGGAGACTCCGAAGGCGAACAAAGACAAAACCAAGCCTGAAGAAGAAAAATAAACTCCATATACATTTGAAGCCTAACCTATGGAACGGAGGAGAATAATGGCTTTTACCCGCAGAAAAATCGCTGTCATCGGGTCAGGATTTACCGGTGCAACGGCCGCTCTGATGATGGCCCAAAAAGAACTGGGAGATGTCGTACTAGTCGACATCCCTTCACAAACTAATCCGACAAAAGGGAAGGCCCTTGATATGCTTCAGGCAGGCCCTGTCCAAGGATTTAACGCAAAGATCAAGGGAACATCTAGTTATGAAGACATTCAAGATGCCGACCTAGTGCTGATCACTGCAGGCCTTCCTAGAAAACCTGGGATGAGCCGGGATGATCTGGTTGCAACAAATGAAAAAATCATGATCGATGTCTCAGAAAATATAAAAAAGTATGCACCAAACAGCTTTATCATTGTGCTGAGCAATCCAGTCGATGCCATGACCTACGTTTGCTACAAGACAACTGGCTTCCCGAAAAACCGTGTGATCGGGCAGTCAGGAGTTTTGGACACAGCTCGTTTTAACACGTTTGTTGCAGAGGAACTGAATGTGTCTATTGAGGATATTTCCGGTTTCGTATTAGGCGGCCATGGAGATGACATGGTTCCTTTAGTACGCTATTCTTATGCAGGCGGGATTCCACTCGAAAAGATCCTTCCAGCAGAAAAAATTCAAGAGATCGTCAACAGGACAAGAAAAGGCGGCGGTGAAATCGTGAACCTGCTTGGCCAGGGCAGTGCCTATTACGCGCCAGCTGCTTCCATGGTTGAAATGGCAGAAGCGATCTTAAAGGATAAGAAACGAATCCTGCCATCAATCGCTTACCTTGAAGGCGAATACGGCTATAATGACGTATATCTCGGTGTCCCAACCATTCTTGGCGGGAACGGAATCGAAAGTGTTATTGAAATTCCATTATCTGACGAAGAAAAAGCAGCTCTTGATCAATCGATCCAGTCGGTAAGGAACGTCATGACCATTTTACAGACAGCTAAAGCATAAAAAGTACGTATACTAATAGGAAAAAACTAAGGCAGCAGAGAGAATTTGCTGCCTTTTTTTCTATGGGAATTTGCAGCTTAGCTGAGATTAAAAGCCACCTTTAGAAAAAATAAGAGGTAGGATTGCTGCAAGATATAGAATCCTAGGTTAGGCTGCCACTGTGCACGGTTTTTAAAGGTGGAAATGGCCGATTTGGCTCTTTATCTATCATAAAATCAGTTTTATCGATCCATGATTTTAATTTATTGAAAAACCTGTGTCAGAGTGGTGAAATTGCCCATTATATGGAATGGGTAAACTGTTACTTCATGCTGATATCATTGCGGTTATCTTGTTTCTCGCTTACAGATGAATAAGTATAGAGGAAAATCGTTACAAAAAAGAGACACCGGAAACTTTTCCGATGTCGTCTTTAACTTATAACTTTTACTCTTCGTCCTCTAAATCTTCGATAAGTTTTTTCATTTCAGCAATCTCTTTTCGCTGAGCCTCAATAATTTCGTCAGCAAGCTTCTGGACTCGCGGATCTGAGAGGTTAGCACGTTCGCTTGTCAGGATGGCGATCGAATGGTGCGGAATCATCGCCTTCATCCACCCCTCATCCTCGATTAATGTTTGGCTTCGCACTAGGAAGAGAGAAACGGCAAACACAACCGCACTGCCAGCGAGGATGATCATATTCACCCGCTTTTTTGAATACATTTTCCACATAAACAGCATCATCACGATGGCCATTATAGATCCCATGATCAATGCCATGTAAACCCTCGTTTCACTATAAAAAACATGATCCAATTGAAATACATTTAAAAACATTAACCAATACATAATAAAAGTTGAAGTAGCAATCATTGCACCAAACTTAAGATATTTCCCCATAAACTTTCACTCCATATAAAGATTTTTAATAGCTATTTTGTATACTACCCTTTAGAAGCGACCGGTAAACGGGGAGAATCTTCGCTTGGATAGAACCCATTACTTCGGCTGGTACAGTTAATAAATGAAAAATCCTTCACAAAAGTGAAGGATTTCCAGTTCGTATTTTAGAAAGTTAACACCATACTGCACCGACAATGATAAGCAGGATAAATAATACGACGATTAACGAAAACCCAGAACCTGCTCCATATCCTGCAACAGGGGCAGCATAGCCGTATCCACAGCCATATCCAGTTCCGTATGCCATAAAATCCCTCCTAACATTTCATTGATTATCTGTGGTTATTTTAGTATCCGTAACCCACGTAAGATGCTCCTACAATTATCAATAGGATAAACAATACGACGATTAAGGCGAATCCACCGCCGTAACCTGCACCTGCAACTGCTCCACTCATTAACAACACCTCCTGCGTCATTTGTATTACTGTATGTAAGTTAGCCGCCTTTGGAAATAGATAAAGTCCCAAGTTTTAAATAATTGGGTTTCTGTACCAAGCTGGTAACTTTTTTAACCATTGAAGATTGTGCTGGCTGTTAATTGCAAGGCCTGCTGACAATGATGAAATGACCTATACGTTTGAATGTGCCTTAGAATAGGATAATTTAGATGTAAACAAAAGGGAGGGGTACAAAGATGTCTGATAAAAAGAAAAAAATCATTCATGTTGACAACTTAATCATTCATGCCAAAAAGGTTGAAATCATTGACGATTCTAGAGAAGATGCAAAAGTAGAGGTAAAAGAAGATCCTATTGCAAGGAGGGATCCGTGGGGATTCTTTTGGGGAAGACAGCAAAGGGATATCGAATATGAACAACCAGAAGCGATTGAAGATTCCGTTGACCATTAAGAAAAAATATGAGTAAGAATTGTAGGAATGACTTCTGTTCCACAGAGTCTTCCTAGATACATAATTAAGTTTATCCTGTAAAAGGTAACAGGGACAAACATATAATCAGTGGCCTCTATATCTGAATAATATATAACAAACCTAAATAAGGCAGGTGTTACAAGTATGTTCAACAGAAGACAAGGACAATTTCCACCGCCATTCCAGCCTGGACCCGGCCGCCGACCGTTCCCAGGGTCTCAAACTCCTAATAGACCAAATTTCCTTTCACAATTTTCCACACCAGATGGAATGCCAGATTTTAATAAAATAGCAGGAACAGCACAACAAATGAATAAAATTATTAGTCAGGTTAGCCCGCTCATTTCAACATTTTTTAAAAGGTAAAAACAAATGCATCATTGTACCTTAATTCGTGTGATGACTTTGCAGTAAATACTCCGAAGACCATACCTAGAAGAAATCCAATATTAATGTTGAGAAGCCTTGAGCGCAGGGCTTCTCTTTTAATTTTGGGACCTGAATCTTCTATAAAAATAAGACAGGCCAATTAAATGGTTTTCTATAGAATTGAATATTTATTTTTAAAAGTGTGAAATTGAAAATTCATTCTCATTCTTTTCAGCAAGCTTCCAAAAATGTAAAATCAGCTCTTTTCTTGTTGAAGAGGAACTGGACATGGTAAATTTGTCTATATAAATTAGAGTTTAGTAGATGATTATATAGTGCTTATTGTACAAATGAAAGGGGTTTGGGTTTGTTGTGGAGATAAAGAAAGTATCGATCGTCGGGTTGGGTGCTCTGGGGATTTTATTTGGGCATCATTTATCCAAGAAACTACCTAAAGCGGATTTAAGAATTATTGCCGATCAGGATCGGATTAAAAGATATCAAACTGAGGGTGTCTATTGTAATGGGGAGCACTGTGATTTTAATTATGTGACACCGGACGAGCTAGTTGAGCCGGCTGACTTAATTCTATTTACCGTAAAATATGATGGTTTAAAGGATGCCATTTCAGCTGTGAAAAATCATGTCGGGGAGCAGACCATTTTATTATCTGCTTTGAACGGAATTACCAGTGAAGCGATCATTGGGGAAGCCTATGGATTGAATAAGGTCCTTTATTGCGTGGCCCAGGGAATGGATGCTGTTAAGGTGGGGAACCAGCTTACATACGATAACATGGGGATGCTTAGTTTTGGGGAGCATGACCCTGAAATTCGGTCAGAAAAGGCAGAAAGAGTAGCAGCGTTCTTTGATAAGACAGAGGTTCCCTACGAGGTAGTTTCCGAAATGGTTAAAAGACAATGGGGAAAATTCATGCTCAATGTTGGAGTGAATCAAACGGTTGCTATATACGAAAGCAATTATGGAGAGATTCAGAAAGAAGGGCCAGCAAGAGAGACGATGATAGCGGCGATGCGGGAGGTCATTGTTTTATCTGAAAAAGAAGGAATTTATTTAACCGAAAAGGATATCGACTATTGGTTAACGATATTGGCGACATTAAGCCCCGAAGGAAAACCATCTATGGCTCAAGACTTTGACGCAAGGCGCCACAGTGAAGTGGAACTGTTTGCCGGTACAGTTTTAAAATTAGCCGATAAACACAGAATTTCCACACCTGTAAATCGAGACCTTTATGATAGGATAAAGCTGTTTGAAAGCAACTATGATAGTAAATAAATTTGATAGCACTTTGATGTGAGGTTAAGGTGGAAACCATGCACCGTAAATCCGGGACATTCTTTGAGTGTCCTTTTTCTTTTCAAAAGGAGGCTGGGTAAATGAAACGCGGAGTAGCAAGCAGGGCCATCCTGGCTGGAATTATTTCAGGCCTATTTTTAGGCTTGTTTTTAAAAGTGATTGAGAGAGTAACCGGGATAAAGGTCTATACATTATTGTTAAATGTCGACTATGTGCCTTTTCTAAACCAGATTAAATTGCATGAAACAATTGAATTTGGGCTTCATCTTATCATTTCGATTGTACTAAGCCTTTTAATAATGAAGTTTCTAGGGGGGAAACGATGGGGAAAGGGAACGAAATATTCTTTTATCATAGGCGCAAGTATTACAATTGGGCTGATTTTGTTTCCGACGACTGCTCTTTCGGCAAGGACTCCTGAACTGAGTAGTTTAGCGGCGTTAATTTACTGGTTAGTTGGTCATGGTTTATATGGCTGGCTGCTGGCCTGGGTGCTGAGAACAGAAGAATAGTAATGAGAATACACCAATCTTGGCATAATAGGTGGTGATAGACCGATATTAGGAGGCATGCCAAGTGAACCCAGATAAAAACCAACAGAACAGAAATATGAACCATAAGGATCAGGACCTGCAAAATAAGACAAATAACATCCGGGCTAAAGAAGCTGCTTCTCCTCAAGAGGATGGATTTCGTTATGATTATGATGATTCTTCAGACTTTGAGCAATAGACTATATTCCTGATATTGATTGCCCAGTCTTCAGCTCGGACGGTAGCTTGATAGTAAGTTGGCAGGAATTCTGCCAAAATAAAAATGACCTGGCAGTTTGAGGTCATTTTTATTTTTGAAGCTCAAGATTATTGCTTCAATACTTGAGTGATTGCGTTATTCGATCAAATGTATTACTTATTCAATCAAACATTTCAGCTATTCGATCAAACATTTTACTTATTCGATCAAACATTTCGGCTATTCGATCAAAGCAGTGTCCTAATTGTGAAATTGGCCTTTATAGTATGCCGAGTCAACCTCCACATCTACCTCTTTTTCTTCTTAGACTTATCTTCTTCCGCTTTGTTCTTAATAATTTTATTTATGGTAACTTGAACATGAAATTTTTTCTCGGCAACGTTCTGAACATCTGTGACTTTGCCTTTACGGCCTTTAATGGTTATATCTTCGCCTACAGATGGGACCCGATTGCGCAGCTGATTTAACAAAACATTCTTACCTTCTAAAAAATAAACAATAAACATTAGCCTCACCTTTTTCATATGATATATGTTACATGCTTATTTAAAAATATGAAGGGAGATTAAATTTAGACCTAATCACAGCTGCTTGCTTCACAAAAAAAGCTTGCTAGGGAAATTTCCTGGCAAGCTTTAGTATCCATGTTACCTGGCAGAAGCAAGATCAACGCTTACTGGCTGACTGTTTGTTTTTGACCTTTTTAACAGGTAGAGAGAATAAAGTAGAAAGGCCAAGTTGAGCAGGAAGAAGGCAGTTAACCACTTTAATGAATAATCGCCGCTATGAACGCCGTATTCTCCAGTAGCTGCGTACTCAACTGCATCCAATAAAAAGTGGAAGGCTATGGCTGGCAGTAAGCTTTTATTGGCTAATACCATTGCTGTTAGCGCCATGCCGGCACAAGATGCCCAGCCGAATTGGAAAAGAGCATAGGTAACATCCCCGCCGACAAAAATATTGCCAAGGTGAGCGGCTCCGAATAAAAGCGAGGGAACGATAATCGCTACGGCGGTTCCGAATGGTAAAATCGCTCGCAGCAAAATGCCTCTAAAAAGAATTTCTTCATTAACTGCAACACCAGCAGCGGCAATTAATAAAAACGGAATATGTGACCATGGAGAATTGAAGCCGAGAAGGTACACCAAGGTTAGCGGGATGACAAGTGTAGGAAGCCAAACGTACCATTCTTTAGCTGAAGCTGGCATGGTCAAGCCAATTTCTTTATCAATCTTTACCCATTTGACTGCTAAAATTGCACAAGCCGCATAGATGACCATGATTACCCAGCCCAAATCCTTCTGAATAGTAAGAGTTGGATCGAAAAGCTGAATCCCCGTTACTGCAAGCATTCCGATTATTCCTCTTCCGAACATGACGATTAGAAATAAAACCAAACTATGTCGATATAAAAAATTCTTCATTTGAATTTCTCCTTTGGTCGTTCAATTTGTATCTTCATTATCGTTTAGAAAAGGTCATATCTAAAAGTGAACTTCGTCATAAAGGGGTCATATGACTTTTGTGACTTCTCGGTTTCTAATAAAAAGGAAAAAAGAAAAGCGTGTGGAATATAGTAAAGATTACCTAATTAAGTAAGAAGGAGCTTTATATGCTACCGATTCAGAGTGAAACCCACTGGGTGTATAAAACAGCACAAATCACAAGAATTGGCTGGTTTGTCATCCACTTATTGATCTTGGTTATTTTTCTTTCCGCTTCCCCTTTTTTCTGGCTGCTGCTGCCATTGTTCTTTGCTGCCTTCCTCATACCTCAATGGTCTGGAATAAAGGCAGATAGCTTTGGTGTTAATCACTATCCCTTCTTGGAATTAACATTCAGCGGGCTATTTTTGATTGTTGGATGTTATTTTACAGGTGAGTATTCCTCTTTCTTGGCCTATCCTGCCCTTTGTGCCGGTATATACAGCAGGCCAGGGAAAGAAAGATGGTTCCTATGGTCAGGCTTTGCCGTTGCCCCTTTTTTAGCTGTGCTTGCTATTGGATTAAACCATATAGGGATGGGCGTTATTGATGGGCTTTTCTTTTTCGGCATAGGCCTAGCAGTGGCGAAAGTGCTGGAGGCTGAGAAGAAAACGCAAATTTTACTTGGGGAAAATCGTCGCCAGAATCAGCTGCTCGAGGAGTACGCCAAGCAAATTGAAAAGGTGACCTTGCTCGAGGAAAGGAACCGGCTTGCAAAAGACCTCCATGACACGGTTGGACATACGTTCACTTCTGTCATTATGGGGCTAGATGCAGCGTCATTCCTAATCGGAACGGCCCCTGAAAAAGCCCAGGAACAAGTTGACCGGTTAAGCGATGTGATGAGAAGATCCCTAGGGGAGCTTAGAACCCATATTCACCAAATTTCTCCGGTTGGAGAACAAGAAGAGCTATCCGCTCAGCTGAAAAAGGTCACGGATCAATTTGTCTTGCACACGAAAACGGAAATCCTGTTTGAACATGCCGGACCGCAAGAAATCAATATTTCTTCTCAGGGAAGCATTACGTTCGTTCGCTGTCTTCAGGAGGCGTTAACAAATGCAGTTCGCCATGGTCATGCCAACAAAATTGTGGTCATCCTCCAGGAAGAAGCGGTCTGTGTCAGTCTTACGATTAAGGATAATGGCATTGGGATGAGCAGCGTTAAATATGGATTTGGCCTAAACGGTATGAAGGAGCGGATGGAATCGCTCCAGGGTGGCTTGACTATTGAATCGAAGCCACAAGCAGGAACGGTTGTGACTTGTTTTTTACCTGTCATAGCAAGCAGGTTAAAGGGAGAGGCGGGATAAGATGATAAAAGTGCTGATTGTTGACGACCAGGAACTGATTCGGATGAGTTTATCGATCGTATTAGAAGGCGAAGAAGACTTTGAAGTCACCGGCGTCGCTGAACATGGGAAAATGGCAATAGAGTTAACCGAACAGTATGCTCCAGATGTAGTCCTGATGGATATCCATATGCCTCAAATGAATGGAGTAGAGGCAACTGCCCAAATTAAAAGCCAATTTCCAGAGGTAAAGGTGATCATTTTAACGACCTTTGAGGAAATAGGAACAGTTCGGGATGCCTTGGCTGCAGGAGCAGAGGGATACCTTTTAAAAGCAATCCATCCAAAAGACCTTGCAGCCGGGATCAGACTCGTGCATCATGGCGGAACCCTGATCACACAGGAAATCGCCAAGCAGCTGATTGCGCAGTGGCTTAACCCATCTGGACAGATAAAAGTAGAAAAGAATAAAACTAATTTCGGACTCACAGACAGAGAGATAGAGGTGCTAGAACACCTGTCAAAAGGAGCAACCAATCGGGAAATCGCCCGAAAACTCTTCCTAACCGAAGGAACAGTCAAAAACTACATCTCCAACATCTACTCCAAGCTAGAAGTCTCAGGAAGACATAAAGCCGTCTTCAAAGCAAAGGAAGAAGGGATTCTTTAGGTGACAGGCACGCCCCGCTTTTTATTGTTTCACACAAATGTTTCACAGAAGGATTTTGATAAGTTACCGGTGATCTTATTCGCGAGTTTAAGAAAGTAGCATGGCAGCCTGCTTCATGATGTCATCATGGGAAAGGGGATAACATAAAAAACTTAAATATTCAATATTTTCCTTAAAATCAAAATAATAGTATACTATTATAATAGAGAGTTCTAGGAGAACTTGGCTGCCTTTTAAGAGCCGCATACGAAGGGAATGATTTTATGGAAAATACAGTAGATAAAGTAAATGTTTTTAAACAAATTATGGGCCACTATCCGACAGGCATAACGATTGTCACAACGATGGATGAACAAGGTGCTCCAGCGGGACTTACAGTCAATTCATTCAGTTCAGTTTCGATCGACCCGCTTTTAGTCTTATGGTGTATCGACAAAAGAGTTTCTTCCTTTGATACGTTTATCAAAGCTGATCACTTCGCCGTCCATACCCTATCATCAGACCAAGCGGCTGCCTGCTGGGCCTTTGCAGGAAAAGAGCCGGATCGGTTTTCAACCGTTAACTGGAAGGAATCCGAACATGGCTTGCCAATTATCTCTGATTCATTAGGAACACTCCAATGTAAAACTGTCCAACAAATCGAAGCAGGAGATCATGTGATTTTACTTGGAGAAGTGATCGATTTAAATGTCCAGGAGAAAGAGCCGCTGCTTTATTTCAATAGAAATATCGGTAAGATCCCAGCCAACTGGCCGAATGAATAGAATTATTTTTATGACGATAACGCGATTAACAAAGTTTCCTGAGTGAAAGAAGAAACATTCATGACAAACCAATAAGTGAGGCCTTCCATGAATATATGGAAGGCTTTTTTCAATTATTAGTAATAGAATGAAAAGGATAAAAAATGATTAAATATGAGCCTAATGTCCTAGTATTCATTCACCACAACCAATTCAAAGGGGGTAAGATCCATTGCAGGTGAAACTTGAAGATATACTTGAAGGAATGGAGATGCAGTCTGAGGAAAGCCATTCGTACCTCAACCTAGAAACAGGAGAAATTTTGTATGTCTCACGCGAGGCACTATTGATTGCGGAAGATTGAGATGAGTATGATCATTTACCGGAATGACAGCAAGATGAAGTAATGATAGCCTATGACATTGTTGAAAGTTTTGACAAGTATGCTGTACTCCCTACCAGTTTTGATATTCACGAGTATGATATGATGGAAAAATTTTGCCTTATCCTTTCTGATCATAAAAAACAAGACCTATTACTTCAATCTATTAGGGGGGAAGGGGCATTCCGCCAATTTAGGGACAATGTCGTTCGCTTAGGAATCGTAGGCCAATGGTATGATTACCGTGATCATTGTTATAAGCAAATAGCCATTAAGTTTTGTAAAAGTAAAAGTATTGACTATACGGAGTAAGGCATAGGACACGTTTCCTGTGCTTCTCTTTATATTGGTTTCATAAGCCGAAGAGTCGCGCCCGTGTTAAACCTATAATATTCTTAACCAACCCAATGTAAAAAGTGGTAAAATTACATAAAAAAGGAAGTGGGCGAAGGGACGGTTTCACGCTTCTTGTTTGATAGGCAAGGAAGAAGGAGAACCGTCTCATGCTTCATCTTAACCTCAACTCTGCTCCAAAAAGGGGATAGGAAATTGGATAGAATAGTAGATGTTTTTACGGTAAAAGGGCGGTCGATTGAGTACTCTATAGTAGGGAAAGGTGATCCGGTATTGGTGCTGCACGGGGGCCATTCAAATTGTTATGAAGAGTTCGGATATGGTGCTTTGGTTGAGTATGGTTTTTCTGTCATTACACCTTCACGTCCGGGATACGGAGGAACCTCGAAGGAAGCAGGAGCCAGCCTGGAGACGGCGTGCGACGATTATGCGGCTTTGCTGCACCACTTAAACGTCAGGAAAGTGCAGGTTATTTCCGTGTCGGCCGGAGGTCCCAGTGGAATTTACCTGGCCGCTAGGCATCCAGAACTTGTTTCAAGCCTAATCCTTCAGTCCGCTGTTACGAAAGAGTGGCTAGTCCCGAATGATAAAGAGTATAAAGCAGCCAAAATTCTGTTTCGGCCCGGTGTTGAAAAGTACACCTGGAAAATGATTTCAAGGATGAACAACCTGTTTCCAGAGTTCATTTTTAAACAAATGTTTCCTTCGTTTAGCAGCCTGGCCTATAAGGAAGCAAAAGAGAGAATGGCTGAAGGAGATATCGAGGCAGTCAGGAAAATGAATAACCGCCAACGTTCAGGAGACGGATTTTTACTAGATTTAGAGCAAGTAAACGAAATAAATACCGAACATTTACAGGCAATCTCATGTCCAACCCTAATTCTGCATAGCAAGCATGACAGCTCCGTTCCTTTGCAGCATGCCTATCATGCCGATGAAAATATTGGAAACTCCCAGCTATGCTTGCTTGATTCGTGGGGACATTTAATATGGCTAGGAGAGAGTGCAAAAGAAACGGATGAAAAAGTTGTTGGGTTTTTGCGGTCTATAAATAAACTGGAATTAGTTAAATAAGGTGAAACTAAGAGCCTGCAGATAAAGCAGGCTTTTTTGTGCATCCAGAGTTGTTTCAATTGGGAAGGCAGCAAAGAACCGTACCCATGTTTCTGAAAGATACTCCTTAAAGGATGGGAAAAGTTGTATACTTAATGATAATAATAGAAGCGGTTTCTCTATGTTAGATTTTCCTTGAAAGGAAGCATGAGAACTGTCGCTATGCTTCAAAGGGGGGAATTATTGATGATCCCGGTCAAGATAGATTCCGGTTCAATCACAATAAAAACAGATAATCAAATGGATTCAATTGTGGAATGGTTTGACCAGCATAAGCAATCGTTTTATATACTGGGCTGGTCCTATCTTAGAAATCAGCAGCAAATGGAAGAGCTTTTTTACCGATCCATTATAAAAGTGCACAAGGAGTTGCATCGATTTAAGAGAGAAACCTCATTCGATCTGTGGGTTACATCCATTTTCATACATACCTGCCGGGAGCTTTCTGCTGATAAACGTTTACAAGCTTCAGAGGATAGCGAACAGCGTCAGGATTTATTCAAGGCACTTGACCTGTTGAATCAGCATGAGAGAGAAGCTGTAGTGCTTAGGTATATAAAAGGAATCTCTCAGGAGGAAACAGCACAGCTTCTCCAGGTTTCGGTCGAGAAGATCAAAGACTATTTGTTTAGCGGTATCCTTGAACTTAGAAAAGGAATGGGGTACGGGTCAGCCTTTAATGGCTGTAAGGAGTATCATAAAAATTATATTGATTACCTGGAAAGAACGCTGGATCGGCCGGAAAAGATTGATTTCGAGATCCATATTTACCATTGCCAGGACTGTCAGGAGGATTTGGGTACATTTCAGGATGTCATGTTAACCATGTTAAACCTTACTGAAAAAATAAATGAATTTCAAGTGCCAGGTGGTTTCCTGGGAAATGTTAGAGGACGGCTGGCAGAAGAGGAACATCAGAGACAACTGAAGAACAAGAAACGTCAAAGAAAGAGACTTGTTTTTGCAGCTGTTTTGGCATTGGTTATGGGCATCGGCTTTTTTACAGGAGCGTTTACAAATATCTACTATGCATGGACAGAAGAAGATCAGGAATTGCGAGCTTTTCTGCAGCAGGACCTGGGGGAAAGGCTGAACCTGGAAGCGGAAAGCAACGGGGTGAAGATTAAGATCAAGAGCGTTATTGCTGATGAGGTCCAGACGCTTGTTTTTTATGAAATAGAAGATACAGATGAAGATAACCAATATATGATGAATTATCAGGATGGAGTTTTTATCGAGAACGAACATGAAATCATGAACCATGCGAGCTATCCAAGGTACTATCCTCCTGATCTTGATTCTGATCTAAATAAGGAAAAAAAGAACGTGTATCTAGGAAAGATGAGTCTGTTGCCGCTCCAAAAAGAAAACGGGGCACTCAAACTCAAAATCAATAAGATTCAGAAATGGCTCCCCTATCCTTCTGATCCGGATGGTTTCAGGGCTTATCATGAAAACATGCAATTTGAGACAGGAGAATGGAACTTCGAGATTCCGGTGGAAAAACAGCCTTCCATCGAATATGCATTGGATAAAGAAATAGAAGTCGAAGGAATCCCAGTTCGATTTGAAAAATTAACCATCGCGCCCACAGCAACGATTCTGGAATTCGGTATAAATAATGAACAGCCAGGGAAGCGGATCGACGTAATTAATTTTGACAATCTTGAAGTGAACGATAAAAAACTGAAGCCTGATATGTATGGAAGTTCTTATATAAATTCGCACCAAGAAATGAATTGGGATACTTTACAAACACACTTTGATCCTCTTTTTGGAGAAAATCCGATAGAGATCAACGTTCAACTAGCATCGGCTCATCTAACGTTTGATGACCCAAAAACCATCGAACTGGATGCTTCCGAGGAATACCCTCAAACCTTTGAATATGCAGGCAGTACCATCTCCATCGATAAAGTTGAAGTTGGAAACCCCACCAAGGTTGTCATAAGCAATCATGAAATTGAGAATCGAGCTTATGAGTCGTTTCACTTTAATATTGAGGGTGAGGATGGTTATGAAAATATATCAATGCAAATGGATTCTGAAGGAGTGCTCGTTGATAGAAGCGGAAAAGAATATGATATGAATGAAATTCCTGTCCTGTATGAAGAACTCGAACAGCCCCGCCATTTCATTACCGTTCAAAGGATTGGGTTACAAGGCAATAATGTGATTCCTAAAAGGTTGGAGATTTATGGATATAATTCGATGAAGTATTTGGATGAAGTTGTGAAGATAGCGGTGGATTAATTCTGTAACTAACCATTTCAGTTGATTGAAAAAATTTCAGGGACAAAGGGACAGGTCGGTCAAATCAGTTCTATATTTGTAATCGTAAGCATGGAACTGTTCCCCATCTTTTCTTCATACATTGGGCTCAATCCTGTTAAAGGGGGAGGGGTTTTTGTGTATCTGTGAAACGATCTATGGAACAATATTTTTCGGGAGTCACAGTGACAATCAGTATAGGGGAGGTGAGAAAAGTTCGAAAAATCGTGATCTCTGATATTCATGGTTGTGCAGCGGAGCTTGACCAATTGTTAAAAAAGACAAAATCTCTACCAGAAGAAGTGATTTTTTTAGGAGACTATGTCGATTCTGGACCTGATAGTATTGAAGTATTAGATATGGTAAAAGACTTGTGTAGACAAGGTGCAACGGCTTTACTAGGCAATCATGACGATTTATTTTTACAATGGCTTGAAGAGAAGGAGAATATTCTTTACTATGGCGGCAGGAATGGAGGAGTGGCTACAATTAATAGTTGCCTACAAAGACTTGGGATTGAGCGGATTGAATTCTCTCAAATTCTGGAGGACGTAAGAAAAGAAAATCAAATAAGAAAGTTGATCAAAGATCGGTTCCATGCACAAATTTGCTTCATAAAATCACTCCCATTATTTAAAAAGGATTCAGAATTTATTTTTGTTCATGCTGGAATCAATCCGAAAAACGGGTTGGAAAAAACAACGAAATTAGAGTTTCTCCATCTTCGTGATGAATTTATTTATGAGTACAATAAACCTGAGACTATTATATTCGGCCACACCCCAACGAGAAAAATACATAATCAAGATAATGTTTATTTTGGTCCGAACCGAGTTATCGGTATTGATGGAGGATGTACCTTCGGAGGTCAACTAAACGCATTAATCATAGATAATGGTAAGTTCAGTACAACATCAGTAATAAAAAAATAAATATTATTAGCAGCTAGTGGTAAACGCTAGTTGCTGCAACAAACAGCATCCAGGTCAATCGAGTATAATCTGTTGTTCATCTTAAACTGTTCGCTTTCTATTAGGAAATGTTTACGCATACAACACAGTTAGAGTGTGGAAACAAATTGAATAAGATTCAGAAAAGTGGACGGAATTTTCCAATAAGCTTAAACAATGTTTGAGTGAATAAAGTATATAAAAATATGAAAAGGCATTTATAAGCATATAGTTGACCAATGCCTTTTTTGCCTCTTAAATAACCACGGTCAACCTTATTGCAAGTGATTGTAAAGCAGACAGTGGAGCTTGAATTAATTAAGTAAATATAGATACTTTATTAAGTTAAGGTTTATCTTATTTAGTCTAAACTACTTAAATTTGGATTAGTTGGTACGCCATATGCCGTGAAAGTTGCATATACGGTGTGAACAGGGGGAAAAGGGAGCGATAAATTCAAACCCTTATCTGTGTGAAGAAGGAAAATAAAATCATTCACAGTTGTAAACGCCTGGATTTTTTGATCCAAGCGTTTTTTTTTTGTAATTTTCAACAAAGTTATTTAACAGAGCCTAGATATAAAATACGCTTTTTTCTATCTTCTTCATTTGATAAAAATAGCCTTTTCTTTTCATTAAATCGTGGAATGTTCCATGTTCGATAATCGTTCCCTTATCCATAACTATGATTTGGGCCATCCGTTCTAACCCGGTTAGTTTGTGGCTGATAAGAACAATGGTGTTCCCTTTTGCTTGTGTAAATAACCTTTTCATAACTCGCTGTTCTGTAATGGGATCAACAGACGAGGTTGGTTCATCAAGTAACAAAAGGCTCCCCTTTTTAAGCATAGCTCTTGCAATGGCAAGCCTCTGTTTTTCACCACCTGAAAGGTTTCCCCCTTTTTCTAAAATTGTAGAGTCTAAGGATAGTTGGTCTAGTTTTACACATGAAAGTATTTCATTCATTTCCCTGTCGGAAATACTTTCACCTGCAAGCTTTAAGTTATCTCTAACCGTACCATAAAAAAAGTGATTGCTTTGGAGAACAGGGGAGATGTTTTTCCAAAGCTGATCTTCATCTAAATCAGCTAACGGCTGCCCCTGTATAGTAATTGTTCCACTAGAGGGTGGATAAAGCTTTAGTAATAGATTAAGCAATGTAGATTTTCCAGAACCACTTGGTCCAACTATCGCAGTTTTGGAACCGCTCGGTAATAGTAAAGAAACATTAGATAGAGTAGGGCGAGATTCTCCTGGAAAATAAAAATTGACGTTTTTACATTCAATTTCTGGTGCTTTCTGTAGCTCTACTAATCTGTTTTTGCTTTTAAGGTCTTGTTGGTTATTGGCTTCATCTATGATAGAAAACAGCCGAATTGCAGCATTTCTAGAATCTTCGAAATAACTCGGTGCCTCTGTCATTGGAGCTGCCGTCTCAAATACCGTTAAAGAGATGAGAACAAGCATTGCTAAATAAACTCCATCAAGCTCTTTTGTAGATACTAGGTAAGCCCCTAAAGCAAGCACAGACCAGGAAGTAACGAGAGAAAACCAGTGATTGATTGCAAAGTTTAATTGTTCCTGCTTTCCTCTATCTTCTTGTTCCCCAATGTAAACGTCTGAGGTTTGACTCAGTGCCTGTTCTTTAAAAGATAGCTTCTGATAAAGCTTTAAATCTAAAAAGCCATATAAAAATTCGGTTGTGTCAGTAGATAGCTGAGCGCGAAGCTGTCGTATATTTGATTGGATGCCCCGTTGTTTCATAGCAAAAATAAGGGGAATACAAAAGCCGGTTATGATTAATCCTGTTAACAGAATTAATGCTACAGGCAAGGAAAATATTGCTGTAAAAATTATCGTTGTAAGGAATACAACGAGCATTACAATTGGTGGATAATAAACGCGAAGAAAAAAATGCTGCAAGCTTTCTACATCACCAACAACCCTAGCTAACAAGTCACCACTGCGGAATCTTTGAAAAAGGGAAGGCGCAAGTGGTTCTAGTTTTGTAAAGAAATAGGTCCTTAAATTACTTAAGATTGTAAAAGTAGCCTTGTGTGAGTAATAGCGTTCCGCATACCGGCTAAAGGCACGAATTACTGTGAATAATTTTAACAGGGCTACAAAAATGGTAAGTATATAAAGCGGTGGAAACAGTGCTGCCTTCGAAACGAGATATCCACTGTCTGCAAACACGGCAACTGTGGATAGTCCAGCAAGTACTCCAAATAGTATCGAAATGTACATATCCTTCCGTTCGATTAACATCAACTTGATTACGAATTTTAATTCCCTCATCCAGCAACACCTCCTTGCTGTTCTTCTAACATCGTTAAATAATCCTTCGTATTTTCCAACAGCTCTTTATGAGTACCTTTCCCAACTAAAGTCCCTTTTTCAAGATACAAAATACAGTCTGCTTGTTTGATTGTATGTAATCGGTGTGCGACAGTAATGATTGTCGCTTCCTGGGCCAACTCTTTTATCGATTTTTGCAGAATGCTTTCTGTATAAAGATCTAATCCAACGGTAGGCTCATCAAACAATATAACCGAAGGCCTTTTTAAAAAGGCACGGGCAAGTGCAATTCGCTGTCTTTCCCCACCAGATAAACCTCTGCCACCTTCCCCAATTGAGGTACTAGTACCATCTTCTAATTGTTCTATAAGCTCTGTGAGCCCTGCTTTTTCTATTACATAGGTAAGCTCGTCTTGGGAGATATTTTTCCCAGGGCAGGCAATGATGATATTGTCTTTAATTGTGCCTGAAAAAATGTAAGGGTCCTGTGATATATATATGAGCTTGTCGAACCATTCTCCTTCATCATAGTTAAAAAGTGTCTGGTTATTAATTAAGACTTCTCCGGTTGAAGGCAGGTACATCCCAGCTATTAAGTGAAGTAAGCTTGTTTTGCCAGAACCACTTGGTCCAACAATGGCAATTTGGCTATAGGGCTCGAATGCTGCATTGATACCCTGTAAAGAGAAATGATCCTCACCATACGTAAAAGAAAGATTGTTCAGCCTGATGCTTGGAGGTCCAGCTGCTTGTGTCAACCGTTCGTTCCCCCATTTGATGATCTGATCAGATTCCTCCAGCTCTTCTACTATTTTTGTCGCAGCAGCAATACTTCCTTTACCTGCATGGAAGGCACTGCCGACATCCTTCAATGTTTTATAAAATTCAGGAGCAATTGTTAGGACAAAAAATGCTGCAAAAAAAGAGATGTTTTGAAAAATCACAAGACGAAGTCCAACCTCCAAAGCAATTAACGCGATTCCAAGCATCGAAATGAGCTCGAGTACGAGCGATGAAAGGAAGGCGAATTTAAGTACATCCATTGTTGCTGTACGATATTCAATGCTACTCTTTTTTATGGCGGCTGCTTCTTCACTCACTTTTCCGAAAAGCTTCAATGTGATTAACCCTTGCAAGCTATCAAGAAATTTTCCTGCAAGGGCAGTGAGTTTTTCTAATTGCTGGATGGCCTTTTTTTCCGTTTTTTTACCAATCATAATCATGAAAAATGGAATAAGGGGAGCAGTCACAAGCATAATGACGCCTGAAACCCAGTTTTGCCAAAATACTGCTGCTAATAGAATGAGTGATACAATTGAAGATAAGATCTTTTGTGGATAATATTTACTAAAGTAAGGTTCGATTTCGTCAACAACATCAGTAACAAGAGTTACACGTTTACCTGATTGCCCTTTTATAGATGTTTGAATAGGGTTATTGGTATACTGCGTAATCAATGATTTACGAAACTGTTTTTTTACTTTAGATGCTATCCCAATCCCGATTTTTCCATGAATATATGAAAAGAGCCCCCTTACTGCAAACACAGTTAGAAGAGCTGCTAATTGCGAAGTAACAGCTGAAAACGGCTTCCCTTCTAAAAAAATGAGCATGACGATAGACACAATCAATAAAGCTTGCGTTACCGTCATACCACCAATAACAAACGCAGTAAACGAAAGAGAATATGTGCCCTTTTTCTGTTTTTTGGCAATATCTTTTAGTTGCTTCACCTTTTGTCCTCCTAGTTACCGTACATCATCCACTTTTTTATCTGTAAGATACCGTTTATCTTTAAGAAAAAGGCGCCAAAACCAATAGAATAATGGCACAAGAATCGCCATACCGATTGCATATCCCCACAGGAGTGAGTAATACATTTTAATATTTGTAAACGCATCATATATTGTCAGTTTTGGATAGACAATATAGGGCATATGGCTCCAACCATATGCAAAGCTTGCTAAGCCTATTTGAACCACCATAGATAGTACAGCAACCCGAGGCTGCCCGACCCGTCCTTTCCTCGAAGGCCACCATAATGCACTATATCCAATGGAAAAAACAACGAGGCTTAATGCGAATAGGTGCCATTGTCTTACCATATTATCAACCATCCATATGGCTTCTGGAATGAGTGTCATGGTTGCAGCAACAGCCATACTAAGCATGATAGGACCTAGGATGATAGCATTTCTTCTATACACCTTATAGGTTTCCATTGATTTAGCTTCTCTAGCATAATCGCTAAGGAATAGAGAGGATAGAAACAATTCCGCAGATAAACCAAAGCCGATGTGTGCATAAAGTGTTGGGCTAGCAAGCAGTCTATCATAAAGAATATAATGACGGTCACCAACTACTTCGACAAACCCACCAATAATAATCGGAAGTATACTTAGCATTAGTACTGGGATTAATAAACCGGTAATTCCAGAGATGTAAGTAAATAGCTTCGTATATTTTTGTACCGAATAGGAATACACCATAAAAGCGCTTCTTATGATCAGTAAAATGAGCACAAAGCTTACTGGAACAATCATGATCGACCCTAAAGCAAAGGCGGCGTGCGGAAAAAAACCGACTAAAGCTACAACAAATAAAACTAAGAAAACATTCGTTACTTTCCAGGAAGGAGTTAAGTACAAGTTAGCTATGCTTGCTGCTGTCGTATCTTTTCGTCCGAAATAAAACATTGACCAAAAGCCGGCACCAAAATCTATCGCTCCACCCAATGCATACAAAAACAAAAACAACCAGATGATTATAATCGCAACATAGGCTTCCATTATAATTTCCCTCCTCTCTAAACCGATGTGGTTTAACTGTCAAATTCATTTATAAGTGGATTGCGGCGGAAATAGTAACGCATAACCAGTGCCGTTATTACTAATAAGAAAATATAAAGAGAAATAAATATGACAAAGAATGTTCCGAGGTTTGCTGATTTAGTTGCAGCTTCTGCAGTCCGTTGTATGCCATAAATTGTCCAAGGTTGTCTTCCAATGCAGGCAAAAATCCAGCCAGTTTCAATGCCGAGCATGGCAAGAGGCCCGCTTCCGATTAAAGGAATTAGCAGCCAATTCGGATATTCTCGTTTTTTAAAAACAATCCGATAAGCTAACGCTCCAAATGACAGTCCAATTAGTAAAGTCCCAATGCCTACCATGATGTTAAATAATGTATGAACAAATAGAGGCGGCCACTCGTCCCGTGGAAATTCATTTAGTCCAATCACCACCCCGTCACGAGAGCCGGTTGCCAGATAGCTGAGCATTCCTGGTATTTCAATACCGCCGACAACCCGATTTGCTTCTGGGTCAGGTGTACCAAAAATTGCTAGTGGAGCATTTGGCTGTGTTACAAATAGCCCTTCAGCCGCTGCTAACTTAACTGGTACGTTCTGATGTAACCCTACAGCAGATGTATGACCATTTGTTGCAGTCCAAAGGGATGTAATTGCTCCAAAAACAAGAGCAATCATTAGCCCTTTTTTATGATAAGTTTTTTCACTTTCTTTCAAATTAGGTTTTAATAATTGATAAGCTGCAACGGAAGCAACGACAAACGCAGTTGCCATATATGCGCTGCTTGCAACGTGCACAGCCGTATAACCAAAGGCTGGATTTAAGACCGCTTCCCACGGACGAACATCTGTAATTTCCCCATTCACAACATTAAATCCAGTTGGTGTATTCATCCATGACTGTACGTTGGTAATTAATACAGCAGATGCTGTAGCTCCAAGTGCGACGAAAAAGACACTGATGATCCTCATCAAAGAACTTAATCGACTAGCAGCATACACGTAAATCGAAAGGAATAAAGCCTCAATAAAGAATGCGAATATTTCTAACGTAAAAGGTAAAGCAATGACTTGTCCCACTACCTCAATAAAACCTGGCCATAATAATGCAAGCATTACAGCTACAATCGTGCCAGATGGAATTGCCACTCCAAGTAAAATAGCAACAGCTTTTGTCCATCTCTTTGCGAGGATTCCATAATCATTGTCTTTTCTAATGACTCTCATTATTTCAGCAATGAGAATCATTAGGGTAAGGCCAACTCCTAATGTCGCAAAAATAATATGGAATATCAGGGTAGACCCAAACAGCATTCTAGCAAGCAATACATTATCCATCGTTCTCTTCCTTTCAAACATAATTTACATGGTTATTCTTGTTCTAGATGGATATTATATACATTTATTTTTTGTGTGATCCTTAATTATTCTCTGTTAAACACTGTTGTTAGTTTTCGTTATAGGACACCCGCTTTTCGCGGGACGGGCGTTGAGCCTCCTCCGTAACCGGCTGAGGGGATGAAAAATGTATCTGATTCCTCTCAAGTGAAATCATTAGGTTTGGAAAATCCTAACCACTGGAATATAACTAATTACGTACAGATTGATTTATATCAAAAAAGGTTTTTAGAATTACTATCAAAATTAAAAGAAAACGGTGTGAGGTACGCTGATACTTTTCAACGAAAAAATTCTTCTCAGAAAAACGCTTTCCATTGGCAGGCTTAACGTCGACGTTTATAAACAGTAGAAGCTAGTTGATGGGTTGGATTTTAGCAGAAGATATTCAGGTGTACAGAGATTGTGAAGTTAAAATAAACCTTTCGGATATAACTCCCCGATTTGGTAATAATAAACTTTTGCAATCGGTTTGATAAAAACTACTTAAACATGGTATAAGTATAAAAGCAGCAGGGACATTCTGCTTTTACTATTGGGATAAGAGGTTGTCAAGGTATCCCATAATGAGAGGGTTTGAATTTTAATATGAAAGATAATTTTTGGCGTGATTTACCACGACCTTTTTTTATACTGGCACCAATGGAAGATGTGACGGATGTTGTTTTTCGTCATGTAGTGAGTGAAGCAGCCAGGCCTGATGTGTTTTTTACAGAGTTTACAAATACAGAGAGTTATTGTCACCCGGAGGGAATTAAAAGTGTACGTGGCCGTTTGACTTTTACAGAGGATGAACAGCCAATTGTCGCCCATATATGGGGTGATAAGCCTGAATACTTTCGGCAAATGAGCATTGGTATGGCGGAACTGGGCTTTAAGGGTGTGGATATCAATATGGGCTGTCCTGTACCTAATGTGACTCAGAATGGAAAGGGAAGTGGTCTTATCCGTCGTCCAGAAGTTGCAGCAGAATTAATACAAGCAGCAAAAGCAGGAGGATTGCCCGTAAGTGTTAAGACAAGGCTTGGTTTCTCGGAGGTAGACGAATGGCAGGACTGGCTCACACACATATTGAAACAAGATATTGCTAATCTTTCCATTCATCTGCGTACAAGGAAGGAAATGAGCAAAGTAGATGCTCATTGGGAGCTGATCCCAGAGATTAAGAAACTTCGTGACCAGGTGGCACCAGATACACTTTTGACGATCAATGGTGATATCCTTGACCGTCAAACTGGCTTGAAGCTCGCCCACCAATATGGTGTTGATGGGGTTATGATTGGGCGTGGTATTTTCAGTAATCCCTTTGCCTTTGAAAAAGAGCCGAAAGATCATAGCCCTATGGAACTGCTTGATCTCTTAAGATTGCATCTGGATCTCCATGATAAGTATTCAACATTAGGGCTGCGTTCGTTTAAGGCTCTTCATCGCTTTTTTAAGATATATGTCAAAGGATTTCGAGGGGCAAGTGAATTAAGAAATCAATTAATGAACACAGACTCAACAGATGAAGTGCGTGCATTGCTCGATAACTTTGAGTCAAAGAATCTTGATGGAATTGGAGAACAAATGAAGCAGTAAGATGTTGGCTAGCAATCAGGAAAATCTTGTTTTGTTAGTTTTGGTATAATCATCAACACCCTTGTTTAGTCAATTATAGTCTAAGCGAATAAAGGCAGTTGCAAGATTGAATTATAATAGTTTTTCGAAGCTCCTGTTAAGGGGCTTTTTTGTATCTGTGAAACAATTTATGAAAAAATATTTTTTGGGGAGTGACAGTGACAATAAATTTTGAATTACTATATTTATAAAATCCCGATCTAATTCTTAGGCGTAAAGTTCAACTTTACGTTTTTCTATATGGAATAATTGCATTTAATTGAAGGTTATCGTTTATACATTATTGAATTAAATATTTAACTTTAACAAACTTTATTAGGAGAAATTATATGAAATTACTTACATGGAATATTAGACAAGGTGGTTCAGCAAAGAGACTACCGAATATTACAAAGGCATTATTACAGAATTCGCCTGATATTATGGTAGTAACAGAGTTCTGGAAGGGTGAAAAGGGACATACTCTACAGTCTAACTTAAAAGACGCTGGATACATTTATCAAGTTACTTCACAGACTGAGTCTAAAGAAAATGGAATCTTGATAGTATCAAAAACTCCCTTGGAGAAAAAGGAGCCATTTACATTTAAAGTACCAGTAGAGAGATGGCTGGAAGTGAACGTCCCTGAATTTAATTTTGATATACTAGGAGTTCATATACCAACAAATAATAGCTCCTTACATGATAAAAAGTCATACTGGAATGAACTTAAACAATATGGTAGTGAAAATCTCAACTCTAGGTGTGTAATTATTGGAGATTATAATACAGGTTTAGAAGAAGATGCTGAGGGTGCTCCTTTACATTGCAGGAATGATATGAAAGAGTTATTAGATTTAGGGTGGGTGGATTGCTGGAGGTATACTCATGGAGCGTTTAAACAGTACTCATGGTTTAGTAATGTTGGAAATGGATTTAGGATAGACCATGCTTTTGTTTCACCTAGTTTAAAAGAAAATATCTTAGAGGCATACTTCTCCCATAAGGAACGAATAGAAACTGTATCTGATCACTCTATTTTAGTGACGGAACTATCATTATAGTTATTCATTACTGTTATCAGTGATTAATATTAAACAAATATCGAAGTAAAATTATAATGCGGTAAGTTACGGTTTTAAACATCCTAAAAGTTATTGGATCAATGGGGAGTGTATCACTCGTAAATCTTATTATAAGAGAAAAAATGTTGTTGGCGATATAAACCCAACAGGTAATTCCTTTAAGTTATATTAAGGATTGAAAATGTGCTTCTAAGAATACATGGGGATAGAGACTGTTGAAGAAGCTATTAACTGGATAAAAGCGGATATCAAAAACTTAGCGAATAATTTTTAATTTAAATAATGATAGAAGAGTTGTAAGTGTAAAAGGATCCCCACCTATTGTTTAAGTCGGGATACTTTTCCGCTTACGTTGAAGTTAATTATACTATGGGTGATATCTGCTTTGAAAAAGAATCTGAATTAGAAAAGGACACCAAAGTAAGCCCAATTTTGATTTTTACATAAAGTTAAAATCAGGGATTAGAATTTATTATAGGACACTTTTTATTTTCTCTTGATCACTTTCACCCCTCTAAAATAAACTTCTCTAATCTTTTCCACATTAGTAACTTCAAGTCCCGGAACTCCTTCAGCTACTAAAAAGTTTGCCTCCATACCAGGTGCAAGCCCTCCAAATCTTTTTTCTTTCCCCAGTATTTTAGCAGGATTTGCTGTCAGCAAAGCTAGAATATCATTTTCGTCATAGCCATGTTCTTTTAGGAGTACCATCGCTGGATGAGCAATAAGCATTAAAACGTCTGGTCCCTGTAAACTATTGTCGGTGAACGGCAGCCATGATGCTCCTTGATAAGGCGGCAAATATGAGTCTGTAGCAATGGAAACTGGGATGTCTTTTCGCAAAAGAGCTAGAATATCCTCTGGTGAGTTTGGCTTCAAGTGCGTCCCGCCCATGGGTGTGGCAACAATGGAAACGTTTTGAGCTACAGCTTTTTCAATAAGGTCCTTTGTTATTCCATGTGCATGGTGCAGAACATCGATTCCTGCCATCAATGCCATTCTAATTCCTGCCTCACCAGCTACGTGTGCTCCAATTTTTTTACCCGCCTGATGGTAGATCTTTGCGATTCTTTTTAGTTCTTCTAATGTATAGATGATTTCCCCTGCTCTGGGGACTTGGTCTGAAGTGAAATTGGCTGGTGTCGCATTGATAAAGATGTTCTCCCCTGGATAGTCGCTTGCTTCTGCAATCTTTTTTACCAGTTCAGGATCTGATAGGGTGCTTTGAGATACAGGCTTTGACTGTGTGATGGAAGTGAAATGAGCCATTTGGTCAAAGCCGATTGAAATGCTTGTTGCTGCGAAAGTGATATCAAGAGGAAGACCTTGAACGGCTTTTTTGTATTCAGCCATTGAGAAATCGCAAAGCGGATGCCCGCAAACTTGCTCTCCCAATGCTGTGATGCCCGATGATAAGGCTTTTAGCAGGACTGCTTTTCCTCCTAAGAAGTGAGTTTCCTTCGTAACTGGATATAGCGAGCTTGGAGCAAATTCCAATAAATGCGTATGGCAATCCACAAGGGAAGGAGTAATGACAGAATCAGAATAATCCTTAACAGGTAAATTCGGGTGAAGTTTCCTAACTTCCTTCCACTTTCCAACCCCTAGGATCTTTCCATTATGAATGGCCATGGCTCCGTCATGAATGGTTCCGGCACGGCTGACCGTCACAATTTTTTTACTGCGTATCAAATATGATTTGTTCATGCTGCATCACACCAAGAATGGAGTTAGAAAGTATCCGAGTAACAGTGCCGTTCCAAGCCGGAGAATCATCCCGATGATGGCTGCGATGAGCACTTCCCTTTCATTTAAGCCGGAGGATTCTGCCCACGTTACAGGTACCTGGCCAAAAATGACTGACAGAGGCAATCCTGAATTGGCCAGGACAAATGATCCGACGATCAGGCTGGGATCGATGGTGGCAGCCAGTTCCGCTAATTGGGCAACAGCAAGAGTGGGGGCTGCCAGGATTGAAACAATTCCAGTAGATGGCTCAATGCTCATGACGGTTAAGATGGAGGAGAGGCCTGACTCAATAAAGCTCCAAACTCCCAGGGATTTTAAGGCTCCAATAAAGAAGAAGACTGCCGCCACAGCTGGAATAATGGTTAAAAACAAAAGTTCGACCCCTTCTTTTGCCGAACCAAAAATCGTCTGCAGAAACTTGGTCTGCGGTGTAAAACGGGGCAGGTCATTTAATTCCACTTTCCTGGTATCACGGTAAATTGTTTTAGATAGAAGGAAGGGAACAATAACAATCGGCAAAAAGATGGAGATAATCACAAGAGGAAATGCATTAATTCCGAAAGCAGACAAAGCGATAAGTCCCAGAACGAAAGTTGCAAATGACTGCGGAGATTGAATCATTGTTGCCACAGCAATCTTTTGCTCGGCCTTGGTGGCTCCCGCTTTAACAAGGATCGGTCCAGCAATTTTTCCAGCAGCATTGATGTCACCGAGGATATTATAGACACTTGGGATAATGACAGATGGATTGATTTTAAACCACTTCATGACCGGCACAAAAATCCGGATCAGACCATCCGTAAACCCGAGCCGTTCCAAAATCCGGCCGACGATGACACTAATAATGATCGCTACTCCTACTTCACTTGTAAGAAAAATATCTACTACAATTGGTTTAACTTCTTTAATAATTGTATCGAAAAGACTTGAGAGTGAATCAGGCTTAAATAATAGCAGCAATAAGGATAAAACAACCAAAAAGGTACCAATTATTTCGAACAAGTGCCATTTGGATCTAGGAGTTTTAGTCTGTCGTTGTCCATTCTCCATAAAAATGACCTCCTGATGGTTTTCAACTATTTTATGGGTCATAGGGGGGATGGGTGTATGTCTAGGTGCAATAATAAGCAGAGAAACTCCGTCCATTGCCTCACCCGTAATGAAAGTATATGAAAAACTTAGAAAATCAGGTGGTATCCTTTTTAAGGCTGATAAGTGGGACGGAATATCTAGTCCTCTTTAATTTGTTATAATGGCAAATGTAATATAAATAGTTACTAAAATAAGGGTTCATATTATTTTTAAAGGAGTTTTACAATGACAAAATTGATAGGATATGTTGGAACTTATACAAAAGAGGAAAGTAAGGGGGTTTATCAATTCACCCTAGATACCAAGAAGAAAGAGATTACGGATGTGAAATTGGCAGCGGAATTAGATAACCCTACATATGTTACAGTAAGTGACGATAATAAAAATTTATTTGCAGTGGCTAAAGAAGGAGAAAAGGGTGGCGTTACAGTCTTTTCAATAAATAGTGAAACAGGTGAGCTAACAAAAATAAATAGTCAAACCTCTGCAGGAGCAGTGCCGTGCCATGTTAGTGTAAATCATGATAAAAGCAATGTTTTGACAGCGAATTATCATACAACGGAGATTGTATCCTATTTAACAAATGAAGATGGATCACTCGGTCCTGCCACCTCTATTATAAAACATGAAGGCTCTGGTCCACATGATAGACAGGAAAAACCCCATATGCATTATGCTGGATTTACTCCTGATGAAAAGTATGTAATAGCAATTGACCTAGGGAGCGATAGTGTTATTACTTACACTGTCGATAATGGGAACTTAAATGAGGCTCAAGTCTTTAAAACGAAGCCTGGGAGTGGACCAAGACATATTACGTTTCATCCAAAGGATAAATTCGCCTATGTGATGACCGAGCTAAGTTCAGAAGTCCTTGTGCTTCATTATGATGAAAAAGATGGAAGTTTTACAGAACAGCAATACATTCCCACCATACCAGAAGACTTTAAGGAAACGAATGATGGAAGCGCAATCCATATTTCATCCGATGGGGAATATGTATACGTTGGTAACCGTGGCCATAACAGCATCGGAATTTTTAAAGTAGATCAGGATTCAGGGCTATTAACCTTTATTGAGTGGACTTCAACAGAAGGAAATTGGCCACGGGACTTTGCTTTAGACCCTACAGAAGAATTTCTTGTCGCTTCCAATCAAAAATCAAACAATATGACTTTGTTCAGCAGAGACAAATCTACCGGCAAGTTAATGATGATCCAATCTGATGTAAGGGTTCCAGAACCTGTTTGTTTAAAGTTTTTGAATAGATAAGATTGCTAAACTTCCCTGTGACACCCCGATTTATCTTGGCACAAGTGGAGGCACTAGCCAAGGTCCATCACAACATCGTCGTTGTTCTTATCTAGTGGATCGGTAATTCTAAATGCCCTATGCAGGTGATATGAAGGCCATTTTGCATGGCTACTCAGGCGGACAGGGTGGAGCTGCTGCTGTTCGAGATGTTTTAACTGGGGACTACAATCTAAGTGGAAAGATTGCAGAGACGTATCCACTCAAGTATGAAGATTTATCATCCGAACCTTATTACCCAGGACTAGATGGCAGCTGCGGAGCATATAGAAGTATTATTATTGGGTATCGCTATTTTTACACAAAAATTTGAAGTTATTAACCTTTGGTAGCAGAAATTTTTCCTTTAAACTTTATTTTAATTATTTATTAATTCCGATATGTTCCAGAATAGCCGAATTCTTCACTTATAGTAAAGAAAGCATTCCTTTATAAGGGATGCTTTCTTTTAGTAAAAACAGGGTACCTGCTGAAAATACACTCATATCGCAGGAGTGGCTGTTATGTACGTAACTTCATGTCTGTGTATTAGTAGAATCTTGCTGCTACGAATCATTGAATAACTTCAAAAACACTGCCTTGGTTAAAATCAGTCACTCTCATGGAACCATAAACACCCAAAAATAATCTGGTTTGGTCAAGGTTTGTTCCCAGAGAAACATAATAAGCAGATTCAGACCCAAAATTAAAATCGGTTTCAATCACACTATAATCATTTAGTTTACAATCTGGCCTTATCCTTGTGTAAGCTAAAACGCCTCTATCCGGAGATTCTTCCTTCCGCGCAAGATCGGTAAACACCACGCTTCCCATTAAAGCGGGAATTCCTTTCCCCAAATATGGCTGGACTCCTGTAAGTGCAGTTCCCCCGAACTTATCGGGGCGGGGATCTCTATGGAAGTAACTGGTTAAAGGCTGAATCCGCTCAACTGAAGTTTTAATTGCTTCATTGTAGAAAGCCATGGTTTTCTCATCCAAACCCTGGTCTTCAGAGCAACTTCTTGCGATTGGAGTAGGAAAAGCACCTTCCCACCCGCGCCAGCCGAAGTTAATCAATCCTTCTTGATTAGATTCTGTTTGTATGGGGGAAGGCCGGGTAATCTGTGGCACCGGTATCGGTTTATAATGAACGAAAGAAAAAATGGACTCTATTGAATCCTGTCCGACATTTCCTGCATATTTTATATACTGGTTATAATACCTTTGATAGGAAATCCCAGGTATATTGCGCACCCCTTTGGCGATTACCGTAAGTGTTTCCTGAATTGGTACGGGAAGTTCATTAAAACGAGAGACTGCGGGTGGGTTATAGATAGATGTACTTTTACCTACGTTAATTTCAATTATTTTTCCCGCAACTTCCATTAAGTCCTGGGCTAAATTAAATGGATCATAGCCCGATCCGCCATCTCCATTTGTAAAAACAAGTTTACCTGTTTCAGGTGAGAAATTTAGACTATTCACCCCATTATGGTTAAAAAATGGTCTTCTTAAGTTTAGTAATGTCCGCCGCTTTACAGGTTTGCCATTCGACTGTAAAACCCATTCTTCAACTGTATCGATATGATCAAATTCAGTATTTCGATTTGTCCACCTCAGGTTTAATGTTTCGGGGTCACACGGGTTTGGGGTGAACGATTCCGTAAGAGCACCAGGACCCTGTGTCCCAGCTACCGAATAATGAAGGTAAAACAGACCGTTAAGATGAAACTCGGGATGAAACGCTAGTCCCAGCAATCCCCGCTCATCATACCCACCATTAGAAGTGCCAAGTTTTATGATTTGCGGGCGTATATCTAAAAAGGTTTTGATATCCCCGTTTCTTATGTAAAAGATTTCCCCAGTCTGGGTCGCAATGAATAATCTTTCCGTTGATTCACCCGGAAGTATCGTTGTCTTTATAACAGTCGGTAGATTTATCCTGTTTACAATAGGATGTAAGCGCACCTTAACTTTTATCACCTACTTTACACTCCCTCCAATAGTTTTTTTACCAAGATATGATTAGAACTTTGCTGATAGTACCTCTAGATACAGCAGTAGGAAAATGTCTGGAATAAGCGATCTCGCACAATTTCTAGTATTAAACTTTTGACTCACTGCATTTATCTAATATGAGGGGGTGTCAAATGGGATTATTTTTTAATAAAGGAGCATCTGGTGTTTGGGGGAATGAGTACAGCCCGGTCATTGACAGTTATTCTAAGACAATGCGGCTTACCCTTGGTGCAGCATTAGGTTCAATAGCAGTTGTTTTTCAGTCTGCGGGTGTTTTTACTGGTATTGGTTTTATCCTGAGCATGATGAGCACTGGCCCGCTCGTGCTTGCTAGCCTATTGTCACTCAGATTAGGTGTGATGACTTATTTCGCAACCGTTTTTCTATTGGCCATGTTCCAGCCAAGTGAGGTATTGGTGTTCCTCTTTACCACGGGATTATTAGGACTGAGTTTAGGGGGAGCCCTTAAATATATAAAGAGAGGCATATTTATTATCTTATTTACATCTTCATGTTTAACACTGGGGATAGTCATTTTATTATATGGATTGAAATTTCCTATATTGGGACCATCGGTAACATACCATTTTAATAGTATGGTTATAGCAGGGACATTTGCCTTTTCCTTATTGTATAGTTGGATTTGGAAGAAAGTAAGTATCTCTGCTTTTAACGTACTCAATCAAGTTCTTTCGCGATCGTGATCTTATCGTAAATCCCATTACTTTGAAAAAATCTACAATTTTGAAACCCACTATATTTTGTAACACGCAAATTGCTCAACTATCCAACTGTAGAATCCTGAGCAGTATAGGGAGCTAGTTCTTAAGGTGTATCCCCACCTTCAATAGGACAAAAAACCTTTCCCTCAATTCCTCAGAGATTATGCTATAATAACCTAGTTATTAAACTAATTAACTTAAATAGTTTTACTGTTATAAAAAGCAGGTGGACAGATGATAAAGACACAAAAAACTGAATATCGTTGTCCAATAACCTTGACCAATAAGGCAAAGGATAAAATGCGAGAGCTTGGGTTGGATGAGCGATCGTTTTTTTTATTGGAGAAATCGTTTCATGTATATATAGAAAAGTATCCCCAGTCGGGGGATGGTCTTGTTTCGGCTGCCTTGTTTTTTGACATGGAGAAAAACGAAAGGCTGGCGGACAAGTTCAATCGCTTTGTTGTTGTGCTGCATTGCTTGGTGAAGCAGGACCGACTTGTTGTAACCAATGTAACGACGAGACCGGCACATATCCCAGCGGCATCCAATTGGCGGGCTTCGGCAGATCTGACGTTTGACCTGAATGCTCAAGGCAGCGGGCCAATGCCGTATGGGTTGCTAGACTTGATTCACAACATGCCGGTTGCTCAGGAAAGTTCCATGTATGTGAAAAAGCGGATTGCCAGTTGGGAAGGCTACCTGAAAATTCAGGAGCAGTCTGCGGATATTCCCGATATAACCTCCCATTATTCCACGCTAGTATTCAATGATGATTTCAGCCGGGTAAAAATAGCAGGCTGTCAGCTGAATGAAAAGGAATGGAAGTCACTCAAGGATATGAGCGTCAAGCTTAAGGGAATTGACCAGGATATAGGAAAAGTTATGAAAGCGAATCGTTCGGCTGCCACGGTTGAGGTTGAGGTTCACGGATATATGGAGGATCAGGCACGCAGGGGGCGGCTTGATTCTCATCCCAGGGAAGTCACTTTTAGCAATTTTGCCACCTTAAGCCAGGTGAAAAGACTTCGGCAAGGGTTTAAGCAACTGGAAAACGGATTGGCCGCGAACCCTGAACTGGAACGGCTTTTATTTGAAAACAAGCCGCCGGTCAAAGAGATCAAAAAGCAGGCAAAGCTGCAGTTTCACAATCGATTAAACGAGTTTCAGCAGGCAGCGGTCATAGGCGCGATGAGTGCTGAGGACTTATATGTCATTCAAGGACCGCCTGGAACAGGAAAGACAACCGTTATTTCTGAAATCTGTCTGCAAAACGCTAAGGCGGGGCTGCGCACTCTGGTTGCCTCACAGTCGAATTTAGCGGTCGATAATGCACTGGGCCGCTTGCTTGCCAATAAGGATATCCGAATTCTCCGGGTCGGACGGACGGAAAGCATTGAAGAAGAGGGCAAAAAGTTCATCGAGGAAAATGTCGGACAATATTGGAAAGACCATACCTTAAAAGAAGTTTCCAGCCAATTTGAAGCCCGAAAACACCGAGAAACCGAAGTCGAAGCGGAATGGGCGGCGAATGAACAGGAACAAGAGCGGTTCCAGAAAAAGCTTGCTCAAGTGGAGGATGAGCTTGAAGCGAAACAGAAAGCCCAGCAGCTGTATAACGAAATTCAGGATATCATTGAAAAGCATAAAATGGACATTCATGATGCTGAAAAAGAGGGGCAAACGGTACAGCAGCTTTTACAGAAAATCGAACAGTCCTTACGTTTGTTAAATGACACCATTGAACAGGACGAAAATTTTCTGGCCGAAGAGCCTGATCGTGACTTGTTTCAAAAAGAGCTGGAAGAGAACCAGCAAGAGATTGTACGGCTGCAAGACAGTGTAGCCCTCCAGGTGCTAGAAAATGAAATAAATCAACAAAAGCTAACCATAGACAAGGTTTCTGCTGAGTGTGAGAAATGGAAAGAGGCCACGAATCAGCAGGATGCTCTAACTGGAAAAATAGCAGCCGCCAAAAAAATCGACACCTTAAAGTGGCTTATGCTGGAGCAAAACTTCACCAGGTCTTTGCAAGTTCAGTCCTTACTCTCAAAGCTCGATCACCTTCGTGAAAGAATGAAACAGCTGGACAAGCTAAAGGAATATAATGAGAAATTAAACCGAGCGATATCCTATCTTGAAAAGTCTTTGGGGAATCAGCACGGTCACCAGCGAGAACAATTGAAAACCACACCTCCCATTTCTACAACAGCAGAGCAAATTGACCAATTATTAGATACGCTTAGAAGCGAATTAAAAGGGAAATCTACAATCCACCCCCAGAGGCTTGAAGCATTTCTTAAGGGGCTATACGGCCGGAGATCTTTTATCTGGAAAAAAGCGGAGCAACTAAAACTGAATGATACAGATAAAAAAGTTGCGCAAGAAGCACTTCAGCAGTTAAAACAGGAACTGATAGCCCAGCTAAAGCCTATTTTGGATGACAACAAAATGATCTTTCAAAAGTATCAGAGAGACTTGGCCGAACAGACTGCTAAGCTTACTTTTCTGCAAAATAAGTCCACACAAATGAGGGCGTCAGCAGATATCATTCCCAATGCAAAAGAATTTCTTCATGAAAAAGAAGCCAAAGTGTTTGATCTGCAGGCCAAGAAAGAGCAATACGCTCAAGCAAACCTCAGGATTGAAAGAAATCGCACAAAACGGGAACAAGAAACCCTTCAGCTGAAGCAAGCAAGGCAGAAACAAACCGAAATCGAATCCCGTCTTTCCGAACTCTCCGGGATACTTAAAGAAAAAGAAGATGAAGTGATCCCCTTAAATGAAATTTTATCTTCAGAACCGGAACGGGAGCACGAAGAGGTCTTAAAGAAGCTGGCGAGCATTTCTTTTACCCGGGAGTCGTTAAAGCAGGAAAAAGAGAAGCTTCCGCTGTTCCAGTCAGTCCAGGGAGTGTGGCAAAGCTTGCTTGAGGAAGCCAATGAGCATGACCTGAATGAAATCCGAAAGCTTTATGTGAAGCATGCTAATGTAATTGGAACAACCTGTGTGGCCTCTGCTCGCAAAGATTTCATTGAAAGCTACCCAATTTTTGATGTGGTCATTATTGACGAAGTATCAAAAGCAACCCCTCCAGAACTCCTTTTACCGATGCTAAAAGGGAAAAAAGTCATTTTGGTCGGCGATCATCATCAGCTGCCGCCTCTTTTGGGGAACGATACGCTCGAGGAAACGCTGCAGGAAATGGCACAAGAAAGTGAAGATTTTGAAGGAAAAGCTGAACTTAAAAAGTTGTTACAGGAGTCTCTGTTTGAGCGGTTGTTTAAGAACCTGCCGAAATCCAATAAAACGATGCTTGCCATTCAATATCGGATGCATGAGAACATTATGGAAACGATCACGCCATTTTATATGCAAGAAAACGAACAGCTTCAATGCGGCTTAGCCGACTCTGAACTCGATCGGGACCACAAGCTTTCATCACCGCTCATTAAGCGGAACAATCATCTCTTATGGCTGGATATGCCGAATGAGCCTGCTTTTTTCGAAGAAAGAATGAAAGGCGGAAAAAGCCTGTTTAATCCGGCTGAATTGAAGAGGATTGGCGAATTGCTGAAGGAATTGGATGATGCAGCTGCTGAGGCAAAGCAAGCTGGAAGAATGGAAGCCAATCAGAAAAAAAGCATTGGCGTCATCAGTTTTTACGGTGAACAAGTGAAACGGATCGACCGCATGCTTCAACAGGAGCTGTGTTTGACCCACTTAACGATCCGCACCGGAACAGTAGACAGATTCCAGGGTATGGAGATGGATGTGATTTTGCTAAGTATGGTGCGTAATCACGATAATAAACAGGATGATATCGGTTTTGCCAGGGACTACCGCAGGCTGAATGTCGCTTTGTCGAGAGCTAAAGAGCTGCTTGTGATGATCGGCAGCACAAAGATGTTTACCGAGCGGTCGAAAAATAAGGAAGCTAGAAAAATGTATACTCACGTTTTGGAATCCGCCAAAAAGCAGGATGGACTGCGAACCCTTGAAGAGGTGAGTCTGCATGGATAAACTACAAAAGAAGTTACTCTCGAAATTACTGGAAAATCCATCTGTCCAAATTAAGAAAGCAGTGATCTGGCATATCCCGATGACCAATTATACGGTGGCGTTTCATCGTGTTAAACGGTCTAAAATGGACATTCTCATGAAAATGATGCTGCTCACTTTTGAGCAGGCCCAAATCCGGCGTGCAGCCAATTTGGCCGAAATGCTGCTGGTCGAGGAGCTGTTCATTGAAGATTTACTGAAAAAAATGCAGCGCACAGGGTTGATCCGACTGGAAACAGGAAGCTACAAGCTGACATCGAAAGGGCAAGGGCAGATAAAGACAGGTGTCATGGAAGAGGAATTGGAAGAAGAGTCGGCAGTGCTTTCATACAGCACAATCCACGATGAGTTTTGGCCGGAGAGGACTGACCCTTTGCCTGAAAGTGACGAAGTACTCCCAGTTTACCGGTACGCAAATGATCAGAATTTTATTGATGCGGACCGAATTTTACATGTTCTCGCCGAGAGACGCAACTCTGTTGACGAGGACGGCTTCCAAATAATAGTGGCTGCTGTAAACAGCTTTGAAGAGCAAGAGGTTGAAAATATTACATTCTTGGAATTCCAACTGTACAATAAAGAACAGGATATATACTACGCGCGTGTCTGGAATACATGGCTTGGGCGCTGGGATGAAACGCTGGAAAAGCAAATAGAAGACAAGGAACGCTTGGAGTGGCGGAAATAACCTAGCCAGCATAAAACACCTCGAAACGCATAACATTTTTCCTCTAAGAGAAAACTTTAAAAAAACCTCTGGAGGAAAGCAATGAGAGATAAGAAGGAAAAACGTGAGGAATCCAAAAACTTAAATCAGGTTCAAAGCGAAGAGTTATTTGAAATAAGCCAAACAGGCTACGGACTGGAATCAGTTGAAAAAGGCTGTGATTTCGCCGAGGGAGATCAGGCCAATCCTCCTGACTGTGGTGGTTTATAACAGAATATGAGGTTTCAGTCTTGTTTCTAGCTGGAGGTTACGCTCTTTTTAAAAGTAGAAGCTGGTCTAGGAATATTAACGGGTCCGGTTTAAGAGAACAAAACAAAATAACATAAAAAATAGCAGTCTAATTAGCAATAGAATTAGACTGCTTTTTTTTGTGTGAATTAGCATATGAAAGATCACCCCCTTTAGAAAGATGCACAACTTTTTGTCACCTATTGATTTGGTATGTTAAAACGAGTGCTAATTGCATCGACATTTTTTTTATAAGATCTTTGCCCCCAAAAAAGCATGTCTTATAGACTGTTGTGTCACCATATTTTTTCATTAGATTGGTTTTGATAGGAGAATCATAGTATTTTTGTTGAGAAAAATATGGTAATTAGGTCATTTACAATTAAACCCAATTCCTTTATGCTTTAATTAAGGTAGTAAAGATGATTTGGTTGGTAATTGGAGCCCAGTTAATTGTTTTGACCATTATTTCTTTGATATTGGAAAGAAAAAAGGGGCTGTTCCCTCCTCTCAAGGGGTAAGATAAACACTCAATCAAGGTAATTGATTGGATGTATTTTTTACTCTCAGTTTAATGAGTTCGGAAATAAGGTTAATGTTATACGATGATAGAAAAAATAATATGGGGGTTATTAATTGAAAAAGTATTTAGTAGGTTTGTTTGCTTTATTTTTAGTTTTTAGTTTAGTTGCTTGTTCATCTGAAAGTTCGAAAACGACAAAAGCAGAAGTTAAGAATGAGGAGAAGAATACTGAGGACAATTTAAAGGCAAAAGCAGAAGCCAAAGCAAAGGCAGAAGCAGAGGCCAAAGCGAAGGCAGAAGCAGAGGCCAAAGCGAAGGTAGAAGCAGAGGCCAAAGCGAAGGCAGAAGCAGAAGCCAAAGCGAAGTCAGAAGCAGAAGCCAAAGCGAAGGCAGAAGCAGAGGCTAAAGCGAAGGCAGAAGCAGAGGCCAAAGCAAAGGCAGAAGCAGAGGCCAAAGTAAAGGCAGAAGCAAAGGCAGAAGCAGAAGCTAAAGCGAAGACAGAAGCAACTTCAAGTGGGGGATCTGAACTCTTTGCCAATTGTACTGAACTAAGAAAAAAATATCCAAGTGGCGTAGCTTCTGATCATCCAGCCTATCAACCTAAAATGGATAGAGATAAAGATAATTTTGCTTGTGAAAGTTAGTTTATTACCACTTAGTAGACCCTTCTAAGGTATTGAATTATAAATAATCCCTTCTCGACAAATGAGATGGGATTATTTTTTGTATTACTGCCGTTTGTAATGCTTACATTTTTAGAAATCGAGGAATTCAAGTGCATTATAGTTTCAAGGAAAGTGATGATTGGCAGGTTTGAATTTTTTAGCCTTAATCTGGAGAATGTTTCTTATATTTTATCGGTAATGCATTCGGATGATAGTGACACCTTGGAGCTTGTTAAAAGTGTAATCAGACAAATTAAACAGTAAACTATCGGGACTATAATATTAACTTCGAAACCGAACCCGTAATAGAAATATGTACCTGCTTATTTTCTTATTTAGAAACTTTCCACAAAGTTCTGAATAAGGTATGACGCTAATAAGATGTCTGACTCCCACTAGAATAAAAAGGATTAGGTGAATTCGTCCACTTTAAAACAAACCACACTATTTTAAGATGAAATTTTATTATTGTAATATATATAAAACCCATATATAATGGAATCTATTATAGGTAGACAGTTGTATTTATAGAATGGACTAGAGAAAGAGAGTCTTTCAAAAAAAGAAATAGAAAGATGTTTCTATCAGTCTCCTAATGATTGTCTTTTATTTAGATTTACTTATACAACGGGGGGAATTTTCATGAAAAGTTTATGGGGAATGTGGAATCGACTTAGTCTGGTGAAACAAATCCTGCTTGGTTTGGTTGTTGGAATTGGACTCGCTGTGGCCGTTCCGGATATCGGGTCACCATTTGTCATCTTGGGATCGTTATTTGTAGGGGCGTTAAAAGCAGTTGCGCCGATTTTGGTGTTCTTTTTGGTTATGGCGGCGATTGTCCAGCATAAGAAGGACAGTAAAACGAATATGAAAACTGTTGTCGCGCTATACCTTTCAGGAACCTTCCTAGCAGCACTTGTGGCGGTAATCGCAAGCTTTTTATTTCCAGTTCGCTTATCACTAGCAACTGGTGCTGAAGGCTTGACTGCTCCAGGCGGTATTGTAGAGGTACTTAAAACGCTATTGTTAAATGTGGTTGATAATCCTGTTAACGCGATTGCGAATGCGAACTACATCGGGATATTAGCATGGGCAATTATTCTAGGTTTTGCTTTGAGAGGTGCTCCTGATACAACAAAAACACTGATTTCCAATGTTTCCGAAGCGGTTTCAAAAGTGGTATCATGGGTCATCAAGTTTGCACCGTTTGGAATCATGGGACTTGTGATCGAGTCGATTACGACAAATGGACTTGAGTCATTGCTAGGGTACGGGAAACTGCTAGCTGTCCTGATTGGATGCATGCTCTTTGTGGCTTTTGTAATCAATCCAATCCTGGTGTATGTAACGACACGCCAAAACCCATATCCACTAGTTTTCACAGCCGTAAAAGAAAGCGGGATTACAGCCTTCTTTACACGAAGCTCAGCAGCAAACATTCCTGTAAATATGAGATTATGTGAAAAGCTAGGCTTGAATAAAGATTCTTACTCTGTTTCTATCCCACTAGGTGCAACCATCAACATGGCGGGTGCTGCTGTCACGATTACCGTTATGACCCTCGCGGCGGTTCATACGTTGGGCATCCAGGTGGATTTTTCAACAGCGGTAATCCTTAGTGTATTGGCAGCTGTCAGTGCTTGCGGTGCCTCAGGTGTTGCCGGCGGTTCGCTGCTTTTAATTCCTCTGGCAAGCAGCTTATTTGGAATTCCAAATGAAGTGGCAATGCAGATTGTTGGGGTAGGCTTTATTATCGGTGTTCTGCAAGACTCCTTTGAAACAGCACTTAACTCATCAACGGACGTTGTTTTTACAGCGGCAGCAGAATATAAAGAGGAAGGTAAAGAAGGAAAAATCACAGAAGTGCCAAAAATCGCATAAAGAACGCATAAAAGAGTACCTGCATCTGATTGTTGAGAACAACAATAATTAGATGCAGGCTTTTTATTGAGCGGGGAAGCATGAGAACCGTACATATAGTTTAATTTCATGTTTTTTTATGGAATTTGGATGTGATTGAAAAATGAATCGGGTTGGTAAACATATGTTAGATCGCAGAAGTTACAATTTTTAAGATTAAATTTTGAATAAAACCGTGCCGGCACCCCTTATTCCAACACGCGGGATAGACGGGTGACTGCTTCCGGGATCTTATCTTCTGGTATGCTGGCGAATCCGAGGACCAGTTGGATGCTGTTTTTGTGCTTGTATTTATTGTTAAGCATAAACCGTTTCATTGTATAAATTTCCAGTTTTTCCTGCTTGGCTTTATCTTCGATCTCCTGAAAGTCTTTGCTGCTTTTAAAGTGAGCGCAGAAGTGAAGCCCTGCAGGTATGTCCTCGATGTGAATATTGTCGCCAAACTGAGCACTTAGTTCGTTTATCAGCTTTTTTCGTTTTGTTTCATAGTGGTGATTCATCCTCTTGATGTGGCGATTGTACTCGCCGTTCTCGATAAAGTAATGCATCGCGAAAAGATTGATTGTGTTACTGGCCTGAATCTCATGTTGATATTGGCGGCGATATTCCCGCAGCAGATCAGGCGGTAATACCATATAGCTGATACGCATGCCAGGGAGCATGGTTTTTGAAAAGGTTCCCGTATAGATAACACGTTGATTTCTGTCCAGGCTCTGCAAAGAAGGAATATTATCTGTTTCATACTTAAATTCACTATCATAGTCATCCTCGACAATATACCGGTCAGGCGCATATGTGGACCAATTTAACAGTTCAATCCGTCTGGATATCGGCATAATTATACCTGTCGGAAATTGGTGTGATGGTGTAACAAACACAAAATTTGCTTTTGATGCTTCAATTTCTTTAATACTGATTCCCTTTTCATCTATTTTTAAAGGATGGACGTCAAATTTCATACTCGTGAGTAAATGATATAACCGGGAGTAACCGGGATACTCCATTGCTATAACTGAATTCTTACCCTGAATGTCCAGCAGCTGGCGTATTAATGACATTGTGCCTGCTCCGATGACAATTTGTTCGGGCTCGCAAATTACCCCGCGTGTTAAGGAGATTAAATTGCAGATGGTTTTTCTTACGAGATAAGGACCCTGAGAATGGGTTATTTCTGAAAGCTCCTGAGGATGCTGATCGATTGCTTTTTGTTGGCATCTGACCCATTCCTTAAAAGGGAAAAGGGAAGTATTTGAAGTCATATGTGAAAGGGAAAGCCAGCCTTCTTTCTCCGTGATACTCTCCTTTAGGTCACTTGGTAATGGAGATTTGAATGCGTCATCCTGTTTGATAAACTGGGTGATTTTTTCAACAAAATACCCTTTTCGCTCACTTGTATAGATATAACCCTCTGCAAGCAGCTGATCATAGGCTGTCATAACGGAGTTCACGCTGACTTTTAATTGCCGAGCCAATGTTCTTTTCGGAGGGAGCTTCTCATCGGGCTTCAGCCTTCCCTCTAAAATGTTTTTCTTGATACCCTCGTAGATCTGCTGATAGATATAATTTGTGTTTGAACTTTTATCAAGCGTTACATAAATCAAAGTTTCATCCCTCATCTCTCTGGTACCATCATTTTCTTCCTTTTGGTACTTTTCATTGTACCAGAAAGATGTCAAACTATCTTTAAATTACAAATTATTTAAAATAAATAAAAACAAGGAGGACAAAAAATGACTACAACCTTTTTAACGACCAAAGAATTTCAGGAAAAAAGAAAAAAATATGTACCAAAAGGTGTAAGCAACGCAAATTTAAATATTGCACAAAAGGCTTCCGGTGCAACCATTACAGATATCGATGGAAACGAATGGATTGATTTTGCCGGGGCGATCGGAACATTAAACGTGGGCCATAGCCATCCGAAAGTAACAGCAGCTGTAAAGGAACAAGCAGAGAGATTTCTACATCCTGGCTTCAATGTGATGATGTATGAAGGGTATCTTAATCTTGCTGAGAAATTGTGCCAGATCACACCTGGTGATTTTGACAAGCAAGCCATTTTATTTAACTCTGGTGCGGAAGCAGTTGAAAATGCCATTAAAATGGCCCGCCGTTATACTGGACGTCAGGCGGTTGTTTCCTTTGTCCGCGGATATCACGGAAGAACGAATTTAACAATGGGAATGACAAGCAAGGTCAAGCCTTACAAATTTGGCTTCGGTCCTTTCGCCCCTGAAATCTACCAGGCGCCATTTCCCTATATGTATCAAAAGCCTGTTGAAATGACAGATGAATCCTATATTGACATGAAAATTGAAGAATTTAAAGACTTTTTTATCGCAACAGTAGCACCTGAGACGGTTTCCTGCGTAGTAATGGAGCCTGTCCAGGGTGAGGGAGGATTTATCGTACCTCCGAAGAAGTTTGTTCAGGCGGTAAGTGAATTCTGCAAAGAGCATGGAATTGTGTTTGTTGCAGATGAGATTCAAACTGGATTTGGACGTACAGGAAAATTATTTGCTATCGACCATTTTGACGTAACACCAGATTTAATCACTGTCTCAAAGTCGTTGGCGGCAGGGCTGCCATTAAGCGGTGTAGTAGGCAGGATGGAGATCTTAAACGTTGCAGACCCAGGAGAACTGGGAGGGACCTATTCAGGAAGCCCTGTTGCCTGTGCCGCTGCTTTAGCTGTTATTGAAATTATGGAAGAAGAAAACCTGGTCGAAAAGGCTGAAATCCTCGGACAAAAATTTGAAACCAAACTAACGGAGCTCGCCGGAAAGCATGATTTTATAGGGGATATCCGCCGTCTAGGCGCAATGGTCGCAGTAGAGATTGTTGAGGACCGTACGGCTAAAAAACCGAATAAAATCAAAACAGCAGAAATTGTTAAATATGCAAACGAAAATGGATTATTGCTTCTTTCCGCCGGATTAAAGAGCAATGTCATCCGCTTCCTGGCACCATTGGTTATCACAGATGAAGAATTATCAAAAGGACTTGCCATTTTAGAAAAAGCATTTGAATAAACTCACGTAAGTAAAATAATAAAGAAAGAGGTGCTCAGGAATGCCTGAAACTTTTAAAATAAAAAACCCTGCCACCGGTGAGCTGATTTCGGAAGTAATAGTTAACTCCAACGATGAAATACAGCAGGCATTGAAAAACGGCCATGAAGCCTTTAAGGATTGGTCAAGAGTGAACGCTCATGAACGCTCAAGGTTATTAAAAAAATGGGCAGATATTATCCTGGAACAAAAAGCAGAAATTGCAGAAGTAATGACGCTGGAAAACGGAAAGCCTCTTAAAGAATCTTTAGGTGAAGTCGACTATGCGGTAAGCTATATTGAGTGGTATGCGGAAGAAGCGAAGCGGATCTATGGACGGACGATTCCGGCAGCCACGGAAACAAAACGAATCATCGTCAGCAAGCAGCCCATTGGTTTGGTTGCAGCGATCACTCCATGGAATTTCCCTGCTGCGATGATGACGAGAAAAGCAGCCCCTGCCTTAGCAGCTGGATGTACATTCATTGTAAAGCCTGCAGAGGATACACCATTAACAACAATTAGATTAATTGAGCTGGCACATCAGGCCGGAATTCCAACTAATGCTATCCAATATGTCATCGGCGATGGAAAAGAAGTGGGTGAGCTTTTCACAAGCAGTCAATATGTTCGTAAAATTACATTTACTGGTTCTACTCCTGTCGGTAAATCATTAATTAAAAACAGTGCTGATACTGTAAAGCATGTCACCATGGAATTAGGCGGCCATGCACCTCTCATTATTGCGGAGGATGCTGATTTGGATATCGCTGTCAGCCAAACGATTGCATCAAAGTTTCGCAACGCAGGTCAAACCTGTGTTTGTGCAAATCGTATCATTGTCCATGAAAATGTCATCGAGGTATTCTCTGCCAAATTAACCGAAGAAGTAAGAAAGTTAAAGGTTGGAAATGGACTTGATAAGGATACTGATATTGGCCCTATAATTAACGAAAGCGGCTATGAGAAAATCGTTGCGCAAATTAATGACGCCGTGGATAAAGGTGCAGAAGTGCTTGTAGGGAATGAATCTAATGCAAATAAAGAAAAAGGGTATTTCTTTGTATATCCAACCGTTTTAAAAAATGTCAATTTAGATATGAAGATTATGAGTGAAGAAACGTTTGGACCTGTTGCTCCTCTTATCAGCTTTAAGGATCTTGAAGAAGCTGTGGATATTGCCAACAGCACTCCATATGGGCTTGCTGCATATTTTTTCACCAATAATTATAAAACAGGAACCTACCTGCATGACCATCTCGACTTTGGCATCGTAGGCTGGAATGACGGCGCCACTTCTGCTGCTCATGCACCATTTGGCGGCATGAAAGAAAGCGGTCTGGGCCGTGAAGGCGGAATTGAAGGAATTGAGCCATATCTGGAAACAAAATATCTCTCAATTGGAAATTTATAAAAGTGCTTTCTTACTAATTGCTAGGTAGAACGGTTAAATAAAACAGTTTGAACTAAACCCGAATGAAGGACACAAGAAAAAGTGCCTCTCGGTTTAACGGGTATGTCTCCGAGTACAAAAATGTAACTCGAAATGGAAAAGTGGTTGTAACACATGGATTAAACAACCAAAATAGCACCTTTAAATGCACAAAAAAGCTCGGAAAAATCCGAGCTTTTTTATATTACTTATTTAACATAAGTACCTGTTTGTTTAAGTGTAATCATTACATTGTTATTTTAATGGACGTTAGCTGCAAAAAATAAAAAGAGTGCAACACCGGGTTTTGTTAATTTACGATCTTGCTCTTAGGTACCATAAGAAAAGCTTATTGCCATTTACTTAATTAATATTTCTTTGTACTTTTTAACATAATAATATTACACAAGTTTTTTAGGAGCGATAAATTGGAGACTACATACGAAAACAAACACAGCATTCGATTAACTTCAGCCGAAATATCCAATCTATGGATTACCTATATGAATAATTCGTTGTCTAAATATGTTCTAAGTTATTTTTTGAACACCGTAGAAGATTCTGAAATTCGATCAGTAATTGATTATGCCTTAAATGTATCGCTTACGCTAATGGATGGAGTTGAAAATATATTTAACGGGGAGAATTATCCCATACCATATGGATTTACGGATGACGATGTGAACCTTTCAGCACCTCGTCTATACTCAGATGAATTCTTTTTAAATTATATTGACCAGATGGCAAAAGCAGGGTTTTCTGCATATGGGATGTCAACTGCTATGTCGTCACGATTAGATGTTCAAGCCTTTTTTAATGAAGCTGTAGCCCTGAATATTGAAATCAATAAACGAACGAAAGCTGTCTTACTATCGAAAGGGTTACATTTAAGACCTCCATACATTTCTCCACCCGAAAAGGTTGATTTTGTGAAACATCAAAGTTTCCTAACTGGTTGGTTTGGTTCCAGAAAGCCATTATTATCGGTAGAAATTACAAACTTATTTCATAACCTACAAACGAACGCAATAGGAAAAGCTTTTATTTCTGGGTTTGCTCAAACGGCTAAGACAAAAGATGCAAGAGATTACTTCAAACGAGGAAAGGATATATCGAATAAACATATTAAAGTTTTCACTTCAATTTTAACGGAGGAAGACATTCCTGTACCAAGGAGTTGGGATGATGAAGTATTGGCATCCTCGGAAGCGCCTTTTTCCGATAAATTGATGATGTTTCAAGTTTCTTTGTTAAGTGCACTAGGGGTAGGCAACTATGGAGTAGCAATGTCGGCGAGTACTAGACGTGATTTAACTGCCCATTTTGCTCGTCTTTCGATGGAGATCGGACAATACGCTGAAGACGGTGCTAACTTATCGATTAAACACAGATGGTTGGAACAACCTCCACAATCGGTGGACAAAAATGGTATAGTCTACAAGAATTAATAAATTTTTCAATGAGGCTGGGACAAAACTCCCTCGATACTATTGAAGAAATGGTTACCAAACCATTGAACCCGTTAACCTTGGTTCGGGTTTTTGTATTTCTCTAAAAAAGGATTTATCCTTTATTAAGTTATGAACATACGGACGATTTCACATGTATATAGAGTTATCGGCTCCTTCAAAGTGTGGGTGCAGTTTACCAACTGCGAGTTTCTTACACTAATTACCGATTATTCTGGATTTTGATTTCGTCCTCGTCGATTCCTGTTTCCGTTTGGTCTCTTTTCATGTCCAAATTAGGGTGGCCAAGATGTACCACTACCGTATAAAAATTTGTTTACAACTACTTTAGGAACTTTCATATAGATAGTCTAAAAGCTAATGGGAGTAGAAGTGGTTGGATAAACAGAATTCCCGATATAGATGGGTTGTTTTAGGTTGTGTGCTGTTTACGTATATATTGATGTCGAGTCAACGGACAGCACCAGGATTGATTACAAATGAAGTAATGAAGGATTTTCAAGTTACGGCTTCAACGATTGGGTTACTAGCAAGTATCCAATTTTTTGTTTACACGGGTTTGCAAATACCGATGGGACTTTTGGCAGATCGGTTTGGGCCCAATTTTTTTCTAATCGTCGGTGCACTCCTTACTGGTATTGGAACGATTATTTATAGTCTTGGAACCCATGAAATGGTCTTGTTTTTTGCCAGAATTTTGACGGGGATTGGCGATGCGACGATTTGGGTTAATATGGTGCTGATTTTAAGCTGGTGGTTTAGTGCCAGGGAATTTTCCCGTTTGATTGGAGTTGCGGCGATGACGGGAAGCCTTGGGTTTCTGGTAGCAACCGTCCCATTCGCTGCCTGGATCGATGTCCTTGGCTGGCGGCCTGCATTTTTTTCAACAGGGCTCCTATTGTGTTTATGTGGGATTCTTCTTTATTTTGTTCTGGTCAAAAAAACGAACCAGCCGATATTTGAAAAAAGAGAAATCAAACCGGAGAAAACAAGGGTGCTGCTGCGAAGAATTGTCTCCAGCCGCCAAGCATGGGCATTGTTCCTTTGTCACTTTGGGCTTGTAGGGACATACGTGGGATTTATCGGATCATGGGCCGTTCCTTATGGAATGAATATATATGGAATGACTCGTACAGATGCGAGTCAGCTCGTTTTAATCGGTTTGGTGGGAGCTCTAATCGGTGCTCCTTTAGCCGGGTGGATTTCAAGCCGGTTAGGAATGATTAAGCGACCTTATGTAGTAGTGCACGTGCTAATTGTCCTGTGTTGGTCGAGCTTTCTTTTTACTAGTGCGAATCCGCCCATTGTTCTCTTAACCATCCTTTTCTTTGTCATTGGTCTCGCCTATGGGGCAAATGCGCTAACGTTCGCTGCTGTCCGTCAATCGTTTCCGATTGGAGAATCAGGCATCGCGTCTGGGTTCGCAAATACAGGAGGATTCCTAAGCGCTGTACTGCTGCCAGGCATTTTCGGACTTGTCCTAGATCATTTTAATGGATACTACTATGGATTCATCACCCCGGTCCTATTCTCCATAATTGGCCTGATCGGTGTGCTGCTGATGAAGGAGAAGGTGTAATGGGGTGCCTGTCACTTTCCGGAATTTCTTGTTTCACAGGATGTTCCACGAACTGCAGGGGTAACTATGGGAGCAGAGAAGACGGTTCCAGTGCTTCACTTTTGGAAACACAAGAACCGTCCATTTGTTGATTATTGTGGCTTGCTTAAATCTAAATATTGGACTGTCTGCCTAGCCACCACGATCAAACTGATCAATGAACTTATGCTTTTTCAATGTATTATGGAGCCTGTGACTCCTCGAATGCCATTAAAAAGGAAAGGCATAGTTCAAGACGATCACCTGAGATGAGGAACTAGAGGATATCACAAAAAACGCTAAATGGACAAGCTATTGACCATCACACTTTACGGGTACTAATTCTTTTCTAGGCAAACTATTCCCAAGCTGAATAAAAACTTTTAAAAAGCAAATTAGGAACTGTACGGTCACTACGAGTTATAACAAGTATGGGAGGGTTAATCAAATGTAAAGCATGAGATCCATTTTCAAGCTTTCCGTCATACTCCTGTTGAATTTAATTTCAAACTAATAGAGAGATAGGTAATCATATTATAGAATAAAGAATATATATAATTTGAACTTTTGTAAAAAAATTAAACGTAGGGTATTTTTTTATTAATGAAAAAATGCGATAATACTATTAGACTTCGAATCTAATAAGTTACATTTGAAAAGAGAACATTACGTACTCTTAAATTACCATATTCATTTCTTAAACAAACAGTTGGATTACTCTTCTAAGTACCTTAACAACCGAAATTTTGAAAACGCTTCCATTTACAGAGGTATAACATGATCTAGCAGTTCTCGGTATTATTTCCTCTAAAGGAATAATGATAAATTTTATTAAATAGAAAATGGAGGTATGTATTGATGCATGAGATTGATAAACAGCTTGGAATGAGTAATGAAGTATTAGAATTACGTAGCAAGGTGAGAAGGTTTATTGATGAAAATGTCATTCCGGTAGAATCGCTCGTGGAAGAATGGGATGAAGAAGGTCAAAGAGTTCTAAAGAACTTACAGGAGGAAGCTAAAAAAGAAGGAATATGGGCTTTAGGTTTGCCAAAGGAAATCGGAGGCGGAGGCCTGCCCTTTATGGATTACGTATTTATCAATGAAATTGTAGGCCGTTCAGAAGCAGCGATGTTTGCTCTTGGAACTCATACAGCACAGGATGGCACGATGCTGCACTTATTTGGAACAAAAGAACAAAAGGAAAGATGGCTATTGCCAATGGTAGCTGGAGAAATCAATCCATCAGTAGGCTTAACCGAACCAAATGTAGCCGGTTCAGATCCAACGCTTATTCAATCCTCCGCATACTTAGATAGAGATGAGTGGGTAATCAATGCTCATAAATGGTTTACTTCAGGGGCGACAAGAGCAGCCTTCACAACCGTTTTTTGTGTGACAGAACCCGAGGCTGAAAGCAGACATAAACGAGCTTCGATGATTCTCGTGCCAACAAATTCTCCTGGATACGAAATAGTGAGAGTTGTACCTACAATGGGACATACTTCTGGAGCCCATTGTGAGATCCGCTTAACTAATGTAAGAGTTCCGAAGGAGAATTTATTAGGAGAACGTGGAGAAGGCTTTGGTATTGCTCAAAAGAGACTAGGTCCAGGGAGAATTTACCACTCTATGAGGTGGCTTGGTCAGGCCCAAAGAGCATTTGATCTAATGTGTAACAGAGCTCTGAATAGATACGCACACGGATCGCTGCTAGCTGATAAGCAAATGATTCAAAAATTTATCGCTGACTCTGCAACTGATATTCAGTCAGCTAGACTATTAACCTTTGAAGCTGCAAAGAAAATTGACCGTGGGGAAGACGCGCGTGTTGATATAGCAATGATAAAGGTATATGGTGCAAAAGTTCTTCATGATGTTATTGATCGAGCCATTCAGGTACATGGAGCTTTAGGTGTTACGTCTGATACTCCGCTTGAAAAAATGTATAGGGATGCTAGATATGCGCGTATTTACGATGGTCCAGATGAAGTGCATACTGCATCGATCGCACGTCAAATTTTAAAGAAATACAAGCAAAATGAGAGCTGGGATCCTGCTAATTTTTAGAGAGCGTTAGGTAGTGCGTTTTTGTCACAAACATATTTTTATGAAATAAATTATCGGAATATTCAATTAAAACAAAATATTTAGGAGGTTATTATGAAAAAACTTACATTATTTCTGATAAGTTTAATCGTATTATTCATGGCTGCAGGCTGTCAGGTTGAACAATCTTCGCCATCTTTCACAAGTGGGGAAGGAGCAGAAGAAGGAGAAGAAAAAATTGTTTTACGGGCTTCAACAGGGCTGCCCGAGAATCACATTTGGATGACATCCCTCCTGATCCCTTGGATGGATAAAGTAGAAAAAGATTCGAATGGAAAAGTGGAATTTGAATTATTTGCTGGAGGAGAATTAGTTGCTTTAGGGCAGGAATTCGATGCGTTAAATGCAGGTACAATCGATGTGGCATTACCGATTATGCCGTTATACGACCCAAGTAGATTTCCATTATCAGAGGTAACGATGCTTCCGCTAGCCGAAACGAGTATGGAAACCTTCAATAAAGCTTTTGCAGAACTAATCTATGGTGATTTTAAATTCCAAGACGGAGAAACATTCTCCGAGTCTGAGTTTACCTCCAACAAATTAAAAGTATGGGCTATGAATGGAGGGTCAGCATACGTCCTTTCAACAACAGGAACAAATATTGATACAATCGATGATATTCAAGGCTTAAGGATTAGAACAGGTTCACGTCTTAACGAATTATATGTAAAAAATGTAGGTGCAACACCTATCAGTATGCCACAAACAGATGGCTATGATGCACTAAGCCGCGGCACCATCGATGGAACACTTATGGCTGTAGGTGATTGGGGTGGCTGGGGCTATCAAGAATTATTTAAATATGTTCTTGAAGGTGCTTATATCGGTCACTTCTCCGCGGTATTTGGAATGCAAGAAGAAAAGTGGAATTCATTGCCTGATGATGTACAAAAGGTATTAGATAATGCAGCACAAGAATTACAGTTAGGTACTGAACAACATGAAAAGATGTCGGCTGAAGAAAAGAAAGTATACGACGAGGTTGAAGGTAAGGTTGAATTTGAAACGTTAGGGGATTTAGATCCTGCTACACGTGACCATATCATGGCAGCAATGTCAAAGACTTGGTTTGATTGGATTGAGCTCATGGAGGCTGATGGTCAACCTGGTAAACAAACGGCAATCCTTTGGAGAGATATTATCACGGAAGCTGGTGGAAAGGTACCAGATGCAGTAATGGACCTAGAATAAGAATCCTGAAATCTTAGCCATATACCGGAGGTGACCTTTTTGCCAGAGTCAGTAGCTTTGATCATTATTTTTGGATTGTTTTTTCTGCTTTTGCTGGCTGGACAACAAATTAGTACAGTTTTATTAGCTACAGGTATTGTTGGAGTGTTCCTCTACGGTGGAAGCGGTGCTTTAACCGGAATCCTACAGCTAGAGCCATACACAAGGGTCGCCAGCTATGCCTTAACCACGATTCCACTGTTTATTTTAATGGCAGAATTTATTATGTACTCAGATATTGTTAAATACCTTTATCATATGTTATTTAAAGTATCTAAAGGAAAACCTGGAATTTTGGGTGTATTCACAATTTTATTAGGAGGGTTTTTAGGTGCTGTATCTGGGTCAGCATCTGCCATTTCAGCAGCATTAGGGCAAATTTCAGTGCCTGAGTTAAGGAAGCATGGATATAATGAGAACCTGGCCGGGGCAGTTGCTGCCTCCGCTGGTTCTTTAGCCACTTTAATTCCACCTTCCATTGGATTAATTATTTATGGTGCCATCACGCAAACACCCGTTGGCCAGCTGTTCATGGCTTCCGTTATTCCAGGTATTTTAACCATTGGAGTTTTAGTGATCTGCACTTTATTTTTTTACCATCGATCTAAAGCGAGTGTGGACCCTAGAGTATTAACTAGTTCCGTTCGCGAAGAAGCTGCAGCGATAGAAGAAACCGCTCATGCAGAAGAAGATATTCCAACTTCAAAGTTTGTTATTTCACTTATTGCCAGTTTATTTATCATGGGTTCTGTCTTTATTGGAATCTATACAGGAATTTTTACACCTACGGAAGCAGGGGGCGTTGGTGCAGCAATTAGTTTAATTGCAGCTATTTGTCTTGGAAAAGTAAATGTTGCTTTTATCAAAAACTCACTTAGAAGTACGGTGAGAATCACTTGTATGGTTATGATGATTATGATTGGCGCACAGGTTTTTGCAAAATTCATTTCACTTTCCATGATTCCTAGAAAATTAATAGCACTATTAGAACCTTTAGCTGGGACACCAATACTAGTCATCGTTCTATTATTAATCACCTATTTCATCCTATTTATGTTTGTGGAAGGTGCAGCTGTTTTATTGATGGCCGTCCCTGTAACGCTGCCAATTGCTCAAATGATTGGACTGGATGCCATTGAATTTGGGATGTTAATCGGGGTTGTAGGTGCAGCAGGTCTATTAACCCCACCAGTTGGTATGTGTGTGTATGCGGTAGCAGGAGTAACGAAAACACCAATAGACCGTTTATTTCGATATTCAACCATATTCGCAGTAATGATATGTGTAATTGTGGTACCCTTATTACTCATTTTTCCACAATTAATAACATGGCTGCCGGATACCATGTCACAATAACCGAAAAAGGATGTGAAGAGGATGGATGGGGGACTGCTGAAATTTAAGAATGGCTTTAACTATATAAAAACAAGCGGATTAATCCTTAGCGCTATCGGAATTGTGATTATCATGGTAACCATCGCTATTGACGTATTTTTGCGTAACGTTTTTAATTCATCCATTTCAGGAAATTATGAATTAATTCAAAAGTACCTTATGCCCTTAGTTGTATTTCCAGCAATGGCGATCACATATTCTTCCGGTATCATGCCAAGGTTAGATATGATTGTAGAAAAATTCTCTCCAAAGATTCAATATGTGATCCACTTGTTTGTATCACTAATTGATTTCCTAATTATGGTTCTGCTTATTTACTATACCTGGAATTACGCGATGCAAGCGCTAGCTGCCAACGTAACGTTCCCAGCAGGAGGCGCCATGTACCCGTTGTACCCGGTTTTGTTTATCGTACCTATTGGCTTTGTATTATTAGCCATTGAAATCTTATTAAACATGATGCCTGCAACAAAAAAGAGTTAATCTTCCATATGAGCCGGTCTCCCGATTCGCTAGAATGACAGCGAATTGGGGGATAGGCTATTTTTCTGGGGAGTATGTTTTTCTTAATTTAATTCAAGATGAGATACTAATCCATTATCCGGAAGCAAGAGAATAACCCTATGCTTCCTTACTTTTTTAATAATAAATACACAAAGTAAGGAGCACCGATCAGAGAGACCATGATGCCGGCGGGTACTCCACTAGGTTCAATAATATTGCGTCCAATTGTGTCTGCGAATAATAATAACCAGCCACCAAGGAGAATAGCTACAGGGATAAACAATTGATTCCTTGGTCCTACTAGAGCTTTTGCCATATGCGGGGCCATTAATCCGATAAAGCTGATTCCTCCTGTGACGGAAACAGCTGAAGCGGCTAATGCAACAGCTGTTAATAGCAGGATAATCCGTTCCTTTTCTATAGAAACCCCTACTCCGATTGCGACGGGTTCGCTTAATCCCAAGAGATTTAATCGATTGGCTTTATATAATGTAAAGGGGATAAGAAGCACTAACCAAGGGAGAAGGGCCCAAATAAAGGGCCAATCCGTACCCCAAATATTCCCTGCTAACCACTTGGCAATGAAATCGACTTTTGTGCGTTCAGCTGATGAGATGAGGATAATCATCGCTCCGGAAAGGGCGAAGGAAAATCCGACCCCGGTAAGCACTAAACTTACTGGCTGCAGGCCTGAATTTTTGTTATAGGCAAACAAATAAATCAAGAAAGCAGTCAGTATCGCTCCTCCAAAAGCAACAAGTGGAAGCAAATAAACAAATGGTCCTGCTTCAATTGGAAAAAACAAAAAGAATACAGCAATCGCGACACCTGCACCTGCGTTAATCCCGATAATGCCGGGGTCAGCAAGGTCATTCCTTGTGATTCCTTGTAGAATCGCACCGGATAAAGCAAGGGCCATGCCTGCTAACAGGGTAATGAGAATCCGCGGTAAGCGGACAGAAAACAAGACAAATTCCTCTTTAAATGTACCTTGTCCCAATAGGGTTGGGACAAGGCGGTCATAGGATAGAGACGAGTACCCCAATCCCATTCCGATAAAAATAGTGACGAGAATAAGCAGTATGGAGATCCCCAAAATCATACGCTGTTTCTTTATTAAGGCCGGATGAATCATGTGAATGCTTTTCCTCCTTTACGAACAATGATCAGGAAGAATGGAAGCCCTAGTATTGAGACAATGGCAACCACCGGTGTTTCATATGGCGAATGGATCGTGCGGCCAAGTGTATCAGCAAACAGCATGAAAGTGGCACCGGCTATGGCCGACATAGGTAGGATAAATCGATAATCCGTTCCAACCAGCACACGGACGATATGGGGAATCATGAGGCCGATAAAGGCCATATTTCCTACCAAAGCAACCGATGCGCCTGCAAGAATGATAATAACGACAAAAAGAACCGCTTTGATTTGTGTGATTTTTTGCCCCAGCCCAATAGCCACTTCTTCATTTAAGCTGAGGATCGTCAACTGTCTTGAAAGGAAAAACGAAATGAGGATCCCGATTACAATGAAGGGAATAATTACATTTAACTGGCCCCAGGTCGTCCCGATCATTCCTCCTGCTGTCCACATTGAGACGTCTTTAGAAATTTGAAAATAGAGGCCGACACCTTCCGCTACTGCGTATAAGAAGGCAGAAATGGCTGCTCCAGCTAAGACGATCCGGAGTGGGGAGAAGCCACCTTTTTTCATGGCGCTAACCCCGAAGACCAGAATAGCCCCAATGGCAGCTCCAATAAAACATGCCACCATGGTCACAAAGTAATTGGCTGATGGGATAAAGGCAATAGTTATGGCCAATGCGGCATTTGCTCCAGCGGTTAATCCCAATAACCCCGGGTCAGCAAGCGGGTTTCTTGTCATACCTTGCATAATGGCCCCAGAAACGGCAAGAGCTGCGCCCACGACAATAGCGGCAATTCCGCGAGGTAAACGAATATCTCGGATAATTGAAATTTTGTCCCCCGAAGCGGAAGATGTTAGAGCCAGCCATGCATCTTTAACTGTAATATCAGCGGCTCCCAAAACCATGGCAGCTGCAAACATGCTCAGGAAGACCAGGATTCCAGCTAGTAATTTGTAGATAAATGGCGAAGAATGCTGAGTTTTTTTCATCTTAACTAGTCCTTTTACTAGAATAAAGAAAAAGGAATTCTAAAGAAAGAATTCCTCCTTGTACCTTAGTTGCCTAAAAATGACTTCTTGAAAAATTCCAATTGCTTCTCCAGTGTGACTGGATCGCTGAAGGATGCACCCTGGCCATTCATTTCGAATACACGGTTATTTTTAACAGCTGGAATGTTTTTGTAGGTATCTGTTTCCTGGAAAGAAGTATCTGCATCAGAGTATTTGCTAAGAATCACATAATCCCCGGCATACTCAGGAAATACCTCTGCTGATAAGGCAAAATAACCCGATTCCAATGCCACTTCTTTTACTTTATCAGGCATTGGCAGTTTCATCGCCTGATATAATATTTCGGTTCCGCGAGCCCAGTTTTCTCCGAATACATATAGGTCTTTTCCATAGCTTTCTATGACAGATACGGTGGCATCGTTGCCAATTTTAGCGCGAATTTCTTCTCCTGCTGCTTCTGCACGGGTCTGAAAGTCATCTACCCAGGCTTGAGCTTCTTTTTCTTTGTTTAATAGCTTGCCAATTTCCAAATGCTGAGTTAAATAGTCTACTTTTCCCCATGTATAGGTAACAGTAGGAGCAATTTCACTTAACTTATCAAGGTTTTTAATATTCGATAAGCCAATGATTAAATCTGGTTCTAATTCAATAATCTTTTCCAGATTATCTTCCGAAACTTCCTCAACGTCTTTTAATTGTTCAGCAAAGGTTGGATTATTTTTAGACCAAACATCCACTCCAACAACATTAACTCCTAAATCTAGTACATTACCAGTGAAGCCAGATAGTAGGATGACTCTTTTCGGGTCTGCAGGAACTTCAATTGGCCCTGTTTCAGATTGGTATGTAATGAATTCTGGCTTATTTTCTTTTGAAGCTGAACTTACAGCCTTTTCAGTATCTGCCTGGCCGCAGGCACTAATAATCAGAACTAGCATGAGCATAAAGGGTGCTAATATTTTTTTCATGTTGTTTTTCTCCTTTTAATAGATTGTAAGTGATACACATCGGCTTATTTGTTCGTGGATCTTTTCCAATGACCGCGTCGATTTGAAAAACCTGGCGGAGTACCTGAGGAACAATAACCTCCTCACAAGACCCGGCCTTAACCATTTCCCCATCCTTTAGGGCGATGATGTAGTCAGCAAAACGGGCAGCCTGGTTTAAATCATGGAGCACCATAATAATCGTACGCTGCTGTTCGTAATTGAGCTTTTGCAGTAATTCCAAAACCTCCAGCTGATGTGCCATGTCCAGGTAGGTCGTCGGTTCATCCAAAAAAATAATGTCCGTTTCCTGGGCTAAAGCCATCGCAATCCAAACACGCTGCCGCTGGCCTCCGGATAGGGCATCCACTGGACGAAACTTATAGTCGCTTGTTCCCGTTACCTCAAGTGCCCAGTCAATGACCTCATAATCTTTTTTCGATAGCTTTCCAAAACCATTTTGATACGGAAATCGTCCATAGGACACTAGCTCCCCAACCGTTAATCCCGGCGCACTTTCAGGTGATTGTGGGAGAATGGCCATCTTTTTAGCCAGGATTTTGGTGTTCTCCTTTGAAATATCTTTTCCGTCTAAAAGGACTGATCCAGATTTATGAGAAATGATTCGAGTAATGGCTTTTAATAAGGTTGATTTTCCACACCCATTGGAACCAATAATCGTGGTAATTTTTTGATCAGGAATCGTTACACTGAGATTATTAACAATTAATCGTTCACCATAGCCAATGCTTAAGTCATCCGTAAACAGGCGAACCATTCTATATCACCCCCAATAATGAATTTAAATGAAAATGATTATCAGTATCGATCACTATTTAAATATAAATCTCACTTTTAGAAAAGTCAATCTAAATATTTGACAAATATTTGACCTTGTAAGTTTGCTATTAAAGTGTCAAAAAGCAGTTGGATTTAATAAGATAACGAAGTTTTGTGAAAATTCTTATTGAATAACAGGTGAAAATCATTTATTCTTATTGATAATGATAATCATTTACGGTGATTTTAAGGGGTGACAGAAATGACTCAACAGGAAGTGTTCGATGTTACGGTAATTGGAGGAGGACCAGCTGGATTATATTCCACTTTTTACAGTGGACTTAGAGGGATGAAAACAAAACTTATCGAATATCAACCAAAATTAGGCGGGAAAATTCATGTATATCCCGAAAAAATGATTTGGGATATTGGGGGATTAACGCCTGTTCCCGGGGCAAAACTGATCGAGCAGCTGGTAGAGCAGGGATTAACCTTTGGTCCTGAGGTAGTGCTGAATGAAAAGGTAGAGTCTATATCCCGCAATCGAGATGGAATATTCGTGCTGATAGGGTCATCAGGAAAAAGGCATTACACAAAAACGGTGATTGTGGCTGTGGGGAGTGGAATTCTAAATCCTAAAAAGCTTGAAATTGAAGGAGCAGAAGTATTTGAAGTAGCCAATATTCATTACACGGTTCAATCTTTAATGCGGTTCAAAGATAAAACCATCATTATTTCAGGTGGAGGAAATACGGCCATTGATTGGGCGAATGAATTAGAGCCAATTGCTAAAAGGGTTTATATCACTTACCGGAAAGAATCTCTGGCAGGACATGAAGCACAGGTTACTCAGCTTATGAACAGTTCTGTTATTTGTCTGCCGCAAAAATCCATTTCAAAGCTGATAGCCTCTGGGAATCAGGAAAGAATTAAACAGGTCGAATTAACGGATCGAGTAACAGGAGAGGCTGCCTACTTAAACATTGATGAAGTTATTATCAGTCACGGGTATGAACAAGATACTAGTATGTTAAAGGATAGTGCAATGGATATAAAGATGGTAGATAATTTTTATATCGCCGGGAATTCGTCTGGTGAATCCTCGATCGATGGAGTCTATGCAGCTGGTGACATTATAAGCTATGATGGAAAATTAAATTTAATAGCTGGTTGTTTCCAAGATGCAGCAAATGCAGTGAATAAAGCAAAAAAATATATTCAACCATCCGCAAACAAAGCGGCTATGGTCTCGTCCCACAACGAAGTCTTTCAAAAACGAAATCGTGAATTAGTAAAAAAAATGATGTTGAAAGAACCAGCCCTATAGGTGCCTGTCACTTCCCGGAATTTCTTGTTTCACAGGATGTTCCACGAATTGTAGGGGTAACTATGGGAGCAGAGAAGACGGTTCCAGTGCTTCAGTTTTGGAAGCACGAGAACCGTCTCATTGCTGTTTATTGTAGCTTGCTTAAATCTAAATATTGGACTGTCTTGCCATCACGGTCAAACTGAACAACCAACTTACTTTTGTTGAATTTATATATAAATTGTTCACAGGATGCGCTTTCGTAGCAAGAAATTTTCGTTACTTCATTCGGGTATCCATATACGTCCAGCACTTTGCTTTTTTGTTTTGGAATGGCATCTGAATTTAAAAATTCTGGATAGACTTGTAATCCGAATATGGACCCGTCGTTCATATTGAAATTCACACGAACTCCTGCACCTTGTTTTTTATAATAGAAAGATCTTATATTCATATAATCCTCTATTTTTGCTGGTTTTCCAAATTGCTTTTCAAGCTGGCTGGACATGGAGCCCACAGTGACATCATTAATATGCAGAGGCTTATCCGTTAAGATATAACTGTCTTTTATCCCTTGTTTCCTCAAAACCTCTCTTTGTTTCTCCGCATTTTTTTTATCAGAAAATACTCCAGTCTGAATACGGTAGTAAATCTGATTGGTTATTACTCTTTTTACTGCAACAGCTTCAATTCCTTTCTTTTTGAGTAGAGAGATTTGCTTATCTGCATTCATTTTCTTCGCAAATGAACCAGCCATTACAACATACAATGGGTCCGTTTGTTTTAAACCAGGTAGAAGCAATTTTTGACCGACCTTGATTGTATTGTTTTTTAAATCATTGTGTTCCTTTAACTCCTGAACAGATATGTTGTATTGTTTTGATATGCTATACAAGGTATCCCCCTTTTTTATAATGATAGAATCACCCGCCGCATATCCAAATCCATTTGCAAAAAAGAATAATGAAACAACTAACACTGTAGATACGGCAAACAGCACGAACTGTCTTATCTTTTTCATTTTATCACCTCATTTATAATGACGTGATTAGCTTTCAAAAGATGCATTAGGACGAGCCCAATTCATTTCTGAAAAACAAAATGGGCTGAAAATAACGGTAGTAAACTGACTGGCAGTTTGCTGCCACGATATATACCCCATGTAGTCTGAAGATGCCCTAACTTTGTTAGTATGAGCTTAAGAGTTTTAGAGTTAGGATGCATTTTTCTGTACTTTTGCATGCAGTTGAAACGCTCCTTGCTTCCCAGTATGCTCGCTTCGGTTGCCTGCTTTTATTCATTTTTGAAACGGGTATACATACTAATAAACAACAAGAAAGAGGGGAGCTTAATGTCAGATAAACACGTCATTCAGACTACTTTAAGAGGAAAAGAGATACTGTCCAATTCCTTTTTAAATAAAGGTGTAGCTTTTACAAAAAGGGAAAGGGAAGAGCTCGGCTTAGAGGGATTATTGCCACCCCAGGTAATGACGCTTGATGAACAGGTAAAAAGGGTTTATGAGCAATATTCTGCACGAACAACCAATTTGTTCAAAAATGGGCTTCTCTATGATTTATATAATCGCAATGTTGTCCTGTTTTACCGGCTTCTGAAGGAGCATTTGAGCGAGATGCTTCCTATTATATATACGCCTACGGTTGGTGAAGCTATTGAGCAATACTCCCACGTTTATCGGCGGCCGGGCGGACTCTATTTATCAATCGATGATCTAGACGGAATTGAAACGGCATTTAAGAATCTGGGATATCCCAAAAATGGGGTTGATCTAATTGTCGTAACCGATTCGGAAAGCATCCTTGGGATTGGCGACCAGGGTGTTGGCGGCATCAATATTTCGATTGGGAAACTGGCTGTTTACACTGCGGCAGCAGGTATCGATCCAAGCCGGGTGCTTCCGGTGGTCCTTGATGTTGGAACAAACAATAAGGCCTTGGCAGATGATCCATTTTATATTGGGAACGAGTTCCCTCGAGTCCGTGGCGAGCGTTATGACGAGTTTATCGATGCCTTCGTTACTGCAGCTCGAAAGAATTTCCCGGATGTCTTGCTGCACTGGGAGGATCTTGGCAATGTAAATGCCCGCAAGATCATGGAAAGGTATGGAGACAATACGCTTACTTTTAATGATGATATTCAGGGGACTGGCGCAGTCACACTAGCGGCCATAAAGTCTGCATTGAAGATGACAGACGAAGAACTTAAGGACCAGCGGATTGTGGTCTTCGGGCCGGGAGCTGCTGGTATTGGCAACGCCGATCAAATGGTGGATGCAATGGCGCTTGAGGGCTTACCGAAAGAGGAAGCCTATGAGCGATTCTGGGCTGTCGATTACAGGGGACTATTAACGGAGGATCATACCGATGTTCTGAAATTCCAAAACCCATACTTACGCAGTGCGGAGGAAGTGGCAGGATGGGAACGGAATGAAGAAGGCATTATTACGCTCAAGGAAGTAGTTAAGAGGGTGAAACCAACCATCCTTCTTGGCACATCGGGACAGGCTGGAGCCTTTTCGGAGGAGATTGTCAAAGAGATGGCAAAGCATGTGGATCATCCCGTTATCATGCCAATGTCCAACCCGACATCACTTGCTGAAGCAGTCCCTGCAGATTTAATCAAATGGACAGACGGGAAGGCGCTAGTTGCAACGGGCAGCCCATTTGAAGATGTCAAATACAATGGTGTTACCTATGAGATCGGTCAATCCAACAATGCGTTTATTTTCCCTGGACTGGGACTTGGTGCTATCGTGGCAAAAGCAGACATCATCTCAAAGGGAATGTTTACTGCAGCCGCAAATTCTGTTGCCGATCTGTGCTGCAATGATAAGCAGGGCGCATCACTCCTTCCTGCTGTCGACAAATTGCAGGAAGTCTCAGAAAAAGTAGCCATTGAAGTCATCCGGGCAGCCTTCTCAGAAGGAATTGCCAGAACCGATATCAACGATGTAGAAAAGGCAGTTAGGGAAGCAATGTGGCAGCCGGAATATAAGGAAATAAGAAGTATTAGGATTTAATTGAGGGAAACATATGGCGCTCCCGTGCTTCCAACATTTTCGAAGCATGAGAAGCCCTTAAGCGTAATAGGTATGTTAAATTTTAAAAAGTAAAAAATAGAAAAGATAGAGAATGTAGGAGCAAGGGGAGACTCTTGCTTTTTACATTGCTGGAAAAATTGTATACTTCCGGCTTTGAAAATAAACAATAAGGTAGTCGTAAAGATCATAACAAAGAGGAGTTGAGAAGGATGAAAACGAAGGATGATTTTTTAGAAGGCGCAAAGGTTACAAAAGATAATCAAATTTATGGAACACCAAACAGTAAGAGCAAGGATGGAACTGGCAACTCTCCAAATGATGATGTAGGCAGGAATAAACATAAACGCTAATCAATTGACCGCTTTGTTAGTTGTCATTGATAGCGTCGAGCAGGATCAGAAGCATAGTCCATTTTGAGGTGCAAAATCATAACTGCTATCAAAAAAAGCGTGCAAACTGGCAACAGTTTTGACACGCTTTTTATAGCTATAATAAGTCCATAAACAGGGTCTTCAATTTTTATATCATTTGGTTGGCAAGATTTATTAGATCTTTTTTATGCTGTTCTTTAGAAAGTCCTTCATTTATATAAGTAATAGTATAAGTGATACCTTTTTCATAAAAAAATAAAGATTTGTTTGTATAGTAAGCAGTCACTTTATGCTTAAGTTTGAGTTCTTCGGAATTAGAATAATCCATTTCAGCTTCGCTATTAATAGCAGTAATCATTAAAATTATTGGTTTTACAGAATTATCCTTTGAGGAAGTTTTAAATTCAACCATTAAGTTCTCACCATTATGGGACATATCGTTAATGGTAGGTGGCAGGAAAGGTTTTGCCTCAAACGGAAGTTTCTCAGGTAGTTTCATTTCAAAAGGCAATGCAGAAAGTCCATCTTCGACAGAAGGTGCTTCATAAGTGATAGGAATCTTTTCCCTTTGTTCATCGGTAACATCAGGCATTTCTACTTTTGTTAGTCTTGTCGTATCAAGACTTCCACTACCAGCATTTTGGCATCCAACTAATAAGGATAAAATAAAAGCGAAAATAACAGTTAATATCTTGTTCAAAAATCTCCCCCCCTTTTTTTTGCAAATCGCTCCCATGGTCGAATGAGAAAAAACGCCGCCTTACTATGCAGCTATTGAACCCGTTTGGTGACTGAAAATATATTAGTATTACCTCTTTTCAAGTGATCGAACTAATAAAATTCCAGATACTAATGTTAATATTGCTTTTATCTCGGGGTGTATAAACGGAATATATCGGTGGGGGAAACCTGTTCCAAACCATAAAAACCATGTGGATATCGGTATTATTAATAGTGAAATTAATATTAATGTGGTAATAAATTTGCCCCAATTTAATACATAATCTCGATTCCTAACCAGGTCCAGGATCCTTTCGCCCTCTAATAGCGTACCTAATAAAAAATATATAACTGCAACTAAAAACCTGTAAATTAACATCCTATTTGTATTAAAATCCTCAGCATACTCTTTATATATTGGGATCAGCAACATTAAAAAGGAACAATAAAACAATGATTAAAATAGTTTTATACACATTTATTTTTTTGATAGCTAAATCAACTCCTTTACATATAGTAATACAACTAGCTGCCCCTCTACTGGTGTAACCAGAAGGCTATATTCCACCTTAACCCAGCATTAAAATATATGAATCCAACGTTGGAAAACGCACTTAAACGAATGGGGAATGAACTTCTAAGAGAGCGTGTGTGAGTCCGATGGTAAAAGGATTTTTTGAATTTATGTTTTCAACAGAAGGCAGGAGCGCGAAATTGTTTCGCTATTGCATTAATTGGTCCAATTATTCTGCGATTTTCAGGGGGAAATGGGGACAAGGAACGTGAGGTTTATTTTAATATAATAACCATTAATTCAACATTCCTTAATTGCTTTCTTTTAGGGGGAATGATTATTTGGTCCTAAACACAAGGTTGGTTATAGTTCCTATTATCAAAGCGGGGATTAATGGAGGAATAGCGAGAGACATCAATGCCTCTAACATATTTCTTGGTGGAAGCATTGACATCATCAAAAACAGAGCCACTACTATGTAGGTAATTAAATAATCGCTTTTTCTGAAGTTGCGTCTTCTAATATTATTACTCATAACCCACCAACCTTTTAATAAATGTTCATTAAGTCCTTCTGAACCCTCCTTGTAATTTAAATTTTACATACTAGTCTTACAGGAAATAATACAACGAAAGTGGTAAATTGGATTGTTAACTTCTTAAACTAAGCTGCCTCGTTAGGGAAAGAAAAAATGAAGGTTGCAAGGACACACATCACTTCTTATAACATTTATTCATCTGGACCCGACCCTTAGGACGGTACCTATGCTTTTTTTGATTTGTGATTCTAATCAAGCAAACCGTCCGCTGCAAAGCTTTCTGAATCTTCGAATCTTCTATTTAAAGCTGTATTCAGCAGGAGAATTCTGCCATATAATTAAATTAGCAAATTATTCTATCTATAGAGGTGCAAGCATGACAACCATTAAGAATCCATGGATTAAGCTTAAGGAACATATTGATGGAGAAGATTATGAATTGATCGCTCAACTAGAGAATTTATGTATCGAAAAAGACAAGACAGCTCTGAAACTCGAGCTGGATTACAAGCTAGGAGCCAGCAATGGAAAAAAGGGCAATATAAAAGACTTAAATGAATTCATGTATTTTAACGGACAGGACCTCATTGGTTATATTGGAGTTTCAAGCTTTGGCGGCCCGTGGGAAGTAAATGGCATGGTCCATCCTGAGTACAGAGGGCAAGGGGTTTTTAAAAAGCTAAGTGAGCTGGTCCTGGCTGAAGGGAAACAAAGAAATTCTGGGAGCATGTTATTGCTAAGTGACCGGAAGTCTGAATCAGGTCAAGATTTTATAGCTGGAACTGGGGCAAAGTACGCTCATTCCGAATATGAAATGTATTTGAATCAGAATGTTCAGCAGCCAATGGAGTCATCCGGCATCAACCTCAGAAACGCAACCAATGCTGACGCGCAGGAAATTGCGCGGCAAAACGCTATCTATTTTGGAGAAGGTGAACCAGAAAACATAGAATTGGAGGATTTGATTCTGCCAGAAGAAGAGGAAAAAAGAGGGATGCCTTGCTACCTGGCTGAAAAGGACCAGCAAATTATTGGGAAGGTGAACCTTCAAGTAACTTCTAAGCTTGGTGCGATATTTGGGCTGGGAGTTTTACCAGAGTACCGCCGACAAGGGTACGGGAGGTCCATACTTCTGATGGCGATTGAAAAATTAAGGGAGGTTGGCGCAAGCGAAATCATGCTCCAGGTGGCAGCTGAAAACGCGAATGCTCTGAACCTATACAAATCTTGTGGTTTTGAAACTACTTCTACGATGGATTACTACAGTTTAAGCAAATAAAGATTATTAAGCTGAAATTGTAACAAAGAAGCACGGGGTGGAGTTCTAAAAAGCTGCTTTTTCGGATGCTTTATTGATAAATGATATGAAAAATTGCGTGTGAATCGCACACGTCATTTACCTTATTAATTAGAGTTTTAAGGATATATAACTGGTTCGGCACAGCTATTGCATCAATATTTATGCTGGATAATAAAAAATTGTACTATTAAAAGAGAATACTAACCTGCAATATAATTGTCATTTTTGGTTGCATAGTTAGGGAAAGTAGAAATATCTATTAAGTTTTATTCTATATATATTATCAATGGATAAACAACAGGAGGCTATAATGATTTGGAAAGTATCAGAGCTTACTTGAAAAAAGATAGTAACTGGTTTTTTGTCCATTTAACCTTATTTTCCATCTTAGTTTTAATTATGAATAGAATGGGTCCGTTAGAAGGGCAGTTAAGAACAGTAGGCTTTATTCTATTCACCATACTTTGTATTAGCATAATTAAAATATGTAGAAACTCTAAGTGGAAAATAATGGGGGTACTGCTTTACTTTATCTTTTTTGGGCTTATCCCGTTTTTTAAATAAACTAACCGATTGACCCAGTTTATCCAAAAATAATTAGTTAGAGTAATGAAGTTAAAAAATTAGTTAGAAAGGGGATTTGATGAAAAACACATTGGCACGTTTTTTATCGTACTTTGGTTACACGGTCATTTTGTTTATTATCACGTATCGGGGATTTAAGTATGAATATTTGATTGCAGATCAAACTTCAGAAGACTATGGAACTATCACGTTCTATAAGCAAATGGTGTTTTTTTTGATATTTACAATTGTCTTGGGGGTTCTATTTGCATTGCCATCATTAGCTAAAAAAATAATGAGGCAGGGCAAATGGAACTTCGACTGGGTGCAGTTTCTCTCTGTTGGAATACCATCTATTATTGTAGCCGCAGCTCCCCTGATACACTTCTCATCGATAAGCATAGGTGGGCTCTTATCCCCGCTTGTTCTCCCAGGGTATGGAAGATTTATTAGTGCGATCGCTGGGATTGCTTTTGGCTTCAATATGTTGATATGCATAAAAAAAGTAAACCGTTAATATTGTTTGAAGCATTTAAATTTACAGATTGAGTAAAAATGCTTCTTCAATAAAGGGTGCAATAGTTAAAGAAAAGCCGGAATTTATAATAAAGAAAACTCGCCGATTTTTTGGGGCGAGTTTTTGCTTTTCTAAAGTCTTGTTACGATGTTGCCAAGCCTGTCATTTTGGTGGAAGTATCACCTCAAAACTATATCTTTTAGGAGAGTTTCTGTGCTTTTTTCAGTTTCGTGTATAGTGAAGAACAAGGACCTTTTCTATACTTCCCATGCTCTCTTCCTTGCTTCTTGAGAGAATATGATAATGGCTTTTATGTCCCAATTCCCTTTGCAAAAGTTAAATGTTGGAGGATAGATGTGAGTTAAAGAGAGTGTATTAATAACTACCTCGGGCTCTCATCATTATATTTGTATAAGTTTCACTTTTGTAGCCATCTTCTTGTCAGATTATTTTCTAATCCAAACTGATCTAAAATACGAGCAACTGTGTGATTTACAATATCATCAACACTAGTGGGTTTGTTATAGAAAGCGGGCATGGGGGGACTAATAGAAACACCCATTCTTGAGAGCTTTAACATATTTTCTAAATGAATTTGGTTAAATGGTGATTCTCGAGGAACTAAAATTAATTTTCTGTTTTCCTTTAATATTACATCAGCTGCCCTAGTTAATAGATTATCGGCTAAACCGTGGCATATCGAAGCAACAGATTTCATGCTACAAGGAGCCACAACCATTCCATCTGTAACAAAAGAACCACTCGAAATAAGAGCTGCTTGGTTTTTGGGTGAATAAACATGTGAAGCCAAACCTTTAACATAAGAAACATCGTAATTGGTTTCAATAACAGTTGTCTTTTCTGCCCATTCACTCATAATCAAGTGAGTTTCAACCCCTGCGTTTCGTAGAGCCTCAAGTAATCTAATTCCGTAAATTGCTCCCGTGGCCCCAGATATACCAACGATGATTTTCATATTAGGTTCCTCCAAAATATGTATTTTCTAACATTCCATTTATAACTATAAATCCATATTGTTAAATAATTCTGACATTAAATATTATTATAAATGATTTCTTAGGATTGTAAGCCTTTTTGATAAGACAAAAAAGAAGTAAGTTTTTTGTCCAAATAGATAAAGGCATATGTTATAAAATATAGAATTATATGACTATTCTGAAAAGGAGGTATCAAGTTTTTAAATATCTGTTATCCAATAAAAGGGAGGGTTTATTTTGAAAAAGACATTTGTTTTAAAAAGTAAGCTGGTAATTACTTTAGTTGCTGCTTTTCTATTATTAATCGCAGGGTGTTCCTCAGAGTCAAATGGTTCAAATAATACGGATGATGGCTCATCAGGAGAAAAAAGTGGAGCCGTTACTAAAGTTTCACTTGCGACTGGAGGAACTGGAGGTGCATGGTATCCAATTGGAGGGGGATTTTCTAACGTTGTTAACGATAATTCCGACGTTATAAATATGTCAGCAGAAGTTACCAATGGCGGAGTGGAGAATGTTCGTCTGGTCTCAAACAATGATAGCCATTTTGGATTTGTAAATACAGATGCAGCGTACCATGCTTTTCAAGGAAATGAGCCATTCGGTAAAAAAGAAAATATAGTAAGTATGTTCAATCTGTACGATAGCACATTTCAGGCTGTAGTAGCTGCTGACTCTGGTATTAACTCAATTTCAGATTTAAAAGGGAAAAAGGTTGTTGTTGGTCCACCTGCATCTTCATCAGCACAAATGGGATGGGATATTTTAGAACAGGCTGGTCTAAGTGAAGGTGATATTGAACCGCTGTTAGTTAGCTTTGAGGAGGGAGCAAGTGCTTTAAGTGATGGAAATGCAGACGCGCTGTTTGTTATGAGTGCGGCTCCGAATTCACAAATTTTAAACTTAGGTGCTACTAAGGAAATAAAACTTCTTTCTCTAGAGGAAGAGTTACGGAACAAAATAGTAGAAAAGTATAGTTATTATGGAAAAACTACATTAAAGGCCGGGACTTATGATCACCAGGCGGATGATGTAGAAACACTTTCCTTGCCTACAATGATCATTGCAAATGCAGATGTATCAGAAGATGTAGCCTATGAATTCACAAAAATGATATATGATAATTTAGCAAAAGTGCACGAATTCCATGCTATGGCTAAGGATATTTCACTTGAAAATGCGATTAATGTACCTATTCCTATGCATCCTGGTGCAAAGAAATACTTCCAAGAACAAGGGCTAGATATTAAATAACTCCAATTTCAATGTTGATTAGCTGCTGAGGGAATCAAGGCTCAACCTTTAGGGTGGGAAGAGCCTTGAATCCTCTCTTACTTAATCATTCATAATAGCACAATATATTATGTCTATGTTCATTTTGAATGACTCAAAAGGGGGGGGTAACATTGGCCTTTTCATTAAGGGATATAGGGAAATATCTCATCATTATTATTGCTGTGGTTCTTACAGTGTTTCATCTTTATACAGCCGCTTTCGGAGTATTACCAGGATTAGTTCAAAGATCCATCCACTGGATGTTAATTTCAATCATCATTTTTCTTATTGGACTAACTTCAGTAGAAAGAAAAAAAACCTTATGGGAAATTATAGGTAATATAACCTTGTTAGTTTTTGCTACAGTAACAGGGCTTTATATTTTTCTTAACTATGATGAAATTATCCAAAACTACGGGCTGTTTTCTTCTACAGATGTCATTTTAGGGATCCTAGCCATAATCGTTTTACTTGAAGCTTCTCGCAGAGTGCTAGGAATGATTTTGCCAATTGTGACATTGGTATTTATATTCTACGCGTTTGCTGGGCCATGGCTTCCAGGGTTATTAGGTCATAATGGGGTAAGTTTTGAGCGCTTTTTTACATTTATGTACCTGGGTTCAGATGGAATCTACGGGATGGCATTAGGTGTATCAGCAACATTTATATTTCTCTTTATCCTTTTTGGCAGTTTTCTTAACCGATCCGGGGCTGGGCAATTCTTTGTTGATTTAGCTTTAGCGGGTACAGGCAGGATAACAGGGGGACCTGCAATGTCAGCGGTGGCATCTAGTGCAATGATGGGAACGATATCTGGAAGTGGCGTCGCCAACGTGGTTACAACTGGGGCTTTTACCATACCATTAATGAAGAAGACTGGGTACAAACCTCATTTCGCCGGTGCTGTAGAGGCAGTCGCATCTAATGGTGGACAAATTGCTCCTCCAATTATGGGGGCTGTAGCCTTCCTTATGGCTGAATTATTAGGTATACCTTATTTAGAAATAGCAACAGCTGCTATTATTCCTGCAGCTCTTTACTTTATAGCAGTAGGTTTTGTCGTATATGCTCAGGCGAAAAAGGATGGCATTAGACCGCTAACGAAGGAAGAGGTCCCCAATTTAAGGAAAACCATAAAGAGCGGTATTATTTATTTCGTTCCGTTAATAATTATTGTTCTAATGTTAATCCAGGGTTTTAGCCCTATGAGGGCGGCTTTTTTTGCAATACTTTCCGTAATTGTAATAGGTGTATTGAAAAAAGACGTCCAATTTAATCTTAAGGCAATGCTCGAATCAATTGAAGAAGCAGCAAAATCTGCTTTACCAGTAGCAGCGGCTTGTGCCTGCGCCGGCATAGTTATTGGAGTAGTTTCATTAACTGGTTTAGGATTAAAGTTATCTAGTTTAATTGTTTCTTTATCCGGAGGAATCGTAATTATTGCATTGATAATAACGATGTTGGTATCCATTGTTCTTGGAATGGGACTACCTACCTCAGCTGCTTATCTATTACTCGCAGTATTGGGGGGGCCTGCTTTGATCGAAATGGGTGTAAATCAGCTGTCAGCTCACTTATTTATTCTCTATTTTGGCTGCTTATCTACAATCACTCCTCCAGTCGCGCTTTCTTCATTTGCAGCTGCAGGAATAGCAGGGTCATCTCCAATGCAAACAGGATTTACTTCATTTAGGTTGGCGATTGTTGCTTTTATAATTCCGTATATGTTTGTATTTAACCCGTCATTATTAATGAACGGGGAATGGAGTAATATATTAATTGCAACAGTTTCAGCTGCTTTCGGATGTTACCTTATGTCAGGCTCAATTATTGGGTGGTTATTAGGAAATGTAGGTTTTAGCCTGCGTATCGTTCTTTTTATAGCGGCGGTATTAATGTTGTATCCAGGAATATATTCTGATCTAATTGGGTTCGCTGTTTTTGTCTCAATCTTCTTATGGAGAAAATATATACCTAACTCTTCTAAAGACGTAAATCTTAATGCAAGTTAAAAGGAGGAACTAATATGGCAGCATGGCATGATTTGAGAGATTACTTAAAATTTTTACAGGACAATGATGACTTACTTATAATCAACGATGAGGTCTCAGCTGAATATGAAATCGTTGCTTTAACTAGGCAAACATCAGATATTGAGGGTCCGGCTTTACTTTTTAATAATGTTAAAGGTTATGATTATCCAGTATTAAGTGGATTGTTTTCTGCTGAAAGAAGGGTTGCTCAAGCGTTTAATTTAGATGCCAAGAAGTTTCTAGATTTTTATAGGGAAAAAGAAGGAGAAGCGATTGATCCTATACTTATAAAAGATGCACCATGTCAAGAAATTGTGCTTACTGGGGATGAGATCGACCTCTATCAACTGCCAATTCTCACTCATTACGAAAAGGATGGAGGGCCATATATAACGGCAGGTTTGCAAATTGCGAAACACCCCGACACAAAAAAAAGAAATGTTTCCATACATCGTATGTTGCTGCTGGGTAAGGATAAATTATCCGTTTATGCACCACCAGGAAGACATCTTGGGCGGATAATTCAACGAAACGAGGATGATAACAAAGGAACAGAGATTATGACGGCAATTGGAAATGCTCCCGCACTGTCTATCGCCTCACAGGCTCGCGTTCCGCTTGGTTTTGATGAGTTTGCAGTAGCAGGTGGGTTAATGGGAGAAGCGGTGCCACTAGTAACTGGAAAGACTATAGATGTTGAGGTTCCGGCATTTACTGAAATAGTAATCGAAGGAATAACGATCCCTGGTGAAAGGGTTCCCGACGGTCCGTTTGGTGAATACCCAGGGACCTACAGTCCTGTTAAGGATGCACCAATTTTGCAAGTAACAGCTATTACAATGCGGAAAAATGCATTCTACACCAATGCATTAACGGGAATGCCAATGACTGAAAACCATTGGATGATGCAAGCAGCCGTAACAGCATTGGCCTATCAGGAAGCTTATAGAATATGTCCTGAAGTAAAAGCAATTAATGTTACACCGGGCGGAACCATTCGCCATCATGTAGTGGTTTCTATTAAAAAGCGACATCAATCTGAAGCAAGAAATTTAATTGCAGGTCTGTTAGCAGGCCCGATTGGAGCAAAGTATGTGGTAGTCGTTGATGAAGATATAGATGTTTTTGATCCTATGCAAGTAGAGTGGGCTATAAACACTCGATTCCAGGCAAGTGAGGATTTGGTTGTACTCCCAAACTTATATAGTCCGACATTAGATCCTTCTTCTCCTGCCGAAAGAACAAGCGATAAAATGGGCCTAGATGCCACAGCGCCTTTTGGAAAGTTAGAAGAATTTAAAGCGCCTTATACACCTGGAATAGAAAATATCCATCTTGAGGACTTTGTGAAGCGTAATTCAAAAAATCAAAAATTAACTTTTTAATAGTTTAATAAATAACTCTATTTGTAACGGTTCGTCTGTTTCAACAAGTGGATAATTTATTTATAAAAAGATACCCCGGTTTGGGGTATTTTTTTTAATGAAAAATGTTAAGAGTTTTAATGAAAAATTTAAATGGATATTTTACTAAATGGAAAATTTAAGTACTCTGATTCAATATTTAATAAGTTCCAATCAAGTTAAGGGTTACCCTGGACCGTATTGTTTAATCCTACATTTAAAATTATAATGTTCATATTATCTGAATATAGTATCTTTTTTAAATGATTTAAATCATCTATACTTTCTATATATTGTAAGAATACTGATAAATTTGTTGATTCTCACAAAGCTTCTTTAAATCATTTATCTAAGTAGACAAAGGTAAGAGCTAATGCGAGAACGAATTTAATAATAAAGGAGTGACTAAAAGGTCTTCCTTTTTATAAAAAGAGAATTTTGTTCGAATTAATTTTTTGGGGGGGATTTTAAGTAGTTTTTATAATAACAAGAAGTTTAAGCTAGTCGATGAAATTATTACTTATCATTATACTGGAGGGATAGAAGTGAGAAAAGTTTTTACTACATTAATGTTGGTTTTTATAATTGCCCTTGCTGGCTGTGGAAATACATCTTCAACAGAGGAAAAAAACAATGGAAGTACTGGTAATTCTGAAAGTGAACCAATTGTGTTCCGATTTGCAACCGAATTAAAGGATGGTACACCACAAGTTAAAGGAGTTAATAAGTTCAAAGAATTAGTTGAAGAAAAAAGCAATGGGCAAATGGAAGTGGAAATCTATCACTCTGGCCAACTAGGTTCAGAAAAAGAAGTAATGCAAATGCTTCAAACTGGCGGGGTGGAATCCGGATTAATTACCACTGCAGTACTAGGGAATTTAGCACCAGAATTCCAGGTTGTCGATCTGCCGTTTTTATTTCCTAATCGAGAAACAATTTATCATATTTTAGATGGGGAAATTGGAAATGACATATTAACCACCTTGGATGATAAAGGACTAAAAGGAGCAGCATTCTTTGAAAGTGGCTTTAAACAATTGACAGCCAATAAAGAAATTCAATCACCAAGCGATTTAAATGGGTTGAAGATTCGAACAATGGAAAGCCCAATTGTTATGGATACTTATAAAGCATTAAATGCAACTCCGGTTCCAATTGCATTTCCGGAAGTGTATAACGCGCTTCAACAAGGTGTTGTTGATGGCCAAGAAAACCCAATTGCTTCTATAGCAACAATGAAGTTCTATGAAGTGCAAAAGAACTTAATGATAACAAACCAATCTTATTTAGGCTATGGAGTAATTTTCGGGAAAACATGGTTTGATGGTCTTTCATCTGAATTGCAGGAAGTTTTAGTGGCTTCTGCGAAAGAAGCTGCTGATTTTGAACGGGAAACTGTAAAAACAGATGAAGCTGCATATTTAGAAGAGATTAAATCTTCTGGAACGACGGTAACTGAGCTTTCTCCTGAAAAGCTAAAAGCATTTGAAAAAGGAACAGCTTCAGTACACGAAGATTATGCTGAGATTGTTGGGTCTGATTTATTATCCAGTATTAAAGAAGCTGTAAGTGAATTCCAAAAGTAATCTAATCAGTTTTTCATACTTATCAAGAAGGTCTCATTAACTGAGTCCTTCTTGAGTTTAGAAAACAATTACTTATTTAAGCTGGATCACATCAAGAGCCGACCTTTATGTTGAAAGGGTGATAATAGTTGTGGAATAAAATTGATAAGTACCTATCTATGGCGGTAAATTACTTCCTTGTTATAAGTCTACTATTTGTTTCTCTGTTAGTTTTTGTAAATGTTATTTTACGTTACTTTTTTAATACAGGGATAGTGGGTACAGAAGAACTCGTAGCTTATGTAATAATATGGAATGTGTTTATAGGAGCAAGCACCTTGATATTAACTGGAGAACACTTATCAATGGATGCTTTGGTGGAGTTCATTCCCAAGAAAATTAAAAGTGGCTTAACTATTCTGGTAAGTTTGGTTGGGATTTTATTTTCTATGTCATTAGTATATTATAGTTTACCAGTTATTAATGCTTTATCACTATCTGTTACACCCTCCTTAAGGATTCCTTCATATATACCATTTTTGGCAATTCCTTTAGGCTCCTTAATTACTTCTTTACGGTTTATCCAATTAATTATCAAACAATTTAAATTGATCAGTGGGAGGGAGTTAGGATGATCGTCACTTTGGTGATTGTAGCGTTTATCTTAATGTTAATAGGTGCACCAATTTATCTAGCTCTCGGTACTGGTGCGTTAGTTGCATTGGCTTTATTCGGCTCTCTTCCATTAGATGTTGTTGCTCAAAGGATATTTGCGGGGCTGGATGAATTTTCATTGATGGCTATTCCTTTTTTTATCTTTGCTGCCAATATCATGGCGTCGGGGGGGATGGCTGATCGTATTATTAATCTAGTACAGCTAATGCTAGGTCGAATAAAAGGCGGACTTGGTCTGGCAGCTGTCGTCTCAAGCCTGTTTTTTGGAGCTGTTTCTGGCTCTAGCCCAGCCACTGTCGCGTCGATTGGAAAACCACTGTATCCGCGTCTAATCAAACAAAATTACCCAGAAGGATTTTCAGCTGGATTACTAGTCAGTGCTGGTGCACTTGGGATAATTATACCACCAAGTGTGACAATGATAATTTATGGGTCAGTCACTGGAGTTTCTGTAGGCAGCTTATTTATGGCGGGAATTGGTGCAGGTTTATTTTTTGCACTAGTCCTAAGTATGTATGTTCTGATTAGGACTAGAAGCTTTAAGGATATTCCCATTTCAGAAAAGTTATCTTTCGGTGAAAAGTTTAAAATCATTAAGGATGCTTCTTGGGGGATGGGTGTGCCGATTATAATTCTGGGTGGTATTTATGGAGGGGTTTTTACTCCTACAGAGGCTGCTGGAGTTTCGGTTATTTATGCTCTTTTTGTTACGGTTTTTGTCTACCGCGATCTTTCGGTCAAAGAATTGTATAACATCGTATTGGATTCAAGCAAAGTATCTGCGCAGGTAATGATTGTAATAGCCTTAGCGTCCATTGTGGGTTGGGTTATTACAATTAGTGGTTTAAGTAACGATATATCACAGTTAGTTACCGGAAATACATTGACCATTCTAATCGTAATCAATCTCATTTTCTTGGTAGGTGGTATGTTCCTTGATGGATCATCCTTAATTGTAATATTGGCTCCACTATTAGTACCAATTGGAATGAATGCGGGGATAGATCCAGTATTCTTAGGGATTTTAATAACCGTAAACTGTGCTATAGGAATGTATACTCCGCCGTTTGGTTTAAATATTTTCATAGCCTCACCAATAATGAAATTATCGATTGAAAAAATATCAAAAGCAGCAATTATTTACGTAATGATCTCCATCTTAGCACTGGTTATTTTAATACTTGTGCCGGAAATATCATTATGGTTACCGAATTATATTTATGGCAAGTAAACTTTCTATAAGGGTGTGTTTAGTTTGTTAATTCTTAATGAGCAAGAAATAAAAAAAATACTGTCAATGAGCGAAGCTATTGAGGTAAATGAATTGGCGTATCGTGCATTTTCCACAGGAAAAGCTGAATCCCCATTAAGATTTAATATGCAGCTTGATAATTCTGAAGACTATACACTTTTCATGCCAGGCTATGTATCAGAAACTGGTGGATTAGGTGTAAAAGTTGTAACGATATTACCGGATAATGTAAAAAGAAATTTACCTGCTACACAAGCAGCTATTTTATTGCTGGATAGGGAGACAGGTGTCCCTTCTGCCTTGATGGGTGCAACTTATATTACTGCTTTACGAACGGGGGCTGGAACTGGCGTGGCTACTAAATATTTAGCACGTGAAGATGCCTCGGTTGCAGCGATTATTGGAACAGGCGGGATGGCTCCGGGACAACTGGAAGCTATATGTGCTGTTAGGGACATTAAAGAGGTGTATGTCTATAATCGCACGAAAGATAAGGCAGAAAAATTTGTGGAGGACATGAAAAAGGGATTCCGTAATGACCTTACCTATTATGTTACTTCGTCCCCAGAGGAAGCGGTTAGAAAAGCAGATGTTGTCGCCACATCAACTTCTAGTCCAGAACCGGTTGTAAAATATGAATGGTTAAAGAAAGGAGCGCATGTTAATGCGGTGGGTGCCTTTAATTCCAGCATGCAGGAAGTAGATGAAGAATTAGTTGTTAGAGCAGATATACGAGCAGTGGATGGGATTTCAGCAGCATCTGTTCCAGGTGATTTGTCCATTCCTCTAAAAAACAAAAGTATTAATAAAGAAGATTTAATCGAAATAGGCAACTTGATCGACCAAGGCGTTAAAGGGAGACCAACGGTGGATGGTATTACATTTTTTAAATCCGTAGGGATATCTGCACAGGATATCGCAGTAGCCATTGCGGTATTGGAGAAAGCAAAAAAGGAAGGGGAAGGAATGGAAATTAGTTTGTAAAAGAATTTGATCAAAGTTAAAAAATTCATTTCAAAGGAGGATTTTTTGTGTACGGATGGCGTGCGAGGGTGGGACTATTACTACCAATGGATAATGCCGTAATGGAGCCGGAATTAAACAAGGTACCTGGTTTAGAAGGGATTAGTTTTTATGGGGTACGTTTGACTACTGACAAAAGAGAAGATATGCCGAATAACGGTATAGAGTTATCGAAGCTGTTTAACGAGGTAGGAACGGATATAATTGTCTATTCGTGTGCTGAAACTGCCTTTCTAAAAGGTGTGGATGGCAACGAGTATATTTCTAAAAGAATTGAAGAAATTACGAATCAACCGGCAATAACCGCAATGTCCTGTATGGTTGAGGCTGCCAAGGCGTTAAATATCAAAAAGGTTTCACTTGTAACCCCTTATACAGAAGAACGAACGAGAGTAATGATTGACTTTTTTAAACGAATGGGAATTGAAACTTTAGGAGCAAACTCAGAAGACTTTTCAAAGCGATCAAAGGATACACGCGAATGGTATGAATGTAATTTGCAGCCGCCAAGTACGGCATATGTTATGGCAAAGGAAGCAAATAACAGCGATTCAGATGCGATTATGATTAGTGCTACAAATTTCCGCACTTTTGAAATGATTGAAAAACTGGAAGAGGATTTAGGGAAGCCGGTGATTACCACAAATCAAGCGATTTTATGGGCTGTATTTAATAGATTAGGTATGCATACGAAAGTTCCTGGATTAGGAAGGCTTTTAAATCAATAGGATAAGGAGTAAATAAATGAAATTAAAGGATAAAGTAGCTATTGTCACAGGTTCGAGTAAAGGACTAGGAAAAGCCATTGCTCTTGGGTTAGCTGACGAAGGTGCAGATGTTCTTGTAAACTACCATTCTAGTAAGGAAGAAGCAGAAAAGGTTGTACAAGAGATTGAGAAAAAGGGTAGACGTGCCCTTTTATTCAAAGCAGATACAAAAAGTAAAAAACAAGTAACTGATATGGTATCTTTTGTTGTTGAACAATGGGGGAAAATTGATATTTTAGTCAATAATGCAGGAGTTATGTACAATACCCCATTTTTGGAAATTGAAGAAGAGGAATGGGATAAACAGCTAGATACAAATGTAAAAGGGTACTTTTTATGCGCACAAGCGGTAGGACTTAAGATGAAGGGTCAAGGAAGTGGGAAAATCATCAATATTTCATCCACAAGACAGGTACAAGCTTGGCCAGGTAACCTTCATTATTGTGCGTCAAAAGGTGCTATTTATATGATGACACGTGTAATGGCGCTAGAATTAGCACCTTTAGGCATCCAAGTTAATAGCATAGCGCCAGGAACAATAATAACCGAACTAAACCAGGCCAACTTCAGTGATGAAACAAAGAGAAATGAAAGGATCGGGCGTATTCCTGTAGGGCGATTTGGAGAACCAGAAGACCTTGTCGGTGCAACTGTTTTGCTAGCATCTAATGAAAGTGATTTCATTAATGGTGCCTCATTAATGATAGATGGTGGCCAGACAATTTGGTAAAAAAATGATTGCATCTTATTATAATTATTCGGTTTTATTAGGATGATTATAATAGGATGCTTTTAAGAAAATGGTGATGACTATGTCTATAACTGTTGAAAATTTAATGAGAATCGGTGGATTAAGGGAATGCCATATTGTTGCTGGTCATAGAGGAATTCATAGAGAAGTCCATTCCGTCACAACTATGGAAGTACCCGATATTGTCAAATGGTTAAAGGGAAGTGAGCTGTTACTATCTACTCTCTATCCAATAAAAGATAATGAGGAAGTACAGGAAAATCTAATTAGGCAATTACATGGAACCGGTACAGCTGCGTTGGCTATTAAGCCACATCCTTTTGTGGAAAAAATACCGCAGCATTTTCTAGAGGAGGCTGAAAAATACGGTTTTCCTATAATTGAGATCCCCGAACACATTTCGTATCTTGAAATTATAGCTCCTGTAATGAATACAATATTTGATTCTAAGGTCGTGTTACAGCAAGATTTGGAACAGGCAAGCCAATTATTAAATGAGATCTCACTTAGCGCTCAAGGAATCACCACTTTTGTTGAAACCCTCTCCCACTTAATTAAAAGTAATATTACAGTCGAAAGTGAATTATCCTATATCCCAGTTCCAAAGCCGAATTTTGAATTTATCGCTTTAACAGGAGAACAAAAGAGAAATCTTTCCCTTGTAAAACGTCCTATACGTATTAAGCGTAGGATTGATTCGGAGGCTATAGAATGTGTTGTTGCGCCAGTCCTTATTGAAGGCAAAGTTTATGGAAACATTACTTCTTGGGGCGGGAGTACGGAACACCTGGAAATAGACTTAGCAATATTAGAAAAAGCGTCAACCTTGTTATCCTTTGAATTTCTTAGACTAAAGGTAAAATACGATATAGACCAACAGTATAAAAACGACTTTTTAAGAGACCTCTTTTTAAACAAATCTATATCTTTTGAAGTTTTGGAGGAACGAGGAAGGAAGTATAATTTCGACCCGAAACTTTCTTACCTATGTTTTGCTTTTGATATTCCAACTATTGAATATATTAAGTTTGATACGATTACAGATAGTATAAATCCGATCCTAAAGGAGATACAAGGCTTTAAGAAAAACGCAATTATAGGACATTTCCGCGATACTACTTATGCATTATTTCCTGTAGAAAATCTAACAGAAGTTGAAATAAGAAAAATTGTCAATTCGTTATATAATAGTGTGGTTAATAAGGTGAATTACAAAGATATTACACTCGGTGTAGGACGCTTTTATGAAGGGATAGATGGTATTCGAACAAGCTTTCATGAAGCAGAAAAGGCTCTTCACTTAGGAAGGGTTGTCTGGAACGACCGAAAAGTATTTTTTTTCAATGATCTTGGTATCTACCGTTTATTCGACCAACTCACAGATATAGGCGAATTGAAACGGATCTATGAGGAGTCTGTTGGCAAACTTGTTGAGTATGATCAATCCCATGATTTAGACTTAATTCATACGTTGAGAGTTTTTTTGAACCAGAATGAAAAAATGCAAGACACTGCTAACAGTCTATTTATTCACGTTAATACATTAAAATATAGAATTACCAAAATAAAAAATCTAACTGGCTACAATTTAACTCATTCAGAGGGAAAGTTTATCTTGCATTTAGGATTAAAGATTTTAGATTTTATGAACAGAGATTATCGATTCAGATAATACACTGTTCTTTTTTTTATCTAAGAAGACAAAGGTCCACTTAAAGTTTAACTCGAAATAATAACTAAAGGATATATCATTAATACCTTTATGTGTAAGGATTGGGGGACTGTATAGATGAATATAGAACGATTGAAAAAAACTTTGAATGAAATTAATCAAATTGGTTGTTCAGACAAAGGAATAACCAGGCTGGCTTATACAGAAGAAGAAAAGCAGGCAACCGACCATTTTATAAGTCTCTGTAAAAAAGAGGGGCTATTAGTTAGGATTGATGAATGCGGTAATGTGATTGCGAGAAGGGAAGGGGCCAATCCGGAACTTCCTGTTGTTGCAATGGGCTCCCACTTAGATACCGTAAAAAGTGGAGGCAAGTTTGATGGAACACTTGGAGTCATTTCGGGCTTGGAGGTAATTCGCACTCTAAATGAAAAAGAAATTGAAACTCAACACCCGATAGAGCTAATTTCCTTTGCATGTGAAGAATCAGCCCGGTTTGGTGTATCTACAATTGGCAGCAAGGCTATGACAGGAAGTTTGAATAAGGATAAAATCGAAAATTTAAAGGATGGCAAGGGTATCTCTATTAGTAATGCATTTTCTAGTAAAGGTTTAGAGTTTTCCAAGGTGGGACAATCCAAAAGAGAGCAAAAAGAGTTTAAGGCATTTTTCGAGCTGCATGTAGAGCAAGGTCCTATCCTTGAAAAGGAAAATAAGAAAATAGGGATTGTAACTGGTATTGCTTCCCCTACTAGACTGGAAGTCGTCGTCAAAGGAAAACAATCTCATTCAGGGACAACCCCAATGAATAATCGTAAGGATGCTCTCTTAGGTGCTGCCGAAATAAGTCTAGAATTGGAAAAGGCTGCAAAAAAAGAAGCGGATAAAGGGACCGTAGCAACCGTCGGAGTATTGGATGTTAAAGAAAGCGCAATGAACGTCGTTCCAGGAGAAGTCATGATAAAAATCGACATTCGGAGTACCTCCATAGAGTCAAAACAAAAGGTACTTGAGGAAATTAAACAGAGTTTCAATCGTATAGCTAATAAGCGTTGGCTAACAATTGATTGGAAGGTGTTGGGTGACGAACTCCCTGTGTTATTGGATGAACAAATTGTTAAGGATCTTTCGGAATTGTGTGAACATCTAGCGATTTCATATATTCATATGCCTAGCGGTGCAGGACATGATGCAATGAATATGGCCACTATTTGTCCGACTGGACTGATATTTGTACCTTCCGCAGAGGGACTTAGCCACCATCCTGACGAATATACATCCATAGAAGATATAGGGGTAGGAGTTCAATTATTGGAAGAAATTATTTTAAAGTATGCAGTATCTCGAACAAGTTAGAACCATATTAACTGAACTAGTAGTAAGTTAATTCTATAATCATAGTTGAGGTGAATGAGATGCATTGGGATCATATTATTGAGAATGGTATATTAGTAAACTCGAAAGAAGAAATCCAATCTAATATTTATATAAAAAACGGAAAAATTGCAGCCATTGGAAAAGACTTAGAAGGAACGGCAGATGAAATAACAGATGCTAATGGTTGTTTTATCCTTCCTGGGTTAATGGATGTCCACGTTCATTCAAGAGACCCGGGTGCAACTCATAAAGAAGACTTTTTTCACTCTACTCAGGCTGCCGCAGCCGGTGGCTTAACCACCATATTCGAAATGCCAAATACAACTCCACCAATAAATAATGTAGAAAACTTTAATAAACAAGTGGAAAATCTCGAGTCAAAAGCACATGTTGATTTTGGAATATGGGGAATATGCCTAGGAAAGCTAAACATAAGTGATATTCAATCTTTGAATAAAGCTGGGGTAATCGGATTTAAGTTCTTTTGGGGATATGCAGTTCACAGTGAAACATTTCAGCTAATCTATAATTATAAATCAGACATGAAGGAAGTTATCCCTCCCTTTGATGATGGAGAAGTGTATGAAATGTTTCAGGAGGTTGCCAAAACAGGGCGCTTGCTAGCTGTTCATGCTGAAAATCATGAACTAATCCAACATCTTACAGCAAAGGTTGAGGAAAGTGGCAGGAAGGATTATGATGCTTTACTGCAAGGTAGACCAAATCTTGCTGAGGAAACGACTATCCAAACAGCTATTTCTTTTGCGAAATCTGCAAATACTCGTCTTCATATTCTTCATGTTAGCACTGGTGAAGGTGTAGAACTAATTCAAAAAGCCAAAAAAGAAGGATATCCAATCACAGCAGAAACTTGTCCACATTATTTATTCCTAAGTAATGAAGATTACGATCAAATTGGTCCAACAATGAAAATTTATCCTCCAGTTAAATATAAAAAGGATCAAGAGAGGTTATGGGAAGGGATAAGTCAAAAAGTCATTGATATCGTGTGTTCGGATCATGCACCTCATACAAAAGACGAGAAGAGTGGAGACCTTTGGTCAATTCCGGCAGGTATGTGCGGAGTTGAAACCCTTGCCCCCTTAATGATAGATGCTGTAAATAAAGGAAAAATCACGTTACATGAATTGGTATTATTATTATCTGAAAATCCAGCTAAAATCTTTGGTTTATATCCTGAAAAGGGTTCTTTACAGGTTGGTACAGACGCAGATATTACAATTGTCGATTTAAATAAAAAACATGTTATAAAAGAAGAACTGCTCCACAGCAAAAGTAAGATAACAGGATTTGATGGTTTCCAATTAGAAGGCGCTCCTGTAGCGACCATTTTAAAGGGTAAAACAATCATGAAAGATGGAAAAATTGTTAGTGAACCAACCGGAAGATTAGTTAGACCAGATAGAAATGGTAGTATGGATTAGCTAAAAAAGTGAATTTGTACCATATTATAGATGGAAGGTTTTAGGGCAGCTGATGATGCTGATTGTTAGGAAGTGTCAAGTTGTAGTCCGTTAATTTGTTGGTAATTTGGTCTTTACATTGAACGAGTCTGTGAGAATTTGGATAATTATATGTTTGGTGTACCAAAATAATCAGTTCAAATAGTAAAGAGAACATATGTCTTTTTATCAGGAGGGGAAAATGAAGAGTGAAAAAGTACGAATGGAAAAAGACTTCTTAGGTCAAAAAGAGGTGCCAGTTAATGCTTATTATGGTATACAAACACTGCGTGCTGTTGAAAACTTTCCTGTGACGGGATACAGGATTCATCAAGAATTAATTATTGCAATGGCAATGGTTAAAAAAGCAGCATCATTAGCTAATATGGATTCAGGCAGACTTTATCAAGAATTAGGTAGGAGTATTGTTACCGCGGCTACTGAACTAATTGAAGGCGAATGGCATGACCAAATTTTGGTTGATCCTATTCAAGGTGGGGCCGGTACGTCTTTAAATATGAATATAAATGAGGTTATCGCCAACCGCGGTTTGGAATTACTTGGAAAAGGAAAAGGAGACTACTTTTATCTAAGCCCGAATTCTCATGTTAATATGTCACAATCAACGAATGATGCTTTCCCTACGGCGATTCATATAGCTACACTTTCTTTAATAGGAAAGCTTCTTGATACTATGGAAAAAATGCACGAAGTTTTCTTGAAAAAAGCAAAAGAGTTCGATCCTATTATTAAAATGGGGCGAACACATTTACAGGACGCAGTTCCTATACGTCTTGGGCAGGAATTTGGAGCTTATAGTCAAGTGCTGAAACGAGATATCAAAAGAATTAGAAATACACGAGAGCATTTGTTAACGGTTAATATGGGTGCTACAGCGGTAGGTACGGGTTTAAATGCAAACCCCAAATATACTAAAAATGTAGTTAATTATTTATCGGTAATTAGTGGATTCCCATTAAAAAATGCCAGCCATCTTGTAGACGCTACTCAGAATACTGATGTTTATACGGAAGTTTCAGCAGCATTAAAGATTTGCATGGTAAACATGTCAAAAATCGCGAATGATTTAAGGTTAATGGCTTCAGGCCCAAGAACAGGCTTAAGTGAGATTAGCCTGCCAGCTCTCCAACCAGGTTCCTCCATAATGCCTGGGAAAGTTAATCCTGTGCTGCCTGAGCTGATTAATCAGGTGGCATTTCAGGTTATAGGCAATGATCATACCATTAGCTTAGCTTCTGAAGCTGGGCAGTTCGAATTAAATGTTATGGAGCCAGTCCTAGTATTTAACTTATTGCAATCTATTAGTATAATGACAAATTCATTCCAGGTATTTACAAATCATTGTCTTAGTGGAATTGAGGCGAATTCAGCAAAGCTTCAAAATGACGTTGAAAAAAGTGTAGGAATCATTACAGCAGTTAATCCCCATTTAGGATACGAAGCAGTAGCACGAATAGCGCGGGAAGCGATTTTATCAGGTGAGTCTGTAAGACAATTATGTTTAAAATATGATGTTCTGACAAAAGAAGAATTAGATTTAATTTTAGATCCTTATGAGATGACCAATCCTGGAATCGCGGGTGAAGCTTTGTTAAATAAAGCATAAATAAAATCAAATAATTATTCAAGTTAATTAGGGAGCGGTAATTTAATGTTGTAAAGCTTATAGGTAACAGTTCCAACTTTCAAAGTAAATCATCAGATCAGTAGCTTAATCGAAACTTTATGAACTTATTAGTTTTTTTTTATAAATTTATATACTAATATCAAGTAAGGCTTATCATCCGGTAGGTATAAAAATAATTTAATATTTTATTTTCTATTTCCTGTCGAAATATTGACTATATTCTATTAATAGTACTAGAATAAAAATAGATACAATATTATATACTCACAGGAGTGATTTGGATGAATTGATTTCATTTATATCACTGAAAGGAATGATAAGATGGACAAGTCATCAAAGGTGAAAGCCGTTTCTGAATTATTTGAACTGGTCCTCTATTACTATGATAATCGAGACCAACCAGTTAATGAAAATTTTGACTTTTTTACCAAGGTGGAGAACTGTTGCATCAAGTTAGATTTAGACTTCGAAGAATTTAAAAAGGAATTTAATTTAATTACAACACCAAGCTTGTAAAACAATATTGCAATATTCTTTTAGTCAGGGATCTTCAATTTTGCAATATTTTAAGCATCAGGGTCACCCAAGTAATCATGCTTAGGTGACCTTGGTTTTTTTATGAACTGTAATTAAATTAGTTTAATGATCTGTTAAGGTACCTCTCCACGGATCCTTAAAGGTTTTTAATAACTTTGTGTATCATCATCTAACCTTGATAGTATTACATAATCGGATTAGAAACCTTCCCCAAATTCACATTCCTCCTTAATTGCTACTGGATTAATACGCAATGCACTGTCATTAACCGGATTTTCTTGTTTCACACTTAGTTCCACGGATGTAGAGGCTAGCAAATCTGTTAACGTTACCAACCCCGTTAGGACTTGTTATTCTGACATCGTAAACCGAATATAAAAAGAAAAACTCGCCCAAAAAGTTTGCGAGTTTTCTTTATAATAATTTCGGCTCTTCTTTAACTAAAGCGACACGGGTAGTTAAAATATATACTTTCACAAACTTTCTTTAGTAGAAAAAAAGCTGTATTTATTAGTGACAGCACTATAAGCACAGCTCCTTAGCTCAACAATCATCATGCATTGAATAACGTTTATTTTTATTTTTGTAGATTTTTCCGCATAAGAGATGCCACTTGTAAGTTATCCTGATTAGAAGTCTTTTCTAAATTATCGATTATCAACTCTTGACGTTCCACTGGATGATTTTGACTTAGTTTAGCTTTTGCATCAATTTTTGTGATTTTTATTTTGAACGGAACAATGCCTTTATTCATTGCTTCAATATAGCTAGGGTCGACATTATTCAAATTGTATGCACTATCAGAGCTTTCATATTTATTTACCAAGTCATTTAAAGAATTGAATATTACATCTCTATCTTCAATAATCTCCATCTTTCCATATAAATGGATAGACACATAATTCCAAGTAGGTACTGCTTTAGTTGTTTCGTACCAAGTAGGGGAAATATAACAGTGTGGGCCTTGGAAAACCGCAAGGACTTGTTGGTTTTCAGCGTCCTTCCATTGTTCGTTCGGACGAGCAAAATGACCATATAAAGCATTTTCAGATTCATTTAACATAAGTGGCAAATGAGTAGCGCAGGGCTCTCCTTGATGCTGAGAAAATAAAGTTGCAAAGCCATATTTTTCGATAAAATCATAGATTACTTTCTCATCATCAATTTTAAAATATTTAGGTATATACATAATAATCCACCTTTCATAAAAAAGTTATATGAGTCTTTTGGTCATTATAAGGTCCATTTGTTTTTCATCACCCATATAAAAAGAGTGGGCTCCGGATTGAACAAACCCCATTTTATTATAGAAAGTAATCGCATTTATGTTTTTTTCCCATACACCTAACCAAATCTTCTTTTTATTACGTTCCATTGCAATTTCTATGGCTTTATTGAGCATATATTTTCCAAGACCAAGTTTGTGAAACTGGTTCTTTATGTAAATCCTCTCGATCTCAAGTGAGTCATTACCCATATCTTCAGACTGAGCATCATTGGTATTGATCTTTAAATATCCAGCAACTTCATTATTAAAATAAACAAAAAAGAATTGTGAGGAAGTGTTGGATAATTCCTTTTCTAATTGCTTTAAGTTAAATGCTTTTTCTAAATAGGAATTCATATTCTCGGGTGAATTTTGATGCTTAAATGTCTCATTAAATGTGTCATAACTGATTTCTTGAAGTGTACGTAAATCTTCAATGGTGCACCTTTTTAAATTAAGAGTCATTTTTAGATGTCGCTCCTTATATACTCAATAATTTCTCTTGTTTCCCTTTTTAACAAATTCCCAATCTTTTTCTATATTTTTTCTTACTCTTTGGAGAAGATCGAATATGGCATCTTCTTCACTTTCGGAAAATCCCTCTAATGCAACGGAATTGGAATAATCATTTTCTCTTTTTATAAAAGGATAAACATTTTTGCCTTTCTCTGTTGGAAAGAGCTTCCTAATTTTTTTGTTATGCTGATCCTCTTTCTTTTCAATAAACCCATTCATTTCGAGATTTTTTATAGAACGAGCTGCTGTTGTTCGATCTACTTTTATCATCTCAGCTAACTTTTCTTGGATGATTCCTGGATTTTCACATATTCGCACAACATACAAATATTGCCCCTTTGCAAGGTCATGTTCTTTAAATTCTATATTACTTATAGAATCTAATGCCCTTGCTATCATTCCAATTTCACGAAGAATTTCACTCATAATGTATCTCCACCAATTTAATGTTCTCAAAACAATTATAATGACACTTTGTTGCAAATACAATAAAAATAAATAAACTCGTCGTTAATGTAACAGAGCGAGCAATTGGTCCTGCTGCAACTTAACGAATATTCTTGGTTACTTTTTTTAATACCGTCTATTCATTCCTGTTCAAATATAGACCAAGGTGAGGTTTTATAGTAATGGCAGGACATTAAAATTCCGGATACGGAATATATATATAAGGATTAGCTTCTTAAGAGAATTGGGACAAGTAATCAGGAGGTTTGGGAGAACTGTTAACGATAGATAAGAATTTTCCAAATAACAAGGGGGGGGTTTTAGTGGAAAATAATTTAGGCAGAGTGGATTACTATTTAAAGGACAAATGTCTTTTAAGTACTAATGTAAAACATTGGGATCAATATGTAACAGCCTTAAGAGCCAGTAACACTGTAACGATTTATAAAAAAGAGTATGCGGTGCACAAAATAAATATGGTTCATGATTCATTAAAAATAGTATTAAAAGTTAGCATCGAGAGGTTAAAAGTTTATGATTAAGAATATTTGCCATGAGAGGGAGGGATGAGGTAAGAATCCCTCCCTTTTATGAATGCTATCCACCATTTAATTCCTGAAAATCGAAAAGCAGCTAACACATGATCCCGGTATAGAACCGGGTTTATTTTATTTAACCTGCATTAATAACCATGATTACCTCAATTCCTGGCCAACTTAATGTTGCACCCCGCATGCTCCAGATGATTTTACCGCTTATATTTTTGAGCGTCCCTTCCTTTCCAAAAGATTAAAAAGGGTATATCAACAATTTGGAGAATAGCTAAAGTATAAAATAAAAATACAAGACAAGGTGATTCTATGTTTAAAAGCGAACTAACGGAGATTCTTCAGATCGATTACCCAATCATCCAGGCACCAATGGCAGGAGGAGTAACAACACCTGAGCTGGTGGCTGCAGTCTCCAATTCCGGAGGGCTAGGATCGATCGGTGCGGGTTATATGACACCTGAACAGATACGCGTTCATATTAAGAAAGTTAAGGAACTGACCTCAAAGCCTTTTGCAATCAATCTATTTGTCCCCAGCAAATTTGAGGTCACGAAAAGTGAAATGGAGTCAGCGAGCCAGAATCTGCAGTCCATCCGTACAGAGTTAAATGTAATTCAGGATGATGTCGAAGTTCCGATATATGAAAATATGGTAAAAACATTTAATGAGCAAATTAAGCTTATTATTGAAGAAAAAGTGCCTGTCTGTTCATTCACATTTGGGGTTCCTTCTTTGGAGGTCATTGAGACTTTAAAGAAAAATAAGATTATCGTAGTGGGAACGGCTACAACGGTTGGAGAGGCAGCTGAAGTAGAAAAGAGTGGGATGGATATTGTTGTTTTACAGGGCAGTGAGGCAGGAGGGCACCGGGGGAATTTCATGCATGGCGACCAGGAAAGCCTGATTGGGTTAATGTCACTAATTCCGCAGGTTGCAGACCAGGTTGAAATTCCAGTCATTGCTGCAGGGGGTATCATGGACGGGAGAGGTTTGATGGCTTCGCTCTGTCTTGGAGCAAAAGGAGTTCAGATGGGGACTGCTTTCCTGACATGTGAGGAAAGCGGTGCTCATCAGGTACATAAAAAGACGATCCTTCAGGCCAGTGAAGACCAAACCGTGTTAACAAAAGCAGTTTCTGGCAAAACGGCACGAGGGCTCAACAATCAATTTATCGTGGAAGCGGAGGAACTACAAACCGCTTTCCCTGAGTTTCCAGTTCAAAATGCCCTTACTCAATCAATCAGAAAAGCAGCGGCTCAACAAAATAAGCCAGAATATATGTCCCTGTGGTCCGGCCAGAGCCCAAGGCTAGCTAGAGAACAAACTGTTGCTGAATTAATGGAAAAGGTTATTTTTGATGCTTTAAATATCATCAATACTAACTAAAAATCAATGGGAGATTCATTCTGCTGATCAGTAAAGCGAAAAGGAAAAGAAATCAATTCAACTGTTTGGTTCCGCTCGTTCTGACTGCTATTTACGTCTGGAAAGAGAAAAAGCTGAGATGAAATTTAATGATCAGCCTAAGGATAAATGTTATGTTGATTATTAAGATTCAAATCTGTACTTTCTAGCCGCAAAAGCTTCTAGATTTAAAACGGAAATTACGAGGAAGACATCTTCATAAAGAATTAAATGGGACTTACCTACAAACCTATGAAACTGGGTGGTGTGGTCGATATTTTAGCGGCAAAAATAAATAGTCTATCTAAGGAAGAATGGGTATGGCTCTCATACTTCCTTTTTCCGTCTCGTTAAGGAAGCAGCTGTTGAAAGGGAGGTTAAATGGTGAAATATTTTATGCTTGGGGTTTCTGGAATCATGGTAGCTGCACTGACCCTAGCCCTGTTTTTTTATCAAAATACTGACCAAATAATGAATCCGCAGATGGGTCAATCGAATAGCCAGCAAGGCAGTAAAACCCCAGATCAGACGGAGCCAGATGCCTTACTACCTGTAAATACAGATCCGATCAGTTATTCTTTACAAAACAACGAGCTAAATATTTCCTATAACAGTGGAAATGACTGGGTCAAAGTCCCGATAGAAAAGGATCTATTATTTGAAGGGGAATACAGGGGAAACAAACAGGAATTGATTGATGGAAGCTATGTACTTACGGAAAATCGGGCAGCTTTCTTATATTCAGAAGGGTCCGACTGGGAAACGAAAAGAATCCTATTAAAATATTCCCTAGACCAAGGAGCAACATGGCAGGAAGGTATAGTTTCGGAATCTTTCCCCTCCATGCGTTTCAGGAAGGTTGATTTCTTAAATGAACAGTTCGGGTATGTAATTATTTCTGGAGGGCGAACCATGTCTTCGGAATACTCAATTCCCTTTTTAACTTATGATGGTGGAAAGAGCTGGGAGGCAACAGCGGAAACCGGGAAAACCAGGCTTATTGCGGATGGAGGTTTTGTCGATGAATCAACGGGTTTTTTGTCGTATGGAACGATCAATCCAGCTGAGCCGGATTTTTATGTTACGCAGGACGGGGGAACTACCTGGAAGCAGTCAACCTTTCAAATTCCTGAAAAATTCAAGCAAATATTTGTCCAGGCTGAAACTCCAACCAAAGAGGGAGAGCATTTAGCTGTTTTGGTCAACCAGGGCCCCAACGGTGATTATCGGGGAGGTAGGGTGAAGGGGAAATTCATTTCAGATGATAATGGTCTAACATGGGAGTTTTCCGAGGAGGTGCAGCCAATTGAAGGAGAATAAATCGAACCTTGTGAAAATAACAGGCTGGATTCTGTTCTTTTTAGCCGTTGGATTTTTTTGTATTCAAATGGGATATTTTCTAGTACATGCACGTTATCAGGTGGAGTACATCGACAATCGGCTTTTTTTCATTATCAATATCCTTTGCATGATTTGTTTGGCTGGTTCCATTTTCCTTCTATTAAATCTGACCAAAATGGTTCAATTAATCGTTTTAAGTGTTTTGATATTATTTAGTATTGTCAATGTGAACCTGCTAGTTAAAAGCAAACAGGAGGTGAACAATATAACAAGCCTATCGCCAGACTGGAAACATGTTTTATCTATTAAGGAAGATGTCGAGAGAGGCGTGGCCGTCTACTACAGGTCTTATTTTGGCATTATGGGCCGCCCGCGAGAAGCTTTGCCCCATAAGACGGCAGGAGATTTTAAGGTCGAATGGCTGGAAAAGGATGTGGCTGCAGTAACCTACAAAACAGACGGCGATACAATTCAGCAATTTATCGGGACGTATGGAGACCGGGGCACTGGCACCTCCTATTATTATGTGGGAGCTGAAATTCATGGCCAATGGAAAGCCAAAGATTATCAGGTTGAGAGCACTCCGGAGGGAATCTTTGTTACTGAAAAGGGTAAAACAGAGATGTTTGAGTGGGAAAACATTATCCAGTTTGGCACACTGGCCGTTGTTTTAAAGAAAAACGACGAAGCAGTCTGGACGATCGCCTTAAATGAAGACTTTAAGGTTCATTCCGATCCAGCTGAACCAACCACAGGAAACATTATTCTATACAAAGCAACCATGAAAAATAATCAGCTAATAACACTGGAATATAAGACTGTAAATTGAAAATTGGTGCCTGTCACTTCCCGGATTTTCTTGTTTCACACCATGTTCCACGTTGGTAGAGGGCAGCCAACCTGTTTGTGTTTCCAAGCACTTAAGGAAAGCGAATGGTAGGGTGCCTTTCATATCACATTAAGTAAATAAGTTGCCCAAATTTTATAGTGGGACAAAGCATTTTATATGTTAACTTAAAAATTTCATTCAACCTATGGAATGATTTATATGATTGTATAAATTTCTTAATTATTTTAAACTTAACCCGTCACTTTCGTTAGAAAACTTTTAGTACTGGTGAGGGATAGATGATGATAAAAAATATTACTTCAGCTGAAAAATCAGCTTATAAAAAGGCAGCAAAGTGGTTAATTAGAAACTATAATGCGATTAAATTAATGGATCCTGAATCTGTACATACCTTTCAAAATAGTACCAACTTTATCCAAGGCTTTGTATACAGATGCCTAAAGTTTTCTGCAAGGGAAGATTTAAACGTAAATTATGATTGGAATGGAATAGGGGCACATAAATACATAACCCTGGCAGCTCTGGAAATGAATGATGCTAAGAAGAAAGCTTCATTCATAAAAGAACACGTAGTATGTAAGAACATTTATTTCAAAGACATAATTAAAGAGTTGAAAAAAGAGCTGCCAGATGAAGACAAGATCTATAACATCCTTTTAAAGTATTACTTTACAGCTCTTATAACAAAAGAAGAAGATAAAAAATTAGATGAAAAAGGGCTTAGAAGGGTTATGTGCGTTGGTGAAGAATGGGATAAGGAAAGTTTATTTGTTAGGTATGAAACCACAGGAATTCAACTAATGGAAAATCCTCATTATGTGTTAAGGTAACTTCGGTGCCTGTCACTCCCCGGATTTTCTTGTTTCACAATTTGTTCCATGATGCTGTGGGGTATCAGCCCTGATTGTCACTGGATTATCTGGATTCTTGTTAATAAGAAACGAGCCTGGTAATATTGGGCTCGTTTTATCATTAAACTCATGGTCTAATTTATAATCAAACTCAGTCTTACCCCATCAATCTCTCCAAAAACTGTTTTGTCCCCGCTGCAAATTACTTTGGAGACCTTTTTCAATCGATTATAAGACTTTTCTTTAACTGCCCCAGGACATGAAATCCTGATCGACCTACATATGTCAGGATCGTTTTGTAATAACCTTTTACTTAAATAACACTTTTTTTATGAATAATTGTAATCTTTCTTCTCCGTAGCTACTAAGCTTTATGTCTGAATTTTTCATAAAGCAGTAGTCTAAAAATAAACCGCGATAAAAGGTAAGGCAAACATCAAGAAGAAACTCAGTGTCATATTTGTCGTGGAACTCACCCGCTGTTTGTCCCTGTGTAATAATGGTTTTAGTTATTTTATAGAGTTTCCTATCTTTTTGTATTACCAGGGAACTAGATTCTGAGGGTGATAACTGGTTCGATAAAACAATTGACAAAAATTCATACCCGAGATCATCACAGAATTGGAAGCCTGCCTGTAAAACAAAAAGTAACTGAGTTAAGTATGGCTTACTTGAATCTAAACCCTTAAATGCATTTTCGTAAGAGTCATCAATCTTATTATAATGTTCTAAAACTACGTCATCCTTTGATTTGAAGTAAGTATAAAATGATCCTTTAGAAGTACCAGCCATGTCAGCAATATCCTCTACATATACATTTTCATATCCTTTTTCCTTAAATAATCTTAGTGCACTAACGTATAGTGAATTTTTTGTTTCCAATGCTTTAAGCTGTCGTGAATTCATTTTTTTCTTCTCCATTAACTTCACCTTTATCTTTTTAGTTTTTTTTATATTTTCTGAAAACTTGTTGATTTTATAATAGGTGTTATATATAATTTACCTAAGTCAATGACTCAAGTCAATGAATTAAGTCATTGAAATTCAAGAATTTTCATTACACACATATTTCAGCAAGAGCTTGAGAAGTTACTAATTACATATCGAAAAAGGAGGAGTACTTTTGGGTCAAACAATTGCAGAAAAAGTTTTTTCTAAAAATTATGGGACATTAGTCCGGACAGGGGATGAGAAACTTTTCTCTCCAGATGTAATAACTGCCTATGATTATCCTGGCTACATCGACAAGTATGAGAAACAGATGGTTGAAGAGCTCAAAATTGATAAAGTCCGGCACCCTGAAAAATTCGTATTGTTTATTGATCATATGTATCCTGCCGGAACACCTAAAGAGCAAGAAATACATGCTATTACAAGAAGGTTTGCAAAACGTTATGGATTTAAGCTATATGAAGGTCACGGGATTGGGCATCAGGTAATATCAGAAAAAGGATATATTAGGCCAGGCCGCTTTGTGGTTCACTTTGATGGACATATTAGTACTGTAGGTGCCTTAGGAGCGATTGGAGTTGGAATTCGTAATAGTATGATAGAGGCATTTGCTACTGAAAAGGTTTCGCTCATTGTTCCGCCTACGGTAAGAATCAATCTAACAGGTAAGCTAGGTAAAGGGGTAACGTCTCGAGATATTTTTCATTGGATTGTAAAAGAGATTGGTCCTTCCGGTTGCCGTTCAAGCATTATTGAATATGGAGGTCCTGGACTAAAGTCACTCGAAATGGATGAACGGTTTACTTTATGTAACCTTGCAATGTTTCTGGGTGGGGTATCAGCAGTTATGGAAACGGATGAAACCACTGACAGCTATTTAAGGGAGCACGGAGTTCACGATTATGATCAAATGGTCCCTGATAAAGATGCAACATATTTTAAGGAATTCACCTTTAACCTGGATAAAGTAGAACCAGTTATTGTAATGCCGCCTACCCCTGCAAATACGGTACCCATCTCTGATGTTATCGGTCTACCTATACAATCGGGCTATATCGGTTCATGTGCAAGTGGAAGAATTAAGGATTTTATACAAGCGGTGGAAATTTTAGAAGGAAAACGGGTTGTTGAATCCTTTCGCCTAAATGCTGTGCCAACTACAGCAGCGATTCAATCCAAAATGAGTCAACTTGGATTAACGACCAAGCTAATCGAAGCAGGTGCTCTCGTAAATATCTCTACTTGTGATTTTTGCATCGGCCAAATGGGAGCGCTCTCAGATGGAGAAAGATCAGTTTCTACTGGGACTTTAAATATACCTGGTCGTATGGGAAGCAACAAAGCAGAAATATATACTGCAAGTCCATATACTATTGCAGCAACTGCAATAAACGGAATGATAACAGATCCAAGAACATTGCTTTAAAAGGTGGTGATAAAAATGCTTCCCAAAATTAATGGTAGAATTGCATGGGTTTTTCAGGAAGAAAATTTTGATATTGATTTGATTGTCGGCGTTGATAATATAAAGACTAAGGATATTGAGGCTTTAAAAGCTGTTTGTATGAAAGAATATGATCCTGAATTTGCAAAGTATGTTCGTCAAGGAGATGTAATTATAGGCGGTGAGAATTTCGGATATGGTCATCCACATTATCCTTCTTGCCGTGCTTTAAGGGCACTTGGAATTACAGCAATAATAGCTGAGTCGTTCGCTCCTGGCTTTTATCGCGGAGAATCTACGAACGGCTTCCCATTAATTGAATGTCCCGGAGTAACGAAAACGGCATCCCGGTGGGATCAAGTAGAGTTCAACTGGGATACAGAAATACTCTATTTCACAAATAAGAATATAAAACTTCAATGTTTAGGTATACCCAAAAAATCAAAAGATCTGATACTTTATGGTGGAATTATTGAATATTTAAAAAACACCCGGCTGAAGTCAGTTTGATAATATTTTAAGTTTAATAGTTTACAATTAGTATTTAATATTTGCTTTTAAAAACTAAAAATGGGAGGTTTACAAGTTGAAATTAAAATATGCCTGGTCTTTACTAATATGTTTGATGCTTTTATTAGTCACAGCGTGTAACGGACAAACGGAAGATACTAGCGGGAAACCTGAAGATGATAAAGGTGCAACAGAATCTTTTAATTTTCGTGTTACATCCGCTCTAAGTCCAAAACATGGCCTATGGGTAGGTTTTTATGAGCCTTGGATGGAACAAGTAGAAAAAGAGACAGAGGGACGAGTAACATTTGAGACTTTCACATCGGGAGAATTGGTTGAAGCCACCAACGAAATGGAAGCGCTTAAACAGGGAACTGTAGACATTGCAGCCCCACTATTGCCAATTTATGACCCAGCTAGTTTCCCATTATCTGAAGTTAGTATGCTCCCGTTAGCATCTTCTAGCCCTGTTATTGGTTCGATGGCCTTTAAGAAACTATTAGAAAGTGATAAAAAAATACATGATGGAAAAACATTTACTGAACTAGAATATGGTGAGCATGGAATCAAAGTTTTGCCTGCGACGATCTCTGAACAATATTCCATGTCAACGACTGGTTTGAAATTTGAAAGTGTTGCAGATGTCCAAAAGGCTCAGTTACGGACACCATCTCGTATTCATGAACTTTTCGCTAAGAACGTAGGGATTAGCTCAGTGACAATGCCTACTTTTGACTTGTTCGATGCAATGAGCAGGGGGGCTGTAGATGGTAGTTTCCTTTTCATATCAGACTGGACAGCTTACGGATTTGAAGAGTTATTTAAGTATACAGTAACAGATACCAACCTTGGTCACTTCAGCTCTCTTTTAGCAATGACAGAAGAGCAGTGGGATGAGATTCCTGAAGATATTCAATTGATTATGATTGAGGCTGCGAATGTTCATGTCAAAGCTGGAGCGGAAATTTGGGTTGACCGGAGTGAAGAAATTATTCAGGAAACATCCAGCAATGGTGCTGAATTTGTAGATATTAATGACCTCAAGCCTGAAGTGGAGGAGCTCCTCGTCAAAGGAATGGAAAAAACTTGGTATGACTTTATTGATATATTAGAGGAGCAGGGTGAGCCAGGAACCGAGATTGCGAAACTATGGCGTGACATTATTATAGAAGAGGGCGGAGATGTTCCGGAGGCTATAAAAAATCTAGAATAATCTTCCATAAAATCTAGAGTAAGGTATGAAAGTTCAATTTCCCAAATAATCCTGGTGAAATTGAACTTTGGACTTACTTCAGGAGCGAATTGATATGGCTGACTTTTTGTTGATTGGAACAATTATTTTTGCTTTTCTAATATTAATGATGGCAGGATTACATATCCATTCCATCTTGTTAGGAATAGGGATTTTCGGGTTGATTTACTTAGAGGGATTTAAAATTATTTCTGGCTTTTTAAGTCAGGATCCATTTTCTCAAATTGCTAGTTATACACTCACAACCATTCCACTTTATATTATAATGGCACAATTCATTTTAAAGGCCGGAATCGTCCAAGATGCTTTTACTATGATTTACAATGTTTCTAGAGGAAGGCCTACTGTCCTTGGAGCATTGACCATAGTTGTAGGAGGATTTCTGGGAGCTGTTTCTGGTTCGGGTGCAGCAACAGCTGCATCCCTAGGTCAAGTAGCAGTACCTGAACTGAAAAACTATGGGTATAAACCAGAACTTGCAGGTGCGATATCAGCAGCAAGCGGATCGTTATCAGGAATTATTCCACCTAGTATTATTTTAATCCTATATGGTGTGATAACTGAAACACCAATAAGTGACTTGTTTATTGGTGCTATTATTCCGGGAATCCTTGCAATACTTGTTCTAGTCACTTGTGTATTTGTTATGTATAAAGACCAGCGTCCGAATACTGAAAGGCTTAAGACTGAGAGTAAGAAATTGAGTTTTAAGAGGTTGTTAATTGTTAATTGTGCTGGGATTTTCATATTTACAGTTACTTTTGGCGGAATATATTCCGGGTTTGTAACACCGACAGAAGCAGGAGCAGTAGGGGCCTTGGCAGCCTTTCTGACTGCGTTGCTACTTGGAAAAGTAAACTGGTCCTTTATCAAGTCTTCAGTTGCAGAAACCGCAAAAGTTACAGGAATGATTGTTTTAATTTTAATTGGTGCAAGGATATTCGGTCGCTTTGTTTCACTATCGCTGTTGCCGAGGAAAATTACAGACTTGCTAGAAGGAATACTGCAGTACCCAATTCTAACTTTGTTTATATTGACTGCAATATTTTTCGTTTTGTTCATGTTTGTTGAAGGGGCAGCAGTAATACTAATGACCCTTCCAATACTCCTTCCTATTATAGAAGCTGTCCAAATTGACGTACTCTGGTTTGGTGTTTTCGTATCAGTCATCTGCACTCTAGGTTTGATTACACCACCAGTTGGATTAAGTGTATACGCAGTAGCTGGAACAAGTGGAATTCCGGCGGTAGGAATTTTTAAATATGCGATGATTTTGGCCTTTGTTGTAACAATTTTTGTTTGTGGAGCAATGATCTTAATACCAGAAATAGTGACGTGGTTACCATCTACGATCAAATGATTTTAAAGGGTGATCAAATTGAGAAAATTGGAACGGTGTTATAGCTATTTTGGATATACAAAGAAACTAGGTGTATTTCTTAGTGGTATTGCCATGTTTGGCATGATAATTCTAATAACACTTGATGTACTTTCACGTAACCTTCTATCGTCTTCAATTCCGGGAAGTTATGAATTCGTACAAAACTATTTAATGAGCCTAGCATCTTTTTCTATCATTATTTACGCTTATTCATCAGGAATCATGCCGCGGATTCCAATCGTACTAGAAAAACTGCCTTTAATTATTCAAAAAATTCTCCATCAGACAATGTTGTTATTTGAATTAATTATTGTAGCGCTCATTACGTATTATTCATTTGGATATGCACTGACAGGTACAGAGAAAAATTTCTCCTTTCCTGCTGCTGGAGACTTATTTCCAATTTATCCATTCTTGTATTTAGTTCCTTTGGGTTTTGGGTGTATTTTTATTGAAATTATATTTTTGCTCATTAAAAATATCATTTCAAAAGGTGTGTGGATTACTTTCGATAAACAACAGGGGGATACAGATATTCAAGACCAGCCATATGTTTCATAGACTAAAGATGAAAAATAAATATAATCTGCCAGGAGGGATAACATGATTCAAAGTAAACAAATTTCATTAAAGGAACTTATCCAAAAGCACGATGTGATTATAACAGCAGGTGCAGGAGACGCTCTAAGTGCTCGAATTGCAAATGATATAGATGGAATCGATGCAATACTTTCCAGTGGTTTTGCCATATCTGCACAGCAATTTGGACTGCCAGATGCTGAACTTTACACAAGGTCGGATAATGTTGAAACTGTAAGCCGTATGACGTATGTATCCTCAAAGCCACTTATTGCGGACATTGACACTGGCTATGGAAATGCTATTAATGTTATAAAGACTGTTCATGAATTTGAAAGGGCTGGTGCTGAAGGAGTTATTATTGAAGATCAAATCAGCCCAAAGCGTTGCCCCATCTGCGTGGATGAAACAAATACAGTACTGCCTGCAGCAGAAGCAGCAGGGAAAATAAAAGCAGCAGCAGAAAATAAGCTGAATAAAGATACAATTATTATTGCACGCACAGACGCAACAAACATTGAAGAGGCTATCAAGCGAGCAAAGCTATACCACGAAGCTGGTGCTGACTTAGTACAGCCAATTTCAAGAACCTTTAAAAATAAGGAAGAAGTAAAGCGTTTTGTTGACGAAGTATCATGTCCAGTTTCTCTAGTGATTGTTGGCTGGCTAGAAGATTTAACGATTGAAGAAATTCGGTGGACGGGAGCAAAGCTGGTACATTTCGCTTTAATCTCTGTGACCGCAATGCACCAGGCGGTGAAACAAGCTTTTACTGAACTTGGAAATCAACAATCAGCACTGGGTATTAAAACTCCCCGAACGACACATAATCAATTAGTTAAAGAATTAGGAATGGGGAAAATTGCAGAACTCGAAGAAAAGTATTTGCCCGATGAAACCATTATTTATTAAGTTAACCAATTAGAGAGTAGATTATCATTCAAATTCTAAAACGAGCCCGGTAATATTGGGCTCGTTTTATCATTAAACTCATGGTCTAATTTATAATCAAACTCAGTCTTCCTCCATCAAGCCCTTCAAAAGCTGCTTTGTTCCAGCTGCGAATTTCTCAGAGGAACCCTTGGAGTCAAAATCATATGAATCACTCTCTGGCATATCACCTTCACCAACCCAGAAGAAGGTTACTTCATTAGCGCCGCATTCTTTTGCTGTTTCAGCCATGATGAGGTCACCTTTGCTGTCACCGAATACAAGGACTGGCTCATCTTCAAAGGAGGCTTGGGTGAACACCCACTTTGCCCCGATTTCTTTGGATAAGTCCGGAGGGGTGACATCTACTCCATAGGTAGAGACGACAACTTTCTTGCCGTATTCATCGGCGATTTTTTGGACTTCATCTGCATATTCGTTTAATGCCTTTTTCGTTTTCTTAAGGTGCTCTTCATCTCCGGGTTCGCCATGCACGGATTCAACGGTCCCCATAGATTCTTTTGTGTCATCCCATTCAATCAGTCCTTGGTACTGTTGCTTTTTGCTGATTTCAAACAGTTTTTCTTTTACTGCCTTCGGGATGACGAAATCTTGATCGAGTTCCCAAGTGTCAATATCCAGACCTTTTCCTTTAATCGCTCCGTGTTCAGCGACGCAATAAAGACTCGTCCAGTCCTGATCAGAGTCCAATTGTGTGAAGACATTCTCTGCCAGCCACTTTCTTGAGCGGCCGGTTATAAAGGCCAGCTGAATCTTCTGATTATGAAGTTTCTCGATTGACCGGAGAACATCCTTGTCGGGACGGGCCAGTTCATCTGTCAGTACACCATCAACATCAAAAATATAAAATGCCATATGCATGCTCCTTTTATTATTAAAATTAATATTTTGGACTTTATATCTCTACCCGTTTCTTGGCCAGGCCATTCTTATTGTTTATTTGTCCCTGACTATACAAATGTGACAATTTACCGAAAATCACTCATATTTTGGGAATTTTAGTGGTCGTTTGGCGAAAGGGGAACGCCACCACGTGTATAATCTAGGTTAGAACCTTTCTTTGGTTTCTAACATAGAAATAGGGCTTTCTTGTTTAAACAATTTTCATCGTTTTTTTTAAAACAATCGTTATTTCTTGCCATTTATTTAAATTGGTTTTACATTGATAATGTATATATTGGAAGGAAGTGGAAATAAAATATGTTTTTGGCTTGGAATGAAATAAAGAACAATAAACTGCGTTTCCTTTTAATCGTTGGCGTCTTAACGCTAGTTTCCTATCTGGTTTTCTTTTTATCAGGACTTGCAAATGGACTTGAAAACCTTAATAAAGAAGCGGTTATAAAATGGGATGCAGACGGAATCATCTTAACAGAGGAGTCGGATCTTACCCTTCCGCAGTCCAGTCTTAAGATCGAGGATTATAATGGAGCTGGTGCTGATGAGTACGCGGTATTAGGGCAATTTTATACGATTGCGACTGCTGGCGACAATAAGGCCAATATTTCACTGTTTGGTATCCGAGAAGATGAGTTCATTATGCCAAAGGTGACCGAAGGGAAAGTTTTTAAGGGATCGGGCGAAGTGATTGCTGATGATACTTTAAAGAATGAAGGCTTTGAAATCGGCGATGAACTGCAGCTATCTGCTACAGATGAGACCCTTACGATAACGGGATTTACTGACAATGCAAGGTTTAATGCAGCCCCCGTTCTATATGGCAGCCTGGAGACGCTGCAAAAAGTGCGTTTTGGGGAGTCAACTGAAAACATGAAAGATAGGATTAATGGATTTGTTATTCGAACCGACAATTTGGAAGAGGTAGAGGTGGATGACTCCTTTCAAGTTATTGCCACCCAGGATCTGATTGAAAATATGCCTGGCTATTCAGAGCAAAGCATGACATTGAGTTTTATGATCTATTTTCTATTCATCATTTCAGCAGTGATCCTAGCTATCTTCCTTTATGTGTTGACGATCCAGAAAATTAGTATTTTCGGAGTGATGAAAGCACAGGGGATCTCGAGCGGATACCTGGCGAAATCGGTCATTGCCCAAACGTTCCTGCTGGCTGTTGCAGGTGTGATCATTGGATTTATATTCACCATTTTGACCGGAGCTTTTTTGCCGGCAGCGGTTCCAGTTGCATTTAATTATGTGGATATGCTGGTTTATGGAGCAGTGCTTGTATTGGTATCGATACTGGGTGCGTTATTTTCTATCCAGACGATCGTCAAAATTGATCCTTTAAAAGCGATAGGGGCTAATGTATGGCATTGTTAGAATTAAAAAATGTTAATAAAGTCTTTCAATCAGGCCAGACAGAGATAGAAGCGTTAAAAACAACTAGTTTTTCAGCAGAAAGCGGGCAACTAATCGCGATCATTGGACCTTCTGGTTCAGGGAAAAGTACTTTCCTAACCATTGCAGGCGGGCTTCAGGCTCCAAGCAATGGCGAAGTGTTCATCAATGGAAATGATATCACCAGGTTAAAAGAGAAGAAACGCGCGAGTATTAGGTTGCAGGAAATTGGCTTTGTTTTGCAGTCATCTAATTTGGTGCCATTCTTGAACGTCAGCCAGCAGCTGAAATTGCTGGATAAGGTGAAAAAGAATAACCTGAACGACAAGCAACTGGAGGAATTATGTGAGTCACTTGGTATTAGGGATTTATTGAAAAGTTTTCCTTCTGACTTATCCGGGGGAGAGCGGCAGCGTGTCGCGATTGCGAAAGCACTGTATACCGACCCCAGCATCATCCTTGCAGATGAGCCAACCGCTTCCCTCGATTCGGACCGTGCGTTCGAGGTGATGGATATGCTTAAGAAGGCAACAACCACAAATGGAAAAACAACCATCGTCGTCACCCATGATACAAGGCTGGTCGATTATTGTGATCAGGTCTATAAAATTACAGATGGACAGCTGCGGCTCATAGAAGAGATGGCTAGTGTTTAATCGTAAGGGTGGCTGAAACAAGGGCGAGGACTGCCTTGCTGAAGAAGCAGGTTGGAATCCTAGATTAGGAATTCAAATAGGGTACGAACAAAAATATTATATAAAGGGAGCATCGAACTTCTAATAGTTTGATGCTCTTTTTAATGACTGTTTTCGTAAACTTTGCCGGGGAGTACATAGCTTCGATACGTACAGGAGGTCTTGGAACTAGCGGCTTTCACTTTTCTCATCTCGGATTGTGATAATTATACCCTCTGCTGTTATGTCAAGAGTTTTATAAGTGAAATAACAATAAGTTTATAAATGTTCACAAATTCGTCACTTATGTAAAAAATTTATAAATATATAATGAAATTTATGTTCTGAAAAAAGGAAGGATGGTTTTAATTGCCTAGTAATAAAAAAGAAGGTATTATCTACGGGGTTTTCATGTGTACTGGTATGGTGCTGATTATGTCATTTTACAATACTGCACTACATGGATTTTCTTCAGTAACGTTGGGTTCTGCTATTGTTCAACTTATTGTAACATTTATCGTCGCGTTTATTACAGAGTCATTAGTTGAACCAATAGCACGTAAATTAGCATTATCACTGCCTTATGATAAATCAAAAAAGATCAATTTTATAGTGGCTATGGCTTTTTGTATGGTTCCTATGATGGTTCTGATTATGTCCGTATACGGGCTTATTTTAACAGGGTTAACAACCGGCATTGAAGGATCGATTTTTTCAGCTTATCTTAAGATAGTTGGCTTAAACTTTATCGTTGCGTTTCCAGCTCAGTTACTAATTGATGGCCCAATTTCACGCACGCTTTTAACTAAATACATTAAACCATCGGCACAGCTAGCAGAATTAAAAGCGTAAAAAAAGCAGGATACTGAAAAGTAACGGGTTCGGTTTTCGAATAAAAAAACTAAATTAGCACACCAATTAGCAGTCCTATTCGCAACGGAATTAGGCTGCTTCTTTATATATATATATATGGGTCTTTAATAGATTGAACGGTGGAAAAGCCCTGTAATTCGCCCCCCTATCATAAATTTTTTCAGCGTGAGAGTTCATATGATAATTGTTATGCCACTATTAGGGGTTTTAGGTATACAGGGAGGCGGAAAACTAGAAACATTCATGCTTATCCATAATCAGTAACCAGTAAAATAAGCGGATATTTTCCCTTTATACTGCAGAATAGAGCTTGGTAGGGGATATATAAGGGGAAGTTTTCCCGTTAAGTACGGCAAAATGATGGATTTTCATGTTTTAGAAGTAAATAGGCGGAATCCTTCCCTCTATTTAGCTATCTTCCGGGTTTTCTCCTAAATAAGAGAAATTTCTCCGCTTATTTATCAACCAAATTGCTTCCTCTGGTCCGTGAGGGGTTGTTTTTTATGGTCATAAATAAGGTATGGTGCTGGGTTAGGAATGATGTTATCCTGTCTTGTAAAAATAGCTGAATTAGCAGCTAATTAACACTAACGAGTAGCGATTTTTGGAGAGTTAGGAATCGCTAATGGAACTGCAGGCTTATCTTGCTTTTAAATTTCTAGTGTAAGTTACTATACGAATTCGTATATTTTAAAAGTGCTGTAAGGAGACCAGCATAGTTCATCATTATAATTTCCTAGGACACAGGCACCCAAACTTTGCATTTTTCTGTGAAAACAGTATTTTTGGACATTTTAAGAGTGTATTGACTCTGTTTGTCTCATCCTATAAAGTACATAGGTATGTTTTTTCAAGGAGGATAATATGGAGACCCAGAATTACACACAAGTTAAAATAACAACAGCAGATCCATCCGCGCTTGGGTTGTTCGGTCTTGCGATGGTCACATTTGTAGCATCATCACAAAAGTTGGGCTTAACAGAAGGCGTTTCGCTTATTCTGCCATGGGCGTTTTTTCTCGGCGGAATTGCTCAGCTCTTTGCAGCCGTTCTGGATGCCAAGCATAACAATATTTTTGGAACAACTGCGTTTGGTGCATTCGGATTATTCTGGTTTGGAGTTGGAACGACATGGATGATCCAGCTCGGGTTTTTCGGTGAAGAGCTGGCTGCCAATGCGGATCCTAGGCAACTTGGTTTTGCGTTCATAGGCTATTTGATTTTTAGCCTTTTTATGACAATCGGAGCCATGGAAACACATAAAGTCTTGTTCTTTATTTTCGTGTTTATTGATTTTTTATTTATTGGACTGGCTTTAAGTTCATTTAATATATTTCATGGAGCAACTCATATGCTGGCCGCAGTTGCTGAAATGGGCATCGCCTTGCTATCTTTCTACGGTGCAGCTGCCGTTGTGTTGAACACTCATTTCGGAAAAATCGTGCTGCCGGTCGGAAAGCCGTTTGGGATTTTTAAATAGAAGGAATTAAGGAAATAGATTATCTCCTCTGTAAATGGGTATTTAATTAACAAAATCTATTACAGGAGGAGATTCATATGGCAACTGAGGTATTATGTAATGTTGAAAATTGTAAGTACTGGGCAGAAGGGGATAAATGTGTTGCGGACTCTATCTTTGTGATTGGTGAACACAGCAGAGAAGCTGCTAACGTCGAGGAAACTGCTTGTAAAACTTTTGAACGTCGCTAGTTCTTGGATTGCTATTGAATGGGCTGCAAGTTGCAGTACTATTTTTATATTAAATAATAAAGACTGACATGCTTTCAAGAGAGCGTGTCAGTCTTTTCATTTAGGTCATTTTCCAGCTGGCAATATAATCTGTGTGTTCATTTAAGACCTCAAGATTAGGGTCTGCCACTTGCCATTTCCCTGCAAGTTTCAGCTCTCTGCAAGCTATTTCAAACTGGCACATCGCAATGCCCATATCTAATAACTGCATATTATAGTTTAGATTTCCACTGTAATTAGGTGTTTGTTCGATATATAAATGACAAGCTTGGCGATCTTCAGAGAGGATAATCCTCCATGGCTGTTTATTGGATGCAGAAGGGCCCAGTCTTACCATCTCAATTGGAATTTTAAATGGGCCGGCCTGCTCCTTAGCTAAAGGTACTTTAAAAGTAGAATCGTAAAATAGCCGATCCCAGCCTTTTTTATTATCTGCTTTAACCACGTAACGCAAAGCTTTATCAAAAACGCGTTGTTTCTCTTTGGGATAGCCCAGGGGGGAAACACAGGGGATGAATTGTTTTTCTTCTAATTGGATTTCTTTTTCAAAGGAATTTCGGTTGAACGTACCACCCATCCAACAAGTCCCAATGCCTAACTGGGTGGCATATAAAATAAGCTGATGAAAAATATAGGCGTACTCCACAAGCGAATACTTATCATTTGCTGAAATGCCGACTAGGTAGGCATTTGGATTTTTAATAAACCCATAGGTTCCAAGCTTAATTCCTTTGTCGGTCACATTTTTATTAACCCGGACAAAGTCAATTCGTCCTTTTCCTCCAAATGGTCCAATCAAATTTTTTTCTTCATTTATATAGGCAGTTATTTTACCGATATCCGATTCTGATAGATTTTGTGTATCATACGTACGGACTGACTGGCGGCCGCGCATCGTTTCTATCGGTGACTTAGTAAAATTCATCATGTCACTCCTAATTAAAAATCATTACCTTTATTATACTATCTATTTCATTGATGCAATTAAATATTCATCACTAAATATTATTAACTTAAGAAACTAAACTAGAACACATGTGCTAACACTGTGGTAAAATAAAGGTAAAAGACTACATAACCGGGGGACCATCATGGATAAACCATCTTATTTTTATCAATTTCTTGAACCAGTATCAAAGGAATTGGCTTTTGTTGCACGTGAGCTGGAAAATAGTATTTTCTCAAGTCCGCGCACAATGTTAACCCATGCCAGGGTATTTGTTGAAAATATCTTGCAGCAGGTTATTAAAACTGAAAAGTTAATCGAGGATCCGAGAGCGAGTTTAAAAGAGCGCCTTGATTTACTTAACGATAATGGTTACCTGACTAATGAAGTTCGCGACGCTCTTCATTATGTGCGTATGACCGGCAACCAGGCTGCCCATGATTCCCGCATGTTCCGCTATTCTGAAGCGTTGCTCTCATGGGAAGCATTATACAAGATTGTTAGATGGTATGTAGAAGTGTATGGGCCAGTATCGATTAAGGTTCCAGACTATCAAGATCCATCTCCCAAAGCCAGTGAATCATATGGAATATCTGAATTGGAAGTTCGTTTGAAGGCACTAGAAGAACTTCTGGTCGCGTCTGTTCAAAAGATCACTGATGATACGGCGGTAGCTGAAACGGCAGCGACCATAGCTGAAGCTCCAGTTGAAGCTGAGCTTCCAGGATACACGGCGATTCGCACCTTAACTTATAAAGGACACAAGCTTGAAATTCCTTACTTTTTGCGCGATGCATTCCTGTTGCCGCAGCGATTTGCCAAATCAGAGACGTTTTTAATCCGTTTGGGTGCCGAGCAGCAGGCGCGGATTATGAGCGAATTGCCTAATAATCTTTACGATTTGCATAAGCACGTAAAACGGTATAACGAGAAAAATGATGAAACCTTATTTGAGGAATTAAAGATATTCGTCCAGGAAGAGAAAGTACGGAGGCAGCTGGCACTCGAGCGTCCAGGCGAATTATTTTTCTTCCATAAAACAGACCACATCATTGTTACAGAAGAGCTATCTAAAATCCCGCTTACTGCAGCCGAGTTCACTGGAATTCCAAGCCTGCTTAGACAACTGAACCAGGACCAGATTGAAACCGTAGGCCAGCTGCCAAAAGAACTTGTAATTCTTGCAAAATATGAAAATGTCGGAGCAGGAACAGTAGAGAAGCTGTTCGTCCAGTTGAAAGAGAAGCAGAATAAATAATGGAAGACATAGGGACGGCAATTGCCGTTCTTTTTTAATCGTTTAGGAAATTGTAAAAGTTCTAAGTTGAAGCTACGCATTTCGACTCCCCGGAGCCATTTCAACTGAAGCAGTTCGAATAACATTCATTCCGAGTTTATTGAAATCGAGGGATATACAACGACCAAGTTTATCGACAAAGAGGTAAAGATACCATTGAAGTGATTATTCTGGCAGGATGAGGTTCCTGCCTTTTTCTTTTGGAGATACAGGAAAAAAGCCAAAGCCGCAACAGCAGCTTTGGACTCATTTCTTCTATTATTTAGTCATCCAGTCAGGCTTATGAAATCCTTGGAAATCTTCTTCGATTACTTTTTTAAATTGCTCTGATTCGATGGCTTCTTTAATGTCCTTTACAAATTGCTCGTCTTTATCTTCTGTCAGGACTGCAACACGGTTGATGATCTCTTCAGGCAGTTTATCTCTTGCAAGGGCCTTTGTTAAATCAAGACCTGCAGATATGGCGAAGTTTCCATTGATGGCGGCCAGGTCGACAGATTCAAGTGTCCGCGGTAATTGTGCTGCTTCAACTGGTGTGAATTTAAGGTTTTTGGGATTGCTGGTAATATCCTTCTCGGAAGCGCGGAGAGGATCTACTTCACTATCAAATTCGATTAATCCGTTATCTCTTAATACCGTTAGTCCGCGTGCCAAGTTTGTAGGATCATTGGCGATTGCTACTGTGCTGCCATCTTCAATTTCTTCCAGTGTCTTATACTTGTTGGAATAAACGCCAATAGGGGCTGTCGGGACCGTAATAACACTGGTTAATTCCATATCATTTTCTTTGGCAAAGGCATCCATGTAAACTTTATGCTGAAATAAATTTGCATCCAATGAACCATTTTTCAGTGCTAGATTCGGCTGTATATAGTCATTAAATTCCTTTATTTCAACTGTATATCCTTTTTCCTCCAAATAAGGTTTAACACCTTTTTCAAGCATATCACTGTAAGGGATCGTTCCGCCTAGTACGAGTTTTTTGTTTTCATCGGGAGATGCGGAACTTTCGTCTGAACCGCAAGCGGCCAGGACACCAATTAATAAGATGGATATAAGGGTTAATGTAATTTTTTTCATTTTTTTCGCTCCTATTCTAATACCGCTCTTCTAAAAACGCGGGAAACTTCGACTCCTTGGAAAGAAGCAAATGAGGCTTCTTTGTTGGGTATCCTGTTTTCGTGTTTCTTGACTGTCGGATTCGCAATTGTTATTTTTTATCGTTTATTGGTTGTTTTTGCAATGAAGTCACCAAGGTATTGAACAAACTGTACGAGAACGATCAAAAGGATGACGGTTGTGAACATAACTGTATTATCATAACGATAATAGCCATAACGGATCGCTAAATCCCCGATTCCGCCTCCGCCAATCGTGCCTGCCATAGCAGAATAACCGATTAAGCTAATCGCTGTTATGGTTAAGCCTGTGATTAATCCAGGTTTTGCTTCTGGCAGAATGATGCTTTTAATGATCATCCAAGGAGAAGCGCCAACAGCTACGGCGGCTTCTATGACCCCCTTATCAATTTCTCGGGCCGCTGATTCTACGATCCTGGCATAAAACGGAATCGCTGCTACGGATAAGGAGACCGAGGCGGCCAATGGACCAATCGTTGTATTTAAGAGAAGCTGAGTAAAAGGCAGCAAGAACACGAGTAAGATAATAAATGGAACAGAACGGATCAAGTTAATAACGATTCCAACGACCCGTTTAATCCATTTATTTTCTAAGAACAGGCCGCGGTCCGTAACATACAGCAATATTCCTAATGGCAGGCCCAAAAGCAGAGCTACCAATAAGGAAATACCCACCATCAGCAAAGTTTCAAAAAATGCTTGATTCAGTTCAGGTAAAATTTCGATTACACTATTCATGTTCAATCACCTCCACTTTGCTCACACGCTCACGAAGGTAATCGATGGCCTTTGCAATCTCCTGATTTTCTCCCTTTAGTTCCATAATGAAGATGCCTAAGGGAATATCCTGTATGTATTCCACTTTTCCATGAAGGATATTTCCGCTGACCGTAACGGACTGGAGCATGTCAGAAACGACGGCTTCTGTTGCCGTATCACCGCGAAACTGAAGTTTCAAAAGCTTTCCCTGGACACTTGCCAGCAATTTAGGAGGCAAATCAAAATTCAGAACGGTTTGAATGAATGTTCTAGTTAAAGGTTCACGAGGATTTGAAAAAATAGTATAAGTCGTGCCTTCCTCAACTACTCTTCCGTCCTGCATAACTGCGCAGCGATGGCAAATCTCTTTAACGACTTCCATTTCGTGCGTAATTATGACAATCGTTAGACCAAGTTCCTTGTTGATTCTTTTTAATAAAGATAGAATCGATTTTGTCGTGTTCGGGTCTAAGGCTGAAGTGGCCTCATCGCATAAAAGAACTTTTGGGTTGTTGGCAAGTGCCCGGGCAATACTGACTCGCTGTTTTTGGCCGCCGCTAAGTTGGGCCGGGTACTGATTGATTCGATCCTTGAGCCCGACAAGTTCGAGCAGTTCTTCAACTCTTTTAGTTATGACTGTTTTCTCAACACCAGCCGCTTTTAAAGCAAAGGCTACGTTTTCAAAAACAGTTTTCGATGCAACTAAATGAAATCCTTGAAAAATCATGCCGATTGATTGTCTGGCTTTGCGAAGGTCTTTACTCGATAGCTTCAACAAGTCCATCCCGTCTACCTTTACTGAACCGGAAGTGGGTCTTTCGAGAAGGTTGATACAGCGAAGCAACGTACTTTTTCCTGCACCGCTGTATCCTACAATCCCAAATATTTCTCCTTTTTCGACCGTAAGTGATACATTATCCACACCTAGGATCGTCTCAGATTTGGTCTGAAATTCCTTTGTTATATTTTCCAATTTAATCATAATGGCGTTCCTCCCACTGCCCATTCAATCCTGAGTATGCCAGACGCAGGAGATGATCACTTAATTTTGCAAAGCGCCTGATTCTTTTGTCCTTTTTCAAGGAGTCTATTAAAATGCCTAAAATCCTTATGCGGCTTATCGATTGCTTTTAGCAAGTGCGTGCCTGTATTTGCTGGCTGGGTGGTCATCTGGCAAAATACTTGCACCCTCTGGGAATAGCTTTTCTCTTAGCGTTCCATCGCTATAGTCCTTTTTGTATAAGCCGCGCTCTTGAAGCACTGGCACCACTAAATCAATAAAGGCTTCCAGGTCGCCCGGTGTTACTAAGTGGTTTAAATTAAAGCCATCTACGCCAGACTGTTCAAATTGGAATTGAATAGCATCGGCTACCTCTGTCGGATTACCAACAATGATGCTATGATCGAGTGTTTCGAAACGCTTCAGCACTTCGCCAACAGTCAATTTTTTAGGAGCATCCTTCGTAAGAGTTGCCGCTTTGTAATGACCGCCTTCAGTCGTTTTTGTGTATTCAAATGGAAGGTCGGGATCCATTTCCTCATACTCAGCAATATCATATCCGCTTGCTCCGTACTGTGCCTTCGCAGCATCTGGACTCCACACACTTGCATATTCTTCAAATTTTTTCTGGGCTTCTTCTGTTGTTTCAGCAACAATTACGCTAAGGAAAGAAATGATCTTAATGTTATCAGGATTTCTCCCATGTTTTTCAGCACGTTTACGAATATCGTCAGAATAGTAACGAATTCTTTCAGGTGTCGGGCCTCCAACAAATATGCACTCAGCGTGTTTTGCTGCAAAATCCCTGCCGCGCTCTGATGTTCCTGCTTGATAGATGACAGGAGTCCGCTGTGGAGACGGTTCACTTAAATGCGGGCCCTCAACTTTGAAGTAGGTACCTTCATGATTAATCTCGTGAACCTTTTCAGGATCAACTAAAGTATTTGTTTCTTTATTTTCAACAACTGCGCCATCTTCCCAGCTTCTCTCCCAAAGCTTATAGGAAACTTCCAGGTATTCATCTGCGATGCCATAGCGCTCATCATGCTTAATCATATCTTGGAGGCCGAAGTTTCTGGCGGCGTTTGGAAGATAAGAAGTTACAACATTCCAAGCGACCCTGCCTTTTGTTAAATGATCTAAAGTAGAGAAGCGTCTTGCATTTCCAAACGGTGCTTCATAGGTGGTGCTGACCGTAACAGCAAACGACAGGTTTTCCGTAACACTTGCCATAGCTGAAACAAGCAAGGCTGGATCATTCAACGGCACCTGTAATCCATCACGGATAGAAGGGGCTTTACTATTCCGGTAAACATCATAGATTCCTAGTACATCAGCAAAGAAAACCGCATCAAACTTTCCTTTCTCCAACAGCTTCGCTAACTCAATCCAATAGTCCAGATCCTTATATCTCCGATGCCGTTTACTCTCCGGATGCTTCCAAAAACCGTGAGAGTTATGCATCGCACTGTTCATTTCAAACGCGTTTAAGATAATCTGTTTGCTCATAATCTTGTTCCTCCCAAAATGTGTTTGTGTTTCTTAATGAGGTGAGGCCAAATAAAAAACCTCTTCCAAAGAAAAGAAGAGGTTTCGTACACACGAATGTATAAGGTCTCTTCTTATCTCTCAAGCTTCCGCTTGCTGGAATTGGCACAGTACTATACAGTCTGTTGCCGAGGCATCAAAGGGCCAGTCCCTCCACCTCTCTAGATAAGAAAAATCGATTGCTATTAACTTATACCAAAATATACAAGAAGAGGTTAGCAATGTCAACAAGAAGTTTTTCAATTTAGACAAGTTAGAAAAGTCAATTACATAAGATTTAAAAAATATTGACATTAATAAATAAATAACATAGAGTATTTCCTAACAAATGAATATCAATGAATCTTATCAAGAGTCAGGGGAGGAACTGGTCCTACGATCCTGCAGCAACCACTTATCTTATAAATAAGCGAGGTGCTAAATCCAGCAGGCAAGTTTGTCTGGCAGATGAGAAAGAGTCTTTCAGCAGACAGAGCCCTCTTTCCATTCGAAAGAGGTTTTTTTATGAAAAAATAAGTTTAACAGGAGGCAGACTATGGTGAATTTAGTACAACAGACCGTTACAAAACAGCAGGAATTATTGCAACAGGCAGGGGAATTAGCAGAAGTTTTTAAAAATAGAGCAGCTCAAGTTGATTCAGAAGGTAGTTTCCCTTATGAAAACTTTGCAGACCTAAAGCAGAAAGGCTTTTTATCTCTTACAGTACCGGAGGAATACGGAGGCAGAGGTATCAACTTGCTTGAATTTTTATCAGTTCAGGAACGGCTCGCCCAGGGAGATGCACCGACAGCGCTGTCTTTAGGCTGGCAGCTCGGTGTTATTCTTGAGGTTGCGGAAAAGAGAAACTGGAAGGAAGAAAGCTTTGCGAAATTGTGCAGCTTAATTGTAAATGATAAGGCGCTGATCAATCTTGCGCAGACGGAGCCAGCTACAGGAAGTCCTTCCAGGGGTGCAATTCCCACTACAACAGCAACTAAAGAAGGTAACGGCTGGCGGATAAATGGCCGTAAATCATTTACTTCGATGGCGGTGGCACTTGATTACTCCATTGTTACAGTAGATGTCAATTCAACCGGGACAAAAGGTTTTGTGTTGGTTGATCACGATCTCGAGGGCGTTCTTATTGAGGAAACATGGGATAGCATTGCCATGAGAGGTACAAAAAGTGATGATCTGATTTTAAATAATGTTCTGGTCGAAGAGGATGCTTTATTGGCGGTAGAAGAAGCAACAAAACCATCCCCAAATGGCTGGTATTTGCAGATTCCTGCAGTTTATTTGGGAATTGCGGTTGCAGCAAGGGATTATGCTGTGAAATTCGCCTCTGAGTTCCGTCCGATTACGCTTCCCGGTCCAATTAAGGATGTACAGGAAGTGCGCAGAAAAATAGGTGAAATGGAGCTGGAATTGTTCAAAGCAAGGGAAGTATTATATTCAGTCGCGAGAAAATGGGTGGAACATCCTGAGGAGCGGCAAAACATGGGAGCCGAGTTAGCTGCTGTGAAGCATATCGCAACTAACAGTGCGAACGATGTAGTCGATTTGGCAATGAGAATCGTTGGTGCAAGAAGCCTTTCTGCCAAAAATCCATTGCAAAGGCATTACCGAGATGTCCGTGCTGGACTTCATAACCCGCCTACCGATGATGCCATTGTATACATACTGGCGAATGCCGTATTAGATCGATAGAATAGGAGAAGAGCCTGCTTCTGCATGGAAGCGGTTCTTTTTTTACGAGATAACTAGAAAAGAGGATAATATCATGAAAGTCATTTCACCTGTCTGCTCAAAATGTAAAAGCCAAAATACATATGATATTATTCCTAATCTTCCAAATAGATTTAACCACGATATCGAGAATGAACCTGAGGTAAGTGAAGTAACTTATGGAAACGCAAAATACTATTGTCGGGACTGTGAAAATACTTGGAAAAAATATCGAGGCAAAAAGCCGTATGAAAAAATCAGGAAAATTTATGCCTTTACTGGCGGGTGGCCCGGACCTTCATTTGATGTGAAGATCGATTTTGAAGCGATGATGGTGAATCATACGAAGTATAACGAGATTGGGGAGAAAGAAACCGCTCAAACTGAGATCACAATAGAAGAGAGAGAATGGTTTCTATCAGAATTATATAAATGCGATTTTGTGAATTGGGCCGAAGAATACTTAGTGTTTGCAATGGATGGGACCCAATGGAACGTACGGATTGAATATGAAACTTATTGTGAAAACAAAACCGGCAGCAATCATTTCCCGATAAAATGGACTAAGTTTAAAAGAGCAATAGCTAAGATCAGCGAGGGGGATTTTTATTAGTTAGTCCTATAATTAATTGATGACTTGCTGTTCTTGCAGGTCATTTTTTAATGTAAAAATTTCTTTGTTTTGATAAAAAATGATTTACATTATATTTTAGGGGAATAGGATTATTGTGTGCCTCTTACCTTTAAGGCTCTAATGATTTCTAATTAAGATCATGTATCAAGCCTTTTAAGAAGTTCATTTCATTTATTTTTAACTATGTGGATATAATAAATGAGATCATTTATTAACAAAAACTGGCAAAGGAGAATGACTATTAATTATAAAAATATAACTGTGGCAGGAAGCGGCGTTTTAGGAAGCCAAATTGCCTACCAAACAGCTTTTAAAGGATTCAATGTTGTTGTTTATGATATTAACGACGAAGCGATTGACCGTGCAAAGGAAAGGGTCGCCAAGCTAAAGCCGCGATATCAAACAGATTTAGGAGCTTCTGAGGAAGATGTTAACGCTGCTACCAACCGCATGTCGTTTACTTCTGATTTATCGAAGGCAGTTGCAGATGCCGACCTTGTTATTGAAGCGATTCCTGAAGTTGTTCAAATCAAGCTTGATTTTTACAAGGAGCTAGGAAAAGTCGCTCCTGAAAAAACGATTTTTGCAACGAACTCATCCACCTTGCTGCCAAGCCAATTTTCTGAAGCAACTGGCCGGCCGGAAAAGTTTTTGGCATTGCACTTTGCCAATGAAATTTGGACAAACAACACAGCAGAAATCATGGGACATCCCGGAACTGATAGTAAAGTGTTTGACGACCTGGTCGAATTTGCAAAAGCTATCGGAATGGTTGCCTTGCCATTGCACAAAGAGCAGCCAGGCTATATCTTGAATTCTTTATTAGTTCCGTTTTTAGAAGCTGCCCAGACGCTTTTATTAAAAGAAGTGGCTGATCCAGAAACAATCGACAAAACGTGGATGATCGCAACTGGAGCACCTAAAGGCCCATTTGCTATCCTGGACGTTGTAGGAATCAAAACAGCTTACAACATTGCTCACGGTAAAGGACGAGCAGGTAATGAAGGATCTGCAATGCTGGCCAACTTACTGAAAACACAGTACATCGACAAAGGAAAACTCGGAGTAGAAACAGGAGAAGGCTTCTATAAATATCCAAATCCAAGCTATGAAGATCCAGAGTTTTTGCAAAGCTAATTGTTGTATTTAAAACAAAGAGGCTGTCATCTGAAGGTGACAGCCTCTTTAGTAAGCAATTTAGTTTGGAAAAATAATAATCAATATGTAGACTCGAAGCAAGCCTCGTCAGCTGAAAACACAACAAAAGCCATTGTCAGTAAAAGACAATGGCTTTTTATGGTGTCGGTTCAACTGGCAGCCAGGTTTGCGACCATTTCTCGATTTCCTTCATCATTGGTTCTAATGCACGCCCTTTTTCGGTAAGGGAATATTCGATGCGGACAGGGGTTTCTGGGTAGACCTCACGTTTAACGATGTCCTGGTTTTCGAGTTCTTTTAGTCGGTCTGAAAGGACTCTGCCGCTGATACCCATTGATGATTCCAAGCTGCAGAATCGTTTTGGGCCTGTGAGCAGCTGATATATCACAAGTCCTGTCCAACGCTGGCTCATTATGCTCATAGCTTTTTCAAATCGAGGACAAATTGCTGATTGATCCATTACGATCACCTCATCTATATTTATGGGTTATAGTAGGAAGACATTCTTTATTATTACAATACATCATAAGTAAACTTGACACAAGTTACTATGCAAAATATAATTACTTACATAAAGTAACTAACTGATATTTACGATAGCACCTTAAAACGGAGGTTAATGATATGACATTTCACGAAAAACCAAGTACCTTTGTAAGCCAGGTTCATTTAAATGTGCAAGATTTACAGCGTTCACTAGAATTTTATCAAACTATCATTGGCTTTAATATCCTTGAGCAAACTGATCGAAGCATCGTTTTAACTGCAGATGGCGCATCTCCGCTAGTAACGATCGAACAGCCAGAGGATGTCAGCCCAAAGAAGAGAGGGACAGCAGGTTTATTCCATTACGCATTGCTATTGCCAAGCCGCGCAGATTTGGCTAAAATTATTCTTCATATGATTAAAATGAAATATCCTGTCCAGGGAGCCTCAGACCATCTTGTTAGTGAAGCTCTTTATCTGGCAGACCCAGATGGAAATGGCATTGAAATTTATGTAGATCGTCCTTCATCCAATTGGAAATGGCAGGGTGAAGAAGTGGTGATGGCAACGGAACCATTGGATCTTGAAGGCGTTATAAAGGAGGATGATGAAACACCATGGGATGGACTTCCTGCGGGGACGATTATGGGCCATATTCATTTACATGTTGCAGAGTTTGAAAAAATTAAGCAATTTTATTGCGATGGGCTTGGTTTCGAGGTCGTCTGCCGATATGGCGGCCAGGCATTATTCATCTCGACTGGAGGTTATCATCATCATATCGGCCTTAACACTTGGAATGGTGTGGGCGCTCCGGCTCCGGCAGAGAATAGTGTGGGCATGAGTTATTATACAGTTGTTTTCCCAAGTGAAACAGTACTCCAAGAGGCTGCATCTCGAATTAAGTCAATGGGGGCATCTGTTGCAGACCAAGATGGTGTTTTCCTAACCACAGACCCTTCAGGAAATCAAATAAAATTAATAGTTTAAGCAGTTTATGCGGAATCCATCGTGGAGAACGGGTTCAACACAACATGAGGTCGTATAATTGGGGGAAATAGGATGGAAGAATTACTTAGTAAATCAGATGTTCTTTCTGTATTGGAAGATAAAATACAATTAATTAAACTTGATGAGGGAGCCATTTATTTGGTTGGCCCGATCAAGCTTCCGGTTAATTTAGATGGAGAAACGGTTGAATTCAAATGGTATAGCTGGCTAAAGTCTGACATCGTATTAGAAGATTTTCAGGAGGTTATTAACCGATTATCAGGTTCTCAATTGGCGGATTTCCAACAGTCAAGTGTTCTCGTGTACGGTGACTTTGCAGAAGGAGAAGATGCGCTAATTCGAATGCACTCGATTTGCCATACTGGCGATATCTTTGGAAGCAAGCGTTGTGATTGTGGATTTCAGCTGGAGCAGTCGATGAAAATGATGGTGGAGCACGGAACTGGCGCCTTATTTTACCTGGCCAACCATGAAGGTCGCGGAATTGGCTTATTCAGCAAGGCAATGGCCTATATTCTTCAGGAGAATGGCTATGACACTGTTCAAGCAAACGAAGCCCTTGGCTTTACCGATGATTCAAGGAATTACCAGGAGGCTATCTCCGTCCTGAAGGTGCTGCGTTCCAAGCCGGTTATGCTGATCACAAACAATCCGAAAAAACTGGAAGCCTTAAGAGAAGCAGGTCTGCAGGTCGCAGGCAGAACTTCATTATGGGGCGATGTCTCCGAACATAATGAAGGCTACCTTAAAACGAAGATGAGCAAATCTGGGCACATGGCGTAGGGCAGTACCGTGATTGTTAAAAACATGGTGGTTTATTTGGGGAAGGGACGTATTTCAATGAGATTTGGTTTTGACATTGATGATACATTAATAAATTTGCGAGAACATGCGTTTGAAATTTACAATCAGAAGCTTAAACAACAGCTAGGCCTTGATGTGTTCAGGGCTATTAAAAGGGTTGAGATTCACGAGCCCTTTGGTTTAACGGACAGGGAGGGGGCAGAAATGTGGAACTCATCACTTGAGCAGATCTATTATACCTCTTGTCCGCCTTATCCTGGGGCAGTTGAATTGCTGAACCGATTAATTGAAGAGGGACATGAGATTTATTATATTACCGCAAGGCCAAAGGAACATGGAGAACGTACGAAGAAGTGGTTAATTAAAGGGGGCTTTCCTGTCCAAGATGACCGGTTTTTCTGGGGCATGAAGGATTCCGAAAAAGTAGACATCATACGTGAGCTGAAACTGGACTTCTATTTTGACGACAAACCAGAGGTGCTTGAGACGCTAAGTGAAGAATCTATCAAGCTTTATGTAAAAGATCAAGCATACAACCAGCATATGGAAATCCCGCGTGTAAAAGAGTGGGCAGAGTGGAAGTTTTAGATTAAATATCCTTCAATTAATATGAATGAATAGGGACCTTAGCATGGGTCCTCTTTTTAATGTAAAAACAAGGTGTCACAAGGACATACCTGTTTATTTTAAAATGTCTTTTAGGGTTTTTTCTGTTGTTTTGTTTCATTTCTTTCCTATTTTATGATTAGCTTTTGGGATATCTGCTAGAGTTCCTTAATATGATGTAGTTTTAACGGTGAAATGTTGCTTAGCGTATTTCAGGAAGCTGTCTGGAAGTGTATTTTTGAATATTGCATCATTGAAAGAGGTTATTGCATCAAAAAATGGAGTTATTGCATCAAAAAATGCCACTTTTAAGTCAATTCTTCTGTGTATTCGAAAAACCTGTGTCCATACTGTGGACACCTGACCTGCATCCCACATACAGAAAACCATACTGCACCCTAGAAGGATAAACACAGGGTTGTGTTGAAGTATGTCATAAGGTCTAAAGGATAAAACAGCGCGGCTGCATTACGATCGTAATTGAGGTAAGGGTGTAACTTCAATACCGGCGCTGATCGAGAAAAAGAAATAAAGCGGGGGAATTTAACAATGAAAAAGCTATTAAACTTTGGGATTGTTGGAACGGGAAGTATTACTGAAACCCATATAAAGAGTATTCAAGAGATACCAGATGCGGCGGTTAAAGCAATTTTCTCACGCAAAAAAGAGACGGCTAAAAAGTGGGGAGAAGAGTATAATCTCGAATACTACAATAACTATGAAGAATTCCTCAAAAATGAAGAGTTTAATATTGTTACGATTTTAACACCAAGTGGGACACATGCAGAGTTAGGAATCTTAGCAGCAAAAGCCGGCAAGCATGTGGTTGTTGAAAAGCCGATTGATACGACTTTGGTGAAAACAAACGAACTTATCCAGGCGTGCCGGAAGGCTAATGTAACGTTAAGCTGTATTTTCCAGCACAGATTTGATGACGCGATTGTGGATTTGAAAAAGGTCATTGATCAAGGCGAATTTGGACAGCTTAACTTTGGAGCTGCCCGGACTACTTGGTATCGATCACAAGAATATTATGATAGCGGAGCGTGGCGGGGAACCTGGGAACTTGATGGAGGGGGCGCGTTAATGAATCAATCGATTCATTATATTGATTTGCTTCTTTATTTAATGGGACCGGTCGAGGAAGTGCATGCCTATTGTGCAACAAGGGCACACGAAAGGATCGAAGTAGAAGATGTTGCGGTTGCTTCGCTGAAGTTTAAATCAGGAGCCCTCGGATTAATTGAAGGAAATACGGCAGCCTATCCCGGATATAGTGCAACCCTTGACATCTTTGGCGGGAATGGCAGTGTGATCATTGAAAATGATGACGTGAAGGAATGGAATTTCAGGGACGGGCAGCAATACAGCAAAGCTTCCGGTGAAGCCACGAAAAACAGCGCTTCTTCGAATAAAATGGCCTCATATGAATCGCACAAGCGCCAATACGAGGATATTGTAACAGCCATAAGTGAGAACCGTGATCCGCTCGTAACCGGTGAAGAAGCACGAAACTCCCTGCAACTCATTTTAGCAATCTATGAATCGGCTAAGACAGGAAAACCAATAAGGATTTAAAACCAAAAAGCGCATTGCCTTAATAAATGGCATTGCGCTATTTTTTGTATGTTTTCTAAAAAAGAAACCTGGTTGATCAAGGCGGAAGGTATTGGAAGCCTCAAAATTGCATTCGCAATTTTTCCGTCCGAGGGTTAATGCCTATATGCCCCATCAATGTCATGCGGAGAAAATGAATCACAGGAGAACCTAAAACCGTTGTGCGCCGAGAAGGCTCTAGGATTTGCCCCTGGTAGGTGAGCGCCTGAACGAAAATCAACAGAGTTTATAATAAATATAAAGCAAGAATCGTCCCGACACTGCTGAATAAAAAGGCAAAGCCTACATTCCAATAAGATATTTTATAAGAATTGATATTTAACAGGTTTGCAGTTAAGGATACCGAAATATTAAATGGTCCTGATACAACAGTTGATAATCCAGAGGTAATCAACACTATAGCGACACTTAGAGGATTTATAACTAAGAGAATGGGATCGATAATCGCTCCAAGAATGCTCATTGTAACCAAAGGATGAAACCCAATCATTGCAAGCCCGAGAAATAAGAGCTGAATCGAAACAAATAGCAATATAGGGCTTCCGCTCAATAAAGCGAAAGGCTCCTGGATGTATCTCATAAAGATTGAATCACTTAGGTTACTTGTAAAAAAACCAACGGCCAGAAAGAGAATCATATTATCTCTTAAATTGAGTGTCCGCAATTTCCAAAGCGGAATTGAGTACTCGATATATGATTTGATGCGCTTGATCGTCTGAGCCCAAATAAATGAAAAGGGAATAATAATGATCGCAATGGTTTGGAGAAAACCGATATCAAAGAGTTGATTAAAAGAGATGATTGATATCATGAAAAGAAGTAAATAAAAAACGAGTGAGAAGATCTTTCTTTTCATTCGTTTGTTCAATGCGGCATTCAGTTCCTGACTTCTGGTTTTAAATTCTTCTCCATCCTCTAACTTAAATTGTTTGAAAGTCCGGCTTCCTCGTATCCAATCAAAGGTAAGTATAAGAAAGGTAATGAAAAATAACCATGGGAGGATACGCAGATAGGAAACGTCTGTGTGCTCTATACTTAAAATGACCAGTAATTCCATGGGGGAAATAACAAGGCTTAATACGTATCCTCTAAGCATGGCTTGGGCGATAAATTTGTTTTTGAGTTGTTCTGTTCTGTCTATTAAATTTCTTTGCACCACCGTTTTTACTAGGGGTAAGGTGGCGATGTTTAGAAAGCCGCCCAATAAAAAACTTACTAGCGAAGTTCGGCCATATAATTGTCCTAGATGATGTATCTTTACTTTCAGCAATTTATTTACCTGCTGGTCATAACGTCCAACAATGATAATGCTATTTATGAAGGGAAGAACGAAAAAAACAGCAAGCAAAGGGATCGTCGAAACCATATAAAGTGGCAACTCAGTTAAAGACCTTTGCTGACCGAAAAAGATTGAGAAACCAACGACGATAAAAATAATGCTGATAATTTGAAACAGGCGACTCGATCCCTTAATAGAAAAGAAAAAGGCAAGAAAAGCCAGAACACCTGTGATGTAGGACAGTGCAGATGAATTAATAATCAAATTTATAAAATAAATAAAGAAAAGCAGACTATATAAAACAATCATTTTTATCTCCTTGGCAGAATTAAGGCAGGTCTCTTTAATTTCCGCTGAAAACGCCTGCTTGAGCGCACGACATTCGCTCTGTAAAAACTGGTGTTAAAAGTTTACCTGCTGGTAGTGTATTTTTATCTTTAATACACTCCAGTAAAGTAGTAACCATGCTAGAGGCTAATTCCTCGACAGGAACACCAACACACGTTAATGGAATTTCTAGATTCGCCATCTGAGGGATATTGTCATAGCTGATTACGGAAATATCCTTTGGGATTATAAAATTGGCTTCCCTTAAGGCCCGAATTACACCAGCACTTATATCATAGCTTGAGCCAATAATTGCAGTAGGCTTAAAAGGAGTACTCAAAAGCCGTTTAGTTGCCAAATATCCATCAAACCAATCTAAACCAGCTGTGTTTATCATATTGTTGATGCTTACTGGCAAGCCATACTGTTTCATTGCACTTTTAACACTGTTATATTTTTCAATCTGCCGATCATCGATAGGTGAAAAATCACCCACATAAGCAATCTTTGTATGACCTAATTTATATAGGTACTCAACAGCAGTTTGCATGGCTGCATCATAATTTACATCAATTACTGGAAAGTCTTTATTTCTGCTCACTCCATATGTTACGAAGGGCAGCGGGGAAGATAGAAGTATGTCATGATCATGCTCATCAAAAACGATGACACCATCAACCTGGTACCGTTTAAACATTTCAAGTGAATCTTTAATGGAGTTAATAGAAAGGATCATTGAAAATGAGTTTTTGCTTATCTCTTCATTAATTTTCGTCACTAAAGTTGAAGGCGCTACGCGTTCAAGTGTTGGCCAGATTAAACCGATAACCCTTGATTGCTTAGAGACAAGCTGCTGGGCTGCAAAGTTTGGTTCATAACCCATTTCTTTGGCAATCTTGATGATTTTCTGTTTCGTTTCTGGCTTGACGAGCGCACTGTCATTTAATGCTTTAGAAACAGTTGAATAACTTACACCAGCCATTTGAGCTATGTCCTTTATGGTTATTGTCATCATCGTCCACCCATTTGTTATATTTTATTTTCAACTTATGTTTTTAAGCATGAGGTAAATAGTTGAGCTATTAAATCGCTAGCTTTCCGGACGAACCATTGAGTCTGTCTTAAGCGCTGCCTCCTAGAAATGCGTTAAACTGTGTTCGACTTCGCTCTTTCCACATGCTCGTCCTTCACTGCTGGGTCTCATAATTTCTAGTTAGTCTTAAAAAAGACATAAAGGACTTAAGCAAACTTATCCTTCCAATAGAGGTAGAAGCCGATTTATTGTGTGAACTGTCATTTTACTAGAATTCTTAAAAGCGGCTAAACTTTTCTAATAATTTCATTTTAACAACGTTATTATAATTTTGAAAGAGATCATATCGATATTCACTGTTTTTTTACTTAAATATAGTGAAGATAACGTTAACATAATTAATAATTTTAAAATTTCTAAAAAAACCCTTGTAAACTATTAGTAATTATCATAAGATTAATACAAATAACAACGTTGTTATTTTGTTAACCTGTCTGAAGGGAATTATTTTTTTAGCAGGAATGAAAGCGTTTGCTAGTATTCTTATTAAAAAATTGATTCTATTATTAAGGTAGGTTGTTAGACACACAAAAGGGGGAAATTCTATGAAAAGAAAAGGCTTAGGTTTGTTAGCAATGTCATTTGCACTAACAGGGTTTTTGGCTGCTTGCGGCGGAGGGTCAGATACGGCATCCAATAACGAGAAAAGCGGCGAGGGCGAGAGCGCTGAACCGATCGTTTTAAGATTAGCCGATAATCAGCCGGAAGATTATCCAACTGTTGTTGGTGATAAGGAATTTGCTAGACTTGTAGAAGAAAAAACAGATGGCCGTTATAAAGTGGAAGTGTATGCTGGAGGCCAGCTTGGCGATGAGAAAAGTGCAATCGAGCAGGTACAATTAGGAACCTTAGATTTTGCTCGTGTAAATGCAAGCCCGCTTGCAGAGTTCTCTAAGGATCTTGGAGTTCTATCAATGCCTTACTTATTTAGAGACGAAGATCATATGTGGAATGTTTTTAATGGTGAAATTGGTGAAGAGCTCTTAACAGGAATGGAATCTGCTAACTTAGTAGGTTTAACGTTTTATGATTCAGGAAGCAGAAGTTTTTATAACTCAAAGCGTACTGTTGAAAAGCCTGAAGATTTAAAAGGACTTAAGATTCGTGTTCAGCAATCTGCATTAGTAGTAGATATGGTTGAAGCGTTAGGAGCATCTGCAACGCCGATGGCTTATGAAGAAGTGTATTCTGGACTTCAAACAGGAGTTATTGATGGTGCGGAAAATAACTACCCGAGCTATTACTCTGTAAATCACTATGAAGTTGCTAAGTTTTACACTCTAGATGCTCATTCAAGAGTACCTGAAATTTTGATGGCTTCTAAAGGAACTTGGGATAAAATCAGTGCAGAAGACCAGGAATTAATCAAAGAAGCTGCAATGGAATCACAAGAAGTTCAAAGAGCATCGTGGGCTGAACTAGTAGAGAAAGCAAAAGCAGAAGTAGAAGCTGCTGGTAATGAAGTAACTGAAATTACTGATTCTGCTCCATGGCGTGAAGCTGTACAACCTGTTTATGACAAGCATGGTGAAGCATTCAGCGAATGGATCGAAAAAATCGAAAGCGTTGAATAGAAATTTCTTTTAACCCCAATTTATGAAATGAAATAATATTGTATGGCAGCCTATCGTTCCTTTTACCATAGTTTTTTACCATATGAGGAATAGGGGCGGGGCTGCCCTTTAACTTTGAACATTTGAAGAAGGGCGTACCCATCTTCTTAATATAGTAAAAATTGTATAGCTCCAGTGCCTAAAAGCTTTGCTTTCTCAGGCATTGGAGCTTTCTTAAAAAGGAGGCTCTTCCGATGACATTATTTAAAAAAGTTAAAAGCGTATTTGATCAAATCATTGATAATTTTGCTGCGCTCATGATTGGTGTAATGGCCATTATTGTCGCGGGTACAGTTTTATCACGATATGTATTTGACTATACACCCAGGTGGTCTGCAGAGGTTTCATTATTATTGCTTATATGGGTAGGTTTCATCGGTATTGCAGTTGGGTTCCGTGAGAAATTACATATTGGTGTCGGTTTATTTGTGGGAATGATGCCAAAAAGCCTTCAAACGGTTTGCGATTATATTGCAAAAATTCTAGTCATTGTCGTAGCCATTGCCTTCATTAATTATGGCTATCGTTTTACAGTTTTAATGGGAACTTCAACTATGGCAGGAACTGGCTGGCCTCAAAGCATTTTATACGGCGCTATCCCGGTTTCTGGAGTATTAATGCTAATCTATGGCATTGAGCTGATGTTTAAAAAGGGAATGCATCAAGAGTGGGATGATAATTTAGAGGAGTGATTGTAATGGAAGTTTTAGTTTTATTGGGGAGTTTCATTCTGCTCCTGCTCATACGTGTCCCTGTAGCACTAGGTTTGGTCGTTTCATCATTCTTAACAGGATTGTACATGGACATCGATTTAGCTGCTTTGGTTCAAAGGATGGTTGGGGGACTTAATTCATTTTCACTCCTGGCAATTCCGTTCTTTATCCTTGCTGGTGAAATAATGAATGAAGGCGGGATTTCCCGTCGCCTGATCAACCTGGCAAACGTTATTATCGGGAGAGTCCGAGGTGGGCTTGCGATGGTAAACGTGCTGGCGAGTACATTTTTTGGCGGTATTTCTGGTTCGGCTGTAGCTGATGTTTCCTCTATTGGGTCCGTATTAATCCCAATGATGAAAAAGGCTAAGTATGATTCGGATTATGCTGTTAACGTCACTATCTCGAGTGCGGCACAGGGTGTTATGATTCCGCCGAGCCATAACATGATTATCTATTCAACTGCTGCCGGTGGTGTATCCGTTGGATCATTATTTATGGGCGGCCTGCTGCCAGGCTTGCTTTTAGGTTTGGCTCTGTTGATTATATCTTATGTAATAGCTGTTAAAAGGAACTATCCAAAGGGAGAACCTGTTAAGAGAGAAGAGATCCCTAAAATTGTTCGTGAAGGACTATTGGGATTGTTTACAGCTGTTATTATTATGGGTGGTATTGTCACAGGTATCTTTACAGCAACAGAATCTGCAGCAATTGGCGTTGTTTATGCCTTTATTATTACCTTTTTCGTATACCGGGACATTCCAATTTCAAGAATGGGCCTGATTTTAAAAAGAACTTTTAAAACGTTATCAATGGTCCTTTTCTTGATTTCCGCATCATCTGCATTTGGCTGGCTGCTTGCTTTATTAAAAGTACCGGCAATGGTAACAGACGGGCTTATCTCGTTTTCTCCAAATGACATTGTTACCTTGTTAATCATTAACGTGATTCTATTATTATTGGGTATGTTCATGGATATGGCCCCGCTCATCTTAATTGCCACACCGATTCTTTTGCCTGTTGCAATGACTGCCGGCATGGATCCTGTGCAGTTTGGGGTAGTATTAATACTGAATCTTTCAATTGGACTTATCACTCCACCAGTTGGGACGGCGCTGTTCGTTGGGTGTGCGATCGGGAAAATACCAATTGAAAAAGCAACAAAAGGAATGGTACCATTCTACGCTGCAATGATCGCTGTCTTACTAATGATCACATTTATTCCGCAGCTTTCACTTTACTTACCAAGTGTTCTTATAGAGTAAATCTAGATAGTACGTAAATTTTCAAAATTAGGAAAGAGCAGGTGGAAATATGAAAAAGTTCATGGATGAAACATTTTTGTTATCAACAGATACAGCAGTAACTTTGTATAATACATTTGCGAAAGATATGCCGATTATTGATTATCACTGCCACTTAAGCCCAAAGGAAATCTTTGAAAATAAAACATTTAATAACATCACAGAGGCATGGCTGTATGGGGACCATTATAAGTGGAGGGCTTTACGGACAAATGGCGTTGATGAAGAGCTCATTACCGGGGGAGCCTCGGATTACGAGAAGTTCTTAGCCTGGGCTAAGACGGTTCCGATGACAATTGGAAACCCGCTTTACCAGTGGACACACTTAGAGTTACAGCGCTTTTTCGACGTTCATGATATTCTCAATGAAAAAAGTGCTCCTGAGATTTGGGAGAAGGTAAACAACAAGCTTACTGGTCCAGGATTCGGGGCAAGAGACTTGATTAAGATGTCAAAGGTTGAGGTCGTGTGTACAACAGATGATCCGACTGATTCATTAGAATATCACATAAAATTAAGAGATGATTCCGATTTTGACGTCAAGGTGCTGCCGAGTTTCCGCCCTGACAAAGGATTAGAAATTAACCAGGATGGATATGTGCAGTGGGTAGAAAAGCTTGGTGAAGTTTCAGAAAAACAAATTTCCAGCTATGACGATTTCTTAAGTGCCTTGCAATCAAGAATCGAGTTTTTCCACTCGCTCGGCGGCCGTGTGTCCGATCATGCCCTTAATACAATGATGTATGAAGAAGCAACAAAGGAAGAAGCGGCAGAAATTTTCCTGAAAGGATTATCTGGCGAGAAAGTAACCCTTGAAGAAGAAAAGAAATATAAGTCTTACACATTAGTATTCTTAGGAAAGCAATACGCAAGACTTTACTGGGTGATGCAATACCATATCCATGCTCTCAGAAACAATAATACGAAAATGTTTAACCAATTAGGTCCTGATACTGGTTTCGACAGCATTAATGATGGCCAAATGGCGAAACCTTTAAGCCAGCTATTAGATGCATTGGCACGGGAAGATGCACTGCCGAAAACGATTCTTTATTCATTAAACCCAAAGGACAATTATGTAATTGGCAGCTTAATTGGCAATTTCCAAGGCGGCGCGCCAGGGAAAATCCAATTCGGAACAGCATGGTGGTTTAATGATCAGAAAGACGGGATGCTTGAGCAGATGAAGGCTTTGGCTAATCTCGGTTTATTCAGCCGCTTTGTCGGAATGCTGACTGATTCAAGAAGCTTTCTTTCCTATACAAGGCACGAGTATTTTAGAAGATTAGTATGTGATTTAATTGGCGGATGGGTAGAAAATGGCGAAGTGCCTAACGACATGGAATTGCTTGGTGATATCGTTCAGGGAATCTGTTATCAGAATGCGAAAGAATACTTTCAATTTTGAACGATATTGAGTCAAAGGGGTTGAGGTTATGAAACAACTAAACAGAAATGTAGCAGAGAATTATAAAACCTATCCAGAAAAAGTCCTTCAGTTCGGCACAGGCAATTTTTTAAGAGGATTTACGGACTGGATTATCGACAGAATGAATAAAGAGGCCGATTTCAACGGAAGCGTCGTGATTGTTCAATCAACGAAAAATGGCAAGGTTGACAAGATAAATGATCAGGACGGTTTATATACTCTTTTCCTGCAGGGGATCGTTGATGGCTCTCCAGTTAAAGAACATCAAGTTATAAATTCAGTGAGCCGCGGGCTAAATGCTTACTCGCAATTTGATGAATATTTAGCTTTAGCAGCCAGCCCGGATCTGCGGTTTGTTGTATCCAACACGACAGAAGCAGGAATTGCTTTTGACGAGAGCGACCGTCTTGACGACCGTCCGCAAAAAAGTTTCATAGGGAAGTTAACAGCCTTTTTATATCAGCGTTATAGTGCGTTTAAAGGCGATAAAAGCAAGGGTTTAATTATCATTCCGTGTGAACTGATCGATCAGAACGGGCAAAAAATGAAAGAGGTTATCCTTCAATACGTGAAATTGTGGGAGCTTGAAGAAGCCTTTGCTGATTGGATTTTAGAATCTAATACGTTCTGTAATACTCTCGTCGACCGGATTGTTCCAGGGTATCCTAGAGATACGATTGACCAGAAAACACAAGAGCTTGGATATCAGGATGATTTACTGGTTGTTGGTGAGCAGTATCATTTATGGGCGATTGAAGGGCCTGAATGGCTAAAAGAAGAGTTTCCGGCGGAAAAAATCGGATTGAATGTTAAGGTAGTAGATGATATTACTCCTTACAGAACGAGCAAGGTTCGGATTTTGAACGGAGCTCATACAGCAATGACACCTGTTGCTTACCTGTTTGGAATTGATACGGTCAGTGAAGCAGTTACTACTCCTGATACAAAACAGTTTATTGAAGAGTTAATTGCAGCTGAGGTTATTCCTGTTCTCGATATGCCAAAGGACGAACTTAAACTCTTTGCGAAGGATGTTATCGACCGGTTTGCCAACCCGTTTATCCACCATTATTTTACGAGTATTGCCTTAAATGCGATGACTAAATTCAAGACAAGGAACCTGCCTACATTGCTCGAATATGTTGACCAATATGGGGAGGCACCAAAGAAGATTGCATTTTCCCTCAGTGCCTGGATTGTTTTTTATAAAGGCAAACGCGGTGAGGAAAATATTGAACTTGTTGATGATGAACATATTTTGCAATTTTTTAAAGGTCAATGGGACCAGTATGATGGAACAGAGGCTGGCTTACAAAAAATTGCCGCCGCTGTTTTAGGGTATATGAAACTATGGGACCAGGATCTAAATTCAATCCCGCTGCTGGCTGAGCTCGTTTCAGAATATCTTATAAAAATAGAAAAGCTTGGCATGAAACAAGCCATTAAGGATGTTCTTTAGCATTTCAAACAAAGGAGGGTGATATGAATGAAGGAGATATTAATAATAAATGATCAAGATAATGTCGCTATCGCATTAAGGGATTTTGAAAAAGACGAAACGATTATTGCGCAGGGAACTGAGATTAAATTATCAGAGCCTGTTGAACGTGGCCACAAAATAGCTCTTAAAGAAATTCCTGCGGGCGAAAAGGTTATTAAATATGGATTTCCAATCGGGCATGCTACCTGCACAATTGGGCAAGGAGCATTTGTTCACACACATAACACGAAAACGAATCTGGACAGCATCCAGGAATATCAATACGAGCAAAAATTAACAGATAATCCATTTGAAAATAAAAACCTAACTTTTAAAGGGTACAAACGCAAGGATGGAACAGCCGGGATCCGGAATGAACTGTGGATTGTTCCAACAGTAGGATGTGTAAACGGAATTGCCGATCTGATGATCAAGCAATTCACGGCTGAAGTTGGCGATATTGCTCCGTTTGAAAATATCCTAGTGTTAAAACACAATTACGGCTGCTCCCAGCTTGGGGATGATCATGATAATACACAGACCATTTTAGGCAATGCGATTAAGCATCCTAATGCCGGCGGAGTATTAGTGCTGGGCCTCGGCTGTGAAAATAACAATATCATTGATTTAAAAGATTCATTAGGTGACTATGATGAAAACAGGGTTAAGTTCTTATCTTCTCAAGATGTTTCGGATGAAGTTGAGGCTGGTGTTGAATGTTTAAAAGAAATTTTTGAAGCTGCAAAAGCCGACAAGCGTGAAGATATTCCGCTATCTGAATTGAAAATCGGCCTTAAATGTGGTGGTTCAGATGGTTTTTCAGGAATAACGGCTAATCCTCTCCTAGGGAGGTTGTCAGACTTCCTAGTTGCACAGGGTGGAACAACGGTATTAACAGAAGTTCCTGAAATGTTCGGTGCTGAGACGATCTTAATGGAACGGGCTAAAAATGAAGAAGTGTTCCATAAAACGGTTGATCTTATCAATGATTTTAAACAATACTTTATTGATCATAATCAGCCTATTTATGAAAATCCTTCACCAGGAAACAAAGCAGGCGGGATTACAACTCTCGAGGATAAGTCTCTTGGCTGTACCCAAAAGGCTGGGACCTCAACAGTTGTTGATGTCCTAAAGTATGGTGAAAGATTAAGTGTTAAAGGGTTAAACCTGCTAAGTTCACCTGGCAATGACCTAGTCGCGTCTTCTGCATTAGCAGCGGCAGGGTGTCAAATCGTGTTATTTACAACTGGCAGAGGAACGCCGTTTGGCACATTTGTTCCTACAGTAAAAGTTTCAACCAACACCCCGTTATTTGAGAAAAAAGGGCATTGGATTGATTACAATGCAGGTACGTTAATTGAAGATGTTTCTCCAGATATCGTACTAGATGATTTCATTCAATACATCACCAAGGTAGCCAGCGGAGAGCCAGTCAATAACGAAAAAAATAACTTTAGAGAACTAGCGATTTTTAAATCGGGCGTAACTCTATAAGCTGCAAGCTCACACAAAAGGACACTTGCCAGACCTGGCAAGTGTCTTTTACTATTCTGGGTAATAATGGTCATGTACCTGCCAAAGTGATAAGTATGGAATGCAAGTTTGTTTTAGGAGCGAACGATCGTAGAGGTAGAGAAGTTTTTAACCATTTTTTGAAGGTTTCTATGTCCTTCTCTTAACTTAATGGTCTCTTCGATGATCTTGTGGAATCCTTCTAAATCTCTGTCTGTAGCATTTAACAAGGATTTCGGCAGGCCTTCAACAATTTGCTGCAAGGTTAAATCCATGAGATAAACCACCTTTCAACTTATTGGGTATTTGAAATGTTTCTATTTAAGTTTTGGACATCGACTGGACTTTTCCCTGCTAACACTGTGAAAAACTTATCTACATTAACCACCAGATTCTTTTAAGGATTTTCAAAAACTCACAAGTAACGACAGGAACCAGTAAAAGGTTTCTGACATTTGGAGAAAACTTTTTTGATAGGTCGCGTAAATTTCATGGCAATTCTAGCGGAATCAGCAAATGAGTTTAAGATTGCTCAACTTTTATAAAAGGCTTATGCGGTATAATGAATTCGATTCAAGTAAAAGCAGAAGAAGGGTTGGAAGAGCAAAATGATTGAAAAAATAGTCCAGGACCAAATTGAATTCTATAACCACGGAGATCTTGAAGGCTTTGCGAGTACATATGCAGATCATATTACGGTATACACTTTTCCGGATAATACAGTGACGTTACGTGGAAAACAAGAGCTTATGGACAGATATAGGGAAACGTTCAAGAAGAAAATGTATGCCGAAATTAGGAATCGCTCAGTTGTCGGCAATAAGGTCATTGATTGGGAGATTGCCACCAATGGACTTACCGGAGAAAAGGCAAGCCTGATGGCTATTTATGAAATAGAAGACAACCGGATTACAAAAGTGTGGTTTATTCAGGAATAGAACGATACTAAATAATAAAAGCCAGGCACTTGGAAAAAAGTGCCTGGCATTTTATATTTCAATGATAACTGGCAGAATCATTGGCTTTCGCTTCGTCTGATTGAAGAGGTACTTGCCGACCGACTTTTTAATTTCACGTTTCATGACATTCCAATGACCGAAATCACCTTCATCTAAATCCTGCATGGTCTTTTTAACTAGCGAGTTAATTTCTTTTAGAAGCTCCTCGGATTCTTTAACATAAACGAAACCGCGGGTTATTGTGTCTGGCCCTTGAATAATCTTCCGATCGGCTTTGCTGATCGTTACCACAATGACAAGCATTCCATCTTCCGACAGCTGTCTGCGGTCCCGCAGTACAACTTCTCCGACGTCCCCAACACTTATTCCGTCCACATAAGTATCTCCTGCTGGGATACTGCGTGTCTGCCGGGCAACTCTGTTTTCAATATCAACAACATCACCATTTTTAATGATGAATGAGTTGCCTTTCTCGACTCCGACTGATTCGGCCAATAAACGGTGATGGTGGAGCATTCTATATTCCCCGTGAATTGGAATAAAATAGGTTGGCTTCATCAGAGTGAGCATAAGCTTCAAGTCTTCCTGATACCCGTGGCCGGAAACATGCATGCCTGTCGAGCTTCCACTTCCGTAAATTACTTTGGCGCCAAGCTGATACAGATTGTCGATGATCTTGGAGACGGCTTTTTCATTACCAGGGATAGGGGAGGCTGCGAAAATAACGGTATCCCCAGGGTATATCGCTGCATCCCGGTAATTGCCTGTTGACAGACGGGCGAGGGCCGCATTAGGCTCTCCCTGACTTCCGGTACAAAGGATAACGACTTTTTCAGGAGCCAATTTATCAATTTCTTGCGCTTGGATAATTAGCCCCTCAGGGACGTCCAAATAACCGCGTTCCATTGCCACTCCTACCACATTTACCATACTTCGGCCCAGCAGCGCGAGCTTCCGATTCGTCTTAATGGCAGTGTCGACAACCTGCTGAACACGGCTGACATTGGACGCAAAGGTAGAGAGTAAGACTTTGCCTTCTGCTCTCATGAAAGCATCTTCCATATGGTCAGCAACCATTTGCTCCGAAGGGGTTAAACCCTTCCGTTCGGCATTGGTGCTTTCAGAAATTAATGCTAAAACACCTTTGTTGCCGATTTCGGCCATTTTATGAATATCGGCTTTTTCGTTATTTGCTGGTGTCATATCAAATTTAAAGTCGCCTGTATGAACAACATTGCCCTCTGGTGTGTGAAAAACGATTCCTAAGCAGTCTGGAATACTATGGCTTACTTTGAAAAAGGAAACGCCAATCTCCCCAAATTCCAGGCTTGATTCCGAATTAATTGTAACAAGCTCCGTCTCCCTTGTAAGACGATGCTCTTTTAATTTTAGTTCAATTAATCCGAGTGTGAAATGGGTCGCATAGATCGGTACATTTAACTTTTTTAAGAAGAAAGGGATAGCACCGATGTGGTCTTCATGCCCATGTGTCAAAATTAAAGCGCGGACTTTATCTCGATTCTCCTCTAAATAAGAAGTATCCGGAATTATTAAATCAACTCCCAGTAAGCTTTCATCTGGAAACTTTCCGCCGCAGTCAATGACTATGATATCGTCCCTGTACTGGATCACATACATATTCTTGCCTATCTCATTAATGCCGCCCAAGGCGAAAATCGACAACGCTTTTACATCGTTATTACTCATTCAGATTACCTCCAAGCTCAAAATAGATGAGGTTAGTATTGACAGAATACTGGGTTTTTATTTAAGCAATAACAGACGTAAGAGGAAGAGCAACATCTTGGCTCTGATAAATTTTTATTTTCTAACTTTCTACATAATAGCAGAGGGAAGGCAGATAATAATTTTTGCTTTTAAAAATGAAAAGGAGTGATTTTCATGCCATTTGGTGCTCATGAAACGATGGAAGTACATGAGGTGCTTTCCGAAAAAATAAATGCTATTAATCATTTCAACCTTTATGCAGCGCAAGCAAAAAATCCCCTTCTTAAGGAGATGATAACTCGTCACCAGCAGGAGGAGCTTAGAACCTATGATGAAATTGTTGCCTATACACATGACTATACACAATTTTCTCCGGTACCGCCGAACACAAATACCCAGGGTGTAAGGCCGCGCCAGATCCAATATGGTGTCCATGACCAGGCAATGTTTGCGCCAGAAGCCAACGCTTCTTTCAATGACTTTGAAATTGCAACAGCTATGCTGCTGGCCCATAAGAATGCTGCAGCAAATGGGGTAAAAGCATGTATGGAATGTGCGGATCCTAATCTTCGCCAAATGATTTTTAACAGTGTTGGCAATTGCGTGAACCAGTCGTATGAAATATTTCTCTTTATGAATGAACAAGGATTGTATCAAGTGCCTGAAATAGAAAATGAAGCGGCTAAAACCTTCCTTCACAGCTACCAGCCAATCAGTGAGAGTCTGAAAGCACAGTATGGAGAACAAGCAGGACAGTTTCAGGGACAAGACCAGCCGCAGATGGGGAACTTACAATATCAACCGGCAACCCAATCAGGCCTTGCCTCCAGTACGTTTACGAACAATCCCTCTTCCCATGTAATAAATGCTGCTGGACAAATGGGTACTTCTAGCCCAATGATGTCTCAGGGACAAATGCAGGCTGGTGCAAATCAGATGATAAATCAGCAGCACACTACTGGTGGACCGAGAATAAATCACTAATATACTAATAACAATGCCGGTACCGTAATGGGCCGGCTTGTTTGTTTTGGTCTAGCTGATCTAATTGAAGATCTGTTGCCTAAATGGAAAAACATTAAAGAATGACATTGTCGTTTTGAGATCAATTTATTATAGAAATCACTTTATCCAGCAAAGAGTGAAAGAGGAAAAAGGGCAGTAGAAACTAAAATATCTTGTACATTTACTAATTTTAATATTTAGAAAAATCCATAAATATCATTGACATTATCTTATATAAAAGCTAAATTTAGGTAGAAGTTGAACAAAAATTCAACTATGAACATTTGTGCATGATGGATAGGGGGGATTCAATGGAAAAAGAACGATTAAGACTATTAATTAAAGTTTGCCAGCTATATTTCCAAGAAGGATTAAATCAACAAAGCATAGCTGCAAGATACGGAATTTCCCGTTCCCAGGTAAGTCGGATGATATCATCAGCCAAGACAGAAGGCTTAGTGGAAATAACAATTCGTAATCCTTTTGGGGACGAGGCAGCTCTTGAGAAGGAACTGGTTAGCAAATTTAATCTTCGGGATGTTATCGTTGTAGATACTTCCGAAGCAGATAATTCACTTGCTGATGTATTGCTGGCTCAGGCTGGTGCCGCGTTCCTTGAAAGCGTTATTAAGGATAACGATATTATCGGGGTTATGGCTGGTAAATCAATTTCCTCTCTCGGAAGGGAAATCAAGGATCCGCAGAAAAAAAATCTTCAGTTCGTACCACTTGTAGGAGGTTGGGGAGCTGCCGGGATAGAGTGGCATGCTAATACAAATGTCTCTCTTTTAGCGAAAAATACAAAAGGGAACTATTGGATGCTTCATGCTCCTGCAGTGGTCAGTACATTGGAAATTAGGAACACTATAGTAAGGGAACCAGAAATCTATAAAGTTATGGCACTTTCCAGTAAGGCCGATGTTGCTGTAATTGGAATTGGCCAAATTTCCGAGGATGCTACATACGCAAAATCATTGAATATGAGTCCAGAAGAAATTGAGGCACTTGCCAAAAAGGGTGCTGTGGGCAGTATTTGTACTTCATTTATTAATGACGAAGGACTTGAGATAAGCACTGAGGTCAAAGAAAGAATGATCGGAATACAGGGAGAAGAACTGAAGAAAATTCCTCAGGTAGTTGGAATTGCGAGAGGAAAGGAAAAAACAGCTGCAATCCACGCAGCGTTAAAAGGTGGCTGGGTGAACGTACTGATTACAGATATGGGAACAGCCCAGGAGTTATTACAAAAAGAATATACTAGGGGGAATTTAACATGAGAAAGTTATTTACGTTAATTGTTACTATGGTGCTTATGGTTTCACTCGCTGCATGTTCACAATCATCAGGAAGTGAAGGAGAAGATTCTAAAAAAATTGCTATTTTAACTCCATACTTATCGTCTGTCACCACGAAGCAAATGGTTGATGAAATTGAAAGCCGTGCCAAAGATAAAGATTGGGGTGTAAATGTAATTGATACAAACGGAGATGTAGGAGCGCTTGCTTCCAGAATGGAAGATGTTATTTCATCCAATGTAGATGCGATCGTCTTGGTTAGCACGGATCCCAATCAAGTAAACTCCCAGATTCAGCAAGCAAAAGAAAAGGGAATTTTGGTTTTTGGCAGCGATGCCAGTTATATAGATGGGATGACATTAAATGCAACAAGTGATAATGCAGAGATGTCTAAAATGATTTCCAGTCATCTAATTGAACAGATAGGTGAAGAAGGGAACCTCATCGTGCTCACACACAGACCGCATCCTGGAGTTTTAAAAAGAACCCAAGTCCTCGATGAAATGCTGAAAGAATATCCTAACATTAATGTAATTACTGAACAGGAAATTAAAGTACCAGGTCCAATTGAAAATGCCCGCCAGCAAATGGAGAATCTTTTATTGGCTAATAAAGCTGACGATTCAATAACTGCAGTTTGGGCTGGCTGGGATGAGCCCGCTATCGGGGCAGCGCAGGCAATTCAGTCGGCTGAAAGAGAAAATATAATCGTCACAGGAATAGACGGTAACAGTCAGGCAGTTGAAATGATTGAGAGTGGGTCTCCGATTAAAGCAACGGTAAAACAGAACTTTATTGGCATGGCAGAAATAGTAGTAGAGCAAATGGAGAAAGCTTTTAATGGAGAAGAAGTTGAGAGCACTGAAATGTATGCACCGGCTGAACTGATTACAGCAGAGTAACCAACCATACAAAGGTGGTATTTGAATGGCATTATTACAGATAGAGCAATTAACCAAACAATTTGGTGTTAATAAAGCACTTGATTCTATTAATCTCGAAATTGGACAAGGTGAGGTTCATTCTCTTGTAGGAGAGAATGGAGCAGGGAAATCAACTCTAATCAAGATGCTGTCAGGCGTCTATCCGCCTACCAGTGGAACGCTCTTTTGGAAAGGAAACGAGGTTTCTTTCGAAAGCCCAAAGGATTCAAAGGATATTGGTATTAATGTAATTCATCAAGATAGACAGCTTGTTTCCTATTTTACAGGTTTAGAAAACTTATATTTAAATAATCCATATCCTAAAAAGAAGATGGGACTTGGTATTGATTGGAAAGCAATGTACAAGGCTGCTCAAAGGCTGCAGGATAAATGGGGGATGGATATCCCCCTGGATATCCCAGTCTCCAAAATGACCCCATCTGAAAGAACTTTGCTGGAAATTTTAAGAGCCATGATGTCCGATTCCAATCTCTTGATTCTGGATGAACCTACAGCTTCACTAACAGATAAAGAATCTGAGCTGCTCTTCTCTTTTATTGAACGTTTGAAAGACCAAGGGGTTGCAATAGTTTACATTTCTCATCGGCTTGAAGAGGTTATCCGCCTATCGGATAGGGTTACCGTTTTAACGGGCGGAAAGTTAATGGCAACGATTGAAAGAAGCCAATTAACCAAGGAAAATCTTATTAGGTATATGACCGGTGGAAAGGAAATTAAGAGCACCAGGCTGCCTAAAATGCAAGAGCACCAGGAAGTTTTATTGCAAGCAAAGGAATTAAGATCAGTTGATGGTTCAATTAAAAATGTAAACTTCGAACTCAGAAAAGGTGAGATTCTCGGAATCTACGGACTGGCAGGTTCCGGAAGAACAGAGTGTATGGAAGCGATTTATGGACTCAGAAAAATTGCTGACGGAGAAATTTATTTTAAAAATGAATTACGCTCTAAACCAACTCCAGGCAGCTCTATTAAACAAGGGATTGTTCTTATCCCGGAAAACAGGCATGAAGATGCGTTGATTATGGATAATACAATAATGGAAAATATGACCCTCCCTATTTTATCTAAGTTGACCAAGAACGGGGTTATGCAAAAAAAGTCAGAATTGAGCTTAGTTCAGAAAGAAATGGCTCGGTTTAAAGTCAAAGCCGTTAACGTAAATCAGCCGGTTTCAGAGCTAAGTGGAGGGAACCAGCAAAAAGTTGTATTTGCCAAAGCACTAATGTCAAATCCATTAGTCTATATTTGCGATGAACCTACTCAAGCCGTGGATATTATGACGAGGGCAGATATTCATTTATTCCTGAAAGAACAGGCTTCAGAGGGGAAAGGGGTTATTTTTGTATCTTCTGATCTCCATGAAATTTTGGAAATAAGTGATCGTATTATTATCTTTAGTGAAGGGGAGACCGTTGCTGAACTAGTAAACGATAACTTGAACCCTAATGACATACTGGACATATGCTATTTGAATCAAAAGGAGGCTGTCCAAGGTTGAATGCCAATGTGGAAACATATAAGAAAACCATTAATTTTAATAAAAATATGATCAGTTCATATGGTACCATTTTTGCGGGTATCGCAATTATTCTTATCTTCAGCTTGTTAAGCCCAGGGTCATTTGCAACTTTAGATAATTTAATAAACATAACAAGGCAAATTTCGTTCCTAGTTATTATTGCTATAGGAGCTACGTTAGTCATGTCAGTTAAAGAATTTGATTTGTCCATAGGAGCAATGGCGAGTCTTGGAGGTGTTGTCGCAGCGAAATCTGCAGCCTCGGGCCTTCCGCTTTTCCTCTGTATCTTGATTCCTGTTATTGCAGGGTTCTTAATAGGGTTAATAAACGGGGCAATTATCACTAGATTTAAAGTGTTATCTTTCGTCACTACCCTTGCAATGGGAACGATCATTGGGGGATTTACATTCTGGTTTACAGGCGGAGCTACTATTTTCGAAAATATTCCCGCTAGTTTTAAGTTTATCGGGCAAACCAACCTTGGCGGTATTCCGCTGTTATCGGTGATTATGTTCCTGATAGTCATTTCATTCTGGTATGTTATGTCCCAAACAGTATTAGGAAGACGTTTTTATGCAATAGGCGGGAACGAAAGAGCTTCACAAGTATCGGGAATTAATATAGGAAAATATAAAAATATAGCATTTGCACTCTCTGGCATGCTTGCTGCGTTAACAGGCGCATTGCTGGCATCAAGGCTGGGGTCCGCTCACCCCACTGGTGGAGACGGATTCTTTCTTAACGCTTATGCAGCAGTGTTTTTAGGGATGACAGTAGTTAGAAGCGGTGTTTCCAATGTTATCGGAACATTATTCGGAGCTGCCATTATCGGCATAATGGCAAATGGGCTTACTATACTGGAAATTCCAACTTTCATGCAGAATGTTATAACTGGGATTATTATTATTGCAGCATTGATTATTCAAAAGTTAGGTCGTGATTCTTAATGGACGTTGCCCAAACCACCTTTCTAAACAAAGTAAAGCTTCACCATGAATCTTTTATTACAGGATATTTTGTTGGAGGGGACCCGTGTGTAGAAGATTCCATACAGTTTATTAAAGAGGCTGCGGACTCGGGGCTGGATGCAATTGAAATCGGAATTCCCAGCAGCAATCCCTATCTTGAGGGCGAGGTCATCAAAAGGGCACATGCTAGAACTTATTCAAGTTTCCATCATGAAAAACAATATCTTGAGTTTTTGGAACGGCTTCGAAATGAAATAGATATTCCAATTTGGATTATGGGCTATTATCATGATTTAATCGAAACGAACTTATATAAAACGCTGGCAGATAGCATGTTAATAGATGGCTTTATTATTCCGGACCTTCCACCTGTTGAAGGGGTTAGAATAAAAGCTGAATTAAAAAATGAAGGGATCATTGTTATCCCTGTAGTTAATAATGGAATGAAAGAAGAAGACTTACAGCTTGCAGTTAAAGATACAAGTATTATTTATTGTCAAATATACCGTGGCAAAACAGGAGAAGATATTACTGATTTTCAAGAACTCCCCGCATTCAATAAAAAGCTGCGTAGTCTTACAGATGCTGTTTTAATGGCTGGTTTTGGGATAAAAAGTTCTGAAACAGCTGAAAAGGTGATCAAGAGCGGGTTCGATGGTATAGTCGTAGGCAGTGAGATTGTTAGGATAGTTGAGAAAAATAATAAAAATATATTAATTGATTTTGTTAGGGAACTATCATTAGTAAAGGAAGGGAGAGATATGTAATTTTGGAATATATCGCAGTATTTGATATTGGCACCACTGCTATAAAAGGGGTATTGGTCGATAGAAATTCAATATTACATGGCGAGATAACTTTCGAGCTCCATACTTTTCATGGCGCAAACGGAGAAGTGGAGCAGGATCCAGCTGAATGGTGGTCAGGTATTCAATCAATCACGAATCAATGGTTTTATAAAGAAGGATTCAAGCCAAGTCAAGTAAAGCTCGTAACTTTTAGCGGTCAAATGGAGGATGTAATTCCATTAAAGCAACAAGAAGGCAGAGCAATTTTATACTCAGACACACGTGCCCAATCCCAGGCTGAAAAGGTTAAGCTTCGTTTACCGGAAATTTCAAGTATAACAGGTAATTCAATAAATCCTTCTACTCCTTTGGCAAAATTACTTTGGCTGAGAGAACATCAGGAAACTAACCTACTGGATGCAGAAAAATATGTCTTTAGCGCAAAAGATTACATTATATATAAGTTAACCGGCTTTGCTGCAAGCGATCCGGTAACTGCTGCTACCACAGGAATGATGAATATTAAGACAAGAGAGTGGGATGAGAGAATCACCGGTTCTTTTGAAGTAAGCAATATCCTCCCAACCTTACATAATCCGGAAGAAGCTGTTGGACCTGTGACAGAGAAGGCTGCGATTTCAACTGGTTTTTATAAGGATACACCAGTTCTATGCGGTTGTGGAGATGCTGGGGCTAGTACCATGGGAGCAGGAGCAGTCAATGAGGGGGATTGTTACCTTTATTTAGGTACGACAGGCTGGGTGGCAGTATCCATGATGGAATCTTCCCCTAAAGAGCATGGGGTATTCACCTTGGCACATCTCCCTGTTGATTTCCACATATCTATAGCACCTTTATTAAACGCAGGTAATGTACATAAATGGGCGATTGATACATTTGTTGATCAAAAAGAAGATCTTGGTTATAGCGAATTTGAAAAGTTAATTCTTGATTCAGCTCCAGGTTCAGGAGGGTTGCTTTTTCTTCCCTACGTGCATGGAGAAAGGTGCCCTATAAATGATCCGGAAGCAAAAGGAGCCTTTTGGGGAATAAACCCGAAAACGACGAAAAGTGACTTTTTAAGATCTGTTTTAGAAGGTCTTAGTTTTTCATTACGGCAAACCCTAGAGCTTCTTTTACAGGATGGGAAAGGTGATATTACCTTAATAGGCGGTGGATCAAAAAGCAAAGCGTGGTGCCAATGCTTAGCTGATGTCTTAGGCATGTCTGTCAAAGTCCCTAAAGATGGTGAATTCCTACCCTCCATTGGAGCTGCCGCGACTGGGTTTGTTCACCTCGGTTGGGTGGATAATTATCAGCAGTTTGCGGATGAGTACATAAACGGCAAAGATAGTGCCGTATATAATCCCAATATCGATGTAAAGGAAACATATAATAGTTTGTATGAAAAGTTCCAAAAAATCTATCCTGGCTTAAAAGGGGTATCTTTATAGATAATACCGGGTTCTCGTCCCCCGGTATTATTTTTTTGTTCAGTGGAATTTTTTGGCTTACTGTGTCCCAATTTGTGTAAACCAGTAATGGCTGTGGTAGTTAAAGATAAGTGAAATAAAATAAGGTTAAGGCTTGGGCGTTGGGGAAGCTACGTTTAAAATGGAATAGATATTAGTTCAACAAGAAAAAACCCCATTTCTAATGAAAAGGGTTTTTACTTATTTATTGCCATATAGGGAAGTTCAATTAAGAAGGTTGTACCGTCCGGGCTGCTAGTTGCTTCCATAATTCCATCATGGTTTTCGACAATTTTTCGAGAGACCGACAAACCTAAGCCTGTGCCCTCGTCTTTGGTTGAAAAAAACGGTTCAAAAATATGAGGCAGAACTGCAGAAGGAATACCATTTCCATTATCGCGAAATTTGAATTGAATATGTGAGTTCACTAGACTTGTACAGATGCTTACTTTTAAAGGTGTATCTCCTTTTGCCTGGAGTGAATTTCGGAATAAATTAATAAAGACCTGCAGCATTTCTTCACGATTACATTGGATAAAGTAATTTCCGATTGCAGGATCAACTTCCACAAAAACCTCAGCATTATGAAGCAGCGATTCACTATTGAGAAATTTGGAAATGTACTCTAAGATAAAAGGTTCTACTTGTATCAACTCAACTTCTCGATAGGAAGGCTTGGAAATGCTGAGAAAGTCAGAAATAATTTTATTTGCACGATCAATTTCTGGTATTAACACTGTGGAAAATAGATGAGAGATCCGTTCATCGACCTCTTTGTTAAGGAATTGCAGGTATCCTCTAACGGTTGTTAGGGGATTTCTGATCTCATGGGCAATCCCTGCAGCGATTCGCCCTGCAAGAGTTTCTTTTTCGGCTTCTTTTATCTTTTCTTCCATTAAAAATCTTTCGGTAATGTCTCTGAATTGACCGAATGCCCCAATCACTTTTTCATCTTCATAGATGGGCTGAACATCAAATAAATAGACAATTTGATCCCCGGCTTTGTTTATAAATTTAAGGTCTTCATTTTCATATTTGGCTTCTTCCTCCAAAACTTTTTGAAAATGTCCTCCAGTCATGGCAAAATCAAAAACACTTTTTCCGATGACAGAATGTCTGCTCTTACCAAAACTTTTGAGGGCATACTCGTTAAACTCAGTTATGATTCCTTTTTCATCAGTTATTACGATTCCATTTTTAGTTCGGCTTAACATGACTTGATTCAAAATATTGAGCTTCCGGTTTTGTTTTCTTAGCAGTAATTCTCTTTCAATTGACTCGACCACCTGAGAAATCATGGTGAGCAAAAGTGGATTTTCAAAGTTGATCGGGGTCATGATACTGATTGTACCCAGTAAGCTATTTTCATCTGTGTAATGAAATGCTGTTCCATAACAAGCGATCTCATGCAGACATTTGTGATAATGGCCTTCGCCTATCAGGCTGATTGGATATCCTTGCTGTAAGGCTAAGCTAATGACATTTGTCCCGTTATCTTCCTGTGTAAAGCGGCTTCCTAACTCGATCCCCAAGCTCTCAACTGCAGATTTTATAGCTTCATCTCCTGCAATATCCAACAAATATCCTTCCTCATCAGATACCACAACCAAAATAGGGGTACCTATCAGGGAATCCAATAACTTATTTGAAAAATAACTAATAACAGATAGGATCTCGCTATATTCCTTCCTTTTTGAATACAAATCCTGACCCGCCAAAAAACTTTTAGGACTAGGAATATCGTTCGGGTCCATTCCGCCCTCCTTACACAATCTCTTTGATTCAGTTATATATAACGGTTCCATAATTTGCATAGTTGTGTCACCTCAGTAGTTTCAGGTGCCTGTCACGCCCCGAGTTTTATTGTTTCACAAAAAATGTTCCACGTAAATTCCTTTTAATCATTATTCAATAGTAAAAACTAGGTAATGTACATTCCTGCAAGATAATAGGAAGAAAAGAAGGGGTGTTTGAGGCAGTTTTTGAAAGGTTGTTGTATGATAAAATTTAACAACTTTTAAAAAAGGAGTTTCCTATGGATCCGAAAATTAAATGGAACAGAAAACATACTGATCGTCTTAATGAAGTGGAGGAGCCGCTCCCGACTGCTAGATTGGAGAGGCTGTCAACCTATCTTAAAGGAGGATCGGCTCTTGATCTAGCTTGCGGTCTTGGCGGGAACAGCCTGTTTTTAGCACGGATGAACTATGAAGTTCAGGCCATCGATATATCAGACGTGGCTGTCAGTTATATCAAGGAGCAGGCAGCAAAACAGGAACTTGCAATTTCTCCTCGTGTAAGTGATCTTACTGACCTGGAACAGCTAACGTTGGAAGCAAGTTCTTTTGATTTGGGTGTCATAACGTATTACCTGGATAGAGCCATTTTTCCTCTCGTAAAAAGCATCATTAAAGAAAGTGGTTATTTCTTCATGGAAACTTTTTATATAGCAACACAGCATGGGAATCAGAAGGTATCCAATAAATATAAGCTGGAATCGAATGAGTTGTTAGCAGAATTTCGAGATTGGAAGATTCTCTTTTATGAAGAAAATGAGCAAGAGGGAAGGCAAACGATCTTTTGCCAGAAAAAGCAGAAAGATGATTTATAGATATTTTTTTAGAGGTTTATGATCTAGACGAGTTGACGATTTGTACGCCTTTTAGTGGAAATCTAGGATTCGTTTTAAATGGATAATTTTTCTCTAATAAAAATAAATTTCCAAAAAGCTAGTTCAGAAGTAGTTGTGCGTGTCAGGAACAAAGAACTGTTTTTTATAGGTTAATCTGTTACGGTCAGAAAAATATTTTTTTAAGAGAATGATATCAATGAATCCTTCGGAAGGAGGTGAAATTGTGAGATTTCGTCATTTTATAATAACAGGCTTACTGGCCGGCACAGCTTTATTTTTCCCTGGTGATGCATTTGCCGAGAAAAACCAGCCTTCTCCTAGACAGGATATAAGCGAAAAAGCGGCAATTGAAGTTCCGCAAAGGGAAGCTAAGAAAATCCCCAAGATTTCTCAAAAACCTGAAAAAGCAACTACTATGGAGGTTCAGAAAGACATTCCTGACAGGAAGCCAACGAAAAAAGAAAATACCAGGAACACTGCTATACCACTAATGGATGGGGCAGAAAAGCCTATAAAGCAAAAAGTACCCAATAAAGATGGCGTTAAAACCAGGAATAATCAAGAGAATAAACTTGCTAAAGCTCAAGCCATAAAAAGCAAAAAAGCGAGTCCTGATACTCAAGAGGAAACGCCTGCCGAAAAGTCTTTACATAATGATAGTACAGGTGAACAACAATCCCGTAAGAGGATGGCAGATAGATTGGAGAAGAAAGAAACAACTGTTGTTTCTATTTCTAATCCGACTAAGAAGCCAGTTTCTGAACCAGCGTCTTTACAAATTAAACCTGTGAAGCCAAAAGCTCAAGAGAAACAACCCTCTAAAAGGAAGAAGTATTCGGGTGATATCATTGTATTCAGCTCCCCGCTTCACCCTAAACCAGCAGGGGCGTCCAAAGACCGGGCGATTCAAGGGCAAAGTGGTACTTTTTCTGATAAGTGGTTCGATTGGAGCAAATATACTCACTTAAAGCTCACTCAGCCGTTTATTTCCAGAGAAAAAATACTGGTAAATCAATGGGTTAATGCTCCACCTTCCCAGCCGCCGAAGAAAGCTCTTTTTTCTAACCATTACTTATTTTAAAAAATAATTGATAGGAAAAAGGAGCGAGTTTTAAAATGAAAAACATCGTTAAAGGGAACACAGTTTTAAAACCATTAGTATTAGCAGGAGTACTTTCAGTAGGAGTTTTGGCCGGTGGACACATCAGTGAGGCTGCAGGCAACAGCAGCCAGCAACTTGAGAAAGCGAAGGTGGAGCAAACTGTTGAGTTTAAAGAAGTTCGCATCAAAACGAACACATCTACTAAAAACCAGCAAAGTGCAAAGCCCGCTGCGAAAACACAGGAAACTACTACTAAAGCTTCAGTAAAAGCAAGTGAAACAGCAAAAGCTAATGCTTCCGCTAATTCTGCTGTCCAAAATAAGACGGAAGCTGAAAAGGTTAAAGCTGTTAAAACTGATAGCGAAGAAGAAAAAGTAAAAAAAGAAAAAATAAATACTTCTGCTGCAAATAAAGCTAATTCAATGGCCAGCGACCACGCAAGCGAAACGGCAAAAGCCAATGCTGTCGCAGACTCCGCAGTCCGTGCCGAAGAGGAGCCTGAAGAATTAGTTATCGAGCTTCCAACAGAAGAAAAAGATGCACTAGAAACAGTTATCCCAACCGTTGATCTAGAAGGAAAAACGGAAGACGAGGATCTAGCTGAAGATGAAGATTCCGAAGAAACTCCAAACCTCGATCCTGAAACAGCAACAAAAGAAGAGGATACTGAAGAGTCTGACGAGGAAGGTTCAGCTGAAGACGAAGAGTCTGAAGATGCTCCAAAGCTTGAAGAAAACGCTGAAGCTAAAAAGGAAGAAGAGGAATCTGAGGAAGAATCCACGGAAACTGTTGAAGAAGATGCAACTGAAGAAGTGGTAGAAGAAGACGCAGAGGAAGTAACTGATGAAGATGTTGAAGGTGAAGAAAAAGTAAATCCTTCCCTTGCAAACAAAGCAAACTCTTCTGCTGGAGAGCATGCTAGTGTGAATGCACAAGAACATGCAGCCTCAAACTCTGCCGTTATTGTTTCTCTAAATGCAGCAGCAGCTGAAGAAGTGGTTGAAGGAGTGACCGAAGAGGTTGCTGTTGAAAAAGCAACTGAAGAATCCACTGAAACTGTTGAAGAAGATGCAACAGAAGAAGTTGTTGTTGAAGAAGACGCAGAGAAAGTAACTGAAGAAGATGCTGAAGTTGAAGAGAAAGTAAATCCTTCCCTTGCAAACAAAGCAAACTCTTCTGCTGGAGAGCATGCTAGTGTTAAAGCACAAGAAAATGCAGCTTCCAACTCTGCCGTAATCGTTTCTCTGAACGCAGAGGTTGCTGAAGAAGTGGTTGAAGAAGTAATCGAAGAGGTTGCTGTTGAAGAAACAACTGAAGAAAGAACTAAAGAGGAAACCGAAGAAGCAACTGAAGAAGTAGTTGAAGAGACAGTCGTGAGCCCTTCTATTTTAAACAAAGCTAATTCACCAGCCAGTGTTAAGGCTAATGAAACAGCTAAGCTACAAGCTGCAGCTATTTCTGCTGTTATAGCATCTGCAATTGAAGTGGCTGTTGAAGAATCCACTAAAGAATCTGCTTCGGTATCGGAAGAAGTAGAAGCAGTGATGGAAGAGTAAACTAAATATCTTTAGATGAAAACCGAAGGGCATAGTCCTTCGGTTTTTCAATTTAGAATTATTCTCGTTATGGAATATATCATGATTTTATGGAATATATCGATTTTTTTGGGAATAAAACGATTATTTATGGAATATAAGTGAGTTTTCATGGAATAAAACTCCAATCTAGTAACTCAAGGGGAATTATGCGTCTCAGTTCAACAGGTTTTCATACTATTGAGAGACTTTTAGACAAAAGGGAGAGAAAGATAGATGATTTGTATTATTTTCTTCTTTTTATCCAATTTTCACTATTTTATACAGGGCATAACCTCCCACATGATCAACCAGAATGGAAAAACCATGATGGAGACTGGCCTAATGGAGGAAAACCAACAGACATCATGGAACAAGTAAAGACGCGAGCAAGTTAGAAACGGAACAAGCAATTGGGAAGAAATCATTTCAATAAATTAAAATGAAAAAGATAACGACTAATAACAACCCATCCAAATAGATAAAGGATGGGTTGTTTTTGTGTCTTAAGGTAAATTTCTGGAAGGTGACAGGTACCACCCAGTTCCTTCCAAACATTATTAAAACGGGCTGATAGAATAACTTGGCAAGTGAAAATGTAAAAAGATGGGTGGTGCCTGTCACCGAATGTGAACTTTTTGTGAATTAGGGATTTTGTGAGGGAAGTGTGATTTGGTTCACTCTTTTGAAAACTCTTCTCAATTATGATGGATGTATAGAAAGTACAAAGGGAGCTGATGGAAGGTGGAGAAGAAGGTTAAGCATATTGGAAAGGCTGCCAAGGAACATGATTCTTTGAAGGGGACAATTCTTTCTGTGACAGTGGTTGGTGCAGTGATTCTTGTAACGTATTTAATTATGTATGGCCTTTATATGGTCAGAGTATAGGAGGGGGAAATAATAATGCATCGCTCGGAGAAGGTATGGCTTTTATTGAGTTTTGGAATGATTATAGGATTTATGCTGATAACTGGCTATCAGGCTTTTGCTTTAGGAATGGGGCCTCCAAGTCATGAAGAACGAATTGATCCTCAAAAAGTAGATGAAACGGCTCCGTTTGATAGGCCCGGTATAACAAAAATTGGTGAGAACGAATACGAAGTGGTTATGACTCTGCAAATATTCAGTTTTACACCAAACCAAATCGAGGTTCCAGCAGGATCAACGGTTCATTTTACTCTAACCTCTAAAGATGTGGTTCATGGATTTCAAGTAGCTGATACGAACATTAATGCGATGGTCATGCCTGGGTATGTTCAAAAGATCTCTCAGAAGTTTGAAAAGCCAGGTGAATACTTAGTTTTGTGTAATGAATACTGTGGTGCAGGGCATCAAATGATGGCAACCACGATTACGGTTAAATAAAGGGGGGATTTACAATGGAATCAATCGCAGGAAATACGGTGAAAACAAAGGCTTTTAAAGAAAAAGCTAATAAAATTCTAGGTATTAGCCCAGAGGATGCTAGATTATCGAAATCATATTTAACTGTTGCATTTATAGCTCTATTGCTGGGTGGGTTTTTAGGATTATTACAAGGATTGAACAGGGCTGGTATGCTGGAGCTGCCAACCTGGCTTAACTACTATCAGGTACTGACTGCGCATGGCCTGCTATTAGTAGTCGTACTGTCAGCTTTCTTTACAATAGGTTACTTTTACGCAGGACTTTCCCATACACTGGGCGGCCTGCTTCCTAAAGTAAGAAAGATGGCCTGGATCGGTTTTTGGATGAAAATGTTTGGTTTTGTACTAGCTGTTATACCGATTTTAATGAATGAAGCATCTGTCATGTACACGTTTTATCCGCCGATGGCTGCTTCACCAATCTTCTATATTGGCTTAGTGTTCATTGTACTTGGTATTTGGATGTGTTCATTTGGAGCCTTTATCAACGTTGCGTCATGGAGAAAGGCAAATCCAGGGCAGCATATCCCGATTCTTTCTTTTTTTGCAACAGGTGTGTTTGTTCTCTTGTTCTTTGGAAGCCTTCCAGTTGCAATTGAAGTGTTTATGATTATTCCATGGGCATTTGGCTGGGTTGAAACGATAAATGTAATGGTAGCACGTACACTGTTTTGGGCATTTGGACACACCCTGGTCAACATTTGGTATATGACAGCTATTTCTGCTTGGTATGTTATTGTACCGAAGATCATCGACGGACATAGGTGGAGTGACTTATTAACTCGGATCGTCGTTATTGCGTTAGTTATTATGAACATCACTGGGGGCTTCCACCATCAAATTGTTGACCCTGGAATTTCTGAATCTGTGAAATACATGCACGTGTTTATGAGTTTGGCGATTGGCTTCCCGTCTCTAATGACTGCCTACGCGATGTTCGCCGTATTTGAACGGACTGCTAGGAAAAAAGGCGGCAAGGGACTGATCGGCTGGTTTAAAAAGATGCCTTGGGGAGATGTTCGCTTCCTGGCTCCGTTCATCGCTATGGCAGCCTTTATTCCTGCCGGAGCGGGCGGGATCGTTCAAAGCACAAACCAATTAAATCAGGTCGTTCACAATACAATGTGGGTTGTTGGCCACTTCCATTTAACTCTTGGAATGACTGTGGTAATGACGTTCTTTGGAATTAGCTACTGGCTTGTTCCTTATCTATCAAAAAGAGTACTGACACCACAGATTAATAAATTAGGAATTGTTCAAACGATTGTATGGACGCTTGGAATGGTCATGATGTCCTTTGCAATGCACTGGGCAGGGCTATTGGGCTCTCCTAGAAGGACATCTTATACAACCTACAATGACAACGCAACAGCCTTAGGGTGGGATCCTTACCTATTCTTCCTGGCAATTGGCGGAACGCTCTTAATGATTGGTGTTCTGATGCAAGTGTATGCAGTATTCAACATGATGTTCTTTGCACCAAAAGGAGTTACTGAATTCCCGATTGCGGATGAAGAAGAAGGTGCTGCACCTACACCTAAATGGACAGAGCGTTGGGGACTTTGGATTGTGCTAATGCTTGCGCTTGTTGCAATGGCATATGTTATACCGTTGGTTGGCTTCCTTGTTGATGCACCTCCTGGATCACCGCCATTTAAGACCTGGTAAAAGACAAAGTGAAGGGGATAGCTCGTATTTGAGGGCTATCTCTTTTTAAAAAAAAGATAGTTTTCTCGGGAGGATGTGATTAAATGATGCTGAAAAATAGAACGGCCTTGTCGAGCTTGCTTGTATTACTATTCGGAGTTGTCCTTTTTTATATTGGAACAGATGGATTTCAGGCCTATACAGCAGAAACAGCAAGAGTGAATCAGTTAATGGAGGATAAGCCTCAGTTTCCGGATGTCACACTAGAGGATAATAAAGCCAGGAAGTACACTTTTTCCGAGTTTGAAGGCAAGTATGTGTTTATTACGTTTTTATATACAGCCTGTGGAACTGTTTGCCCTGAGCTGGAGATGAATATGTTTGGAGTATATGACCGGCTGCCTGAGGAATATATCGGCAAGGATATTCAGTTTCTCAGCATCAGCTTTGATCCCGATCGGGATGATCCTGAAACTCTCGACAGCTACCGGAAAATGTTTAAAAGTGATGGAGAGACATGGCGAATGGCCAGGATAACAGATAAGGATGAGCTGAATGAGCTGTTGGACCGTTTTGGTGTCACCGTCATACCCGATAATAACGGCAATTTTGCCCATAACTCTGCTTTTTATCTGGTAAATCCACAAGGGCGGCTAATCGATGTAATGGATTATAAACGGATTGAGGAAGCGGCTGAACAGGTGACAAGCATTCTGGATGATGAGGCAGGGGATGAAAAATGAGGCAAGCTCAATACGGGTTAGTGCTCCTTGTTATTTTAATCCTTCCCCCGGTAGCTAATTTGCTGGAATCGATCATGATTACTCACATGCATATGCAAATGCCACTGCTGGTTTTAGCCGGATTTTTAATAGCCAAATTTTTTCAAATTAAATATCCTCAGTTTTTTGAAAAATGGAATGCAAACGGGCTGCCCGGCCTACTGTTATTTATCATTATTACTGGGTATTGGACGATACCAAGGACAATGGATGAAACGTTAACGATGGCTAGTGTTGAAGCCTTTAAATTTTTCTCATTGCCGTTTTTGGCGGGAGTGCCGCTTCGAGACAGCTGGCCTAAGCTATCATCTTTTTGGAAAAATGGCATCATCATCTTTTTCGCTATTTTATACCTCGGGATGGGTTGGCTTTACATCTGGTCTCCAGAGCAGCTGTGCAATAATTATTTATTAATTGAACAAATTACACTTGGGTGGGGTTTTCTAACCACAGCGGTTTGTATGGTGATCTATTTAGGATATAGCTATTTTATTGACTTCACACAATATGAAACGGAGAGCTGATTTCACAGATTGGACACAGTTTTTTCGAATAACTAGTATCTTTTAAGAACCTCATTTATAACGGCAAAACCAAGACAGCCAGCCTGGCTGTCTTGTTTTAAAATTCACGTATGAATATAAATACTATACAATTATCTATCAAATTTATAAGATAATTGATCTTTTCTTACTCAAACCAATAGCAATTTTAATCAATCGCATCTTTTTCATATTGTAGAGTATTAATATACCGCTAAGCGACAAAAGGGAAAGGCCTTAAACCAAAACAGCAAGTGAGTCAAATTAAATTTAGAACCTAATCAGGTTGAATATTAAATATTCTGTATATTTTAAAAATATAAATTGTTTTCAATGTACACCCGTGTTATAGTTTTATATAAGAAACTCAATGCCGTATAAAAAACTAACTTAAAGAACGAGGTGTCTTTCATTTGAAATTGTTAGGTATATCTGGATCATTAACTGGCTCAAAAACAAAAGTTGTTGTTAATAAGGTCCTAGAGGAGGTGAAAGCCTTTTATCCTGAGGTTAATACAGAATTACTAAGTTTAAGTGATTATAATATTGAATTTTGTGATGGGCGAACTCCTGAGGAGTATTCTGAAGATACTCAAACAGTTATTAATGCTGTGGCAGATGCAGACTTTTTTGTCATAGGCACACCTATTTATCAAGCGTCTTTAACAGGTGCTTTAAAGAACCTGTTTGATTTAGTCCCTCCTTCAGTTTTTCGCAGTAAAGTTATTGGATTTGTCGCAACTGGTGGTACATTTCATCATTACTTAGTTATCGAGAATCAATTAAAACCAATAGCAGGCTACTTTCGTTCTTATATTGCCCCTAGTACTGTATATGCACATAATGATCATTTTGAAAAAAAAATGATTACAAATCCTGATGTACTACGTAGGATTAAATCGCTAGCTGAAGAGTTAGTATTTATGCAAAAGCGTTTAAAGTAAGTTAAAAGAAATAAGAACCATCTAGGAGGGTAAAGCATGTACAAAAAAAGGTTTGATGAAAGTGTAAGGGCACTAAAACACGGAAAGCTAATTGTAGTTGTAGATGACGTAGAACATAAAGGAAGTGCATTAGTAGGAACAGCAGAGAAGGTAAGTTCCTATAATGTAAATCGCATGACTAAATTAGGAAAAGGGCTTGTCTGTGCTTGTATTACTCAACAAAAAGCAAAAGAATTAAGTCTGTCCTTTATGGTAAATAAGGAGTGCCAGTATCAAAGCCGTATTCCATTTACTGTTTCTGTGGATTTTTGTTCTTCAACAACTGGAATTTCTTCATTGGAACGTTCCGATACAATTTATGCTTTTGTTGACAAAGGTGTTGTAACTAAAGATTTTGTAAGACCTGGACATATTTTCCCCATTGTTTGTAAGGATAGAAGATTATTAGAAAATATAAGCCTAACTGATGCTGCTATTGAACTTGTAGAAGCCGGCTCTAGTGAACCAGTTGCATATATGTGTCAAATTCTTAATACACATGGTAATCTTGCCAATGCGGAAGAATCTGTTGAAATTTCTAAAATAAATAATTTGAATCTTATATATATAAGCGACCTTCTAAAAGTAAAAGAGGAGATTATATGTACCATAAGAGGAAGAGTTGTAAAAGGTAAAAAGATTGGAAGGGGAATGGGGTTTCCCACAGCGAACTTATCTTTACCTAAAAAATCATATTTAGAAAAAGGGGTTTATGGCGTTACTGTATACCATAATAATAACGAGTATAATGGTGTAATGAATGTGGGTTCCAGACCTACACTTTTGGATGATGGTGAAATTACAAATGAAATTCATATATTTGATTTTAATAAATGCATTTATGGGGATGAACTGACAGTAAATGTCTGTTTCTTTTTAAGGGAAGAAAAAATGTTCCCGAGTTTTAAACATTTGATCGAACAAATTAAAAAGGATATCGAAAATGTACAAAAGAGGTTTGAAATTTGTGAAACTAAAAAGTTGATAATAGGGTAGCACTATGAAAGATACCGATAAAAGTATTAATTTAACAGATTTATTGTTTGCTGAGTTCTGTAAAAAGGAATTCGGTATTAATAGAGGAGTCTATAATACGATTGAAAAGTGTTTTTTTGAAAAAGGTATTGAAAACGTCTTGGACCGTAGAAGGCTAATACTTGAGTTCTTAAATTATGTAGGTCAAAGAATGATTGCAACAAATAAAGTAAAGTTTGGTCCAGGGGGATTAACAAAATTGTTGAATTTATATTGGGATAACAAAAGAAAATAAATTGAAAATCTTAAAAATGAAAGCGTTTCCTTACGACCTAGATTTCAGGAATAAATACTTAGATTTGAGAGTATATTGACATAACATAAAGGAAGTGAGAATAATATGGTTTATCAAAACTTACCATATGAGAAGGTGTGGTATGGGGAAGGCGTGGTTTGCGAAAACTTAGTCGACGAAATAATTAAATATTGCTCAAGAAAAATACTCATTGTCACGACAGAAAGTCTAATAGGGACTAAATCTTTTAATAATTTACTAGAATTATGTAGTGATTACTCTATCTATATATATAAATCCAAACAACATGTCCCTATAGATACATTAGTGGGAAAGTTTTCTGAAGTAAAATTGTTTAGTCCAGATCTTATTATTAGCGTTGGGGGAGGGAGTTCTATTGATTCAGCAAAGATAATGTCGGCGATGCTAGGTTATGCAATAGATACAAAAGAAGAATTAATAAATTATGCAATAAATAATCGCTCCCAAGTGCAACAGAATCCTTTACTCCCTCATTTAGCCATTCCTACCACGTTGTCCGCAGCTGAATTTTCAGGTGTAGGTGGTTTTAGTGATGAAACAAAAGGAATGAAATATGGTATATATAATACAGCTATAACGCCAAGCCAAATCTTTCTCGATCCCACCTTTAGCATAGATACACCCCTTGACTTTTGGATTAGTACAGGCATGAGATCCGTTGATCATGCTGTTGAAACGGTATATTCACCAATTGAAAGTCCAGTAAATCATGCTTTGGCTTTAAAGTCACTTACTTATTTATTTCAATACTTGCCAATGGTTAAGGAGAATCCTACAAATCTAGATTACCGCTTACAATGCCAATTAGGGGCATGGATGTCATTCTTTACAGTTGTAAACACAAAAATGGGCTTATCTCATATGATTGGCCACCAATTAGGGGCATTTTATGGTATACCTCACGGAGTAACATCAGCTATTATGTTGGCGAATGTCATGGATTTTATGCTTCCTTATAGTGAAAAAGAGCAGTTAGCCATTTTTCAAACATTAAATGAAGCAGGACTCGTGGGAAATATAAATTCCAATGAAAAAAAGGCCACCCATTCCTCTCAACTGGTTCGGAATTTAGTAAATCAGTTAGAAATCCCCTCTCAATTACGAGATTTTAATGTTTCTAAGGAAAGTCTGGAAAAGGTCCTAAAAAATATTCTATCTGAAATAAAAATGAAAGACCATAGCCTTTTATTATCTATTGAAGATTTAGAAAAAAAATTGAAAATATTGTTAATGAAATCTTGGTAATAAAAGCCATGATATACACAGACTACAGATTGAAAAATTGAAAATTTAATTTATAGTTAATAAACAAGGGAGGGAACATTTTGAAATCACTACAGAATGATAAAATTCTGGTGAAAAAAAATATTGAAATACTAATGAGGGACCAAACAGTGTTACGTGCAGATTTATATATTCCTGATAGGAGTAGTGAGGCATTCCCCTGTTTAATCCAAAGAACTCCTTATGATAAAAGTCAAGTTTATAAAAAGTCATTTCCTCCTATGATGGCTGCATCAAAAGGTTTCGCTGTATTAGTGCAAGATACCAGAGGTCGTTTTGAATCAGATGGTGAATTTAAACCATATCAAGATGATGCCAAAGATGGTTTTGATACTATAGAGTGGGCTGCCCAACAACCGTGGTGCAATGGAAAGGTTGGAATGTATGGTGGGTCATATGTAGGTGCAACACAGTTACTTGCTGCCACTGAAAAACCTCCACATCTAGTGACGATTTTCCCCACAATTTCGAGTTCTTTACGTTTTGATGGCTGGGCATACAGTGGAGGTGCATTTAAATTAATAAATTTGTTAGGCTGGACACTGGTCATGATTCAGCATACAGCAAAGCGAAAGGGTATCCAATTACCAGACTCTTTACTGAATGTTTTCAAAGGCTTAGATGAATTGCATCATATTTCTTTTTCAAGCGATTCTGATCCTGAAGATGTGTTTAAGAAAACAGATGAAGTTCAAAAAATTATGGATCAAGTCTTACGTACACTACCATTAGAAGATATACCTATACCTACAGAGTTAGGACAATACTTCTTTGAAAGAATACAACATTGGAAAGATGATGAATATTGGAAACAACTAGATATAACAAAGTATTATAATGAGATAAGTATACCTATGATTCATTTAGGTGGATGGTATGATATGTTTGATCGCCATACCATCGAAAATTTTAAAGGATTTTCAGGAGGATCGGCTTATCAAAAACTAGTTATGGGACCGTGGAGCCATGGAATGTTTTCTAAAAATGTGGGTGAAGTTGACTTTGGTCCAAATGCAGAATGGAGAGTGAAGTTGGCTGACCTTCACCAGCGATGGTTTGAATATTGGCTGAAAGATATGGACCATTCAATTGAACAAGAAGCACCTATACAAATTTTTGTTATGGGAGAAAACTGTTGGCGAAACGAAAATGAATGGCCGTTAAAGCGGACAGAATATGTTAAATGGTATCTTCACAGTAGTGGTAATGCAAATACAATGAATGGTAATGGGGTCTTATCAAAAACACATCCCATTATTGAGCCTGAAGATTCTTTTGATTATAATCCAATTAACCCTGTTCCATCAAAGGGTGGTAATATTTTACCACTTGGTATGAACCCGGGTGCTCGAGACCAACGAGAAATTGAGGAAAGAGAAGATGTTTTAGTATATACAAGTGAACCGTTAGAAGTTAATTTAGAAATAACTGGTCCCTTACTCGTAAAGTTGTGGGCCTCAACAGATGCAGTTGAAACAGACTTTACTGCCAAACTCATTGATGTTCACCCTGATGGTTTTGCGCAAAATATTCAAAATGGAATTATTCGTACTAGTTTTAGAGAATCAAATCGGAATCCTAGACTGATTAAGCCCCACGAAGTGTATGAATATGAAATTAATCTTAGTGCAACTAGTAATCTATTTAAAGAGGGTCACAGGATCAGAATAGAAATTTCCTCAAGTAACTTTCCACACTATAGTAGAAATTTAAATACAGGATCAGAGCACCATTTGAGCCATAATATAAAGGTTGCACATCAGAAAATATATCATGACTGGACGCGTCCTAGTCATATTATTTTACCAGTCATTCCGAGAACAAAGTGAATTTAAACGGTCTATACTCACGGTGTATCCAAAATTAAAGTAATAAGCCGTATAAAGGAAAGGTAAATATCTGTGATTCTTTAATCGTTTGCTCTTTTTTTAGCCACTTATTAGAGTTATCACAGTTATTTTTTGTTTTTATTATATATGAATAACTAATTGTTAAGGAGTATTAAAGATGACAAATGATTATCAGGTTCCTGCAGTCAATCAAGCTATTGAGGTTTTGAAATATTTATCCAATAATGAAGAAAATCGAAGTTTGTCTGAGATCAGTCAAAATCTATCTATGAATAAGAGCTCTTGTATGAGGATTTTAAAGACTTTAGAAAAGTCCAAGTTTGTTTCCTATGATGAAACTTCAAAAGAATATAGCTTAGGTCCATTTCTTGTTGCTCTTGGAAACCAAGCAAGTGAAGAAATAGATTATATTTCCAGAGGGAAAACCTTTTTAAACGAACTAGCAAAGCATACATCACTGACAAGTGTTTTAGTAAATAAAATTAGTGATGATCGGTTAATGAATATCGCAAAAAAGGAACAAATGGAGGGGGGGATAAGGGTAGCAGTAACAGTTGGAAAACAATTTTATATAACAGAGACATCCTACGGGAAATGGTTTTTGGCTTATGGCGATGAACAGCAAAGGGAAATTTATATTAACAAATTAAGAAAACTAACTCCATTTACAATAACTGATACTGAAGAGTACAAAAAAAATTTAGAAAAGATAAAAAAAGTAGGATATGCAGTTAGTCGCGAGGAGTATATTTTAGGTGTAAATGTCATTTCTGCACCTGTTTTTAATATCAAGGGTGAAATAATACTAGTTATAGCTTGCATAGGGATTGCGTCACTAATGGATGAAAGCGACATTAATAGTGTTGGAGCGCATGTTAAAAGAGTTGCTGAAGAGTTTAGTGAATTTCAATAAGTAATGATCTAAATAAAGATAAACAATTCTAGAAAAGTAAATAAAAAAACTCTTAAACATTTCAGCTGGAGGAAATTGTTTGTTTATTGTGGGTAAAACCAAAGGAAATACATAAATAATAAAAAATTTCCTCCAATCAAAATGTAGATAAGAATATAAATCGTAAGATATTAATAATGGTTTATAACTATCGGTAAGTCTACTTTGTTTTTTAGAACCATACCAGTTCAAAAGTTATTTAGATTCTTTGTTTATATTGTTCTATTACTGCACAAATTTTAACTTTTAGAATTTTTCCTCCTTAAGATCCAAAAGACGTTTTAAAAACTAATTTTTTGTGAACAGAACGAAGCTGCCACTTTAGTAAATTATTTTATTTTATTGTCTTTAAATTTTATCTTCACTAACTCCGATTTTAACCTTCCGTACCCCACAAGTAAAAACTATATTGTTCCCTTTAACAACATAAATCAATGGGCCAGAAACTAGATAAAGTGCTAAATGTAATAAGATATATCTGAATATTTGGTATTTTGTTGGACTACAGTTAATATAATGTGTTATAGTTTTATGTAAGGAACTGAGTACCATATATGAAACTTGAAAGGACTTATATAAGTAGCTTAGTAACTTCATGATTAAAAAATATCAATTAAGTAGGAGGTATAAAAATGGTCGAAGTTTTTGCAATGCATTTAATGCCATATATGGACATGCCAGAGGATTTTAGTGAAAATTATGAAACATCATGGGTTACATTTCCAAATTCCTATTACGATCCACAGAAAGGACATAGCTTTTATAATCAATTCATTGAACAATTAAAACTTTGCGCAGATATAGGCTTTGATGGTGTTGCGGTGAATGAACATCATCAAAATGCTTATGGCAATATGCCATCTCCCAATTTAATCGCAGCAATCCTAGCCAATTTAACTCAGGGGATGGATACCAAGATTGCCATTTTAGGAAACATTATACCACTCCATGATATACCTCAGCGTGTAGCAGAAGAGATTGCAATGTTAGACGTTATAAGCGGTGGAAGAATTATTTCTGGGTTTGTAAGAGGCGTAGGAGCAGAATACTTCAGTTATCGAAATGTAAACCCCTCAGATTCAAAAGCAAGGTTTTTTGAAGCTCATGATTTGATTAAACGTGCTTGGACAGAAACTGGTCCTTTTGAATTTAGAGGTAAATATTACGATTTTCCGTACGTTAACATTTGGCCGCGTCCAATCCAAGATCCACCACCAATTTGGACACCTTCTGCTGGGAGTAAAGATACTGTTGAATTTGCAGCAAAGCATCGATACACATATGCAATGACAGCATTAGGTAAAGAGGATGCCATAGAAACATTTAATTTATATCGACAACTAGCTGAGGAAAAGTTTGGTTATAGAGCACAACCAAGTCAACTGTGTTGGTCAACTAAGGTTTATGTTGCAGAGACAGATGAAAAAGCTCGGGACGAATTTGAAAGTCATGTAACCTCTTTCTTCGAACAATTTTTTAACAGTTCTTTAGTCTTACATTTTCCTCCGGGATATGTAAAAGAGGAACAATTAAAAAAAATGATGGGGAGTAGAGCGAGTAGAACAAAACGAACGATGGAACAAATGTTTGATGACGGTAATATCGTGTTTGGCTCACCTGAGACTGTGAAAAAAAGGCTAACAGAACTTCATCAAGAAATGGGTTTCGGAGTCCTAAATCTCTCTATGCATACAGGAGATATGCCACATTGGAAAACAGTAAAGAGTATAGATTTATTTGGAAGACACGTTTTACCTCATATTCAAAAATTAGGAGAATAAGTACTTACCATGTTATTAATGCTTTTGAAATTATTGGAGGTGCAAAAATGAATGAAACTGTACATTTTAAAGATGAAATCGTGGAAATTGGTGATGTGAAAACCCATGTTTATACAGCAGGGGAGGGTGAACCATTATTATGGTTTCATGGAGCAGGAGGAATTACTACAATTCCTGAAATCTTTAACGAACTTGTAAGCGCATACAAAATTTACCTAATTGATCACCCAGGTTTTGGTCAATCAGAAAAAAAGGAGGATCGTTTTACAGAATTTACAGACTATAATTACTTTTATCGTGATTTCCTAGATCACTATTCTTTGGATAAGATTAACCTAGTAGGTCATTCGATGGGTGGAAGGATGGCACTAGAGTTTTCCATAAGTCATTCACATCGTGTCAAAAAACTAATTCTAATATCAGCATCCGGACTTTATATTGAAGGGGTTAAACGTACGGATATATTTATTCATCAACCCGAAAAGCGACCTTCACTCTATTTCTATAACAAACAATATGCAGAGGAGATGTTAAATCAAGAAAAAAGTGAAGAAGAGCAAAGTATAGAGGTGAAAAACTTAACTATGTTTGCTAGATTAACGTGGGAAAAAGATGATAACAGAAAGTTTCCCTTTCTCCTCCGTTATATCACTGCTCCAACGTGTGTGATTTGGGGGGAGAATGATCAAATACTTCCGGTGGAACATGGGAAGGCATTTAAAAAGTATATACAAAAAGCTGAACTTCATATGATTAAAAATTGTGGACATATTCCACAAGTTGAGCAAAAGGAACAGTGTACACAAATCATAAAAAGCTTTTTAGAAAACTCAAACTAGTAAATAAGGAGTTGAGCACATGGTTGAAGTATTCTCAATGCATTTGATGCCATACATGGATATGCCTGATGATTTTCATGACAATTATGATACATCGTGGGTAACCTTTCCGAATTCTTATTATGACCCCATACAGGGACATGATTATTATAAACAATTTATCGAACAACTTGAGTACTCCGCAAAATTAGGCTTTGATGGAATTGCAGTTAATGAGCATCACCAAAATGCATATGGTAATATGCCTTCACCTAACTTAATTGCAGCCATACTTACTCAAGCGACAAAGGGTATGAAAACAAAAGTTGCTATACTAGGAAATATAATACCACTTCATGATATACCTCAAAGGGTAGCAGAGGAGATTGCAATGTTAGATGTCATAAGTGGGGGAAGAATTATTTCGGGATTTGTTCGAGGAGTCGGCGCAGAATATTTCAGTTACCGGAATGTTAATCCAGGTGATTCAAAAGAAAAGTTTTTTGAAGCTCATGATTTAATTAAGCGAGCATGGACGGAACCAGGGCCGTTTGAGTTTAGGGGGAAATATTATGACTTTCCATACGTAAACATTTGGCCTAGACCTATTCAAGATCCGCATCCACCAATATGGACACCTTCCGCAGGAAGTAGTGATACAGTAGAGTTTGCAGCCAAGCATCGTTACACCTATGCGATGACTTCACTTGGGAAGGAGGAGGCTATAAAAACTTTTAATGAATATCGTCAAGTAGCCGAAGAAAAGTTTGGTTACAAGGCTGAACCAAGTCAATTGTGTTGGTCTACTAAAGTGTATGTAGCCGAAACCGACAAGAAGGCAAGAGAAGAATTCGAAGAACATATTAACTTCTTTTTTGATCATTTTTTTAATGGTTCTTTGCACTTACATTTCCCACCTGGGTACTTAAATGATAGTTCTATGAAGAAAATGATGAATTCGAGAGCAAATCGAGCTAGAAAATCGATGGAACAGATGTTCGAAGAGGGGAATATTACATTTGGTTCTCCTGAGACAGTAAGACAACGTTTAACAGAACTTCATAAAGAAATGGGATTTGGTGTGTTGAATATCGGTTTGCACAATGGGAATATGCCGCATTGGAAAGTAATGAAAAATACAGAATTATTCGGTCGTTATGTGTTACCACATATTCAAAAGCTAATATAAAAATAGTTAAAACAACTTTTAAAAGAGGTAAGGAGTTAATTAGCTTGTTAGGAAACGATACGGTAATAAAAAGAAATGTGGAAATAACAATGCGGGATCAAGTTACGTTACGAGCAGATTTATATTTGCCCCGTGATGAAAGATGCCAATATCCCTGTCTCATCCAACGTACACCATATAATAAAGAAGAGGTTTATAAAAAGCTTTTTCCACCTGAAATGGCAGCCGCCAATGGATATGCAGTCCTAGTACAGGATACGAGAGGAAGATTTGCCTCTAACGGTGAATTTGATCTATATCATAATGATGTTCTTGATGGCTATGATACCGTTGAGTGGGCTGCAAAACAAACTTGGTGTACAGGTAAAATAGGAATGTATGGGGGTTCTTATGGAGGAATTACACAGTTGCTTGCTGCTGTCTCACAACCCCCCCATTTAATCACTATTTGCCCAGCTATAACAAACTCACTTCGGTATGATGGATATGTATATGAAGGAGGAGTTTTTAGACTAGTTAGTTATATAGGTTGGACATTAATGATGATACAAGATACAGCAAAAAAAAATAATATTGAGCTGCCAGGATCTATATTAGATGTCTTAGAAGGCTTGGATGAATTACACCATATATCATTCTCTAGGTTTTCTGACTCCAAAGTAATATTTGAAAAAACTAATGAATTACAAAAGAACATGCAAAGAGTCCTTCTAACTTTACCTTTAGAAAATCTTCCAATACCAAAGAAAATTGCAGCATATTTTTTTGATTGGCTTAAGCTATGGAAGGATGGAGATTATTGGGAGAAGTATGATATAACTCAGTACTACAAACGAATTAAGATACCTATGCTCCACATTGGGGGGTGGTATGACTTATTTACAAAACATACACTAGAAAATTTTCAGGGTTTTTCTAACAATGTAGCTTATCAACGTTTAGTTATGGGGCCATGGAGCCATGGAATGTATTCCCAAAAGGTTGGAGAATTAGATTTTGGAAATGAAGCAGAATATCGGGATAAGCTTAACGCTCTTCATCTTCAGTGGTTTGATTATTGGCTAAAAGGTTCAGCCGCCCCTATTGAAAATGAGCCAGCCGTTCAATATTTTGTCATGGGTGAGAACCAATGGCGAAAAACAACTAAATGGCCGCTAAAGGAGACCAGATATATAAAGTGGTATCTCCACAGTTCAGGTAAAGCTAATACTCTTAGGGGCAATGGAGTTCTTTCAATGGAGCAACCATCATATGAACTTCCAGATAGATTTATCTATAATCCTGAAAAACCTGTCCCATCTATGGGGGGGAGTATTCTACCGCTTGGTATGAATCCTGGTCCACGAAATCAAAAAGTAGTGGAAGAGAGGGAAGATGTATTGGTTTATACAAGTGAGCCACTTTTAAATGACTTGGAGATTACAGGACCGCTAAAGGTAATTTTATGGGCTTCCACAGATTCGGTGGACACAGATTTTACGGCTAAATTAGTTGATGTACATCCAGGTGGGTTTGCTCAAAATTTACAAGACGGTATTATACGAACAAGTTTTAGAAATTCCTATAAATCACCATGTTTTATAATACCTAATGAAATATATGAATATGAAATAGATCTAGCAGCTACAAGCAATCTCTTTAAGCAAGGTCACAGCATACGTTTAGAAATTTCATCTAGTAATTTTCCATGTTATAGCCGTAACTTGAATACAGGAGTAGAACATTCTAAGGGGAGTAAAATGAAAGTAGCAAATCAAATGGTATACCATAATGAAAAGCACGCTAGTCATGTTGTTCTACCCGTAATTCCTAAAGCTTAGGAATAAACAGTTTCCTATCATTTTTTATAAAAAAAGATAATATTGTGACGAAACATTTTTCTGAATATTCTATATTTATTCTGTTTGTATGCTTGTTGAAGTGTTATAATAATTTTAAGTATGAAACTGCTGTTCATATACGAAATTGATCGAATCTTAAAATTAAGAGAAAAAACTGGCGAGGTGGTTTGGATATGAAAGAAACAGTATCTTTTATTGAGGAAATAGTCGAGATAAGCGGTGTGAAAACTCACGTATATACTGCTGGGGAAGGAGAGCCATTGTTATGGATGCATGGAGCAGGTGGAATAACGTCTATTCTTAAAACCTTTGAAGAACTAGCTAGGAATTACAAAGTCTACTTAGTTGATCACCCGGGTTTTGGTTTATCAGAAAAGAAAGAAGAACGTTTCATTGATTTTACTGATTATAATTACTTTTATCGAGACTTTTTAGATCATTATTCTCTTGATAAAGTTCACTTAGTAGGGCATTCACTAGGAGGAAGAATGGCAGTAGAATTTGCAATAAGTCACCCGCATCGTGTCAATAAATTAGTGTTGATTTCTGCTTCTGGATTATACATTGAAGGGGTTAAGCGAACAGATATTTTTATTCATCAACCTGAAAAGAGACCTGCACTTTACTTCTATAACCCAAAATATGCAGAGGACATGTTAAGAAAGGAAAAAAGTGAAGAAGAGAAAAGTATTGAGGTTAAGAACTTAACCATGTTTGCTAGATTAACTTGGGAAAAGAGCGATAACAGAAAGTTCCCTTTCTTACTTCGTTATGTTACTGCTCCTACTTGCATTATATGGGGAGAAAATGATGAAGTGCTTCCGGTTGAACACGGGAAAGTATTCGAAGAGCATATTCAAAACGCAAAACTCTATATATTACAGAAATGTGGACATATACCTCATGTGGAGCAAGAAGAACAGTGTATTGGGATTATACAGAACTTTTTAACAGTTTGATATAAGAGCAGATTTATAGAATAGGAGGAAAAACTATGGTTGAAGTCTTTGCGATGCACTTAATGCCATATATGGATATGCCAGATGACTTTCGCGATAATTACGACACTTCATGGGTAACCTTTCCAAACTCATATTATAATCCGGAAAAAGGTCATGAATATTATAATCAGTTTTTAGAACAAATTCAGTATTCAGCAAGTATGGGGTTTGATGGGGTTGCGGTTAATGAACACCACCAAAATGCGTACGGGAACATGCCATCTCCTAATTTAATCGCAGCGATCTTAACACAAGCAACAAAAGGAACAAACACGAAGGTAGCGATATTAGGAAATATTATACCACTACATGACATTCCACAAAGAGTGGCAGAAGAGATTGCAATGCTGGATGTAATTAGTGGAGGTCGAATTATCTCTGGTTTTGTTAGAGGCGTTGGTGCTGAGTATTTTAGTTTTCGAAATGTCAATCCCGCTGACTCAAAGGCAAGATTTTTTGAAGCTCACGATCTCATTAAAAGAGCATGGACAGAGCCAGGACCTTTTGAATTTAGAGGGAAATATTACGACTTTCCATATGTAAACATTTGGCCAAGACCAATTCAGAATCCACATCCCCCAATTTGGACACCATCTGCAGGAAGCATCGATACTGTTGAGTTCGCAGCCGAACATCGTTACACATACGCAATGACTGCCCTAGGTAAAGATTCAGCTGTCAAAACCTTTAATGATTATCGCCAAATTGCCGAGGAGAAATTTGGATACACTGCACAACCTAGTCAACTTTGCTGGTCTAACAAAGTATATGTTGCTGAGACCGATGAAAAGGCAAGGCAAGAATTTGAAGAGCATGTGAAATTTTTCTTTGATAAGCACTTTACAGAGTCTAAACATTTACATTTTCCTCCAGGTTATCTAGCTGATCACTCGATGCAAAAAATTTTAGCGTCAAGAGAAGGCCGAGCTGATAGAACTATGGAAAAGATGTTTGAAGAGGGAAACATCACATACGGTTCTCCTGAAACGGTGAGACAAAGGCTTACCGAGCTTCATGAGGAAATGGGATTTGGTGTACTGAATTTAACCATGCATACAGGCAATATGCCTCATTGGAAAGTGATGAAGAATATTGACTTATTTGGGAGAGAAGTATTACCGCATATCCAAAACTTGGGTCAATAACTAAGTTAAAGGGAGGGTTTCTAAAGATGAATTATAAAAAGATCTTGATGGGTGTTTTAATGTTATTAATAGCTTTGATTATCTCTGGTTGTGGATCAAATGAGGTTAGTAATGATACTAATGGTGGGGAAACACCGAGTAATAAGGATGAGAGTAAGGATACAATTACATTGAAATTTGCTTCTGCATCTCCAGCCAATGCCCCATACACAGTAGGGGCGATGGAACCATTCATGGAAAGGGTTACTGAATTGACTAATAATCAAGTTCAGTTTGAGTTTTATCCTGCTGAACAATTAGGAAAAGCTGCCGATTTATTAGATTTAGTTAAAAACGGAGCAACAGATATAGCGTATTATGGATCTCCTTTTTATCCAAGTAAAATGCCAATTGGAAGTTCGATGGTTGGAATACCGTACTTGAGCAAAACGTCACATCAAGGTTCGATGGCTTTACATGAGCTTGTAAAACAAAGTCCTATGTTAGAAGTTGATTTTTTAAATAATGGAGTAAGGCCAGTAATTACTTCTGTTACAAGACCTTATGATTTCTTTACAGGAGGAAAAGAAATCAGGACACCAGATGACCTAAAAGGCAAAAAAGTTAGAAGCTCAGGCGGGATCTCCAATTTTACTTTTGAATTATTAGGTGCAACACCAGTAGCAGTCAACACACCAGATATGTATGAAGCATTTGACCAAGGAATTATAGAGGTTCTCCATATGTTTCCATCCACTCTTAATTCTTATGGGGTAGATGAATTAATTGGCTATGGAACTCAAGGTGCAAATTTCGGAGCTTCTGCAGTGGGCTTTGTAATAAATGAGGAAGTGTATCAGGGATTACCTAAAAATGTCCAAGAGGCGATTATTCAAGCAGGTGATGAAATTGTAGATAACTATTCTGCATATGGTGATGAGGATAATTCAAACATAATTGAGGAGTGGAAAAAAGCAGATATGAATCTTGTAGAATTAACTGAAGCAGAACAGGAAGCATGGAGAAATGCAGCTGCCAAGGTTGAGGAAGCATGGTTAGATAAACAGGATAATAGGGAGTTAATACAGACGCTTGAAAAGTATAAAGAACTTCTGAAGAAATACGAGAAATAACCATTATAAAAACTCCCCCTATAGATAATAGAAGTCAGATAACCAAGGTTGAAAATTAGAATTTTTTACTGTTGAACATGTTAGAGTTATAGGATTTTATGTTCAACAGTAATTCTCCTTATCACATATTATGAAAGCGCTAACAAGTAAGGTTGGCTATAAATTAGCTATATTATCCTTATCAGAGATGTTCTGAACTTAAAATACACACTTGAAATTTAATTTTTATCCTTACAAATATAACTCGGCTCCTAACATGTTCAATTCTTTACAGTTATGGTCGTTAAAGGGAGGAATAGGAATATGACAACTAAGTCTATTAGTATTATTGGTATCATTCTAGCTGTATTTCTAGTTGTTTCAGGGTGTAATTCAAATACAAATGAAGTTACTAGCGAAAACAGTAAACAAAACCCAAAAAGTACAAGTAAGGCAGAAATAGAAGAAAAAATCACCCTTAAATTTGCATCCTCATCTCCTGCCAATGCACCTTATACCAAAGGAGTTATGGAACCTTTTATGGATAGGGTAACTGAATTAACAAATGGTCAAGTCCAATTTGAATTTTATCCTGCTGAGCAATTAGGTAAAACTGGAGACCTTTTAGATCTAGCTAAAGATGGTGCAACAGATATTGCTTACTACGGTCCTCTTTTTTACCCAAGTAAAATGCCAATAGGTAGCGCGTTGACTGGTATGCCGGGTTTATATAAAACTGGACATCAAGGGTCAGTGAATTATCACAGTATTGTTAATGAATCTCCCATACTTGAAACTGATTACTTAAGCAATAATGTTCGTCCAATTATCACAACTATGGTAAGACAGGCAGAGTTTTGGACAAAAGGTCAAGAAATTAATGTGCCTAATGATTTGAAAGGTTTAAAAGTTAGAGCGTCAGGAGGAGTAACAAATAAATTTCTAGAATATCTGGGTGCTACACCTGTTTTTGTAAATACTCCTGACATGTATGAAGCCTTTGACCAAGGGATACTTGATGTCCTACATATGTTTGCATCGACACTCAACTCGTATGGGCTTGGGGAGTTGCTAACTTATGGAACAGAAGGAGCGCGTTTTGGCGGAGGTTTAGTGGGGTTTGTGATTAACGAGGATGTATATCAAGGTCTTCCCGAAAATGTACAGAAAGCGATTATTCAAGCAGGAGATGAAATTACGGGGACGTATTCAAAAAACAATAGTGACAAAGAGAATGAAAGAGTTATAAAAGAATGGGATGAATCTGAAGAAATAACAATTCATCACTTAACAGAAGATGAATCGAAACATTGGGAAGATGCTGCAAATGAGTTTAATAAGAGTTGGTTAAAAGAACAAGACAGTAAGGAATTTATCCAAGCATATGAAATGTTTAAAGAAGCATTAAAGGAACATGACTAATACTTTCTTTTTGAAAGTTAGATAAATTTAAAGGAGGGACAAAAGTGGAATGGATAAAAAGATCTCTCGATAAGATAGATAAATTATTAAATATTATAGCTGGTTTGGCACTGTTTTTGCTAATGATATGGATTGTATCTGATGTTGTCGCTAGAGCCTTCTTTAATAGCCCTATACCAGGAACCATGGAAATTACAGGAGAATATTTTATGGTATTAATCGTATTTCTCGCGATTAGCTACACCTATAAGATTGGTGGGCATGTCAATGTTGAGTTGTTACAGAGTAAATTTTCAAACAGAATAAATGGAATTTTAAAGGTCATTTGTAATCTATTTATTATTCCAGTATTAATTATGACTGTACTTGCAAACTTCAATAAAGGAATAGAATTTTTTACTGAAGATATTCGAACTGTCAGCACGCTCAACTATCCGTTAGCCCCTGCATTAATGATAATAACATTAGGATTAGTTTTGCTAACCCTAAGGCTTATTTTAGAAACAATAAGTATCTTACAAGGTAAGAAAGAATTTAAATAAAAAGAGAGGTGATATTATGATTGCATTCAGCTTTTTGGTTTTATTACTCATCCTTTTGTTAATCGGGTTACCAATAGGGTTTGTGCTTTTAATTGTTGGGTCTGGAGGAATTATTGTAATTTCAGGATTTGATTCATTAAATGGAATGTTATCAACCGCTGTTTACCGAAGTGTTAATAGTTTTAGCCTTACCACAGTACCTTTATTTATTTTAATGGCGCATTTTATTTCAAAAAGCAGAGTAGCTGAGGATCTATTTGATTGCATTTTAAAATGGGTTGGTCATGCTCCAGGTGGTGCTGGTTTAGCAACTGTATTTTCTAGCGCTGGATTTGGAGCACTATCTGGGTCTAGTGTTGCAGCAACATCAATAATGTCACAAATTGCTGTTCCCCAAATGGTAAAGGCCAGATATTCAGAATCTTTTGCAGCCGGTTTAATCGCCTCTTGTACTGGTACATTAGCTGTTATGATCCCCCCCAGCATCCCGCTCGTCGTATATGCCATTCAAACAGAAAACTCTATAGGGAAACTATTAATAGCCGGAATTTTCCCAGGGTTATTATTAGCAGCTCTCCTCTCAATTACAGTAGTGATTGTAGCAGTGAAAAATAACAGTAAAACTGAAAGGTATTCATGGAAAGAGAGATTTTCATCCTTAAAATATATTTGGCCAATAGCAGTATTAGTGATTTTTATGTTGTCTTTAATCTTTTTTGGTATCACAACAACAACAGAAGCGGCAGCTTTTGGAGCAGCAGGTGCTTTAGTTTTAGGGTTGGCAATGAAAAGGTTAAAAGTAAATTTAATTATCGAAGCTTTACAACTTACAGTTAAATCAACATCAATGATTTTCACGATTATTATTGGAGCACATTTATTTTCTTACTTCATAGCACTCACAAGGGTTGGGAATACAATTATCAATGCTATTGAACAGAGTGGTTTACCCGCGTGGTCGGTTTTAGGATTGGTAATTATAACTTATCTAATTCTAGGAATGTTTTTGGATTTAATTGGTTCTTTACTGTTAACATTACCTTTAGTTTATCCTTTGCTCACAGGTCTTGGTTACGATCCTATATGGTTGGGTGTTATCATAGTTTTATTGCTTGAGATCGGGTTAGTTACTCCTCCAGTAGGCATTAATTTATTCATCACAAGTCAACATTCCGGTGTATCCGTACAAAAAATTATAGTTGGTTCCTTGCCATTTATTGGTGTTTTGCTACTTACCATTTTTATTCTAATTTTGTTCCCTCAAATAGTATTATATTTGCCTAATCTATAAAAAGAGATGTTATAAACTTTACGTGAATTCCACTTACTTGCACAGAAGTACTTAGGCTGTTCGTACACAGTCTAAGAGATTTTAGAGTGAAATATCAGTGAATTAATAAAGTTTGTATAATTGTTTTGATTATTTGGATGAAATATAAGAGATAGGTGCGCGAAACTATTATAAATTCGGGTTAACTAAGATTCTACTTGTAAGTAAGTTAGTTTATGATGATATTAGAAACAAAGTTCCTAGGTTTTAGACTTCATCAATCGATTAAACATTACAATTAAGCCAGTCATTGTTATGCGACAAAAGTCTGTTTGGTAGATAAGAATAACCTCTTACTGAAAGGAGATATATCAGTGAACGGTGCATTAGATGGTATAAAAATATTAGATTTAACGAGAGTTCTGGCGGGTCCTCATTGTACAATGATTATGGCTGACTTAGGAGCAGATGTTATAAAGGTGGAGGCCCCGCCAGAAAGTGATGAGACAAGAGGGTGGGGACCACCTTTTCAGGAAGGAGTTAGTGCTTATTATTTATGCGCTAATCGGAATAAACGAAGTATAACGGTAAATTTAAAAACAGAGGAAGGGAGAGGAATTATCCGTCAGCTAGTTGAAAAATCTGATGTACTTATTCATAATTTTAAGACTGGTTCGATGGAGAATTGGGGTCTTGACTACCCTACTTTGAAAGCTTTAAATGAAAAGTTAATTTTTTGCTCAATTACTGGTTTTGGGGAAACGGGTCCATACAGTCACTTGCCTGGGTATGATTTTATTGTGCAAGGATTGAGCGGACTTATGGACATCACGGGCACAAAAGAAAGCGGGCCTGTAAAAGTGGGAGTAGCCATGGTGGACATCTTGACAGGCTTGTATTCGGCGATCGCAATTCAAGCAGCTTTATTAGAACGAGAAAAATCAGGCCAAGGACAAAAAATAGATATGGCACTACTAGATACAGCGGTTAGTTCACTCGCAAATGTAGCTAGTAGTTATCTCATGACAAAAGAAGTTCCAGAAAGACTAGGCAACGATCATCCAAATATAGCTCCATATTCAACATTTAAAACCTCTGATGGCCATTTAATCCTAACAATTGGAAATGATGGTCAATTTCAATCTTTATGTAAGGTGTTGAGGATTGAAGAGCTAGCACTGGACAAGAAGTTCTCGATCAACGAAGCTAGGGTGAAAAATCGTGAAGAACTGAGAAAGGTGCTAGAACATTTTCTTCGTACAAAAACTAGAGATCATTGGATTAAATTATTCTCTGAACATAATATACCCTGTGGTCCAATTAACACTTTGGATCAAGTGTTTACAAACCCGCAAGTGACTGAGAGGGGTATGCTTATTCAAATGGAGCATCCGGAAGCAGGGAAAATCAATCTTGTAGGTTCTCCAATTAAGCTTTCGAGGACAAAAGTGAAAATGGTTCAATATCCACCCGTGGCTGGTGAACATACAATAGAAGTTTTACGAGGGTTAGGAATTACGAATGAAAAAATCACGGAGCTCAAAAAGCGAAATATTATTTGAATTTTATATTTAGTTGATTTTCTAAAGATAAGTAAAAAGCCAAGACTGCCAGCAGGCTGTCTTGGTTTTTTTAATTACTCTCAAAGTAATCTTTTATAGCCTTTTTCAAATGGCCATTTTGTTTTTTAAGGAAATGTCTGGCCTGATCAAGGTTTGTATGGGTGATGCTGACAAAGATGGAGGCTTTTAAATCATGATTGCTTTCAGCCATCAGCTGTTTTGCTTCAGTTTCAGAGATATCAGTGAGCTCCATCAGAATATGCTCTGCGCGTTTGACTAGTTTTTTGTTAATCAACTGCATGTCGACCATTTGATTTTGATAGACTTTCCCGAGCTTGACCATAGCTCCTGTTGAAAGCATATTTAAGACCATCTTTTGGGCTGTCCCGGCTTTTAGGCGTGTGGACCCTTTGATCACTTCTGGGCCGACGACTACTTCAATCCCGCAATCGCTCAATTTGGAAGATATGGTATTATGATTGCAGCTTAGCGAGATGGCTTTTGCACCTAATGCTTTCGCGTATTTAATTGCGGATACTGAATAGGGGGTTGAGCCGCTTGCACTAACACCGATAACAATATCATTCTCATTAAATGAGTAGCTTTTAAGTTCATCTATTACAACTAATTCATCATCCTCGTGCTGTTCCAAAGGGCTCCACATGGCTTCTTTGCCACCGGCAACCATACCAATCCAGCGGCCCTCTTCAACAGAGAAGGTTGGCCCTAGTTCGACTGCATCCAGGACACCAAGCCTTCCGCTTGTACCAGCACCAGCAACAAAGACCCTGCCGCCTTTTTCCCATTGCTTCACGATTAAGTCAACCGCTTTCGCTACAGAAGGCAAGGCGTGTTTTACTGCCTGGTGGATCGCCTGGTCTTCTTCGAGCATCAGGTTAACGATGTCGATAGATGATAATTCATCGATATTCAAGCTGTTTTTGTTAACTGATTCAGTCGTGTTGCCCATATTTCACACTCCAGATAGGATTTATGGTCTTGTAAGGTCGATCATGAATTTATATCTGTCAGCTCGGTAGGTTGACTTTACTACTTCAAAAATTCGATTATCTTCAAGCCTTGAGCTTCTCTCCATAATTAACACCGGAATATGTTCAGGTATTTCCAGCAGTTTAACTTCCTCGGCATTGGCTATCGCGGCTTCGATAACCTGTCTTCCACCGGCAATTTTCATGCTTAACGTTTCTTCAATGTAACTGTATAAGGAGTTTTTTACAATTTCACTTGTAAGTCCTTGCACTAGGTTTGCAGAAATATAGGTCCGTTCAAAGGCCATCGGAATATCTTCGGCTAAGCGGATACGCTGGATCTCATAAACTGGGCCATATTCAGGTATTTGCAGGAGGGAGGCTAATTTTGCATTAGCTGGAATGATCTCGAAATTAATGAGCTTGCTGCTCGGTTCCATTCCTCGTGCTTTCATATCCTCAGTAAAACTGGTCAGGCCATGGAGATTTTGTTCGAATTTTTGTTCCATGACAAACGTGCCTTTGCCTTTTACACGGTAGAGATACCGGTCATTAACAAGGTTTATAATTGCCTGTCTGACAGTCATCCTGCTGATTCCAAATTTATCTGAGTATTCACGTTCTGAAGGAAGAGCATCACCAGGGTTTAATTGTCCGCTTTCAATTAATTGCTTAATCGATTCTTCCAGCTGGTGATAAATGGGTATGGGGGAACGTTTATCAATCATTTCGATTCTCCTTTATCAAAAACGGGATTATCAGCTTTATCCTAACAGTTCAGCTGGAATATTGATGTGCTTTATGGCAGATTGGTCAGCAACGATCGTTACATTCGGATGGTTTCTTAAAATCGATGCAGGAAATGAAGGATCGATTTTACCATTCAAAAGCTGATCCAGTGCCTTGCTTTTGCTTTCTCCAGCTACGAGCAGCAAAATTTCTTTACTCTTCATAATGCTTGCAATTCCCATCGTTATCGCCTGAGTAGGAACTTCGTCAATGCCATTAAAAAATCTTGCATTTGCTTCCCGTGTGGCCTTCGTTAAGTCGACAACGTGGGTAAGTGTATCAAAGGCAGTACCAGGTTCATTAAATCCGATATGTCCATTGCTTCCAAGCCCAAGCAACTGAAGATCGATTCCGCCATGAGCAGCTATTTTCTGCTCATAATTTTTACATTCTTGCTCTAAATTTTCGGCTGTGCCAGAAGGGATATGCGTTTGTTCCCTTGGAATATCAATATATTTAAATAAGTTTTCAACCATATAATAATAATAGCTATTCCGGTCAGCTTGGTCTATTCCAATGTACTCATCAAGGTTAAAAGTTGAAACATGCCGATAGGAGGTTTTATTTCTTTTATAATCATCAGCAAGAATCTGATAGGTTTTAGTAGGAGTGCCACCAGTGGCCATTCCGAGTACAACTTTATTTGTATTTTTAATTTTTTCTGTCAAAATAAGCGCAGCAATTTCACTCAAATTGGAATAACTTTCTGCTGGTATAATCTTCATGATGGGTTATTCTCCTTTCTTAAATGCAAGCTGGCCTCGGCAAAAGGTCATATATATTTCATTATTCTCATCGAGGACGACAATATCAGCATCTTTTCCAGGTTTAATGCTTCCTTTACGCTCAAACAGCCCTAACTCTTTAGCAGAATTAGTAGAAGACATTGAAATAGCATCGGCTACAGAGCATCCTGTAAATTCAATAATATTTTTAAAGGCCTGTCCCATACGAAGGATACTCCCTGCTAGGGTTCCATCTGCTAATACTGCTTTATCATCTGTTACGGTTACTTCTTGTCCGCCCAAGTCATATGTGCCGTTTTTCAGGCATTTTGCCCGCATTGAATCGGTGACCAAGACAAGTCTGTTGGCTGTTTTTTGACGAAAAGCTAATTCTACCGCCTCAGGCCTGGCGTGTACCCCATCAGAGATAATTTCGACCATTAATTCATCTTTCAAAAGGGCTGCTCCGACAACACCTGGCTCTCGGTGATGGAAGCTGCTCATCTGATTATACAAATGGGTTGCGTGGGACAAGCCGTTTTTGATAGCTTCTTCAACTTGTGCGAATGTTGCATCTGAATGTCCAATTGATGGAATAATGTTATGTTCCTTCAAATGCTGAATCAGCTGCTCACCGCCAGGCTGCTCTGGAGCTAACGTCACCAGCCTGATCGTATCATGACTGAGGGCCTGCCATTTTTTGAACAAGACTAAATCAGGATCAATGATATGACCCTGCGGCTGTGCACCTGCTTTATTCTCATTAATAAAAGGCCCTTCTAAATGAATGCCGACTGCTTCAGCTATTCCGGGTCTTTGATTTTTCATATAATGCCCCGCGTTTTCGAGTGCAGATTCAATCGCAGCTTGCTCTTGGGTTATAGTTGTAGCCAGGAAACTTGTTGTTCCCTCTCCAGGCAGAGCTCTGGCCATCGTTTCTAGTGCTTCTGGAGTGGCATCCATCGTATCAGCCCCATTAACACCATGAATATGGACGTCAATCATCCCAGGAATTATTTTGTGCTTGGATGTCAACTCAATAATTTCAAAGTTCTCGCTGCTAGGATTTTCTCCTAAAGAGCCAGCTTCAGAAATAATATGATCGCTGATTTTAAGGTAACCATTTTCAATGACACCGTTTTCGGTATATATAGAAGAGTTTCGCAATAATATGTTCTTTTTCATCGTTCACACACCACCATTTGGATTATATGTTTAGAATATCACCATACGGTATGGTTGTCTATACATATATATACCAGTTGATAGAGTAGATACTGCTGCCTTAAAAGCAAAAAAATAAGTTTAATAGTTAACAAGATAGGATTGAAAGCGTTTTAGTTTAATCTTTAAATATATTAATTGGTATAGACATCTATATTGATCATATGCTAAAATACGTTTACATCTTGTTTGATTTTAGTATTAAGGAGGATGAAAGGGCTTTCTCCGAAGTTTTGTGTTCGGGTTGGATTTGCAATTATTTTCTGTTTCTTTTGCTCAAGATTCATAATTGATAGGAGTGGGTTAAAATGATGAATTATTTACAGAGACTTGGCCGTTCATTAATGTTGCCTGTTGCTGTATTGCCAGCAGCGGCCATTTTAATGGGTATTGGTTATTGGATTGACCCTACAGGCTGGGGTGCTGAGAGTGCGACAGCTGCATTCTTAATAAAAGCGGGTGCGTCGATTATCGACAACATTCCAATCCTTTTTGCTGTCGGTGTTGCTCTGGGGATGGCCAAAGACCGTGACGGCTCTGCGGCAATCAGTGGTCTGGTCGCTTTCTTGGTAACAACAACATTACTTTCTCCGGGTTCTGTAGCGATGCTGCAGGGAGTTGAAGTGGATGCTGTTGATCCTGCGTTCGGAAAAATTGGAAATGCCTTCGTTGGTATTCTTTCCGGTATTATTGCTTCTATGATGTATAACAGGTTCAGCCATGTGAAATTGCCGGATGCTCTCGCGTTCTTTAGTGGAAAACGGCTTGTTCCAATTATGACTGCTGCTTCAATGATTGTTGCTTCGGTTGTATTATTCTTCGTTTGGCCGCTCGTTTATTCTGGTTTAGTATCGTTTGGTACAGGAATAAGCAGCTTAGGTGCTGCTGGAGCTGGACTGTACGGATTCTTTAACAGACTGTTAATTCCAACAGGATTGCACCACGCGCTTAACTCTGTTTTCTGGTTTGATGTAGCTGGAATTAATGATATCGGAAACTTCTGGGCAGGAACTGGTGAAAAGGGAGTAACAGGCATGTATCAAGCTGGATTCTTCCCAATCATGATGTTCGGTCTGCCTGCTGCAGGTTTGGCTATGTATCACACAGCTAAATCAAAAAAGAAAAAGCAAGTAGCCTCATTAATGCTCGCTGCAGGTTTTGCTTCCTTCCTTACTGGGGTTACAGAGCCACTTGAATTCGCATTTATGTTTGTAGCACCAGCTCTATATGTAGTTCACGCAGCATTAACAGGTCTATCCTTGGCAATTGCTTCAATGTTTGACTGGACTGCTGGTTTTGGTTTCAGCGCAGGTCTTATTGACTTTGTATTAAGTTCAAGACTTCCGCTTGCGAACATGCCATATATGCTATTAGTGCAAGGTTTAGTATTCGGTGTGATTTATTACTTCTTATTCCGTTTCTTAATTACTAAATTTAATCTAACAACTCCAGGCCGTGAAGAAGATGAGGCATTAGGCGGTGACGGAGCAGTCGTAACTGGTAAAGACAAAGTATCTATTATGGCAGCTCAGATATACGAAGGACTTGGCGGAGATGACAACGTCGTTTCTGTTGATAATTGTGTAACACGACTTCGTCTCGAAGTAAAAGATATGGACGCAGTAGATCAGAAAAAGATTAAAGCTACTGGAGTTCCGGGCATTAACATTGTAAGTAAAAAGAACATCCAGGTTATTGTCGGAACACAAGTTCAATTCGTTGCTGACGAAATCATGAAAATAAGAAAAAAATAAACTGATTAGTTCACACCCAAAGGCCTTTCCCTCAAAACTTGAGGGGAAGGCCTTTTATATTGGAAAACAGGTTTTTACATGAGTTTTTTATTTATATTAATTGACGGTTATAAAGGACTTGAAATGAAATATCGAGAACTAAATAATAAGTTTAATTTCTAATGAGATAGTGCTATAAAGAACTTTGGGTAAAATCATGGTATTTTAAAGGAGGAGAATAGGGGTGGACAAACAGTATCCAATTGGCCAATTTCAATTTGACGGTGATATAACGAAAAATGTGATTAATAGATGGGTAAATGAGATTGAGGAATTACCTCGATTATTAAGAGATACTGTAAAAGACCTTGATAAGGGACATCTCGATATACCATACCGTTCTGGGGGGTGGACTGTTCGCCAAGTAATCCATCATCTAGCGGATAGTCATATGAATGCCTATGTCCGTTTTAAATTAGCTCTTACAGAACACAAACCTGTAATAAAGCCCTATACTGAGGCTAGATGGGCTGAACTTTCAGATTCAAAATTGCCAATAGATCTTAGCATTGATCTTCTTGAATCGCTCCATAAACGCTGGGTCTATCTTTTTCGGAATTTAAGTGCTGCCGATCTTGAAAGGACATTTTCACACCCGGATTTAGGTGAGGTTTCGATAGGAGAAAACATTGGTATATATGCCTGGCATGGCCGTATCATCTCGCACATATCCATTTAGCAGCTGCTCTATCTTAAATTTGGCTTTCTTATAGCGGTGTAATGTACATAGTTGTATCCAGAGACATTAATTTTAAACGTTTTTTCGAGAATGTGAGATTAGTATAGACAAATATTTTTCAGGGGGATAATCTGGATAATAATAGGAGGTTTTTTTAGTGCTGAGAACTTTAGAATTGGTTATTGATGCAAAGGCTTCCTTAGGAGAGGGGTCTTGTTGGGATAATACAAATCAACTTTTATACTGGGTTGATATTTTAGAGAAAAAGGTGAACTTATACAATCCAGCTACCGGTGATAATCGTGTCATTCCCTTGGACCAATCTGTAGGGGCGATTGTGCCAAGAAAATCTGGCGGTGCCGTAGTTGCGCTGGAAAAAGGCTTTCATTTTCTAAACTTTGACACCGAAGAAGTTAGCCCGATCTTCAACCCAGAAGAACATATGCAAGAAAATCGTTTCAATGATGGAAAGTGTGATCCTTCTGGACGTTTTTGGGCTGGGACAATGGATGTAGCAGGCAAGAAAGAAAAGGGCGCATTATACTGTGTGGAAACAGATTTAAACGTATCTAAAAAACTAACTGATATCAGCATTTCAAATGGATTAGCCTGGTCACCGGACCATAAATATATGTATTTTATTGATACACCTACTAAAAAAGTAGTCAGGTTTAACTATGGTCTTGAAACCGGACGAATTGAGAATCCTTTAGAAATTGTCCGTTTTTCAAAAGGGGAAGGAAACCCTGATGGCATGACGATTGATGAAGAAGGAATGCTGTGGATCGCTCATTGGGGCGGCGCCAGAGTTTCGAGATGGAATCCGTCAACAGGAGAGCAATTAACGGTTATACCTATCCCGGCCTTAAATGTAACCTCCTGTACCTTCGGCGGTTCAGATTTAAGTGAGTTATACATTACAACCGCCAGAACCGGGTTGGCAGACAAAGACCTTGCGATTTATCCAAACACAGGAGGAGTTTTTAAAATCAAACCTGGAGTAAAAGGGCTTCCTGCTTATAAGTTTAAAGGGTAACAAGTTAAAGTTTAATAAATCCATTCAAGCTGCCGATTTGGCAGCTTAATTTGTATTACGACCATACGGTGCTCAAAGTCAGTTGAATTGACGGTGAATGGTGTCAAATTGACATATACTAGATTCTCTATAAGGAATAGTAATAGTAACCTTAAATAAAAAAGTTATGCTACAACCACTTTCAAATCTTTTAAACGTATGAAAGTTAACAAAGCATCTCTAGACCTTAAAATATCTGCAAGGCTGATCTGCTTATCTTCTTGCTTTTAACAACAAGGTAATTTCCTTAGTAAGTTCTTCTGCATTTCCTTGAAAAAGCTGAAACACTAGAGAACGCAGAATGCTTTCATATTGGATTGCCTCCGATTCTACCGCTGAGATTATTATAGACCAGTGAATTTCCGGTATCGCAATAATAATGGTGGTATCTGTGAGGTTATTGATATAAACTTCTGTCAGTTTATCTCGTGACTTGGTAGTTAGACCATATAACATTTTTGATCACCCTTAAGTTAGTTTTAGTTTGTTCACTTACACTATTAGAGGTGAAATTGATTTTTATGAGGGCGGTACATGCTTTTTAAACAAAATGAAATAAACGTAATAAAAACAGGTAAATTGTCAAATTACCGCAGTAAGCCTACTCTCTATTAGAATCATTATGAGCTAGCCGTCTAAGAAAGCTAAAAAAGGGTATCGAAAGGACTCATGGAAACTTCTCGTTTACTTCTCTTCGTTCCCAATCTCTTTTTTAACAAAATAACCTGTAAAAAGGTTTAACCTGTCCAGGGTGGGATATTATGGTATAAACAGGATTTTAAAAAAGGGAGGGAATCGGTTGGAAAATGTATTTCCCGGTCTGCAAAAAATTTTGGAAAGCACGAGGCAGGGTATCCATGATTTTATGGGGATTATAACGCCTGTTATCGAGAATTCAAAGGATGACCATGAACGCCTTTACTGGCACCATATATACGAGGAAGAAGAACACCGGCTTGATCGGATAAATATTTTGCTTCCGAAAATTGAAGCGGCACTGAAGGAGCCACTTGATCCGAATCAGGGAGAGTTTATCCGCCTGCTTCAGGATATCAGCCTTGAAAAGTTTGGATTACATAACTTTTTAGAACATTTGGACTTGTCGTTATTCAGTTTCAAAGACACAGAACATGAAGAGGCCATACAGGGAATGCGGAATATGACTGATGCAGATTATCAGGAAATTAAACAAATGGTCCAGGACCTAAATGATGATTATGAGGGCATTAACCTCAGTGCAGGTACTCCGACCGACGAAAAGGAACATGTGACTGGCAATTTGAAAATTGATAAGTATCAGAGAAATTCCAATCAAAAGGAGCTTGAGAGCTCTGCAAGAGTCCCAAAGAGAGGACTTACAGTTGGAAGCTTAAAAAACATATAGGGAAGGGGAAAATATGAATAAAGCTACGATTTATCATGACGCACCGCTTAGCCATCAGCAATGGAACGAGCTGGATGAAATGGTGGTGAAAACGGCAGCCTCACAGCTTGTTGGACGCCGTTTTATCGATTTATACGGTCCGCTAGGCGAAGGAGTTCAAACGGTAACTAATGATGTTTACGAAAAACCAGAGCTAGGCGGAGTTAGCCTTCACGGTGAGGAAACGGAGCTGTCTACTCCAACTAGGAGAGTGAATCTGACTGTACCACTTTTGTATAAGGATTTTATCCTGTACCGCCGGGATATTGAATTTGCCAGGGCACTCGATAACCCGATTGACTTTTCACCAGCTGCGAATGCAGCTCAGCAATGCGCATTGTTGGAAGATGACTTAATTTTTAATGGTTCGGATCGATTCGGATTAGAGGGACTCATGAATACGAAAGGTAAGCTAACCCACATTCGCAGTGATTGGATGCAATCCGGGAATGCGTTTGCAGATGTAGTTGAGGCGCGAAACAAGCTGCTCACGATGGGACATACAGGCCCTTATGCACTTGTCCTGTCTCCAGAGCTGTATGCTTTGCTGCACCGTGTCCATCAGGGAACGAATGTCCTTGAAATTCAGCATGTCCGAGAATTGATGGCTGCTGGAGTGTATCAGTCACCAATGATTCAGGGCAAGCGCGGGGTTGTTGTTGATGCAGGCAGACAAAATCTTGATCTTGCAATCGGCCAGGATTTTGAGACAGCCTTTCTCGATGATGAAAACATGAATTTTATTTTCCGTGTTTATGAAGCAGCAGTACTTCGGGTTAAACGCCCAAGTGCGATCTGTACCTTAGAAGATCCTGAGGGAAATGAGTAAAAATAAAAGGGTCTGCGTGATGCAGACCCTTTTTTATGATTATGCGATTGAGTATAGTTTAGGGGATTCCTCTATATAAGTGATATCGACTTTTTGTTTTGCAGCGTCTGTGCCTATATCTTGAATCAGCATTTTAGCTTCTTCAAGGAAAAATGGATTTTTGCTGCCTTCATTGACTTCGTAAAGACGCATTAAGTATCTAAGTTTTTCAGCTGTTCTTATTTTTCTATAAGCCTGGTTTTCCAGATCAACGATTTTTTTATGAACAGGGGCAGAAATCATTCCTATTTCAGCAACATTGACAATCATATGCATACCATCTTGACTTACAAAGCTAATTGAATAAAAGGCAGAGCCCATTACATCAACATTCGTAATAACGGCATTGGGATACTCTTCCCCGGATCGCAAGCGAATAAAGGCAGTCTCAATAACGCCTCCCAATTTCCGTTCATTCGCAAGAATCGCATAGATGTCTTTTAAGCCTTTTACTTGGTGTGCCATACTGATTAACCTCCTGGAAAGAAACTGTTATTGAAAATAATTCTCATTATCATTGTAAAGTGATTGGTTTAAAAATTCAAGTGAATTCACAGAAAACTCTTGAAAAAATTGTGTCTATTATTCAAAGTGGGAGGAGAATATGAAGAAATTAACTGTCGGCTCGCTGATTCCTGGTCGTGAATCTCCGGCAATAATGGAGCCAGAACAAGGCAAGCTTAGAGTAGATGGATCGAAGCGGAAGGTAGCTCAAAACCAAGCTGCAGGAACGGTTATCAAAGTACAGCAACACGGAAAAAAATTTGATATAAAACTGGTTAAACACAGTACCCTTCTAGATTCAGCCTTGAGCGAAAACATTCCAATTGAATTCAAATGCAAAAAAGGGACCTGCGGACGCTGTGAACTTGCCGTTCTGTCAGGGGGACAATTGTTATCGGGGCCAACTGCTCAGGAACAACAAAAATTAGCTGGAAGAGAGACACAAGGCATAAGGCTCGCCTGCCAGGCTACGGCCAAAATATAAATTTTGAATTTTATTTGAACAAAGAAAGTTCCAAGCGGAATTTTTTATTTTTTTCGCTTCTATAAAATTGCCGGTTGATTTCTCTCCAGGCGGGGCAGTCCGGGAGTAATCTAGGTGCTTAAAAAGCACCAGTTCACCTTTTGTCTTCCACTTTGCTGCCTATTTTTAAAATAGCATTAATTCCTTTATACTTGTTGTGTTCCCAAGGAATTTTGTCCAGAACAAATAATAAACTTCATTTCTATTCAAACTAAGAAAAAACGAGGTAATCAAAATGACATCAGTAGGGTTTGATTCAAAAGTTCTTTCTGTTCTGGAAGATAAAATTCAATACATTGATACCGATAATGGAGCAATTTATTTGGTTGGTCCGATCCGGCTGCCCGTTAACCTGTATGGTGAGACGGTTGAATTCCAATGGTATTGCTGGCTGAATTGTGAAGAAGAAACCGATGACCTAGGGGAAATTATTGAAAAATTGTCGTCTGCTAACTTAGCTGAATTTCAGCAATCAAGTGTTCTTGCGTATGGTGATTTTTCATATGGAGAAGAAGCGATTATTAGGATGCATTCAATTTGCCACACCGGTGATATATTTGGCAGCAAGCGGTGCGATTGCGGCTACCAGTTAAAGCAGTCTATGAAAATGATTACAGAGCACGGAACAGGTGCACTATTTTACTTGGCGAACCATGAAGGAAGGGGTATTGGCCTGTTTAGCAAGGCAATGGCCTACGTGCTTCAGGAGAACGGCTTTGATACGGTGGAAGCAAATGAGGGACTCGGTTTCGTTGATGATTCAAGAAACTATGAAGATGCAATTAAAGTTTTAAAAGCATTAAGATCTAAGCCTGTAACTCTTATGACAAATAATCCAAAGAAGCTCGAAGCCTTAAAAAACTCTGGTTTGGAAGTTACTGACCGGGTGCAGCTTTGGGGAGATGTTTCTGAATTTAACGCGAGCTATTTGCAGACAAAAGTCAAACGTTCCGGTCATTTTGAGAACGAGGGGACATGTCCGAAAGATTGACGGGAACCCTGTTGGATTTGGAATATCAACTTGAAATATATGGAGGTTTTAAAAAATGGATACAAAGTCAAAATTAGACCCTGTAGAAGAAGTCTATAATAGGCGATTACGAGGCGGGTTCTTTATTTCAACCAGAGATGGAGAGAGAACCCATTTCCATAATGGGTGCTGGGTGACTCAATGTTCACACGAGCCGCCGCAGATGCTTGTTTGCTTCCCTAAGGAGATGGAGGGTGCAGAAATAGTCACACGTGGACGGAAATTTGCGCTTAGCATGACTGCTGAGGACCAAGAGCCTCTAATGGATCGTTTCTTTAAAGGAGATCAGGATATAGCATCGATGGGTGAAGAAGAGTTTATTTATAAAGAAACGGGATGTCCAATTTTAAAAAACTCACAAGCCTATTTTGACTGTGAGGTAGCACAAATCATTGATAACTGCGATTTTCTGCTTGTGATTGGCAATGTCCTGTCTTCTGAGATCCTTCACCCAGAGAAACAAAGCCTTACCGTCAATCATTTGATGGAACGGGAAGGCGGGGTACCCGAGGATGCTGTCGTTCCATTAACGGGTTTTGATGATCAATCTTAAAAACAAGAAAAGGGACTGATGGATCCGTTTCTCGAAGTCTATAATAGCCTTAAAAGAACAGACCAAATCATATTTGATTTGGTCTGTTCATATTCCTTGGACTATAGGGCTGAATTCCTCGGTTTTGGTTATAGGGTTTCGAATTAGCCTGTTATTCAGACAGCATGGAGCAAGGTCCATCTAGAGTTGGCCGAACAAGGCAATTATTCGGACTTCCCTAAGCCATCAGTCCGGTTTTTTTCCATGTTAATTCTCTACTACTGGTAAAACGATAGAAGATGGATAAGCTTTGTTGCTTAAAATAGTTGCTATTCCTCCGAGTTGATTCAGCAGCTGAGGGGCTGGCGACATGGAGTGCGGGAAGTCGCTTGGACCAATGGCCACACGCAGTCTATGGCCCTCTTTTATGACAACATTAGTAGGAAATATTTCAATATCTAACTCCATTACCTCATTTGGGATTACATCCATTGCAGCAACCTTTGTGAAAGGGTGCCAAGGCTGAATATTTTCCCCATTTAAGTATCTGCTTTTCGTCTCATCAATAGCCCGATGAGAAGCTGCGAGCCAGCCGGCGGTAATCTCGCTAGAACTTCCGTCCGGTGCAACATCTGTTATACGTACGGATAGAACAAGCTCTTTAGCTGTTGTTTTTGCAAAAATCTTAGCGGCTATTGGCCCCGATATTTTTAAATCAGAATTAACTGGTGCGGTTGTATAGGTGACTTCTGTTGCTTCAGTTAAACGATTATCCTTTGTACAAGGAAGGGCACTTGGGATGCCAGCGGTCCATTGATTAGTACTGCCAGAGCATATCCCGTTGAATGGCTGCTGGAGCATCGTCTTTGAAGGCTCAATTGCTGATGGAGTTTCCTTTGTCAGCAGATTTCCAGCACGAAGATAATACCTGTCTGCCTCGGCCTGTTGGTGCGGCCAGCCTGGCTGTACCTGAAACTCATCTTGGCCAATCACAAATTGGGTAACATCGGGAATCTTCTCTGTGTTTGTTTCGATCCCCATTAAATATTGGTCGAACCATCTTAACGCGATTTGGTCGAGTACAGGGACATTATTTGCAGGCAATCCGCTGCCGTAATCGCCGTGAGTCCAGTTGCCCATTAAAAGCTTAGCCTCGACTCCGTTTACTTTTAATTTTTCATATAGGAGAGGAGTACCTCTTTGAAATAAATCATGCAATCCCCCTGAAAAGAAGGCTGGCACGTTAATTTCATCAGCGACCGTAATAGGGGAGCGAAGCCATGAAGCTGGTCCATCGTAGGCAAAGTCTCCACCTGTAATAGCTGAACTAAGTGTATTTGTTTGATAGCCAGTTGTTTGCCCAGCGTGGCTTAGCAATACGTTTGCTGCCATGATCGGTTCTGAGAGTGTATAAGTAGGAGGCAGTAAACCGCTTCCTGTGACCAGGCCTAGCCAAAGGGGAATAAACCCAGTATTGACTAATCCTCCAGACATAATGATATCCCGATATACATCTGCCATTGGGACAACCGGAAATATGGCTTCCAAGCCTTCAGGCTGCTGGGCAGCTGTAAACAGCTGATTGATTGCCCGGTAGGAAGAGCCGTACAATCCAACCTTTCCAGTACTCCAAGGCTGCCTGGCGGCCCATTCAACTAACTCTTTGCCATCGCGCTGTTCCGCTTCCCCAAATGAATCCCAGGTTCCTTGAGAGGTTCCGGTTCCGCGCACATCGACGACCATATGGGCATACCCTCGTTTAATAAAATATTCGTTAAGGTTCTCACTGCCGTTTTGGTTTTTATTATAAGGTGTTTGAGTCAGGATGACAGGGAACGGCCCTGGTCCATCAGGCCTGTGTACATCGGCCGCCAAAATGACTCCGTCTCTCATCGTAATAAAGATATCTTTTTCGGTGATATAGCTTGAGTACTGTTCTGGACGCTCATAGGCAGCTGCTTCCCATTCCTGGACTTGCGTCTCCACTGTGGGCTTCTTAGAGTTGCTTTTTGCCGAGGCAGCATTAACTAGAGCAAGATCTGTCAATAGACTGACCAATATAAGAAGTGAAATAACAACTCGAAAATTTCTCCAATGCATACTAGTTACCTCCTAATATTCTGTAAATGCTTACATTATAATGATACGTATATTTCGATTGTTATTAAATACGATAAACTTACTATCTGCAATAGGCTAAAGGTAGTATAGGAACGGAGTGTACAAAAAGAAGAATTTGATTCTATGTTTTGGTTTCTTGAAAAAACAAGATTAATCAAGGATGATTTAAAGGGGATAGCGAAATTAATGTATAAGGATGTTTCTGAGGATCCCTTGGATTGTGAAAACCTTACGAAGAGAAAGGAGTTTGTAACTAAATATGGGGGTGATGTATTATGAAAGGACTAAGCGGTCTGCTTATACTATTTGTGTTTACTTTGGCAGGATGTAATTTAGAGGCAAAAACATTATCTCAATTTTTTGAGGGAGACTTTAATGAAGTAAATAAGATAACGATAGTGGATGGAAGTACAGGCTATAAGAAAACAATTACAGATATTCGGGTAATAGAGGGGTTTTTGGCCGAGCTGAAAGATATAAGGTTTATTCCAGAGGTAAACCAGGAGCAAAGGGATGGGTGGCGATATTCCATTATTCTTTTTAAAGGGGGAGAAGCAGCCTTTCATTTTGGCCTAACAGAAGTAAATGATCATTATTATTATACAAAACCAGATATTCACCCAATAGTCGATGATTTCTATAAAAACCTTGATGTTCAAGAGGAGTAACTTTCCACTGACATGGTTGGAACGGGGCACTCCCGATCATAAGGGCTGTAAAACCAACTGAGAGTGCCAGCGCACCAGGATTATTTTCTTGTTTTTAATTTCTGACGCAGACTATCCAATTGCTTCATAAGCAGCTGGTATTCCTCTAACCCAATGTGGCAGGATTGTACTTCTTTAGTGATTTTTTCTGTTATTGCTTGTTTTTGTTCGACAGCCTTTGGTTGTAAGGTAATCCAAACGTTTCGTTCGTCTGTTGTGGATCGCTCCTTTTTCACCCAGCCGTTTGCTTCCATTCTTTTAATCATTGGGGTTAATGTCCCCGTGCCCAGATTTAGTATTTCTCCTAACTCTTTTACTGTAACTGCTTTGTGTTCCCATAAGGCTAAGAGGACTAAATATTGAGGATAAGTAATTCCAAATGGCTGTAGTGCCTCCGTATATAGTTTGTTAAACTCGCTTGCTGTCTGATAGATTGTAAAGCAAAGCTGGTTTTCTAATGTTAAAAAATCCTCCAAGCTGTCCACCCTTTTCGAATTCATTCCATTCTTCTATAACAAAATTTGTTGAAGATCATTCTTAATTTTATCTGGTACAGTCGTTGGAGCATAGCGTTCAACTACTTGACCGTTTTTGTCTACCAGAAATTTAGTGAAGTTCCACTTTATCTTTTTTGAGAGGACACCAATTTTTTGGTCTTTTAGGTAAGTAAAGAGTGGATCTTCATTTACTCCGTTCACATCGATTTTTGCAAAAATAGGAAATTTCACACCATAATTTATTTGGCAAAATTCAGTAGTTTCTTCGATATTGTCAAATTCTTGGTGATTAAATTGATCGCAGGGGAAGCCAAGAACTTCGACACCCTGGTCTTTGTATTCATCATATAATTTTTGCAGGCCTTCAAACTGAGGAGTTAACCCACATTTACTCGCAGTATTTACAATTAACAAGGTCTTTCCTTCATAATCCTTTAAGGCCTTTTCCTCACCATTTGTCATTTTTACAGTAAAGTCATAAATCGTTTTCACTTTCATTCCTCCTCATTTGATTATTGCCTCATTTATATTGTGTACGATTTAATCTTATACGATTGAATTGTAAACAGCGATTATTTCACCTTGGGTTGTTACAGTAATTTGCTTAAGCATTCGGGACAAATGCTTTCCGTTACATCTTATAGATGTATCTAAACAGCCACCTTATGGTAAGGGTACATCTGTTTTCCTATATACGTGTTAGGAAAAATTTGGTTGGTTGGTTTAGATTACCCTAATTAGTGTTTCTTTGATGAGAAGGGTTTGCAAAAAGGGATGACCTCGCAAAAATTCGGGCAAAATAACCGCAAAAATAGTAGGAGTGAGAAAATGTCGTCTAATGATAATTCATCTGAAAAAAGAAAGACTAGTAATGACTGTAATGAAATTGCATCCGAACAAAGGAATAGAAAAGATACTAAACTAAATTCTGAAAAGGTTCGCTATGAGCATGCTGATGATATTTATAAATAAAATGGGGTACTTAAAGGCATCCATGTCCGGGTGCTTTTTTTACTATCGGAATTTATATGGTTGACCATTTTCATTCAGTCCCAGCGCCCAGCACTCGTGTACTTCGCCCGTCTCCCTGCGATAAAACAACCTCAAATAGCCTTCGCTCTTCATGTTTCCTTAATATCAAGTCGGTTTACCCCAGTACATACGTCGCTTAACTGGTATTTGCGCATTTGTTCGGGTTGAGAGATCAGGAATTTTCTCTTCTATAGTGCTTTTCATCTTTTTGGAAATACTAAAAATATATTTAAAAAGTTTTAGGAGGCCATTCAATGCCCAAAAAACCTGTCCCAGCTAGTAGAGAAACGGATAATGTAGTGGAATTACCCAAAGCAGACAAGAACCAGGATGAGGTAAGCAAACTTAATCGCTTGCTAGCCGCTGTATTGAATTATCTGTCAGATGATGAAGTAGAGGAAATTGATATCGAATACCTTCTGACTAATACAGAGGGATTGCGAGAGTGGTGGGATCAATACCGGGAAACAAATAGAAAACAGATTGAGGAGGAAATTAAAAAATCACTGGGTGAGCTGAGTTTGGAAGAATTAGAAAGTATTCGTGTGAAAATCAAAGAAAAAGAAAAATAAGAACGGAATCAGTCCTTCCGCTGGTTCCGTTTTATTAACTTTCTAAGCCTGTGTAAAAAAGATGTCTAGGTTAATAACCCCTTCCTTTTTGGGAAATTTGTTATTGATTAATAAGTGATAATAGGTTACCATTGTAGAGGTAACTTTTAAGAAAAAGAAGGGGAACTACATGGATAAACGTGTCTATTTATTAACGATTGTTTCTTTTGTTGTCGGTATGGTCGAATTAATTATCGGCGGGTTATTGGATGTTATTTCATCTGATCTGGGGGTAACTCTCGGACAGGTTGGCTTTCTTATTACCATTTTCTCGGTGGTTTTTGCTATTTCAGCTCCTCTTTTACTAACGATGACTTCTGGAATGGAACGAAAACGGTTGACGATTGTTTCTTTATTTGTATTCTTTTTAGGAAACGTTCTTGCTTTTATGAGTCCAACCTATAGCGTTCTCTTAATCTCTCGTATTATTACTGCATCAAGTGGGTCCCTATTGGTAGTACTATGTATAACAATGGCTTCAAATATTGTATCGAAGGAATACCGTGCCCGTGCTATCGGGATCGTATTTATGGGGATCAGTGCATCACTTGTACTAGGTGTGCCTATTGGCCTGATGCTAGGAAATGCCCTTGGCTGGCGAGCACCATTTATGTTAATTTCTGTCTTGAGTCTTGTTTCCATGGCAGGCGTATATTTCTTTATGGGAAGACTAGAGCCTAAACCGCCAATCCCACTGCTTAAACAGCTTCGTACGTTAAAAGATAGAAAAATCCTATTCACTCAGTTAACATCTTTCTTGTTTCTTGCTGGCCATTTAACGTTGTACGGTTATTTAACTCCATTCTTAAAATTAACTATGGGTTTAAATGGAACATGGGTTAGTATCGTTTATTTAATTTTCGGAATTGCAGCCGTAGCAGGCGGGGGACTAGGAGGCATACTAGCCGATCGATTTGGCGCAAAGCCAACGATTATTTCTGTTGTGATTGCATTTGGGGTATCGATCTTTTTGATTCCATATACGACTTTTTCATTCCCGCTATTTATCACGGTAATGGTAGTCTGGAGTATGCTGAGCTGGGCAATTACACCTGCTTTGCAAAGCTATCTTATTGAATCTGCTCCTGAATCTTCTGATATTCAGCAGAGCTTAAATAATTCAGCGCTTCATTTTGGGATCGCGTTTGGGTCAATGGTTGGCGGTATTGTAATCGAAAGGGCATCTGTTGAGGTTAACCCAACCATTGGAGGGTTATTTATTCTTTTAGCCTTGGTGACGGCCTTTATTTCAATAGTAAATACAAAATCTATCGCTTCTCCGTCATTAAAGCCAACACGGTAAAAACGATTTGGTAAACTTAAAAAGGAGACTGGCAAGGTCGCAATTGACCCTGGCCAGCCTCCTTTTTTGACATAAAAACCATAAAATTCTCCGGGCTCTTGTGCTCTGGTTCAGCCTCCGAATTTAATAGCGCAGCTTCATAAGAATGTTTCGTATCTCTTCATCATCCATCAGTAAATCATAGTGTTTTTCATTTATCTTAGCTAATGCAACATCATGGTAGAAGAACTCAGTGAAAATTTTCACGAAGGGTTTAGACATTGTTTTTAAAGCTTGCCAGGATTGGTTTTCCATTCCTGCAAAAATGACCTCTTTATCATCGACTACTAGTAAACGGAATCGTTCTAGAGACTGATGTTCCTTTGCAGGAATAAGGGTATGAACATTAGACAAGCCTGTTTCCAAATCACCAACAACAAGGGCCTCTACACTGACTCCGTGCTCTTCTTTTTCCTTTAGCAACGGAAGGTATTCAATAAAATCGTCCTTCCAGGCTGAAACAAAAATAGACTTCTTGGCTGTTTGGATCAGGTGTTTACTTTGGGCGCGGATGGATGAATCAACCTTAAGACTCCAAACATGCTCATCATAAAATGTTCTTTTAAATTTATTGCTTTTTAGCTCGTTGACATGCTCCTGGAACTCATTTGTTAATTTTTCAATCACGAGCGCTAAAGGAAGGGCAGTATAGCGTTTCTTTTTTTCTGAAACCGAATCCAATACTACACCTTTTTCTGTTAAGCGGGTGATGACTTCATATATTTTGGATTTTGGAACACCCGAATATTTAACAATACTTGATGCATCCAAGGGTTCCTCACTTGAAGCTAGAACCTCAAACACTTTACTTTCATATTGTGAAAAACCGAATTTCTGCAGCATGACGTCCTCCTAGCTTGCGTGTAAGTAAAAGATTTTTTCTGACAAAGTATATTTAGCATAATAATAAATGAAAAGTTCAATAATTCCAATAATATTATTGATTTTTTAATTTTAAAATAATTTATTGTGTGTTTTGACCAAGCAGTTCTCAGGTATAACTTACCAGCCTGATAATCTGTTTGACAGATAACTAAAGGATATTGTAATCTATTAAGTAGTTACTCATTAAGTGGTAACCGTTTTCAATTAACCTACTTTATTACTATTCTAAAAAAATGTTGTGGAAGCCATCTTTTATGTTTAAATGAAAAGGCTTACGCAGCAAAAAAACTAACGGGGGTTATCATCATGAATTTTCTATGGGGAGTAATGGGGATTGTTTTTATTCTAGGGTTAGCCTTATTATTATCAAACAATAGAAAGCATATTAATATCCGAACGGTTATTGGCGGCCTTGCCATTCAAATTTTCTTTGCCTTTATCGTCCTGAAATGGGAGGTTGGGCAATCAGCTTTAGAATGGTTATCTCTAAAAATCCAGGATATTATCAATTATACGAATGTGGGAATTGACTTTTTATTTGGCGGTTTAATTGGGAATGAAGAAATTGGTTTTATTTTTGCTTTTCAGGTATTAACCGTTATCATCTTCTTTTCTTCACTCATTTCTGTTCTTTATTACCTTGGAGTCATGCAGTGGTTTATCAAGATTATTGGTGGGGGGCTTTCCAAACTTCTTGGGACAAGCCAGCCAGAATCGATGTCAGCAGCAGCAAATATTTTCGTTGGACAAACCGAAGCACCTCTTGTCATACGGCCATATATTGCCTCAATGACTAAGTCAGAGCTCTTTGCTGTTATGACTGGCGGACTTGCTTCTGTCGCAGGTTCGGTCCTGATCGGTTATTCGCTGCTAGGGGTACCGCTCGAGTATCTGTTGGCGGCGAGCTTCATGGCAGCACCAGCTGGTTTGATTATTGCAAAGATTATGGTGCCAGAGACTGAGGAGGCCAAAACGGTTTCTGAGGGAGTAGAAGTGATTGAAGAAGAACAGCCTGAGAATGTTGTCGATGCTGCAGCCCGCGGAGCTTCCGACGGTTTAGGACTTGCTCTTAACGTAGGTGCGATGCTCTTAGCGTTTATTGCCTTAATTGCTCTTGTTAATGGAATCTTGGGCGGAATTGGCGGCTGGTTTGGCTTTGAAGCTCTATCGCTTGAACTAGTGCTCGGCTGGCTGTTTGCACCAATTGCCTTTATGGTTGGGGTTCCTTGGTCTGAAGCATTGCAGGCGGGAAGCTTCATCGGCCAAAAGCTTATTTTGAATGAATTTGTTGCATACGCGGCATTTGCCCCGGAAATGGCTAATTTAACAGCAAAAACAAACATTGTGGTTAGCTTCGCACTATGCGGGTTTGCGAATCTTAGCTCATTAGCAATCCTGCTTGGTGGATTGGGCAGGCTTGCTCCAAGCAGACGTCCGGATATTGCGAAAATGGGCATGCGTGCTGTTGCTGCAGGAGCGTTAGCATCGCTGTTAAGTGCTGCAATTGCTGGAATGTTATTATAATAGTAAAGACAAGAGGAGTCAGGGATTTCCCGATTCCTCTTTTTTGTTTAAACTTGGCTAAGAAGATCCACTTAGGGTGGGATATGATCACACAAACGTCGAAATGGCGTTAGGAGCTACTTTTTAGCTTGTTTTGGGCCCTCTTGATTATTGCCGTCTCCTACGTTGCTGACAGATTCAGAAATTGCATTAGAAAACTGATCAAAAGGCTCTAATGTTCCCCCATGCAATTGATTATCAGCTCCTACTTTGTTTCTTTCACTTTTCTTTACTGGATTAAAAAATCTCACCATAATAAATGACACCTCCTGCACAATAGGGTATGTAAAAATGGGGACATTTAACCTATGCATTTAGGTGTAAGGCTTTTCGGTAATTAAGCTCCAGTTAACGGCCGCAATTTAAAATGATCTAATGCATGGTTGACTTGATTAACATCATAGATTTTTCTTTCGATACAGAACTGAATAACTAAATCGTAAGTATCACTATTCGATAATGAGAAACCGGCTGAGCTTAATAGCTTGTCGGTTTCTTTTCTATCCAGCTGGAGGGCTAGGGCTAGGGCAACGATCGTCGTTTTTCTAGGCTGGTACCTTGGATTGGAACGGATTTTTGAAAAGTGTCTGCGGTCAATAGCTGCTCTTTTATAGATCTCTGCGTCACTGCATCCTTTTTCATCAATAAAACTAAACAGTACATCTTTAAGTGTTGGTTTGAGGTTTGTTTTAATAAATTCATCGAGATCACTTGGTTCGATAATCATATTAGAGTTTAATACCATGTTATCGGAAGTTTCAGCATAAAATACAAAGTCTTTCAACTGAAATTGGACGAACTCCTTCAGCTCTTCTAATAATTGTTTATCTAACATTCTGCTACCCCCGAAATTGTCGCTTTTAAGGCGACCAAAATATGGATAAATTCATTTATAATTATATCATAATCAGATTTATATAGATGTTACGGCTCTCATCAGTTTGCCTCCAGCCAACCGATGGAAACTCAAATGAAAAGGGGAGAATTGCATGGACCAATTTATTTCGTTATCGTACTCATTTTTACAAAAATACTTGCCTGCAGCTGGTGTGGAAAAAACGTTTATTCTGTTTGAACTTAACGGAAAGGGTGAGTTATCAAAACGATCACCAATCAATTTATCAGTCGTTTTAGACAGGTCAGGCTCGATGAGCGGAAAGCCCCTCTATTACTGTAAAGAAGCAACAAAGTTCATCGTCAACCAGCTTCAGGAAAAAGACCTGCTGAATGTGGTGGTTTTTGATGATCAGATTAAAACGATACTGCCTCCTCAGGAAGTAAAGCATAAGGACCTCTTAAAAAAGAAAATTGATGAAATTGATACAGGCGGGATCACGAATTTGTCTGGAGGGCTCATCAAAGGCTGCCAGCACATTCTGAACCAGAATACAGATCTGTTTGTTAACCGAGTAATCCTATTGTCTGATGGACAAGCGAATGCGGGAGTTACTGATTTTGATCATCTTATGAAAGTGGTGGACGATTACCAAACAGCAGGCGCTGTGATCAGTACGATGGGGGTCAGTGACCATTTTAACGAAGAGCTGATGGAAGGCATCGCTGAGCATGGCAAAGGGAATTACTATTTTATTAATGATGCTGAGCAGATCCCGGACATCTTTGCACAGGAGCTTGAAGGGTTATTATCAGTAGTGGCCCAGGATGTGAATTTTAAACTAAATCCTAAAATGGGTGTGCGTATTGAAAAAGTGTATGGATATATGACTGAAACCCGTGATAATAGTATCGAAATTTCTTTGGGTGACATGTTCACAAATGAGGTGAAATCCATTCTAGTTGAATTCACGGTTCCAGGAATGCCATCGGGAGTGCATGATTTATTTGACATCGAATGGTCTTTTGTTGATGTGAAGAATGGTGTAAAGGATTGCAGATCAACACTGAATATACCGGCTGAAATCACTACTGATCTGGATATGCTCTCGATTGATGTTAATGCCCATGTTGATAAACAGATCGAAATAACAAAGTCGGCGCAAAAACTTGAAGAAGCAATGCGGTTATTTGACGAAGGTAATATCGAATCTGGAAAGGAACTCCTCTTTATGCAGGCTTCCAGTATGGCAGAAAAAGCACAGGCACATAACGATTTGGAATTATTAGCTGAATCACAGGTTATTTTCAGCCAGTTGGAAAATTTTGAGTACACCAAACAAAAACGGAAAGAATTACACCAGCAAAAGTACCGCCAAATGAAACGGCGAAAGCAGGAAAACGTATTTTCTAATAAAGTACAGGAGAAGCTTAATCTTTTAAAAAAGTGGTTGAAACAAGCGGATCAGACAGTGATTTTCACTGGGGCTGGAATGAGTACGGAGGCAGGCCTGCCAGACTTTCGCTCTGCGTCTTCCGGTATGTGGAATAACATTAACCCGCTCGAACTGGCAAGCACTGAAGCAATGGAACACAACAGGCAGCAATTTATTGACTTTTATCGCCATAGGGTTGAAGGTTTGCAATCTTGCCAGCCGCACACGGGACATCGGATACTTTCCAAATGGGAAGCAGCTGGAAAGATTCAATCAATTATTACGCAGAATGTTGACGGGTTTCACCATACTGCTGGAAACCATAGAATAGAAGAACTTCATGGCACACTTAGAAGTTGCCATTGTCATAATTGTGGAAGAAGCTATCCTATTGAACGATTTATGGGAGAAGATTTAACATGCAGCTGCGGCGGCTTTATCCGTCCTTCTGTCGTATTGTTTGGAGAATCACTGCCTGAAAAAGCATTAAATCAAGCAGCTGAGGAATCTGAAGCTGCAGACTTGTTCATTGTTTTAGGATCATCTCTCAGTGTGTCACCAGCCAACTATTTCCCGATTGAAGCAAAAAGGAATGGAGCTAAGCTAGTTATTATTAATAAAGAAGAAACAGCACTGGATCCAGAGGCAGACTTAGTGATTAATGGAGAGAAGATTGGTTCGATTTTGAGGGAGTTGGATAATTAAATAGTAAACGTTTTAATGTTATTATCGGTGTTCATTTTCCGACAAAGATAGGGCTCGCTAAGGGAATTAGATATGATTTTGAAAAAATTACAAATAAGAAACCTATAAAAATACAACAGTATGTTAAGGATTTTAAGGAAAAATGGATTTAAAGATAGACAAGGTTGAAATTAAGATATTGGTATTGCACCAGCTGTTTAATGGTTCCGCAACAGGTGTTAAAATAAGAAGAAACGATCTGAGGCAGTTGATATGAGTATGCTTAATACACAATATGTAAGAAAAGTGAGTCTTAAAAGAGACGAAATATCTTCATTTAAGGAATACCCGTTTAATCTTACTAGTTTAAAGACATTAGACAAACTAAGTTTTCATCCAAAGGTCACATTCCTTATAGGTGAAAATGGTATGGGGAAATCGACTTTACTGGAAGCCGTAGCAATCGCTCTAGGATTTAATGCTGAAGGGGGTTCTTTTAATTTTAATTTTTCTACCTTTGAGTCCCATTCCACCCTTGCTGAGTATATTAAGCTTATTAGGGGTTCAGATAGGCCCAAGGATGGGTTTTTCCTGAGGGCGGAGAGTTTTTACAATGTGGCTTCTAATATAGAAGAGATGGATCAGGAAGGTAGCGGACCCCGGGTGGTTGATTCTTTTGGCGGATTGTCTCTTCATGAACAGTCACATGGAGAGGCCTTCTTTTCCACATTCCTGCATCGATTCCGCGGGAATGGAATTTACATATTGGACGAGCCGGAAGCAGCACTTTCCCCGTTAAGGCAAATGTCAATGCTGACAAGGATTGATGATTTGGTTAATGAAAACTCGCAATTTATTATTGCTACCCATTCACCCATCATTATGGCTTATCCCGATGCACTCATCTATGAATTCAGCGAAGAAGGAATATCGGAAAGAAAGCTGGAGGAAACCAATCATTACAGGATCATGCAACAGTTTTTTGATGATAAAGATAGAATGATTCATCACCTGTTAAATAAAAGTTAAGTGAGTAAAACCTGGATGTATAACTTTTTGCTTGAGGATTTCAAACTAATAAAAAATCCAGCTTAGTTTTTGACAGCTGGATTTTTTATATGGGAATGATTATAAGATTATCGTCGTACCAATTCGGAAGATTTGACTAAGGGTGCTTTGAGCATTTTTTCTACTTCGGCTGCAGCAAGTGGCGGACTATAATAATAACCCTGTCCAAAACGGCAGCCATGATTCATTAAAAATTCGGCTTGCTGCTTTTTCTCAATTCCTTCAGCAACCAATTGAAAACCTAAATTTTGCCCCATCTCTATCATGGTTTTTACCAAGGATGCTGTGTTTGCATTGATTAGAATTTCATTTATAAACGACTTATCAATTTTTACTAAGTCAATCGGCAAGTTACTTAGTACGCTTAATGAAGAATATCCAGTCCCAAAATCATCAACTGATATTTTGACACCCAACAGCTTCAATTCATGAATAATGATGGAAGATCGTTCGATATTTTGCATGACACTTTCCGTTATTTCAAGCCCAAGAGATTGTGGCGGCAATTGATGTCTTGAAAGAACCTGACGGACTGTCTCAACAAAGTTTGCATCTTCAAACTGTAGAGCTGAAACATTTACAGCCATTTTTATTCGAATTCCAGATTCGTGCCATTTTTTATTTTGTTTACATGCCTCATTAAGAATCCAACTGCCAAAGTTAGAAATCAGCCCGCTTTCTTCTACAATAGGAATAAACTCTGTTGGAGCAATAATCCCCAGTTCAGGATGTTTCCAGCGTACTAAAGCCTCAACTCCATAAATTTCTCCTGTCTCAAGTTCGAGTTTTGGCTGATATTCAAGATAAAACTCATTATTTTTAAGTGCTCTTCTTAAATTTTGTTCCAATTTGATTTTCCGATCAAGGATATCACCCTGTTCATGAATGAAAAATTGATAATTATTTTTACCTCTTTTTTTTGCTAGATACATAGCTGTATCTGCTTTAGAGCTGATTGTCTCTTTATCTTGTCCATCTAAAGGATATAAGCTTATCCCGATACTGGCTGAGGTGTAAAATTCTTTGTTTTTAATCATGAAAGGGGTTGAAAAGGCCTCGATGATTCTATCAGAAATTTCCCTGACAATTAATTCGTCAACATCCTCCAATATTATCGCAAATTCATCTCCGCCTTGACGTGATACCATATCTCCTTTGCGCACACTTTTAAGAAGCTGTTCCGAAACTTTTTTTAACAAGTCGTCACCGGCTTCATGACCCATCGTGTCATTTATGAATTTAAATCGATCTAAGTCTAGAAACATAACAGCCAATACTTGATTATGTTTTTTGCTGCGTGCCATTGCTGTTTCCAAGAATTCATTGTACATATGGCGGTTCGGCAGTCCGGTTAGAGCATCGTGAAAGGCCATAAATTGAACTTTTTCTTGATAGGCCTTTTTAGCGGTTACGTCAATCGCTACAACCATAATAGCTGGCACTCCGTTATAGTTGATTTCTTTCCCTAGCATTTCCAGATAAACAAAGCTGCCATCTGGTTTGATGATCTTATATTCTCTGTATTCATTAGGCCTTTTTTTCTCATAGATTTCTCTATTACTAGACATAATCGTTTCTTTGTCTGATGGATCAATAAAATCGAATACTGTTTTTCCTAGAATTTCTGTAGCATTTAAGCCTAGCATATTTGTTGTTGCAGGGTTAACATAGACGATCCTGTCGTTCTGGTGAATCAGGATAATGTTCGGTGAAAGCTCGACAACATTACGATAACGGCTTTCGCTCTCCTGTAGCATGGCCTCAGTCTTTTTTCTTTCTCTAATATCGACCACTACACCATTTATTTTTATAACCTCATTATTTTCCCCGAAAATAGGTGTCCCAGACATATAGACCCAAATGGGTTCTCCCTGTGCATCTAAGAAACGAGCCTCAAAATTATCTGACACACCAGCTAATACCTTTTCATAAAATTTAAATAGTAATGGGGTATCCGCTGGGTGGGAAATCTTAGTCCAAAACGAGAAATCATCGAAAAATTGCTTCACGGTATATCCAGACAACTTCTCAATTCCTTTAGAAACGTAAATCCGTTCATTAATGAGGTCATTTGACCAAATGGTCGCATCTACACTATCAAAAATATCCTTAAATTCTTCTTGTTTTACTTGTAAATCTTTTTTGTTTTTTAATAATTCTTTGTAATAAAATTGTGCTTGATCATACTGTCCGCCCATAAACCAAGCTACAATTACGGTTAGAATCGATAGAATAAGACTAATGACAATATTGGACACAGTTTCTTCTTGAAAGATATGCTGTAAATGCCATACACTCATAATTAAAAATGGCAGTGTTGCGGTTAATCTTCCTAAATACTTCATGTTTTCTCCTAACTTTTAATTCTGTTTAGTTGCAATTTTATGTACTTTTCCATGTTACTGTTTGATTGCTTACTTGTATATCACCTTTGGTTCCTATTTTCCATTATATATGGATCATTTTGTATTAGTAATATATTCCTACTAGAGACCTTTCTCTCACAAAACAGTTTTGCTTTGTTTAAATCTACTTTTACATAGTTTACCTGCTACTGTATATCCTAAAAGCAAAATGAGTTTATACAGGAGGAGTCAATGTGAACTTGGATGAAGTTATTATTGCTCGAGAGAAGATGAAGGAAGTTGTTCACACGACTCCTCTTGATTATTCAAAAACATTTAGTAATCTGTCTCAAAATGAAGTGTATTTAAAACTTGAAAACCTTCAAAAGACAGGGTCTTTTAAGGTCAGAGGGTCTTATAATAAGCTTATTAATTTGTCGGAGGAAGAGCTGAAAAAGGGAGTTGTCGCTGCTTCTGCCGGAAACCATGCCCAGGGAGTTGCGTATTCCAGTCAAATGCTTGGAATCCAATGTACGATTGTCATGCCAAAGGGGGCACCCTTAAGCAAAGTGCTCGCAACCAGGCAATATGGGGCAGAGGTAATATTGGAAGGCAATGTATTTGATGAGGCGCTAGCATACGCTTTAAAGCTAAAGGATCAAATGGGTGCGGCGTTTATCCATGCATTTGATGATGAAGCTGTTATTGCAGGACAGGGAACAGTCGGATTAGAAATTTTGGATCAGCTCCCAGATGTAGAGGCCATTATATGTCCTGTGGGAGGGGGAGGCCTCATTGCTGGAATTGCTATGGCTGTTAAGGAAAAAAACCCTCATATTTCAGTATATGGTGTACAAACTATCGCGTGCCCTAGTATGAAACAGTCTTTATTAGAAAATAAAGCTGTTATGATTGAGGCTGCGCCGACGATGGCTGATGGAATTGCTGTCAAAAAACCCGGATTGAAAACTTTTGAAATTATTAAAGATTATGTTGATGATATTTATTGTGTTGATGAAATGGAAATTGCCCGGACCATGCTGATGATTTTAGAGAGGAATAAGCTCTTGGTGGAGGGATCGGGTGCAAGCCCCCTTGCCGCACTGCTTTATAAAAAACTAAAGCTAAAAGGCAAAAAGGTTGCAGCTGTTTTAACCGGCGGAAACGTGGATGTGAATTTTATTTCGAGGATTATTGAGCGTGGACTGGTCGAGTCAGGAAGGTATGCGGTTTTCGCTTTCACTTTAAAAGATAAACCAGGCGAATTAGAAAAAGCTTTGGGTTCAATTTCTGCCTTAGATGCAAACATTCAATCCGTCAATCTTCATCACATTGGCAAGCATATTTATCCTGGATATGCGCAACTTGTTATTTCAGTTGAAACAAAGAACCATGATCACATTGAGCAGCTTTTTAAAGTACTGAAACAGAAAGGGTTTAAAGTAACTATGGAGGACTAATTTTAGGAGGTACAGGAAATTAGCAGGTAAGGCCTTTGAAACCATTGAAGGCTTTTTATTTTGTAATATAAAATAAATAGCCTAGTAATAATTCAATTGCAATATATTTTTTCATATAAATACACAGGCTCGGACATAATCTAGGCTTCGGCGGTTTAAAGACAAAGGGAAACATGGAACGGTGTATATAGAGTGGAAATTTTATGGTAATATTAACAGGGTCCATACATAAGCAAAAAAAGTTATTTTTGAATATTGTTTTGTAGTTTTTTATGAGAATAATAATCTAGTGAATAGAGGTAAATTTTTAAGTAAACTGCTAATAGTATTGCTTTTAATCATTATCACCACTTGCGAGAGTGATCCAGCACCTGAAACTGCAGCTAATGTTCAGGCACCGCCAGCGGATACAGAGACAGCTGATTTGCATGACCATCTTCTTTATTGAACTGGGACCAGGATGAGCTGGCTAAAGGATTGGATGCCATAATTGGAACAGGCTATTAAATTAGAAGGGAGAGATTTCTTATTAAAAACATTACGTTGCTGCTTTTATCCTTAATGATTACGGCCCTTTCGGCATGCTCGTCTTCGGGTGAAGCAGAACCTGCCAAAAGTCAAACTGATGTTGAAGAAGAAAACAGTGAGTCAATCGAGGTAGATAAAGGTCTGTTGAGTGTAGAGGTAACTTTGCCAGCATCCATGTTTGAGGGAGAAGATATCGAAAGTACCATTGCGAGTGCAGAGGAAGATGGGATAGAGGTAACTAAGAATGATGATGGCTCACTAACCTATAACATGTCCAAATCCAAGCACAAGCAAATGCTCCAGGAGATGGAAACTGATCTCAAAACAACTGTTGAAGAAATGAAAAACAGTGAGGAATTTACATCAATTCAAAATATCACGCATAATAATTCTTTTTCAGAATTTAGATTGGTAGTAGATAAAGCGGCTTATGAAAATAGCTTTGATGGCTTTGCTGCGTTTGGGCTAGGCTTTTCAGGAATGTTCTATCAGCTTTTTGACGGAGCAAGTCCAGATCGCTTAGAAGTTAAAATCTTGGTAGAGGATGCAGCATCGGGAGAGGTTTTTAATGAAATTGTTTATCCAGATGCTTTAGAAGAGGAAGAAGGATAGGTTCAGGCACCCGACTGGGTGTTTTTTTTATGGATAAGAAAGATGAAAATTTAGTATTGATTACTGTATAGTCCCATTTCCAAGCTAGTCTTTTCTAGAAAATACTTCCGTAACTATCTTGCTAAGAACCCATTTAGGATGGTGCCAAACGGATGAAGTCAAAGGACGGCTTCTCAATCAAAATTTACTACATTATGGACACTTAGGGCGATAATGAGAAAAATATTTCGCACGAACAAGCTGGTTTTCTAGTTCTGAAGTCGTTTGCGCTTTTATCTATGGAACAAAAGAAGAGCTTAATAAAGTATCATACTTACTAATGTTTCTATTTATCAAATTTAAAGTGTGTTTTATGAAGCTATTATATTGATATAACTAATCTAGTAGTTTTATTACCAGATCCTATACAGGTAAAAAAGATTCTCATTAAGTATCATGAAAATCTCAAACTATGAGAAATTAATTTAACTTAATTTTTTAAAAATTTAAAAAGTACTGTTGACTTTTTTGATGCAACTTAATTACAATGTATATAAGAAACACTGTTACCTATACAAAACATAACTAAAGGAGGCTGTTTTAAAACTAGACTAAGATACTATGTTCAGATCGAACAAATATAGGCCTTTACTCACATGATAAAACAAGTCTTTAATAAAAATTAATTGCAGAATAATGGGGGATGATGTTTTATGAGGAAAAATGCACTGTTAAGTTTGCTAGTTTTGTTTATTTCCGGATTTTTAATAGCCTGTAGTCAATCAGGCAGTACAGAAGAAAAGGATTCATCAGGTGGAGGCAGCGAAGGACCTGTTGAAATTCGCTTAGGCGGCGGATATGCGGCTGAAGAAACACTTTGGCTCCTTGAAATAGCAGATGAAAATATAGCTCCTAACAAAGGAAAAAGTTATACATTAAATGTTTCTCAATTTAGAGCAAATGCGGATCGACTTAATGCATATCAAGCGGGACAGCTTGATGCAGGATCTCTTGGTCAAGGGGCTGCAATGCTAGCTCACGAACAAGGAATTGACCTAAAGGTTGTTTCCGTTGTTACAAAAGACACACCAAATGTAGGGTTTAATACTGCATTTATGGCTTTGAAGGATTCAGGTATTAAGGATATAAAGGATCTTAAGGGGAAAACGATTGGTATTTCTGATTTCAAAGCACCAGCTGACTTATGGGCAAGAAATGCCTTACGATCTGCAGGATTAGATCCAGATAAAGATGTTAAGTTTGCAATCACTCCAATCCCCGCTATGACAGAGGCAGTTAAGTCTAAAAGAATTGATGTAGGGATGTTCCCGCAGCCATTCTTTGCAGAAGCGGAAGCAAGTGGGGAATTTACTACAGTTTTCACTTCAAAAACTGGGGTACCAGTAGATGAAGATTTTCTAGTTTTATTCATGGACCCTAAGTTTATTAGTGCTAATGAAAAGGCAGTTAAAGACTTCTTGGCTGATTATAAGGCTGCTGTAGATTACTACTTAGAAAATGGTGAAGAAGCTAGACAAAAGCTAATCGATGCTGGAAAGATTCAAGCAACACCTGAGGTTTACGTAGAGATGACAGATTATAACCACTCTGCTTATTTAGATGAAGAGGGATGGAAAGCTATTCAAGAAATAATGGTGGAAGACGGCTGGTTAAAGTCTAAACTTGATTTAAATGAACTTCTGGATGAGTCTTATCTGCCAGCTGAATAAACAAAATTTTGGGAGGGAGCTCTGCTTCCTCCCAAAAATAAATAATTGATATATCCTTTCAAGGAGGTTAACTAATATGAAAAACAAAATGCCTGCAATCCAAATTGAAAATCTCAGAAAAGTTTATTCATCAGGAAATGAAGATGTTCTGGCTATTCAAGATGTTAGTTTAGATATACCAGAAGGGAAATTTGTTAGCATTGTCGGACCAAGTGGTTGTGGAAAGAGTACTTTTTTACATATTGTCGGAGGCTTTATTCAAAAAACAGCTGGGACTGTAAGAATTAGAGGGAAAGAAGTTGAAAAACCCGGTCCCGATCGGGGAATGATGTTTCAAGAATCCGCTCTGTTCCCATGGAAGAACGTGTTTGATAATGTGGCATGGGGCTTAGAGGTTCAGGGAGTTCCAAAAGCCAAAAGAAAAGAGATAGTTGAGGGGTTCTTAAAGCTAGTGCGTTTATGGGAATTTAGAAATCATCTACCATCACAATTATCGGGTGGTATGAGACAAAGGGTCTCCTTGGCAAGAGTGCTGGCATTTAATCCAGATGTATTATTAATGGATGAGCCGTTCGGGGCTTTAGATGCTCAAACTAGAGAGGAAATGCAAGTCGAATTGCAAAGGATTTGGAGTGAATCACAAAAGAGTGTTTTGTTTGTCACACATGATATCGAGGAAGCTGTCTTTTTAAGTGATCGAGTGATTGTATTCTCCGGAAGGCCGGCAACTATTACTGAAATTATTGATATAAAGTTTGATAGGCCACGAGATTTGAGTTTATATAAATCAAGTCAATTTAGAGATTATCGAAATCATATTTGGGATCTTCTTCATGAGGAGCACCATAAGCCAGTAACCAGTACGTCGGAGGTCGTCAATGGATAAGAAATTTCAAAAAATAGCTGCCATCGAAATAATTGTAGTGATGTTATTATGGGAAGGATTAGCCTATTTTCAATTGATTCCCACTTACCTTTCTAGTCCAACTATTATCTTAGCTGCTATGTGGGACTTAATAAAAAGCGGAGAGATTATTTCTCATATGGGAGCTAGTCTTTACCGATCAATGTTCGGGTTCGTTGTCGTCATTATTATTGGGGTAGGCCTGGGTATTCTAGCGGGTTACTACAAAAAAATTGGCAATTTCTTCGATCCTATCATAAATGCTATCAATCCCATTCCCAAAATTGCATTACTGCCGATTTTAATGGTCTGGTTTGGGATGACGGATACGACTCGAATTTTAATTATTTTCTTAACAGCATTTTTCCCGACTTTTGTAGCAACAAGAGACGGAGTACGTTCTATGAAACAAGTGCATTTATGGGCAGCCGAAAACATGGGGGCCTCCCAGCTACAACTATTGTATAAAGTTGTGTTTCCAGGAACACTTCCCAAAATTTTTGATGGGTTAAGAGTTTCTCTCGGATTAACGTTTGTTATGATGTTTTCCTCAGAAATAATTGGTGCATCTAATGGAGCTGGACTTGGATTTTTAATCTTAAATGCTGATTTGGTTGGCAGAACAGATATCATGTTTGCTGCAGTAGCTTTTATCGCGGTATTGGGTTTTATTTTTGACCGGATTCTCTTAAAAGTTCGCAGTAAATTATTGTGGTGGGATTTGAATCAGGCTTAGTTTCCTTACCTAAGCACCAAAGTAAAGAGGTGAAAATATGTTGAAAAAAGTAGTAGATAAAGTGGTCAAGTATCAGTCAATTTTAGTTTTTTTTCTATTATGGGAAATTATTGCGTTTGTAGGAGTTTTACCTGAAAGGCTATTCCCTTCATTATTTTCCGTGTTTGGGGTGTTACTTGAAATTGTAGTTTCAGCGATTTTTTGGGATAATCTATCAATTACAATGTACCGAGTAATTGTTGGCTTTTTAATTGCTGCGGCTTTGGGTGTTCCTTTAGGGTTAATGATGAGCAGATACAATTTCTTGAACACATTGGTCCAGCCAATGCTTTCGATTGGGTATCCTATTCCAAGGGTTGCTCTATACCCTATTTTGGTTTTTATACTAGGAATCGGATCAGGCTCGAAGATTTTATTAATCACTCTTGAATGCTTATTTCCTATTGTTATAAGTACATACTATGGGGCAATGCGAGTTAATCATTTGTTTATCTGGGCTTCTCAAAATATGGGGGCTAACGATCGTAAAATGTTTTGGAAAGTATTATTGCCAGCTACAACGCCTGCAATTTTCACAGGGCTGCGAATGGCTATTCCATTAGCGTTAATTATCGCTGTTTTGACTGAAATGATTAGTTCTACTGAGGGGATCGGGTACCAATTAGTATATTTATCTTCCTCACTTGTTCAGGAGAACGTTTTGGCAATGGTCTTGTTAATAGGAATTGTTGGATATATACTTAGTAGCTCTTTAGACTTTATCCAAAACAAGTTTATTTTTTGGAAATGATTAACCTGTAAAATATTTTGCAGCTACCGATATAGAGAAAGTGCCTTAAAACTGCCAGTATTAGGCGATTAAGTTGTAGTATTAAAATGTTATTTCGATAAAAAAGAGAAGTTAGGGGGGGGAAGATGCCAGTTGTCAAAGTTAATGACTTAAGTATTTATTACGAACTCAAGGGGGTAGGAAAGCCTCTTATCATACTCCATGGCTTAGGGAACAACTCACAATCATGGAAGAAACAATTAGAAGGATTGAAAAGTAAGTTTACAGTAATTGCATGGGATGCCCCGGGATATGGCCATAGTTCTGACCCAAAGGAAGAGTATAAGGACTTTAGCCAATTTGCGGATGTTTTAGACGGGTTTATAGAGCAGCTTGGCTATCAGTCTGTTAATCTATTGGGCCACTCCATGGGTTCTGCTATTGCTATAAACTATTGTTCCCGTTACCCGCAAAAGGTGAATTCATTAATTATCGCAGATGCAACTAGAGGGGCTGCTGGATATAGTAATGAGGAAAATGAAAGAAAACTAAGAAATCGTTTGAACAATATTGAGACATTGAAACCTGAAGAAATCGCAAAGTTAAGAGTAAAGGAACTACTTGCTCCGAATCCTGATGCTGAAGTAAAGGCTGAAGCAGAAAGGATTATGTCCCAGATAAGACCAATGGGATACCGCTCGGTTGCTTATTCGCTGTTCCATTTGGATAATATGAATTCTCTTTCTTCTATTAAAATACCTACTCTAATTATTTGTGGTGAGCTTGATAAGGCAACACCGGTAAGTGAGTCACAAATCTTTCACGAGCATTTGCCTAATTCGCAGCTTGTAGTTATTCCAAAGACTGGCCATTTGTGCTACCAGGAAGACCCTGCTACTTTTAACTCCTCAATTACAGAATTTCTGAATAATTTTGAATAAAAAGAAGGAAAACTTTATTTAGGCATAGAAAATCATACTAAAATAATATAAGATTTGTAATGTGGATGATAGTAGCAGTAAGGACGTGTAAACATTGGCAAAAGCTGAAAATGAACGATATAATGCAAACTCTCTTGTAAGAGGATTAGAAATATTAAAACTGTTTAATGAAGAGAAACCGACATTATCATTAGTAGAAATCGCAAAAGAACTTGATGTTAGCCGGACCGTTCCATACCGGTTATTATATACTCTCCAAACAATGGGATACTTGCATCAGGATGAAGACACGAAGCGTTATAATCTAACTCCCAAGGTTCTTGAATTGGGCTTTGCATTCTTGAGCAGCTTAAAACTGCCAGAAATAACGCAGCCTTACCTAGAAGAATTAAGAGATATAACTGGAGCATCATGTCACTTATCCATATTAGATGATCATGAAGTGGTCTATGTTGGGAGTGCTCCAGTAAGAGGAGTATCTGCAATAAATGTGAATATTGGACTTAGAATTCCTGCACATGCTGTAGCAAACGGTAAACTATTGCTTGCTTTTCTGCCAGTCGATAAATTAAATCATATTATTTATGGATCTCAATTAAAGTCATATACAGAAAAAACACAGACCGACATGGCTGCTTTTTTGGAAGAATTAAATACTATCCGAGAACAAGGATATTCGATTTCCAAAGGTGAGTTTCACCACGGCATCCAGTCTGTTGCTGCACCTATTTTCGACAGCAGTGGTAAAGTGATGGCTGCTATTAATGTCGTGGCAACAGAAGAAACATTTCATCAGGAATTTATTGAAAATGTTGCTCTTCCGAAAGTATTAGAAACCTCTAATAAACTTTCTGGTTTTATGGGTCACTCTTTTAATCGGAGATAAAATCAGATATAAACTTTAATTTAACAGTTAAGTACAAGAACACCCGCCTGTAGATGTAAGAAATCCAGGGTGTTCTTTATTTTTGCCATTTACTCAACGATTAGATCGTTAGTGGCTGATAATTTTCAAATGTTTCATTGCATAAAGAAGAAACTCGGTTGAAGCGATTAGATAGTAAGGTGCGAACTTCTATCTAAAGAAGAAAGAATTGATAGAACTAGGTAAGGTGAAATTAAAATTTTAGTGTTGACGTAGTTATCTAAAGATTATAAAATTTTAGAAAATATGTTTTTTATATAAAACATCCCTACAAATTAAAAGGAGGAAGAGTTAAGCATAGGGGTACATATAAAACAAAAACACGGGGTGGCTGAGTATGCTTAAAGACAATAAAAGATGGCTTTATATAGCAGTTCCTATTTTTTTCTTTTGGTTTTTTGGACAAATTGACAAACTGGGCATCTCGATTATCCAGACCGACCCGGGGTTCTTGACAGACCTAGGTTTAACTGGTGCAGATAAGAACGCAAAAATTGGCTTTATAACTTTTATCTTTACAATTTCCTACGCCATTTCTAATCTGTTTTGGGGTTACATTATAGACAAACTTGGAGCTAGAAAGACCGCAATTATCGGACTGTTCATTTGGACGAGTACGATGATCCTAGCTGGATTATCAACTACCTATGAAATGTTTGTGGTGAGTCGTGTCATTCTAGGGTTTGGCGAAGGAATGATGATTCCAGTTTGCGGCAAATTTATCTCTAGCTGGTTTAACCATCGTGAACTTGGCAGAGCTCAAGCTTCTTGGCTCTCAGGAAACTATTTAGGCCCTGCTATTGGTGCTGTTTTATTAACTTTGATTATTGCTGCTGTGCACTGGGAAGCTGCTTTCTTTGCTCTTGCTGCTTTTAATCTTGTTATTGTGCTCCCTATGTTTTTATTTCTGACTCGAGATACACCTGAAGAACACTCAGGACTGGATAAACAGGAGTTAGCTTATATCCGTCAAATTGATCCCAAGGACGAGGCTAAACCAAAACAAAATTTCACCCAGGATTATCGCTATTGGATTGTCTGGTTTGGTATGCTGATGTCCTCGTTTTTGTTTTTTGGAATCAGCATTTGGCTGCCTACTTATTTAGTAGAAGCTAAGAGTTTCTCAAGGGAAGCGATGACTGGAATCACTTCTTTATCCTGGCTTTTTGCACTTGGATTTGTACTGGCTTGCGGATTTTTAGCAGATAAAACAAAGCGTCCAAGCTTGCTTGCCACCATTTTATTTAGCCTGACAGCATTGTTTTTAGCTATTGCCATAGTCGTCCCGCATCCAGTTATTGCAGGGATTTCCATGGGATTGGCTATGGGTGCTCAGGGCGGAGTCTTTCATTTAAGTAATTTATTTATTGTTAAATACTCAACACCTGAAACATCAGGACGTGCTGCAGGCTTAATGGGCTTTACGAATATTCTCGGCGGTTTTTCCAGTTATATCATGGGATGGATGCGGGATACAGCTGGAGGAGATTTTGGACCCTCCATTATTATGCTGATATTTGCTGCAGGTCTTGGGTTTATTGCTTATTTATTCGCACTAAAAAAAGAGGCAGGGGATATTCGCATTGGAAAAGCGCCCCTTGAGGAGCTTGGTGTTTAACTGATCTAAGCAAGGTTGTGCGGCCGGTTTATTTTCTTATTAAACTTTAATATGTGTCGTTTTTAAAATATTCTCAATATTTATAATTGACAATTATAGTATTGGGAATTAAAATTAACATGTAAGAAAAACATTGTTTTATATATAAAACAAAACAAAAATTGGGAGTGATTTTCATGTCAGAAGAAAAATTCGATTTACAATCATTTGAAAAAAAATATGTTGCTAGGTTACAAGATCGTACTCTTGATTGGAATGTTTTAAAGTTTCAGGAAGAAGTGGATCCAAAATACAAAAGAGCTCAAATGAGGTATATTGGCCGCGGTGCAACGGCTAATAATGATTCAAATGTTATTGCTGCTGAACACTTCACATTAAGCACAATGGTACTTCCTCCAGGGTGTGTTGGACCGCTTCATCTCCATGATGACGTTGAAGAAGTTTTCTTTATTCTTAAGGGAAGTGTAAAAGCGTTAATTCAAGAAGTAGGCAAGGATGAGATTCATGAAATTCGGTTAAATGAAAGAGATTGCATCAGTTCCCCTCCAGGAGTGCACCGTGGAATCCATAACGACGGAGACGAAGAAGCTTTGATGCTTGTTATGCTCGGTGCTGTTAAACCGAACTTGCCTACGTACCCTGAAGGCAGTGCACTTGAAGAACTTCGTATCCAGCGGGCTAAAGAAAGAAACGCTATTATCGGAAAATAATCCGCAAAGGTGACTGCTTGAAGCTAAGGTAAATGTTTGAGATTGGGCAGGGATGATCTCTTAATTGATCACGGGATCATCCTTGTTACTTTTAAAAGTAAAGTGGAGGTGTAGCTATGTTAGGAATAACTCATCTAAGGCATATTAGTTTGATCACTCCTATATTAGAAGAGCAATCTAGATTTTATGAGAATATTTGGGGTTTAGATAAAGTTGCTCAAGATAATGATTCTGTTTATTTTAGAGGTGCAGGCCCTGAGAACCATATTCTAAGTCTACATGCTGGGGAAACAAGAGGGCTCCATCATATTGCCTTTGGAATGGTTGATAAAAATGCTGTAGATCGGGCAGCCGAAATACTGGCTTCTAAGGGTGTGAAAATTGTTTCACCACCAGGATATTTGGATGAAGAGGGAAAAGGATACGGATTACGATTTGTTGACCCTGAAAATCGCTGTATTGAGTTATCGGCATGGGTGGAAATCCATACTTCGTTTTGGAATAAGAAAAATGTTGATCCAGTTAAGCTTAATCATGTGGTAATGAATACAAAAGATATTGATATGATTACTGACTTTTATACAAACGTTCTTGGGTTTAAAGTCACTGATTGGAGCGAGCATCAAATGTCGTTCTTACGCTGTAATCGAAAACATCATTCAATTGCCTTTAATCAAGATGTTCATGCTTCGGTTAACCATATTGCCTATGAAGTTGATACGGTTGATGAAGTTATGAGAGGGATCAGCAATGTAAGAAAAGCAGGTTATAAAGAGCTTTGGGGACCTGGACGCCATGGACCTGGAGACAACATTTTCTGTTATTTTCAAGATCCGTCAAATTTTGTTATGGAATATACTTGTTACCTCGAAACAATTGAAGATGAAAATGAATGGAGAGCCAGAGTTTGGAAGCGAGTTCCTCATTTAATGGATCAGTGGGGCATTGCAGGACCGCCAACACCTGAAGCCCGCGCAGCAATGGGCGGGGCAGCAGACCCAGGCTGGGTTAACGTAAAAGCAATACTTTAAAGGGCTTAACAAGAGGGGGTGTCAAGATGGATTTAGGACTAAAAGGCAAGGTAGCAGTCATTATGGGGGGAACATCAGGAGTTGGCTTAAAGACAGCAGAGATGTTCCTTCAGGAGGGTGCTAAAGTTGCTGTGTGTGGAAGAGACCAGGGACGTAAAAATAAAGCAAATGATCACCTCTTAAAATACGGGCAGGCTGAATCAATTTATGCCGCTACATGTGATGTAACGAATAAGGAAGAAGTCAATGCATTTATAGAAGGAACGGCGGCTCGTTTCCATCAAATCGATATCCTGGTAAATGCGGCTGGCCAAAGTGTAATGGGGCACTTTTTTGATGTTACAGATGAACAATGGGAGCAACAGATTCAGCTGAAATACTTTGCTATCATTTATGCTGTGCGTGCTGTGCACAAGCATCTCGTTAAACAAGGCAGCGGAAGAATTATTAATATCAATGCTACCTTGGCCAAAGAGCCGGAAAGACATATGATTGCTACTGCAGCAACTAGAGCAGGGTTACTGAATCTAAGTAAGACGCTCTCCCAAGAACTAGCATCGGATAATATATTAGTAAATTCAGTTAGTCTTGGGTTGATCCGTACTGACCAGTGGGAGCGTCGAAGACAAAAGAACGCACCAGAAATGGACCCTGAAGAATATTATGCAGATTTGGCAAAAAAGAGAAATATTCCTTTAGGGCGTGTTGGAGAAGCTGAGGAAGTAGCGAGCGTTATTCTGTTTTTAGCATCAAGTCAGGCAAGTTATGTCTCAGGTTCCACAATTGAAACGGCGGGAGCGCTCGGCAAGGCGCTTTAATACTAGATAAAGGCAGGAATATAAACTATGAGCCAACAAGAACAAGTAAAAACAAAGCCTTCAGAATTAAATAAGATGGAAATGGAATTTACCACCGCAGATGCTCTTGTACAAGAGTTAGTCCGCGCTGGTGTAGAGGTAGCATTTGGGGTTGTTAGCATTCATAATATGCCAATTTACGATGCTATTTTAAGAGAAGGAAGCATTCATTTAGTTTGTTCACGCGGTGAAAGCGGTGCTGTTAACATGGCAGACGGATATGCTCGTTCTACAGGAACCCTTGGAGTAGTCATAACAAGCACAGGTACAGGGAGCGGAAATGCAGCAGGTTCGCTTATTGAGGCTTGGGCTGCCGGTGTTCCTCTATTGCATCTTACTGGAGAGGTAGCATCCCCATATTTAGGGACTGGCAGAGGGTACATTCACGAATGTAAAGATCAGCTTTCGATGATGGAGGGGGCATGTAAAAAAGCAATCCGTTTAAGGAAGCCAGAACAGACCTCTGCGATTGTCAGGCAGGCGATTCAGGATGCTTTCTCTGCACCTTCAGGGCCAGTAACACTTGAGATCCCCATTGATTTTCAATCTGCGATCATCCCTAACCATTCTATAGAAGAAATCAGAATGTTAGCTCCAGAAAATAATACAATTCCATACCTTCCTGAAGAGGTAGTAACAAAAATCAGCAGTGCCAAGCGTCCAGTCATTTGGGCAGGAGGCGGTGTCATTTCCTCAGCTGCCTCAAGACAAGTTCAAGAGCTTGCGGAATTAATTGGTGCAGCCGTTATTACCAGCCAGTCCGGTAAAGGGAGTATCCCTGAGGACCATCCTCAGTGTATCGGGCACTTTGCAGCGTATGAAGCAACAAAAAAGTTATTGGCTGATTCAGATTTGCTTATTAGTATTGGTGTAAGATTCAGAGGAAATGAAACGGCGAATTGGAAAGTACCCGTTCCAAAAGAACATGTATCCATTGATGCCGATTGGCAGGCAATCAACCGTAACTATGAAGCTACTTATGGCTTAGTGGGTGACGCTAAATTAATTTTAAATAAGATTAATGAATGGTTAGTTAGAAAACAAATTCAAGCTGATCCTCTGTACTTAGAAGAAGTAAAGTCCGTACGAGATGAAGTCAGGACGCAGCTAAGAGCAACACTTGGCCCATATGAGCAAATTATGGATGGGATGCGCAGAGTGCTGCCACGGAATGCGATTTTAGTACGGGACGTAACCGTTCAGGCAAATGTTTGGGGAAGCCGGCTATTTGAAATTTACGAACCGAGAACATCCATACATGCATCAGGCGGAGGAATTGGTCAAGGCTTGCCAACAGCAATTGGGGCGCAAATGGCTTTCAAAGACCGGAAAGTAGTGTTAATGGCCGGGGATGGTGGATTTATGGTTAATGTGGGCGAAATGGCGACAGCTGCCCAAGAAAATCTTCCTTTGATTGTTGTTTTGTTCGACGATGCTGGTTATGGTGTCCTTCGCAACATCCAGGATGCTGCTTATGGCCGACAAGTTGCTGTCGATCTTTTGAGCCCGGATTTTGTTCAGCTTGGGCAGTCCATGGGGTTTGATGCAACACGCATAGGTTCACCAGAAGAGTTCATAGCTGCCATGGAAACAGCAGTTGATAGTAACAAACCGACAATGATCGTCGTTGACATGGATGCAGTAGGTCCAATGGCAAAGCCATTTGGTGGACCTCCAGGAGCTGCAGATGCGTTTAAACCAAAGAAGTTATAAGGAGGATGAAAATGATTTCGACAAATCCATTTGTATCTGGGAAATACTTAATTGGCGGTGATTGGATTGCTGCTGATAAAACTGCAAATGTCATAAATCCAGCCGACCATAATGAGGTTGTTGGTGAAGTGGCCTTATGCTCCAAAGAACATATAAGCAAAGCCGTTGAAACGGCTGCTCTAGCATATGAAGAGTGGTCCCAAAGTGAAATAAAAGACCGGGCAGATCGAATGAGGCAGGCTGCTAACGAAATAAAAACCTTAGTTGAAGAGAATGTAACTCTGCTAGTTCGTGAGAATGGTAAAGTGTTAGTAGAAGCAAAAAAAGACCTGCTGCGCTGTGTGGATATAATGAGAGAAGCTGCGGATGAATTACTCGAATGGTGGAAGCCAGAAGTTTTGCCTGGTAATCAAAAGGTTCAAATCCGCAAGCGGTCTCGGGGAGTAACTGCAGTCATTTCCCCCTGGAACTCACCAATGATCCTAACGTTTAAGCGGGTTATTCCCGCCGTTCTTGCTGGGAATACAGTTGTGGTAAAACCAGCAACAAGCTGTCCATTAACCATTATGACCTTTTTAAAGGTAGTTGCTTCTTACTTTCCTAAAGGGGTTATAAACGTTGTAACCGGATCCGGCAAAATTATAGGGGATGCTCTTTGTGCCAATCCTACGGTTCGGACGATCGCTTTCGTTGGTAGCACTCAAACGGGTAAAGAGATTATGCGGGCGGCATCAGGCACCGTAAAGAATATATATATGGAACTTGGCGGGAATGATGCAGCAATTGTACTTGAAGATGCTAACTTAGATGAAGAAGCCATTAAGCGTCTTCGTTTAGGAGTTCTTCGTGCAGCTGGCCAAGTTTGCTCGGCAGTCAAACGAATCTATGTTCATGAATCCAGATATGAGGAATTAGTACAAAAGCTTAAAAAGGAATTTCAACATTTACGGGTAGGAAATGGAATTCAGCCAGACGTAGATATGGGACCTTTAAACAATAAATCTCAATATGACTATGTAAAAGGCCTTATCGAGCGGGCCGGAGAAACTGGTGCAACGGTGTTTACAGGAGGCATTCAGCTTGATCCAGAATCTTGGGATAAGGGATTTTATATTTTGCCAACTATTATTACTGGAGCAGGACAATCAAGTGAAATCGTTCAAGCTGAACAATTTGGACCTGTTATCCCGATTTTGAGGTTTACAGACGTGAAAGAAGCAGTTAAGCTTGCGAATGACAGCGAGTTTGGACTTAGGGCTTCGGTATGGACAGAAGATGAATCAGTGGCTGTGCAGCTTGCTGACCGGCTGGAAGCGGGAGCAGTCTTCCATAATAACCATACAGTCTTCCAGGATCTTCATCTAGATTTTCCTGGCCTGAAAGAAAGCGGGCTATCCCGAGAAACAAGACACTGCGGACTGGAATTCTTTGCAGATTCTTATGGCTTTGCAGATTAGGAAGGAGGGTTCCGTATGAAATTAGCATTAATCGGTGGCGGGAACATTGGCAAATTCCTGCTTAAGAGCATCAATATTGACGGTCTCATACCTGAAGCGAAAATTGTCTCGATCTATACACGAAACCAGCAGGCAGCAGAACAGCTAGGTGCAGAATTTGATGCAGAGGTCTTTAAAGATATACACTCTATTATAGAATCCGATGCGGATATGGTTATTGAAGCAGCCACCGTCCAAGTGGTCAAGGATCACGCTGCTGCTATATTAGAAAGCCAGAAAGATTTAGTTTTAAGCAGCGTTGGAGCCTTGGCTGAATCGGACTTTTACAAGAGGATAGAAGGGATCTGTAAGTCGAACTCTTCAAAAATCTATTTACCTTCAGGTGCAATAGGAGGCTTGGATGTTTTAAAAGCAGCCAAATCAACAGGGGAGCTTGAAGCCGTTTCGATTACTACAAGAAAGCCACCCCAGGCGTTGCCTGGTGCTCCACTTGATAAAGAACACGTATTGTTTGAGGGAACAGCTACTGAGGCAATTAAGCTATTCCCTAAAAATATTAATGTATCGATTATTTTGTCATTAGCAGGTTTGGGACCAGATAAAACATCTGTAAAAATCATATCCGATCCAACAGTTAAAACTAACAGCCACTTAATTGAAGCAAAAGGGTCATTCGGGAAATTAACCTTGAAAGTGGAAAATGCTCCAATGCCCAATAATCCAAAAACTAGTTATTTAGCCGCGCTGAGTGTACTAGCAGCTTTAAAAAATAGAGATGCGATGGTTCAAGTAGGTTGAGCAATGAATTTAGCTTTTATTTAATTAGAATAAACAGGAGTAAACTCTGAAAGAAGGTTAGGGCGTTCTCCTTGGAAATATAAGATACCCATTTTTACTATAAGGGGGATATTTAAATGGTGGGCAAAACGATCAAGGATTTGAAAGAAATGTCTCAAACTGAAATGATTGAATATTTGGACGAGACAGTTAGACCTGAAGAAGGATCAATTCCTGCTTATATTCTTGGAGATGCAAATGTATACGATCTTGAGCATAAAAAGCTTTTCTTAAAGACATGGTTATTTATCGGCCATGAGTCAGAAATACCAAATAAGAATGATTATATGTTAAGAGATCTAGGCGGGTATTCAGTGATTATTACAAGAAGTGCGGATGGTGTAATACGCGGCTTTTACAATATGTGCACACACAGGGGCATGAAGCTGTGCCGTGCAGACAAGGGGAATAAATCTTCGTTTACTTGTCCCTATCATGGGTTTAATTTTAAAAATAATGGTGACCTTGTCGGTGTGCCTCTTCAGAAGGATATTTACGGTACAGATTTGGATAAGTCAACCCTTGGATTGCATAAAGTAAGGATTGAGTCATATAAAGGGCTTCTATTTGGAACTTGGAACGAAGATGCAGAACCTTTAACCGAGTTCTTGGGTGATTTCAAATGGTATTTAGATATTTTGGTAGGCAGGGCTGAAATGGAAGTAGTCGGACCACCGCAAAGATTTATTATTCACTCAAACTGGAAAGTAGGAGCAGATAACTTTGTTGGGGACTCCTATCACACGATGGTTACCCATGGCTCAATCGTTAAATTAGGCATGGTTCCAAGTGCTACATATTCTAAAAAAGGATATCAAATTCATACTGAAAACGGACACGGACTCAACCTGGGTACACCTAATCCTGATTTTGCATTCCCTGAGGAACTTATTCCGGAGTATAAGTCCAATTTGTCCGAAGAACAGTTTGATGTATTATCCAACCTCAAAAATATGATCGGCAATATATTTCCGAACATAAGCTTCTTGATTTCTCATACAAAGGTGAAAGACAAGCTGATCTCCAACACAACAATGAGGATGTGGCGTCCTGTAGGCGTGGACAAAATGGAGGTTATCTCGTGGTTCCTTGTAGAGAAGAATGCTTCGCAAGATTGGAAAAATCGCTCTAGAGACTCCTATATCTTGACTTTCAGCCCTTCTGGCATATTTGAGCAAGATGACACAGAAGTGTTTACTGATATTACTGCAGCTGCCTCAGGGCCGATGCCATACATGAAGGAATTAACTTATAACTATACAATGGGAATGCACCGTGAACCAGTAAAAGATTTTGCTGGACCAGGAGTAGTCTATGATGACAAATTTTCAGAAGCAAACCAAAGGAATTTCTACCGTTACTGGCTTGATCTGATGAAAGCTTAAAATTTCTGAGGTTTTTATTCTTGTTTGAGTAATTGAAGTCGGCAATGGAGGGGATTATTTATGAGTTTGGAGAAGATGTTAGCAAATTATGAGTTTGAACAATGGCTGTATCGAGAAGCACAGTTGCTTGATGATATAGATTTCGACGGCTGGTTCGGTCTTATGCATAAGAGTCTGGTCTATCAAATGCCTGTTCGTGTGAATAAGGAAGGGACCGAGCGTCCTGATTATTCCGAGGAAATGTTTTCATTTAATGATGATATAGATTTGTTGAAAATTCGCCTTGACCGGCTGAAGACTGATTATGCCTGGGCTGAAATACCACCTTCGCGTACACGCCGTTATGTGAGCAATGTGAAATTAGTAAACTATGTACCTGATGAAAAAGCATCCGTTAATAGTTATTTACTTATTTACCGGAGCCGAAGCACAGATATACATCACGACTTAATTTCTGGCGAACGCCGCGATGAGTTCCTTTATGAAGATGGAGTATGGAAGCTCTCGAAACGGTCTTTCATTGTTGATCAGACGACCATTAATACAAGGAACTTAGCAATATTTGTATAAATGCCAAAAGAGCAGGAAGGAGCACCAATGATGGCACAATTAAGCGGGAAATCGATTTATCTAACCGGAGGCGCTTCGGGTATTGGGAAAGCGGTAGCCGAAGAGTTTATACAGGAAGGTGCAGTTATCACAATCCTAGATAAATCAGTTGATGGGCTGAACCTGCTAAAGGAGCAGTTTGGAGAAGCTGTCCAGTGTATCGAAGGCGATGTTACTAATTATGAAGATCATGAAAAAGCGGTAAATAAAGCTGTCGAGACATATGGAAAGCTTGACGTTTTCGTTGCGAATGCAGGAGTGTTTGACGGTTTTGCAAAATTTAATCATGTTACAGCTGAAGCAATGTCGAGCGCATATGACCTGTTATTTAATATTAATGTAAAAGGTTATTTCAATGGGGCTAAAGCTTCGGTTGATGAACTGAAAAAGACGGCTGGAAATATGATTTTCACAGTATCTGGATCGGGTTTTTATCCTGACGGTGGAGGAGTATGGTATACAGCAAGCAAGCATGCCCAAATCGGGCTAATGCGCCAGCTGGCCTTTGAATTAGCACCTGATATTAGGGTGAATGCTGTTGCTCCAGGAGGCACATTAACTGCGCTCAACGTGATTCCGCCTCTTCAGCCTTTTGTAAAATCAGTAGATAATGAGACCAAAGCAAACAGCATTAAATTAAGAAACCCGCTTAGAATTGCCATGAGCTCTGAGGATCATGTAGCAGCGTATACGCTCCTTGCATCAAACAAATCTCGTGCGATTACAGGGGAAGTTATCTCAAGCGATGGGGGATTAGGGGTTAGAGGGCTTTCATAATTTTTAAACCCTAGAGGAGGAATATCATTGACTAAAAATTCTACCGAAAAAAAACCACTGGCGGGCAACAATGTTATCAATCAGCTGGCATTTGTTGTCCATGATATAGAAGCAGCTTCTGAGGCCTTTGCCAAACTTCTTGGAATTCCCAAGCCTGATTGGTTTTTAACCGGGGATCAGGAAGTATCGAAGGTAGTATTTCGTGGGAAGCCAACCCCGTCACGTAGCAAATTGGTGTTTATGAACACCCCGACTGTTCAATTTGAATTGATAGAGCCAGACAAAGCACCAGGTACTATGCGGGAGTTTTTAGATACTGTAGGGGAAGGCATTCATCATATTGCCTTTGATGTGGATTCTATAAAAGAAAGCATGCCAGCCTTTGAGGAAAGTGGCTATCCTCTGCTTCAAAGCGGAGAGTTCACTTCGAGTGATGGCCGATATGTATATGCCGATACGCAGGGCGCCTTAAAAACTCTTGTAGAGATTCTTGAAAGTGCAGGGCCAAGAGACACTGCTCCAGCTGTGGATACTTTTAACCCATTACTGGGAACAAATAAATTGGAACAACTTGCAATTGTTGTCAAGGATATAGACGCTGCTGCAGAAGCCTACTGTAATTTGTTGGGAATGGAAAAGCCTCCAGTGATTCAGTCTGGTCCAAGTGAACTTACTAATGTGATTTACGAAGGAAAACCAACTGAAGGAAAATCTAAGTACATGTTTATTAACACACCATTGGTTCAAATTGAATTAATTGAGCCGGGTGATTCTCCAAGTACTTGGAAAACCCACCTTGAGGAACATGGTGAAGGTATTCATCATATATCTTTTGTAATCGAGAACATGGAAGAAAAGATTAAATTGTTAGAGGATATGGGTTATCCAGTTATCCAAACAGGAAACTTCTGGAATGGTAAAGGAAGATATGCTTATATGGATACTGTCTCAACATTCAAGGTTATCATTGAATTACTAGAGAGATATGACTCTTAAATCAATAAAATAGAAGCGATATATTCTCAGGCACTGCTCATGGGCCTGGTTTTATTGATATATATCTAAATATTCAGTATTTGGCAGGGCGGACTTCGATACTGTGAAAAGACTAGTTAAGGAGAGAAGTATATATGTCTGATATTCGACAAAGATCGCTTGATTTACACAGAAAGAATAAAGGGAAGCTTGGTTTTTACTCAAAAGTCCCCGTACAAAATGCTGAAGATTTAAGTTTAGCGTATTCTCCTGGTGTAGCGGAGCCGTGTATGGAAATTTATAATGATGAAAAGGCTGTCTATGATTATACCAATAAAGGAAATTTAGTTGCTGTTATTTCTGACGGTACTGCAGTGTTGGGGCTGGGGGATATAGGTCCAAAAGCAGCTATTCCGGTAATGGACGGGAAAGCAATTTTATTTAAAGTGTTTGCTGACGTAGATGCGTTCCCTATCTGCCTTAATACGACAGATGTAGATAAAATTGTGGAAACAGTTAAGCTGCTGGAACCTAATTTTGGAGGAGTTAACCTAGAGGATATATCATCTCCCCGTTGTTTTGAAATTGAAGAGAGATTGAAGAATGAGTGCGGCATTCCCGTTTTTCATGATGATCAGCATGGAACAGCAATCGTTACAACTGCAGGTTTGGTCAATGCCTTAAAATTAGTCGGTAAATCAATGGAAGCAATTCGGGTTGTAGTGAATGGAGCAGGGGCAGCTGGAATAGCAATTATAAAATTATTGGTTCACCTCGGAGTTAAAGAGATCCTTTTATGTGATACGAAAGGGATTATTTATGAAGGAAGAAGTGAAGGAATGAATTCACTTAAAGAGGAGATTGCCAAAATAACAAATCACGGTCTTAAGTCTGGAAGCTTAGCAGATGCTATCGATGACGCTGATGTATTTATTGGAGTATCAGCTGCTGGTGCTTTATCTTCAGAGATGGTAAAAACGATGAATGAGGATGCGATCATTTTTGCGATGGCCAACCCGATACCTGAAATTATGCCGGGAGAAGCCTTAGAAGCGGGAGCAAAAGTAGTGGGAACAGGGCGTTCAGATTTTCCAAACCAAGTTAATAACGTTTTGGCGTTTCCGGGTATTTTTCGAGGTGCATTAGACGTTCAGGCAAGCTGTATTAATGAGGAAATGAAGATAGCCGCCGTGTATGCAATTGCAGATTTGATTTTAGCAACTGAATTAAAGCCTGATTATATAATCCCTCATCCATTTGACAAAAGAGTGGCTGCAAGTGTAGCAAAGGCTGTCTCAAAAGCAGCAATAGACACGGGAGTAGCCAGAGGTAAGATAAAGGTTGAAGCTTAGGTTTCCTGCTAAGCATATGGAATTAAACTAAATCCATCTAAATTAAAAGCTTGGGGGAGCCCCAAGCTTTTACCTTTATAGCTTAGTTATGATAGGTCAATTGAGTTAAATTAAGAAAGACTATTCCATTCGGTGTAAAGGCCGGTGCCATTACAGCCTGGACACTCAAAGTGACTGGCATGATAAGCAAATTCACTTCCTGGATAAATTGAAAACCCTCTGCCGGTGCAATCAGGGCATTTATTTTCATCCTTCATTCGTGACACATGGTTTTGTATCCTCAAATCTCTCCACTCGTTAAATGCATTTAATAATCCCATTTTTCACCTCGAGCACTTTTTCCTTATTTTGAATGAAATGGAGGTATTTTATTCATAAAATAGGTGAAAGGTTCCATTATTTAGATGGAAAGGCTAAACAAACGTATAACTCACTATTTATATACCAGTAAAGTGCATGGTCAAAAGAAAACCCCACAAGCTGATGGCCTGCAGGGAAGATGGATTAATCCTTCCTGATTGTAAAATTATTTTGCAGTACTGGCCAGTTTTGTGGAAATGGGACTCCGAGTACCCAATAGCTTACTCCTCTTAACCCATATTCCTTAACGGTGTCATACTTCGCCTGCACGCTTCGCGCATCCTCAAACCATACTTCATGCTGCTGGCCTTCCTCGTCTGTATAGCGGAAAAATGGGGACTGATATGTTTCATGATATTGAATAGAGACTCCATACTGTGCAGCCAAGCTTATAGCCGCTTTCGGATTGACTGTTCGTGCAGTCGTACCCTGTACCCACGGGATGCGCCAGTCTCTTCCATACAACGGCACACCCATCAGGATTTTTTCTGGAGGAATAGCTGTGACAGCATAATCGAGCACTTTCCTTACCTCACTTATTGGTGCAATCGCCCATGGCCTGCCGCCCGACCATCCCCATTCGTAAGTCATCAAAACTACAAAATCGACAATTTCGCCGTGTGCTTCATAATCATGTGCCTCATAAAGCAATCCTGGCTGGTCAGCGCTTATTTTCGGAGCTAGAGCTGTCGAAACCGAATACCCCTCGGGATGCAAACTGGCAACCGCTCTGCGTAAAAAGGCATTGAAGTTTTCACGATCCTCAGGATAGACATATTCGAAATCAATATTCAATCCTGTATATCCTTTTTCACGCATCACAGTTAAAATATTTGTCAGCAAGGTTTCCTGGGCCTCAGTGTCTCTCAGTACAGCTGCAGCCCTGTCGGAACTAAACGTTCCTGCGACCGTGTTGGTGATTGTCAGCAATGGTGAGGAGTTGGTGGTTTGGGCTCCTTGGAGTACTAAGGTATCGAGGAGGGATAAAAGTGAGCCATCCTCGCCGACGCCATAGGAAAAAGGGGAAAGATATGTGAAAAGATTTCCCTTGGTGAGAACTTCCCGTCTGCCTTGCTCATTCATTCTGGTGATATAAGCATTGACTTCAATCAGAGGTTTCTTTGCTGCCGGAATCCGAATGACCTGGCCGGAATAAATCAAAGCAGGGTTGGCAATATTGTTGGCTTGAACAATCTGATTGACTGTTACCCCATGGCGTGAAGCGATCGACCAAAGGTTTTCTCCTGCTTGAATCGTATAAGAGAAGTAAGGCATTTCAAGCATTTGGCCTGCGTAAATTAATGATGGATTATTGATATTATTAAAGCTCGCCAGCTCTTGTAAGGTTACCCCATAACGTGAAGCAATGGACCAAAGGTTGTCACCTGGCTGTATAACATACTCTCGGCTAATTTCCGGAATGACCAGTGTTTGACCGGCTACAAGCAGATTTGGATTATCGAGTTCATTCAATAATATAGTTTGGTTGATATCGGTGTTATAGCTTTGTGTTATGCGCCATAAGGATTCCCCAGGCTGCACTACGTGTATCTGCATTTTATTCTCCTCCATGGTTACAGTTTTTTTACATAGTATGCAGAGGAGAGCTGTCCTACGATAGAGGCTTGAAGGTTATCTAAGGCACATATTTTGGCAGACTAGAAATCTTATTGGAAGATTTTAAACGATAGCTAAAAAATGCTTGTTTGAATAAAATCTAAATAAAAAACGCATGAGGGGATAATAGAATGTGGCTCAAAATTTTTTTAGGAATACTAGCTTTACTGGGTTATGCAGTTATGTGGTTTGCTCTGTTTGGAAAGAAGAAGGATGTAGATGGGTTTGATGTAGGGTTCTCATCCAGCATAGTTGAATTAATTTTTGATATAACCTTTAAAATCGCACCAACTCTCATTAAACGTATTTTGATCTTTCTTATAGGCTTGTTTACAGCTGTGATCTTTTCGTTAGGATTCCTCTACTCTTGAACTAGATAAAAAGAGGGAATTGATTCTGGGATTGCGCTTGTTGAAGCCGCTTGAAATGGGCTTGCAGGTTAATCTCTACTTTTGAACCACTATATCCTTTATCTGTTTTCTAACTTTATAAAAACTGTAATAACCGATTGCTAGAAGGATGAACCCAATCGGCACCAGAATGTATCCCGTTATTCTGAAGACTTTACTTTCAAAAAATTGGATCAGGCTGGCTGCGGTAGCTAGAGCAGTTAATGCTGTACGAATATAGGCTAGTATTGTTCTTTCATTTGCCAGCTTAGTTCATTCCATCGCTAACAAGTGGTTGCGTGTTAATGGTTTCTGTTCAGATGCTATATTTTTTTCAGCCAAATAAAACTACTCCGCATAAAACGTGATGATCATAGTATAAGCAGGATTCTCTCATTCATCCATCCTTTATGCTGGTTTGCTGTAGGAACAGTCTGGTTTGTTGTGCCCATATGGCCTAATAAATTTAGTTGGGAGGATTTTCAGGAAAAGAATTACAATATCATTTTTGCTTCCAATTTAGTTTTCAAAGCCACTCGTTATAAAGTGAGTGGCTTTTGACCTTTACTTCTGATTTTTTGGCATATAACTGCTTCGAAATATTGCAACGGTCTTTTCCACTATGGGGGGAGTCTTCATGTGCTTTATCATTTTTAAATGCTTCATAGTTAGTCAAAGGCACAGGCTTAACCATTCAGATGGACGTTTAATACACTTTGCTTGATATCGACCGTGCTCACTTGACTCCGGAAATATCTCTCCAAGGTTTTTTTCTTCATATCCAGTACACTTCCATCATAATTGTTTTGCTATTTTGATTCATAATATTTGTTTACCTTCACCTTCTTTCTCCCAAAGGCAAAGACTTACAGTGAAAAATGTAGATTTTTGGGGCATTAATAAGAAGATAGATCTGTGAAAGGAGATTTTATAATGGCTGAAAAAAATAGATGGCTAATTGCTCTTTCTGCGATTGCGATCCACTTGTCGATTGGATCTGTTTATGCTTATAGTGTCTACCAGCTCCCACTGTATAACGCATTAGGGTGGGAAAAAACAGACGTGTCGCTCGCGTTTACGATCGCAATCTTTATCCTAGGGATTGCTGCCGCTTTCTTTGGACGGTTTGTTGAAAAGAGGGGGCCACGCATATCGGCTTTAATTGCTGCAACCTTCTTTGGGGTAGGGACCATTGGGGCTGGATTTGCGGTACAAAACTCAAGTTACCTATTGTTTTTGCTCTTTTATGGTGTAATCGGGGGTTTGGGTCTTGGGTTCGGATATATTGCTCCTGTCTCTACCTTGGTAAAATGGTTTCCTGATCGCAGAGGGCTGGCAACTGGAATGGCAGTGATGGGTTTTGGAGCAGGGTCTCTAATTACGAGTCCTGTGGCAGGACAGTTAATGGCAACAACATCCATCCCGCTCACCTTTTATATTCTGGGGATTACCTACCTGATTTTAATGATTTCCGGAGCACTTTATATTGCTAAGCCGCCAGAAGGATGGGCGCCCAAGGGCATGCAAGAACAAAAAGAGGAAGACAAGAGAAGGGTGGATCTTGCACAGCTTACTGCAAATGAAGCGGTAAAAACGACACGTTTTTGGCTCCTTTGGATTATGATGTTTATCAATATATCGGCAGGTATAATGATCTTATCTGTGGCCTCTCCTATGTCACAAGAAATCACTGGAGCGACAGCAATTGTTGCTGCTAATATCGTCGGTCTTATGGGACTGTTTAATGGCCTTGGAAGGATAGGGTGGGCGACAGGGTCAGACTATATGGGACGCTCGAATACCTATATAGCCTTTTTTGGTATCCAGCTGATCACCTTCTTCATGCTTCCGTTTATAACAAATGTCATACTGTTTTCCGCTTTGCTGTTTATTATTGTTTCTTGCTACGGCGGCGGATTTGCTTGCCTACCAGCTTTCATTGGCGATTTATTTGGAACAAAACAATTGGGTGCGATTCATGGCTATCTGCTGACATCCTGGTCATTGGCCGGTGTTGTGGGACCAATGCTTGTTTCATACATTTATGAGACAACCTTAAGCTACACGACTACTTTTTATATTTTTGCCGTCATGCTCGTAGTGGCACTTTTTGTGTCGTTATTAATGAAACGCAACATAAAAAATGTCAGAGAAGAGAAAAAAGGGCTTCCTCATTCAAAACTGGCTACAGAGTAAATGTCTTTTGGATTAAAAAAGCTCTTACATCTATACAGCAGATGTAAGAGCTTTTTACTTTGTAGCCTATAATTGCTCTATGGTTGGTATTACCATTCGGTCGTTAGAGCATTCCGGGCACACGTCAAGAATCTCAAATTCATTATTTTCTTGTTCGATCTCTTCCTGCCGGCCGCAAACTTCACAAACTCTGTACATATGATTGCCTCCTTTAGCTGCTTTGTTCTCCTGTTTCAGTTATTTGAAATCCACAATCAATCACTGCTTGTTTAAAGTCAATAAAGGAAGCTGCCTGTTCGTCAAATGAAATGACTGCTTCTCCTTTAGTAGGGTTAAGCTTTATATTTCGAACACCCCAAACATCATGTAGGGCTTCATTGATTTTTTCCTCATCTGCTTTACTCATTTCTGAGATCGTAATTGTCCGTGTAATCAATTCATGTTCACCGTCCCGAATTAATGAGTTCTTCCTTTTCCCATTTCCTTTCCCATGCCATTCAAAAAGCCTAACATAGAGGAAAGAGCCGTATTGACATCAGGGTCCCGGATTGTTTTCATCATGCCCCAAAGGCCGATAGGTTCATTTTGCCCGATTCTTTCTGATGTTTCATCGAGCCCTTTACTGACAGCGTTCAAAATGACTTTCAATTTTTCCGGATCAAGGGCTCCTAGAAATTCAATTGTATTGAACCCGTTTTTTATGATATTATGCATGCTTGGCTGATTGACTTGTTCCATCGCAATGGACGCAACCTTTACCCTCGTTTTTAGCAACCCGTTAAGTGTATCGAGCACTCCTGTCTGCTGGAGTTCATTTAAAATATTAAGGCTCGTTGAGATAGCTTGACGGTTTTCGACAATTTGCTTCAGCAATGCGGTAATATCTTGATCGTGTAATTCTTCAGAGCTTGGTGTAGTCTTCTCAATTTGCCTGATTGCTTTCGCCATCAATCAGTCCCTCCCTTTCAACCAATTCTGGAATGGAGATAAAATCAGACCGTTTCCATTTTTTCTCCGTTTCAACGCCAATATGCGGCTGCGGATTTCCAAACCGGAAATTATGGTGCGGAAGCGGTGATTCACCATCTTTTTCAAGCACGTCCATTTTTACTTGCATTTCTTTGTAATTCGGGGTATGTGTAATTTTGTCATGATAACTGCTGGTCAGCTTGTTTACAGCGCCTTTCCCCTCAGTTGTATGCATCGGCAAATATAATTCTTTTCCTTTGACTTGGTCAGTAACCCATACACGGACAGAGATATGGCCGTAGGGGGAGGTAAGGCGGACAAGTGAACCTGTCTGAATGTTCCGTTCTTCGGCGAGCTCAGGTGAAACTTCGAGCCATAACTCAGGAACTTTAGAAGTGATGCCTTCAGATTTATAGGTCATGTTTCCTTCGTGAAAATGCTCCAGTATCCTGCCATTATTAAGGTGCAGGTCATAATCCGCGCCAGCCTCGAACGGAGGCGTCCAATCCACAGTAATAAGCCGTGCTTTTCCATCTGGGAACTGGAATTTGTCTTTATATAATAATGGAGTATCTTTTCCAGATATATCGACCGGCCATACTTGGCTTTCCCAGCCTTCCAGTCGCTCGTAGCTGACTCCGGCAAAATGAGGGGCTAGTTTGGCTGCCTCATCCATGATTTCACCAGGATGTGAATAGTTCCAGTTTGCTCCAAGGTGATTTGCCAGATCCTGAAAGATTTCCCAGTCAGGCTTGCTGTCTCCAAGCGGATCAAACACTTTGTAAAATCTTTGGATGCGCCGTTCTGTATTGGTAAACGTCCCGTCTTTTTCCAGGCTTGGTGCTGCAGGAAGGACTACATCCGCAAACTGAGCTGTTTTTGAAAAAAAGATATCTTGAACAACAAAAAATTCTAGTTTCTCAAACGCTTCATGAACGAAATTGATATTTGAATCCACCAGGCCCATTTCTTCTCCAAACAAGTACATGCCTTTTACTTTTTCGGCTTGAATAGCCGCGACAATTTGATGGTTGTTCAATCCGGGTTGTTTAGGGATATCCGTTCCCCATGCTTTTTCAAAACGAGCTCGGACTTCATCATTTTCCACTGGCTGATAACCTGGAAGCCATGCAGGCATTGTTCCGAAATCACTTGCACCCTGTACATTATTATGTCCGCGTAATGGAAAAGCACCGGCACCTGGCTTTGCAAAGTTACCTGTAATAAGGAGGAGGTTTCCAATTGCAGTGCTTGTATCAGTACCGCCCATATGCTGGGTAACGCCCATTGCCCATAGAATACAGGTTCCTTTAGCTTCATGGATCATAGTGGCAATTGTTTTTAATGTCTCTTTGGATATGCCTGTAATATCCTCCGCATATTCAAGTGTGAATTTATTTAGCGATTGTATATAATCCTCCACGCGGTTCACACGGCTGTTCAAAAACTCACGATCCTCCCAGCCTTGATCGACAATATATTTGGTTATTGCAGACAGCCAGACAAGATCTGTTCCCGGTTTGGGATGGATATGCAAATCAGCTCTTTCGGCCAGGTCATTCTTTCTGAGGTCTGCAACAATTAGTTTTTGCTCTGCTAATTTATTTGCCCTTTTCACTCTTGTAGCCAATACAGGATGAGACTCAGCCGGATTTGCGCCGACGACAAGGATTAATTCTGAGCTGGCAATATCCTCTAATGTACCTGAATCTCCTCCGATTCCGACTGTGCGCATCAGGCCGGCTGAAGCGGGGGTCTGGCAGTATCTTGAACAGTTATCAATGTTATTCGTTTTAAAGACAGTTCTCGCCAATTTTTGAAACAGATAGTTTTCCTCGTTTGAACATTTAGAGGATGCAATAAATCCGAGAGCATCAGCCCCGTCTTTTTCTTTGATGCTGAGGAATTTTTCACCGATTAGGGAGAGAGCTTCCTCCCATGTTGCTTCTACAAACTTTTCGCCTTTTCTAATTAAAGGTGTTGTTAAACGCTCCTCGCTATTTACAAAATCCCAACCGAATTTACCTTTCACACATGTAGATACTCCGTTGACAGGTGCATCGGCTTGTGGCTGGATTTTCAAAATTTCCCGATCCTTTGTCCAAACCTCAAAGGTGCAGCCTACCCCGCAATAAGTACAAACCGTTTTTGTCCGGTTAATACGCGCTTCACGCATGGCCGCTTCCACATTTGAAATGGCGAAAATCTCTTTAAAGCCCGGCTCAACTTCTTTTGTTAGATCAATCATTGGTTCAAGAACACTTTTTGGAATGCCAGTCAAATAGCCTGCATTACCAAGCATTGATTTTTCCATCAGAGCGTTGCAGGGGCAGACGGTTACACAATGTCCGCATGATACACATGAAGATTCATTAATGGGGACATCATTATCCCAAATAACTCTGGGCTGTTGCCGTTCCCAATCAATGCTCAACACTTCGCTAACCTGGAGATCCTGGCAAGCCTCGACACAAAGGCCGCATAATATGCATTGGTCAGGCTCATACCGATAAAACGGATGAGAGTTGTCTGGTGGATATGGCTTTGGAGTGAATTCATATTTTTGATGATTCAGCTGCAAGTGTTCTGCAGTATTATGAACCGTACAGTTGCCATTGTTATTATCGCAAACGGTGCAATATAATTCATGATTTTTAAGTATTCGCGACATTCCCTCAAGCTGTGCTGCTTTTGCCTTTTCAGAGCCGGAGCTTACCTTCATGTCAGGTGCAGCCTTGGTGGTACAGGAGCGTTTTAACTCTCCATCAATTTCAACATAGCATGTGTCGCAAGTTTGAATAACCCCCACGCCCAAGTCAGGCTGGGTGGAGCATATGCCTGGCAGGAAAAAATCGCTGTCTCTTGCAGCCTCAAAGATTGATTGCCCTGGAATTGCTTGGATTTCATTGTTGTCAATTGAAAATGTAATCTTTGTTTGTTCCATCTTACCCCACCTATTAATTATTGTCAGAATTACAAAATAGTATTGGCTATATGAGGAAGAAGTATGACATTATTTGCCGATTAATATGAATTCCATGAAAAGTTGCGCATACCAAGCAAGTAAATCGGTCTGCTTCGACAATAAAAAGGCTTACAACGGAAGTGAAGTAATTACTCTGCTCTCTATATTTGGAGTATGGCGAGAAAAAATTTTAGGCCTAGGTTAGATGGCATAGACAGAGATAAACAAATTGCAGCATTCAGCAGCGTTTTTGTGAAAATAGCCATTATGATAGTTCTTTTGGCGTTTTTTTTCGTTGTTTTTATAGTCACTTTAAAAATGTGTATCCTTTCTCCTATTGTAATAGGCTGCTGTGTTGTTTAGCAGCCTAAGATTTTTAAGGGAATAGGCTATGAAGGACCTACTTTTACGTAGTAAGGTCTGTTTTTTGTTTTTTAACTAGTTATTTAATACTTATTTCGGTTATCGAAATTTGTCTAAATGATAGGTAGCTTACTCTATTAACACTATCGAATTGTACCACTAGAATAATAGATGAAGGTTCCTTTAAAGGGATCAAAAATAAAATGGAGGTTATGTTCATGAATGTAAAAAAGAAAGTACTTTCTGTTTCATTGTCTGGCTTAATGGCTTTAGGAGCAGTAACAGCGGTTTCTCTTCCGGTAGGTGCTGTTGGGAATGGCCCAAATGCGGGGACAGGATCCATCCAGACATCAATGCTACATACATACGAGAGCTTGGTCGATTATCTTAAAGTCCAAGACGCGAAACAGGAAGCATTAGAGCTTGAAGTTATTGGCGAAACAGTTAAAGGCCGTGACATTTACATGGCTAAGTATATTTCAAATCCTGAAAACCCAACCATTTTATTCTTGACTCAGCAGCACGGCAATGAGCAGCTGACAACTGAAGGTGCGCTTGAATTTATCAAGCATCTTGGCACTGGAAAAACAAAAGGTGTTCTCGATAATGTCAATGTACTCGTGATTCCGATGTTAAACGCTGATGGTGCTATGGGCGATGTGAATTTCTCTCTTGATAACTACCTGGCTGATGGTGACCGCCACCTGACTCGCTACAATGCAAACGAAGTAGATTTAAACCGTGAACATGCAAAAGCGACTGTTGAAATGGAGCCTGAAGCAAAAGCTCTTCATGAAAATGTCTTTGAAAAATATGATATTGATTATATGATCGATCTGCATCACCAGGGAACGCGCAGTGCGACAGATGGTGAACTAGTATCCGGATCGATTTTGTACCCAACGAATGAAAATGTGGATCCAGCGGTTTTGGAAGGCTCCAAGAAGCTCGGCTCTATTGTCTATAATACTCTTGAGCCGACTGGGTGGGGACATATCGGTAAATACCGCGGCGGAACAGGTGAAAATATCGGCCGTAATGGGGCTGCTGTACGCTATGATATTTCAACGCTTCTTTTTGAAATGCGCGGAATGTCCGACCATTTTTATGAGTCTTATGCCCTGGGCCAAAAGAGCAATGGCTATTTAATTAAGCAAACAGTCCTTACATTGGATTCTGCAGTCAGAGCGATTTCTGATGGATCGATTGAAACTGCTGATACAACTTTCTGGGATACGCTTCCTGAGCAAAGTAATCTGCCTGGTGAAGAGGCTGACGAATAAAAAGCGGTAACGCTCAGAATACCCGTTGTGAACTTAGGTTTATTAACGGGTATTTTCGATTGAAAACTAAATATAAGGAGAGTGCACATTGAGAATAACAAAAATTTTAAGTTTGTCTGTTATAGCTGCTGTTTTAACTTTAGGCTCTTTTAATGGTCCAGTAAATGCCAGTGAAAAACAAGGTGAAGCTTCTGTGTATGCTGAAGGAACTGCAGCCGAAATCGGAAAGCAGTACGGAGAACAGGCTAAGTGGGCTATTGCTCAAAATATTGACCTTTTTAAGGTGGCTGCACAGGCAGCTGATTTTACAAAAGAGGACCTTGAAAGCACGGCAGCTGACTATCAAGCATTTTTACTAGAAGAAAGTCCGGAATTGTTAGAACAATATAAGGCAATGGCTGAAGGCTCTGGTGTTGAGCTGGAAGATCTACTAGCCTTTAATGTGCTGGAAGAACAGGTAGTTGGTGATGGCTGTACGACGATTATTGCCACAGGATCCGCTACCCAGGGAGATAAGGCCTACTATCATAAAAACCGTGATGCTTCCCGAGGGTACAAGCAGGTTGTCCTGCAAATTGTTCCTGAAGATGGAAATAAGTTCCTTGGGATTACTAGTGCAGGGTCTTCCGGAATTGCGATGGGTATTAATGAACATGGCGTTTCTGTTGGGAATAATGTTTTGCATACATGGGATAGAGGATCGGGATACGGAAATCTGACGGTTATCCGAATGGCTCTTGAAAATGCAGAAAATGCTCAGGAAGCTGTATCCTATATTCAAGATTTACCAAGATCATCTGGTTCCGTATACGGGATAGCAGATAAAGAAGAAGGCGCATTCCTTGAAACAACCCATTCCGCTTATGCGGTTAAGTGGGTTGTTGACGAAGCAATGGCTCATACAAACCATTACATTCTTCCAGAGATGGAGCAGTACGAGGCATTGGATGATGACCCTGCTGAAAGAGAACGTTGGAGCTGGTACATTTCAACTGAAGAACGGCTTGAGCGTGCAACTGATCTTTTAAATGAGAAGACTGGCAAGCTAAATCCTCAAGATCTTGTTAAAATCTCTGAAGATCAGGATGGCGAGGAGCCAGTCTATTGGATTGATGCTCAGTATGAACTGAATGGAAGAGGAATGGGTTCAGTCTCAACAGGAACATTCGATGGAAGCAAGCTAAGAATGTGGTCGCAGCTTGGCCAGCCAAGTGTTGCACCAGCCATTCCGTTTGAAGTAGACCGTCCGCATATTCCTGAACCGTTTAGCTCAGGAGCTCAAAGTGACCGTCTCGTAAACACAGCAGAAAACCGAGAGTAGTTTCATAGAAAGGCCCCAGGAGATTGTTTCTTTTGGGGCTTTTTTTTCGTTTTTCTTAAAAAAGGTGCTATCAACAATCGTACTATATCAACTGCATCTAATTCCTTAGTGTACTTCTCTATTGTCCCTTCGAAAATAACTGCAAAAACCACGTCTATCTCATAGTGTTTACTCTCAGTCGGTCTACATCAGTAACATCGTGTTTAACGGGCGTCAGCACTTTATTTTAGGGCTAGAGGCTCCTTTTTTAAATAAAGAAATGAGCATAAATAGTATTTTTATGGTGTTAATAAGAGTTTATATTCATTATTGTTAAGATAAATATGGTATACTAACCTTAGTAACAGGTCATAATACCAAGCTATGAAATAATCCGTCATGTTTAGTGTACGGTATTAGCTTTAAGAAAAAACTTTTTTATCAATGGAGGGGCGGCTTTGTTAACAAATGATTTAGACTTTAGGCTGGAACCAAAACTTATAGAGTTATATGAAGAGCATAAAAAACGGTCAGAAAAAATTGACTGGGGCTATCACGACTTTTTGCCGTGGGACAAGGGTATGGATTTTCGGCGTGTGCCTTGGGATAAAAGTCAGGTGACACTTCCGCCAGCCGTTATCACCGCGGTGGAAACAGCTCTTTTAACTGAAGTGAATTTACCATGGTTTACTTCTCACCTGGATCAGACCTTTAAAGGTTCATTAACGGTTATAAAAGATTTTGTCCATACATGGACAGCCGAGGAAGATCAGCATTCTAACCTAATTGAGACGTACCTTTTACTTACCCGAAATGTAGATCCAAAGAGGCTTCACCAGCTGCATAAAGACACAGTTGAAAATGGCTGGAATCCTGACTATCAAACGCCTTTTGAAACGATGGTTTATACTTCTATGCAAGAGTTGGCCACGATGGTGTTTTATAATAATGTCGCGAAAGTAGCCGGCCAGCATGACAAAGATTTGTCCAGCCTGCTCCGCCGTCTCGCAAAGGATGAAACCTTGCATTATGCTTTTTACCGTGATGTTATTAAATTTCATCTGCAGTTGGAACCAAACTATTGCTACCATTTAGCTAATGTCATTATGAACTTCCAAATGCCAGGTACGGTCATGCCTGATTTTGAAGATCGAATGTCGATTATCGCAAAAGAGGCAAATTATGGACCGCTTGAATATTTTGATCAGGTTCTTGATGTTATTGTTGATTATTGGGAACTTGAAAAATTAAGGCCAATTGCCCCAGAAGCAGAGAAGGCACGCTTGGATATTCTAAGATATCACGCTCGCTTGAAAAGAGTTAGGGACAGATTTTATAGAAATAATAAGTAATTGGTAGATCAGCAGGTTATACTGCTGATTTTTTTGTGGACCCAAAGCGCAAGCGCATTCGTGCTTCACTTATCATAGGGAGTTGGGCGGAGTACACTAGTCGCTGGGCTGGAGCTGGGCGGAGACAACGCATACGATTAGGAAGCTACTTTTTAATCTCTTCTAAATTTTCTAAAAATTAATTGACAAACTTTCAATTAATAGGTAAGATTACAGAAATTACATACTAAATTACTTTAACGCGGTTATGCAATTAAGTGAGCGTTGTAACCCGGGTGTTTGGTAAAATGATAGACTCTTTATTTATTGCTTATGCAAAAAAATAGAGATGGCAAAGCTAATTAGACAGGGGAGAAAAGAGAGATGAAAAAGAGATTGAGTGCGTTGCTATGCGGAGCGTTGTTAATGCTTACTGCCTGCGGGTCAGACGTCAAGGAAACGGCTACCAATGCGGAAGAAAAGGAAGATTTTAAAGTTGGGATTATTCAGCTTGTTGAGCATCCATCACTCGATGCAGCAAGAGAAGGGTTTATTTCAGCTTTAGAGGATGCTGGCTATGAAGATGGAAAAAATTTAACGATCGATTATCAAAATGCTCAAGGTGATATGAATAATAACATGGCGATTGCACAAAAGTTCGTCAGTGACGAAGTTGATTTGATTTTAGCGATTGCTACATCAAGTGCTCAGGCGGTTGCCCAGGCAACATCAGATATTCCTGTTCTGTTCACGGCCATAACGGATCCTGTTGGTGCAGAGCTTGTTGAAAGCATGGAGGCTCCAGGCGGTAATGTAACTGGAACGAGCGATACACATCCAGATGCAATTAAAAATACTATTAACAAAATAAAAGAGTTTTTCCCAGACGCTAAAAATGTAGGAATGGTTTACAATGCAGGAGAGCCTAACTCTGTAGTAAACGTAGAAAAAGCGAAAGAAGCACTTGATGCAGCAGGTTTAAAATATGTTGAAACGTCCGTATCTACTAGTACTGAAGTTAAAGAAGCAACTGAATCATTAGTGGGCCGAGCTGATGTATTATACATTCCTAAGGATAATACGGTTGTATCTGCCCTTGAGTCTGTCATTGGGGTAGCAAACGAGCACAAGATCCCAACTTTTGTTGGCGAAGGTGACTCTGTTAAGCGCGGAACATTTGCTTCCTACGGATTTGAATACAAAGATCTTGGCTATTCTACAGGCAATATGGCAGTAGAGATCCTTGAAGGCAAGAAAAAGCCAAGCGAAATTCCTGTTGGTGTTCCAGAAAACCTTCAGCTTTATATTAATAAAACAGCAGCTGAACTAGAGGGCATCACTTTAACAGAAGAAATGACGAAGGATGCTAAAGTAGTAGAGTAAAAGATTAAATACAAAAACCCCAGCGACTAACTGCTGGGGTTTTTGCTGTCGTTTAGGAACATAGGGAAGTTCCAGGTAAAGGTAATAGTAGGGTTGTCTGTTTTTTGTTCCAGCACTCAGGTTTTGTTGCGGGATTAACTGAGGGAGTTTTTACGTGTGTATAAAAGATTAATTACCTAAGAACATAAGGATGAAGTGAAGAGCTGCTTGAAACCGCTTTGATAATTCAGAAAAGTTTGATAATATAAATTTAAAGGGTTTACATTAAGCTTATTTATTTTTTAATAATGAAGTTACAAGGTAATACATAAACCTCAATGGTGCGGGGATTCTTTTTATCTTTTGGGAAATGAATACAACTGCAGAAAGATTTGGAATGGGTGAGGGTTTGGATAAATAAAAAGGAGTGGTCATATTGTTTCTTCCTAATGAAATTGAAATCATCGAAGTCGGACCACGGGATGGTTTGCAGAATGAACCTTCAGCCATTCCGCTTGAAAAGAAAAAGGAGTTAATAACTCAGCTTGCAAAAGCAGGCTTTTCACGAATGGAGACAGCTTCTTTCGTTCATCCAAGGTGGGTGCCGCAAATGGCAGATTCGGAAGAAATTACCCAATTCTGCAATGAGCTTGGCATTACTTACATTGCATTGACTCCCAATTTTAAAGCATTGGAACGGGCCATTGCAGCGAATGTGCCGCAGATTGCTGTATTTGTTGGGGCGAGTTCTACATTTAATTTAAAGAATATAAACAAAACTACGGCCGAGTCACTTATTGAATGTGAACCAATGTTCGACAAAGCAAAAAAACGTGGAATGTTTATCCGTGCTTATATATCGATGGTTTTCAACTGCCCCTTTCAAGGTGAGGTTTCATTTGAAGAAGTCAATACTGTATGTCAGCGTTTTATAGAATTGGGTGCAGATGAAATTGACTTGGGAGATACAAACGGTAAAGCAGACCCAAAAATAGTTTATGAGCGAATTTCAAGATTAAGAGACTTATATCCCGAGACAACCTTTGTCGGACATTTTCATGATACTGAAAAATTGGCCTTAGCTAATGTTTATGCCGCTATGCAGGCAGGAATTAGCAAGTTTGACAGCTCAATCGGCGGTCTTGGCGGCTGTCCATACTCTCCGGGAGCCACAGGCAATGTAGCGACAGAGGAACTGGTAAACATGCTCACGCGAATGGGCTGCCAAACGGGTTTGGATTATAATGAACTTATCAAAATTAGCCCTTTTGCCAAAAGTCTTTCAAGCCGATAAGAGGCAGCAAGTTGCATGTATACTGTCGGAGCACTGTTTTTCCTTATTCAAGCAACAAGAAGTATTGGATCTGGTTAGGGTAAATAGAAGTGACTGCTTGAAGGGTGTAGCCAATGCTTAACAGCTGAGCTAATGTTTCGGCACAATGGGGCCGCGGTGGTTCAATGGGTGCGTGGTAGCTTTTATACCATTGAATAAATTGGTTGTTTTGTGTGCAATGCAAGAGGATTACATGTTTACCGGTCCATGGATGCCCAATTATTGGCTGAGTTGAGGTTTGTCTCATTATTCTGCCCCCTCATTTTAATAACGCTATGACAGTATATGTAAAAAGCCTTGGCAACTTTTCCTTCTTTATGAAAATTGCTAGCCCTATTTTAGGAAAAAAGGACTCATACAAAGGAATTGAGAGGGTTATCTGCCCGGATTTACTTTAGCGATTATCAATAAATGAATAAGTATTTAAAAATAAATCCAGCAATTCCTTTAAAGGAGAGCTGGTTTTTTTGTTTTTTTCCGCCTATATACCTAGGTTTTTGTGTTATAATCAGATTATTCAAATATAAATAATTGTTTAAATATTTAAAAACGTTGATATATCAAGGTTTCTGGGTGCTTCGTTATTCAAAAATGAATATTTACGACGGTTTGGTAAATAGGGAGGAGTAAACATTGATTAATAATAATAAGCAATTAATTGAAATGGAAGCGATTGTTCGCTCCTTGAAGGACGATTTATTAATTACAGATGTCAGCGGTATGATTCTAAAGGTAACTGAAACAACAAAAAGTATTTATGGGCTAAGTTTAAACACACTAGTTGGCAGAAGTATCTATGATCTAGAAAAGGAAGGGATTTTAACGCCAATAGTAACGCCGATTGTAATAAAAACACAACAAAAGGCAACGATTGTTCAAACCACAAAAGATGGTAAGAAACTGCTTGTTACTGGTGTCCCGGTGTTTACAGAGGAAGGCGAGCTTTGGCGGGTCGTAAGCTATTCACATGAAATTACCGATCTTTTAAAAATGCAGACATATATGTCCGAAATGGAAGACGAAATGCAGCGCGTAAAAAAGGAGCTTAAGAATTTAAGAGAACAGACTTTCATTTCGGAGGGGCTAATTGCAAATGATCCCGAAATGAAAAGAAGCATATCAATTGCCAAACAGGTATCTGAGGTGGATGTTAATGTATTGCTGCTAGGCGAATCAGGTGTTGGCAAAAGTCTCATCGCTAAATATATCCATAATGAGAGTCCTCGAATGGCTAAGCCATTTATTGAAGTTAACTGTGGTGCGATTCCAGATTCCTTATTTGAAGCAGAGTTTTTTGGCTATGAACCTGGCTCTTTTACAGGTGCAAGTAAACAAGGGAAGGTAGGGCTGGTTGAATTAGCCGATGGTGGTACGCTGTTCCTCGATGAAGTGGGGGAATTGTCACTTGAACATCAAGTTAAATTGCTTAAGTTTATTCAGGAAAAAACCTTTTACCGTGTTGGTGGCACAAAGATGCGAACGCTTGATTTTAGACTGATTTCTGCTACAAATCAAAACCTGGAGAAGATGGTTGAAGAAAAGCTTTTCCGGGAGGATTTATTCTTTCGCTTGAATGTAGTTCCAATTGTGATTCCTTCTTTAAGGAAGCGAACAGCTGACATTATCCCGCTGATCCTTTATTTTCTAGAGGATTTTAATAAGAAGTATAACCGAAAACGTGAAATTGATGAATCCGTTATGCAACATCTCTTAAACCATGATTGGAAAGGAAATGTCAGAGAGTTGATGAACCTAATTGAGCGCCTTGTTGTAACTACGCCCTCAACGATCGTGAAAATGGAAAACCTACCTGAAAAATATTATCAGCCTGAATCACAACTCGGTGAATTAGTGTCTGGCCAGCATAAATTAAAGGATATCATGGAGCGAGTTGAACGTGAGGTTTTTGATAAAGCCAAAGCAGATTATAAGACAACTACCGAAATGGCAAAAGCCCTCGGAATCAGCCAGCCATCTGTTGTAAGAAAACTGCAAAAATACAAAATTAAGTAAACTTGGCACGGAACTTGCATTAGTAATTACAAAGGCTTTTGATCTGGGGGTGGCTGGACCAAAGGTTTTGCGAAAGCGACAAGATGTAAAAGGAGAGGAAATGAAATGCACCAAGATAAACACTTATATTTAAATGGACAATGGGTGAACGGCGAAGGCCTAACTAGACAAATTATTAATCCTGCAACAGAAGAGATCTTAACAACGATTAAAGAAGCATCGAAAGAACAAGCAGAAGATGCGGTTACATATGCGGCTCAGGCATTTCAGCAAACAGATTGGGCAGTTAATAAAGAGAAACGGATTAAAGTTTTAAAGACGGCGGCCGGACTGCTTGAAGAATCTGCAGACGAAGTAGCGAGACTTGAAACACTTAACACAGGTAAACCAATTAGGGAAGCCATCTTAGATATTTATGATTCAGCAGCATGCTTAAGGTATTACGCTGATTTAATGTCTCAGGCGGAATTCTGGAAAAAAGAGATGGAAGATGGCACTGTCAGTGAAGTACGTAAGGAACCAATCGGTGTTTGCTCTCTTATTGTTCCATGGAACTTTCCGTTGTTACTCGGAATGTGGAAAATCGCCCCCGCACTTGCAGCTGGAAATACAGTGATTTACAAACCGTCTGAGATCACACCAGTAACAGCGCTTAAATTCACAGAAATTTTGGAAAAATCTGGAGTTCCGGCAGGGGTGTTCAATCTCGTTTTGGGTGAGGGAGACCCTATAGGCCAGACGCTCGTGAGCAGTGAAAAGGTTGACAAGGTTTCTTTTACAGGCGGATCTGAAACAGGCAGAAAAATAAATCAGGAGTGTGCGGGAAGCTTTAAAAGAGTGTCGCTCGAGCTAGGTGGAAAATCACCTTTAATTGTGTTAGAGGATGCAGATATTAAGCTTGCTGCAGAATGGGCAATCTTTGGATCGTTCTTTAATCAAGGCGAGGTTTGTGTAGCTTCTTCCCGTTTGCTCGTCCATGAAAATATTTATGAGGAATTTATAGCTGAGCTTCTTGAGAAGGTCAAGAATCTGAAAATTGGTGACCCGCTTAAAGAAGAGACTGATTTTGGCCCTGTTATCAGTGAACAGCACTTAAGAAAAATTGAGGATTATATAAAGATTGGTAAAGCAGAAGGAGCCGAATGCCTGTATGGCGGGGAACGGGTTGGCAGTAAGGGGCTTTATATCACACCGGTCATATTTAGCAACGTAAACCAAAATATGAGAATCGTTCAGGAAGAAATCTTTGGTCCTGTTGTTACCATTCAAACGTTTAATACTGAACAGGAAGCAATTGAATTGGCAAATGGAACAAGATTCGGCTTGGCTGCTGGTGTTTTATCGGCGGATGCAGAAAAAGCAGACAGAATTGCATCGCAAATCAAGGCGGGAACGATTTGGATTAACAGCTACCATACCCCTTATGTAGAAGCCCCATGGGGTGGCTACAAGCAAAGCGGGATTGGCAGGGAACTTGGTCCGCAAGGGTTAGATGGTTTTATGGAGACAAAGCATATTAATAAAAAAGAACATTTAGAACCGCTAAATTGGTATACATTTAAAAATTAGGAGCTGAAATATATGTCAAATTTAATGAGTCAGTTTGGACAGGACAGTATCAAGCCGGTTACAGAAAAGGATCGAACGATGGGGTTGTTTGGAACCTTTGCTTTATGGCTGGCTGCAAACGTGGTTATCACGTCTGTATTAACAGGGATGATGTTTATTCCTGATATATCGATCAAAGAGGCGATTCTAGCGATTGTGATCGGGTCTGCGCTGGGGGCGATACCACTAGCCTTGACAGGGTTGATCGGCACGAAAACTGGTTTATCCACAATGGTTATGGCTAGAGGGGCGTTTGGTCAAAATGGAGCCGTCCTTCCTGCAGTTGTTAACACGGTCGTATTGATCGGCTGGAGTTGGATTCAGGCATACATGGCAGGTTTAAGTTTGAATTATGCGATTGAATATGCAACAGGCTACAGCAATATTAATTTATTCGTTATTTTGACTCAAGTACTTGTCGTAGGGATCACCATCTATGGTCACCGCGGGGTTGAAAGTATTGAAAAGTATGTTTCTGTCGGGATGCTAATTTTATCGGCAGTCGTGTTTTACAGCTTATTTACCAGGTTTGACGCAGGTTCATTAGTAACCATGCAGCTAAGTGAAAATCCTGGAATTACGGCAATCATTGCTTTTGATATCGTGGTAGCAACAGCCTTTTCTTGGATGTCATCTGTATGTGACTTTAACCGCTATGCTAAAACAGGTAAGGGCGGAATGATTGGAACATATTTTGGCTATATTGTAGCCTCGGTAATTGCAATGGGTATGGGGGCTGTTGTAAGCGGTTTTAGTATCCTGAACGGCATGGAACAAACTTATGATCCAACAGTTTTGCTGGCGCAGTATGGATTTGGATTTGTTGCTGCTATAGTTGTCTTCTTCTCAGTTGTATCTACAAACGTAATGGCATTGTACAGTGCAACGATGTCATTCATGAATATCATGCCAAATTTCGGATTTTGGAAGCCAGGCTTAATTTTAGGGATTATTACAACAATTGGTGCGATGCTGAAGGAAACATTAATGACCAACTTCTTTGATTTCATTTTGTTAATTGCAACCATGTTTATCCCTGTATTTTCAATCATTCTAGTTGACTATTTTATTTTGAAAAAAGGCAACTACGATTCTGAAGAAATCGCAGCAGGAGTGAAAAAGACTTATAATTACCAGGCCGGGTACAATATATCAGCTTATGCAGCCTACATTCTTGGTGCTGTTTTTGCTTACTATTTCACTTATGTAAAACCGTTATCAATGGGTTCAACCATTTTAACCTTCTTTGTATCAGGATTGATCTACTGGGGGATTATGACTCTCACAAAACAAACTACTGCATCTAGTGATAAACCAACAACAATAGGAGCTTAGTTTATGAAATCATTTAAGTTAGCGGTAGTTCAGTCGACTTTCGAACCTGAACAGGTTGAACAAAATCTAGAAAAAATGGAACACCTGACGGAATCTTGCGCCCGCAAGTTTCCGAACATTCCTATTATTCTATTCCCTGAACTATCAGCAACAGGCTATTTTTTATCACCGTCGTTAAGGAAGGTCGCTCAGAAAAAAGATGGCTTTTCGTTTCAAAAACTATCTGCACTAGCAGAGAAGCATAAGATCTACCTTGTTTATGGATATGTTGAACAAGGGGAGTCAGGAAATATCTATAATTCTGTCCAATTGATTGACCCAAATGGCAAGTCATTAGCAAACTATCGAAAAATACACCTTACCCCTCTTGAAAGAGATTATTTCCAAGCTGGAGATAAGGCGGTTGTGGTTGATACGTCCCTCGGACGGATTGGACTGATGATTTGCTGGGATCTTGCCTTTCCTGAACTAGCCAGAATGTTGGCAGTCGAGGGAGCAGATTTGCTTCTGGCCCCGACTGCCTGGGAAGATCCCTATAACAAACCGTTTTTGAATTTCGGTATGGCACGTGCGATCGATAATACTGTATACCTTGCTTCAAGCAATCATATCGGGTCATCAGGCAGTCTTGAATTCTTTGGACAATCCTCCATCTATGGTCCTGATGGAGAGGTTCTTGCAAGAGCAGAGGCTTACAAGGATGAAATCATTACCGCCGATATTTTGATAGACAACAGGCAGAAACTAAAGGATGAATTTTTCTCAATGTTAGAAGAAAGAAGACTAGATATTTACTAAGGGGGCGACGGCTCATGATCATCGAGAAAGTTGTCGATTTATCAATGCCAATTACAGAGGAAACGCCGGTTTATCCTGGAGACCCTAAGCCGAAAATAAAGCCGGCAGCCACCATTGACGCGGACGGCTATAATGTTAGCCTTGTGTCAATGGGGTCACATACCGGTACTCATGTAGATGCTCCATTTCACTTTAATCCAAAAGGATCTAAAATTGAAGAAGTTCCGCTAGAGCAGTTCATGGGTGAGGGAATTATCATTGATGTTTCGCATAAATTGGAAAGAGAAGCAATTGTGCTGGCTGATGTGGAACTTTATGAAGAAAAACTCGGTCCAGATAAAATTGTCTTATTTCATACAGGATGGTCCCAATATGCTGGTGACGAAAAATATTTTCAACATCCCTATATAGCTGAAGAAGCAGTCAGGTATCTTCTTGAAAAAGGAATCAAGGTTTTCTTAATTGACGCTTTAAATATCGACCCGCCAGACGGCTCGTCCTTTATAGGACATGAGCTGATTACAGCCGTAAATGGAATTATCGGTGAAAACTATACTAACTTAGATTTAATTGATTTTGAAAATCCATTTATTATTACGCTTCCACTATCCTACCAAGGATTGGATGGATCTTCTGTTAGAGCTGTGGCTGTAAAGTTTAGGTAGGGGAAGGTTATTCACTTTTGGATAATTAATTTAAAAATAGATAAAGTTATTCGTTTATGAATAATCCTAGCCCTTAAAACCTTGTTTTTACGCAGCGTTTGGATAAGGAGAAAAATAAATTTATCTTAGCTTGGCTATTGTCTATCTAATAAGCCAAAGCGGCATGACTGCTTCTGTCCAGGTGTTGGAGTCAAAAATCGACTTCCACCGTCTGGTCTTTAGTGCTTGTTGATCCTGGTTGGTCGCTAGTTTTTAAAAGTTGGCACAAAACTTGCAATACTACATACAGATACATTTTACAGAGGAAAGGTTGTGTCACTTATGACGATTACTGGAAAAGGCGGCATCCATTTACAAACGAGTTTACCGGGGGAAAAGTCCCTAGAGTTAACGGAATTACGGAACAAACATGTACCGAGAGGCCCATTTAACACTTCGCCTGCTTTCATAGATAAAGCAGAGGGAGCACTCGTCACCGATGTTGATGGAAATCAAATTATTGACCTCGCGGGAGCGATTGGTTCCCTAAATGTTGGCCACAGTCCTGCTAGAGTAGTAGAGGCGATTAAGGCGCAGCTGGATAAATTTATCCACCCAGGATTCAATGTTCTAATGTATGAGTCGTACATTAAACTGGCTGAGAAATTAAACGAAATTACACCAGGTAATTTCGAAAAGAAAACATTCTTTTTAAATTCAGGGGCAGAAGCAGTTGAAAATGCCGTAAAAATAGCGAGAAAATACACAGGCAGAAGAGGGATCGTTTCGTTTGACCGCGGCTACCATGGCCGTACCCTTCTGACCATGTCATTAACGAGTAAAGTAAAACCGTATAAGAATGGTTTTGGGCCATTGGCTTCCGAAACCTACAAGCTGCGCTATCCATATTACTACCGGAAGCCTGAAGGAATGACGGACGAAGTTTTAGATGATTATTTACTAAAACAGATTGATGATTTCTTTATTGGCGAAGTACCCCAGGAGGATATTGCTGCGTTTATTTTAGAGCCCGTGCAGGGTGAGGGAGGATTCATTGTCCCTTCAGCCCGTTTCATAAAAGGAATTAAAGAGATTTGTGAAAAATATGGCATTTTGCTGATTGCTGATGAGGTGCAGACAGGGTTTGGCAGAACCGGAAAAATGTTTGCTAGTGAGCATTTCGGATTAGAGCCGGATTTAATCACCATGTCAAAATCGATTGCTGCAGGGATCCCGATTAGTGCTGTAACAGGAAGAGCAGAAATCATGGATGCTCCAGCTCCAGGTGAGATTGGCGGAACATACGGCGGAAGTCCGCTAGGATGTGTTGCTGCTCTTGAAGTGATCAAGATGATCGAAGAAGAGGGATTAATTGAACGGGCTAATAAAATTGGAAATACCATCACCACTAAATTCCAAGAAATGCAGCAAAAATACTCAGCGATCGGAGATATCCGGAGCTTGGGTGCCATGTGTGCCATCGAGCTTGTTAAAGACCAGTCTACGAAAGAGCCTGATAAAGAGCTGACAGGGAAAATTATCGCCGAATGCAATAAAAGAGGCGTTATTATCTTGAGTGCGGGTATTTATGGAAATGTCATCAGAATACTTAGCCCGCTCGTCATTGAAGATTCCCAGCTAGAGGAAGCATTAACGGTAATTGATGATGTTTTTGCAGAACTAACAAATTGATTGGAAGGTGAAACTGCTATGACCACAAAACAAGTGAAAAAAGAAAAGCTCTTTATTGGCGGAGAATGGTTAGAAGCGTCTGAATATACGACTTTAACCTCTCCTTATAGTGGAGAAGCCTTGGGTGAAATCCCATTAGCCCAGTTGGAGGAGATCGACAAAGCTGTCCGGGAAGCTGACAATGCCAGAGAAACCTTAAGAAAACTGCCTGCTCACGAACGGGCAGCGATTCTGGAAAAAATGGCATCACTATTTGAAGAGCGGACGGAAGAAGCAGCAAGAATCCTTGCCTTGGAAGCTGGTAAACCGTTCACTACCGCAAAAGGGGAAGTAGCAAGAACCGTTGCAACTTACAAGTTTGCTGCTGAAGAGGCAAAACGGATTCATGGTGAAACGATTCCTTTAAATGCGGCTCCAGGCGGAGAAAATCGGGTTGCTTATACAGTCAGGGAACCAATTGGTGTGGTTGCTGCAATTACCCCATTTAACTTCCCGTTGAATCTTGTAGCCCATAAGGTAGGTCCTGCGATCGCAGCCGGAAATCCTGTTGTTCTGAAGCCAGCTTCACAAACACCATTATCTGCTTTCTTTTTGGCTAAAATTGCAGAGGAGGCTGGACTCCCTAAAGGGGCACTGAACGTGGTAACCGGAAAAGGAAGTATCATTGGAGATGCGCTTGTTAAGCATCCGCTTGTTAAAATGGTTACTTTTACAGGCAGCCCAGCAGTCGGTATTGCGCTGCGAAATAAGGCCGGACTTAAAAGAACAACCCTAGAGCTTGGCTCCAATTCCGCTTTAATCGTCGATAAGGGTGTATCTACTGAAAAAATTATTTCACGCTGTATCACTGGGGCGTTTGCCTATCAGGGTCAGGTTTGCATTTCCTTGCAGCGAATCTATGTCCATGAAGACCTTTATGACGAGTTTGTTGAGAAATTCGTTGATGGAACGAAGAAGCTTAATCTCGGTGATCCATTGGATGAAAAGACAGATGTGTCTGCCTTGATTTCTGAAGGTGATGTTGATCGTGCGAAACAATGGATACAAGAAGCGGTAAGCAATGGGGCTACACTGGCTGCGGGAGGAGAAACAACTGGTAATATCCTGCATCCCACGGTTTTATTGAATGTAGCAAACGAGTCAAAGGTTTCCTGCCAGGAAGTTTTTGCTCCTATTGTTCTCATTAATAAGGTCTCTTCCATTAAAGAAGCAATCGATTATGTGAACGACTCAGATTACGGCTTGCAGGCCGGCATTTATACAGAAAATGTGCATACAGCATTTGATGCAGCCGACCAGCTTCATGTTGGCGGTGTACTCATCAACGATATTCCGACATTCAGAGTGGATCATATGCCATATGGCGGAGTAAAAGAAAGCGGAACTGGGCGCGAAGGCCTTAAATACGCAATTGAGGAAATGACGGAAATGAAGCTAGTCATTTTCAATAGAAACTAAGCTTTTATAATATGAGGAGGTCAATGAATGTACCAGCCAAAGGATTCATCTAAGTCTCCGCGCTTCACTGGTGTAAGAACCTTTATGAGACTGGAAAATATACAAACAACTGAAAATGTAGATTTCGTCGTAGTCGGCGTTCCGTTTGATACAGCAGCTTCAAATCGCGTGGGTGCTCGCTACGGCCCGCAGCATGTCCGTAATTTTTCTGTTCTATTGCGCCCTTACAACCCAGATCAGGAGATTAATATTTTTGATTATTGCTCTGGGGTTGATTATGGGGATATTGATATCGTTCCTGGAAATGTCCATCGCACATATCATAATATGGTTGAAGGATTAAGGCCGATATTAGCAGATGATGTAACTCCCATTATTATCGGGGGAGACCATTCCATTTCACTGGGGAACTTGCGTGCATTCCATGAAAAATACGGTCCGATCTCCCTTGTTCATTTCGATGCTCACGGGGATACATGGGATAATTATTATGGTGAAAAGTATATGCATGGAACGCCTTTTAGAAGAGCAGTAGAGGAAGGACTATTGGATGTTGACCATTCCATTCAAGTCGGAATGCGTGGACCCTTATATGGTCCAGAGGATATTGAAGATGCCCGTGATTTAGGTTTTGAAGTCATTCCGATGAGTGAAGCGAGAAAACTGGGCCAAGAGGAAGTCTTGAAACGCATCCATAAGCGTGTTGGAGATGACCGCCCTGTATTTGTTAGTTTTGATATTGACTTTGTGGATCCTGCTTATGCACCTGGGACAGGTACTCCTGAGGTGGCTGGACCTACAAGCCACGAAGCTCTCGAGTATGTTCGCGGGCTAAAAGGATTGAACACGGTAGGCTTTGATTTAGTTGAAGTCCTTCCAGCCTTTGACCATGGTGAAATAACAGCAGCACTTGCCTCAGCTGTTGCCTTTGAAATGATTACCTTGGTTGCCCTGAAAAAGAAAAGCTTAACAGCTCCGGTGACTGAGACAGTTAAATAGGTGAGTCGAACATATAGTGTTGAAGACTACTGAGTGAATAAGAAGCATTCAAGGCAGAGGGCCTAGCCCGACTGCTTTGAATGCTTTTTTATTATTTTAGGTCTGAAAAAACATAATTTGATAAAACCATTCGGCAAGATCTCTTTGACGAACTACGAGCCTGTTTAGCTCTGCCATGGGTTAATGACTTGCATAATAAAACAAGCATTTATTACCTCTTAATTTTATTATTATACTATCTAACTGGCAAGATAACTTGAGAAGTGTGAGATTATATAACAAGGTTTTTTAAAAAATAGCTCTGTTAAACTTACTGTTGATTTGCGTTGCAGCCGCTCGCTTTCCGCGGGGCGTGCGGCAAGCCTCCTCGGCGCATGCGCCTGTGGGGTCTCGCCAGCCACGCTGATCCCGCAGGACACTGAAAGACTTCCCCGAAAAGGGCCCACGCACGAGAAAATGCGTTTTTCATTTTCGAGGAGTCTCGCGACTTTCACTTCTATCAACATACTTAAAAATTAACAATGACCTTTACCACATCCTAAAAAATAAAAAAACTAGCAGACTAATGGGTTGAATCAGCTCATTGTTCTGCTAGTCCTTTTTGCTTTGATTTTTGTTATTTATCAGCCCGTTTAGTTAAAAGCGAGAAGCAGGTGTTTTGCTTGTTCGAGAAGAAGGTACCCATCTTTACGTGTTCATCATAGACCCGGTGCTAATACTCGGGTATGGTGTGCTAAGCTGGTGAAAGGTGACGTGAAAAGTGACAGGCACCATCCATTTTCTGGATGGTGCCTGTCACCTAATTATTTTTATTGAGGTCCCATTTTTTCAGCCTGTACTGGAGGCTTTGCCGGCTTATTCCAAGTGCTTCGGCGGTTTTGGTGATATTAAATCGGTTGTGGTGGAGTACTTTTTTTAAATAGTAGGTTTCAGCTTCCTCGATGTACTCATCAAGCGGCTTTATTAGCCTGCCCTTTTGAATAAGAAGCTCGTCTGCCTCAATATTTAAAGCTTTTTCACTGTTTAGCTGAGGTTTGTTTCTAAACTGGATCGGCAGATGAGGATAATCTAGGGTTTCTTCTTGCTCCATAAGGTTCATAGAGCCCTCAATTATGTGTTCGAGTTCCCGGACATTTCCCGGCCATTCGTATGAGTAAAACAGTTCAAGAACTTTATCGTCTAGTTTCTTGACGTTCATTCCAAACAGGCTGTTGTATTTTTCAATAAAGAAGGAAGCTAAATCCTTAATATCGGGTTTACGTTCTTTAAGAGGCGGAATAAAAAGCGAAACAACACTTAATCGATAAAATAAATCCTTTCGCAGCCGTCCGTCTGAAATAGCGTTAACAGGGTCTTCATTAATCGTGGCGATAATCCGGACATCTACTGCGAGGTCGCGGGTCCCGCCGACTCTGCGAATTGTTTTTTCCTGGATAGCTCTAAGCAGCTTAGCCTGAAGAGAAGGGGCCAGGGAATTTATTTCGTCCAGCAGCAGGGTTCCTCCCTCGGCTTGTTCAAAAAGGCCCGGCCGCTCAATTGCTCCTGTGAAGGCCCCTTTATTTGTTCCAAATAAAAGTCCCTCTATTAAACTATCAGGCAGAGCAGCACAGTTCTGAGAAATAAACGGTTTATCTGAACGGGGGCTGCCGTTATGGATGCTCTGGGCAAATAATTCTTTACCAGTTCCAGTCTCACCAACGATAAGGACGGAAGAAGCAGTTCTAGTTGCCCGTTTGCTGGCTTCGATTACTTCTTGGATCCGGTAGCTGCTGCCAATAATGCTATCGAAGGTATATCGGGTATCGCCTTTTTTTAAGAGATTTTCACGGATTAGGCGCTCGTACTTTGTGACGTCGCGGGCCATTTCAATAGCCCCAATTCGAGTGCCATTTTCTAATAGAGGGAAGGTATTATTAATTGTCGTAATTTCTTGGCCTCTATTATTATAGTAAGTTTGTTTTGCATTCTGAATGACTTTCCCATGGTGGAGAGCTTCCAATAAGGTGCTGTTTTCGTTCGTATCAAATGAGAAAACGTCCAGCAGACTTTTATCGAGCACATCCTCGACACTCATGTCTTCCATGTCTCTCATTTTCCGATTGTAGATGATTGTTTTTCCTTCTTGATTGACTACATGAATTCCTACTTCTATTTTATCTAAAATTTGTTGATAGATTTTATTCAGTTGTTGGATGTCTTCTAAATCTGCTTCCTTCAATTAAACCACCTGCTTCCTTTATACAGCTTTATTTTAATGAATGATTCACAGTAGTGCAAACGTTTTTTGCGCAAAATAATTTGGCGAATAAGGGTGAACTGCAAAAATATTTTGCGGTTTGCATTCTATAAAACCACTATTATCAACATATATAAACTTGGCACGGAAGTTGCATATGTAAAATTGAGATTTATAAATCAGGAGGGATTTACATGGTACAGCCATACAAACACGAACCTTTTAGTAATTTTAAAGAAGAAGATAACAAAAGAGATTACATTACCGGTTTAAAAACAGTAGAAAGCTACCTTGGCCAAGATTATGATTTATTGATTGATGGGGAACGCATTGCAACTGATGAAAAAATTGTTTCCTACAATCCTTCCAATAAAGAAGAAGTGATCGGACGCGTTTCAAAAGCAAATCAGGATCTAGCTGAAAAAGCTTTGGTGGCTGCTGTTGAAGCATTTAAGACATGGAGAAAAGTGAAGCCGGAAACCCGTGCAGATGTACTTTTCAAGGCAGCAGCGATCATTCGCCGCCGCAAGCATGAGTTTTCAGCACTTTTAACAAAAGAAGCAGGCAAGCCATGGAATGAAGCTGATGCTGACACAGCAGAAGCGATTGACTTTTTGGAATTTTACGCCCGTCAGGCTCTTGCGTTAAAAGATGGCGTGCCGGTACAAAGCCGTCCAAATGAATTTAATCGGTATGACTATATCCCGCTTGGAGTTGGAATCATCATTTCTCCATGGAATTTCCCGCTAGCGATTATGGCTGGAACTACTGTTGCAGCGATTGTTTCGGGTAATACAGTTCTTTTAAAGCCTGCTTCAACAACACCAGTCGTCGCAGCGAAATTTGTGGAAGTGATGGAACAGGCTGGCCTGCCAAAAGGCGTGCTAAACTTTGTACCAGGCAGCGGAGCAGAAGTTGGCGACTATCTTGTTGACCACAAGGATACTCGTTTTATTTCTTTCACCGGCTCACGCGATGTAGGCTTGCGCATTTTCGAACGCGCATCTAAGCTGAACGAAGGCCAAATTTGGCTGAAGCGTGTGATTGCTGAAATGGGCGGCAAAGATACAATCGTTGTTGACAGCGAGGCAGACCTTGAGCTCGCAGCACAATCGATTGTTGCTTCCGCTTTCGGATTCTCAGGGCAAAAATGTTCTGCAGGCTCCCGCGCTGTAGTAGTTGAAGATGTATACGACCAGGTTTTAAACCGCGTTGTTGAGCTGACTGGTAAGCTTAGTCTCGGAAATCCTGAAGATCAAAACATAAATATGGGCCCTGTTATTGATCAGAGCGCTTTTAATAAAATTATGAACTATATTGAAATTGGCAAAGAGGAAGGCAAGCTTGTTGCCGGAGGAGAAGGGGATAGCTCAAAAGGCTATTTCATCCAGCCAACCGTAATTGCAGATCTTGATCCGAAATCTCGCATTATGCAAGAAGAAATTTTCGGGCCGGTTGTCGGCTTCAGCAAGGCTAAGGATTTTGACCATGCCTTGGAAATTGCCAATAACACAGAATACGGCCTTACGGGTGCTGTTATTACAACAAATCGCCGCAAAATCCAGCAGGCTCGTGAAAACTTCCATGTTGGAAACCTTTATTTTAACCGTAACTGTACAGGTGCCATCGTCGGCTATCAGCCATTCGGCGGCTTCAATATGTCTGGAACTGATTCGAAAGCAGGAGGCCCTGATTACTTGCTGCTCCATATGCAAGCAAAAACAACCTCCGAAATGTATTAAAGAACATAAGCGCAAGCGCCTTGAACAGCCCAGACAAGCGCTGGAGGACAGAAGGTGAAGTCGTTCTTTGACATCATCAGCTGGACCGAAGCGACCTCGAGGGGCTAGGCGCTGAAGCTGGAAGAACAAAAGCATAAGCGCCCGTTAAGCGACGGATGGACTGGAGGACACCGACTAGGATAAAGGAAACACGAATACCGGAACGATTCGATGTTGACTTGTCTAGGGAGGAGGCAGATGTACATGAGTAGCTGGGCGCTGAATTTTATATATTCTTTATCTTTTAAATAAAAGCCAGGCTATAATTCGTGCCTGACACCATCTCAAGGAGGAACTCACATGACGACAAATCTAACTTCATCTGAAGCTTTGATTGAAAAAACTGAAAAATATGGGGCACCTAACTATCATCCGCTGCCAATTGTTATCTCAAAAGCTGAGGGAGTTTGGGTTGAGGACCCTGAAGGCGGCAAGTATATGGATATGCTCAGTGCCTACTCAGCTGTAAACCAAGGGCATCGCCATCCAAAAATCATTCAGGCTTTAAAAGATCAAGCCGATCAAGTTACGTTAACATCAAGAGCATTTCATAATGATCAGCTTGGACCATGGTATGAAAAAGTTTGTAAGCTAACAAATAAAGATATGGCTCTGCCAATGAATACAGGAGCGGAAGCTGTGGAAACGGCTGTTAAAGCTGCACGCCGCTGGGCCTATGAAATTAAAGGTGTCGAAGAAAACCAGGCAGAAATCATTGCCTGTATTGGTAACTTTCACGGCCGCACCATGACCGCTGTGTCGCTTTCCTCAGAGGAAGAATATAAGCGCGGGTTTGGACCAATGCTTCCGGGAATTAAACTTATACCGTACGGAGACATTGAGGCTTTAAAAGCGGCTATCACTCCTAATACAGCTGCATTCCTGTTTGAACCGATTCAAGGGGAAGCAGGGATTGTCATACCTCGTGAAGGCTTCTTAAAAGAAGCTTCTGAGCTTTGTAAGGAGCAGAATGTTTTGTTCATCGCAGACGAAATTCAGGCAGGTCTTGCTCGCTCAGGTAAAATGTTTGCCTGTGAATGGGAGAACGTTGATCCTGACATGTACATTCTTGGCAAGGCACTCGGCGGAGGAGTTTTCCCGATTTCATGCGTAGTAGCTAATAAAGAGGTTTTAAGTGTTTTCAATCCAGGATCCCATGGCTCGACGTTTGGCGGCAATCCCATGGCTTGTGCAGTTTCCATTGCAGCTCTTGATGTTCTTGTTGACGAAAAACTGGCAGAGCGTTCACTTGAACTTGGAAACTATTTTATGAACAAGCTGAAAGAAATCAACAACCCGCTTATAAAAGATGTACGGGGACGCGGATTATTCATTGGTGTCGAGCTGAACGAGCCTGCTCGTAAATATTGTGAGGCATTAAAGGGAAAAGGCTTACTTTGTAAAGAAACACATGACACTGTTATCCGCTTTGCTCCGCCTCTTGTCATTACAAAAGAGGAACTTGACTGGGCGATTGAACGGATCCAGCAAGTTTTAGCATAAAAGAAAGCTAACTTTTGAAAATCATTAGGGAACGAATGAGGTGCCAAGCATGGGAACGCAGGGAATAGCTGCAGCAGAAGCTAAACAGCAAGTGGAAGAGTCGTTAAATATGCTGACTTCAACACAGATAGTCGTTAAGGAAGCCTTAGCTAAGTTAGGGTATCAAGAGGAAATGTACGAACTTTTAAAAGAACCGTTGAGGATGCTGACTGTTCGGATTCCGGTCCGAATGGACGATGGTCACGTCGAGATTTTCACCGGATACCGGGCACAGCATAATGATGCAGTGGGTCCCACAAAAGGAGGCGTCCGCTTCCACCCGGAGGTCGACGAGAATGAAGTAAAAGCTTTGTCCATGTGGATGAGCCTGAAATGCGGGATCGTTGATCTTCCTTATGGGGGAGGAAAAGGCGGAATTATTTGCGATCCGCGCAACATGTCACTTGGTGAGCTGGAGCGCTTGAGCAGAGGTTATGTCAGGGCAATCAGCCAGATTGTAGGACCTACTAAAGATATACCAGCTCCGGATGTCTATACGAACTCACAAATAATGGCATGGATGATGGATGAGTACAGCCGTCTGCGTGAATACGATTCGCCAGGCTTCATTACCGGAAAACCGCTTGTTCTCGGAGGTTCACACGGACGGGAAAAGGCAACCGCCGAAGGAGTTGTCATTTGTATTGAGGAAGCAGCTAAGAAGCGGGGCATTGAAATTAAAGGTGCCCGTGTTGTAATTCAAGGGTTTGGAAATGCAGGAAGCTTCCTGGCGAAATTCTTACATGATGCCGGTGCAAAAGTAATCGGTATTTCAGATGCCAACGGTGCACTGCATGACCCCGACGGCCTTGATATTGACTATTTACTGGATCGACGTGACAGTTTCGGAACGGTAACAAACTTATTTGATCATACAATAACGAATCAGGAGCTTCTGGAGCTTGATTGTGATATTCTTGTTCCTGCTGCGATATCGAACCAAATTACCGTCAAAAATGCGGATAATATCAAAGCATCGATTGTCGTCGAAGCGGCGAATGGGCCTACCACATTTGAAGCAACCAAAATTCTGTCCGAGCGAGGTATCCTGCTCGTTCCAGACGTGCTGGCAAGTTCAGGCGGCGTGACTGTTTCCTATTTTGAATGGGTCCAAAACAACCAGGGCTATTACTGGAGTGAGGAAGAAGTCAGCGAAAAGCTGCGCAAGGTGATTGTGAAATCGTTTAACAATGTTTATGACACAGCGGTGGCGCGTAAGTTGAACATGCGCTTGGCCGCCTATATGGTAGGTGTCAGGAAAATGTCTGAAGCCTCTCGTTTTAGGGGCTGGGTGTAAAGTGGGAACATAGCTTCAAAGTCTGACTATGAGGCTATGTTTAGTGTAAATATAGCCCAATCTGGTGTAGTGCCTCCTATAGAGGAGTGAAACGTACTATACGGGAGTTTATCCTCAGGGTGGAGTTAAATCACTCCTATAAACATGGAGAGGCGATAAAGAATCATTTTTACTAAATAGACTACAAAAAATGTCCCAAAAGTACAGCTTTTGGGACATTTTTCAATTTAGGTATCTAGTAAAGAGTATGATTTATCCAAAGTTAAATTGGGTATTAACTTAATTTTATTAGCATTAAATTTTAATTTTTCTAAACCGGTGTCTTTCATTGGGCTATCAGGTTCTCCAAATGGGTAATTCCTCATCCCACAACTCAAGCAGGCAATCAAAAAACCCCCACACGAAAAAGTACGGGGGTTAAACAAGCTTATCCGCCAATATGGCTCATTTCAATCTTTTTCCTAGTGGTGCTAGCTGTGCTTCGTTCTTCAGAATATCGATCCCGGCGACCGTTCCAGATGTCTGAAAGCAGGGTGGTCAGCTGGTCATCTGTCAAATTTCCCCGAAGCGGGGATTTGATGTCATGGCCCTTAGAGGCGAACAGGCAGGTGTAGAGCATCCCGCTTGCGGACAGGCGAGCCCTGTTACATGACGAACAAAACGCATCGGAGACAGATGAAATGACCCCAATTTCATCGTTTGAACCAACATAGCGATAGCGGCTTGCGACTTCGCCTGTGTAATTAGGATCAACTGGTTCAAGTGCCATAACTTGATGGATGTCTTCTACGATTTTCTTTTTAGGATAGACATCGTCAAGTTTCCACTCGTTTGTATTGCCTACATCCATATATTCAATAAAACGGAGTATATGGCCTTTCTCCCGGAAAAACCTGGCCATTGGCAAAATTTCAGAATCATTCATGCCTCGTTTGACAACCATATTAATTTTCACTTTCAAGCCAGCCTCACTAGCTGCATCTATACCGTCGAGCACGGTTTTTACAGTGACGCCTCGGCCATTAATTTTTCCAAAGATCTCGTCCTTAAGCGAATCAAGGCTAATGGAAACACGTTCCAAGCCAGCCGCTTTTAACTCTTTGGCGTATTTGGGAAGAAGGGAGCCGTTTGTTGTCATGGCAATATCTTCTACTCCCTTAATATTATTTAACTTTTCAATAAGCTCGGGCAAACTCCTCCGCATCAATGGCTCTCCGCCGGTAATACGGATTTTTTTGACGCCTAGCGAATTGACGGAAATCCTTGTCAATCGTTCTATTTCTTCGAAAGAGAGGAGTTCATCTCTTTTCAAAAAGGGATAGTCCGGACCAAATATTTCAGCAGGCATGCAATAGGTGCATCTAAAGTTACATTTATCTGTAACTGAAATTCTCAAATCGCGAAGAGGGCGGTTAAAATAATCATATACCGTTTTTTCTGATGTCATTGCGTTTCCCTCCCTTTAAAATCCTATTCTGTGATTCTTTCTGAACATGAATACACATTAAATGACTTTCCGCGGATAAACCCGACTGCTGTGATGTTTAGGTCTCTGGCCAGTTTGATGGCCAGGTCAGTCGGAGCTGATTTTGACAGGACGATCCCTACACCAATTTTCGCTGCTTTTAACAAAACTTCGGAAGAAATACGTCCACTAAATACTATTATCTTATCACGGACAGGCACCCGATTCAAAAGACTGAATCCTAGTAGCTTATCCAAGGCATTATGGCGGCCGATGTCAGTACGGACTGCAATAGTCTCTTCAGCAGTGCATAGAGCGGCATTGTGAACTCCGCCTGTTTCTTGAAAAACCTGCGAACTGTTCTGCATTTGATTCATGAGCTCAATACATTGAGCTGCAGTGATTGTTGTTGTAGATGTAGATGTTTTTGCCGTCTTTGCGTCATTGTGAAAGTAAAATTGCCGGCTTTTTCCACAGCAGGATCCAATAAACCGTTTCGAATAGTATTCTTGGCTCGTAATTGTGTTTGCTTTTAACATAACATAAGCATAGCCGCGGCTTTCGTCGATGTTAATTGAATGAATGTCTTTATAAAAACGAATGACACCCTCAGACGCCAGAAAGCCTACCACCATTTCCTCAAAGTCGGTTGGTGTACAAACCATTGTTGCGAATTCGAGGTCATTAACATAAACTGTCAGAGGAAATTCGTTTACAATATCATCTTCAATTTCAGTGAATTTACCTTCGTTATATTTTTTGATTTTGTATTTTTCGCTCATACTCTCTAGCATTGTAATCACCTGTTTTTTAGAATATAAAAAGCTAACCACATTCTTAGTCTTTTCACAAGAAAAATAAACTACATGGTGATAGTGTAAAATTGATATAACAAAGTTTTTAAAAGTAGTTGCACATGTTTTTATAAAGTGATATTATTTTTTTGTTCATAAAACTGTCACATTTTGATTCGAGATAGCGATCCTGTCGTCGGTTAAAGTGTAACTTGTAGTGAAAGCGATTAACTGTTGGTCCGATAGTAGCGAAACCTGCTTGATACTAACCGTCAATTTTCCTCTGCAGCCCGAAGTCTAGGCTGATACAGAAAAATTGGCGGTTTTCTGTTTTTCGTTTCTTTTTTCAATTCCGAATCCGTGTGAGGCTTCCAGAAATTTATACATACCAGGGAACTTTCAAAAGGACGGGAAAATAAAAAGAACTTTTTAGAAGGTTCTTGATTTCAGTTCTGTTGCATAGTCTGTGATTGGAATCCAGCGCGCTTAATAACAATCGGATTCTTAAAAAGCAACAAGGTATTGAGTCAGAACCCATGACTTAGGGGGAAGACAAATGAAAAAGACAAAAAACCGCTGGCTTATTGCCGCGTCGGCAGTGGGAATTCACATTTCCATTGGTTCGGTGTATGCCTGGAGTAACTTCACGAACCCACTTATCGAGGAATTCGGCTGGAGCTCAAAGCAAGTTCAGTTAACGTTCAGTTTAGCAATATTATTTTTGGGATTATCTGCAGCTTTTATGGGTCATTTTGTTGAGAAACACGGACCGAAAAAATCAGGCCTTCTCGCAGCAGCCTTTTTCGGAGCAGGTATCTTAGGCTCTGGACTAGCTGTTAACCTCGGATCATTGCCATTATTGTATATTACCTATGGGGTTCTAGGCGGAATTGGTTTAGGAGTTGGTTATATTGCTCCTGTCTCAACTTTGGTTAAATGGTTCCCTGACCGCCGCGGCCTGGCTACAGGGCTTGCGATTATGGGATTTGGGTTCGCGGCAGCAATTAGCAGTCCGATCATGGATACTTTAATAAAATCTGTTGGTACAGCTAATACGTTTTATATTTTAGGTGCTGCTTATTTCATTATTATGACATTATCATCCCTTTATCTCGAAAGGCCGCCGGCTGATTGGGCACCAGAAGGCTTTAAGGAAAAAATCAAGTCTGGCAAAGTAAATGTTAAGCAAGACTTATCTCAACTTACTGCCAATGAAGCAATTAAAACATCACGCTTCTATTATTTATGGATTATGCTATTTATTAACGTAACGTGCGGAATTGCAATTCTATCTGCAGCAAAGCCTTTGGCGGAAGAAAGTATTGGACTTACTACTGCTGAAGCTGCTGCGCTTGTTGGTGTGTTAGGTTTATTCAACGGTTTAGGCCGGATTGCCTGGGCGTCAATTTCCGACTATATTGGCCGTCCAAACACGTATACGATCTTCTTTGCATCACAAATTATTTTGTTTACATTATTGCCGATGACAAAAGAAGCGATTCTTTTCCAGGTTATGCTTGCGGTTGTTTACACAATGTATGGTGGAGGGTTTGCCGCGATTCCTGCCTTTATCGGTGACATGTTTGGTACAAAACAGTTAGGTGCTATCCATGGTTACATTTTAACTGCTTGGGCTGCTGCTGGACTTGCAGGTCCAATGTTCGCAGCTTGGATGAAGGATACTACAGGAAGCTATGCATCAAGCTTAACTTTCTTCGCTGGATTATTCGTTATAGCGCTGATCGTTTCCTTACTGATTCGCCGTGATATTAGTAAGCTGCGTAAAATGAATACAGCGAATGAAACAAAATTGGCTGGCTAATTACTTTGTTCATCTATCATTAGTGTGGTAAAATACCAATCAAGTTATAACCACAATAGATGGCAGGAGATATCGTGAATAAATACGAAGCAGAATTTAGTAATATAGTACGTTCTTTTCGGAAAAAACACATGGGGAAAGGTCCTAGCAAAATTACAACTACCTTTTGTAAAAATTGGGCTATTTGTGAGATGGAAGGCAACCTCTCTCCTGTAGAGAAATTTATGGCTTCTGCCATTGAAGGCAAGCAGGCACTGAGATCTGCCAGAACAGAAATGGTAAAAGATATGTATCGAAAACATCCGCCAACAGAGATGGAAGAGTTCTTAGGATGTAAGTTTAAGGAACTTTTTGTAGATATAGATATTGACCGTGATTTTGGAATGTCGATCTTCGTGTTCGACGAAGACCTGCAAGCTAAGTTTAATAAATAGGTATGGCACTTGGTAGCGACCCTGCAAAAGACTAACCACCGATGAAACTCACCAGCTAAAGCGAACGAGTTAACGGTGGTTTTTCTTTTGTTTATTAAACTTAATTGCTACTTAACAAGCGGTCGGCTTCGCTTTTTTTATCCAGCTGCGCCTCCCAGAAACTCGGCAAACTTCGGCTCCTCCGGCAGAAGCACAAACCGCTTCTTTGCCGGATCCTCCAGTTTGCTCGTTTCTAGACGGTCGGCTTCGCTTTTATTTATCCAGCTGCGCCTCCCAGAAACTCGGCAAACTTCGGTTCCTCCTTCAGAAGCACAAACCGCTTCTTTGTCGGATCCTCCAGTTTGCTCGTTTCTAGACAGTCGGCTTCGCTTTTATTTTATCCTGCTGCGCCTCCCAGAAACTCGGCAAACTTCGGTTCCTCCTTCAGAAGCACAAACCGCTTCTTTGTCGGATCCTCCAGTTTGCTCGTTTCTAGACGGTCGGCTTCGCTTTTATTTTATCCAGCTGCGCCTCCCAGAAACTCGGCAAACTTCGGTTCCTCCTTCAAAAGCACAAACCGCTTCTTTGTCGGATCCTCCAGTTTGCTCGTTTCTAGACGGTCGGCTTCGCTTTTATTTATCAAATTGGCATTTAAGAAAAGCGGTAGTTTTTTGCTTTTCTATCATATATTAAAATAGCAGATTGAATTGGGAGTGTTTATTATGGGAAAAACTAAACATCCAGGACCTCAGAAAAAAGCGGCTATGCCGTCACCAAAGCATTGGGTTAGCCCAATTCCATTTGGACTGACAAAGGTTAAGCCTAAACATATAAGAGACACTATGAAAATACTTTGGGACAACAAAGATAATATCGGATATGCGACAAATATCCTTACAAAAGGTGTTTGTGATGGATGTGCGCTTGGTGTTTCAGGACTCTATGACCAAACTTTAACTGGACCGCATATTTGTACGACAAGAATGAATGTTCTTCGTTTAAATACAGCTGGTGCAGTAAAATCAGATATTCTCCATGCAGATATCGACGAGCTGAGAAAATATGACAGCACCCAGCTGCGAAAGCTAGGACGTATTCCTTACCCGATGATTCGCCGGAAAGGGGAGCGTAAATTCTCTCGGATCACTTGGGATGATGCGATGGACATGATCGCTGAAAAAATGAAAAAGCTGGATCCAAAGCAGTACGCGTTTTACTTAACTAGCCGGGGAATTACAAATGAATCCTACTATGTAGCAGGCAAGGTAGCCCGGTTTCTTGGGACAAATAATATCGATAACGCGAGCCGTATTTGCCACTCACCTTCTAAAACAGCGTTAAAGCGCTCAATTGGCGTTGGTGCTTCGACCTCAAACTACCTGGACTGGATTGGAACAGATGTCCTGTTATTCTGGGGAAGTGTGGCATCCAACAGTTCTCCTGTTTCCACAAAATATATGCTTGAGGCGAAGAAAAAGGGAACTAAAATCATCGTTGTAAACCCTTATAAAGAGCCAGCAATGGATGAATATTGGATTCCATCAAACCCAGAATCTGCCCTATTCGGGACAAAGATAGCAGATGATTTTTACCAGGTTAATATTGGTGGAGACATTGCGTTTATGCATGGAATTATGAAGCACTGGTTTGATATGGAAGAAAAGCAGTACGGAGCTGCAATCAATCACCAGTTTGTGAACGAACACGTGAATGGCTATGATGAACTAAAAGCTACCGTTCAGGAACAAGCATGGGAAGATATTGTAAAATCATCCGGCGTGCCAAAGGAACGAATTATTGAACTGGCTGAGCTGCTCGCTAATAGTAAAAATGCAGTCTACGCTTGGGCCTTGGGATTAACCATGCATTCGTTTGCAACAGATAATATCTCTCAAGTAGCCAACCTTGCCTTGCTGCGTGGACACCTTGGCAGAGAGCATGCCGGCCTTATGCCATTCCGCGGACACTCTTCTGTTCAGGGAAGCGGTGAGATGGGTGCAGACCCATTTGTATTGCCAGGCGGGGATTTTTATGGTGAGAATATCGAGCGTATTGAAAAATTATGGGGATTTGAATTGGAAAAATGGCAAGGAGATATTGTAGGAGTTACCTTGGAAAATATCGTGCTGCCAGAAGACCACGAACGAAAGATTAAAATGTATTACATGTCAGGCGGTAATTTTCTTGAAACGATGCCAGATCCTGACTTTATCGAAAAAGCTTTATCTGAGCTTGAAATTCGAGTGCATCAGGATATCATCCTGAATACATCAACACTTGTTGATGCAAAAGAAGCCGTTATCGTTCTTCCTGCTAAAACTCGCTATGAGCAAGAAGGTGGCGGGACATCGACTTCTACAGAGCGGATGGTCTACTTCAGTCCTGAAATCGAAGGCAACAAGAATATGGTTGAAGAAGCTCGTGCTGAGTGGAAAATTTATGTAGATCTGGCCAAACGAGTCAAGCCTGAAACAGCTCACTTGGTTGATTTCAAAGATGGCCAGGAGATTCGTGATGAAATAGCTAAAGCAAATCCAAACTATGATGGAATTCAGGACCTTAAGAAAGCCGGCGATGTTTTCCAATGGGGCGGTGCCTGGTTATGCGAGGATGGTATTTGTCCAACACCGGATGGTAAAGGAAATTTGATTCCTGTCGAAATTCCCGATCTAGGTAAAAAAGAAGGGCAGTTTATTGTGACATCCCGCCGTGGCAAACAGTTCAACTCCATGGTATACAGCGAGGTCGATCCGCTAAATGGAGCTGGACGTTATGATGTATTGATGAATGCAGAGGATGCCCATAAGTTAAGCATTGCTGAAGGAGAAGGCATTGTCTTATACAATGGCTTTGGCGTCTTCCAGGGAAGAGCCAAGTTCGTTGAAATCGCACGAGAAAATGTAGAAGTGCACTTCCCAGAAGGTAACTTCTTGCTTCCTAGAGGCCGCTACGAAAAATTTGCTGGCATTCCAGATTACAACATCACTGTAACACTTGAAAAAGCAGACCGTTTCAACGCCCGCAAAGACGTTGAATTCCAAGAAAAACGCATTGCAGACGATGAAATCGATGCACCAGCATAAAAAATAAGGTGACAGGCACCATCCAGAAAACTGGATGGTGCCTGTCACCTTTTCGGGTTTAGTGGACGATTGGCAGCAGAATGGTGAATATGGTTCCGGATGGGTGTGTGCTGACTTTCATTGTTCCTCCATGGTTTTCTATGATTTTCTTAGAAACAGATAGTCCAAGTCCGGTTCCTTCACTTTTTGTTGTGAAAAATGGGTCGAAGATGTATTCGAGCACTGAATAAGCTATACCAGGACCATTATCGCTGAATCTAATTTCAAGCTTATCATTCTTGATGTCTGTTGCAATTTTAATGGTCAACTCCATTGACTCTCTGGCCTGCAGTGAATTTCGGAATAGATTTATAAATACTTGCATAAGCTCATCTCTGTCGATTTCGATCATTCTTTCAGATGACTCTGGACTTAGCTCGTAGTCGACTTCTATATTATATAGAAGAGACTCGCTGTTTAGGATCTTGCCAAGCTGTTCTGTGATGAAATCTCTAACCTTAATGTATTCAACTCTCGCCTGTGAAGGTCTGGCTAATCTAAGAAAGTCTGTAATAATTTTATTTGCACGGTCAATCTCAGGAATCAACAAGGAACCAAAAAGCTCAGAAGTATCATGGTCCTCTCTGCTCTGGAGCAGTTGAAGATAGCCTCTCACGGTCGTCAGAGGATTTCGTATTTCATGAGCGATCCCAGCTGCGATTCTGCCAGCCAGTGCTTGCTTTTCAAAATCTTTAAAGCGGTTTAAGAAATAAAAGACTCCGAAGACTCTTTTGATCACACCTTCTTCATCGCGGATGATTTTTGTGCTTATAATCCCATAATTTTTGTCCATAATTTCCTCGTTAATTGTTTCATTTCCCGTCCTGATGGCATCAAGCATTAATATTTTTTCATCAGGCAGGTGTAAAAGCTCCCTGATATGCCTGCCGATTATATCATCTCGATTTACTGATAAATCCTGAGCTGCCTGAAGATTGCACATTGTAATAATTCCATCTTTATTAATAGAAACAATATGATGGGGAATGAGGTCCATCATTTCAGCAAGAAGAGCTTCAGATAGATTAAAACTTGATAATTCCTTAACATCTAAATTGGATTTATCTCCAGCTGCTTTTTCAACTGAGGAATACTTTGACTCTAGCTTTGTCACCGGAGGACCATATCTTGAATTTTGGTCGTTAAAGGATTGAGACAGCTGCGAGAGCCTCTCTTTTAGCACTCCATTCTCAATTTTCAACCTATCTAATTCATCATTCAATGATTTCTTCATTAGAGACACCTCATATAAAAATCAAAACCTATCTAAAATATAGTATAACCAAAGAATTTAATCTAGTTGGGAACCCTGAAAGAAGCTATTTTCATACTTAGTTGTTCTTTTTTTGCTAAGTGTGTGCAAAAAACTGCTAATAAGTTTTCGTTAAACCTCTTGGTGGTATTTACGTTGTAACAGGGCAAGTGAATTAAGTACCTGCTGACACACTGAAAGTTTAAGTATTACATAAAGCACAATAAACATCTTAGTTAAAAAATATCTATAAGGAGCCAGTCTATGTCCAAAGAAGAACACCATAAAACATCGAGAAAACGTATTCTCATTTTGTTTATTGTTATTTTTGCTGTTTTCCTAACACTCCTGTTTCGTCTTGCTTATATTCAGTTGTTCAACAGTGAAGTATTTGCAAAGATCGTTGTAAAAAAGGAGGTAACTGTGTCGGGTCCGTCTGCCCCGCGAGGTCATATTTTGGATCGGAATCATCAAACCATTATAGGCAATGAACCGCAAGATTCGCTTCTTTATATGAAAACTCCAAAGACGACAATAGAAGAACGGCTAATGCTGGCTCAAAATCTGGCAAAATTAATCGATTTGGATGTGCCAGACCCAAAGCCGGAGCAGATCAAGGAATACCTGGTTTTGGAGAAACCCGAGCAGGCAATGGCTAAACTCAATCATGAAGAGGTACAGGCTGTAAAGAAAGGGAAGCTTTCTGAAAAAGACCTTCTTCTCCTTCAAATGGATAAAGTAACAGAAGCTGAACTGAACAGTATCACAGCTAATGAGAAAGAAGTCATTCACATTAAGGGGCAGCTTGATAGCGCGCCAATGCTAACTCCTTCTTTTGTAATAAGAGGAGTGACCGAGGAGGAGTTTGCAAAAGTTGGTGCTCGGCTTGATAAACTTCCAGGAATTATGCTCGGAGCTGATTGGGATCGAATTTATCCTAATGACAAGATTTTTCGTTCTGCCCTAGGCCGTGTTTCCTCAGCAGATCAAGGTCTTCCTAAGGAGAAGAAGAAACATTATCTTTCTAGAGGATACGGATTGAGTGATCGAGTCGGCCTTAGTCAATTGGAGCTTATGTATGAGGAAGTTCTTCAAGGAGAGAACCCCATCTTCCAATATTCACTTAAAGATAATGGAAGCATTAGAAATATTGTTAATACGTTTGATGGTAAAAGAGGCAATGATATTGTCTTATCTATCGATTTAGAATTACAAAAGAAGGTCGAACAAATCATAATGGACGAGTTGAAAAAAACAAAGAAGCTGCCAGATACAGAATTTTTAGATCGTGCTTATGTGGTGATGATGGACCCGAATAATGGAGAAATACTTACAATGGCTGGAAAAAAGATTGTTGAAAAGGATGGACGCCAGAAATTTAAGGACATATCTTTAGGAACAGTGACCTCGGCCTATGTGGCAGGGTCAGTTGTAAAAGGGGCAACCCTGTTAGCTGGTTATGAAGCAGGGGTGGTACAACCAGGCGATAAACTGATAGATGAACCGCTGTTCCTCAAGGATACTCCTGTAAAAAAATCTTACAGAGATATGGGGCTTGTTAATGATTTAGAGGCAATCGAGATGTCTTCAAATGTGTATATGTTTAAACTTGCCCTTGGAATGCTTGGGGCCGAATATGAAAAAGATATGTCTCTTCCATATAAGCCGGAAGCTTTTAATGAAATGCGCAGGTTGTTTGAACAATTTGGTTTGGGCCAAAAGACAGGAATTGATTTACCGAACGAATCGGATGGCTACGAAGGCAACAAATATAATCCAGGCTTCCTGCTGGATCTTGCGATAGGTCAATATGATACGTATACGCCGATGCAGCTTGTTCAATACGTATCGTCGATCGCGAACGGCGGTAAAAGAATAGAGCCTCAACTGTTAAAAGAAATTAGGGGACTGCCGACTAATCAAGGTGTCGGGCCGGTGCTAGAAGTTAGTCAGCCCAAAGTACTGAACACAATTGATATAGAAAAGGATTGGCTTGAAAGGGTTCGGAGAGGCTTTAAAAGAGTGATGGACTCACCAAATGGCACTGCTTCGGAAAATTTTAGGAATAAAAGCTATGCTCCTGCAGGTAAAACAGGTACTGGCGAATCTTATTATTTAGAAAAAGAAACAGATACTTTGCACAATACGTTTAATTTTTCCTTTATCGGCTTTGCTCCGTATGATGAGCCAAAGGTGGCTTTCTCAGTAGTTGTTCCCTGGCTGAGTGACAATACCCATTCGATCAATAAGAGAATAGCTGAAAGAATTATGGACGAATTTTTCAAAGAGCAATAAGGATACTAACTGGACAGGCTTGCCGCTAGACAGAAGCAGCAGGCCTGTCTTGCGTTTTGGCCGTTATGCTTTGTATTGGTTAGCATGGCTCTGAAGGCTTAATGGAGTTCCTGTTGTTCTTTACTATATTTAACAGCGTGGTTTAATTAAGAAGAATTCTAGTCATGAAATATAATCGATTTTTATGGAATATAACAAATTAATATTGAATAAATGACAGGATTAATGGATGCTAGATAACCAATTTCCAAGAAATTTATTGCTACGGTATGAAACGAGTAAGATCAACCACTAGAAGGCTGGAATTATTGTTAATATGTCCATGAAATGAGCCGGGCTGCATTTGCCCGGTTTTATTGTTGTCCATGAAATGCTTAATTGAGTATCAATCAATTATGTTGAGATGACAGCGTTTACAGCCGTAAATTAGGTCTTAAGTGTCTTGATTTATTTCGGGTTTGGAGTATAATAATGTATCTGTGCGGTAAATAATTCTTTTTTTACAGCTTGTTCTACTACCAGCGAAAATCGCATAGAATTGCTAGGATGGTAGATTGATATCGTTTATAAATGAAGTGTGTTATAATAAGAAGTTAGAGAGAGGTGCCATAAAATGAATAACCTAATTCAAAAATTGCAGGGGATTTCCAATAAATATATTGCCTTTTTCTTTTTTGCGGTGTTCATGCTTTGGATCAAAACATATGTTGTTCAAGTAACTCAGTTTAATCTGGGTGTTGATAATTCACTACAATCCTTACTGGTATTTATGAATCCCTTGGGATCTGCGCTCCTATTCTTAGGGCTTGCGCTGTTTTTTAAAGGCAAAGGAAAATATATTGCCCTAATTGTACTAGATTTATTTTTATCATTCCTAGTGTTTGCTAATGTGGTCTACCACCGGTTTTTCAATGATTTCATTACACTCCCTACATTGACTCAGACTCAAAACTTTGGCGATGTCAGCGGCAGTATTGTGACTCTTTTAAAGCCATATGATATTCTGTTTTTTATTGATGTGCTTATTTTGATTGGCTTACTTTCTTTTAAAGCTGTCAAAATTGAGAAAATTGATATGAAACGCCGCTACGTGGCAGCGTTAATGTTCTTTGCTTTAGGTGTCTCATTCTTGAATTTAGCTATTGCTGAAAAGGATCGCCCGCAATTATTGACAAGAGGATTTGACCGAAATTATATTGTTAAATATTTGGGTATGTATAACTATACGATATATGATGCTGTTCTTAGCACGAAGGCATCGGTCCAAAGGGTTATGGCGGACGGCAGTGATTTAACTGAAGTTATTAACTATACTAAATCCAATCAGGCTGATCCTAATCCAGAATACTTTGGAGCAGGAGAAGGAATGAATGTTGTTTATATGCATATGGAATCTATTCAGAACTTCCTGATTGATTACGAGCTGCACGGGGAAGAAGTCATGCCGTTTTTAAATAGCATGACAAGAGACAAGAATACTCTGTATTTTGATAACTTCTTCCATCAAACAGCACAGGGCAAGACGGCTGATGCTGAATATATGGTGGCAAATTCATTGTACGGATTACCTCAAGGGGCAGCTTTTACAACGAAAGGGTTAAATACCTATCAGGCTGCACCCGCTATTTTGAGCCAGCAAGGCGGATACACTTCCGCGGTATTCCACGGTAACGCAGGAAGCTTCTGGAACCGAAACGAAATTTATAAATCACTTGGTTATGACCATTTTTATGATGCTAATTATTATGATTTGAATACGGAAGATATGGCTGAATACGGGTTAATGGATAAGCCGTTTTTCGAGCAATCCATTCCTTATTTGGAAGCATTGCCTGAACCTTTTTACGCGAATTTCATCACGGTTACACACCATTTTCCGTTTACGATGAATCAAGACGAAGCGACCATTGCACCGCATACTACTGGCAATAAAACGGTGGATAATTACTTCCAGACTGCCCGTTATGCAGATGAGGCAATGAAGCAGTTCTTTGATTATCTAAAGGAATCCGGACTCTATGATAATACGATTGTCATTATGTACGGAGACCATTACGGAATTTCTGAAAATCATAATAAAGCGATGTCTGAAGTAATTGGCAAAGAAGTAACACCATTTGAAAGTGCTGGTTTACAGCGTACTCCGTTATTAATTCATGTTCCAGGAATCAATGGTGGAGTGGTTCATGAGTATGGCGGACAAATCGATTTATTCCCAACGCTTCTTCACTTGTTAGGAATGGAAACAGACGAGTATATTCACTTTGGAACAGATCTATTGTCAGAACAGCATGATGATCTGGTTCCTTTCCGGAACGGAGACTTCATGAGTTCAGATATTTCATATGTTGGCGGTAAATTTTACGATTCATCAACTGGGGAGCTTCTGGAGGAAGAACGATTGCCTGAAGCGAACAGGTATTTAGAAAATGCCGAGCAAAAACTGGCCCTCTCTGATAAAGTTGTTAATGGTGATTTGTTGCGATTCTACACACCAGAAAACTTCACACCAGTTGACCGTTCAAAATATGACTACAGTAAACCAAAGCAACAAGAGTCTAATCAGCCTCTAGAAGATGCAGAGATAATTGTTCCTGCGGAATAAGTATGAAAGCTGTCTGAGAACCTTCTCAGGCAGCTTTTTTATGCAGCTTTTGAGAGAGTCATAAGGAATTTGCCAACAACATATACTTACCCGCTTGAAAAGAGCGGCTACCCCAAGCAAAGTGAGCCAACAGTATAAAATGTCTATGAATAGCTCCAGTTCCATCGGGCTGCAAATGGGGATTCTTAGGAAGCCCATAAAATATAAGAAGGAATGGCTATGAACAGACATGAGGTCGATCTTGAAAAACTTTTCGGCGTTCTAATGATTAATTTAAAATGGCAGAAAATTATCTATGCAATTTTATATTCTTTCAATTCCAAATAAATGATAAACTATAGAAAAAGAAGACAAGTGGGGGCTAATATGATCAAAGCAGTTTTTTTCGATTTAGATGATACACTTCTATGGGATCAAAAAAGTGTAAAGGAAGCATTTGTTGCTACATGTAAGGTAGCTGAAGAGCGTGTTGGTACTGACCATGAAAAGCTTGAAGAAGCAGTAAGGGACGCTGCGAGAGCTTTGTACTCTTCATACGAAACCTACCCATTTACGCAAATGATTGGAATTAACCCGTTTGAAGGACTTTGGGGTAATTTTTTAGATGATCAGGAAGATTTTAAAAAGATGAAAGAGATTGTACCTACATACCGTAAAGAAGCATGGACAACTGGTCTAAAAACTTTGGGCATTGATGATGCTGTGTTCGGAGCAGAGCTGGCTGAGCGCTTTCCGCAAGAAAGAAGAAAGCTTCCGTTTGTTTATGAAGAAACGTTTGAAACGCTGGATGGCCTTAAGGAGACCTATCAGCTGTTGCTTTTAACAAATGGTTCACCAGACCTTCAAAAGACAAAGCTGGAGATTACCTCCGAATTAGTCCCTTACTTTGATAAGATTGTCATATCTGGAGATTTTGGAAGAGGGAAACCTGATCCAACCATTTTTGAGCATGCATTATCACTAATGAATATGAACAAAGATGAAGTTATCATGGTTGGCGACAATCTAATGACTGACATTCTTGGTGCAAACAGAGCTGGAATAAAGACGGTTTGGATAAACAGGCATGATAAAGAACCAAATGATGTTATTCCAACCTACGAAATCAAACACCTTGAAGAGTTATTTCCGATATTGGAAGATATGAAGGTGAAATAAGTCTGGCACTTGGCCAGTTGGATTTTTTAAAAACCGCAATAGTTGCGGTTTTTTTTATTGAGCATATTATGATTGAAACAGGCTACATCGAAAGAGTGATAGTTTGACAAAGTATACTGTAATAGATATAATTACAGTAGAACACCTTTTAAACGTAGATATGATGATTCTTTAGGAGGCAAGCCATGAATAGTGATTTTACTCTTGCCATTCATAGTTTAACCCTGCTCGCACTGCAGCCTGACAGGATGTCAACAAGTGATGCTATTTCAGAGAGCGCTGGGGTTCACCCAGTTCGGATTAGGAAAGTATTAAGCTTGTTGAAAAGAAGCGGCATTATTAAATCCAAAGAAGGAAATGGCGGAGGATTTATTTTTGCATTAGATCCTGGTGAGGTTAGTCTGTGGGAGATATATAAGGTTACTTCTGAAGGGACACTGCAGCCTAAATGTCCTGTGTCAAATGAAAAATGTATTGTCGGGGCAAATATGCACAGGGTTTTATTTTTAATATTTCTAGGTGCAGAAAATCACTTGGGTGAGTATTTAAAGGGATATACCATTAAAGAAATGGCTGACCTTATCAAACAAGGACAATAAAATGGCAGCTTCTTAACCCAATTGTAATAAAATTAATTACAGATCAATTGATCATTTTGGCTATATTCTTACGAATTGAGGGAATAGATGAATAGTCCCTCTATAATAATTATCTTTTTATTAATATACAATAATCATTTTAATAAAGGGTTCTATGAGCAAAAAAACTTTTAAAGAGGTGAAAACGAATGAAGTCTGATAATAATTCCATCTTAAAAACTGGGGATTGGGTCAAGGGAAAGTCAGAAAATGGTGAACTAATCATAGGCTTTATCGAATCACTTGATATTTTAAACGGAGCGGTAAGAGTGTCTGTTGTTAAAAGTGATAATGAAGAAACGGTTGGTAAAAAAATTCTTATGGGCAATAGAGCGGTAAAAGTAATTCCTGATTCCAATGTAAGCAATAAGGAACAGCTCCTCTACTTAGTTGATCTGGCCTTATTAACAGGAGACAAAGAATGGTTCTTTGAGCTTAGCTCAAAGTTAAATTCAATGAAAGAGCTTGTAAAGACAGATCCTAAAAAGCTTACAGGCCAAGGCAGCTTGACGAAAGACGGAAGAAGGAATTAAATTACAAGGTTAAAATTAATCCCCTTGCTGTATACAGCAGGGGGTTTTTAGGTGGAATTAAAATTGACTAACTGCATTTGCTTAATAAATTTAATAAAGATAAGTTTTAAGTGAGTCTCATAAAAACAGTTTACTATAATTCAAAAGGCTCCCGAAGTATTATTCTGGAGCCTTTTAAAGTATAGTACTGTATACTTTTGGGTCTGGGACTAAAGAGGATGCTTGCCAGTAAAATCAATAATATGCTGTGCGATTTCTGAACCTTTTTCTTCTTGGAGAAAATGACCTGCACCTTCAATGGTTATTTCAGGTTCATTGGAAGCAGCAGGGATGATTTTTCGGAAGAAACGATCTCCTCCACGTGTAATGGGATCTGAATCAGAAAAGGCTACAAGTGTTGGCTTTTTCCAGTCTTTAAGGACATCCTTAGCTTTTCTCATTTGCTCAGCTCCAGGATCGTCGAAACTCATTGGAACGAGAAGCGGCCATACTTGGACACCAGCCTTGTATTCCTTGGATGGGAATGGCGCTTCATAGGCCGAAATCACTTGTGCATCAAGTTGGTTGCCAGGTGCCAGGCTCCGGCCGATGAGTTGTCCTATGGGGAGGTCAGGAGTACGCTCTGCATACCTTCTCCAAGTTAAAAAACCTTTAGTAGGAGGGGTTTCACCTGTTGGCAAACCTGTATTCATAATCACCAAACGAGAAATACGGTCTGGCAAATCGGCGAGCACTCCTAGTCCGATTAGTCCTCCCCAATCTTGTACAACTAGCGTTATACGGTCAAGATCCAACCTGCTGATAAATTCTTTAAGAGTATTCATATGCATTTCAAAGGAATACTCATCCTGTTCGGTGTACTTATCAGACCGGCCAAACCCAATAAAATCGGGTGCAATTACCCTGAATTGTTTAGACAAAGGCGGAATCATATGACGATATAAATAGGACCATGTAGGTTCCCCATGAAGGCAAAGGATCACTTCTCCTTCACCTTCATCAATATAGTGAACCCGAGTATCATTGATTTCTAGGAAATTGGGTTTGAATGGAAATCCTTTAAGGTTAGCAAAACGCTCCTCAGGAGTTCTTATTATTGGCATTGGTCTACCTCCATTTTTTATTTATTTACTATTTCGACAATTAAACCCAAATCCCTTTTTATACCTTCTGTTGCTTAAAGCAGATGAAGCTACCGAAGAAAAGGCTGGCATACAAATCAGTAGACCAAAAGTGGGAGAGGTCTGCAGGGGGTTTCATACAAACTTTACCCGTCTTGTTTCTACCTTGGCCTCTTGATAGGCTTGTGTCAGTCCATGTTTCATAATCTCCTCTTTTTGTACAGCTTTAAAGGGCAGGGAGACATGTAGATCAGTTGTTAAAGGGAAAGTGGAAAGTTTAATAGTTTCTTGATTTGTCCACTCTGGGATTATGCGATGGAATTGAGCAAAAGCGAATTTCTGCGGAAAGCCGTTGCGATAAAAGGGATGTTCGTTTGCTTTATCAACTCCAGGTTTGTTAAGACAAATATATAAACTAATATTATCGCAAAATTTTAATAGATCTAGGTGCTCATTGAGTTCTTTTTTCTGAATTGTATTTTCTTCTATCTCTAATTCTTTTAAGAGCATCTGTTGGCGCTGTATTTCTTCTTTCCAATATTGCTTGCCTGCAGGATCTGTTGAGTTTTCTAGAAAGGACGCATAATGTAAGCTGCACAAAAGGCCTGCATACCCACTAATTTCGACTACCTCATCAATGCCTTTTTTATAAGAAGAGATTTTAGGCTCTAGCGGATAGTCCATGAAAGAATATGGTTTTCGATCATGGGAATTCCATAATGGGGATGCGTCTAGATTAATCCAGCCACGATCATGCTGCCGGACAGCAAGAACTACTTCATTTTTCCGATGCAGACCTGGAAAGTCTTCTTCATTCCAGTACTCCGCCACTTCACCTGATACATTTGCATGATCATGCTGAGTTACCATGACAAAGTCTTGTTCCCGCTCAAATACAATCATTTCATTTCAATCCTTTCTGTGGCTGATCTTTAAAAGTTTTGAAAGTGAGCGCTTTCTGGGTATGTCTAAAAATGAACTCTCAGGCATAGAAATAGGATGGAGCAATTAATGCAAAGGGAGGGAAAGTATTTGTATTCAACTAATCCTCATGCTAATTGGAATTATCCGGTCCCCGTGCCTCCAGGCTATTATTCCCATTCAGAAAAGCTTCCGCCGATGATGAATAGCATGTCTCCAAGTTATTCTATTGTGGCGGAACCTGTGTTCATGGACCATTTGTTAATACACCTGGAAGAAGACATCGAAGTTACTCTGACAAACGGCACTCTAAAAGGTAAGCTGGCAGGCGTTGCAGTTGATCATTTACAGCTTAATATAGACAAAGTTGCCTATCATGTTCGATTCCAGCATATTATGTTTTTCAGAAAGATATAAGGTAAGAACGATTTCCTTAGTAAAAGGAAATCGTTTTTTTTTGTGCTACTTTAATTAAAACTTTAAATCTGGAATCTCCCTACATTTATCATTCCTAAGAAAAGGGTAGCTCCGCCGCTCATATATCTATGCGATTGTGATTAAGCGATTTAACAAGCTGGTTGCTTCCGGGTGTGTCAGCATACTGCCGCTGTTTAAAAGGCGGTTTTTGGCTTATGTTGTTATCATAGCGATGGGGATAAGAGCAATAATAATTATTATAAGCATTTTAAACATGGAGAAGATTCTTTTAATCTAAAAGGTTTGCTGATTTGCTTTCTTAATCAATTTACAAAATTTACACTATTAACAATCATTTTACAATCTTTTACACTAGCTTAATTCATTTCTTCCCTTTAATTAATTATACTCTAATTGTTCTACTATAAAACTTGTAAGGGAGCTAACAATCAATGGATCGTCGTTTATTCTTAACTTATGCAGGAAGCACGACAGCGGCATTAGTTGCTGCATCATCAGGGATTGGAGCATTAACAGGAAAAGCTATGACAGCAAATCATTTAATGAATGGACAACCATCTGGCAAAGGAAAGCCACTTACTGTTCCATTCAAACCCGTAGGGCGTTCTTGGGAAAATGAATTAGTTTTACCTGAAGGTTACAAGTACAACATTATTGCCTCATATGGTGATGTCATTAATTCAGAAGGCGAAATATTTGGAGATTCAGCTGATCTTACTGTATATTTCCCAATTGATAGTTTAGAAGGCGGTAATAATTCAGAAGAAGGACTCATCTGGGTTAACCATGAATTTCCAGAACCGGGAAACTACTTAAAACTGTTGGATATTAACGAAGCCTCTTTTAAAAAAGAGAATCTTGCTAATTACCCTAAGCTGCTGCAAATGCAAAAGGAAGCTGTTGGCGGCTCAGTAATCCACGTAAAAAAAGAAAAGGGAGAATGGCAGCTAGTAAAGAATGATACATACAACCGCCGTGTAGATGGAACTACTTCTATCGAGTTAACTGGTCCTGCTCGCGGAAGCAAAGCAGTCAATGGTGCTGTAACTGTCGAGGGCTCTTTAGGAAATTGCAGTGGTGGACAAACCCTCTGGAATACCGCTCTATCCTGTGAAGAAAATACTTTCTATGGAAGCTCATATGGTTGGCCAAATTTTGACGATACTCATTACGGCTGGGTGGTTGAAGTTGATGTGTTTGATCCAAAAAAACCTGTTCGAAAGCATACAGCACTAGGGCGATTCGCACATGAAAATACAGCTATGGGATTAACAGAGGACGGAAGAGTGGTCGTTTACATGGGTGACGATAAAAGGGATGAGTGCTTTTACAAATTTATCAGCAATAAAAAGTTTAATCCAAATAGCCGCGAACAAAATTTCGGACTTTTGGAAGAGGGAACATTATATGTTGCAAATCTTGGCAAGCAAAAATGGGTTGCCCTTGATTATGCATCCAACTCTTCTTTGAAGAATAAATTTACCGACCAGGCTGATGTACTTACTAATGCACGCGATGCAGGACGTGTTGTTGGAGGAACTTTACTGGATCGTCCAGAAGATGTAGAAATCCATCCGCACGACGGGAGTGTATTCTTAGCATTAACGAATAATTCAGCTCACGGAAATTTTCATGGTCAAATCGTGAGGTTTATGCCAGCAAACGGTGACCATGCTAGTGATTCATTTACGTTTGAAGTGTTTGTTGCAGGGGGACAGCAAAGTGGTATTACGTGCCCTGATAACCTTCACTTTGACAGTAAAGGAAACCTTTGGGTAGTAGAGGATTTTGGTGCAACGGAAGATAATGTGTATGCAGCGTTTAAAAACTGCGGGGTGTTCATGATCCCAACTGATGGCAAAAATTACGGGGAAACCTTCCAATTTGCTTCAGGTCCCAAAGGTTGTGAAGTGACTGGTCCTTGGTTAACTCCAGATGAGCGAACCCTGTTTTTGGACGTCCAGCATCCGGATACATGGAATCCTTACCCTGGCTATGAATTCGGTCGTTCTTGTTTAGTTGCAGTACAGGGCGGTAGCTTTAGTAAGTAAATCATAACGCCGTCTTATGTTCGAAAGGTGTAGCTTGTTTTCCGCCTTTGATTATATGCAGGGAAGGAGCAATTTGCATGATTCTCGTTTGTCAAAAACATGTGAAGGCCGCTTTAAAGATAATCGATCTCCCTCATGTTCAGTCGCTCTCAGAGCAAGATATTATTGAAAAAAAGGATTTATGTAAAATCTGCAGTGAAAAGCCAATCTACCAGCTTTTTAATTACTCCTTTCAGCCAAAAAGGAAGAGAGAACCGATATCAATAGGGGGTTAAGTTCGATGCTTCAAAATATAGGCATACCAGGGTTAATACTTGTTCTCGTCATAGCTTTAATCATTTTTGGGCCTTCTAAATTGCCCGAACTTGGACGCGCAGTCGGATCCACCTTAAAGGAATTTAAGAAATCAACTAGAGAACTAGTTTCGTTTGAAGAGCCAGACAAGGAACAAAAAAACGGGAATGACAGAGAAGATAAGGGGATTTAGACAGGGAAATATTTAAAAGGTGTAAGCAGGTGTGACGCTTGCACCTTCTTTTTATAAAGGAGCTTATTATGAAAAAAATTGAGATGGACTTAATTGGTCACTTTGAAGAATTGCGAATGCGGCTTATTTACATTCTGGGTACATTTATTTTCCTATTTATTTTATCCTTTGTTTATGTTCAGGATATTTATCAATGGATAGTAAGGGACTTAACGGTAAAGCTTGCGATTCTTGGTCCCAGTGATATCTTATGGGTATATTTAATTTTGGCAAGTGTAATTGCGGTTGCCGGGACGATCCCCATTGCTGCATACCAAATTTGGCTGTTTATCTGTCCTGCTTTAAAAGAAACTGAGCGCAAGATTACCCTGGCCTATATCCCAGCGTTATTTTTGCTGTTTATTTGTGGAGTTAGTTTCGGTTATTACGTCATTTTTCCTATTGTATTTAAATTTCTGGTCTCGTTAACTGGAGATATGTTCATGGAGTTTTTTACAGCCGAAAAATATTTTCAGTTTTTAATTCATATGACTCTTCCATTTGGATTTTTGTTTGAACTTCCTGTCCTTATCATGTTTTTAACAAGTCTAGGTGTGCTAAACCCCTATCGTTTGAAGAAAATAAGAAAATATGCCTACTTTGTTTTAATTTTGACTGCAGTCCTCATTACTCCACCTGACTTCCTATCAGACGTATTGGTGATAATCCCGTTGATTTTTCTATATGAAAGCAGTGTAATTTTGTCGAAAGTGGTTTTTCGCCGGAAAATGAAAATGCAGCCGATCACAGTAAAAGAATAACCTTATGAAGGGGAAGAGTTCTGCAAAGGAAGGTAGCACTCCCAACATCCGCACAGTACTTTTCGTCTGTGCGGTTTAAATTTGTTAATAGTGCAAGAAATTTTAGTTAGGACACACTAGGCTCCACATTTACCCTTCCTGAAAAAAATGTTGCTCCACCACCCATGTCGGCAATCCGATCAGGAGTCAGCGAATTAATAAGTTGTTTGGTTCCGGGTATATCGGCATATAGCCCCTGTGTAACGGCAACTCCTGGAAGAACACTTTCTCCAACAGCTGCTCTCAGTTCGCATTCTCCCCTATGGTTCCATACCCGAATCCAATCTCCATCCATAATTCCAAGAGCTGCTGCGTCCTTAGCATGCATATGCAAACGTGGTTCTTTTTCAAGAGTGACATGCTTTTCATTATTTGAAAAAGTAGAATTTAAAAAGTTATGATTCGGGCCTGCCACAAACAGGAATGGAAGATCTCCATCATTCTCAAGCGGTGTATAAGTCGGCAATGCGGGATACCCGTCCCGTTCCATTTGTTTTGAATATAGCTCAATTTTTCCGCTTGGTGTCGAAAGTTTTTCAGAAAGCAGCGGTCTTACTTCCGCTTTTAAATATTGATGTTCAGCCAATTTTTCATAATCCATGCCTTCTAATCTTGGATGGTCGAGTGCCTGGTCAATCATTTCTGATTCTGTTTCATATAGGGCTTCTTCCTTGAAGTCCATGGCTTTTGCAAGCAGACGGAATACCTCTACATTCGATTTGGATTCCCCATATTTTTCAATAACTGGCTGCTGAATCTGGAGATAATGATGCCAGTAAGATGTGTAGAAATCCGTATTCTCAAATGAACTTGCCGCAGGAAGAACAATATCCGCGTATTGCGCCGTTTCGGTTAAAAATAAATCATGCACTACTGTAAAAAGATCCTCCCGTGCCAAACCTGTTCTGACCTTATTTCCTTCAGGAGTAACAACAGCTGGGTTAGTTCCATAAACAAATAGCGAACGAACTGGCCGATCAACTTCAAGAAGGGCTTGGCCCAGCAGGTTCATATTGATGATGCGGGTGTTTTTGTTTTCCAGCAACTCAGGCCGCTGCAATTTAACAGAATTATGGGCGAGATACCCGCCATTCCCCTTGATAGCCCCGCCGCCTTTTTTAAGCCATTGTCCGGTTAAGGCTGGAAGGCAGGAGATTGTACGGATACACATGCCTCCATTATCATGATGCTGTGGTCCATTTCCTATCCTAATAAAGGATGGGGACGTTTTTCCATACAGCCTTGCTAGTTTAAAAATGTCTTCCACAGGTACTCCAGTTATGGCAGAAACCGTGTCAGGATCGTATTGTTTTACATGTTCTTGCAGTTCCTCATGACCGACAGTATGTTCTTTCAGAAAAGCGGAGTCCGCCATATTTTCAGCGAATAAAATATGCATGACTCCGAGCGCGAGGGCGCTATCCGTCCCGGGCAGAATCGGAATAAACCAGTCGGCCATGCGGCTTGTTTGGTTTTTGTGTACATCAATGACAATAATTTTTGCCCCGTTTTTTCGTGCTTTCATCGCCAGGGCGACCTGATGCATATTTGTGCTGACGGCATTAATTCCCCAAAAGATGATAAGTTTTGAGTGAATCGTATCCTCCGGGTCGATACCAAAGCTGCCGCCCATCGTATACTTATAGCCAACAGAACCCGCTGAAGAACAAATCGACCGATCGAGCAGGGTGGCACCCAGGCGATGGAAAAAGCGGCGGTCCATCCCTTCAGCACTAAGGTTCCCCATATTCCCATAAAAGCTATAGGGCAGGATGCTTTCTGGGCCGCAGGTTTCGGTGAGATCTTTCCACTTGCAAGCGATCGTCTCAATCGCTTCACTCCAGCTGATTCGCTCAAATTGCCCTTCACCTTTTGCACCAATTCGTTTCATTGGGTACTTCAGGCGTTTAGGGTCATAAAGCCGTGCCGGTATATTTCGAACCTTATTGCATATATTGCCTTTTGTAACAGGATGGCTCGGATCACCCTGTATTCTTACTATTTTTCCGTCTTGCTTATGAACAAGCAGACCGCATTGATCCGGGCAATCCAATGAGCAGACGGAGGGGAAAACACCATTTTGTTGGTCTAGGTAAGATTGCATAAGAGGTCTCCTTTATTTCATCGTTACTAAAATCATAAAATAGTATGAAAAATCTAGCAATAGAAAAATTTTAGACTAGGTAGGGGGCAAGTACTGGGAAGTTTTTTCTTGGACTTGCTGCTGATAGTAGAATTGCCGTCGGAAGGGAGGTTTATAGTTTCTAGCAAATGCATTGATGCCGTGCCGCATTTTATAACATAGACATAAAAAAGAAAGGCATCTATAAGGACGCCTCTCGGGATTATATAAATACTTAAACTTTTCCTTGTTTAAGCTCGGCTAAAATCTGCGGATATTGCTTATCAAGCTTATACATCCACATAAGAATCGTTTGCAATACAGATAGAACGAAAGGAATGTAGATATTCAAAGCTAAAATCATGGTGGTAGCAGCTGCCGTTTGTTCTTCTGCGGCACCAACGTAGCCGCCAAAGGCAAGCATCCATCCAATTAGGGCTCCGCCAAGACCAGCTCCCACTTTCATTCCAAAGCTCGCAGCACTATTGATCATACCTTCTGTTCGAAATCCGAACTTCCATTCTCCATATTCGGCCGTATCGTTGATCATTGCATATAAAAACATGATGACAGGAATTAGTCCAAATCCTTGTGTAACTGTTCCGATCAGGAAAATGGGGAGACTTGATGGGTCAATTACTTTAATAATCGATCCGAAAATTCCCAAAAAGGAAACAAACAAAGCGATATTGCGTTTTCCAAACCTTCCTACCAGTTTCGCCATAAAGAAGAACCCGATGATTGTTGGTAAGAATAGCAACAAGCCAATCAGTGAAAAATAAGATGTGTTACCTAGTATATAGGTAGCATAATAGAGTCCCGCTCCTGCAAGCAGAGCATTAAGAGTATAAGCAATCACACAATAGCCAGTAATGATAAGCCAATACTTGTTTGAAAATAAAGATTTTAAACCAGTTTTAAAGGGCAGGTCCCTTTTCTCTTTGCCGTCTGCAGAAGTGCCGACTCTTTCCTTAGTAGCTCGAAAAGCTAGAAAGCTAGTGACAGAAATAACAATACCACAAAAAACAGCCACAACGGTCCAGCCCATCTTCCCGCCAATTGCACCCGCAACCGGCTGTGCAAATATGGTTATGAGCAGGGTGCTTAACATTGTGAAAATTCCGGTGTAAATATTGGTTAATGACCGTCCCTGAGGATCTTGGGTCATTAACCCCAGGAGTGTTTTAAACGGGATTGACATTGCAGTGTATATCAATATCAGCATAATATAAGTAACATAGGCATAAACGATTTTTCCTGTTGTTCCGATATCCGGAACGGAAAAAAGCAAAATCGTTGTAACGCCAAGTGGAATTCCCATCCAAAGGATCCATGGCCGTGCTTTGCCATGCTTGGATTTAGTCCGGTCAACTAGTGTTCCCATCCCTATATCTGTTACACCATCGAAAAGGCGGACAACAAGCATAAGTGTACCAACCACGCCAGCTGAAATCCCAGCTACATCGGTATAATAGAATGTTAGAAAGGTTCCTACCAATGTCCACACTAAGATAATGCCAAAAAAACCAATTCCGTAATTCAACATTTCTTTGTGGCCAGGTTTCACTGAATCTGTCAGTTTTGTGTGAACGTCAAGCTGCTTTTCAGGTAACATATAGCTTCCTCCTAAGTTTTGGATAATCAAGTTGTACACGCTTACATTTTTGTTCTCGTTTCCTCCTTAATAACTAGTAAGATTTCAATCACATACTAACCATTCGGTATGTAATAATTATATACTATTTTTTTAGAAAATTAAATATTTTTAAAATAGTAATCTGTTCATCTTCACAAGGGAGGGGGAGGCAAAGAGAATTGTTGGGAGAGAAAGATTACTTTACTGTTTTTTTCTTTAAGTGGATAAGCTAACATCTAAGTAGTCCGCCTTGGGCAGGTTATCCGTCTATAGGATGAAGGAGGCTCTCAAATATGGAATTTACGACAACAGATCATTGGGACGAAGCTTTATGGGATAAGGTGAAGGGAATCTATAAAATGGCGTTTTTACATGGCGCCAAACCTGAAAAAATTATCCGTAATATGTTTGCGAAAGATATGTGTTCTTTTCATACAGCAAAAATTGGTGATCAGGTTTTTGCGATGGCTTTGACTGGTTCGGTTCGGGGATCTCTTATAATTGATTACTTGGCCGTCCATCAGGAAATGAGACAGCAGGGCATTGGGAAGGAACTTTGTAATTATATAAAGAAGTTGGCTGCGGCTGATGGTAATTATGGCAAGATCATTATTGAAGTCGAAAGTGACCCCGATCAGCACAACCGGCAGAGAATACGCTTTTGGGAGAGCTGTGGCTTTACGCTTGCCAACGATTATGTCCACCAATATATCTGGGTCCCTGAGCCTTATCAGGCAATGTGGCTTAATCTTAGGGGAGACAGAGAAAAGCTTCAAAACGGGAAGCAGCTTTTCAGAGATATCCAAGCCTTCCACCGTGAATCGTTCAGGCTGAAGGAGCATGGGTGATTGAAGGGTAGAGCATAACAAAGCCGCTGCCGTTTCTAGGCAGCCGCTTTGTTGCTTTCCGAGCAATTTTCGCCTATGCGATTGTAATCCATCCTCGGTAGTCTGTCCTATATCCTGTAACTATCTTTCACGGACAACACTTTGTGTTCGTGGCAGCACTTTTTTAGATGGTGCTCCGGATACTTGCCTGTCTTGGTCAGTTAAATAATATTCGGAGCTGAAAGAGTTTTTTGGCTCTTCCATCCAGAAGCAGCAAATCACAAAGCTAGTGATGGCGCCAGTTGCAAGGACGAAGAAGAATTGCTGTGGCGTAACAAATGTGTACAACGTTAAGTAGATGGTTGCGCCAACATTGCCATATGCTCCGGCCATTCCGGCAATTTGACCAGTAATCCGCTTTTTGATCAGCGGTATGACGGCGAAGGTAGCACCTTCTGCCCCCTGGATAAACATTGAGGTCATAACAGTGACCAGAAGGGCAGCGATTAACGGCCAGCTAGAATCGATAAAGCCCATCCCCAAAAGGCCGAGTGAAATTCCAAACATGTAGACGAGCATGACTTTTTTTCTGCTTCCCATCCGGTCGGATAAAAGTCCGCCTAAAGGCCGAGCGATAAGGTTAATAAATGCAAAGGACGCTGCAAGCAGCCCTGCTGTTGCTGGTGTAAGTGAGAAGGTAAGCTGAAAGAATAGGGGCAGCATTGAGACGATCGCAAGTTCAGCGCCAAAATTAGCAAAATAGGTGCTATTCAATGCTGCCACGTTTTTAAAATTATATTTATCTTCCTCAGGTACGCCGGCTGTTAATATAGGTATATTAACTTCAAGTATCTTATAAACCTGGATGATAAAAACAGCTGCTATTATGGTCCAGATTACATAAAGGGCACCTTCTGAAATAAAACCAAGATTCTCAATTCTCCAGGCGCAGACAGCGAGTGCACCACCAAGCGGAATTGACCACAGAATCAGGCGGAACATATCTCCCCAAGAGCTGACCTCCATTGCCCCGGCACCTTTTGCTTTGATTAGCGTTTTTCCTTCCGGTGTGTCTTTCACTGCAAAATAATAAATAAAACCATACAAAAAACATATGACACCTGTCAGGGCAATTGCATATCTCCAGCCGTCTTCTCCCCCAAAGAGTGTCAGTCCCATATAGGGTAAGATCATCGCAGCGGCTGCTGAACCGAAATTTCCCCAGCCCCCATAAATTCCCTCGGCAAAGCCAACATCTTTAGGAGGGAACCATTCGGAAACCATGCGGATACCAATTACGAAGCTTGCACCGATGCTTCCCAAAATGAGACGCGATATCATTAACTGCAGCCATGTATCAGCAAAAGCAAACACTATTGCGGGTATGGACATGATAATTAAAAGTCCTGAATAGACAATTCTAGGACCGAACCGGTCAAGAAGGGTCCCAATGATAATCCTGGCAGGAATAGTTAAGGCTACATTTAGGATTCCCAGGGCAGCGATATGCTGCGGAGTGAGCCAGTCCATATCCTGAAGCATAGTTGAAGCCATTGGGGCCATGTTATACCAGGTGAAGAATGAGATGAAAAAGGCCAGCCAGGTGAAATGCAGCACTTTCATCCGTTCGTCCTTGTACTTGAAAAGATCAGCAACTTTCAAAGTTAAAACCTCCTATTTTAAAAACAGATATTTTAAAAAAGTATGACATATTATTTTTCTTCTTGTAACTTGTTTGTAAGGTTATCTAACACAGGTAGTGGGTGAACTAAAAACCTCTGTTACATAAGGGATAATAGGTTAAGCGTTTACAATAGTAGTAAAAATAGTTCTTTTGGCAGACTTAATTCTTTTTAGCTTCGTTGGTTAAAAGCTATAAAGAAAAATTTATTAAGTGAAAAAGATGTTTTTTTAGATTTCGATGTGATAAAATCTAACGTAAATTAAAAAACACTGAATTTTTTGAAAGTAATGTCAGATTATCTAACACGCTAAAGGAGGTAGACTGAGTGAAGGAAAAATTAGTGGTTGTTGGAAACGGAATGGCAGGCGGAAGATGCATTGAAGAAATCTTAAAGCAAGATGCCGATAAATTTGAAGTTACTGTTATCGGGAGTGAACGGCATGTAACCTACAACCGAATCTTGCTCTCCTCTGTGCTGCAAGGGGAAACCTCCATTGAGGATATTCATATCCACCGGCCTGATTGGTATAAAGAGCATAATATTCAATTGTGTTCAGGTGAAACGGTGGTTCGGCTTGATCCTGCAGCTAAAACAGTTACAACAGATAAAAATAGGGAACTCTCCTATGACAAGATTATTTTGGCTACAGGGTCATCCCCTTTTATCCTGCCAGTGCCAGGTTCTGAGCTTAATGGAGTAATCGGGTTCAGGACAATAGATGATTGCCTTAAGATTGTCGAAGTATCCAGAAAATATAAAAAAGCTGCTGTAATAGGGGGCGGCCTTTTAGGACTGGAAGCAGCTCGCGGCCTGCTCAATTCGGGTATGGAAGCAACAATCATCCATAATACAAACCAAATTATGGATAGGCAACTGGACAGTATTTCGTCAACATTGTTACAAAAGGAACTTGAAAAGCAGGGGATGAACTTCCTCTTGAATAAACAGACTGAACGATTGGCAGGGGGCGGCCGTGTTGAAAAAGTCCTCTTTAAGGATGGAACTGAGACAGATGCAGACCTAGTGATTATGGCGGTGGGAGTCAGGCCCAATACTTCACTTGCTTTGGAAAGTGGTATTAAAACTAACAGGGCCATTCTTGTCGATGATTTTATGCAAACCAATTGGCCTGGAGTTTATGCAGTGGGGGAATGTGCAGAACACAAGGGTGTTGTATATGGTTTAGTCAAACCACTATATGAGCAGGGGAAGGTGCTTGCAAAGCATATTTGCGGGAAAAACTCGGATGGCTATAGGGGTACTGTTTTATCTGCAAAGCTAAAAATATCTGGTGTGAATGTGTTTTCGGCAGGCAAACTGGATAACGGACCTTTTACAAAAGCGATAACTCTTTATGATGAATCTGAGAAAGCCTATAAAAAAGTGGTTTTTCAGCATAACAAAATCATCGGAGCACTTTTATATGGAGACACTAGCCGGCATTTAACCTTGCTGGATATGATAGCTAAGAAAAAGGAATTCACCGATTCAGAAAAGCTCCAGCTGCTTGATTCATCAAAGGATGCAGTCCAGTCTGCTGCTGATCTGCCTGCTGGTGCAATGGTCTGCCAGTGCAATGGTGTATCAAAAAAATACATTATTGAAACAGCTGCAAACGAAGGCCTGACAACTGTCGATCAAATAAGAACAAGAACCCGCGCCTCAAGTTCCTGCGGCGGCTGTAAACCGCTGCTTATTGAACTGCTAACTGGACTGAAGAGTGGAAAACTAAGCGGGGAAACAATAAAAGAGGCACTTTGTTCCTGTACGGATCTGACAGAAGATGAAGCAATAGATGGGATCCAACACCTAGAAATAAGGTCAGCTCTGGAGGCGAGAAAGGCATTGGGGTGGAAAAACCCAGAAGGCTGTAAAATTTGCAGGCCTGCCATGGACTATTACCTCGGGATGATTGATCCAGGATTTGCGGGTGCAGGCGAGTCGATATTTATCGGTGAAAAAATGAATGCGTTCAGACAGAAAGATGGCAAATACTCCTTGGTTCCGCAAATGTATGGAGGAATAACCGATGCCGAGCAGTTGGGTAAAATTGCCGAAGTAGTTAAAAAATATCGTTATGAAAAAATAATAATTACAGAAGATCAGCGGATTCAGGTAACAGGAATAAGTGAGGATCATCTGCCAGACATTTGGAATGATTTGAAAATGAAGCTGATCCCTTTTCAGCCAAATAGCCGGATAAATGTATTTGCCTATGATCATGAAGATTGTCAATGTGACTCACAAGATCACTTACAGCTAGCTTTCGAGCTTGAACAAGCAATGGAACTGCTTCGAGCTCCTTTCAAAGTTGAAATTGGACTTTCGCCATGCAGGTACAAGGATTCGGAATTCTATAAAGATATTGAAATCCTTAAATCAGGCAGGGGCTGGGAAGTCTATGTTGGCGGAAGCAGGGCTCCAGGCATAAAGGGTGGAGAATTGCTTACAGTTGCTGCTTCTTCAACGGAAGCAATCAAGCTCATTTGCGGATTCATTCAATATTATCGTGAAACCGCCAAGCACCGAGAATCTGTCTGGAAGTGGGGAGAAAGAGTAGGATTGATCCACATTAGAGAAGTCTTGTTTGACAGTGAACTGAGCAAGGTGCTGTACCAGCGATCATCAGAAGAAACCGCTCGGATGAAACAGCTGGGCAGAACAACTGTCCAGTAATCTTAGAAATTACCACAGTCCAATAATAGTTGTAACGGAGAGGAATGGATATGACAGAACTTTTACTAAAGTATTTTCGCACGAAACAGCGGGAAGCTGAAACTGAGAAACTATATGATACTCAATGCCCATTCTGCAGCATGCAGTGTAAAATGCGCCTAATTGAACAATCAGTTGTCACTAGAAAAACATATAGAGCAGTTGGAAGAGATAACCCAACCTCCCAGGGCCGTCTTTGTGTTAAAGGGTTGAATGCCCATCAGCACGCATTCCACCCTGACCGGGTCAAATATCCGCTCCTTAAAGTAGATGGAGAATTTAAACGGATTTCTTGGGAGGAAGCGTTAGAGATTATAAAGCAAAAGCTAGGAAAGATTCAATCAGATTATGGAACGGATGCAATGTCTGTCTATGGTGGAGGTTCGCTTACAAATGAAGCTGCCTACTTGCTTGGCAAGTTTGCCAGAGTCGGATTAAAAACGAAATATATCGATTATAATGGACGGTTCTGCATGTCGTCTGCTGCATCAGCAGCAAATCAGACTTTTGGAATTGACCGCGGATTAACAAATAGCCTGCCGGAAATTTCAGGAGCACAGTGTATTATTCTTGTGGGGACAAATATAGCCGAGTGCCAGCCGACTATGCTGCCGTACTTTGAGCAGGCAAAGGAAAATGGTTCTCATATTATTGTGATCGATCCGAGAGAAACTGCAACTGCCAAAATGGCTGATCTTCATATTAAAGTAAAACCTGGAGCAGATGCTGCTCTGGCTAACGGCCTGCTGAAGATGTTGATTGAAGAAAACTGTCTTGATAAACCGTTTATGGAGAACAGGACAAATGGATTTGATGAGGTAAAAGCTCATCTGTCCTCTATTACTATGGAAGAAATAGAAGAACGAACAGGTGTCCCGATTGCCCAAATTCGTAAAGCGGCTTTGATGTTTGGCAAAGCGAATACAGGGATGATCTTTACGGCAAGAGGTGTAGAGCAGCAGACAGATGGATATAAAGCCGTCCGGAACTTTTTAAATATTCTTTTAATTACCGGGAAAGTTGGCAGACCAAGCTGTGGTTATGGTGCTGTAACCGGGCAAGGGAACGGACAGGGTGGAAGAGAGCATGGCCTGAAGGCAGACCAGCTTCCAGGTTATCGGTCAATTGAAAATCTAGAGCATCGGAGGCATACAGCTAGCGTTTGGGGAATACCTGAACAAGAACTGCCTCGTAAAGGTGTTTCTGCATACGAAATGATTGAAAAAATAGACACCGGAGAAATTAAAGGAATGCTTTTAATGGGATCTAACCCAATCGTATCTAATCCGAATGCGGATTTCGTGAAACAGGCTTTTCAAAAGCTGGAATTTCTCGTCACAGCGGATATGTTTATTTCAGAAACAGCCAAATTGGCTGATTTGATTTTACCTGTTACTTCCTATCTAGAAAATGAGGGGACAATGACCAATTTGGAAGGAAGAGTTATGCTTCGCCAGGCAAGCAGGCCTCGCCCTGATGAAGCTAAGCATGACTGGGAGGTTCTTTGCGAGATTGCCAGTTTAATAGGAAGAGGGCAATTTTTTTCGTTCTCCTCGGCAGAAGAAATTTTTAATGAGCTTAGGGTAGCGAGCCGTGGAGGTGCTGCAGATTATTATGGGATCACTTATGAGCGTTTGCGTGAAGGGACCGGCATTTTTTGGCCATGTCCTGACCTTAATCATCCTGGGACTGAAAGATTATTTGAGAATTCCTTTCATCGTAAGGATCAAAAAGCCGAAATGATTCCTGTCTCGAATGATGCTGAAGTGCCAAAAGAAATCCCGAATCAAGACTATCCTTTACTTTTAACGACAGGCAGAGTGATGTCTCACTATTTAACGGGAGTACAAACGAGACGCAGTCCTGTACTTGCCGCAAGAAACTTCGAATCGTTTATGGAAATCCATCCAAAAGCTGCTCAAAGATATGGAATCGAGGATCAGTCACTCATCAAAATTGAGTCAAAAAGAGGCAGTATCATTGTTCGCAGCAGATGGACAGAGGAAATTAGGGAGGATACCGTTTTTGTCCCGTTTCATTGGGCAGAGGGTCAAAATGTCAATAAGCTAATCTCTGATGATCTTGATCCTGCGTGCCGGATGCCTGGGTTTAAGCTGTGCTCAGTTAGAGTCGAATCAGTTTAAGCCTTCTTTTGATTATAAGGATTAATACTTGTAAAAGGGTAAGTTTAGTTGTCTAGATTAGCATGATAATAGATGGTGAGATTACGTTAACCAGAATATTGCCATCATTATGTTAAGGCAACCTAACTGCACGAAACTGATGAACAGGAGGTCTTTAGATGAAAAAGCTTTCAGGTAAACGGATTGCTTTACTTGGTTCGCGAAAGGTAGAGGACATGGCTAAGCTTGTTGAAAACCTTGGCGGGACGGCTGTCAGCAGGCCGGCACAGGGTACGGTTGTATTAAATGATGTAAAGCTAAATGAAGATGTCGAAGCTATTGCAAACCGAAAATTTGATTGGGTCATTTTTACTACGGGTGTCGGTGTAGAAACCCTGTATGATACAGCATTAAAAATAGGGCTAAGAAACGAGTTTCTATCTGCCCTTGAAAATATGAAAATAGCTGCTCGCGGCTATAAAACTGTGAATATGCTCAAAAAGTTTGGCCTCACGCCGCTCGTACGTGATGATGATGGGAGCACAGCAGGACTCATTCGCGTCCTGTCAGAGCACTCGCTCGAAAACCTTACTGTTGCACTTCAATTGCATGGTGATCCTGCACCAGTCTTAAGAGATTGGCTGGGAGTTCAGAAGGCCGAACACTCTGAAATATTGCCATATGTCCATACTCCTCCAGCAGAAGGTGCTATGAAACAATTGCTGAATGAGCTGCTCGCTGATGAATTTGATGCTGTTTTTTTTACAAGTACCCCACAAGTTCGGAACCTCTTTGGTTTCGCTCGTAAACACGAAACAGTAGCGGAACTAAAGCTCGTCTTTTCTAAAAATACGATTGCCCTCGCTGTGGGTAAGGTAACAGCCCAGGTTTTGTATGATGAAGGAATTGAACGGGTAGTCTACCCTGAGAAAGAACGGATTGGCAGTGCCCTTGTCGAGCTTTCCAAACAAGAGCCTCTGTTACAGTCTTAGCAAAAAAGGAGGAGAGGAGCTGAAATGGAAAATGGTATGGCAGATCAGGTTGGAGCTAATCCAGGCTGTAAAGCCCAGAACTGGTTTGAAAAACAGCCGCTCCATGGCAGGCAGATTTTATTAGCCAGGACTGGAACAGAAAAAAGTAAACTAGCTAACGCCTTAAAAGCGCAAGGTGCCAACGTAATCGAATTTCCCAAGTGGATTAAAAGGGATGTGCCAGTCAAGGAAGACATACTTGAACGAATTTATTCGTACACCAGGATCTTATTTGCCTCTCCTGAATGTGTGAACGATTTCTTTGAGCTATTGGCAGAAAGAAACTTGGATATATTTCAGATTCAGGCTGACCTTTATAGCTTATCAGTCAGGTCACAAAAAGCAGTAAACAGAAGGGGGCAGGAAACCTCGCTGGCAGCAGAAATGGACCTGCGCGGTGAGCTGTTGATCGTGGGCGTCAACGAAGAAAAATCCTTCCAATATTTTTACGGCGAATACGAGTTTTTTCAAACAAGCGAAGCAATTCTTGATGAAAAATCAAATCATGGTTTCGAGGAAATGTTGGGAGAAGGAGTGATAGATACTGTTCTTTTTCCTAGCAGCCGATCCGTTGATATCATCATGCAAAACGGTGAACTTCTAGGGTCGAAGGGAATGGGTCTTTTAAAAGAAGCTCAGATTTGCTGTATGGGGAAAAGTTCGAGAAGCCGGCTGAGAGAGTACGGTATGGAGCCAGATATCATGCCTGCTGCTCCAAATCGTTTGAAGCTTATCCGAATTTTAAAAGAATTTCCGCACTTACGAGGGATTGACATCTGAAATTGCGTTGATGGGAGGAGTTATATGGAAGCTATTCTTTTTATTGGGCATGGAAGCAGGCTGCCTAAAGCAAGTGAGGAGGCTGCTAATTTTATAAATAAATGCATGAGAAACAATAATGCGAACATCCAGGAGTATGGGTTTCTCGAACTTTCGGAGCCAACCATTGAAGAAGCTTTTAAGCGCTGCGTTAGCCGCGGAGCTAAAACAGTAAAAGTTATCCCAGTGTTGCTGCTTACAGCCGCGCACGCTAAAAAGGATATTCCGGAGAAGCTTGCTGAGATGAAAGTGAAGTTTCCGTACGTTAAAATCCTGTACGGACGCCCAATTGGGGTTCATCCTGGAATGGTTGAAATTTTAAAGGAACGGATAAACGAATCTGAAAAAACGTTAGCGAAGGATTCGCTGTTGCTTTTGGTCGGCAGAGGGAGCAGTGACCCTGATGTAAAGAACGATCTTGGGAAAATTGCCGAAATGCTTGAACGGAAACTTGAGTCGGTATGGGTGAAGGATTGTTATTTAACAGGGAATGGGCCCTATTTTGAAGAAGAATTAGAGCTTTCAAAAACTTCGTCTGCAACTACTATCTTTATCATCCCGTATCTTTTGTTTACAGGAATTTTAATGAATTCGCTTGGCAAGGCAATAAACAGGGCGGCACGGGAGACAAATAAAAGCTTTATTCTATGCAACTACTTAGGATATCACCCATCCATCCAATTGATTATGGAAGAGAGGCTGATGGAGCTTGCTGAATAAAGCAACACCCATGTTTCCTGTAATGGTGCAGTTAAAAGGTAAGAAATGCGTGGTCATAGGGGGAGGGGAGGTAGCCTGCCGGAAGACGTTGGCACTACTGGATTTCGGGGCAACTGTCGCGGTTGTCAGCCCAGAAGTTTGCGATGAACTACTGGAGCTTGGGAACAGATCATTAGTGGAGATTATATTAAAAGAAGCAGATCCAGCCGACTTTCAAGATAGCTTCCTCATTATTGCAGCGACAAACTCAACTGAGGTTAATCAGTTGATTTCAGCAAATGCCAAGCCGCACCAACTGGTCAATGTTGCAAGTGGCCATCAGGCTGGAAACATTCATATTCCAGCTTATCTGAAAAGGGGGAGGCTTGTGATCAGTATATCAACTGGCGGTGCCAGTCCCACCCTTACCCGCAAAATTCGCAACGATCTTTCTGAAAAATACAATGACTCTTATGTTGAATACACGGAGTATTTATATCAAACCCGCCTGGCGATTCTGCAATCCTGCCTCAGCCAACCCCGAAAACTCGAATTATTAAAAGGAATTGCAAGCGAAGAGTATAAAAACCAGCTTAATAAAAGAAAAGCACTGAAAGATTGGCTGGCGGAAAACGGGGGATCAGCAAACTGAGTCTGAAAACGGAGAAGCGGCTTCCATGGGTGGAATGGCCGCTTTTGTTATGGTGACAGAAAGCTGATTCTTACGTGCTTTTCATGGGCATATTAGGAAGAAATGAGAAGTTTGGATTGAAGGGTGGATTTTTAATGGAAAAAGAACCAATCGGCAAATGTACAAATATCATTAAAGGCTCACGCCGTATATTAGTCCTTACCGGAGCCGGAATTAGTACGGAGTCTGGGATTATGGACTTCAGATCACGGACAGGTATTTACAAATTGGCCCCGGAATACATTTTGTCACTAGGGTATTTTTTGGAGTATCCAAAAGAATTTTATCAGTTTGCAGTGGACAATCTTTACCATCCAGAAGCTAAACCGAATCGAGGCCATGAAATTCTTGCCAAGTGGGAAGCAGAGGGAAAAGTTCAGACGATTATTACGCAGAATATTGATGCTCTCCATAACAAAGCAGGGAGCAGAAATGTGATCGAGTTTCATGGGACGATTCGGACAGCAAGCTGTGTGAATTGTGGTCAGGTGTACTCGACTGAGGAGATGGTCAAGCGGATGGCCTCAATGGAAAACTTCTATGTGTGCGGCCACTGTGATACTGAACGGGAGAGGGATCGGTACATTAAGCCAGATGTGGTCCTGTTTGGTGATGCAGGGGATTGGTTTACGGAAGAAGGCTTTCAGTCCATTATTGCCATGATCCGCGAAGCTGATTGCATTCTAGTACTGGGTACGAGTTTACTGGTCACGCCATTCTCCCTGTTCCCAAGTTACAAAACAGACGGGGTCCCGCTTATCATTATAAACAAGGGGGATACACCGTACGATTCTGATCATGATTCAATTGTGATCCAAGAGCAGATTGGCGAGACATTAAACCGAATTGATGAGCAGCTATAACGTGAACGGAACAGTATTATTCGAAATTAGAGATGCCCCTCAAGATCTACATAGGAAATTTTGATTTGAAATGCCAGATAAATTCCTTTTATCTTTTTTCCTAAAAAGGATTAATCATCCCGAGGATCCAATATAGTAGTTAAGTAACATACAGCTGGAGGTTCTATTTTTGGAGAGGCAGGGGGAGTTATGAACCAATTCGGCATTCCAGAGATATTTGAGCAAGATGCTCAAGGAATCGTTAAAGAAATTTATGAAGATATAAAGCTTGTATTAAAGGTACCTGTTGTGAATTTTATTTTTCGTGCACTGGCTCATTATCCCCAGTTCTTAGCGTATGCATGGGAGCAGGTTAGGCCAAATATGCTGACGGTTAATATGGAATCAGCCTCACAGCTTTTACGTGCACCAAATATAGATACCAGCATCCCTAAAATTGATTTTAGCAGGGACTATGGCCAACAGACACTTCAGTCCATTAAGAATATATTAGCTGTGTTCAGGTATGTTAATCCCAAATTACTTCTTATTGCAAGTACATGGGGAGAAAGTTTAGGTAATCGGCCTATTATTCCGCAAAAAGAAAGCTTTGGAATGATTAGTCCAGGTGTTTATGAGGAGATGCCTTCAATTGAGCTAATTCATGTTCCCAATGCTCCTCTATATTTGAAAGCTCTCTTTTATGATATTGCAAAAGAACATCACTCTTATGACGTTGCCAGTGATTACCGGGCATTGGCGCGTTATCCCAGGTTTCTAGAAATCGTATGGTCGTATTTGAAAGTATATATTAAAAGTGATGAATATATCATTCTTAAAAGAAATCTGCTAAATAAATCCGTATCACTAGTCCATCAGCAGATGCCTTATCCTGTCAAATTCAGCAGCAATCTAACCAAAGCTGCTATTCCCTCTCAAATGGCGGGGATTATGGGATTAGTCTCTTATTTTCAGAACTTTCTCCCTGGTCTAATTATTGAGATGGAAATTATTAATAAGATGTTGAATGGCTAATTCCTACACATTAACATTTTTTGAATAATATAAGACGTTAAGAACAGGGAATTAGATTTTCCATACAGGGGGACGCTTTCCGCAGAAGAATCAAGAACGGATTTTTTAGTAGATAGGTAAATATATAATTATCCTGATTAATAAAAAAGGCACCGAGAATAATCCCGGTGCCTTATGGCTGTTGATGTTAGACTAGCTTTCTATTTTAACAGGCTTCTTCGCAAGCAACGAGCATAAGATTCCTAGTGCCGGAAACAGGAGTGTAGCAAGCAAAATTTCCTGATATCCTCCAAATAGATCAAAAGCAAACCCAAAAGGAAGAGGTCCTAACGCTGACCCAAGTACCATTACTGTCATAGCACTTCCTTTTATACTTCCTAGAGCCATTCTCCCAAAATAACTGGGCCAAACATAGTTCAGGGCGATCCGTTCAAACCCATTGCTTACTCCCCAAAGAATTCCGAAAATGATAGCCATAAAGGTTGAGTTTATAAACAATAAAAATACAACAAAAATAATTTCGCCTGCAAAAATCCCTGCCAATATGTAATTTACTTTTACACGGTCTAGAATAAATCCAGCCGCCAGGGAAATGGGGAAGCCTACAATTGCCATCAAACTAAGGACAATTGCAGCTGTTCCGGCCGTTAACCCGGTTTCCTTAAATATTGAAATAAGGTGAAACGTCAACCCTGTGTTAACTAATGCTGGAATGCTGACACAAACAAGCAGGAGCCAAAAGGCGCTCGTCTTTTTTGCTTCTTCAAGCGTCCAGTTAATTTCCAAAGCCTTTGGCTGAAAACCAGGAAACTGAGTATCAGCTGGGTGTGTTTGATCTCCATCTGGAAGCAGTCCCACGTCTTCAGGTTTGTTGCGAATCAGGAAGAATGCTAATGGAACGAAAATGACAAGAAGCAATATTCCCCAAAGCCTCCAGGAGAAACTCCAGCCCCATTCAGTAACCAGCCATGCATTCAGCGGTGGGAAGGCCGCAGAGCTGGCAAATCCGCCGATCGCCATTAAGCTTAGTGCTTTCCCCCGTTTTACGATAAACCATTGAGGAACAAGTGTATTGGGAATAAGTGTCATGGAGCCTTGGCCTAATAATCGAAGTAAGAAAAATCCAATAAATAACATAGCGATGTTTGTTACAATGCTGTTCCAGAAGCAGGCAAGAGCCAGGCCAAGGCCTACAAAAACAGCCATTTTTCTTTGGCCATGAAAGTCGATAAACCGGCCCACAAAAAACATGCATAGACCTGCTGCAAGAGTTGCGGCAGAATAAATACCTGAAACTTGTGAACGGCTCCAGCCAAAGTCTTTAATATAGGAATCAATAAAGACGGAGACAGAATAGGTCTGTCCGGGGCCGGAAAAAAACATTCCTAGACCTGAAATAAAAACGATAACCCACCCATAATAAAAGGGTGTCTGCAACGGGACTGCCGCTTGTGCTTGTGCTCTCATAGATCGTACCTCCCTGCTAAGCATAGCAAAAAGGTTTTTCGGTTGTCTAATTATTTTAATCGGGGAAGTACCTTTTTAATATAGCTAAATCTTAGACCTGGTCAAGACTTTTGCCCTTGATGATTCCGCTCCCCTGACAGTGGAAGCAAGCCTCTTTTACATTAGGAAAACGAATAAGCAAATATCCTTTTCCAGAGCAATTCGAACATGTTTGTTCTGCAGACATATTATCTCCTCCTTACTGTTTACTCCGAAGCAAAAATAGAACCGTTACTTTATATCCTTTCTATTTAAGTGTTATCTTATCCATCTGGGCCTCTCTTTTAGTCTGCAAAACGATTGCGGGAATTGGTGATTGGGGTTAAGATCTTAAATCCTTGCTGATGCGGTGGAGAGAATGCTGGGAACGGCCTTCCATGATATTGCCTTTTCCACTGCATCTCTTGCATTTTTTATTCCAGCGCAAACCTTTAATTAAAGGCATTTCACCAAGCCCTTTGCAATTTAGGCAAACTAACTTAAAGGACATTCTATCCCTCCATCTGTCGTTTCTAATATGGGGAAGAAACGGGGTAAAAATGTCTGAAATTAATCCGTTTGAAGCAATTAATGCTTTACAATAAATGAAAAAACAGCTGTCATTCGAGGGGCTAAAGAGGATCCACCGATTTATTATATGTTCGTTAATACGGGGAAGTTAGAGTTTTTTTAGGTACCTCATTTAAAGATGTATATTGCTGTACTATAGTAAAGATTCGTTAAATAGAGTATTTTTTCGCCTAATCTGGATTATACGGTCTTTTTATTGAAAAGATGTTTAGGGATTTAATTTCGAGTTAAAGAGGTAAGGTGAATTGTTTGGTTTTCTTGAAGAAAAAATTCATGGTTTTTCTTAAGCTGTACACATTAAACCTATAAAGGGGGGATCTATTTTGGAAGATATGACTTATTCCGAATCATGGTTTGGCAATATAAAAGGGGACATCCTCTCAGGTTTGGTTGTTGCTATTGCTTTAATCCCAGAAGCGATTGCGTTTTCGATTATTGCCGGGGTGGATCCGATGGTTGGCTTATATGCATCATTTACAATCTCAGTCGTTATTGCATTTGTCGGAGGCAGGCCAGGGATGATTTCCGCTGCCACCGGCGCAATGGCTCTTCTCTTTGTTGATTTAGTGGCCAGGCATGGACTTGAGTATCTGTTAGCGGCAACCATTTTAACAGGTGTCCTGCAGATTCTATTTGGCGTGTTCAAGCTAGCCCGTTATATGAAGTTTATCCCTAGATCCGTAATGGTAGGGTTTGTTAATGCACTAGCTATACTAATATTTACCTCACAGCTGGGCGTTTTCGCAGGGGCTACGTGGCATGTGTATTTACTAGCGGCTGTCACATTAGCAATAATTTATCTGTTTCCTTACATAACTAAGGCGGTTCCTTCCACTTTAATCGCGATTGTTTTTATGACTGGGATTGCAATCTTTATGAACATTGGAGTAATGACAGTTGGCGATATGGGGAACTTAAGCCAAACGCTTCCCATTTTTCTTCTTCCGGATATCCCTTTAACACTGGAGACGATAGGAATTATTCTCCCTTATTCACTTGCTCTAGCGCTGGTCGGTTTGCTTGAATCACTTTTAACAGCGACGATCGTCGATGATATGACGGATTCAGAGAGCAATAAGGATACGGAAAGTAAAGGACAAGGGATCGCCAATGTTGTAACAGGATTTTTTGGCGGCATGGCCGGATGTGCCATGATTGGCCAATCGGTCATTAACGTAAAATCGGGTGGAAGCAGACGGCTTTCCGCTTTAGTTGCTGGCGTATTCTTAATGTTGTTGATTGTGATGTTTGGTGATATCGTGGTTCAGATTCCAATGGCTGTTCTTGCTGGGGTTATGATTATGGTATCGATCAGCACCTTTGACTGGAACTCAATAAGAACACTCCACCTATTGCCAAAAACAGATGCAATTGTTATGGTAGTAACTGTATTGACTGTTATTTTTACCCATAACTTAGCTATAGGAGTTTTTACCGGAATCCTCTTGAGTGCCATTTTCTTTGTGTCAAAAATATCTCAAGTTGAAGTAACGAGCACGATGGTTGATAACACACGTGTCTATAAGCTGAGAGGCGAGCTGTTTTTCGCATCTGTCACAGAATTGATGAAAAAATTTGATTACAAAGAGGAAGTTGATTCTGTAGAATTAAATTTAAGTCGGTCGCATCTTTGGGATGATTCTGCTGTCGCAGCTATTGATAAAATTGTGAATAAATTTGAAGAGAACGGAATAAAAGTGCTTGTAACAGGAATGAACGAGGAAAGCTCAGAGCTTTCTGCAAAACTGGCCAACAAATTAGGTTCTCATTAATGAAGAGGTGATTGGGAATGTATAAAAAAATTCTTCTTGCAGCAGATGGCTCTGACCATTCAAAGCGAGCAGCCGAACATGCAATTACAATGGCAAAGTGCCAGGAAGGCTCAAAAATTTTCATTGTTTATGCAGTAGACGGAGACAGTTCTAAATCAGATGTACTGAGCAATTGGAATTCTGCGAATATTAATGATAAGCGCAAAGAGCGCCTTAAGGACATTGAGGCCCAAGCAAGAGAGTCGGGTGTGCAGTTTGAGATAAAAATTCTCCATGGTGAACCTGGTCCCGCGATTGTGGAATTCACAAATAAAAATCAGTTTGATGTAGCTGTAATTGGTAGCCGTGGGCTTAATTCGCTTCAGGAACTTATGTTAGGAAGTGTAAGTCATAAAGTAGCTAAGCGGGCGAACTGCCCGGTTATGATTGTAAAATAACACTTGAAGGCCAGTGATTGACCGAAATCAACTTACTATTAATGGGGAGTCTATGGCGAAGCTCTCCTTACATCATTAATTGAGATTTTACATAATATAAAAAACACACTAGTCCAATTGCCTAGTGTGTTTTTGTATTATTCACTCTGCAAAACGTTGAAATACCGTGCTTCAGGGTGGGAGAATACGATTGCGGTTACGGATGCTTCAGGCTCCATCATGAATCCGTCGGTCAGCTGGATGCCGATGTCTTCAGGAGCGATGAGCTGAAATAGCTTTTGTTGATCTTCAAGCTCTGGACAGGCCGGGTAACCAAAGGAAAAGCGCTGTCCCATGTATTTGGCAGAGAAACGATCTTTCATTGTCATGCTCACAGGGTCTGGAAACCCCCAACGGTCGCGCATTTGGCGATGTATAAGCTCTGCTAAACCTTCAGCAGTTTCCAGGGCAAGTGCCTGCAAGGCGTGACTCTCAAGAAAACGGCCTTCCTTTTTAAGCTGATCGGCAATTTGGCGAACTCCCTTTCCAGCAGTTACTGCGAACAATCCTACATAGTCTATTTGTTCATCTTCGACCGGACGTAAATAGTCCGCGAGACAAAGCCCCTGGTTCGATTCTTGACGGGGAAAGTCAAAGGTTTCGATAACTTTTCCATGGTCGCAAGGATCATAAATATAAATTGTATTTCCCTGTGACTTTGCCGGGAAAAACTGATACACGGCAGCAGGGGATATCCATTTGTTAGCTTTGGCTTCCTTGATTAGAGATTGTACGGTCTCATGGACTTGTATAGCTTTTTCATTTCCCTCTGCTAGAAGCCGATCGATTTTTCCTTTTACCCCCAGATGGTGCCCAATGAGCATTTGCTGGTTAATATAAGGTTCGATATGTGCCAGCGAGTAGGATTTTAACAGATGGCGCTTTGTATCTTCAGGTACATATACAGAGGCAATCGCTGGTGTCCGCTGCCGTTCAAGCACAGCTGTAGCACTGCGTCTCTGCGGGGTAACTTCACGCAGCTCAATACTGGCTGCCAGTTTTTCCTTTTTCTCAGCAATGATTTTTTTCTGTTGAACAGGATCGCGAAGCTGGTTGGCAAGATCCAACCCGTTCATGGCGTCTTTCGCATATAAAACTAAACCGCTGTATTCCTGGGCAATTTTATTTTCTGTGAATTTCCGGGTGAGGGCAGCACCACCGACTAAAATAGGGATTTCAATTCCAGCCTGTTTCATATCGTGAGCTGTAATGACCATTTGCTGTGCTGACTTTACCAGTAGTCCTGATAGTCCAACGATATCAGGCTTTTCCTTTTTAACAGCTTCAATCAAACTAATTGGATTGACTTTGATTCCTAAGTCGATAACTTGATAGCCGTTGTTGCTTAGGATAATCTCAACAAGGTTTTTCCCGATATCGTGGACATCCCCCTTAACAGTTGCCAACAGAACTTTTCCTTTTGAAGAGGACGTTTCATTTTTCTGCATATGGGGTTCGAGATGGGAAACAGCTGCTTTCATAACTTCTGCACTTTGAAGTACCTCTGCAACAATAAGCTGATTGTCATTGAAAAGCCGGCCGACTTCTTTCATTCCTGTCATGAGCGGACCATTAATAATATCAAGCGGGGCCGGATAACTAGCCAAAGCTAGATCAAGGTCTGGAAGGAGTCCTTCTTTCGTTCCCTCGACAACATAGTAGGCGAGCCGCTCTTCAAGGGATAAATTGAGACCCGTGCTTTTTGCTTCTTTCTTTTTCCCGCGGTAAAACTCTGTGAATTTAGCTAATGATGCATCTGTTGTATCAAAAAGGAGATTCTCCGCCATGGCGACTTCTTCCGCTGAGATTGAGGCAAACCGTTCCAGCTTTTCTGTATTTACGATTGCATAATCCAGACCAGCCAGCGTGCAATGGTACAGGAAAACAGAATTTAAAATTTCTCTGCCGACAGGAGGGAGGCCGAACGAAACATTGCTAATTCCAAGAATTGTCTGAGTTTCAGGAAATGCTCTCTTGATCAGCTTGATTCCTTCCACAGTTGCCTTGGCTGACCCGATGTACTGTTCATCACCAGTCCCAACTGGGAAAACGAGTGGGTCAAAGATAAGGTCCTGGGGCGGAATTTTGTATTTATTCACGAGCAGCTCATACGAACGTTTAGTGACTTCCAGCTTTCGTTCAGCAGTGACGCCCATCCCGATTTCATCTATCGTTCCAACAACAATAGCACCCCCATACTGGTGGATAAGCCGCGAAACGGATTCGAATTTAGCTTCCCCATCTTCCAGATTGATAGAATTTATGACCGCTTTGCCCTGGGAATATTTCAATGCTATTTCAATGACGGCATCATCTGTAGAATCTATGACAAGCGGGACTTTCACTTTTTTAACAGCCTCTTTTATAAACTCTTCCATATCCTGCAATTCATCGCGGTCTGGATCGGCAAGGCAAATATCGATGACATGGGCTCCATTTTTCACTTGAGCTCTTGCTACTTCAGCTGCTTCCTCATATTTTGCTTCGGATATGAGCCTTTTGAATTTTCTTGAGCCGATTACATTCGTTCGTTCACCAACCATAATCGGCCGTAATGTTGGATCATCATAGATAAAGGGTTCAATTCCAGAAACCATATGATGGGTTTCTGGCTGTGTTTTCCTTGGTGTGAAGTGCTTCATTTTTTCAGTAATTGCCTTTATATGGTCAGGAGTAGTCCCACAGCAGCCGCCCACAATGTTCAGCCAGCCTTCATTTGCAAAGCCTGAAAGTTTTTGGGCGAGTGACTCGGGTGTCTCATGATAGTTTCCTTCTTCATCAGGAAGTCCTGCATTGGGATAACAGCTTACAGCACAAGTAGCCAGGCTAGAAAGGGAACGCAAATGATCCTGCATAAATTCAGGTCCTGTTGCACAATTCAGCCCGACAGCAATAGGGTTCATATGCTTGATCGAAATATAAAACGCTTCGATCGATTGGCCAGCCAATGTCGTGCCCATTGGTTCAATGGTCGCTGAAATCATAAGTGGCACTTCTTTATTTCGTTTTACAAATGCCTGACGGATTCCAATGTATCCTGCTTTTACATTCAAGAGGTCCTGACTCGTTTCGAGAAGGAGGAGGTCGACATCTCCATCAAGTAGACCAAGTGCCTGTTCCTCGTAGGCTGCCGCCAGCTGATCGAATGTGGCACCCCCTGTCACGCTTAGCGTTTTTGTCGTTGGTCCGAGGGATCCCGCTACAAACCTCGGCCATTCTAGGGTTGAGGCCTGATCGGCGGCTTTCCTGGCAATTAAGGCGCCAGCTTTATTGATTTCATAAGCGTCTTTTCCAAGGCCGTACTCATCCAGAACAAAGCTTGCTCCGCCGAACGTATTTGTTTCGACGATGTCGGCACCTGCTTTAAAGTATTCATGGTGAATACGCTCGATAATATGCGGGGCAGTATGGTTAAGAATTTCATTGCAGCCTTCATATTCCTCTCCGCCAAAATCTTCAGCAGTTAAGTCGGCCTGCTGGAGCATGGTGCCCATGGCTCCGTCCATAATCAGAATTTTTTTGTGTAACTGCTCATTTAATGATAATTTCGGCATGCTGTTTCCTCCTCAAAAGGCGTTCATTGTAGATGCGGGCATATTTGGCAAGTTCTACTGTCATCTCATAATTCATAAAAGGGGTAATTAAGTAGATACCGTTAAAAAGGTTTGCTGCCGCTTCGATCAGTGATTTTGTAATCGCAATTCCTTCACGTTTGGACTGGACTGGATCACCTTTCAGGGTTTCCATCCGATCGAGGATATCTTGAGAGATCTTGATGCCTGGTACTTCATTATGAAGAAATTCCGCATTCCTGCTTCCAGTCAAAGGCATGAGGCCAATATAGATCGGCGCACTTATATGCTTTGTTGCTTCATGTATTTCAAGGAGAAGTTTCTCAGAATAGACTGGCTGGGTTATAAAATAATCCGCACCACAGCTGATTTTCTTTTCCATTCTTTTTACGGCTTTTTCCAGTGAGCGCACATTTGGATTAAACGCCGCCCCGACTGAAAAGACTCCCTTCTGGCCTAAATCTTTTCCAGAATAAGATAAGCCCTCGTTAAATTGTTTAATCATTTCAATTAGCTCAAAAGAGGAGACGTCAAATACCGATGAAGCCCCTGGGAAGTCACCGACCCGGGCCGGATCCCCGGTTATAGCAAGAATGTCGTGCAGCCCGAGAGTATGTAAACCCATCAAATGCGATTGAAGACCTATCACATTACGATCCCGACACGTGATATGAACGAGCGGGCGCATGCCGATTTCTGTTTTGACTAAATGGCCGATTGCCGAGTTTGATATACGCGGCGAGGCAAGGGAGTTATCAGCAAGGGTCAGAGCGTCGATGCCCGCTGCCTTTAAAGCTTTAGCGCCTTCAAAAAAACGGTTTGTACCAAGCTTGCGAGGCGGGTCAAGCTCCACAATAATAGACGGGCGTTTCTTGACAATCTCCTGTAATGGAAGTTCGATCCGTTTGACTGAAGAAGAGCCCGCAAGAATTCTTTGCTTTTTATATATCACCTTTTTGCTTGTGACAGGAACGGCTCCTTTAAGGACACTGGAAAAAGCACGTATATGTTCCGGTGTGGTCCCGCAGCACCCTCCAATAAGCCGGATACCCTGGTCTCTAAAGCTTCGGGCAGATTTGCGAAAATAGTCTGCGGAACCTTCATAATGGTATTTTCCATCTGTAAAAGAGGGCAGTCCAGCATTTGGGTAAGCAGATAAGAAAGCCTTGGATGGCAGTTCCACTTCTTCAAGGGATGCGATCATATGGTGGGGTCCGAGGCGGCAGTTAAGTCCGACCACATTAGCGCCAAGCACCTCCAGCCGTTTCAATGCCTCATCCACTGGAGTCTGATCCTGGGTAATTCCAGGTTCCTGCAAAGATATTTGAGCAACGATCGGTAAATCAGTTTCTTTGCGGGCGATCTCTAATATAGTCTCGATTTCTTCGAGGTCATAGTAGGTTTCTAATAGGAGGCCGTCTACACCTTCAAGCAAAAGGCAGTAGAGCTGCTCTCGAAAACTCCGTTTGATTTCTTCCATTGAAATTTTATTCGGATTAATTCCGCGGCTGCCGCCAATTGTCCCGAGTATATACGTGCTAGTGTCTGCCGCCTGGCGTGCGAGTTTGACGGCGCGACTATTAATCTCTTTGACAGAATCCTCAAGCCCATAACGCTGTAATTTTAAATAATTGGCTGCATAAGTATTGGTCTGGATAATATCGGCACCTGCTTGGATATAGGCTCGGTGAATTTTACTGATATCTTCAGGATGGGAAAGATTCAATTCCTCGAAACAACAGTCGGTTCCATATGAATAAAGGAGGGTGCCGATTGCTCCATCAGCGATTAAAATTTCATTCTTCATTTTATCCAGGAAACTCATTTTAACCCTCCTTGCTGGACAGGCAGAAGTGCATAGTCAAATGCTGCAGCAAAATCTTGGATTAAATCTTCAGGATCTTCAAGTCCTGCTGAAAGACGAAGCAAACAGCTGCTAATACCCCGGCTTTCTCGCTCCGCCGATGGCATAGCAGCATGGGACATTTTTGCAGGATAAGACAAAATCGATTCAACTGCGCCAAGGCTTACAGCAAATACAGGAATTTTGACATGCTGGATAAAATCTTTTAGCAGCTGTTCACTTTCCAGTTCAAATGACAGGACTGCACCAGCACCCTCGGCTTGCTGGTTCTGCAAATCGTATTGAGGGTGACTTTTCAAACCAGGATAGTGAACGGCTATTACGGAGGGATGCCCGGACAAGTAATCTGCCAATCTAGCAGCATTTAATTGGGATTGCCTAAGCCTGACTGATAAGGTTTTGATGCCTCTCATAACTAGCCAGCAATCCTGCACTCCCAATACAGCCCCGAAAGAGTTTTGCAGGAAATACAGTTTTTCGGCAAGCTTTTTATTTTTTACAACGGCGAGGCCTGCAAGGGTATCGCTATGTCCGGACAAAAACTTAGTGGCGCTGTGCAGGACGACATCTGCTCCCAGCAGAAGCGGCTTCTGCAAGTAGGGAGTCATGAATGTGTTATCAACGAACGTATAGGCTCCGTGCTGTTTTGCTAACGTGCTGACTGCCCTAATATCGGTCACTTTCAATAAGGGATTGGAGGGTGTTTCAATATAGAAAACCCTTGTATTTGGGCGGATCGCCTGCTTGATTGCATTTAAATCCGTCATATCCGTAAAGGTGTGCTCTATCCCGAACCGATTTAGCACCTCCGTTACCATTCTGTAGGTTCCACCATAAACATCTTCGCTGATCACGACGTGGTCGCCTTGGGAAAGGAGCAAGAATGCAGTGGAAATCGCAGCCATGCCGGAGGAAAAGGCGAAGCCCCGAGTTCCACTTTCCATTTCAGCAATAATTTCCTCTAGCGCTTCCCGTGTCGGATTTAAACTGCGGCTGTAATCATATTTGCCAAATTCCCCAGAGGATGTTTGATGAAAGGTGGACGCATGCTGCAGCGGTACTGAGACACCTCCGGTTACCGGATCGAATTTCTGATTATTATGCAATAGTCTTGTTTCAAAAGAAAATGGACGGTCACTCATTAGATCGCCTCCTTCTGGGCCTTAATAAAAGCCTGCGATAAATCTTCGATTAAATCACTGGGATCCTCAATTCCGACAGAGAAGCGGAGAAGCTTGGAACAAATCCCGTTTGCTTCGCGAATTTCTACAGGGATATCCGCATGTGTTTGGGTTGCTGGGTAAGTGATAAAGCTTTCAACTCCGCCAAGGCTTTCTGCGAAGGTAATCAACTTTAAGCTCTTTAGAAAAGGATTGACCCATTCTGCTCGCTTTACCCGGAATGATAACATCCCGCCTCTTCCCGGATAGAGAACCGTTTCAACTGCCTCATTATCATTAAGGAAATCGGCCAGCCGGGAGGCATTCTGTTCGTGCCGTTCCATTCTAAGGGCAAGAGTTTTCATTCCGCGAATTAGGAGCCAGGAATCAAACGGGCTTAAAACTGCGCCTGCTGAATTATGGTGAAAGGCTAAGGACTGGCCCAGCACCTCACCTCGTGAAACAATTAAACCTGCGAGCACATCATTATGTCCCCCAAGATATTTAGTTGCACTATGAACAACAATATCTGCACCTAGGAGGATTGGCTGCTGGAGCAGGGGAGTATAAAATGTGTTGTCGACAACCAGCAAGATGTTCTTATTTTTTATTAGAGTAGCAATGGCTTCTATATCAGCTTGTTCCATAAGCGGATTGGTAGGAGTTTCGATGAAAATAGCTTTTGTCTGGCTGCTTATTGCGGCGGATACTTCATCAAGATTGGACATGTCAATATAGTGGCAGGTAAGTCCCCATTTTTTAAAGCCACTCTCTAGGAGGCGATAGGTTCCTCCGTATAAGTCCCTTGAGACGAGCCATTCATCGCCAGACTCAAACAGCGACAGGATTGTAAAGATCGCTCCCATTCCAGAACTGCAGGCGAAACCTCGATCCCCTCCTTCGAGATCAGCAATGGCTTTCTCTAAAATATTACGTGTCGGGTTTCCAGTTCTGACATAATCGTAGCCAGTTGATTGGCCAATACCTTCATGTCTATAGGCAGTTGTTAAGTAGACAGGAGGACTTACCGTTCCTGTGGTTGTATCACTTCGATTTCCAATTTGCGCTAGTTTTGTAGCTGCTTTTTCCATCCTGATCACTCCTTAATTGGAATTGCTCTAACATTCCAGGTTGTTTAGAACATAAAAAAAAGTCTTCTATAAGAAGAAGACTTTTGGACAGACAGGAGTCATTCTTCTTATCTGCCAAGTTAAAAAACTTGCTGGAATTAGCACCTTTTCAATCATTACAATTGAAGGTTGCTGAGACGTCATCGGGCCAGCCCCTCTGTCTCTCTGGATAAGAAATTTTTATTTAATTTTCTAAACCTTACAATATTTACAAGGTGGCTGTCAATCAGTTTTGAGGAAAGAGGGAAATAAATTTTATACTTATGTCGGTATTAGAGAGAGGAAAGGCTAAATCATAGAAAATTAGAAACAAGAATTTTTTATTAAATCAATAATCTGTTAATTTTAAAAATTTTAAATTAACTTATTGACAAATCCTATTGGTATGGTAGGATTAATCTCATCAATCACATAACGCTTATCAAGAGCGGCTGAGGGACTGGCCCGATGAAGCCCGGCAACCTGCGCAGCAAGGTGCCAATTCCAGCAAAATGATTATCATTTTGGGAGATAAGGTGTTGAATTTTTTTAACGCCTTTCCTAATTCGGAAAGGCGTTTTTGTGTAAAGGGGGCGAATCAAGCTGAATCCATCAGAACGGCAAGAGATTGTCGGACATCTTGAGAAAATGCTCGAGACTATGAAATTTGGATCCATCACATTAGTAGTTCAAGATGGGAAAATCATTCAAATTGAGAAAAATGAAAAGGTTCGTCTTCAACCTAATAAGTTTCGCTGACTAGACAAACTAGAGGCGGTCTTCCCTTGTAATACAAGGTGATGGCTGCCTTTTTTGTTGTCTAAAAACCACAAGGGGTTTGCGCTTATTTCTGCTTACTCCTTAACCTAGGCCTTGGAATTGCACAGCGTCCTAACTCCAGCTAACCCAGGTCAGCGAGTGCATGTAGGGAGGGTTCTAGACGTTTGCGCTTTTCTCATTAAAGAAAGGAGGTTGTTTTTATGACAACTGCGGTAACGTATCAGTATTGGAAATCAAACTCTGAAGCTTTTTCTTGCGATGACCAGACAAAGGGAGCGAGAAAAGTGTTGGAGTGGGCATATCACCATTACCCATCCGAAAAACTTGTTTATGCATCAAGCTTTGGCGCTGAAGCTATCGTTTTAATCGATCTAATTTACGAGGTTCAACATGACGCTCACATCGTTTTTCTCGATACTGGTCTACATTTTCCTGAAACGTACGAGGTAATTGACAAGATCGAAACAAGATTCCATTCACTTAAAATCGAGAGAATAGTTCCTAAGCTCAGCTTAGATGAACAGACAAAAGAGTATGGATCCGTCTTATGGAACAGAGATTCAAGCCGATGCTGCCAAATTAGAAAGGTAATTCCGCTGCAGGAAGCCTTAAACACAAAGGAGGCTTGGATTTCTGGGCTAAGAAAGGAGCAGTCCCCGCTTCGGGCAGACACTGAATTCATCAACAAGGATGAGAAGTTTAAAAACATCAAAATTTGTCCGCTTATTCACTGGACTTGGGAAGATGTTTGGATGTACATCAAGGAAAGAGACCTTCCATATAACAGGCTCCATGACCAGCAGTATCCGAGTATAGGCTGCTTACCATGCACGAAACCTGCAGCGGGGAATAAAGACTCTCGGGAAGGCCGCTGGTCCGGAAGCAGCAAGACGGAGTGTGGGCTGCATACTCGTTAAAGGAGGCATTTCTTTTGCTCACAATCACTGCAATTGTAATTGGTTTATTCTTTGCCATGAATATCGGGGCAAGCGGTGCAGCTGCCTCGATGGGCATTGCCTACGGGTCTGGTGTAGTTAAGGCACGGCTGGCCTTACTCCTGTGCGGGATAGCCGTATTCCTCGGCGCCTGGCTTGGCGGAGGGGAAGTGGTTAAAACAATTGGCAGCGGCATTGTTCCAAGCAGTACATTTACTGTTTCCATTGCTCTGATTGTTCTGGCAGCTGCAGCATTGTCATTATTTCTGGCCAATATCTTTGGCATCCCGCTTTCTACCAGTGAGGTAGCTGTTGGATCTGTCGTGGGAGCAGGGATCGTTTATCAGTCGGTATTTCTAGGTAAGCTCGTCTGGATTATGGCTTTCTGGCTGATTACTCCTATCCTTGCTTTTGGGATTGCGGTTTGTGCATCCCTGCTTTTAAAAAATAAAAAGCTTAAAGCCATTATTGATGCTCCAAAGGCAGTGCCAGTCTTGTCGGTACTCGTCGTACTTATGGGGGTGTTTGAAGCTTTTTCCGCTGGAATGAACAATGTCGCCAATGCTGTTGGTCCGCTTGTTGGAGCAGGAATCGTTTCAACCGGAACCGGTATTTTCTGGGGCGGTCTGTTCGTGGCTTTGGGGGCGATCATGCTGGGGGGGCGTGTGCTTGAAACAAACGGCAAGAAGATTACTAGCTTCAAGCTCGAAGAAGGTTGCGTGATCTCGGGGACAGGGGCAGGGATAGTTACGCTGGCGTCTGTTTTTGGTATACCTGTTCCGTTAACGCAAATCACGACCTCATCGATTATTGGATTAGGCTTTGCCAAGAATGGCATATCGGTATTGAAAAAAGACATCGTTATTCAGCTTCTTACTGTTTGGATTGTTTCACCGGTTTTATCAATGGTGCTGTCTTACACGCTTATCCATTTGCTTGTTGAACAAAATGGATACCCCATCGTCGCTATGGCCGGCGTCCTGGTTTCTACCTTCGGAGTTCTGTCATTGATGAAAAGGCAGGCACCGGCGGTTCCAATGCCGGCCGAACCAGCAAAAACTAAATAAAATTTATTAAAGAAAGGTTTGATTCTGTTGACATTTTTACCAGCTCCACATGGAGGAAAGCTCATCAACGCTTTTGACCCTATTTACGATATTAGCGAAATTGAAAAAGAGCTGGAAATTGATGCGATTGCTTTAAGCGATCTGGAACTGATCGGTGTTGGACTATTCAGCCCGCTGACTGGATTTCTAGGAAAATCCGATTATGAGACTGTTGTATCAAGCATGCGCTTATCGGATAACACAGTATGGCCCATTCCTGTGACTCTGCCAGTTTCATTTGAAACCGCTGCGGGCCTTAGGAAAGGGGAGAAAATTAAGCTCGCCCACAAGAACCAGGTTTACGGGGTGATCACAGTTTCGGAATGGTACGAACCAGATCTGGATAAAGAAGCGGCTGAAGTCTATAAAACTCAAGATCTTGCTCATCCTGGGGTGAAGCGGCTTTATGAGAGGGGGCCAGTTTATGTAGCTGGAGAAGTAACTCTTGTAAAAAGACCTGAAAAAGGAATTTTCGGAGCTGTATGGTTTGAGCCCAGTAAAACACGGTCTATTTTTGAGGCGAAGGGCTGGAAAACAGTCGTTGGTTTTCAAACTCGAAATCCAATCCACAGAGCCCATGAGTACATTCAAAAGGCAGCTTTGGAGACTGTGGATGGTTTGTTCGTCAACCCTCTTATTGGGGAAACAAAGGCAGATGATATTCCTGCCGATGTCAGGCTGAAAAGCTATCAGGTTTTACTGGAAAACTACTATCCTGCGGAACATGTGCAGCTTGGGGTGTATCCTGCAGCGATGCGCTATGCGGGACCAAGAGAAGCCATCTTTCATGCGATTGCCCGGAAAAACTTTGGCTGCACTCATTTTATTGTGGGCCGGGATCATGCAGGTGTTGGAAACTACTATGGAACCTACGATGCCCAATACATTTTTAGCGAGTTTACCGAAGAGGAGCTGGGCATTAAGCCGCTGTTTTTTGAACACAGCTTTTATTGCAATAAATGTGAAGGAATGGCCTCTGCTAAAACTTGCCCGCATGGCAAGTCGGACCGGGTAATCCTGTCAGGAACAAAGGTAAGAGAATTGCTGCGCGCAGGTGAGCTGCCGCCTTCAACCTTTAGCAGGAAGGAAGTTGTTGAAGTACTAATTGAAGGAGTGCGGGAGACAGTGGCACCAGGAATTAGGTAGGTAACGAGAACCACGTTATCAAGGGCGAAAGCACTCCCTGATAGAAGGAAGCATGCAGCATACTTGGATTATTTGTGAAGGAGGAAGTTGTATGACAAAAGAAGCCAATATTACCTGGCATGAATCAACAATTTCAAAGCTCGACCGACGTTTGCAGAATGGACACGGAAGCTGCACGCTATGGTTTACAGGTTTGTCTGGCTCGGGGAAATCGACGATAGCAAATGCCGTTTCAAATGAATTGTATAGGCAGGGGATCAACGAATATGTACTTGACGGGGATAACATCCGCCATGGTTTAAATGGGGATCTGGGCTTTTCTGAATATGAGCGGACTGAAAATATCCGGCGGATCGGAGAAGTAGCCAAACTGTTTGTCGACAGCGGTAAAGTGATAACTACAGCGTTTATCTCACCTTTCAGCTCAGATCGAGAAAAGGTGAGAGACTTGTTCGAAGAGGGGGAGTTTATAGAAGTATTCGTCAGCTGCCCTCTCGAAGAATGTGAACGGCGTGATCCAAAACAGCTTTATCAAAAAGCTCGCCGCGGTGAAATAAAAAATTTTACAGGCATAGATTCACCGTATGAACGGCCGACAAGCCCGGAAATCACCATTCAGACTGATTTGCTGACTGTTGAAGAAGCAGTCGAAAAGGTTTTTGAGTATCTTCGAAATAAAAACATAATTTAGGGGGGTTAACATGGCATATGTAAAGCACTGGGCCAATAATGAGAAACTGAACAAAACTGAAAAAGCGAAGTTGGTTAAAGATGGCCTTCGTGTTATCGAGGATATTCCATATTATGCTGAACACGGATTTGACTCGATTCCACAAGATCAATGGGACCTTTTTAAATGGGCAGGACTGTACCTGCAGCGGCCCAAAGAGGCTGGCTATTTTATGATGCGCGTGAATATTCCATCCGGCATTTTAACCAATCCGCAGGTAAGAGTTCTTGCTGGTATCGCGAAGGATTATGGACGCGGAGTGTTTGACATTACTACCCGCCAGGCAATCCAGTTCCATTGGCTTGAAATTCACCAGATTCCTGACATTTTTAACCGCTTGGAAGCTGTGGGGCTTTCTAGTGCTGGGGCATGTGGGGATATTACCCGCACAATCGTCGGCAACCCGATTGCTGGTCTCGATCCAAACGAATTGTTCGACACCTCCCCTATCGTGAAAGAGGTGTACGACTATTTTCAAAGAAATGAAGACTTTTCAAATTTGCCAAGAAAATATAAGGTTTCCATCAGTGCTAATATTCATAATGCTTCCAATGCGGAGATAAACTGTGTCTCGTTTACTCCTGCAACAAAGAATATCGATGGAGAACGAAAGAATGGATTTCATTTGAAGGTTGGCGGCGGTTTATCGGCTCGTCCCTTCCTAGCCCAGACAGTTGATGTTTTTATCGAGCCAGAACGCACATTGGAGATCGCTATTGCGGTGACAACAATATTCCGGGATTTTGGGTATCGTGAAAAGCGGCATCTTGCACGGCTTAAATTCCTTATCGCTGATTGGGGTGTAGAAAAGTTCAAAGAACAGCTTGAGGAATATACTGGAACTCTTCCCACAAAAGGCGAAGAGCCAGAAGGTGAATGGAATGCAGGTTACTTTTACGGTGTTCATAACCAAAAGCAAGCAGGGCTGAATTTCCTTGGCTTTAATGTCCCAGTTGGCCGGCTGGATGCTGATGAGGTGTTTGAACTCGCTCGGATTTCGGCCAAATATGGAAACGGTGAGCTGCGAACGTGCAATTCTCAGAATCTTATCATCCCGAATGTCCCTAAGGAAAATGTTGAGGCACTTCTCTTCGAGCCAATATTTGAGCGAATTACTATTAACCCTAACTCCTTCCTTGGCCATGCGGTGTCCTGCACAGGAATCGAATATTGCAATCTCGCCCTAGTAGAAACAAAACAGCGGATGAGGGTGATTGCCGAGGATCTTGATAAAAGAATTAGCTTGGATGTGCCGGTCCGCATGCATATGGTCGGATGCCCAAATTCCTGCGGACAGAGGCAAATTGCTGACATCGGCTTACAGGGGATTCAGGTTCGAAACAAAAATAAGGAAATGATTGAAGCTTATGAAATTTATGTGGGCGGCACATTGAACAATGGAGGCCAGTTCAATCAGAAGTTGAAAGGGAAAATCCCAGCAGAAAGGCTGACCGATATTCTTGAAAACGTACTGGTCTATTTTAAAGCTGAAAAAATAACTGGAGAGTCATTCTTTCAGTTTGTCGAGCGTACTGGGCTGGAACCCCTTCAAATTGCTGTGAATTCTTTTCTGGAAAGAGATGCACATGGCGTATCTATATAGATTTGAAGTGACTCTCACTAACAAGGAGATTACAGCAGTGGTTTATGCGGACAATGATGATTTAGCCTTCAATCATTTGGATGTGGAACTGGAAAAGTTCTATCTCCAAAAGCCGGATATAAAAGAAACAACTTTACGCGAGAAAAAGCGGGTTGTAAAAAATAGCGGATTTATCATTGATGAAGATGAGAAAGGGTGGTAGCGCAATGGTTGGCAAAGTCTACTTGGTAGGAGCAGGTCCTGGTGATCCAGATTTAATAACAGTAAAAGCATTACGATACTTGAAGCAAGCCGATGTTATTCTTTATGATAGGCTGGTCAACCCAGAGCTGTTGGAGCACGCTAAAGAAGGCACTCAGCTAGTATACTGCGGCAAGCTTCCCCATTACCACACAATGAAGCAAGAAACGATTAATCATTTCCTTGTTAAATATGCAAAAAAGGGCCATACGGTCGTCAGGTTAAAAGGTGGAGACCCGTTCGTGTTTGGACGAGGGGGAGAAGAGGCTGAGGAGTGTGCTAAACACGATATCCCATTTGAAATTGTCCCAGGAATCACAGCTGGAATTGCGGCTAGCGCCTATGCTGGAATTCCAGTTACTCACCGGACGTTGAGCAAGAGCTTTGCTTTTATAACTGGACACCAGGCAGGCGACGAAGCGGCTGATCATCAATGGGCCCATTTGGCTAAAGCGGTTGATACCATTTGTGTCTATATGGGAGTGTCTCATTTGCCAAACATCACGAAGAATTTAATTCAAAGTGGCAAACCTTCAAGTACACCAATTGCTTTGGTCCAGTGGGGAACCTTAAGTGAGCAAAAAACAGTTGTTGGTACGCTCGAAACGATTGAAGCAATAGTGCGTAAAGCGAACATTTCGAATCCTAGTATGATTGTAATCGGAGAGGTTGTAAGCCTGCACCATAAGCTAAATTGGTTTGATAAAGAAATTGTCCCGCAGCTTCCAGTTGTCCATGGATAATTGAATAGGAGGGAGTCCAACATGAGAGCGGTCCTTTTTATTGGCCATGGTAGCCGTTCGAAAAAGGGTGCAAATGAGGCAAGATCCTTTTTCCAAAGAGTCAAGAAACGAATCGATGTCCCAATCCAGGAGCTTAGTTTTCTGGAACTAGCCGACCCGCTTATTGAGGAAGGCTTCAATAGATGTGTGAAAAAAGGAGCATTGGAGATTACCGTTATTCCTTTGTTTCTGCTGGCCGCAGGCCATATAAAACATGATATTCCGCGAATTCTGGAGTCAGTTTGTAAAAGGTATCCTCATATTAAAGTAACGGTCGAAAACCCATATGGTACCGATGAAAGAATTATTGATGGATTAACCGAAATGGTCCAGAGTAATCCGGCGGGTTTTAACTTGAAGGATTCTCTTTTAATTGTAGGGAGAGGAAGCAGTGATCAAGCTATTCATCGTGACTTCGCAAAAATTGCTAAAGGCATCCAAAGCCGGCTGGGAATGGAACATATTTCGGTTTGCTATTTAGCAGCAGCAGAACCAAAGCTCACTGAAGGTTTAGAAAAAATTTCAGAAAAAGCAGCTAATCGGGTTATCGTCATTCCTTACTTGTTATTTCCAGGCGTTCTTTTAAATGAAGTAAGCCAAATGGTTCAAAAACGCAAGAGTCAGGGTCAGGAAATTATTCATACAGGACCGCTCAGCGAGCAAACAGTCTTTGAAGATATTCTAATCCAGCGAGTGACCAAAAAGGAGGCCGAGTATGCAGCCGCTCATAATTAACCTAGCTGGAAAAAGGGTGGTTATTGCCGGCGGCGGTCGGATTGCAGCCAGAAAAGCGAAAGTACTGGAAGCAGAACAAGCTAAAATTACTTTTGTTGCTCCAGAATTCTCAGAAGAGGTCCTCAAGCTGACCCGGGAAAAAGGTTACATTCTTATAAAACGGTATGCAGAGCCAGCTGATTTTACGAGCGCCATGCTCGTTATTCTCGCAACAAATGACCGTGCAGCAAACGGTACGCTAGCCCAAGCACTTCCAGATAATCAGCTTGTCTGTGTCGTGGATGAATCAGGAGAAGGTAATGTGACATTTCCGGCGACTGTCCGCAGAGGACATCTGCAAATTGCTATAACTTCCAATGCTTCAAGTCCAAAGCTGACTCGAAAGCTAAAGCTTGAACTTGAAAGACAGTTTGATGAATCGTGGGATTCCTATACGTTATTCCTTAGCCGATGCCGAGATAGGATAAAGAAACTAGAGATCCCCTTTGATAAAAAAAATGAACTTATAGGGAGTTTGCTAGACGAAAAGTATCGATTAGATGCTGAAGCCCAATTGGAAAAATGGCGAGAGCTCGATCAGCTGGGCATGAGGAAGCAGTTGATGCAGGGAGCCCAAGATAAGGATGGAGGGGGAGTATAGATGAGCATCGTAAAAGAGAAGGTAGTCATTATTACCGGGGCTGGAAGCGGACTGGGGAAGGAAATGGCTTTGGTTTTTGCAAAGGCAGGAGCGAGTCTAGTCTTATGCGAACGATCTTATAAAAGCCTTGAACCAGTTGAAGCTATTATTAAAAGTGAATTTGGTGTCCAGGTTCTCTCCATTGGTGCAGATGTATCAACAGAATCTGACGTCAAAATGATCTTCAAGACTGCTTTTACAAAATTCCAGAGAGTTGATCTTTTAATTAACAATGCAGCTGTTTTTCAGCAATATAACTTAATAGACAGTCCATTGGATTCATGGGAATACCAATTCAATAATAACGCCACTAGCGTATTTTTAATGATAAGGGAATGTCTTCCGATTATGAGAAAGCAAAAATCTGGTCATATCATTAATATAACCTCTGGTTTAGCCAGAGAAGGTGCGGCTGGGTTTGGTGCTTATGCAGCAAGTAAGGCCGCAATTGAAGCTTTATCATTTAGTGTAAAGGATGAAGAACATAAAAATGGGATTAAAGTGGATGTGTTTAATCCGGGAGTTATGAAAACCAACTTAGCGACGATAGGCGATGATCCTGCAAACGTGGCTCCTCTTATAATTAGCCTTGTTCAATTAGCCTCTACCAGCGATAATCGAGTTATTCAAGTCGAGGAATTTTCTCTTAACGTTAATTAAATGCTTAGCATACTAAAAGATCATATGTATCGGTAAAAAAGAGAAAGCGTACATTTTATGTGCGCTTTCCCTTTTATTTATATATGTGATTTTTCTTTTGGGTAGCTCAGCGTCTATCTATTCATGGTCTTTAGGACTTCTAACGTCTGGTTTGACCGGCCTTAATTCTTCCGAAAGTTCGGTCAGGAAGTCATGCCTAAGTCTTTGGCGCTGCTGATAGCCTGTTTCAACAGGATTTGTATCTCGAACGAATGGATGATACAAAGCTTCAAACACGGTTATCCCTATTGCTCCAAGAAGGGTAACTGAGAAAAGATTATCAATAAAGGCTAGATTGCTGCCCATAAACCAGATAACTAAAAATGCTAATCCAAGGTCAGCTGCGGAAGCAGTCATATTATTCGTTTTCGGCAAAATAAATAGATCACCAACTACATAGCCAAGCATGCTTAAGACGGCGGTGATTAACAGGACCTCAGCGAAACCAAAATTATAAATTAGCCCAAGAATGAAACCTAAAACAATAAATGTAGAGAAAAGCTTTACGGAAAATGCTAACAGATGCCGCATCATCTTCACCTCCTTTTTAATTAGTTTGACTTTTTTTCAGACAAACATACCATAGGACGCTGCAAACCAGGAAGATTTCTAATAAGTGGAAGAATTTTTTACGGTTAGCTTTTTAAGGAGGGGGAAGAGACAACAAGAAGTGAGGAAGGGAGAGTACTCAAAACTAGAATGATATCCACGATATTAATTGTTTTAACTATTTTATTTATTTTGGCCAATCTTTATTCTTTTTTTACGAATGGTTCTTATAAGAAGAGCAGCTTTAACTCTTCGCTTTTTTTACAGCTCTTTATCAATTTAGTTGGGATTGGTTTAGGGTTTGCGTTTCTATATTATTTGCTGTCTTTGAACAATGTTATCTTAAGAGTAAGTTCCCCTACGGGAGAGCCTGTGGAACCAACAGTTTCAAATTTACTTTATTTTAGCGGAGTAACGCTATTGTCGATCGGATATGGAGATTATGTACCTGTTGGCGGGGTAAGATTCTTTGCTATTATGGAATCAGCTATTGGGGTTTTGCTTCCGTCAGCTTATTTTATGAAAGCATTGGGAAGCAGTAATCATGAAAGAGACGAAGAGAATTAATCAGTATCAAAAAGAGCCCTTCCAAGTGGAAGAGGCTCTAATTTGTGCTCTAGCTGTTATTTTACAGAGTTATCCTTTGGTGCCAGCCAAAAGGCAGCTGCGATCGAGGCAATGACTGTGAGAATAGGTGCGTAAAAAATCAGGAAATCGTTCATTGTGTTTCCTCCTATGCAAAATCATTTCGTTTTCCTTCTACATAGTCCTTGTTGAACAAGAACAGTTTTAACAGAAGAAATAGTGATGGAATAAGCAAACCGAGACCTGCAATGAAGGCGATGATTAGAGCTATAGCCATCGCTTCATTTGTAAAGCTGTCATAAATAGTCAGAAATGGATAGAGCAAATAAGGTAGATGAGACATGCCATAGGCGAAGAAAGCCAGGAAAAACTGGCCTGATAATAACCCAAATGCTAATCCGTATCGCTTCCGTTTGGAAATTAAATAGACAGTGCCGGCAAACAGAAGAAAAGAAAGGCCAAACAGCCACCATAAATCAATTAAACGCTCAAAATGCTCAGGGTTATGATACCGCATTTCAACGATAATACCTGCGGCTGTGATTATTAAAGGAGCTGCCCAAATAAGTGCATATTTGCGCATCAGTTCTGTTGCAGGTTTATCCTTTGCTTTATAAGCGTACCAGGTCAAAAATACCGCTGAAATATAGAGGACGGCCGTTAAGCTAAGGACAACAATGCTCCAGGTTAAAGGGCTTGTGAAGAGAGTCCAATAATGGAGCACAGGGCCCGTGTCTTCCATAGTGACAAAGCCGCCTTCGGAAATTGTCAGGACAATGGACAGCGAGGCCGGAATAAACAGCCCTGACATGCCATAAAGGAACGCGAATCGCTTTTGCTTAAGTTCACCGTAAGTGGCAAATGCGTAGTACGAGCCGCGAATCGCAAGCAAAATGATGGCGATACTTCCAGGGATAAGCAAGGTGGTTCCGAAATAGTATGCTGTTTTCGGGAAAAAGCCGACAATTCCTACAAAAAAGAAGACAAGGAAAACATTCGTCACTTCCCAGACAGGGGACAAATAGCGTTTAATAATCTTGTTCAATATATGCTGCTTCCCTCTGAAGATACTGTAGGCGTTAAAAAAACCTGCTCCGAAATCAATGGATGCGACAATCAAGTACCCAAACAGAAACAGCCACAATACTGAAATTCCGATTAGTTCAAGGGTCATAATTTGTCACCAGCCTTCTCGATCTCTCGGTCTATTAATTCCTGCTCCACTGTATTTTTGCGGAACATACGAGTTAAAACGATAATACTTCCAATTCCGAGTGCAAGGTATAATCCGGCAAACAGGACAAGCATTGTGTCAACATGTCCGCTAGTTGTTGCAGCATCCTGCGTTTTCATGATTCCACGCAGCACCCAGGGCTGTCTGCCAACTTCTGCAAGCCACCAGCCGGCCTCAATTGCAATAATCGCAAGCGGCCCGCCCAGCACAATTAGCCAGCGATACCATTTTGATTGGATGAAACTCCAATTCCTCATCGTCCCAATCCAGTAAACAAATGATAATAATGTCAACCACATCCCAATTGTGACCATAATATCAAACAGATAGTGAATATAAAGAGGTGGTATCTCGTCTGCTGGAAATTCCTCAAGACCAATTACCTCTGCATTGGGTTTGCTGTGGGCTAGAATGCTTAGAGCATAAGGGATTTTTATGGCGTATTTAACTTCACCATTATCAAGAACCCCGTATAAAATCAGTGGAGCTCCTTCTTCTGTTTCAAAATGCCATTCAGCAGCGGCTAGTTTTTCCGGCTGGTATTCAGCCAGGTACTTACCGGAAAAGTCACCAATCACTGCTGTTGCTATGGAAAAAATTAATCCGAGTTTCATAGTTAAGAAAAGTGCTTTTTTGTGATATACATGATCAGACCCTTTAAGCAGACGGTAAGCCGCGATTGAAGCGAGCACAAAGGCTGAAGTCATGTAGGCTGTGACAAGCACATGGGAGACCTTTGTGGGCATCGCAGGGTTTAACATTGCCAGAATGGGATTAATGTTAATCAATTCTCCATTTACTAAGTCAAAGCCTTGAGGTGCGTTCATAAAAGCATTGACAATTGTAATGAAAATCGCTGAAAATGAGGCACCGATTGCAACAGGAATCAAGAGCAGCAAATGTTTCTTCTGATTCTCAAATCTGTCCCATGTATACAAATAGATACCTAAAAAAATCGCTTCAAAAAAGAAAGCGAATGTTTCCATAAACAATGGCAACGCAATCACTTGTCCGGCTAGTTCCATAAAGTTTGGCCACAGCAGGGAGAGCTGAAGACCTATTGCTGTTCCGGTGACGACACCAATAGCTACCGTAATGACAAACCCGCGTGCCCACCGCCTAGCTAATAGTATGTAATGTTCATCTTGCTTTTTAATACCAACCCACTGGGCAATCATAATCATTAGCGGGATTCCGACACCTATTGTTGCATAGATGATGTGAAAAGATAACGTTAATTCTGTTAGTACACGGCTGAAAAATACAGATTCTTCATTCCCCATAATACCGACCCCCTATTTCATCCAGAAAAAACGCGGCCTAATAATGACAGCCCCATAATCGTGGCAACGATAAAAGCTAACCAAATTAATTTGCGTTCTTGTCTCTTATACATACAGCAATCGCTCCCTTTATGTTCACTATATCACAATATATTCTAGTGAATAATCTATAAGTCCTAGCCCTTTCAATATATAACCGCAAAATTATCTGGTTAAACCAGCAAGGGTCCCTTGTCAGTTTAACTTTTACAATTATGTCTAAAAAGTGATAACATTAGCTTCGTAATCAACAGTATCTTGGATTAGTGAGGGCTCTATTATGGATTTTAATATGAATATTACCTCTGTTTTACTTAGTTTAGTTTTTATTTTAAACTTCATTTTTGCCATTATTGTCATCTTCCAGGAACGAAGGGATATTGGCTCTACCTGGGCGTGGCTGCTAGTGTTGTTTTTTATCCCTGTTCTGGGGTTTATTATGTATTTGCTTTTGGGTCAAAATTTAAGCAGAAATCGCCTTTTCCAATGGGAAGATTTTGAAAAGGTTGGCCTTGAAGAGAGACTGGAAACTCAATTAACGAAGCTTCGGTCTGATCGATTTCAATTTAAGAACCATGCGACAAGAGACAGCAGAGATTTAATTTATATGCATTTAATGAACAACCAGGCTATTTTAACAGAGGATAATTCGATCGATTTATTTACCGATGGAGAAGATAAATTTAATCGATTATTTGAAGATATCAAAGCGGCCAAGGAATTTATCCATATCCAGTATTACATAATTAAGCGGGACAAACTTGGCAGAAGGCTTGTAGAGGCATTAACGGAAAAAGCGAAAGAAGGAGTAAAGGTAAGAGTTTTATACGACGAGCTAGGATCACGAAAATTAACGAAAGGTTTTTTTAAAGAATTTCGTGCAGCTGGCGGTCAGGTAGAAGTTTTTTTTCCATCCAAGTTTCGGTTTATCAATCTTCGAATGAACTACCGCAATCATCGTAAGCTGGTGATTATTGATGGGAAAATTGGTTATGTGGGCGGATTTAATGTTGGAGATGAATATCTGGGGCTGAATTCCAGGTTCGGGTATTGGCGAGACACCCACCTTCGAATCCAGGGGACCGCTGTCTATGCGCTGCAAACTCGGTTTATTCTGGATTGGAACCAGGCATCAAGACATTATGATGTCACGTACGCACCAAATCTTTTTCCAGAGGTTCATGGGACTGATACAATCGGAATTCAGATTGTTACGAGTGGACCTGATTCGGAATTTGAACAGATAAAAAACGGTTATATTAAAATGATTGCTTCAGCGAAGCGTTCCGTGTATATACAGACTCCATATTTCATCCCGGATGCAAGCTTGCTTGATGCGCTTCGGATCGCCTGTTTATCTGGCGTTGAAGTAAATATTATGATTCCCAATAAGCCAGATCATCTTTTCGTTTATTGGGCAACAATGTCCCACATTGGTGAAATGCTGAAGCTTGGAGCGAATATCTATATTTATGATAATGGCTTTCTCCATGCAAAAACAATTGTAGTAGATGAGGAGATCTCTTCTGTAGGAACAGCTAATATTGATGTGAGAAGCTTTAGGTTGAATTTCGAGGTAAATGCCTTTTTATATGATGAAGGTTTTTCTCAGCGGCTAACCGATATCTTCAAAGAGGATATTAAGGTGTCCCAGCTGCTCACCCTGGAAGAGTATCAGCAACGGCCAAAATTCATTCGTTTTAAAGAGTCAATATCAAGACTGCTGTCACCGATTTTATAATTTTTAACATAACGCGTTTCTTTTTATTGTTATATCAGTTTTATACAAGTTTAATCGCTACATGTAGATAAATGCTGCTATGACGCCACAATATATAAAATGGATCTAAAAAAAGAGCCGTAATTCATATACGAATCAACGGCTTTTTATAATGTTTTTAAAAGACTATTTCTCCTCGCCAATCGAACCTAAATGTTGTAGAGTAGCGGCGTGTTTTTTGAATCTAACGGAGTTTCCCTATTTGATAGACCGAAGAATCTGAGTATACATGCTTCCTTGCTCGATCATTTCAAGAAAGAATTCACTGATAAGCTTCTTAAATTCCTCATCATCAAACATTTTCTTGTCTTGCATCTCCATTTCAGCGAGGCCATCGTAAGTTGCCAGAAGGGAATAGGTATGGTCAGGCCCTGAAATTGGAGCCAATATTTCGACCTTATGCTCATATTTTTCATTCCGGTAGTCTTTCATTTTCTTCAAATTTTCAATTCCATCCTTGAATTTATCCTGCTTGAACTCAAACGTCTGATACACATATATAGACATGATGGCACCTCCAAGAACATTTCACTTTATATTTAGAATGACCTTTCCGATAAAATTTATTCCAACATGCTGGCAAATGAGCTTAAGTGTCTCAAACTATTAAATTAACAGGGGAGATATATGCCCGGATAATCGAAATACCTTCGGAAAACTCCTCACTCTTAGACATATTTATAAACTTTGGGACAAAAAGTCTTAGCCAGAAACTTTCCACATAGAATGTACAAGTTATCACTATCGTATGAGTGGAGAGGATGTTCTTGAATATAAGTATTTTAATCAGTTATATAATTTTGGGCTTTACTTTGGCAGCTCCAATTGGTCCTGTTAATTCAGCGCGGCTTGATAAAGGTCTTAAGAATGGTTTCTGGCACGCCTGGATAGTTGGGGCTGGCTCGATGATTGCAGATGCGTGTTTTATGCTGATGGTTTATTTGGGGATGATCCACTTTTTAGAAATTCCGATTGTCCAAATTTTCTTATGGCTTTTTGGCGGATTTATTCTCATATATTCCGGGGTAGAAAGTATAGCAAAAGCGAATGCCGTTACACTTACATATGGGAGAGGCCGGGAATCCTTATTTAAATGTTTTATTACTGGATTTGTAATGTCAATTACTAGTCCATTGTCGATTCTTTTTTGGCTGGGGATTTATGGATCCGTTTTAGCTAAAACTGCCCAGACGAATGGAACCGGCTCACTCCTCATCTATAGCAGTATGATTTTTCTCGGATTAACTTTATGGGATATATTGGTAGCAGCGATGACATCGGGTTTCCGAAGGGTTCTAAATGTTAAAAGCCTGATTAGCATTTCTATATTTTCAGGTGTCTCATTAATCGGTTTCGGCTTGTATTTTGGATACCTGGGCCTTAAGGCATTGCTTGGTTGAAATTGGATCATTTCAAAAGCTGAATATGAAAGTGATTCTCAATGAATGTTCAATAAATTCAGAGTTTTTCTTGAAAAATAAAGGTCTTTAGACTCCTTCTGTCTTAGTTAGTAAAAAGTAAAATTCGCCATAGTATTTTGGCGAGTTTCTTAATTAGGAAAACAGGAACCTTATTTATATAAATCCTCACTTACTTGTGATACGGTTCACTGCAATGCTTGAAAATGGGGTCCTCTTTTTTGAGATAAAACGCATTCCCTTTTAAATAAAATGTCTTGTCCTTAATCGAGTAATCAGCAAAATTAAAATAAGCGGATATTTTTCCGTTAGATGCAGATTAGAGCTCGTTTGGGGGTAAATAGGGGGGGTTTTTCCACCTATACTATGTAAAATCACCTATTCCCTCGTTTTTCAAATCAAATAAGAGGAATTTCTCCGTCTATTTAATCCTATTTTCAGAGCTATTTAATAATTAAGGGGAATTTTTCCGGCTATTTATTAGATCGGGAGTCAAATCAGGTGCTTAACCTTATCCCCGAGCTGAAAAGTGCAGTCCCTCATGATCCTGGATGGTGGAATCATCAGCTTTAACGTCGCTGCAAATGACAGAAGTTGTGTCCCTCTTTTCTATTTGTACAATACTTTTGTCCATCAAAATAATGAAGTCGTTAATTCTTCTTCTTTTAAAAAGAAGCATCCGAAAGCCGAACCCAATTATCATGACAGGACCTGGTTTTTATATCCTTTATGAGTTTTGCAATGTTTCTGCCCCCATCGAATTGTGTACTTTCAAGGTGTTTACATTTTATCTTTGTAACCAAACCACTGGCGCAATCGTCAGATTAGTGAACAGGATTTCACTTGAAAACTAAATAAAAAATCTATCTTTTATGCAGGAATATAGGGGATTATCAAGGAATACAATGGGAATTGGAAAAGAGTTCCTAAACGGTTCTGCATGCTGGTGCCATGAAGAACGTAAAATAATTAAAAGATAAGGTTGGGGATAATGGGGAAACGCACAATGGGGTTCGTTTTTTTACTAGTACTAAGTTTTTCAGTGCTGGCTGGCTGTTCGGGCAAAACAGCAAAGGAAGAAGAGCTGGAGAAAAAAGTGGCAGAACTTGAGCATAAAAAAGAAGAAGATTTAAAAGAAGAAAGATTGAAGGAAGAGGAGAGAAAGAAAGCGGAACAAAAAAGACTGGAAGAGTTAAGACCTGTTTTTGTTAATGTTCTGGACCCGGAGACCAAGGAAGTTCTAGCAACATTCAATACTAAAGAGATGGGTTATGGTAAAGATAACGAAAAATACAAAGCCCAAATTGAAAAGTGGGCAAAAGATATAGCGAGGGGCACGGACACCACGCCAGGATATGATCAGAGAATGATTCTTGATAAGCTGGATTCCAATGGCCAAGTGATTAAAGGGAAACCAGGTGTCATTCTGGAGGAAGCCGAGCTGGTTGACAAGGTGATGAAGGCTTCTGAAAAGGGTGGAACCATCGAGTTGCCTTTGTATGTAACAGCAAGCGGATATAAAATGGAGGATGTATCCCACTTGGATGAAGTAGTCGTTGCTTCATACACAACCTATTTTAATAGTGGTGTTGCGGGCAGAACGAAAAATATTGAACTCTCAGCAGAAGCTATCAATAATATCATTCTTGGGACAGGAGACTACTTTTCTTTTAACACAACTCTCGGTCCGAGTGATGCAGCCCACGGTTATCAGCCCGCAGAAGAAGCAATTAACGGGAAATTAGTCATGGGAATTGGCGGTGGAATTTGCCAGACTTCTTCCACGCTTTTTAATGCTGTGGATCAATTAGGTGTAACCTATGTGGAAAAACACCACCATTCAGTAACGGTTGGCTATGTGCCAAAGGGAAGAGATGCAACTGTATCTTATGGCGGAAAAGATTTTAGATTCCAGAATACAGTCGGTGTCCCGTTATTGTTAAAAGCAGTAATGGGGAAAGGATCGCTTATCATCGAAGTTCGAACATCAAAACATTATCAAAGTTTAATAAAAGTAGGAATTTAATGTAGAGTCCCTTGCAGCACGCCGCTTAAAGAGCAGGCGTGATTTTTTTGTATAGGGGAGGTTATAGAAAAGAGGGGGGTGTAAAAGGCTCAATGTTTTATTAAATAGCCTAAAGGCTTAATTGAATAAAAAAATTCAATCAAGCCCAGTCCAATCAAAATTAGGCTATATCATATACACTTACAAAGGTTGCCATGTAGCGGACAAACCCATGTAAGGCCACCACCTCTGCAATCGCTTCCTTTGAGGTGCCTTGTTCCTTTAGCTGCGTCAGTATATCTCTGTCGACATCCATTGGGTTAGCAGCAAGTGTTTTGGCCAACTTTGCAAATAGAATTTGTCTCTCATTCATCCGATCAGGATATTTTTCCTGTAAAAGGGCTTCAAATTGTTCACGGTTCCAGCCCATATGGCGTTTTAGAATCATTAAATGGGCTGCAAGTAATTCCTGAATACCAAGAGTATGCGCAAGCACTGATGCACAGATCCTTTTATCCTCATGTTCAGCTGCTCCGGTTTTAAAAGTAACTCCTGCTAATGCCCAAAGCCTCGGCAATACTCCAGCATCTGCTGTTGCATAATAGGTCTTGGGAATGGAACCGTAATATTCTCTAATTTCCTCTAAGACTTGATTCGTTTTTTCATCATAGCCATTCACTTGTTCTCAACCCCTTTAAAGTCATAACATTCAGAATAATTATACCATAACTTGGCTTATATGAAAAAACGAAATAAAAAACCCCCAGAATCAAGGAGTTTTTCAAACAGGTTTAGCTATTCTTTGTAAATGACTGGTAACAAGCATCTGAAATTCCCGTAGTTCCTCAGTTCCCTGAAGCTCTGGACACATTTTTAACGAAAGAAGTGAACTCTCTATCAAAAAGGTACGCGGTGTTTTATTGTTCAACAGTTCCTCTTGAATAAAATCGAGTGTTTGCAGATACTTCATTCGTTCTGGTTCTTTTTTAAGAGTCTGAACAATCATTTTCTTAAAGTCGGATGACTTGTGTAGAAGGTCATTCACAAAACTAGTATCGGAATCTGTCGTCTCTGGCAGCCAGCTTTTTAATAACTCTGGAGGCAACAGCTGGATTCCTGTTTTACTGACATCATTTACAATCACCTTTAATCGTTCTACACAGTACCGAATGATCTCAAGCTGATGGGTGTTTGGTCCTTTTGCTGTGTAATGAAAGTTGGTTGTTTGCTGAAGCATTCCAAGAAAGAGGATTGCACAATCTAATAAGTAAGGCCGTTTGTCCTCACCAAATAAATCGATGAAGCGTTGATTAATCCACTGAATTAATAAAATTTGAGCCCTCTTTACAAACTTCTTTAGATCTGGGTCGTTTGAGGCAAAAGCTTCTTCAATTAAGGTAAACAGCTGATTTCTCTTATTAGATTCCATCACTAAATCAATCTGTTTTATAAAGATTTCAATGTTTGCTAGGTCCTCTCCAATTAATAACTCATTGCGGCCTTCTTCATGCTTGTTGCGAATGGAGGTAAACACAGCCTTGAAGAGCTCACTTTTAGAGGGGAAGTAGTTATAAAACGTACCTTTAGAAATTGCACTTGCATCTAAAATATCCTGAATGCTTGTGGCCTGGTATCCTTTATCAATAAATAGCCTATGTGCTTTTTCGATGACTTGTTGCTTTCGCTCTTTCAAATTCATCATCCTATTGTCAGAATTGAACTAGTGTTATAAAAATTATACTACCTTATTCGACAAATAACAAACAAGTGTGAAAGAATGAACATTTTACCTAAGAGAGAGTGGCATGGATTTGGAAGACTAAATGTCTGGGAATGCTATAAAGGCGATCTTTAGTCCGTAATATCTAACTTTAAAATATATTCTGCAGAATTTTTGTCCCATTCTGCGGTAACCAAGATAATCTTCTCCCCCGTGTATTTAGCGGGCAGGTTTAAGAAACTGGTACTTCCGCTCGAGAGAATTTCCGGATGGTAGTAGGAAGGGTTCCATACAGCAAAGGTTATCACATCAGGTTCATGTTTGAATTTGACGGTAATGTTTACAGGATGCTGAACTTGTGTCCCATCTGTTCGGCTTCTGTGCACAGTGACTGGAGCGGGGTGGGTGGATACCTTTTGATTCCATTTATAGCGGCCGGTTTGTGAAGGGGCAGTTTCCCCATTTACTTCTACTATTGGTACAGGAGGATGCGAAAAGTATAACTCTTGAATGCTTCCGTGCGAAACCATAGTTACGAGGATTATAAATATGAACCTTATGGAAAAGATATCATTATCTTCTTTTTCAATATTCGACGGTTTCCTTGTTAGTAAGTTGACGAAAACTGCAGTAACCAAGATCCCTACTGTATACGGAAGCATCCAGTTTGTATCGTTTAAGAGAGTCTCATCCATAAATATTAGTATGATTAGAGCTAGCTGAATAAAGTTTCCAGTCTTAGGTGAAAACCATTTCCGCTTCACTATCCAACCCCCTTCGATTCCTTATCTTTATTTGAAGTTTCAGATCGGTTCGCAGGTGAACCTTTAAAGAAATTATCCTTGTTTTTCCAAATATACCATAAATCAAAAAAGCTGCGTTCGATTTTTTGAAATTATCTTTGCTAAAACTTCCAATAATAAGATAAAGGGGGGATTCGTTATGCCTAGAGGCAAAGAGCTAGAGCAGCTGCCGATGGCCAATACACTTCCTGGGATGGGAGATGACCAGTCAAAATTTAATAGACAAATTATTAGCGGAATAACGGAAGATGAACAGCCACAGCCAGCCAAAATCAAAGGCGAACTTGAAAAGTCTAAATAAGCAAAGGCGGAGAATGACTCCGCCTTTGTTTTGGTTAGGAAAAGAGATTCTACTGTAATCGCATGCGTTGTTCGCATCCAGCTCCACGCCAAAAGCGACTAGGATGATCTGCCCACCTCCCTGAGATGAGTCAGCATCGAATCGCTTTCATTCTTCGTGTTGGCTCCAGTTTTAGTTACTTATCCTATACTTAGTCGGTATCTCGATTTATGTACTCTGCATCGTAGGAATTTTCCCCGGAATGCACGGATAAAAGTGTATCTGCAAATCCTACAAGGCGGTTAATAATTTCATCTGCCATAGCTAGGACAAGCTTAGCCTGCTCTGGGTCGTGGAGATCAGGATCATCAAAGATAATTGTTGTGTTAATAAATACGTCCCGATTCCCATATAGATTATAATGAACAAACACTTTTCCAATTGCCCCGGGTTCAGAAAGGCCAGGTAAAAAAATGTACCATTCTTCTGCAGTGGCTGAACGAAAGTTTTTGGTGAACTGGAGTTTGGAAGAAATCTCTTCAGGGCCTGACTTTAGTTTGGTGTTTTTGAACTCAATAATCTTATCACTCATTAGAATCCCCCTTCTCAAATTAAGCATGTTCATCAGCGGCATTACGCGGCTCTTACAGTATGGCCATTGGAGAAGAAAATCAAAAATATCTTTTAAAAAGGCTCTGTTAAACTTGGCTGTTGATTTTTTTCGTTTCAGACACTCGCTTTCCGCGGGGCGGTCGGGAAGGATTTTTTTCCCTATCGTGAAAAAGTTACCTCCTCGGCGCTGAAGCACCTGTGGGGTTTCCCCTGTACCGCTGCTCCCGCCGGAGTCGATCGCCATCACTCTAATCAACACTGCTATAAATCAACAATGTTTTTTCTTTAACAGTGCCATTAAATAAGGAGGTGTGGTTCTATTTGGAGTGAAATTTTCTAAGAGGGAGTAAGATGATCCAGCCAAAGTTTAATCACTTATCTAGGCGTAAATTTTGGTTCTAACCATTTCAACAACAAACCTTCCCAAAATTCACTTAATGACAAACTCACTCTACTTTTGAGGAACTCGGTAAAAACTTTGCATTGTGGTGTAAGTGTATGCTCAGTTCCTAAATTGAAAAAGGAGGGAAAAGGATGAATTCTATATGGCTTGCAGTCATTGGAATGAGTGTATTTGCTATTGGTTATCGCTTTTATTCGAAATGGGTAGCTGAGAAAATTTACAGGCTTGATCCGAATTACGTGACACCGGCTCACAGGTATAAAGATGGTGTAGATTTTGTCCCGACAAACAAATATGTTCTATGGGGCCACCATTTTACATCTGTAGCAGGGGCTGCACCAATTGTTGGTCCAGCTATCGCTGTGTATTGGGGATGGCTCCCTGCATTTTTGTGGGTAATTCTTGGGACCGTATTTGCAGCAGGTGTACATGATTTCGGAACTCTCGTTTTATCAGTAAGAAATAAAGGCCAGTCTGTAGGAACGATCACAAGCAAATTAATAGGTAAACGCGCAAAAATTATGTTCTTATTCATAATCTTAATTCTCGTCCTTATGGTAAACGCTGTATTTGCCTGGGTTATTGCCAATTTATTTGTAAAGTTTCCAGCAAGTGTTCTGTCTGTGTTTATTCAGATTCCGTTAGCAGTCTGGATTGGATACGCTGTATACAAACGGAAAACGAATATGTTATTTCCGTCCTTGATTGCTTTAGCAGTAATGTATGGAGCGGCCGTTTTAGCCAGCAGGGTGCCTGCCTTGCAAATTGATCTTGTGAGGTACTTTGGGGGAGCAGATAGCACGGTGATGTTTGGTTTAAACGGCGTTTCGATGGCCTTCTTTGTATGGATTATTATCTTGATGGTTTATTGCTATATAGCTTCAACTCTGCCGGTTTGGAAGCTCCTGCAGCCGCGGGATTATATTAACTCCCACCAGCTTGTTGTCGGGCTATTCATCTTATATGCCGGACTTGTTTTCCTGCAGCCGAAAATTACAGCTCCAGCTCTTAATGGTGCAGCTTCTGATGTGTCATGGTTCCCGCTGTTGTTTATTACGATAGCATGTGGAGCAATTTCAGGCTTCCACGGGCTAGTTTCTTCTGGAACATCTTCCAAACAATTGGATAAAGAAACGGATGCAAGATTTGTTGGCTACTTAGGGGCTGTGGGAGAAGGGATTTTAGCGTTAATTGCTATTATTGCTGTCGTTACCTTGTTTGCTACAAAAGGGGAGTTCGTTGCTGCCTACGGAAGTTTTGCGGCAGCTAGTGCTGGAGGCCTTGGAAACTTCATAAACGGCGCAGCCCAGCTGGCAACAGGAATATGGATTCCAGCTGATATCGCGAGTACCATTGTTTCTGTTATTGTCGTGAGTTTTGCTGCTACGACTTTGGATACTTCTGTCCGATTAATGAGGTATATCATTGCTGAAATTGGAAGCGAATACAATCTTAAGCCGTTAACGAAAACACATGTAGCAACTTCCATGGCCGTTGTGGCAAGTGCCTGTCTAGTCTTGCTCCCGAAAGGTCCTAATGGCTTTGGATCAGGCGGTTACTTGCTGTGGCCATTGTTTGGAACGAGCAATCAGCTGTTAGCTGGTGTCAGCCTCTTGTTAATATCGATTTGGCTGAAGCGTCAGGGCAGAAATTACCTGGTCACCTTTATTCCGATGGTATTTCTCTTCTTCGTGACCTTGTGGGCAATGGTCCAACAGGTGGTTTTTCAATGGAACGTTTTTTCAGGAACAAATCCGAGTGTGCTTCTGTTTTTATTTGGAGGTGTGATCCTAGTGTTCGTGCTTTGGATAATTGTAGAAGCAGTTTCAGCCTTTAACAGGGATGAAACACCGCCGATCTCACAGGATATGTAGGCAGGAGAAGGCCGGGTTTTTTCCCGGTCTCTTTTTAAAAAGATAAGTATAATATTTGAACATTGACTCCCGTCTAGCTCCAGCGCCCAGAGACTAGTGTACTTTGCCCACCTCCCTACGATAAGTCAACATCGAATCGCTCCTGCTCTTCGTGTTTCCTTTATCTCAGTTGGTGTGCTCCAGTCCATATCCTGCTAACGGGCGTTTGTGCTTTTATTCGAGAGAGGAGGGCTGGAATGTCTCTATTTGATAAAATGAAAAAAATAATAGACCTTTATGATGAAATTTTAAAAAATCCTCACCGGGCCGAGATTGCCCGTGAGTTAAGAGATGAAGATGATTTATTTATGCTTCTTTGTTTTTCCGAAGTTGTCGGCCTGCCAAACCCGGCCTTTTATTATACACTCGAACTTTATCCAGTTATTATTGAGAAATTCCATGACTGGCACTTAAGAATGGGTATGGAAAAATCACCGCTCACTGGTTTTAGGTGCTGTTAGGAGGAAAGTAAATTGGAATTTTTAAATAAAAAGATTTATTTTATTGGCGGGAAGGGTGGAGTCGGTAAAAGTACAACTTCCAGTGCCTTAGCCTTAGTGCTGGCTAAACAGGGAAAAAAAGTGCTGCTGGTTTCGACCGATCCAGCTCATAACACGGGAGATCTTTTTCATAAAAAGCTTGATCATGGAAAGATCGCTAATGTTTTACCGAATCTTGATGTTTTGGAGATTAATTCAGAAATAGAATCCAATCGTTATATAAATAGTGTCAAGGAAAATCTGGCTGGCCTTGTTAAGGCTGAGATGCTCGGAGAGGTTCACCGGCAGATCGATCTAGCTGCCTTTTCACCTGGTTCAGAGGAAGCCGCCTTGTTTGATCGAATGACCCAAATTATCCTGGAAGAATCACCTCGTTATCAGTCAATTGTATTTGATACAGCCCCAACCGGCCATACGATACGGCTGCTGACTCTCCCCGAATTAATGGGAGCCTGGATGGACGGGCTCCTTGAAAGGAGAAAGAAATCAAATGAAAATTATTCAAATTGGATGAACGATGGAGAGCCAGTTGAGGATCCTTTGTATGAAAAGCTAAATGAGCGGAGATTGCGCTTCAGCAAAGTCAGGGAACTGCTCCTCAGCAAAACAGCAACAAGCTACCTTTTCGTTATTAACCCAGAAAGACTGCCAATACTAGAAACAGAAAAAGCTCTCAAACATTTAAGTTCCAATGGTATAGAAGTTGAGACAATTGTCGTAAATAGAGTTATCCCAGATCAGGCAGACGGAAGTTTTATGGCCAAACGGCGGAAAAACGAAAAAGGATATTTAGAGCGGATTTCTGAGATATTTAACGGCAAGAAAAGAATTCATATGCCATTGCTGGACCACGATATTTCTACGCTCGCAGACCTTCAGGATTTTGCTGAGCAGTTTGAGTTCAATATAGGTCTTGTGAAAAATTCATAATAGCGATAAGCTCAATCAAAGCGGCTTAAGGATTGGAGGTTTTTCTATGGAAAGAAAAATAGCAGTAGCAGGTGAAATAGAAAGAGACGAAATTTTTGATTATGCAGGCATAAATCGGGAGGAAGCTACTGGAACCGCCTCACCTGATAGCCGGATAAACATGATTGAGGCTTATGAACATTCTCTTAAGCACGATGCCTACTTTTTATGTGTAAAAGAAGGGGACAGCTTGCTTGGGTGGATTATGGTTGATAAAAGCTTTGATTGGCTGAATGGAGAAGAGATTGGCTGGATCAACGATGTCTATGTAAAGAAAGATTATCGCGGACAAGGTCTGTCATCGTGGCTTATGGAAGCAGCTTTAGAAGATCTTCGCCAGCTTGGCCATACGGAAGTACGCTTAAACGTCTATAGCTTTAATGAAAAAGCAATAGCCTTGTATAAGAAATTTGGCTTTGAAAATATTTGCACCTTTATGGGACGGAGTTTATAAGGAGCTTACAACTCGGAGCCCACTCACTATTTAAATGGAGCCTAGAATTCCTCTGGGCTCTTTTTCGTGTTTAATAGAATTTTTTCTGCTGCCTGTCCTTTTCATCCCTTACCTTATATATAGAAGGTGAAAGGGGGTGAAACAAAATGGCACAAGCAATGATAAAAAGTACAAATCTAAGAATGTTTTTTGAAATTGGGCTGGACGAAAAGGGGCAGCCAATTTACAAGGCGAAAACCTACAGCAATGTGAAAAGAGAAGCGACTGCTGACCAGTTTCATCAGGCTGCAACAGCATTAGCAGGCCTAAGCAGCTACCAGTTAGGCTCCATTGAGCGAAATGACAGCTTTGATATTATTTAAGCTTAGAAACGCTTAATGGCAAATATTTTTAAAAATAATTGATAGGAGGTGAACAAATTGGCGAAAACACTGGAATTGAACTTTATTACAGATACTGGAAAATCCGCAAATGTAACGGTAGACAGCCCGAAGGAACCAATTGACCCTGCTCATGTAAAACTGGCAATGGAGCAGGTTATTGCCTCTAATGCATTCTATTCAGTTAATGGAAACCTTGTTAGTGCCAAAGGAGCTAGAGTGGTCGAACGGAATGTAGTGGAATATGAATTGATTTAATGGGACTAGCCGGTTTCTTAGGAAGCCGGCTTTTTATGCGAAAGCGGGCAGTCTATAATTAGCGAAAGCTTGGCACTAAGATACGAAACCTACTGAATTAATGCAGGCCACGCTCATTCTAGTTTACTAGTTTGAGTGCAAATTAAAGGGGGCATTTTGAAAGTCATATAACTAAAAAAAGGAGGTTTGGGAAATGGAACAGCTCATTCCGTTTATAAGCGATGTTGGGTTTCCGATCGTGGTCACACTTTACCTTCTTCACCGGATCGAAGCTAAGCTGGATACGGTCGTACAGTCCATTCACAGCCTGCCCGAACGGATGAATAGCTAACTTAACGTAAGCGCTTTCACTTGACATTTTTAGGTAACAATGCTAAATTTAAGTAAGCCTTTTTGCATCGTAGATTTGTGCAAACTGCTACTGCACCAAAAGATTGGATGAGTAATTGAAGCAGCTGATCGTTGTAAATAGGTTAAATTTTACACATGGCTTGGTTAGCCAATAGGAGGATTTTCTTTTATGACAAACGGTAAAGTAAAATGGTTTAATGCTGAAAAAGGTTTCGGATTTATTGAAGCTGAAGACGGAAACGACGTATTCGTTCATTACTCTGCAATCCAATCTGAAGGTTTCAAATCTCTTGATGAAGGTCAAGAAGTTTCATTCGAAGTTGTCGAAGGTGCTCGCGGACCTCAAGCTGCTAACGTCGTAAAAAAATAATAGATTGCTATTAACAGCCTGGCTCTTTGAGTCAGGCTGTATTATTTTTTTGCTATTTCCAGCTAATTATATTGTAAGGAACCTTTGTGTTCGAATTCTTCTAAGTCAATTCCTCTTAATTCTCCGAGTAATCCCGTATTCGGATCTACATATAAAATTCCAGGTGGATTATGAACACTTTGTGAATGCCAATACTAAAGGTAGAAGTTTCCATTATTAATTGGTAAAATAAACAGGAACAAATGTTCTTAATTTCCTTAAATTGAGAGAAACGGTTTAGAAATATGTCTGCTATAATTATAACTTAGCTAAGTATCTTAAATGATCATTTCAAACTATCAATATATAGAATAAGCGTTAAAGAAAGAGGGATAAGCATGAAATTTATTCATACAGCTGACTGGCATTTGGGAAAGCTTGTTCATGGTGTGTATATGACCGAAGACCAGCGTGAGGCCTTAAGGCAGTTTGTAGAACTTGTGGCTGAGGAGCAGCCAGATGCTGTTGTTATTGCCGGTGATCTTTATGATCGTTCTGTGCCCCCAACAGAAGCGGTCGAGCTGTTGGATGAAGTATTATATAAAATAAATGTAGAGCAAAATACACCTATCGTCGCTATTGCCGGGAATCACGACAGTGCAGAACGCTTGTCCTTTGGGACCTCCTGGTATCGCCATAACCATTTTTACCTGACTGGAAAGCTGACTAATGATTTTAAGCCTGTACATATAAAAGGCGTCAATTTTCATTTGGCTCCTTTTGCAGAACCGGGAATGATCCGTCATTTACTTGATGATTCGTCAATCCACTCCCATCAGGATGCAATGAAAGCTATTGTTGGTAAAATGGAAGAAAATCTGAATCCAAATCAACCCAATGTGTTTGTAGGCCATGCCTTTGTTCTTGGCGGGGAAACATCCGATTCAGAAAGAACGTTATCTGTGGGTGGCTCAGGCTGTGTAACCTCTGACTTATTTGCGCCCTTTTCCTATACTGCACTCGGACATCTTCATAGCCCGGATGCGATTCGGCATGACACTATAAAATATTCCGGGTCCCTATTAAAATATTCTTTTTCGGAAGCTAAACAGCGAAAGTCCGTTTCAATCATTGAAATGGACGAGGATGGAAGCTTTGAGGTCCGTTACCGTTCACTAATACCTAAGCAGGACTTAAGGGAACTTGAAGGCCATATTGAAGAGTTACTGGACCCTTCTTTTTATGAAAAAGAAAACACAATGGATTATTTGAAAGTAACGCTATTGGACGAGGGCGGATTAATTGATCCGATCGGCAAGCTCCGCCAAATCTATCCGAATGTCCTTCATCTTGAACGAAAGCTTGAAAGAGCAGACATGAAGGCAAAGCAAAACTTCACCAGCATTCGTGATGACAAGAAATCCGAAATCGAACTGTTTGAACAATTTTACAGTGAAATGACAACTGCAGAATTTTCCAAACCTAAACGAGATGTGATAAGCAGCGTGATAGATAAGGTGTTAAAGGAGGAGAGCCGCAAATGAAGCCGTTAAAACTAACGATGCAGGCGTTCGGACCTTATGCCAATACGGAAACGGTTGATTTTACCCAGCTTGGGCACAGAACGATGTTTGTTATTTCAGGAAAAACAGGAGCCGGAAAAACGACGATCTTTGACGGGATCAGTTATGCCATCTACGGCAAAGCAAGTGGTGAGGATCGAAACGGGACAGATCTGCGGAGCCAGTTTGCGCACGATGATATCGTAACTGAAATCTCACTTGAATTTTCATTGCGCCAAAAAACCTATTTTATTACACGCTCCCCTCAGCAGGATAAAAAGAAAGCTAGGGGAGACGGATATACAACAATCGGTGCCAAAGCTGAACTTTATATCTTATCTGATGACGGTGAAAGGCTGTTGCTAGCCTCAAATGTTCGTGATGTAGATGAAAAGATTAAGGAAATTATGATTATCGACAGCAACCAATTTCGTCAGATCTTGATGATCCCGCAGGGTGAATTCAGAAAGCTGCTTACTTCAGACAGCAAGGACAAAGAATTAATTTTGCAGCGGCTTTTCCATACAGAGATTTATAAGCGAGTTGAAGAGAAGCTCAAGGAAGATGCAGTGGAGCTGAAGAAAGCTGTCGAAAAGCAGGTCGAAGAGCGAGGCCAGGCACTCAAGAGGATTTCTGCCGTTAATAATGAGGAACTGATTGAATACGTTAAGGCTGGCAGTGTAAATGACTCGATATTGCTGCCGTTGCTCCATAATGAAATAGAATTTATGACTGCTAAGCTGAAAGTAATGCTTCACGAGAAAGAAGCATTTCAGGCCGAACGAGACAAACTCCAACAACAAATCTTCGAGGCTGAGTCTGTGTTAAAACAACTGTCAGCAAAAGAAGATCTCCGCCAGAAAAAAGAACAGTTGGAAAACCAAAAAGATTTATTTAAAACAAAAGAGGAGACGGCTGTTCTCGCAAAGAAAGCAGCCTTGCTTGCACGCCAGGAAGAGCTCTGCCACAGGCTGAAAAAGGATCTGGATGAATACACAGGTCAGTTGAAGCTGCTTGGAAATAAAATCGCAAATTTGTCAGAGGCGTTAAAGACCAGTGAAAAAGCCTTCAAGGAGGAACAGGAGCGGGAGCCCGAGCGAAAAGCTGCTGCTGAGGAAGTAAACCGCCTCGTTCATATAAAAGAAGATGTTCATGCTTTTGAAGACATTGAAAAAGAAACGGCTGCCCTTTTATCAGACCTTAACAAGACGGTCAAGCTAAAAGAGGAGGCTGAGGTTCTCTCTAAAAACATGGAAGAACAGACAAAGGCTTTTTCTCTTGAGAAAGAAGAAATCGAAACAAGCCAGCTTGCTTTCTATGAGAACGAACGTAAGATTGAAATGCTTAATAACCAGGTGGACAAGCTTGTTAAGTACGAACTGCACCTCAGCCGCCTGAAATCAGCTGGTACAGAGGAACAGAAACAGAAACAAAATCTGGAAAAAGCAGAATCATGGCTGGAGGACGGCAAGGAATTGGTTAGCAATCTTGAGCAGAAGTGGCTGCATTCTCAAGCATCGGTTTTATCAGCCGCCCTTAAAGAGGGCGAGGCCTGCCCTGTATGCGGCTCTGATCATCATCCAAAGCCGGCTCTTTCTACTGTTGAAGAGATACCATCTGAAGCGGATATTCAATCAGCCCGTGAACAGCTAAACTCATTGGAAAAGGAAAAAACAGCTGCAGAAAAACGTTTTATTGAAATCCAGACAACAGTTCGCGCTCTGTTCCAAACAGAAGAGGAGCTGCTAACGGATATAAAAAAATACAATAACGAGTTTGATCCTAAGGAACTGAATACTGTTCTATCCATTTTAAAAACGGATAAACAGCATCTAGATGCTGAACAAAGAAGCCTTCAGCAGAAACAGGTTAAGCTTAAATCAATAAAAGAACAGCTGATGAAACTTGAAAAGGATAAGGAAAAGCTTGTTGCTGAAAGTCGTAAGCAAGAGGAACGAAAATCAGCACTGACTATTTCATTTACAGAAAAGAAAACGACTTTTGAAAGAATGAAAGCTTCTATTCCTGAACAGCTGCGAACCATTGCATCCTTTGAAAAATACTATCAGCTCGCTCTAGGGAAACAGGCAGAAATGCAAAAGCAACTGGAGACGGCCCAGCAAAAATATCAGGAAACACGAGAAAAACTTGGGACTGAAACAGCTCGCTTTGAAACAGTGGAAACTCAGGTCAAGGTGACGGAGGAGAAGCTGAGAGCAGAACGAGAGGCATTTAAAACGAGTATGCATGAACAAGGCTTTGAAACTTACCAAGTATACATGCAAGGGAAACGGACTGATCGAGAAATCCAGCAGCTCGATGAGCAGATAAGATTTTACCGTGAAGAGCTTCGCTCAGTGACTGACCGTTTTACCGAGCTCACTGAGCTCTTATCTGGAGTGAAAACGCCAGACTTAAAATCCATTCGTGAAGCTTTCAATGAAATTGAACTAAAAATAAGAAATCAAGATGATGCCTACCAAAATTTATTTATGAAAATGCGAGATAATAAGCAAATCATCGACACTGTCGAAAATATGAATGCAGATATGAAGGAACTTGAAGAACGGTACAAGCTTATCGGTCATTTGTATGAGATATCCAAGGGACAGAACACATATCGAATTACATTTGAACGTTTCGTCTTGGCTGCTTTTCTAGATGCAATTTTAATGGAAGCAAATGTCCGTTTGGCTAAAATGACAGGCGGACGCTATAGGCTGCACCGTAAAACCGACCGTTCAAAGGGCAATGTCCAAAGCGGTCTGGAATTGCTGGTGTTTGACCAGTATACTGGCCAGGAACGACACGTTAAAACCCTGTCGGGCGGCGAAAGCTTTAAAGCTGCCCTTTCACTCGCGCTTGGCCTTGCTGATGTTGTCCAAAATTATGCTGGAGGGGTATCCCTTGAAACCATGTTTATCGACGAAGGGTTCGGAACTCTGGATCCAGAATCCTTAGATCAGGCTATTGAAGCACTCATTGATATTCAAAGCAGCGGCCGCCTTGTTGGAGTCATTTCACACGTACCAGAACTCAGAGAACGAATTGATGCCCGGCTAGAGGTTATCGCAACCCAGACTGGAAGTAAAACACAATTTGTCTTGTTGAATGCATAAAAGATTTTTCGTAAAGACAGGCTAGGAGACTTATTTCTTCTAGCCTGTTTTTTTTATATGTTTGGAAAGAGTCGATGAGGAGAGGCATTTGGAAATTAAAATTCAAATGCATAAATGAAAGTAGAAGATTTCGTTCCAGGAGAATAGTCTCATTAAACAAGTAGAAAACTAACAGTCTCTTGTATTGAAATTTTTTACAATATTAAAGAGAAAAAAGAAAAACCATGAGGTAGGGATTATGCATCTTTTTCTAGCATTTATCAGCATCATAGCGGTATGGGTAAGAAGAGATTATAAAAATTGGCGCATTTATTATTCAACAATGCAGTACGTTGCCCTTGGAAACCTCACCTATAATTTTCTGTGTACATCTCATTGGCTTTGGCAGTTATCGCCTGATATAGACTGGTTCAATCATTCATTGTTAGAAATGTCATATACGTTTATAACATTTCCGCTTACAGCACTAATGTTTTTGTCCCGATATCCGGAAGGAAAGAGTGTCTCGAGAATTTTTCGGCATTACCTTTTTTGGATTGGATTGTATGTAGCAATTGAGATTATTTTAAAATTTCAAGGTACGATTCTATATAAATACGGCTGGGGTATTTGGTGGTCCGCCTTATTCGATTGCATCATGTTTCCCTTTTTGCGTCTCCATTATAAAAAGCCGTTATTAACCTTAGCTTTAAGTGTTCCAATGACAATATTTTGGCTTTGGTTTTTTGAGGTTCCTGTCCATATTCCAATTGATAAGAGGTAACATACACAACAGGGAAATTCTAAGGATAAACCATTCAAATGATGTTTTGAGTGGTTTTTGTGTTTAATAAAAACATCATTACAATCATAATAGAATATCTTTCAATTAAGCTTTTGATCAGTGTTAAAGGTTTTAGCCTAGCATAACTTTCGAATTTATTACCCAGCTAACTGTGTTGTGATACGATATGGTTATTACTAAGATTTTAGGGGAGAGGTGTTCGGATGAAAAGGATTGCGCTGTCCTGGAGTGGGGGAAAGGATGCATGCCTTGCCCTTGACCGACTGACGAGCCAAGGATATGAGGTGGCTTTCCTTGTAACAACTGTACCTTCACATGAAGGGAAAACCTTTGCTCATGAAGAAAAGGTCGAGTTTATACAGCTTCAAGGAGAGGCTCTTGGAATTCCTGTTCGCTTTGTTGAAAGTGAGTTTAAGCATTATACAGAACGTTTTGTTGGGGCTCTGGCTGATTTGAAAGAGAAAGAAAGAATAGAAGGAATAGCCTTTGGTGATTTATATCTTCAAGAGCATCGTGACTGGGGCGAAAGGGTGGCAGAAATAGCAGGTCTCGTGCCCCTCTACCCTTTATGGATGCCGAAGAGCCAGGTAAAAGCTGCTTTAGATGAATTGATTGAGTCAGGCTACAAGGCAATGGTGATCAAGGCAAACGAGGAGAAATTGGATCTTTCCTGGCTAGGCCGGGTGATCGATGTTGAATTCAGCAGAAACATTGGCAAGCTGGAAATTTGTCCATTGGGAGAGTCAGGTGAATATCACACATTCGTGATGGATGGGCCCTTGTTCAGGAAACGCATCGAGGTCGAAACGGGTAATGTAATTTCTCATGGGAACGAAAAACGTCTGGAGTTAACAAGCGGGTGCTTGGTACATAAGTAAAAATGCTGAAGGGAGGGATTGTCATAAGAGAATTTTTCGGACACAATTATAATGCATATCCTTTCACGCTGTTCTCGCTCGGTCATATGTTAATGCTATTTGTTTTCGGGCTAGTCTGTTACATCTTGTTTCGTTGGAAAAAAACTTTTAAGTTTTACGAAAATCAGGTCAGGGTTTCCTTCTTTCTTGGCTTGTTCTTATTGGAGGCCTTGTATCACTACTGGCTCCTGCAAGGGGAAGCGTGGGAGCTTGCGTATTCCCTGCCTTTTCAACTTTGTTCGATAAGCCTGATTTTGGCGTTGGCCTTGCTTGCCGGCAATTCAAACCTTCTATTTCAAATGGTATATTTTATAGGGATTTCGGGAGCAATTCAGGCTTTAATAACACCAGAATTGTTTCTAGGTTTTCCTCATTTTCGCTATTGGCAATTTTTTATAACACATATGCTTATCATTTGGTCCAGTCTTTTTTACATCTCAGCCAAAGGCTTTCGGCCGACACAAAGAGGGCTATGGATTTCGTTTGGATGGTTAAATCTATTTGCCGGAATGGCCTATTTAGTAAACATATGGACGGGTGGCAACTACATGTTTTTAGCCTTTAAGCCTGTTAATCCATCTCTGCTCGATTATCTCGGACCATACCCGGCATATATTCTAGTTCTTGAAGTTATGGCGTTAATACTTTTTTATCTGCTGTATTTACCATTTTTCCTAAAGGGAAAAGAGAAACAGCATGGTTTGTAAAAGGGGGTTCTATATGTCAAGAATAAAGCTAGGAATTGATGCTGGAGGCACATTGCTCAAGATTGCTTACGAGGAAGGTGGACGCCTTCATTTTAAAAAGTTTCCAACAGTAGAGGCAGGTGGCGCTGTCACTTGGATAAAAATGTCCCAGCCAGATGCTAGCGTAACTCTGACTGGGGGAAAAGCTGAATTGCTTAAACGCCATTTTTTTTCGTCCGCCCGTGTCGTACCTGAGTTCGCTGCTTCGTGTACTGGTGCAGATTTTTTGCAAAAGCAATCGAAAGCTCTAATTGAAGGTAAGTACTTGCTCGTTAATATTGGTACAGGGACATCCTTTTATATTGTAGATGGCTACAAGCATGAACGGGTTCTTGGAAGTGGATTGGGAGGGGGCTCGTTCTTGGGTCTTGGATGCCTGTTAACGGGAGAAAGCGAGTTTGCAAAGCTTGTACAGCTGGCAACAGCCGGTGAAAAGGGAAACGCAGATTTGCTGGTGAAAGATGTTTACACCCCTGCAGAGCCGCCAATCGACGGGAACTTAACAGCAGCTAATTTTGCGAATAGTAATATTAAGGGCAGTTCTGCAGGTGACCGGGCTGCTTCCTTAATCAACATGATCGCAGAGACTTTAATTTTGCTCGGTGTCCAGACAGCTTCGCTTCACAAAACAAAACATGTGGCTTTTATTGGAAGCACTCTGTCTGCGAATCTTCCAATGAAAAACGCTTTAAAGCATTTCGCCCAGATGACTGGACTTCAATCAATTTTTATTCCAAATGGTGAGTATAGTGGTGCTGTCGGTGCCCTGATGCTAGATGATAAGTAATAGGAAAATCCCTTAAGCACTTTGATTCATATCCAGAGCAAGCGGTCGGCTCCGCATTCGATTGTCCAGCTTTGCCTCCGAGAAACTCGGCAAACTTCAGCTCCTCCGGCAGAAGCAAGGAACGCTTCTTAGTCGAAGCTTGCAGTTTGCTCGTTTCTAAGCGGTCGGCTCTGCATTTCGTGTTGCTTGATCATTTTCCTTTTTCGAGCTACAGTAAAAAAGAGAGATACCATAAAGTAGGTGGCAGCTTTGAGTAAGAGATATTTTACTATTGGAATGGCTGGGCATATTGACCATGGGAAAACGACGCTGACAAAAGCGTTAACCAATGTCGATACTGACCGGCTTAAAGAAGAAAAGGAACGCCAAATCTCGATTGAACTCGGGTTTGCACCGTTATACGAAAGTGACGAGCTGCAAATTTCTGTTGTTGATGTTCCTGGACATGAACGATTTATTCGCCAAATGATTGCAGGGGTGGCTGGGATTGACCTAGTCGTTCTTGTCGTGGCAGCAGATGAAGGGGTTATGCCGCAAACACGTGAACACCTCGATATCTTGGGTTTTCTCGGGATTAAAAATGGGATAGTGGCCATAACCAAGATCGACCGGGTCGAAGAGGAATTTGCCGAACTTGTAAAGGATGATATACTTGGCGAGTTAGATGGGACTGTTTTCGAGAACTCTCCATTTGTAGTCGTGGACAGCTTATCGAAAAAGGGTATTGATGAACTTAAAAATTTGATTATCGACACGCTGAAAGAGCAGGAAACCAGAGATAGCAAAGGGGCATTTCGGCTCCCGATTGACCAGGTTTTCACAGTGAAAGGCCAAGGAACAGTTGTCCGCGGTACGGTGTATGAGGGGATGGTTGAGGAAGGCCAGACATTAAAGGTCATGCCTGAAGGAATTGAAGTCCGGGCCAGACAGCTTCAGGTACACCATAAGCAGGCGACTCAGGCATTTGCGGGACAAAGAGCTGCCATTAATATATCGGGAATATCAAAGGAAGATCTGGAGCGGGGTGATGTCTTAGTATCGTCTGAGCATTTTATCGTTACCAATACAATAGATGTCGCAATCCGGATTGCAGGGGATTTGGATTACCTGGTTAAGCAGCGGACTCCAATTAAATGCCATATTGGTACCGCAGAAGTTATGGGGCGGATTGTCTTTTTTGACCGGAATGAACTGAAGGAAGAGTCTGGAGAAATTCTGTGTCAGCTCCGGCTGGATGAGGAGATTGTTACAAAGCGAGGAGATCGTTTTATTATCAGAAGGCCGAGCCCAGCGGAAACAATCGGAGGCGGCTGGGTCATTGACCCGCGCGCTAATAAATACCGGTTTGGGAAACAGACCATAGTCGAACTTGAAAAGAAAAAGGAAGGGACGCCTGAGGAGCGGATTATTGCTGCACTCCAAGAGGCCAAAAGCCTTCCCTTGAATGAGCTGATTAAGCGCACTGCTCTCGACGAAAACACGTTGAAAACTGCTCTTGGGAATGATCCATTTGTCTGTTATAACGGGAAAGAATACTCTTTGTCAGGAATCGTTGAGGCAATAATTGATAAAATGAACAGCCGCTTGGCAAGCTTCCACTCAAACACGCCTATGAGGCAAGGCTTAAATAAAGCCGAGCTGCTGCAGTCTTTAGCTGAATTATACTCTCGTTCGCTGCTTGATTATGCAGTTGAACAAGGGATCAATTCGGGGCTTCTTGCAAGAAGAGGCCAGTTTGTGGCATCTGCTGATTTTTATCCCCATGTCCCTAAAAGCTGGGAAAAACGGACTGAAAATATGCTAGCAGCGTTAAAAAAGGATGGCATGAAGGTACAATATCTTAAAGATTATTTTAAAAACGCCGGTTTACCTGACACATTGGCAATCGACCTAAAGCATTATTTAGAAGAACAAAACCTCATTGAACCGCTTGATGATCAATATTACTGGCATAGCGATGTTTTCAATATTGCTGTCGCTCAGCTCAGGAAAGGGACAAGCACTGAATTTGAAGTGCCTGATGCCAAAGGAGTTCTCGACCTGTCACGAAAATACATGATTCCATTTTTAGAGCGGCTCGATGCCAAAGGCTTTACAAAGAGGATTGAAAATAAGCGTATCTGGCAGAACTAATTAATCTTAAAAAAGCAATACAATGAGATGCAAATAGTCTTGTTGTGCTGCTTTTTTTTGATGGGTAAATCCCGGAGTCTTAATGGCAGGACACAGATGAAAATCATCCCACGCTATTTTGAATGCGGTTGAGAAGGACCACTATTTATGCGTAATCTGATATAGTAATAGAAGATTAGATTATATTCTTGTCAAACAACCATGTGATAAAAGCATAAAAGTGGGGGACCATATGAGACGCAAGCAAAGCAAGAAAAAAATCCAGCGAAACTTTAATATCGCCATTCTGCTATTTTTTCTTTGTGTGTCTTTTGTAATAGCTGATCATTTTTTCCATGAACGCGGCAGCCATTCCGTGGTCAACAATACATCTGAAGAGGTTCAAAAACATACACCGACGATTCGGCGAGAACTGCAAAAGGTTCAGCTAGAGGAATACACTGTTGTGTTAGCAGCGATCATGCAGCAAGAAAGTAATGGCCAGGGAGGTGATCCCATGCAGTCCTCTGAATCTCTCGGACTGGCTCCCAACAGTATTTCTGATCCAGAGCAAAGTATTAGACAGGGAGTAAAGCATTTTGAACATGCTGTAACCTATGGCAGTAAAAAACAGGTGGATTTTCAAACAGTAATTCAGGCCTACAATATGGGGATTGGTTACATAGATTATGTTGAGCAGCATGGAGGTAAGCACAGTGAGGAACTCGCTAAAGAGTATTCACATAAACAGGTACAAAAGAAGCCGGAGGTCTATAACTGCAGAGGAGATAAAACAAGTTATCTTTATCCGTATTGCTATGGAGACTATACCTATAGTACTAAGATAGTTAAAAACATAGAAACACTAACAGCTAGCAGCCAAATGTTTTTTGAAGAGATCTCTTTTTAAGAAGCCCAGTGAAAAGACAAAAAAATCGGGCTCCTGGGGAACCTCGATCTAAGGGATTAACTAAAGCGTTACGCTAATTTCGCCATCTTCATTAATTTCAATGGTTGAATAACTGTAAAAGGGCTCTGTTGTTGTGATATCTGTATCTGGGTCCTCCAGGCTAGCTATATAGCTCTGATAGGCATCCGGGTCTTTAACTAAATGATAAAAATAAACCATTTTACCCTCTTCATCGTTCGTGGTCATACGTACAAAACGGTCATGGTATCTATCTTTAAACCAATTTTGTGCTTCCTCATGATTTTTGAAAATCGGCATATCGTCAACGAGATGCTCAATATCGAAATCCATCGAATTCACCCTCCTTTCACTGTTACATATTGTGCCCTTAAGGAACGGGTTTATGATTAGCTATTCCTTTGAGGTTTGGATTGTTTTTGGATGAGGACCAACCATCGTAAAGGATTAACGCGGTTGGTTATGGTACAACTTAGAATAATTATCGTTAAGGAATATATTGTTTTTTTATGGAATATAATTATAAACTAGGCTTGAGCTCCTTCAAACAATACCTGATGTTTTAAAAAGGCCTGGTTTCGTGAACTTTGTTGCTATTTAAAAAATGCAGTCGTTGATTTCCGCTTCAGATGCTCGCTTTCCGCGGGGCGGGCGGTGAGCCTCCTCGACGCATTAGCGTCTGTGGGGTCTCACCTGTCCCGCAGCTCCCGCTGGAGTCTCGCACCTTCCGCTCCAATCAACTTTAGTTTTCAAAACTCATGCAAGAACAACAGTCTTTTAGAAAAGAGCCTTTCAAAAAGATGCAAATCAGTAATCTAATGGCCAATAAATTTATCTGAAATCATTTAAATTAAGTCTAATACTTTCTCCAACGCCTGAAGGATCAAGTACAACTCGTACAAGAAAAAACGAAAAAAGAGACCGGGCGATTTAACACCTGGTATCTCTTATGACTAATTAGTAGTTTCTGATCTCCGTTTGTCCAATGATCGGGATTGCATAGCTTCCCAAGAGCGTGGAAGTCTGGACTTACTTATTGGCTTTCCTTGTAGAATGCGAAAATTTCTTGAGCTTCTGTACTGTATTTGATTTCTACATCGGTATCATTAAAGAACCAGGCATCATTGGATTCCACATAAAAAGTGATTCCTTCGATTTCCTGCTCTTCACCTAATACATGCGGAGTTTCCTTTGAAAATGCGAGGGAGTAACCTTTATTTTTTTTACCAAAACCTGCATATTGCGGGTATAACCGGATATAAAAAGGCTTTTGCGATTGAAATTCATTTTCGAACCATTTGTATGCGTTATTTTCTATTAAAATCATTTTATTGCACCACCCTTTCATAGTTTAAGTTTAATTTTTTCATAAGCAATTGTCTGTGTTTGTTATCACAGAAAAGGGGAGCAGGTTTAAAGTGTCATAAAATTGCCAAAAGTACTCTCGCTTAAATCACACAAAAAAAGCAGAGCCGTTTGGGGTCTGCTTAAACATCTGTTCAAACCGTTGCTTCTATTTTCCTCATTGCTTCCGGTATGTAAACGCAGAAAGGTTCGCTCTCTAAATAATCTCCAGTTACTGCATAAGTGCGGGAACGAGAGCCGCCGCATACAAATCGATATTCGCAAACTCCGCATTTTCCTTTATAAAGATTAGGGTTACGCAGTTCTTTTAAAACAGGAGCCTCACGGTAAATTTCAGCTAGGGAAGCTTCTCGGACATTCCCAGCCTTGATTGGCAATAAACCGCTTGGAAGAACATCTCCCACATGTGAAACAAAGATAAACCCATTTCCGTCGTTAACACCTTTAGGGGCCCGCTTTAAACCGTCTATGACTGAAGCCATATCCTTTGTGAGGGTGTCCTCATACCGAATTTCTCCGCGGTCGACAATGTGTTCTTTTGCCTTCTGTTGAAAAACGACGCGGCGGTAATGCTGGGCAGCCGTTGTTTTGATATCATAAGGAGCTGTTTTGCTGAGCTTATATAGCCAGCGGAATACTTTTTCATGCTCAGCAGGTGTTAAACAATCATCCATTTGTCCCCGGCCTGTTGGCACAAGCAGAAATATGTACCACATGACTACCTTGAGTTCCTTCATTAGCTCAGCCATTTCTTCAAGATGATGATAATTATAACGTGAAATGACTGTATTAAGCTGAAGTGGCATGTTTAGTTCATTTAGATATTTAACTTTTTCCAGTGTTAAATCGAATGATCCGGGTGTGCCCCGGAAATGATCATGAATTTCTGGTGTCGGGCCGTCGAGGCTAAATGCCCATCGTGACAAGCCGGCTTGTTTAGCTCTCTTCATTCGTTCCTTTGTCACATTTTCTGTTGCACTAGGTGTCATTGAAACCCGCATTCCTTTTTTTACAGCATAGTCTGCTAGTTCAAAAAGATCTTCCCTCATCATGCAGTCTCCACCTGTAAAAACAAGCATGGGATTATTCATTTTGTAAATCTGGTCAATTAATGTTAAGCCTTCTTCATGAGTCAGTTCGCGGGGATCAGGTGATATTTGGGCATCTGCACGGCAATGTATACATTTTAGCTGACAAGCTCGTGTCACTTCCCAAATCACAATGTAAGGATTTTCGTTATAGTCGATTAAACTTCCAGGGTGCCCTCCGGTATGAGGGTGTCCATTTCCATGTGGATGCATTTGTATCTTCATCACCAATCTTTTTGTTTTTTACATACAAACAATCCTGCTGTTAACTAGTTTGTATAGGTTTATTATAAAATTAGAAGACAGATCTGGAGTCTTTGAATGTTACAATTAATCTACAAAAGGCCGACGATATTATGACGTTAAACCGCGATGATAGGATTGATCGAGGGGTGAAAAATGAAAAGTAAAAGAAGCAAAACTGAAAGCAAGGTGGATGGAGTTTTGAAGGCTAGCTTACCTTTTGATATCGGATGTATGGGTTGCGGTTGTTTACCAGCAAGTGTGCTATTGATAGGACTGGTTATCTATGCAGGAGCTTCTTTAATTTAAATAGTCAGAAAAAAATTTCGATTCTGAAACATAAATCGCCTGAGCATCGTCTAATTACACAGGATCACTTGATTAATCTTTGATACATAGGATGAACGAATGGGGGAGTGCTCAGGTGGTAAAATCTCATGTTTTTGGGGCAGGGTTGTTTTTGTTGGCTGCTTTTGGCTTAAGTTGGAGCCTGTACAATCAATATACACCTAAACCCCCCAATGGTCGGTTGGCAACCGTGGAAGATAAAGTAGTGATGGAGTCTGGCACTTATTCTTGGGAGCGGTGGGGGCGGTCGGCAACGGCTAATTTTTTGGGTGATCCAACTGGAGTGGTTCGAGACAATGAGCCACTGATTGTTGAAACAACCGACACGCTCGAATTCACCTTTGATTCTGTGCCTGCCTCAATTGATTGTTATTTGTGGGAAATGGATACTGGTGAAGTAGTATACAGTGGCGGGTTAAATGAAAGAACATTACAGTTTGAACAATGGAATGTGAGCCCGGGTGACTATGCAATAGAAGTACGAGCAAAATGGGCAGAAGGTTATGTTCTTTATCATGCAAGGATTCTGGTACCGGAGTAATGGTAATCTTTCAGCCTGTCCCCACATTCAGGTTATTTTAGCTGCTATGCATGCTAAAAACACATCTCCTTTACATAAAATGGCTGCGATTTGTTTGTCTGATGGGAAAAATCGGAAAAACGTGGTTGTAAAAACTAATGTTATTAGTTATAATACTAATAGTATTAGTTTTCTGGAGGGATGATAATGAAAGTTCAAAGCTATGGCCAGGTACACCAGATTTCTTTTTTAGCTAATTTTTTTCCTGTGAATTGCTATTTAATAGAAGAAGACAGTGAATTAACACTAATTGATGCGGCTTTGCCATATAGCATGAATGGAATTTTAAAGACGGCAGCGATGATTGGAAAGCCAATTACACGAATCCTTTTAACGCATGCACATGATGATCATGTAGGAGCGTTAGACCGTTTGAAAGTAGTACTGCCAGAGGCCAAGGTATATATATCAAGCCGTGACGCAAAGCTTTTAGCGGGGGACAAAACCCTAGAGCCGGGAGAAACACAGCTGCCGATTAGGGGAGGGGTTCCTAAAAAGGTTCACACCCGTCCTGATATCCTTGTAAAAGAGGGTGACCAAATTGGATCTTTAACAGCCTTTTTGTCACCTGGCCATACACCTGGATCAATGTCTTTTTTAGATAGCCGAAGCAGAGCGCTTATTGCCGGTGATGCGTACCAAACGAGAGGAGGCGTAGCGGTGTCAGGAAGAATGAAGTTATTATTTCCGTTTCCTGCTCTTGCAACATGGAGCAGGAAGGATGCTGCCCTCAGCGCAAAAAAACTGTTAGACTTGTCGCCGTCTCTTCTTGCGGTTGGACATGGAAATGTTCTAGTGAGTCCACAGCGGGCAATGGAATTAGCAATTAAGGAAACAGAAGAGGGCGTGGTTTAGATGGCAAGACGTGGTCTCGATCAACTGGCGATTTTACAGGCAGCAATTGAAATCATAGATCGAATTGGGTTTAGGAGCCTCACTATGGCAAGTCTTGCACAAAAGCTCAATATAAAAACGCCTTCCCTCTATAACCATATTGAAAGTCTTGATCACCTTCGAAATCGATTGGCATTACATGGACTGATAAAACTAAGAGATAGAATGACGGATGCAGCAGTTGGCAGTAAAGGAGAGGAAGCGATTCTGGAAATTGGGCAGTGTTATGTGGAGTTTGTTCGGTTGCACCCAGGGCTTTACGAAGCAGCAATGGCTGCTGGGCCCGATGCGAGCAGTGACATAAAAGCCGCAGGAGAAGATATTGTTAATCTATTGCTTAAAGTTTTAAAACCTTTTAACTTGAATGAAGTAGAAGCACTCCACACAGTTAGAGGATTAAGAAGCATTGTGCATGGATTTTCATCTTTAGAGCAATGGGGGGGAGGTTTTAACCTTACTCTAGATGTAAATGAAAGTTTGAGGCATCTGCTGAACACTTATTTAAGAGGAATAAAAGTTTAAAACTGCATGATGGGGAAAGTTAAAAGATTTATATAGGAATTAGTTTCGTGAGATTTTGAAAAAAACATAGGTATTAAGAACTGTGTTTGGTGGAGGATTTCAAGTATGCCATTTATACAACAAATAAAAGAATCCATGTTTAATCAGGTTTATATCTAGTAAGTTAGCAAACTGACAATCCTGAACAGAGTCTATATACCTAATTTGAGTAGGTAGTTTTACAGTTTCGCTCCAAAGTTACAGCATGTTTAAGCTTATATTTCAGGAGTGTTACACAAAAATCAAATTTTTCGAAAAAAAAGGCCTGAATCCCTTGTAGCAGTAGGGATTCAGGCTTTTTCTCTTTCCAGGGTAAGCGTAAACATGCTGGTAACTATTACCTTCATACCCATTTTTTATAGATTTTCTTCTAGTAAAATTAACTCTACTATTAAGCTTGTAAACAGCGAATAAAAAGGGAGTTGCAAACATACATGAAAAAACAATTACTTACAGTGGCTGCAACAGCCGGTATCTTTTTCACATCATTCAACGGAGCTGCAAGTGCACATGATAAAGTACACACGGTGAAATCTGGTGATTCTTTATGGGCACTTTCTAAATCATATAATGTATCAATCAATAATATTCAATCTTGGAACGGTTTATCTGGCTCAACTATATATGTAAATCAGAAATTATCCGTTCTTGCACCACATAGCCATTCGACAACTACTGCTGCTGCACCTGCTTCTGGCACAACAACTTATACAGTGAAATCTGGCGATACTTTATGGGGAATATCAAAAAGCTACGGAGTAACTATTAATACATTAAAGTCTCTTAATGGATTAAAGTCCGACATTATCCATCCGGGGAAAAAATTACAGGTGAAAGGAACAGCTACTAAAGCTGTGGCTGCACCAGTAAGCAATACTAGCACAGGAAGTTATACTGTTAAAAGCGGAGACTCTTTATCAGTTATTGCTAGTCGCCATAAAATATCGGTTTCAAACCTAAAATCTCTTAATGGATTAAACTCAAATGTTATTCATCCTGGACAAGTTTTAAAAGTGACTGGAACAGCGTCATCTGCACCAGCACCAACAAACGTATCTAATAATTCAACAACAGTCATGGCTACTTATCCGACTTCCAATAAGGTGAGTGCGTTAGTATCTGAAGCCAAAAAACACATTGGTACTCCATATGTATGGGGCGGAAGCACAACTGCAGGCTTTGATTGCAGCGGTTATTTACAATTTGTATTTAACAAGGCTGGAGTTTCTATTCCAAGAACTGTTTCTGATATCTGGAATGCTTCTAAATCAGTTTCTTCTCCAAAAGTAGGAGATCTCGTTTTCTTTGAAACATATAAACCAGGTCCATCTCATGCAGGTATCTATCTTGGCGATAATAAATTTATCCATGCAGGATCTTCTCGTGGAGTAGAAATTAGTGACATGAACAATTCTTACTGGAAGCCACGTTATTTAGGCGCCAAAACCGCACTATAATATAAGTTATTATTAATATAACCAATCTAGTAAACTTTTAAACCTCCTTTTTGGAGGTTTTTATTTTTTTGTGAAAAACCATTAATTAAAAAAGCCGTTCTGGATGTCCAGAGCGGCTTTGGTGTGTGAATCAGATATATGAAATCCATTGTTTTCTCACTTGCTGATGGGCCTGACGCATAATTTCATCCTTAGATGCTTCCCTAGGTGCTATCACGTTCGTTCGATAACTTCTTCCTGAAAAATTTACAACAACTGTTACTTCAACCATAAAACAAAATCCTTTCTTTTCATGTTTATATAGTAGTGAAAGATAGTATGCTTACTCCAACACTCTCCATGTCTTATATATATATCCACCAATGAAGATAGCGAAACATATTGCTAAAAAGGTGACAGGCACCATCCAGAAAACTGGATGGTGCCTGTCACCCTTTAGGTTATTCAGGGTATGAGATATGTACTCCTTGAATGGTTCCTGGTTCGGTTTTGTCTTCTTGAAGGCTTTCCATGTATTGCTGGAACTCTTCTTGAAGCTTTTTTGGAGCGCCAGGCTTCAGATGCCAGTTGCCAGGTTCGTCAACAAAGTATGCAGTTTTCATAAAATCAGGGCGTTTTAAAGGCATAGCGGTAATCATTCCTTTCCTAATCCTTATTCTTTTGTTTTTTAAAGATTAATATACGGAAATAAGTTGAAGGTGTTATATCTCCATGAAGAAAGGGAACTATGCTATAATACGAAAAACATGATAAGAGAGGAAGATAATATGGACGCAATAGGTAAAATTCCGGCTAGCATTCCTGAATTAAATATAATAAATAGTATCGGCGAAAATATTATTGTAGCAGATAAAGACTATAATGTAGCCTGGGTAAACCCAACAGCAGCTAGTCTATTAACCAATATTGCTCCCTTATTTGGCATGAATAATGCCAGCGAGATTATCGGTATGAACATGAATCATTTTCATCAGAACCCAGATCATCAGAATCGTATTATGGGCCAGTTAGAAAAAAGCCACCGAGCCCGTATTAATATTAAGGATGAGTTTGTAACGGATATTATCATAAATCCCATTTATAATAGCAATGAAATAAAAGGATATGTTGTCATGCTAATGGACGTGACAACAAAAGCAGAAGAAGAGAGCCGGAGGGAAAAATTAATTGAGGCTCTTTCAGTCCCAATTTTAAAAATATGGGATAAAACAATTGCGATCCCGCTGTTTGGAGGTTTTGATCTCGATCGGGGTGAGCTTCTCCTCACGAAAGTGCTCGAATATTGCACGGACCAGGGTATGGAGTATGTCCTGCTTGATGTCACAGGCTTAACAGAATGGACGGAAGAAACTGCCTCTTATTTAAAGAAGCTTGCCGATAGTTTAAAAATCATTGGTTCAGAGTGTATTTTTGTGGGAATGTCCCCTGAGCTAGCGATCGCCTTTGCGCATTACCAATTTAACTATCCAACCTTATCGACAACACAGGATGGTTTGGAATATGTATTGAAAACAGAAAAACGAACTATTTTATAGTGGACGAAACTCTTTCAAAAATGAAAGGGTTTTTTCTTTTTGTATAAAAGAAGAAAGCACCATCCCAAAAATGGATGGTGCCTGTCACCCTACTCAATCTTAGTGGGTTGGATACATATTTGTGTTAAGGGTACGGTTGGTAGTGAAGGTTTGGTAAACGTCACGTTCTTTTGTGTCGTCTGCTTCTACTAGTAAGAGGATATTTCCTTCTTTGATATAGCGTTCGTATTCTTTAGCGTCATCCTCCGGAATTCCTGCTCCAGTTAATGCACCAACGATACCACCACCGCCAGCGCCAATTGCTGCACCGCTAAGTGTAGTTGCTAACGGGCCTGCAGCTGCAAGTGGTCCGATGCCAGGGATAGCAAGAAGCCCGACTTCGGCGATCAGTCCGACAATACCACCTAGGATTCCACCTGATCCGGCGCCAATTGCGGCTCCTTTTCCTGCTGCTTTGCCGCGTTCAGCGTCGTTACCTGTTTCAACATCTGAACCAGTCGCATCCTCAAGGTTTTCAACATCATCATGACTTTTAGCGAAAACTGAAATTGAATCCTTGTCATATCCCATTTTTCTTAAATCTTCAATTGCACGAATAGCATTTTCTTCATTTTCAAATACTCCACCAATTATACGTTTTTCCATTTTATATAACCTCCTTTTTTTGCTCACAGTTACTAACTACCCTCCAGAAATAGAGTAGAAACGTAGAGTTTTTGATTTTAGATGGTTTTTGAGAGATAGATTAAAGAAATTAACCTATCATAGAGTACCGATATAACCATAAAACAAAAAAACTGCTTGCAAAAACAGCAGCTTTCATAAATGATAACCTATGGAAGTAAGAGTAGGTTGTGATATCAGACTTATTGTTCAGGCTTACCCGGAGGAAGATAGGGAGGAGGTAATTTTAGCCACCCCCTTGAATTCATTAGGTTTTTAAGAGGTGCGGCAAATTTCATTAGTTGGACTTGAATCTCAAAGAATAATATCCCGACATCATTACGAACACTCTGAGATAAGGATTGCGCACAAAAAGTGATTGCAAAGGCCACCTTTACGGAAATTAAGTTAGCAATTTCGTCATCTGTCAGTTTAACTCCCTCAGGGACTGCCATTGGGTCAGACTTTGGTTTATCTTCATTTATTGCAGGAAGAGGGATACCCTCTTTTATCATAAATTGTTTTATCATGTCGTAGTCATTTTTGTATGCTTTAATAGCATTTTTTAAAGCATGAATCAGATCAGCATCCTCAGTAGTATTTAAGGCGGCCTGATAAAGTCCCCTGGCTTCCTGGAAAGAAGTCAAAGCTGTCCACAGGCTCATTACTTCACCAACATGAAGACAAGGGATTTCAAGTATTCGCTTACCGATTCTAACGTTCTTGTCATAAATTTTCACCTCAAGCAATGTATTAGTTACATAATCCCCCTTAATAGTCCGGTTTATGTGAAGAAAAGGCCGCCCCCCATACCTACGGGATCGGTTTTCGAATACAAAAGCTAAATTAGCACACCAATTAGCCTTTCTATTCCCAATTGAATTAGGCTGCTTATTTTTATGGATTTTGTTAAAAATGATATTTAACTACGATTTGGCGTTTATGCTGTAAATGGTATACAGAGAGGCCGATAAATAAAAACATTCTTTCCTATCTTAAGTCATTAACCAGTGATCGATAAAATAAGCGGAGGTTTAAAGTTAGTCTAAAAAGTGGACACGTGAAAATGAGATTTTATTTATAATATAAATATCATTTAAAAGGACGTGTTCAAGATGGGGAAGCACTTTTCACAAGAGTACAAAGAATATGTATCCAAGTTAGTGGTAGAAG
>NZ_JABUNR010000010.1 GCF_013343715.1 Mesobacillus harenae
GCAAAGGGAGTTACTTTGTCACAGGGCTTCAACCTTAGGATTTCTCCACCAGCTGCCTGCCAGCTACTGAGCGTCTTGGCACTTACTCAGATTGGACTTCCACCAACTAGCAATTAACGGCTTGCCTGGGCACGCAAAATTAAAAGAACATCGGCTTTGTCCGATGTTCTTTTTTTGTGTCGTGGTGATTCTAAACAATTGCCACTCAAAAACTAAGCTCACATTACCTCATACTAAACAAGCATAAATCTTTCAAAAGAAGAAAAACTATCTGGGAGGTGATTGGCAGATGAAGCACTTTATTTCGTTATTCAGTTTGATTATTTTATTATTCACTGGCACTTCAGGTCATGTGATGGCTGCCCAGCCGAAGCTGTCACAGGATTGCCTGGAAAAAATGGCTCAGGCTTCAAAGGCATTCTCAGAAAAGGTATTCTTAGACGTCACAAAAAGCTACCCTGAGATTAACGATGAAAACGCTGAACACGTATTTTTCACAGCACGAAACTTATGGGATATCCGGCTGCTTGTGGGCAAGGAGGATACCCATATTGACAGCCTCGAAGTGTACTTGAGCGGAGAAAGTCAAGGGGGAAGACGCATTTACTTTAATGGCAATCCAAATTTGGCTTATGTATTATATAAAGAAATTGAAAGCGATCAGAATGTGATGATTATTCTTGAACGTAAGAAGGAAAAATGGGAAGAACAGGATCGCCAGGTGAAAAAAGGAAAACATATTGCCTTTAAAAACCCAAAATGTGTCGATGAATATCTCCTGCAAAAATGGTTCTTTGAATACTTTAAGGATTTCAATTGATGAAAAGTGATGAAAAGGTGACAGGCACCATCCAGAAAACTGGATGGTGCCTGTCACCTTTTTTATGTGCTTTTTTGATGTCTAAGCTTGTAGAATTTCCATGTGTCTTTTATGACGACCTTTAGGACGGAGTATAGAGGGACTGCTATTAGAATACCGATAAATCCATAAAGGGAGCCAGCGACCAACAGTAATAGGATAACGGTGGCCGGATGAATATGAAGTCGTTTTCCGAATACAACTGGTTCAACCAAATTTCCTTCTAGCTGCTGAACGACAATCATAACTAGAATGACTTTCAAGACCATGAAAGGACTGTCCAGCAATCCAACAAAAATTGCTGGAATAATACCTATGATGGGTCCGAGCAACGGAACAATCGTTAACACCATTGCAAATAGGGCAAGGACTAATCCATAATTTAAACCGATGATTAAATACCCAATATACATCAAGACACCTACAGCAACTGCTACTAGAGCTTGTCCTGTTACATAGGTAAAAAGAGTGTTGTCAATATCCCTCAATATTTTATTTCCTTCGCCTTCATGTTCTGGAGGGATAAACTTGAGTATTTGCGGCCTTATTTTATCCTCATCCCTTAGAAGAAAGAAGAGCAGAAACGGTACGACCACTAGAACAGTAGCCACGCTGGTGATGGTCGAGAAAATGCTGTATATGTTTTCGCCTAGGTCTTCAGTTATTGACCGGGAATAAGAAAGTAATTTTTCCTCCACTTCCTGAGGACTCACTAAACCAAAGTTATTTTCTTGAATCACTTCTTTAGACTGGTTTGTTATTTCATCCACTTTTTCCGGAAACTGCTGTGTTAACTGTTGAACCTGTTCTGAAACTTTTGATCCCGCAAAATACACTGCACCCGCGGCTATACCTGCAACAGTTGTAAAAACGATCAGTATAGCGACCATTCTTGGCATATGCTTTGATAGCCAGCGAACGAGTGGGCGAAACAAATAATAAAATATGCCGGCAATAGCCAGTGGAAAGAAAATCGTGGCTATAAAACCTTGAAGCGCTGTATTGATATAATCAATCTTCCCAAATAAATAAATGACTGCTAATGTAAGTAATGCACCGAATGCATATTTAAAAAACGGATGATTTATCCACAAAATAGCGACCTCCAATAATATGATATTATATACCTTTCCTCTTTACTGGCTGTCTAAACAACATCCAACTCCAGCGCCTAGCCCCTTGAGGTCGTTTCGGTCCAGCTGATGAGGTCAAAGAATGACTTCACCTTCTGGTCCTCCAGCGCTTGTCGAGGCTGTTCAAGACGCTTCCGCTTTTGATCATCATTGCAGCCAACATGCCCTAATACTTGTGAAGCTGAAAGTTCAGAAAAAAATGCCTTAATAGAAGTTAATCCTGTACAATAAAGTAAAAAGGATGGGGAGGAAAAGCCATGTACATTTCCAGTAAAAAGGAGACTGTTGCCTCGACCGTAACAATTTACAATGGGGGATTTGGGCTAGTCAAAGAAAGGCGCAAGGTCCAGCTGTCAGATAATGATAACCAGATTCAGTACCTTGATGTCGCTGAACGGATTGAAACTGATTCCATCATAGTTAATGGAATCCAAGTAACAGAGCTAAACTATGATTATGACTTGGTTAGCAAGGAAAAGCTTCTAGCAAAATACATAGACAGACAGGTTTTTCTAAAAGATAAACAAACGGGGGAAAGAGAGGAGTACCGGCTATTAAGCGCGGAAAATGGGCTTGTTCTTGAAAGTAGCGCTACTAAGGAGATTGCTGTTAATCCTGAAGGAGAATTAATCCTACCCGAGCTGCCCGGCGGTTTGATTGTTAAACCAGCATTAGTTTGGAAAGTAAATCCTGAGCCAGCAGAGGAAATCTCTGTTTCATACTTAACCCAGGGTATGAATTGGGAGGCCAACTATGTCATGGAGCTGAAGGAGGAAACTTTTGACCTAGCAGGTTGGGTTAACATTTCCAACCATTCAGGCAGATCCTTTGAAGAGGCAAATGTTAAGGTTATCGCTGGAGAAGTCAACCGGATAGAAGATATCTATGCTGACCATCTTGAAGATCCTCATCCGGTCCTATATGAGCAAAGCGCCTCCGACTTTGTTGAAAAGAGCTTTGCTGATTATCATATTTATACGTTGCAGAGAGCCACCACTTTGAAAAATAACCAATCCAAACAAATCAGCTTTCTAAATATCCTTAATGCACCTGTAAAAAGATATTACGAGACCGGACGCTGGTCTGATGGCCTCAAGATTATGCTCGAGTTTGATAACCGTAAAGAGAACGGGATGGGACTGCCGCTTCCTCAGGGTAAAATAAAGGTCTATCAGGAAGATACCGACGATCAATCACTCGAATTCATTGGGGAAGACCAAATTTCGCATACTCCTAAAAATGAAAAAGTGAAGCTCTGTCTTGGAGAAGCGTTTGATTTAACCACAACATTCAGGCATGTTAATACCGAAAAAGAGGATGATTATGAATACGAGCAATTTCGATATCTAATCTCCAACCATAAAGCTGAACCTGCCCTTATTAAAATCAATCATTATATATCTGACCGGCACTGGGAAATGGTCAGTGAAACGGACAAGCATATAAGAGAAGATTCCCAAAACATCATATTTTGGGTTGAAATTCAGCCTGATGAAATTAAAAAAGTAGAGTTCACCTATAGAGTAGACAAAAATATTACTCTTCGATTGAAAAAATAAAAAATAGACCGGGGCGCTAAAAATAGCGCTCTGGTCTATTTTACAAAGTTCCGAGACTTTTCAGAAACATAATCGGCAATAAATACGAGAACGATGTAACAAATAAGCAGCAGCGTAATATCTGTATAATGGAAAAAGCTCATGCTCATTTTAAACTGCTGGCCTAGCCCGCCTGCTCCAACAAATCCAACAACGATGGTAGTCCGCATAATTACTTCCCATCTATAAAGAATGTACGTAAGGTATTGCGGCATAACGGCGGGCAGTACAGCATACATCAAGATCTGCCATTTACTCGCTCCTGAAGAAGCAAGATTTCGAGCCGGCCGCTTATCAAGATCCTCAATGACCTCTGCACACAGTTTTCCAAGAATACCAAAGTTATGCAAAGCCAGGGCAATAGCACCTGGGAGAATTCCTGGCTTAAAAATAAAGATGATTACCATCGCCCAGACTAGTTCTGGAATAGCCCGGCTAAATACATAAGAAACCCTTATCAAGCCATAAGAAATCCAACTGTACCTTTTTTTCGACAATGTCAGGGAGCCATTGGCAACCGTCCGAGTGGCGGGGATAACCGTTAAAAACATCGTTACAGTCGCAAAACCAATCGCCATAATACTCATCTGCAGCGTATCCAAGGTTAAAGAGAGGGCAGATGACCAGCTGTCTCTGTTAGTAAAAGCAGGATCTTCCACACCAACACCAAACAGTCCTTTAAAGAACTTGGCTGCGTATTCGAGATTCTTACCTGTGAAAAGGGCTGTCAGACTTGCATTTTGGCCAACAATAATATAAAACCAGGATCCTGCAATGATAAGCAAAGATAGAATGACTGAAAAATTAATAAAGTCCAGTTTGGGCTTTCTCATAGGGCAAGCCTCCTTCTCAGCTGGCTGCTCCACAGGTCAATTAACACAACAACACCGATTAAAAAGAATAGGAATGTCCAGACTTCATTGTATTGAAGATCGTCAAGGGAAAGCTGAATTTGGTAGCCTAATCCGCCGAGCCCGACAAAACTCATAATTGCAGAAGAGCGGACTGCACACTCAAAGCGGTACATTACATAGCTAAGAATATTTGCCCGAACATTAGGCAAGTATCCATAAATCAAGCACTGTATTCGGCTTGCACCAGCTGATTCTAAAGCTTGGATCGGCTCCTTTGGAACATCATTGAGCATATCGGCAAAGATCCGGCCTAGTATCCCACCGTAAGGAATAGCAAGCGCAAAAACAGCTGCATAAGGGGAGAGCCCAAACGATGCGACAAAAAGCCAGGCCCAAACAAGCTCATGAATCGCTCTCATAAACCCTAGCACACTACGAAAGGTACCCTTCATAAAATAACGGGACTTTGCCCCAGAGGCAAGAACTCCCGAGGCCCAAATCCCAAGAAAAAAGGCAAGTATAATAGCTAAACTCATTCCCGCAGCAGCATAGGCAAGTGTGATCCAGGAGGATTCCAAGGCAATAATAAGAATGTCAGCTGAAACATCAGGCTGAAACATGGCACCAAATATTTGGCCTGCTGTTGCAAGTCCGCTTCCGTGGATTAACCCTGTACTCCATTGGACAGCAAACAGGCTCCAAATAAAAACTCCTGTCAAAAGCAGGGTTAATAATTTTCGTTTATGAAGCTCATAAGCTAAAGAAAGCTTGTTCATCGAACTAACTCCTTTAACTGGTAAAGCTCTTTTAGCTGCTCATCGGTCACTTTATCGGCTTCAAGGTCAAAAAACAGAACTCCGTCTTTAAGAGCAATCAGTCTGTCGAAATATTTTCTGGCATAATCAATCGAATGAAGGCTAGCGATTAGCGTTTGGTTTTCTTCGGCTGCTAATTTTGTAAGCATAAATAAAACATCCTCGGCGCGGGCGGGGTCAAGGGACGCGACCGGTTCGTCAGCCAGGACAATCTGAGGACTTTGAACAAGGAGCCTCGCAAGCGCAACACGCTGCTGCTCGCCTCCAGATAAGTTTGCTGTTCGTTCATACACCTTATCAGGTAAGCCGACTCGTTCCAGAGAGCGGATCGCTGCCTCTTTTTCCTGTGGAATAAGGAGAGAGAGGATCGATTTTGCAAATCCCCAATCAGCAAGTTTTCCGGCAAGAACATTGTGAATAACTGGCAATTGTCCGACCAGGTCAAACTGCTGGCGGATAATCCCGATTTTTTTAGCGAATTTTTTTCGGTCTGCATATTCCTGCATCGGCTCGCCATCAAGGAATACTTGCCCTTCATCAGGCTCGATGACGGAAGCAAGGATATTCAATAGCGTCGTTTTCCCAGCACCGCTTGGACCGATAAGTGCAACACGTTCTCCTTTTTTCACGCTAAAAGAAAGGGAAGATAAAGCTACCTTCCGCTCAAAATGTTTTGATATTTGATTGATATCCAAAATTTCAGGATTGGACACTTTCTGTCACCTACTTAATAATCTCTAGTTCCTTAGCAACATCTTCAATCGCCTGATAATTTTCATTTTTGGTCTCAATGAATTTATCAGCCTGGAAGAGATCCATAATTTTATTTTGTTCGCCAGTCATAGAAAGAAGGGCTTCTTTCACTTTAGTCTTTGTTTCTTCGTCTACATTATTTATCGTCCAGTTGTAATCATAATAGGATGGAGTTGTATAGAAAGCCTTTACTTTATCCGTATCCACTTTGCCCTCAGCAACAGCTGCTTCCCAAACAGAAACATTTAAAGCACCCGTTTGAAATGCACCTGACTCTACTAGCTTATATGTTTTGTCATGAGACCCAGAATAATTCGGCAGTCCGTCAAGATCTTCATTAGGATTTAAACCAGCTTCCATCATAAAATAACGCGGCATCAAATGCCCAGACGTCGAACTTTCACTTCCAAATGTAAGGCTTTTCCCTTTTAAATCCTCAAGCTTATCAATTTCAAGATCACTTTGCGCGATGAAAACAGAGTGGAAGTTTTCATCTATCGGCCTTTGGGCAATGGCTTCTGCCTCTGGTACAAGGTTTCTTGCCTGAACACCTGTAAGCCCTCCAAACCATGCAAGCTGAATCTCACCGCGTTCAAAGGCAGTAACTAATGCAGCATAGTCTACTGATGGTACATACTCTACGTTTAAATCTGTTTCTTCAGAAAGGTAATCCGCTAATTCATCCATGCTTCGAGCTAAGTCGGCCGCATTTTGGTCTGGAATAGCACCAATTTTGAACGTTTCTTCTGAATTTGGTTCTGAAGAATTATTTTCAGGTTCTGCAGTATCGGAACCCGAGCAGGCTGCTAATGCAAAAATCATAATGGATGCCAAAAGAAGTGTTAGAAATTTTTTCATAATAATCTCCCTTGAGTTAAAATTTAAGTATCTATTAAATGATACAATACTCATCGATTTTTTCAATCATTTTAACCTAAATTATAGATCTAAATCGAAAAACTGCACAAAAGAGAGGGCCTGCAGGAGAAATACTCACTGCAGGCCTAACATTAATTCACTTCAGATGTGTTTCCAGCCCATTCTTCAACATTCCAAACCTTTGTCACCCAATCTTCATAGAATTCGGGTTCGTGGCACACGAGGACCACTGTTCCTTTATAAGCCTTTAACGCTTTTTTCAATTCAGCTTTCGCACTAATATCCAGGTGGTTGGTCGGCTCATCAAACAAAAGCCAGTTACTTTCGTTCATCTGCAGCTTGCACAACCGCACTTTTGCCTGTTCGCCACCACTCAGCTGGTTAATCGGACGGGAAATATGTTCATTTTTCAAGCCACAGCGAGCCAGAGCTGCTCTGACTTGATGCTGATCCATCGATGGGAAGCTGTTCCAAATATCATCAATTGGAGTAATATTGTCAGCCTTAACTTCCTGTTCAAAATAGGATGGGTAAATAAAATCACCGCGCTCTATTTTACCGCTGATCGGGTCGATTTTACCAAGCATCGTCTTTAGTAAAGTCGATTTTCCGACACCATTACAGCCGACAATTGCAATTTTTTCACCGCGCTCGATCGTCACTGACATTTTAGGAAGAAGAGGTTCATTGTAGCCAATTTCAAAATCCATTCCTTCGAACACATAACGGCTGCTACTGCGGGATTCTTTAAATTCAAAGCTTGGTTTAACAGCTGTCTCTGGACGGTCGATCCGCTCGATCCGGTCGAGTTGCTTTTGACGGCTTTTCGCTCGGCCAGTTGTAGAATAACGCGCTTTATTTTTAGCAATAAAGTCCTCTTGCTTTTTGATGAATTCTTTCTGTTTTTCATAAGCATTAATATGCTGGTTTTTATTGATCTCTGCCAGTTCAAGGAACTTTTCATAAGATGCCGTGTAACGTGTCAGCTTGGAAAATTCAAGCTGGAAGATCACATTAGACACAGAGTTCATAAATTCTGTATCATGAGAAATCAACAGAAAGGCATATGGGTAATCTTTTAAGTAGCTGGACAGCCAGCGAATATGCTCCACGTCCAGATAGTTTGTCGGCTCATCCAGAAGAAGAACCTTGGGCTGCTCTAACAGGAGCTTTGCAAGCAACACTTTTGTCCGCTGTCCACCACTTAGTGCGGCAACATCACGGTCAAGGCCAATTGCATCCAAGCCTAGGCCGCGTGCGGCTTCTTCCACTTTTATATCAAGTGAATAGAATCCGCCAGCATCCAGTTCATCTTGAATTTCGCCCATTCGCTCTAATAGAGCTTCGAGCTCTTCGGGACTGGCATCTGCCATTTGGCCTGTAATCTCATTTAATTCTTCTTCTTTTTTAAAAAGAGGCAGAAAGGCTTCTCTTAACACGTCACGCATCGTTTTACCTTTAGTCAAAACAGTATGCTGATCTAAGTATCCATAATGCACACCCGGAGTCCATTCCACTTTTCCGGAATCATGGATTAACTGGTTGGTAATAATATTCATTAAAGTTGATTTTCCAACTCCATTAGCCCCAACTAGCCCGATATGGTCTTCGGCAAGCAGGCGGAAGGAAACATCCTTAAATAATGTACGGTCCCCGAAAGTATGGCTTAAATTCTCTACGGTTAATAAACTCATTAATAGTAGCCTCGCTTTATTTTAAAATTCACTTTCAATTAGAATGTCATTTTTTCTCCATTACTAGATCATACTAAAAATAAGACCGTAAGACTAGTCTTTTTGACTGGGAGATAGAGGGGCCCTGCATGATTCTTCTCGTTTAGGGAAAATAAGAGAGAACAAAAACAAAAACAAAAATAAAGGCCCATGAACGAACTGGCTGCCTAAACTAGATTGATGCTGCAGTGGACACTGTTGAAGTATCATTATCCGCCCAACACAGCAAATGTTAGGAGATCCTATGAATATACATACTATTACTATGCCGGACAGCCGAATAGTGTCTGTTAAAGTTCTTGGAGATACCAGCAAGCAGCCGCTGATTTTCTTTCATGGCCTTGGCAGTTCTTCCGCTGCTATCAGTGTTAATGTCAATCTGCTAAAGGAGGAAGGGGCCTTTATCATTGGGATTGACCGTCCCGGATATGGCCTGTCTGATTTAAAGGGCTCTTATTCTTTAGAACAAGCTATTTCTGATACTAAGTTTATTTTGGATTCCTTCCAAATAAAAAAAGCAGCGCTAATTGGCTGGTCCGGCGGCGGGGTATATGCTCAGGCTTTTGCGGAGACATACCCTGACAGCACGGTGTCGCTTAATCTGATTGGCAGTATGATTCCATTGAACGGAAAAAGCTCGAAAAAATCGCTTACCCCAGGCTGGAAGATATTATATTATTTAAATAACCATACCCAATTCCTATCGAAATTGATATTTAAACTGGCTAGCCAAAAGCTCGCTAAACATCCTGAACAGACTGTTTCCATGGCTGTTAACGTGCTGGCCAGACACGACCGCTTAATAGCCAAGAAGTATCTCGACGTCCTTACGAAAGGAGCTTTGGAAGGATTTCAGCATAAAGGAACTGCAATTTATGCAGATAGCCAGGTCCTTACTCATCCTCATAAAATGCCGGTTAAGGATAGGGCTTTCCCCGTTCATATCTGGCAGGGGGACAATGACAGGCTATGGCCAGTGAAAGCTTCTGTTTACCTAAAGAAGCAATATACTCACTCACAGTTTCATCTTGTACCTGGCAAAGGACACACGATTTACTTTGAAAAATGGGGAGAAATCATCAGAACAGCTGTGGCGTCATTTAAATGAAAAAAATGGGCACTACGAACAAGGACATGGCATTGTCTGTGTTCTTTTTAAAATAAGATAAATTAACTATAGTGAAATTATTAAAACAGGCCCATTGACATAGCTTTTAAAAACAAGAGCAGGCTAAATTAACTGAATTCAACGAATTAACAGAATACATATTGCTATTAAACTCTTTACTCTGATATAGTATTGAAAAATTCAAAGCAATCTATCAGGAGGGTTTATAGTGAAAAAGTCCAGTAAACAATTTTTAATGAGTACAGCCTTAACAGGGGCACTTGTCTTAGGAACCATTCCATTTAATGTTTTGGCTCATGATGAGCTTGGCGGCGTTGATATTGAGAAGGGTGAGAGAGATGGTTACAGCAATGTGAGTGTCCAAGAACTTGAGGGCAGCAAAAATTTAAAATACATATACGAAGCAGCAGCCCCTGAAATGAACGTCGTCAGGGAGGATGGGCAGCAAAATAGCTTTGCAGACGTCTATGCACATAAAGGATATGCATATCTTGGGACTCATACAAAGAATGGCGGGAACGGCGGTGTACGGGTATTTGATTTAAAAGATCCTGCCAACCCGAAAGAGATTTCTGTATTTGCCAATAATGACATTCCAGGCACATGGCAGGAGAAGGTAATTGTCAAAACTGTTGACACACCTGACTTCAAAGGTGACCTTGCTGTTGTTAGTGTTCAGCAGTTGGACCGCCACAATTCTGAATCGCAAGGCGGATTCCTCTTGTATGATGTAACAAACCCGAAAGAACCTAAAAAGCTAGGATTTTGGGAAGTAACCAAGAAAACGAGAGGAACTCATGAACTCTATCTGACCGTTCAGGATGGCCGTGCCTTAGTGCTGACGGCTAATCCTTATGCTGATTATTACAGCCATGGTGAAGAAAAAGACTTCCAAATTGTTGATGTAACCAACCCTGCCGAGCCTAAAACGGTTTGGCAATTTGATCCGAGGACTTTGCCTGAAATCCCGGAAGATTTTAACGGGTACCACTGGAATGCACCTGATGGTAAAACTCGCCCTGTATTTAACCACAGCACTATGGTAAATGGGCAGTATGCATATGTTTCTATGTGGGATCTTGGAACAGTGATTTTTGATATTAGTAATCCGGAAAATCCAGAGTATCTTGGCCGTACGGATTACGCTTCTGACGAGCAGGGAGCAGCACACTCCGCAGCTCTTGCACGTGGAGGAAATATTTTAATAGAAACAAAAGAAGTTTCTACGCCGGTTAAAGAGGGTTATGAACAATCCTATGGCTATACACGTATCTTTGATATTAAAGACAAATCGAATCCAAAGTTATTGAGCGAATTTAAGACCGAGCTTGTTGACGATGTCGAGGATGGCAGCACCTTTGCAAATACGGTCCATGATCCTAAAGTACAAGGAAACACGCTGTATCTTTCCCATTATGCAGGCGGTGTACGGGCAGTTGACATTACCGATCCTACCAACCCAACAGAAATCGGTAAATATGTTCCTGAGCAATCTGACGTGTGGGGAGTTTTTGTCGATCGAAACTATATCCTTGCATCTGATATCGGATCAGGATTAAAGGTGTTGTTAAAGAACAACGGCAACCAGGGCGCTGAATAAAACAAAATGTTCAAGAAGCTGTACGGTAATCGTACAGCTTTCCGTTTTTTCGATTTATAATAAAATGTTAACTTGCAATAAGTTCCAATAAATGTAAAAATAAACGAAAAATTATGAGCTTAAACATAATTTATGCCTCGATCTATATATTTGCTGCTTGGAAGTGGGGGGACTGGAAAAATTGGCAGAGGTACTACCCAACCATTCTCTTTTTGATAATAGGGGATTTGCTGTATCAGTACCTGCTTCATGATTATTCAATGTGGAAGTTTAATCCGGTTGGAGCCGATAAGGAAGCAAACTTAACCCATACACATATTACCCTTATGATAATGGCGATAAAATATCCGGCCACTGTTTTAATTTTCTTTGGACAATTCCCGTCTGGGGGACTTAAGCAGGCTCTTTATATTGGCGGTTGGGCGGCACTTTATACGATCAACGAAATAGCTACATATACTATGGGCGGAATCTCCCACTATAATGGCTGGAACTTTTTTTGGTCTGCTCAATTTAATCTTGCATTGTTTATCATTACAGCAATTCATCATAAAAAGCCTTTAGCCGCATGGGGCTTATCCTTAGCTTATATCTTGGCTCTTTGGTTTTTGCAGGATGTTCCCGGTAAAGTCCTAAAGTGAGCTGAAATTGGTGCTCTTTTAATCCTAGGTGAAGGCGAATTAACTTACAAATAGCCACTGATTTTTTCAAATATAATTGTATGGGATCATAGAAGGCTTACTGCTGGTTTGCAAAGGAGTCTCTGTCTAAACTTCACCCTTAATATCCTAAGGTTCTAATTTCGGCTTCCAAATAGACTAAATCCTATAATTTTGATCCATTAATCTAAAGCTGGCGTTAGTTTGTCGAACAATTTGGGATTTGGCCTGCTTGTTATTTTGCATCCATTTTACTGGTACGTCCTTTATAGTAAGTTTTTGTTGTATCTAATTTGTTTTCCTTTGCTGTCAGGTTTACTGGTGTTAATGCAAACACAAGCGTTTTACTTCCAAGAGATGATCGATACCTTTCAACATGTGCTCCTGATAAAGCCGTATGGTAATAGCCAGGTACGTATTTATCCAGCATCACTTGCATGGCCCCAGTCGCTTCTGAAAGCTCCGTTACAGGGTGGGCCTTTCCAAAGATAATCACACTCATAAAAGCGGTATCTGTCATGGCTGGTATGGGATCTGCCATCGTTCCAAATTCCTCACTGACCGTAAAACAAGCCTGCGGATTTTTACTCAATATATCAATCTTTCTTCCTTCTGCAGCACCATGAAAATAGATGACTCCGTTCCACCAGACATAATTTAACGGAATAACATAGGGAGCGCCATTGTCCGACATCCCCAGGTAACCTGTTTTGCTGCTTGTTAAAAACCGATTGATTTTTTCTTCATCCTTACACTCTAAAGCGTATTGTCTCATAATTTATCTTTCTCCTTTAAATAATTGATGATACTATCATTTTATAAATAGATTGACCCTTTCAAAAGTTACAGTTTTCATTTTTTTTATGGGGTCAGATGAAGAGGGATAAAAATGGAATTGACTTTTTTTATCGATAAAACGCTGCCAGAGCCGATGTACATTCAGCTCTATTCCAGCTTTAAGAGGACGATCGAGACTGGAGATATTCCTTCAGGTTCTAAGCTCCCATCAATTCGCCAGCTTTCGGCCCAGCTTAACATTAGTCGTAACACAGTCGAAGCTGCTTATCAGCAGCTTTTGGCGGAAGGCTATCTGATCAGCAAGCCAAAAAGCGGGTTATTTACAGCGGATATGGCAGATATGGACCTTTTACCTTACCAAAAACCTGTTCATCAAGAACAGGAGCTTAGCCAGACAGGTCCAGAAATCCGTTATGACTTTCAATACGGCGACATTTCCAGCGAGCGTTTTCCTTTTCAAGCCTGGAAAAGGAGTATCAACCATGCATTGCTCGAGAAGGGAGAAGAGCTGCTATTATACGGGGACAAACAGGGGGAAGCGAGATTGCGTTGTCAACTTGCCGACTATTTGTATAGGGCAAGGGGGCTTGAATGCAATGCTGATAACGTAATTCTCACCACAGGCACCCAGCAGTCAATCAGTTTGATCTGTCAGCTGTTTTCCCTGGCCGGTGAAAAGATTGGATTTGAAAATCCGGGTTACGACGGAGTCAGGGCAGTATTTGAAAATCACGGCTGCAAAATTGATCCCATATCTGTTAAAGATGAAGGACTTTGTGTCGATGAATTGGAGAAATCAAATGCAAAAATTGTTTATGTAACGCCATCCCATCAGTTTCCGCTTGGAATGGTAATGTCTATTCAGAACCGTTTAAAGCTTTTGCAGTGGGCCAGCAAAGAGGAGGGCTATGTCATTGAAGATGATTATGATAGCGAATTTAGATACAGCGGCCAGCCGATTCCTTCATTAAAAGGAATGGACCGGCTAGGGCGGGTTATCTATTTAGGCACTTTTTCAAAAGCGTTTTTGCCGGGCATCCGTCTATCATACATAGTTCTTCCAAAAAGCTTGCTCGGATTGTACCGCAGGAAGTTTTCCGCCTATAACCAGCCAGTTTCCCAGCTAATCCAGCATGCCATGTCACAGTTTATTGAAAGCGGGGACTTTGACCGTCATATCAAAAGAATCCGAAAGATCTACCAGGATAAACACAAAACCTTGATCACCTCGATTAGCAGTAGTTTTGGAGAAAACGCGAAGATAATAGGAGAGAAAGCAGGCTTGCACCTACTATTAGACATTCCCAGCCAGGGTCGTGAATCACTGATTGACTCCGCTGTTAAAAAGAGTGTCTTAGTTTATGATCCAGCAAAATATTGGACCGACCCTGAATCCTGCCCATCAAATCTTGTATTGCTTGGATTTGGAGGCCTGTCCAGAAGTGAAATTGAAGCAGGTGTTGAACTGCTCAAACAGGCTTGGTTTCCGGGATCCGATTAATTACTATTTATAAAAAAGGACCTATGCATTCCGCAATGGAAACATAGGTCCTATTTTTAATTTTATAAATCCTTACGAACGATGGGCATGCTCATACAGCGAGGGCCGCCCCTGCCTCTGGACAGCTCCGAGCTTGGAATCTCGATGACTTTAATGCCGTGGTCACGTAATAGTTGATTGGAAACATAATTCCTGTCATAGGTGACCACAACCCCAGGTGCGACGGCAAGCGTATTTGATCCGTCGTTCCATTGTTCGCGGGGAGCTGCAATTTCATGGCCGCCTCCACATGGAATCAGCACAATTTCCGTCAGGTGCAAGACCTCTTTTAAAGTTTCAGTGAGGCTAGTTCGTTTCGAAATCGTTATGTTATCATCCGGGTCCTGCTCTAGGATATGAATATTCATTTCGTCATCTGGCCCTTGTATATCCGGATGGATCGTAAACTTATCGTAATCAACCATAGTAAATACCGTATCCAAATGCATATATGCTCTAGTTTTCGGTATTTCCACTGCAATAACCTTTTTCAGACTATTATTCTGAGAAAGGATCCGCTGCGCCAGGTTTTCAATTGCCTGAGCAGAGGTTCGCAGACTAACACCAATTGCTGCCACTTCTGAACTCAAAACAAGTTCATCTCCGCCTTCAAGCGAAAACGAATCATCTCGGTCATACCAGCGCGGAATGTCCTCGGCTGCAAACCGCGGGTGATGCTTCATAATGTACTCCATAAATAAAGATTCACGCTGCCTTGCACCCTCAAACATTTGGTTAATCGAAATCCCGTTTCCAATTACTGCCGCGGGATCTCTTGTAAAATAAAGGTTAGGCATTGGATCCAGTAAAAAAGGATAGTCACCCTCCAACATATCATTCAAATGATTGCTGTCTATCTGTTTAATTTCTGATTTTAGAACACCCGCCATTACCTTTTTAATCAAATCCTTGGTCGAAAAAGATAACAGATATTCTTTCAAAAGAGAGAACATTTCCGTTGTGTTCAATTTGCTTTCCTGTAAAACCTGCTTAACAAATTCATGTTTAATTTTTTCAGTATGGAGGGCTTCACTAACCAAATCCTCCAAATACAGGACTTCGGTGCCACAGCTTCGCAATGCATCCGCGAAACGATCATGTTCCTTCTGCATGACAGGCAAATAGGGAATGTCATCAAATAAGAGCCGTTCCATTAAATTTGGGGTCAAATTCTCAACCTCCTTGCCAGGGCGGTGCAAGACCACAGTTTTAAGTTCTCCTATTTCAGATGTTATGTTTAGTTGTTTCTTCATCCTTCATCCTCCGGTTTCTCAGTCTACTATTTTACCAGCCAAAGCAATGTTGGCATGTATCTTAAAAAGTCTCTATGCTGGTCAGAATGCCAATTTGCACGAATAATGCTTTCTTTACCCCAATTTAATGATTGAAAAAACATGCCAACCTAATTTTATAGTTTTTACGTAAAATGCTCTTTATCAAAAGGAAAAGTTAAAAGATTCCTATAATTCAACAAACTAATATGAAAAAAATGCTGTCCTTCTAAGATGTACATCATAAAGAAATATGATAAAGTAATAGTGAGATACCCATAGAGGACACTGGTTAACAGAATATAACCTGTCCTCTTGAAACGGACAGTTGTTTCCACAACATTGACAATAACTGAATAACATAATGGAAGGGGATTTTTATGAGCAGCAAAGTATTAGATCATTTTTTACACGAAAACCTTAACGATTTAAAAGGGAAGGGACTTTACAATGTCATTGATCCGCTCGAAAGTGCAAACGGGCCAATGATCAAAATTGACGGCAAAGAGCTGATTAACCTTTCCTCGAACAACTATTTAGGACTTGCAACCGATGAGCGCCTGAAAAAAGCGGCTAAAGATGCCCTTCAGGAATATGGAGTAGGTGCAGGAGCGGTTCGTACAATTAATGGTACCTTGAAGATCCACCTTGAATTGGAAGAAAAGCTGGCGGCCTTCAAAAAGACTGAAGCAGCCATCGCTTATCAATCAGGATTCAATTGCAACATGGCAGCTATTTCAGCCGTCATGGATAAAAATGATGCAATTTTATCAGATGAATTAAACCACGCCTCCATTATTGACGGATGCCGTTTGTCCCGGGCAAAAGTGATTCGTTTTAATCATTCCGACATGGACGATTTGCGAGCAAAAGCTAAGGAAGCAAAAGAATCCGGCCAATACAACAAAGTGATGGTCATTACCGACGGAGTATTTTCAATGGATGGAGATATTGCGAAACTGCCTGAAATCGTTAAAATTGCAGAAGAATTTGATTTGATCACCTATTGTGATGATGCACATGGGTCAGGGGTACTGGGAGACGGAGCAGGTACTGTTAAACATTTTGGGTTATCTGACAAGGTTGATTTCCAAATTGGCACGCTTTCAAAAGCGATCGGCGTTGTCGGGGGATATGTTGCCGGAACACAATCATTAATAGACTGGCTAAAAGTTCGCAGCCGACCATTTTTATTTTCTACAGCATTAACTCCTGCCGATGTTGCAGCTTCTATAAAAGCAGTAGAAATATTATCCGAGAGCACCGAGCTGAACGAACGGCTATGGGATAACGCTAACTATTTAAAAGAAGGCCTTCAAAAACTAGGCTTTAATATTGGCAGCAGCGAAACACCGATTACTCCTTGTATCATCGGTGACGAAGTGCAGACCCAAAGATTCAGCAGCCGCCTGAATGAAGAGGGGGTCTATGCAAAATCAATCGTTTTTCCGACCGTGCCACAAGGAACTGGCCGCGTTAGAAATATGCCTTCTGCGGCTCATACAAAAGACATGCTTGACCGTGCTTTAGCTATTTACGAAAAAGTCGGCAAAGAAATGGCTATTATTTAAGCCTCTCTGTAATGTGAGGCTCCACCAGGGATTTGGAGGAAGACAACCATGAAAAAGATAATGATCACCGGTGCACTAGGGCAAATTGGCTCTGAGCTTACGGTAAAACTTAGAGAGATTTACGGTACAGCGAATGTTATCGCGACAGATATCCGTTCAAATGACAGTGAAGCTGCACAAGCAGGGCCGTTTGAAATACTTGATGTTACGAATGCACCGGCGCTCGCCACAACCGCAAACAAACACGGTGTTGATACAATTATTCATATGGCAGCACTCTTGTCGGCAACAGCAGAGGCCAATCCGGTCTTTGCCTGGAATTTAAATATGGGCGGACTTATGAATGCACTGGAAACCGCCCGTGAGCTGGACTGCCAATTTTTCACGCCTAGCTCGATTGGGGCGTTCGGCCCTTCGACGCCAAAGGTTGCCACCCCGCAGGATACTATACAACGGCCAACTACCATGTACGGTGTCAATAAAGTAGCCGGCGAACTGCTCGCTGATTATTACTTTAACCGGTTTGGGGTTGACACACGAGGTCTTCGCTTCCCAGGACTGATCTCCTATGCGGCACCTCCAGGCGGGGGAACAACTGACTATGCAGTCGAAATTTTTTATGAAGCAATAAAAAATGGCCATTACAGCTCTTATATTGGCAGGGGAACGTATATGGATATGATGTATATGCCTGACGCGCTAACGGCAATCATCCAGCTGATGGAAGCAGATCCGGCCAAACTTAAGCATCGGAATTCCTTCAATGTAACGGCAATGAGCGTAGATCCGGAAGAAATCGCCCAGGAAATCCGCAAGCATCAGCCTGATTTTCAGCTCAGTTATAATGTCGACCCAGTCCGCCAGCGTATCGCCGAGAGCTGGCCGAACTCTATTGATGCTAGTGCAGCTGAAGAGGAATGGGGCTTTAAAGCTCAATATTCACTTAGCAGCATGACTCCAGATATGCTTCAAAAATTGAAACAAAAACTTGCCCAGCCGAACTAAAAGACAGCTATGCTGTCTTTTTTTAATTCTTTGCTGACGCAGAAGGAGTGAGGTAGTCGAGCGAAGAGCGAAAAATTATTATGTAAGGCGACTTGCAGATTAGAATCATTCTCGTCTTGGAATATATTCGTTTTTTTGGGAATATATCAAATTTTTTTGGAATATATTCGTTTTTTTTGGAATATATCTGATTATTTTGGAATAAAACATAGCGTTGCTATAAAAATTCGTTCTAAATAGGACCCAACCCCCAAAAAACCAACCGATTTGGATAAAAACCAGCTATTTGCATATTTTGATCTCTCTCCAAATGGAAAATTGAATTCAAAAAGGTGAATCCGTAATCCATGGATTCACCTTTTTGATTATTTAGGAAACTATTAAAGTTCCAGGTGGTTGATTATCGTATGTGTTGTTCTCATCCAGTTCCAGTGCCCAGCGACTCGTGTACTTCGCTTAACGGGCGCTTGGCTTTTGTTCTTATTTACTTACATATATAAGTTTTTCGCGTTTTTCTGTAACTTTACCGATAATTACTGCTTCTGTGAGTCCGTTTTCATGAAGAGAAGCCACATATTGTTCCGCTTCCTCCTGGCTAAGTGCTACTAGCAGACCGCCAGACGTTATTGCATCACATAATACAAGTTCTTCTTCAACTGAGAGGCCGTCATAAGCTACATCATTCTTAAGCCAATCATGATTGGCTTTAGAGCCGCCAGGAACCACGCCTTGTTTTGCAAGTTCGTATGTACCTTCTAGAACAGGTACTTCGGATAACTTAAATTCTAAGCTTACATCGCTGCCTCTAGCGATTTCGCTGCCATGGCCAAGCAAGCCAAAACCGGTAACATCCGTTACAGCATGGGGTTCAAATGGTTTTAAAGCATGGGCTGCGACATTATTTAGCGTAGCCATTGATTCTGTTACCATTTGTTCCTGTTCAGGTGTAACAGCGTCCCGCTTAATTCCGGTGGTTAAAATGCCCACGCCAATAGGCTTTGTGATAACTAGTACATCACCTGGTTTAGCTCCAACATTTTTCCAAATTTTATCCGGATGGGCAATACCAGTGACAGACAATCCAAACTTAGGCTCCTGGTCGTCGATGGAATGACCTCCGACCGTAACAGCACCAGATTCTTTCACTTTGTCAGCCGCTCCGCGCAAAATTTCTGCGAGAATATCCGGGCCAAGCTGTTTAACTGGATAACCAACGATGTTCATAACCGTTTTGGGTTCACCGCCCATTGCATAGACATCGCTCAATGCATTTGCTGCAGCTATTTGTCCAAACATATATGGGTCATCGACAATAGGTGTGAAATAATCGATCGTCTGAATCAGAGCAATCGAATCAGTTAATTTGTATACACCTGCATCATCAGATGTTTCATGTCCGACAAGCAGTTCAGGAACAGGTTCCTGTTTTGGTAATAGACGCAGTACCTGCGTCAAGTCCTCAGGACTAATTTTGCAGCCTCAACCGGCTTTTGTTGACAAGGATGTCAGGCGAATTTTTTCTTGCTCGCTCATCGTATCCACCTCCAAACCATAGTATACCTTTTCCATTTCAAAAAAACATCTAATTGAAACAGGATATTTGCGGAATAATATAGTTTGCCATACAATGACGGTATTAATCAGCTAATTTCGAAAAAATTGCATTTGGGAGGTATAAAAAAACAATGAAATATCATATAAAAATTGAATTCTGCATGCAATGAAATTACGCTCCTAAAGCCGCGAGTTTCGCGGAAGAAATGTTTACCCACTTTAGATCAGACATTCAGTTAATGGAACTCATGCCAAGTTCTGGCGGGGCATTTGAAGTAATCGTTAATGAAGAAAAGCTCTATTCCAAGCTTGAAACCGGTGTGTTTCCAAAAGCTGCTGAAATTATCAGGCAAATGTAAATAAAATGTCGTAAACCCAGGCCGTTCCTGGGTTTTTTATTTGTCCTTTTTTATGAAATAACTTTATTCTCCATATAAAGACAAGCGTCGTTCATGCTTTTAAACCTTGTCTTTTTCGTAATGATAGATTTACAGATTGATGTTATTTTTTTGTTATTCTTCCAGATTTTTAATAGTGAAAAGAGGTTTAATAGAATGTTAGGGTAAGAGAGGATATTTTATAGGAGGTTTGAACTATGAAACTAACTAGAGCAATATACCCTATCATTTTGTTTGCCATTATCTTAATGTTTGTTTTTGTATCGCCTGCTGCAGCGGCAGGAACTTATACAGTAAAAAGCGGAGATTCTCTTTGGAAAATTGCTATTAAACACAGCGTATCTGTTGAGAAACTTACAGATGTTAACAAAAAGAAGTCTCACTATCTTAAAGTGGGAGAAAAGCTTCAACTCCCAGATCCAGAGTTAACTTCATATGAAAAAGATTTGCTGGCACGACTTGTTGAAGCAGAGGCAAAAGGGGAGCCTTTCGCAGGAAAAGTGGCGGTTGCTGCTGTTGTATTAAACAGAGTCGAAAGCGAGCAATTCCCAGATACTATTCACAATGTCGTACACCAGAAGAGACAGTTTACTCCTGTTGCGACTGGCAGCATTAAACAACCAGCAAGCTCTCAGTCCAAAAAAGCGGTTGAAGACGCACTGGCTGGTAAAGGAAACGGCAAAGGCTCCTTGTTCTTTTTCAACCCTAAAAAGACAAATGATCAATGGATCCGCACTAAAACAGTGACAACAAAAATTGGTGAACATGTCTTTGCAAAATAACCAAATGATAAGGTAAAACGTCCGGCTCAATCCAGCCGGACGTTTTTTTATTTATGTTTTATTCATTCAATGGATACATATTATTTGGACAGGCGAATAAATTTTAAGGTAAAGCTTATCCCATTTCCTTGCCAGTTCTAAGCCACCAGGCTCTTTATTACCTACTTACAAACGCACATGTCCAGACTTGAAATCCGATGGGTGATTATAATGATGAAACGTTTTCTTAGAAAGAATAGCCTCGTACTAGCAGGAGGCACCATACAAGGCTTGGGTATGGGTTTATTTTTATTCCCCCACGCCATACCTTCAGGCGGCGCAGGAGGATTAGCCGTTCTGTTAAACTATTGGCTACACATAAACATGGGGCTGGCTCTTTGGATCGTGAATTTTTCCATGCTTGTTCTGGCCATCAAATTTCTTGGTAATCGTGTAGCGATTTGGACAATGCTTTCAATCACAGTTACATCGTTTTCTGTTTACTTTTTTCAAAACATGATGCAAATCCCCGTTCGAAACGTTTGGATTGATTTGGTGCTTGGCTCGATTTTTCTTGGGATCGGTGTTGGACTGCTCCTTAGAGAAAATGTCTCCAATGGCGGGGTCGGGGTAATTGCCCTGATCATTGCTACCTCGAGAAATACTCTTCCAGGCAGACCCTTATTTTGGATAAATGGATTGATTTTTCTACTGACTGCCTCCATTATCAGCTGGGATATTATTATCCTAGCGCTTATAAGCCAGTGGATCTCAACCAAAATGATTGATATAATATGCAGCCTTAACTATTATCAGGCCTATACCCTCAGTTGGCGTAAAAAGTAAAATTAGACGTAGTTATAGCGGTATGATTCATTGATATGGTCTTTGTCTCCTTTTGGCTTAGCAATATGAATCATCAAAAATGCGAGCAGGCCGACGACAAGTGTCAAGGCAGCAAGGGAAATGAACATACCCGGACGGGACCAGGCCATGAGCCTCGTAAAAACAGGCGGTCCAAGGGCGACACCAAGAAACCGGACAGAGCCATACAGAGAGGTAACGAACCCACGCCGTTCTTTTCCGACTGACCCAGTTATTAACGTGTTAAGACAAGGGAGCACAAGTCCTGTTCCAACACTGCTAAGGACCAGAACCATTAGAAAAGGAACCAGTTTCTCAACAAACACAAGGGACCCGTAGGAGATCGTCATGAACAAAAATCCTAATACAATTAACCTCTTCATTAGGTACATATTTTTCCCGATTTTTGCTCCGGTAAAATAGGCTGTAATCACCATTACCAAGAGAGGGATTGCTAAGATAAACCCTTTTTTAACTCCGTCAATTGTATATTGTTTTTCCAAAATATCTGATAGGTAAAATAATATTCCAAACAAGGTAAACAAACATGTTGCCCCTGCTAAATAGGTTGTAAACAGCCAGCGTCCTTCATGCTTAAAAACACTGAACAGTCCTCTTACATAAGTAGCAAATGGGGGGGGAGCCTGACGGTGACTTTTTTCCTTTACGTATAGCCACGTCAAAAAGATCGATACGATACAAAATACCGGAAAAGCAAAAAATGCTGCATACCAGAACAGAAGACCTAGAAGCGATCCAAGGATTGGTGATATTACCTTGCCAAGACCATTAGAAGCCTCGACAATTCCAAGGACCCGGCTTTGTTCTCCCCCCTTAAACAAGTCCCCAGTGAGCGCCATTGCAATAGGGGCAGTACCTGCTGCACCAATTCCCTGTAAGGTTCGCCCGATTAGTATCCATATATAGGCTGCGGGCCATCCAGCTGAAGCAAGACCAGCCAGCAATCCCCCAACCGCATATAATATCAGGGCTGGAATAATGACAATCTTTCTTGAAAATCTGTCAGAAAGGTAGCCTAGCACGGGTATAAAAATAGCCGCTGCTATTGAGAAAACTGTAATGGTCAAGCTAACCTGCAGCTGCGACAGTTTAAGTGCCGATTTCATTTGCGGTAAAATCGGGATTAACATTGAATTCCCGAGGGTCATGATTAATGGGATTGACCCTATAGCAGCAACTGTCATTCCTTTATTTTTAGAAGCCAACTGTCATTACACTCCTTTAGTTTCATAAAAGGCGGAACTTTCTTTACCTTTTATTTTAGATTTAACGGCGGAGGAGTGAGCCATCCTTTTTCCTTCGTCAGCTTTAAAAGCTTATCCTCATATTCCGCTCTTTGTGTATTAAAATCGTTAAACATTTGGGCAACATCCTCACGAATCGCAATTCCCGTAATATAAGTGCCCATCAGCTTGCCTAGCTTAAGTTCCCTGCCAATTGCAAGTGCTATTTCAGGGTCATTGAATCTTGCTCCTGCCGGAATGTCCTCGATTTGTACCTTTGGGCGGTCAGGCGGAGCTGGCGGAAGACGGATTCCGTTTTCCTTTAAAATGGCTTCTGATTGCTGGCCTTCCTGTGTTATACAATTCTCCGTCAAATCCCCAATAAAGGTCTTTAAATCGTGATCTCCCGTGTGATTTAACATAATCTGCAGCGTTACGAGAAAGCTTTTTGTCTCAAATAAATGTGTCCAGAGATGAAACACCTCACCTGCGTGTAACGGCTCATCCTGTGGATTACCACTTAAAATTCCCATCTGATTACCCTCCTATTGTTTACATCTTTAGTAGTTTTTCTTTTTTCGGAAAAAATATGTCTTTTTTCGTTTTAGGACAGGAAACTAACTCGGCGGTATAACATAGTCTAAAACAGATTGAAATAGTTATACGCCTAAAATCAAACTGCACGAAATAGAACATAAGAAAAGGGGACGTAAACTATGAAAAGTAGAAATTTCCTTTACGCCTTGATTAGCTCGTTTCTGCTTGCTGCTTTATTTCTCTCTGGATGCGGGAATACGAAAATGGCTGATGATAATGGAGAAAATGAAGAAGCCACCTCTGAGCAAGCTGTCGTGCGGATTGGATACCAAAAGAATTGCCCTTTGCTAATTTTAAAATCGCTTGGAACCTTGGAAAAACGGCTTGAAAAAGTGGGCTTTACTGTTGAATGGAAGGAATTTCAGGCTGGACCGGCACTTGTAGAAGCCTTGAATGCAGGAAGTATTGATATAGGACGCACAGGCAATACACCGCCAATATTCTCACAAGCAGCAGGAGCACCATTTGTTTATGTTGCTGCGGGAGCACCGAAATTTGAGGGAAGCGGCATTTTAGTTGCAAAGGATTCAGAGATCACCTCTCTTGAGGACCTGAAAGGAAAGAAAATCGGCTTCGCAAAAGGCTCAAGCTCCCACTACTTAATTGTAAAAGCTCTTGAGAAAGCAGGACTGTCTTATGATGACATCACCCCAGCTTTTCTCCAGCCGGGAGACGCACGAGTGGCCTTTGAACAGGGAAATATTGACGCATGGACTGTGTGGGATCCATTTGCAGCCTCTGCTCAGGTCGGTTCAGATGCAAGGCTGCTGGTTAACGGGGAAGGACTTACAACAGATCGGGACTTCTTTTTAGCTCACGAAGCCTTTGCCAGTCAGCATCAGGATGTATTGGACGTGATTATTGAAGAAGTTGGAGCTTCATCTGTTTGGTCTAACACCCATCATGACGAACTTGTCGACCTGCTGGTTCCTGCTTTGAAATTAGATGAAGAAACGATTCGCATGGCGATAACCAGGCGTACTTACGGAGTCGACCCGATTACTGAGGATATTATAGAAGAGCAGCAGGGAATTGCAGATTTATTTTATAGCCTTGATATCATTCCAACTAAGGTTAATGTCAGGGATGTTATGAAAGAATCCAATCAATAAAAGTGGGAGGAGGAGAAGCTGTTGACACCAACCTTAAAAGGATTTGGAAGACAATTCACCCCTTGGGCCATACCATCACTGATTCTTCTTAGCTGGCAGATCCTATCCTGGCAAGGAGTTATCCCATCTAGAATCCTTCCTGCTCCAACTGCTGTGTTTCAAGCTGGCGTAACCCTCTTATCAACAGGAGAACTTTATGACCATATCTCGATTAGCCTGTGGAGAGCTTTAGCAGGGTTTCTCATTGGCGGATTGATCGGCTTCTTACTTGGGCTATTTAACGGAATATCGAGAATTTCCGAATTGCTTTTTGACACATCCATTCAAATGCTAAGAAATATTCCCCATTTAGCGTTGATTCCACTCGTGATTTTATGGTTTGGAATAGATGAAATGTCAAAAATATTTCTCGTTGCTCTTGGGGTTCTCTTTCCGATCTACATTAATACTTATCATGGAATTAAATCGGTTGATAAAGGACTGATTGAAATGGGGAGGGCTTACGGATTAAGAGGGGCCAAACTTTTTTTCGTGATTATATTCCCAGGTGCACTTTCTTCTATTTTAGTTGGAGTCCGCTTTTCGCTGGGAGTCATGTGGCTCACTTTAATCGTAGCTGAAACCATATCGGCCCATTCTGGAATAGGATATATGGCCATGAATGCCAGGGAATTTATGCAGATGGATGTCATCGTATTAGCAATTGTGCTGTATGCTTTGTTTGGAAAACTTTCAGATGTCATTGCAAGATATTTCGAAAATAAATGGCTTCGCTGGAATAACTAAGCTGAATGGGAGGGGATTAACTTGGAGCAAATTACAATTAAGATTGAAGATCTTCAGAAATCCTACAATCAGCTAACTGTCCTGGATGGCATTAATCTTGATATTCGGGAAGGTGAGTTTGTAGCGATTGTCGGCAAAAGCGGATGCGGCAAAAGTACATTACTCAGGCTCCTGGCTGGTTTAGAGACATATGATCATGGAAACATTACCATCCAAGGCAAGAAGCTAACAAGCTTGAATAGACAGGCAAGAATCATGTTTCAGGATGGACGTCTTTTGCCTTGGAAACGAGTAATCGACAATATCGGGATCGGGCTTTCAGGTAATTGGAGGCCCCGGGCTCTGGAAGCATTAAAAAACGTTGGTCTCGAAGACAGGTGTGATGACTGGCCTTCGAAACTGTCCGGAGGCCAGAAGCAGAGAGTGGCTCTCGCGAGGGCCCTCGTCCATGAACCAGATTTCTTGCTCCTAGATGAACCGCTTGGCGCATTAGATGCATTAACAAGGATTGAAATGCAAAGCTTGATTGAATCACTTTGGAGCAGAAAAGAGATCACCTCTGTACTAGTGACACATGACGTAGAAGAAGCTGTTGCTGTTGCAGACCGGGTGATTTTAATAGAGGAAGGGAAGATCGTCTTAAATAAAGTGATCGCACTTTCCAGGCCCCGTGTAAGAACGCACCAGGCATTCTCCGTTTATGTAGAAGAGATTTTGGACCGGATTATGGGCCGCAGCAATGATAGTGATCTTAGACTGGTTAGTAAACGATAGACCGGCTCTTTGTAGGTTAACTTAGTTGCTTTTAACCCCATAAAGGATAATGCCGACACCAAGAAGAATCCAAAACATTTTTATAAAGGAAATTTTATCAGCCAGTCCCCAAAGTCCGATCGTGGTTGTGATTATCAGGATTACGGGTCCGACAAAGGCAAGAGAGCTGTTTAACATTAATGCTTTTTCAACATCATTTAGCTTTAACATCAAGAAAGCCACAAAGATTTCAATGCTTCCTGAGAGAATTCGCAACAAAGCCATTCCGAGAACTGCCTTTTCTAGAATTGTAAACATAAGATCCTCCTACGAATCACATTTTCTAGAACAGTATATGCAAAGAAATGGAAGGCAAGGACAAGGTTTTTAATTTTTTGCTAAATTTGTATAGACAACATGATTTTATAAGAACATAAAACTTGCTTGGGGTTCCTCCTATAAGGACAAGGAACTTATCTTTATCTGAAAGAAGCATCTCTTCAAATAGAAGAAATGCTTCTTTTAGGTACATAATGCAAGCGGACAATAGGTTTTGATTATCTGCCATAAGGATTTTTTTACGCCTAATCGCTTTCTTTTATAGGTATGTCACGATTTAAGCCAGAGCCTAGCTTTTGCTTTGAAATGTATATCTCCAGTATCGCATCTTTAAAAAAGGCGGTTACATCCTTTTTAACTACAATGAATGGCAGCTCTACTGTTCGGCTTCTTTCTTTGCCAGCTTTTGTTTGCCCAAAAATCTTTACCGAAGACTGTTCAATCGTAATTTTTATGTCAGATGCAGAGGAAGCTGGTAAAAGTGCTTCTAGAATGAAATGTGACTCTGTATCAAAAATGTCAATTCTGAACTGGGTTTGATCAAGATAAGCTGTAAACGGATCACGGAAGAAATACTCAAGCCACTTTTCCATTTCATCAAGGCTGTATGAGGGCTTTTTATTATCATCTCGCATATAACTAACCTCCCTGATTACAATAGTGTATTCCGCGTTTTCCTTAAAGTGAAAAGTGATATAATAAATTTGATCCGAATCATGGAGGGATATGAGTGAAACATTTATTACGGTACCTGCCACCTGTGCACGAGCTTCAGAAAACAGATGAGTTTCACCTTTTAATGGAGGAGAATGAAATCGACTTTGAGCATCTGACGATCGTCCTGCAGCAAACACTTGATGATGCAAGAGAGAGGATCCTGCAAGGTAGCTGGAATGGATCCGAGCCAGGGCAGCTAGCTTTTATTGACGAGCTATTTAAAAAAACAAATACAATGGTGAAACAACAATACAGCTATACATTAAAAAAAGTTATCAACGCAACAGGAACTATTTTGCACACAAACTTAGGACGAGCCAGATTAAGTGACCGAGCTGTCCAGCATGTAGCCGACATAGCCCAAAACTACTCCAACCTAGAATATAAGATTGAGGAAGGAGAGCGCGGGTCACGGCACACCCATATTGAAAACCTTTTAAAAAAGATCACTGGGGCAGAAGCAGCTATGGTTGTAAATAATAACGCTGCCGCTGTGTTTTTAGTGCTAAAAGCCCTTGCCCAAAATAAAGAAGTTATTGTTTCCAGGGGACAGCTCGTAGAAATAGGCGGATCTTTCAGGATATCTTCAATAATGGAAGAGAGCGGCGCTAAGCTGGTGGATATTGGTACGACCAATAAGACTCATTTATATGATTATGAAAAAGCAATTACTGATGAAACCGCGATGATCTTAAAAGTACATACTAGTAATTTTAAAGTGATTGGCTTTACGAAATCAGTTGAGACAGAAGAGCTTTCAGAACTGGCAAGCCGCCATGATAACGTAATTTTCTATGAGGACCTTGGCAGCGGTGTTCTATACGATTACCGAAAGCACGGTATCGGCGATGAACCGGTCGTCGGGGAAGTATTAAAAATGGGGGCCGATGTGGTATCCTTTAGCGGCGACAAGCTTCTTGGCGGGCCTCAGGCCGGGATTATTGCCGGTAAAAAGAAATATATCGATCTTTTAAAAAAACATCAGCTTGCAAGAATCGTCCGGGTAGACAAAATGACGCTAGCAGCCTTAGAAGGAACCTTGCTTGATTATCTCAAAGGGGAAAAGGGTCTTCACAACATTCCCGCTGTCCGCGATTTGTTAACCTCCAAAGCAGAAATAAAAGAGCGGACTGAGCGGTTTATCAATGAACTTGAATCCAGAACACAGGGATTTTCGGTCAGTTTAAAAGAGACATACAGCCAAGTAGGCGGGGGAACAATGCCAGACGTTGAGCTTCCAACATGGGTAGCGGCCGTTAAGCATCATTCGCTGACAGCAGAGCAGCTATCTTCCAAACTGCGAAACAATAGTTCAACAGCGATAATTGCTCGTATTCATAAGGAAGAAATCCATTTTGATCTTAGGACCGTGGGAAAAAATGAGCAGACTACTATTATCAGCGCATTGAAAGCTCTCCAATCCCATTAATCAAATGTTTAGTTAACTTGTAAAACGGCCGCCTTGGGGAAAAGATAAAACTATCTTTATTCCAAAGGGGAGACGGGAATGGCCTACATAGATGTTTTAACTCGGTCAGCTGTTACGTTTTTTTGTTTGTTATTCCTTACAAGGCTTATGGGGAGAAAGCAGGTGTCACAGTTTACATTCTTTAATTATGTGGCAGGTATAACGATCGGATCCCTTGCTGCAACAATTTCTTTAAATACAAAAATGAATGCTCTGCTAGGACTTTCTGCTATTCTTGCTTGGACTATACTCACGATTTTAGTTGATTATATAAACTTTAAATTCAAAACCGCTCGAAAAATTATTGATGGGCAGCCTGAAATTGTCATCAGGGAAGGTAAAGTAATGGAGAAAGCACTCAGCCGGTTGAGGCTTGATATGGATGAGCTCAATCTTATGCTGCGAAACCGGAAAGTTTTTTCCATTAAGGAAGTAAACTATGCCATTATGGAGACAAATGGGAGGCTATCTGTTCTTTGCAAAGAAGAATTTCAGCCAGTAACCAAACAAGATATGCACATTAAAAAACAGGTGAAAAAATTTGTTACGATTCCTACAGAGATTATTTTAAAGGGCCAGGTCATGACCCGGAACCTTCAAAACTTAAGATTGGATAAAAGCTGGCTGGACAATCAATTAAAACAGGTAAATGCTGACCTGGCAGATGTGTACTATGCGGAAATTCAGCCTGATGGCTCTTTATATATCGACAGGCGGACAGATAGGGATCTTACTTAGTGGTGGCGTTCAGAACACACAAGGTAAGCTAATCAAAAAAAGTACCTCGACAATCCAAAAGCTGCCTTTTTATGGGCAGCTTTTTGTTTTACAACTATTTTACAAGTCATGCCCAGCGTTATGCTTTTGGCGGGAGTGATTCCGGTTTTTCACTTTCTTCGACCCACTCAGCGGCGCCGGCTGTCCAGGCATGTCTCCTTTAGGAGCATTTTTACGCATATCTTTGCCGTCATTTTTATTCATTTTTAGATCATCCCTCCTGTTCTATATGATGAGATTTTCTGCTATTTTTATACCGAATATTTTGCCTGTGATTTGAGCAATTTAACGGTACACATCTAGTAAAGGAGGGGAAACAACAATAATGCCTTACCATAAAAATAAACAGCAGGCATTCCAGGCAGCACAACAAGGATATGAAGAAGCCCAAGGCTTTTATTATGATATAGTCCGTGACAGTGCCAGTTATGGGCACCAGCTAAAGCATTTAAAAAATGAAGTCAATGAGGCCTTCGAACAAATTGCCAACGCACTGGAGGTCGCATCCGAACATCAGCGTGTACAGTTGGAAAAGTTTCAGCAGGATTTGCAGACAATCGTTAAAGAAGTGAATGAATAGGACAAGCGGAAGGGAATCCCTTCCGCTTGTTTTTCGGCTGAAAATTATCACAAATTGTTGAATTATGCGGAACCATCACGATAGGTTAATCTCTATTGGTTCTTTTTCCGCTTTTTATTGTTTTGCTTTTGCATTTCAGTCAGCGGCTCATTTGACAATTCTTCATTATAGCCAGCCCCTTTACCTTGGGCCTTCGCTGCATTCATTCCTTCATCCATGAGATGGTTTGCTCTTCTTTTAACCATGTGAACATCACCTCCACCAAAGGTAGTTTTTCCTTTTTGAGGCGCAACATACAAAAAATATTTTTTTGCAATAATATTAACTAAAAAATTGAACATATGATAATTTTCACATACCACTTATTAACACCGTTATTCACTTTAAAACGATACAAAACAAAACTTCCATAAGAATAACTTATCAAGCACAATAACTTTCTTGTTATTTACTTATACACAAGATTATATTAAGATTAGAATTGTGAGAAAAGTTAGGGTGCCTGACATAATTCAAACTTTTCGACAATTACATTTTTATCGTATAAAATGTTTACGAAAGAAGGGGGTAAACATATGTCAAACAATGATGTTTTTAAAGCCCGTTCGTCTTTTGAACTCGACGGGAAACGCTATCATTATTATCGTTTAGCTGCACTAGAGGAAGCAGGTATTGGAAATGTTTCCAAACTGCCTTATTCAATCAAGGTATTGCTTGAATCCGTGCTTCGTCAGCTGGACGGCAGAGTAATTACTAAAGAGCATGTTGAAAACTTAGCAAAATGGGGAACTAGCGAGGTAAGGGAAGTGGATGTTCCATTTAAGCCTTCTCGTGTCATTCTTCAAGATTTCACTGGTGTCCCAGCTGTTGTTGACTTGGCGTCACTAAGAAAAGCCATGGCAGATCTAGGCGGGGACGCTGATAAAATCAATCCTGAAAAGCCGGTTGATCTAGTTATTGACCATTCAGTTCAGGTTGATAAATACGGAACTCCTGACTCACTTGATGCAAACATGGAGCTTGAATTTGAGCGTAATGCAGAGCGTTACCAATTCCTTAGCTGGGCTCAAAAAGCTTTCGACAACTATCGTGCTGTTCCGCCAGCAACCGGAATCGTTCACCAGGTAAACCTTGAGTTTCTTGCAAGCGTTGTCCATGCACTTGAAAATGCTGATGGTGAATTCGAAGCATTCCCAGATACTCTTGTAGGTACTGACTCTCATACAACAATGATCAACGGGATCGGTGTACTTGGCTGGGGAGTTGGTGGTATTGAGGCAGAAGCAGGCATGTTAGGACAGCCTTCCTATTTCCCAGTACCTGAAGTTGTCGGTGTTAAATTAATCGGTGCAATGCCTAATGGCGCTACAGCTACTGACCTTGCGCTAAAAGTAACACAAGTTTTGCGCAGCAAAGGTGTTGTTGGCAAATTCGTTGAATTCTTCGGACCTGGCGTACCAGCGCTTCCATTGGCTGACCGTGCGACAATTGCTAATATGGCTCCGGAATACGGTGCTACTTGCGGATTCTTCCCTGTAGATGATGAATCTCTTGTTTATATGCGATTAACTGGACGTACAGAAGAGCAAATTAAGGTTGTTGAGACGTACAGCAAGGAAAACGGTTTATTCTTCGATCCTGAATTAGAACCTGTTTATACTAATGTTGTTGAAATTAACCTTTCTGATATTGAAGCAAATCTTTCAGGTCCTAAGCGTCCTCAAGATTTAATTCCTTTATCAGCTATGAAAAAGTCATTTAACGAAGCGTTAACTGCTCCTGCAGGTAACCAAGGTTTCGGACTTGATGAGAAGGAAATTGCTAAAGAAGCCACAGTTGAATTCGCAAATGGTGACAAAGCAGTTATGAAAACTGGTTCAGTTGCGATTGCAGCGATTACAAGCTGTACAAACACTTCAAATCCATACGTGCTTGTTGGAGCAGGTCTGGTTGCCAAGAAGGCAGTTGAACTTGGTCTGGAAGTTCCTAAGTTCGTTAAGACATCATTAGCTCCTGGTTCAAAGGTTGTTACTGGATATCTTCGTGATTCCGGCTTGCTTCCTTACCTGGAAAAAATGGGCTTCAACCTTGTTGGTTACGGCTGTACAACATGTATCGGAAACTCAGGACCGCTTCGCCCTGAAATTGAGCAAACGGTTGCTGACAGCGATCTTCTAGTTACGTCCGTACTTTCCGGAAACCGTAACTTCGAAGGACGGATCCACCCGCTTGTAAAAGCAAACTACCTTGCATCTCCTCCATTAGTCGTGGCTTATGCACTGGCAGGAACAGTTGATATCGACTTTGCTAAAGAGCCGCTTACACAAGATAAAGACGGAAACGATATCTACTTTAAGGACATCTGGCCAACTACTGCAGAAGTCAATGAAGTGGTTGAAAGAACAGTAACACCTGAACTGTTCCGCAGAGAATACCAGCATGTTTTCGATGATAACGAGAAATGGAATGAAATTCAAACTGGCAATGAGCCATTGTATTCTTTTGATTCCGACTCTACTTACATCCAAAACCCGCCATTCTTTGAAGGACTTACACCTGAACCAGGTATAGTTGAACCATTAAATGGCTTGCGCATTGTCGGTAAATTCGGGGATTCAGTTACAACTGACCATATCTCTCCCGCAGGTGCAATCGGTAGAAATACACCAGCTGGAAAATACTTGCGCGAAAAAGGCGTTGAGCCACGCGACTTTAACTCTTATGGTTCCCGCCGCGGAAACCATGAGGTTATGATGCGCGGAACATTTGCTAACATTCGCATCAAGAACCAAATTGCTCCTGAAACAGAAGGCGGTTTCACTACTTACTGGCCATCAGAAGAAGTAATGTCTATCTTTGATGCTTGCATGAAGTATAAAGAAGATGGCACTGGTCTTATGGTTATTGCAGGTAAGGACTATGGAATGGGATCTTCACGTGACTGGGCAGCTAAAGGTACAAACCTTTTAGGAATTAAAACGGTTATCGCTGAAAGCTTTGAGCGTATCCACCGTTCTAACCTAGTATTAATGGGTGTCCTTCCGCTTCAGTTTAAGGAAGGCGAAAGTGCAGAGACTCTTGGCTTATCTGGCAGAGAAGCTTTCGATGTACAAATTGACGAAACTGTTAAACCACGTGATTTTGTCAAAGTTACAGCTACCGACGAGCAAGGAAACAAAGTGACTTTTGAAGCACTTGTCCGCTTTGACTCTGAAGTAGAAATCGATTACTACCGTCACGGCGGAATCCTGCAAATGGTTCTTCGTGATAAGCTAAAAGCTTAATAACTTTCCAAGGCACCATGCGTAATTTGAGCATGGTGTCTTTTTTATGTCTTGATAATATTTGGTGAAATTCTCCAACAATTTTTTAGGTAGAAAAATCCCACGAAAATAATTGGACTGAGAACCTTAAAAATTGCAACAAACTGCAGCTGTTAGTATGATGTTATTGCATTAAAATATAAGTTCATCTCCTGTGAGATCGTACTAAAGGAGCTTAAATTCTGTGGAAGCCTTCCAAATCGGTGCGCTAACAATTAAATATGTTTGGTTATTTTATTTAATGTCCGGTGTAATCGCTTTTTACGTTATTAAAAATAAGACCAAAAATTATCCGGTATTTCAGAGTAGGTTTCTGGACTCTGGAACAAATGCCTTATTGATCGGGTTTATTGTCTATAAACTGAGCATTGGACTGTTCCGGCCTGATTTGTTAATGAACAATCCTGCTGCCATTTTCTTTCTTCCTGGGGGTTTGAAGGAGTTTGTAACTGGGCTGCTCACAGCTGGACTTTACATGGGATATTCTTGGCAAAAGCACCACTGGCCTGCCAAATTAGCGGCCTCCTCAATAGTTTACGGAATCGTCACATTTATCCTCGCTTTCTGGGCGATACGAACTATATTTCATCTCTTCGTATAATGTAAAATAAAAAACAATAGTAGGTTCCCAATTCGATTCATTAAACTTTGGTAAATAATTAGCCTATATAATGGGTAACACTACTCCTAAAAACAGTAACGAATTGAAAGAAGGAGGAGCAGCATGTTCAGAAAAATGATTGCACCCGTTTTCCTGCTGTTGTTATTTTCTGTGGCCATCGTCCAGGCTATGGAGGAAAGTGATCAAAATGCCGTAATAGCCAGCAAGCCTATTTCTGCAGCTGTCGGTGAAGAGGCCCCTGATTTTACCCTGAAAGATCTGAAAGGAAAAGAAGTAACGTTATCAGAATTCAAAGGGAAAAAGGTAATGATTAACTTTTGGGCAACCTGGTGCCCGCCATGTAAAGCAGAAATGCCAGCGATGCAAGAGCTATATAGTAAGACAGGCGGTGAACTTGAAATTATTGCGGTCAACCTTGACTCCAAAAACAATGTAGCAGGTTTTGCCGATGAAAATGAGTTAACCTTCCCGATTTTATTGGATGAACAGGATTCGGTGAACCAAGTGTATTCCGTTATCTCCATTCCAACGAGCTACTTTTTGAACGAACAAGGTATAATTATTGCAAAACATATCGGCTCAATGACTTATGAACAACTTGAGGAGTATGTGAATAAAATTAAGTAAGCATTAGTTATCTAATGCTTTTTTATATGTAATAAATTTTAATAATCATTTAAAACATGGCCCTTTTCTGAATTATTTTACAAATATTACAAGTTAAACAGGATTTATTTGCCCTTAAATGGGTAAACAGTAGAAAAGGTATTTAATTTTCAAAAAGTTGTAATAATTGCAACCGTTTGCGGGCATAATAACTGCTAGAATGATAATTAAAGGAAGGTGAGTCACATGAGAAAACCTCGGAAACGTTCTTTTTCAGAACTAGTTTTAGAAAATAAACGCCAATTACTAAGTGATCGTGATGCTCTTGAGAAATTGGAAATGAAACTTGAGCAAAAGCGTTTGGACAAAGCGGAATAATACTATCCTTTCCCAGTCATGAACTCTTCTGTTCAGGGAACACTTTAACAGAGGAGGGATAAACAATGGGCAACCCAAAGAAAAACAGCAAGAATTTCAGGCCAGATCACATTGGCACCCAGCCTCGAGGATATGGAGGCAATAAGGGAAAGAAAATGCAAGACACATCAGGACATCACGCGCAGGTTATTCAGACAAAAGGCGAATAATGTCCTGAAAATACTTAAATCCATCCCGCTAAGGCGGGATTTTTATTTCTGTTCTCGTCAATCCCTTTCGCCACTGTTTCCCTCCTATAATTTTAACGCACCGTAACACACTAAACTTGTACTTTAATTAAAGGAGGATTTTTTAGATGGATAAGCCTAACCCTGATAACCGAAGTGACAATATAGAAAAGCTGCAATCCATGGTTCAGCATACAATTGAAAATATGGAGGAAGCCGAGGCAGCAATGGCATTTTCTAATGAAGATGAACAGGCTCGTATTAAAGAAAAAAATGAACGACGCAGAGACAGCATTGAATCGTTTCGTAATGAAATAAGAGATGAGTACCAGGAACAACACTCAAACAGCAACAAAAAATAAAATTTGATTCGCCTCCAAGGCGGGTCTTTTTAGATTCAGCAGGAAAATATGATAAGATAGTTTTTAGACTAAAGAGTGATGTGATAAAAATGGATCAACTAAGACGATTGCCTGCCGTTCCAGATAAGTTGAAAGAATGGGAGCAGGAGATAGAAGAGCAGGGTTACATAAAAGATGAGAGCAGCCTGTTAACCTACATCAGGACATTATCAGAGCAAGATGACGCCAGTGAGCTTTCAAGGCTGCTAACTCTGGCCGCTTTATCACGTTCAGGCAAGTATGGACAGGACTCAGTTGTGCTTGGCTGGATGGAAAAAGCGGTTAGTCTTCATCCGAAAAACCGTGAGGCTCAGTATTATCTGGCTGAAAACGATTGGAAAACGAAACAGGATTTATTTGGAGATCTAACATTTCCACCTATTCGAGAAACAGATAATCGGGCAGCAAAAAAGAAAACTGCTGAACAGTACATTGATATAACCAGGCAGTTTCTCAACCAAGCTGAAGAGAGACTGGACTTAGTTAAGAACCGGATAGAAACCCTTAGCTCTGTTACAGGCTCCTCTCACAACCTGAGTTATAAACGACTGGAAGCCATTCTTTCCGAAGCAATTAAACAGGCGGCAGAGCTTTTAAAAGCCTCGAATGATTATAAGGAATCAATTTCAGGAGTCTTTTACACTTCAACGCATTATGAGGATATGAAGCAGGCAATAACGGAGCTTGGTGTTTTAAAAGAACAATGGGATTTGCTTTTTCAGCAAGATGAAAAGGCTGAACCAACAGAGTTGGATCCGCTAGAAGAATTGGCGAAAATGATTGGGTTAGATACAGTCAAACAAAGAGTAAATAAATTTTATCATTTTCTTAAATATCAAAAAGAGCGAAAAAGATTAGGCTATCAAATTAAGGATGAGCTCAGCCTGAATATGATCTTTACCGGAAATCCTGGTACTGGGAAAACAACGCTCGCAAGGCTTCTGGCAAAAATTTACCACAGTCTTGGCGTCTTGCCGAGAGAAGAGGTTATAGAAGCAGACCGATCACAGCTTGTTGGCGCATATGTCGGACAAACGGAAGAAAATGTCCGTAAAGCAGTTGAAAGGGCTGTAGGTGGTGTTTTGTTCATCGACGAAGCCTACAGCTTAAAACGGGAAGGACAAACAGGCAATGATTACGGACAAACCGCAATTGACACGCTAATTTCTTTAATGACTGGCAGTGAATATGGCGGAAAATTCGCAGTTATTTTAGCAGGTTATCCTGAAGAAATGAGAACCTTCCTTGAAGCGAATCCGGGATTGAGAAGCCGATTTCCTCAGTCAAACCTTATCCACCTTCCTGACTACTCCAGTGCAGAGCTTTTGCAAATTGCTGAACAAACAGCATTGGATAATGATTATTTATTAACAGAGGAGGCTAGGCAGGAGTTAGATAAGCGGATTGACCGTGAACGGGTCGATGAAACCTTCGGCAACGCAAGGACAGTCAGAAACCTCGTGTTAGAGGCCATTTTTACAAAGGGATCCAAAGAATCATCAGAAAATGATATTGTGAAATTTACGCTGCTTGAAAAAGAGGATGTTGAGCTAAAATTCCAAGAGTCAAATGAACATCCCAGTGAACTTCTTCACCAGCTAATTGGGCTCCAGACTGTAAAAGATGATGTACAAACTCTACTTTCATTTGTTCAGGTTCAACAGATCCGCCATCAGCAAGGATTGCCTGCCGTACCTATTCAACTGCACGCCGTCTTTACAGGGAACCCTGGGACCGGAAAAACGACCGTGGCCAAAATCTATGCTGAGCTTTTAAAGGATTATGGCATTTTAAAAAGAGGACATCTCATTGTAGCGAGCCGGGCCGACTTTGTGGCTGGTTATGTTGGACAAACAGCTATCAAAACAAAGAAAAAAATACGTGAAGCTCTTGGCGGCGTATTGTTTATCGATGAAGCTTATTCACTCCTTGGACAAACACCCGGGGATTTTGGCAGGGAAGTCATTGATACCTTCGTCGACGAAATGACTAGACATAATGAAAACCTTGTCGTCATCCTCGCTGGATATCCAGCGCAAATGGAGATGCTGCTGAACAGCAATCCGGGGTTAAAATCGCGATTTAAAAAATTCTTTGCTTTTCCTGACTATACAGTAGCAGAAATGCTGGAAATCATAACTAATTATGCTGATCGCTATCAGTATAAACTGACAGATGAGGCTGTTCAGTTCCTTCACGCTGAGCTAGAAAAAAGGCTGCCTCGCGGAAATGGCCGATTTGCAGCCAACCTTATTGATGAGGCTGTCCAGCTTCAAGCATTTCGGCTCGTTTCCGAAACCAATTTGCCTGAAGCTTTGGATCAAGCTGCATTTCTAAGAAAAGAAGATATAGAAAAGGCATATATAAAAGTGACAAAAGGGGAGTAATTATAATGATTTCATCGAAGAATATTGAAGTCCGCTATGCGGAAACGGATCAAATGGGGGTAGTGTATCACGCTAATTATTTTGTATGGATGGAACTCGGACGCACTCAGCTAATTGAGGATCTTGGTTTTAACTATGCTGATATGGAGAAAGAAGGAATTATTTCTCCAGTTATCGATATCCAGGCTTCATATAAAAGATCGGTTCGCTATGGGGAAAAGGCATTCATTAAGACATGGATTGCACAATATGACGGGCTTAGAGTCACTTATGAGTATGAAATTTATAACGGCAGCGGGGAACTCGCAGTAACAGGTATTTCTAAACATGTATGTGTTAAAAAAGAAAGTTTCAGGCCGATCTCCATCAAAAGAGTTTACCCTGATTGGCATGAGGCATATCTTAACGCAATGCAGCCATCAAGCGAATCCTAAGGTTTGGAGGTAGTTTAGTATGGCATTTGGTATAACAAAACAGGAATTGCTGGATTGGAAGAAAAAAATAGATAGAGGTGAGCTCGCCTTTCTTACTCATTATTGGCTGGACGATCGCTTTCCTGGCTGCAAAACAGTAACAAAGGTAGGGTGCAATGATTTGGATCGCTTGAAAGCATGGGGTAAGAACTATGGGTTAAGACCTGAATGGATTCACAAAAGGAAAGATGGCTATACCCATTTTGATTTAATTGGCGAGCGCCAGAGGCAGATCTTAAAACAAGAGGGACTTTTCCATCACATCTGGTAAAAAGATGACTTTTCAAAAACAGAACTATAAAAAGCCGCTTTAACGCGGCTTTTTAATTGATTATTTACTATAATCAAATTCAGGTTCTTCTCTTTGGGCATTAAAATTTACAGCAAGATCATGGCCATCAAAAAACCATAAATCTTTTTCTTCAATGTAAAAGGTTATCCCATTTTGTTCCGTTTCAGCCCCAAGATCTTCTGGGATATCTGTTGAAATCCCAAGTGAGAATCCCTTTTGAATGGCACTGTGGCCCCCATAACGGACAAAAAACCGTACAAAGCTGCCATCCTGCAAGTTTAATTCTTCCTTATACCAGGCAGCTGCTTCCTTACTAACGTTTATTTGCATGTTGTCGAGCCCCTTCCATGTAAAGCAATGGGTTCATTATAAGGAAAGAAAAAGAGTCTGTCGAATTATCTGCCATAAGCCCGTCTATATAAGCTTTAGCAATCCTGCTTTTCTCCATACAAGCCATAGTCTGGAATAATTAATTAAGGGAGAGCAGATGATTGTGCATACCACATGTTTTATCCGGAAACAGACGGAGAACAGGTAATAACCTGTTAATACTTTAAAGAAATAATACTCCAACAGGAATGTTGTGTTGGGCTAAAATTGGACAAGAGGAAGAAAAGTCCGCTTCCTGTCAGCGTGAAATAATAAACAACCTGAAATGTATGTTTCAAACCTGACATTCAGAGGGATAGTCATCTGGAACGGCAGGGAGGCATGTATGTTTTAACAGCTGACCTACGGTAGCCATAACCCATTGATGAAGGTCTTATAGAGTGGAAGGACTATCAACCAGGTAAAAGATTCCTAACAGGCAGTCTCTAATATTCTTTTTTAGATAAGGTTTTTCAGACAGTGAACCAGTTGAATATGAGCTTACACACAACAGGACCCTAATAAATTACTGAAAACAGCGATTATCAATAACTGTTACATAAGGAGAGCTAATAATGACAGATAGAAAAGTTTTGAACTTGATTGGTGCCTTTATATTTGGTGGCATAGGGCTAGTTATCCTCCTGCAAATACACCAAGCAAGCTACCGGATTGAAGCAGGATTATTCTTTTTATTAATCGGGATTGCCTATTATGCGCTTATATGGATTTACCGCAAGAAACACGGTGCGTTTATTCCTTTATTGGCGTTTATCGGCCTAATAGCGATTGCACTAGTCTTTCTCCAAGGAGTTCTTTTTGGAGGAGCCCACTAGGGAGAAACTTTCAGCACTTTTCTGTAACACCAGCCTAAATTAAAGGCACTGAAATCAGACCGCTTGCAATCAAACAAGAATCAACCAACATATGTAGAACGATAGGGACTAATAGATTTTTCGTTTTCATGACCAGCAGCCCATAGAAGATTCCAACGATAGCAAAGCCAAGACAGGCGCTGGCCGAAAAACCGAGCATCAGGAAGGAAGCTCCGTACCCGGCTGCAGAGAAAAAGACAGCTAGGTGCGGACCGCCTATTTCAGTCATGCGGGTCAGCCAGGCTCCCCTCCACAGCAGTTCTTCGGAAACTGAGTTAACAATTATATAGACAATTAAAAGCAAAGCTGCTTCTAAGTTAGAGGCGGCCATACTGTATATTGCCATTAATATAAACAGGCTGATCATTAACAGAGAAGCAAAACTGGTTTTTTTGTTTTGCATACACTCTGGCTTTCCAAAGGAGACGATGGTCCTTTTACTAAACCTCCGCCCAACATAAATCATAAACAAAACAGGCACCAAAAATAACAGTCTGTTTAAAATAAGGGCAGTACCAGGAGAAGCGATAAAATTCACGATTCTGTCGGCATACAATATTAAAAAAAGACCAAAAAAATAAGCGAGCATTGACCATAAAAACAACCGGCTAACTTCCTTGAAAAACGGAATCAGCAGCAACGGAACTAAAACTAGCATAAATAAGAACGTAAAAGCTCCTGCTTGAAACATCAGCAACGCTGCCATAAATAAACTTAAAAGCCACATATACCCACCACCACATTCCTGTAAATCCAAAACAATTCCTTCTCTGCGATTTTACCATTCGATTTCCTTTGACTCTACATTCCAGGAGAAAAAACAGCAGGATACCTATGCATCCTGCTGGCTAAATCGATTATTTTATAAATTGAAATACGTGAGAGACCGTCTCTGTGTATTTAGCCTCAGCATTTTCCAGACCATGTTTCCCAGCTTCCAGTAATGGCACCACCCGGTAGTTTCTCTGCCCCTTACTTGCTACAAAGGTCGGATAGAATTGCGGATTATCTAATTGGATCGTGGTTTCACCATTTGCAGAGTGCTTTGTAATATCAATGGAGGCCATTCCACCGATGTCTTTATAATCCCACATTTGCCCGGAAAGAAAATTGCCCAGTGAGTAGATAATAAATGTTTTCCTGCCATCGCTATTTGTAATCCAGTCCATTGGCTGCAAAACATGAGGGTGATGTCCAAAGATAACATCAACACCTTCCTCCGCCATAAAAGCCGCAAGATCCTGCTGCTGGTTGTCCGGAAAGCGCTGATATTCATTTCCCCAATGAATGCTCATTACAACTACATCCGCTACTTGTCGTGCTCTGTGGACCTCCTCTTTTATTTTCTCTTTATCAATCAGGTTGACGAGATAGTCTTTCCCTACGGGGACCGGTATTCCATTCGTACCATAGGTGTAGGACAAAAATGCCAGCTTTATTCCATCTTGATTGAGAATTCTTAATCTCTGCTGGTCAGCTGTATCTTTAAAGCTGCCAACATAAGGAAGGCCAACTTTATTCCAATAATCAATTGAAGCAAGGGCACCTCTTTCGCCTCTATCTAGAGTATGATTATTGGCGGTTGAAACGATATCAACCCCTGCGTCTATGATCGCATCTCCAACTTCCTGTGGACTATTGAAAGACGGATAACTTGAAAGACCAATTTCTGTTCCAGCGAGTATCGTTTCTTGATTAGCAAGCAATATTTCCGGCTGTAAAAGTTCCGGTTTTACCGCTTTAAGCATTGGTTTAAAATCGTATCCATCTGCGATTTCTGCATCTTCGTAAACTCTGTCATGAATAAGGATATCTCCAATCGCAGCAAGTGTCATTTTAGCCTCAAACTCTTTACCATTCACGGCTGTGCTTCTGTTCAGATGGTTCTCAATCTGCTGTGCGTTTACATCACCATCAGCATTAGAAAGATACATTTTCAGCAGCAAATTACCCGATACTAAAAATAATGTTCCAATAACGATTATTCCTATTGTTAACGACCTGTTCTTACCAACCGTACTTTTTCTCCTCATTAAAATCACCCTTATGTTGTTTTATTGAAACAGCCTTTTTTATTTTCACCAACCTGCAGCTGTTTATTTAAACCCATGTTGACAGCCAGTTTTGAAGGACGTTTTATACGTCAAAGTAGAACAACCCTCTTAGAAACCTTTTAAATGAGACCTAAGACATACTATAATATAGTTGATGAAACTTTTGGGGATAAATTTGAAAACGTTATCTTAAATTTGTTCTCTGATTAAATCTTATCCTGGAATTAGGGTATTAAAAAAAAGAGAGGTGATTCCATGTTTGCATTAACCGGCAGTGCCACCGAACAACTTGTTGAGGCCGTAAAAAAAGAGCAGAAGGCAGGCCCTGAAAAACTGTATGTCAGGTTATCAATGGGGATTGGCTGAGGAGGTCCGCAGCTAAAGCTGTCTCTGGAAGAGCAGCCGCTTACAGATGATAAAGTGTATCAATTCGAAGATGTTTCAGTCGTCATTCATGAACAAGATTATGTTTATTTTGATCATACCAAACTGGATTATGTGAAAGACGTTCTTGGACAAGGACGTTTTCAGCTTATTAAAACTTGAAGAACTGATAGTTTTACAATGAATTTACATGATATAAAGCAACCAAATGGCACTAATTAAAAATAAAAAAACCGTTGATTTCTTATAGAAATCTCGGTTCTTTTTTTGTCTAACTACTGATCTGAACATACTACAATTGAACTATTAGTTACTAATATTATTTATTGTTTTCTGCCCTCGGACCAAACCCCGTTAGGCTAAGTCCTCCGTTTTATTATTTTAGGCCCTGTTAAACTTAAGCTGTTGATTTTCGTTCCAGGCGATCACTTTCACTAATTAACACTGCTAAAAATTAACAGTGTTCTTTAACAGAGCCTTATTTTGAAGAAAACTTATATTTCCTCAAGAAAATTCAATAATTCATTAAAGTTTTTCGTGATTTTTTCTGTTTCCTCATTAACACCCTGATTGTCATAACACAAAGTAAACTTAACAATGAACTCATCATCTGCTAAAGTTGAAGAACCACTAGAGACCTCGGTTATAAAAAGATATTCCTTTGCAGCCGCTTCTTTAACAGGGGCTTTTTGCATAAACAACATCCTCCTTTAAATCATTTTACCAATTAATAGAAGAGAAGTTAGCTGTTGAGTTTGACAATCCATTGAATAATAACAGCTGAGAGCAGGTGGCGGTGCTACAAATCACGAACTTGCTCAAAGGGAAGTTCAATTGTAAAAACAGTGCCTAAGTCAGGATTACTTACAGCTGAAATCTCGCCCCCATGTTCAGTTACAATTTTTTTACACACGAACAGCCCGATCCCGCTCCCCGGTGCTTTCGTCGTAAAATAGGGGGCAAATAATTGTCCGGCTATATTTTTGTCAAAACCACTTCCATTATCAGCAATTTTGATAACCGCACAGGCCCCGTTAATCTCCGTATCTATATGAACTTTACCATAATACACATTGTCTCCCACAGCTTCACATGCATTCCTTATAATATTGAGCAGCACTTGTTTGAGCTGGTTATAATCGCCCAGGACAATTATGTCGTGAATCGGTAGAGTGTAAGTCAAAATGATCTTTTGCAAAAGGGCTTCACTTTCATAAAACTTTACCGTATCCCTTATTAGCTTACTGATCGAAACAGGCTTCCTCTCAAGCTCAAGTTTAGAGCCATCAAGAACTTCCTGAATTAAATCGTTTACTCTATTAATCTCATCCAGCACCACCTCTGCATATTGTTCTTTTCCAATTTCATTCAAATGCGGCTGAAGAAGCTGAATAAAACCCTTTATAGCAGTTAGGGGATTGCGAATTTCATGTGCGAGATTTGCGGCCATATTCATTTGTGCTCTCTTTTGAATGTTAGATTCAGGCTGTGAAGAGGAATTTAGATCAAAACGATTTTCTTCTAAGAATGTCAAATAAATCAGTCTCCTTTCAGCTGAATATGCAGCGAAGCAAATGTAAGTTCTTCTGTTCAGCTCTAATTTTAATAAGTTTGGTCTCCCTTAAAAACTTGCCGACAAAAGATCGGAGTCAGATTAAACCATTGGGCTTCATAACTACATTGATTTACCAGTCTAGTAAGATGCTAAGTTTAAGCTTTGCTGCTAGGTGGTAAACCTAACTTGAGATCGTCTCTCAAACATTTTATGAAGTATTTGAAGAAATATGATGGAAAAGCAAATAATCTATCGAAATAGCAAATAGTGTTAAAGAAAATTAGATTCATATTATTAATCATACAAAACATTTGTTTTGTTATCAATAAAGAACAAAAATGACTTTTTCAAGAACGTTATTGGAACTCGTTAAACAAAGAAACAGGAAATGGGGATAACCGAATGGTTGAAGCAGAACGACTGAAAGAGTATTTCTTGGAAAATGCAGATAGAATCGCCCATCAATGGTTGGATGTTATAGAAAATGATATAAGATCCCTTACTGGAAGAATTAGCAGCTCATTTTTTAAGGAGTTGAGCAAGGATACAAAACAAACAATCGACATTATTTCTAAATGCATTGATCCAAAATGTGATGAGCAGATCGAGAATTGGGCAGAAAGATTTGGAGAAAACAGAATTAGCATGGATATACCCATTTATCAGGTAATGGAACACTTCAGAGCGCTACGGACCATTACATCCGATTGGCAAGGAGCATTTTTAAAGCACGATCCAAGCGTTACAGGAATTACTGCCCATCAACTAGGCAGCGAGATAAATCAGACGATAGATGAAATGATTGCTATCTTTATCAAAAAGTATACAAAGTTAACCCGGCAACGTCTTCATGATCAGCAGCAAGTAATTGATGAACTTAGCACCCCGATTATATCTATTACCGATGGAGTGGCTGTACTTCCGATTGTTGGTGATATTGATACCCACAGAGCAAAGGTGTTAATGGAGAAAGCTCTTCAAGAGAGTTCAAACAAGAATGTTAATTGTCTGATAATTGATTTGTCCGGTGTTTTAATTGTAGACACTATGGTTGCCCAAGAATTATTTAAAATCATCTCCAGCCTTGAATTAACGGGGGTCAAGGTGTCATTGACAGGCATGAGGCCAGAGCTTGCCCAATCTGTTACTTCACTTGGGATCCGATTTGATGATATCAATATGTTTAATAGCTTAAGCCAGGCACTGAAACTATATGGAATAAGACAAAGGTAACAAAAAAAGAAAATCACCGATAGCACCCAGTCAACTGGAGGTTCAGTCGAAGAAACGATTTGTTGTTGAAGTTTCCGACTTTCGGGGACTCACTGCTGGATAAGGAAATGCGAAAGCCGAAAGCCCATTGTGCAGTCCCGACCACATAAGATGAGTTTTGCCTCGAGTAAGAGAGCAGCTTATGACTTTGTGGGGTGTAGGCGCTGTTGCCGGACAAGGAATAAAAAACCCGGAAAAGCTTTCTTTCCGGGTTTTCTAATAAACTATTTTTTGTTTTTGAATGAAAGCCAGGTAATTTTTGGTTCTGTTTTATTACGGATCCGCTCAATATTCGCTCTATGCCTATAGATTACAAAAAAGGCGAGCATTGCAACAACAGCTATTAAAATATAGTCGCCGGTAAAAAGGGAATAAATCAGCATAGCTAGAGCGGTGAAAATAGAAGAAAGGGACACATACTTTGTCGTGTACAAGCTAATAAAAAAGACAACGACACCAAACAAGAACATATAAGGAGCTGCAGCCAGCAAAATGCCGCCAGAGGTTGCCACTGCTTTTCCGCCTCTAAAGCCTGCAAAGATAGGGTACATATGTCCGATAACAGCAAAAACTCCCGCTAGTAAAACATGCATGTCCGAACCGAGAAAAATCGGCAATAACGCAGCAAGCGTTCCCTTTAAAATATCAGCAATAGAAACAGCTAAGCCCGCTTTAACTCCAAGCGTACGGAAAGTGTTCGTGCCGCCAAGATTCCCGCTGCCATGCTCGCGGATATCTGTTTTATAAAACACTTTACCGATAATTAAGCCAGAGGGAATTGAGCCAATTAAATATGCCATTATTATAATAATTGCAATAACCATGAAAATTTCTCCTTCATCTAAACTGGATTATTTTATTGTACCATGTTCTTTTAAAAACTCCATGTTGATTTATAAAGTATACCAAGTCTGCTATAAAAATAGTTTAAAAAAATCAAAAACCCTTCTACTTTCATTCTATTAAGGATTACTCCATTTATTAATAAATGCGTTGGTTGTCTTTGAGGGGGAAGATTACTTTGCCGAGGTGCTATCCAAGCGGATTTTTGCAGACCCGAACTGCTTCAGCTATCCGAATGTTGTTCCGCCTATCCAGGATCCGCCAACAAGGACCCCCTATAATCAGACTTCGAAAAGAGGTTTAGGACTTTTGTATCACGGGTAATAAATACTATTCTATCTATGGGGTGAATCGAATGCGGGAGAGCGAAATGAGTGAAGTCAGCGTCCAAGTTAAAGCGAAGCGGGATAGACAGGTTTTATTTAACACTAAATGTTTCGCTGTTAACTATCAGGAAGATAAAGTTCGTCTCCTGTCACACTTAAATTTAGGTGAATCACAGGAACTAATCCTTGAAATAGATAAAAGAGATTCTGAAGGCAGTTCTTTAAAGACTACAGGTAAGATCCTAGAAAAATCAAAGGATCCTCAATTTGGTTATATTTATCTTGTCGAAGTACTCTCTTTTGACCCCAAGAAGGTTTACTAGTCGGCTTTCTGGTGTACTTATAATGTAAAAAGTTTAGGAGAGTGTCTCTTGGCGTTACGAGGTTATCTATTGCAAAGAAAAAGAATGTTTATCACCATTATGCTCGTCCTGTTGGTGCTCTTGCTAAGTACGGTTATTTATATTCATACCCATAAACCGCTGCCGGAAGGTTTGTCCTTTGCGGGTGAAACTCATTACACAGATGATGTTCGTTTTTTGTATGATTTAACATACAAGGACCACAATGGGGATACCGTCATTGAGCAGCAGATTTTCGAAAGAATTTTTTCTGCGGTTGACGAAGCAGAGGAATTTATTGTCTTAGACATGTTTTTGTTCAACCCGTACTATAACGAAGATCTTGGCTTTCCAAGACTAACAGAAACGTTAACCTCAAAATTAATTAAGAAGAAACAGCAGAATGAAAAAATTCAAATAGCTTTTATAACAGATGAAATTAATATAGCATACGGTTCCCACTCGTTGGACCAGTTGGATCGGTTAGAAGAAGCCGGGATAGAGGTTATATTCTCAGAATTAAATCAGCTTAGAGACTCTAATCCGCTTTACTCCAGTGTATGGAGGACCTTTTTTCAATGGTTCGGCCAGTCCGGAACAGGGTGGCTTCCAAACCCAATGGCAGATAATGCTCCAAAGGTAACAATGCGTTCATATTTGCAGACGCTGAATATTAAGGCCAATCATCGGAAAGTGTTCATTACGGATAAAACGTCAATTGTGACTTCAGCGAATCCTCACGATGCCAGCGGTTTCCATTCTAATATCGCTTTTGAAGTCAGCAGCAGCGGGCTAAAGTCTGATTTGCTCAAATCAGAGCAGGCAGTGGCCGACTATTCGCGAGGCGGCAAGCTTCCTGAATATATGAATAACGAAGACAGAAAAGGAGACATTGCCGTTCAGGTATTAACTGAGGGGAAGATTTATAAGGAACTCCTTCATGAACTAAGAGCCACTGAAAAAGGGAATCACATTTGGTTAGGCATGTTTTATCTCGCAGATAGAAAAGTTATGGATGAACTGAAAAATGCCGCCCGAAGAGATGTGAAAATCAACATCATTCTTGATCCAAACCAAAATGCATTTGGATCGCAGAAAATGGGCCTTCCCAACATCCCAATAGCTGCTGAGTTGATGAAGATCGGCAGCGATAATATTGAAATTCGCTGGTATAACACTGGTGAGGAGCAATACCATTCTAAATTTATGTATGTGGATCATGGCAGAACAGGGACAATTATTGGCGGTTCAGCTAACTTTACGCAACGGAACCTCGATGACCTTAATCTTGAAACTAATTTAAAGTTAAAAGCACGGACGGATACTGAGTTCATTCAGGATGTAAGAGGCTATTTTAATAGACTTTGGCATAATGAAGATGGAGAATTCACAGTGGAATACGAACAAAACAAAGAACCGTTAACTATTGTAAAATATATCGGTTACTCTTTGCAAAAACTGTTCCGTTTTACAACCTATTAAACACCACATCAAAGCCCGGCATCTAGCCAGGCTTTTTTTAAATTAGATATGTCTCCCTGCTCAAATGCCCTTCATAGCCAGCTGGCCCCGCTCTTTTGCCGTTGAAACTGCTTGTACAGCACTGGTGCAGGACGAAAATAGACAGGTCACTAAAAGACAGCCAAGCCACCTATCTTATTTAGGCCTTGCTGGATGATTGAAGTTTTTCCACATAGCACGAAAAGATGGTTGCTGATGCAATCATTTTTTTGTGCTTTAAGTCCAGTATCTTTAAAATCGATTATGGAGCAATTGAATGGGGAACGATAAACTGAGTATTTTAGGCTGCCTAAGTTTCCTAGTACTTTTCCAACACATTTTATTTTCCATGTTTATCCAGAAGCTGGAACGGGTAAATAATTAAGTAGTTTTGTAAGGGTCTCAGCAAGGTTGCGAAAAAACAGAGAGTAAGCAGGTGAACAAATGATTCGATTTGAAAAAGTTAATAAGACCTACGACGATGGCTTTGAGGCTGTCAAATCGCTCAGCTTTGAAATTTCAAAGGGAGAATTGGTTACATTCATCGGCCCAAGTGGCTGCGGGAAAACAACAACAATGAAGATGATCAATAAATTGATTGATCCTACATCAGGCACCATCTATGTAGATGGGGAAAATATCACTCAGGCAAATGGGGTCGAACTGAGGAGAAACATTGGCTATGTGATTCAGCAAATTGGCCTGTTACCGCATATGACGATTGCGGAAAACATTGCCCTGATTCCCAAACTGAAAGGCTGGCATAAAGACCGCTATGAGAAAAGAGTGGATGAGCTATTAGATATGGTCGGACTGGAACCTTCTCAATTCCGTTCTAAATACCCATTGGAATTAAGCGGCGGCCAGCAGCAAAGAGTCGGCGTCATTCGCGCTCTTGCAGCCGAACCTCCAATTATCTTAATGGATGAACCTTTTAGTGCCCTTGACCCAATCAGCAGGGAACAACTCCAGGATGAGTTAAAGGAAATACAGCACCGCATCCAGAAAACAATTGTATTTGTCACTCATGATATTGACGAAGCCCTAAAGCTTGCTGATAGAATCGCAGTCATGAAAGACGGACGCATCGTTCAGTTTGATACTCCTGAGGCGCTTGTAACCAGCCCTGCTAATGAATTTATCCGTGACTTTATTGGTGAAAGCCGCCTAAAGGAAGTAACATCAACTATCATAGCTGACCTTTTGGAGGCAGACACGGCGATCATTGATACAGGCGGGAACCATAGCGGTCATCAGATGTCACCTGATTCACTCCTATTTGCCAGCAGTTCAGATGATACATATGCAGGAGCGTTTTTTGAAGGACGAAGCATACATAATTATCCTAGCATCCTTGTCGATGCTGATTTAAAAACAGCAGCAACACTTTTTCTGGATCAAAAGATAGAGGTTCTGCCGGTCCTTAATGAAGATCAGCTTGTCGGTCTTCTTACCCGGGACAGACTCTTACAGCATTTTGCAGGGCTAGGCAAGGAGGGAGCACGATCATGATTGAACCGCTTCATTTGTTTTTTATTAATACCGTGATGACAAGATCAGATGATATTTGGGAAGGCATGGTGGAACACCTATTTCTTTCGTTTACAGCTATTTTTATTGCTATTATCATTGCTCTTCCGCTTGGCATCTTTGTATCAAGACAGCGCAAACTAGCCGATTTATTTATCGGTATTACTTCTGTGTTCCAAACCATTCCCAGCCTTGCTTTCTTTGGATTTTTAATTCCGATATTTGGGACAGGGACTGTCACTGCCATAACGGCCTTGACCGTTTATTCACTGCTTCCGATTCTCAGAAACACCTATACAGGAATCATAACAGTTGATCAAGCTGTCATAGAAGCCGGCCGAGGGATGGGGATGACAGAAAACCAAATATTAACGAAGATTGAATTGCCTCTTTCACTTCCATTCATAATGGCAGGAATTCGTACAGCCACTGTATTAACAGTCGGAGTAGCAACACTAGCAACTTTTGTAGGGGCAGGCGGACTCGGTGAATTAATTTACAGAGGCTTATCAACATGGAATAACCAATTGGTGCTTGCCGGTGCCATCCCAGCAGCATTTCTGGCGTTATTTTTTGATTTTATTTTAAAACGCATCGAACTAAGAGCAACACCAAAGGGACTTAAAAGACAATAGGAGGACTTATTTATGAAAAAATTAATGATTATGCTATTGATGACATTCCTATTCATCTCTGGCTGTTCAAACGGTGATGATGAAAAGATCGTGATATCCGGAAAAATGTGGACAGAGCAATACATTCTTCCGCATATCCTCGCTGAATATATTAAAGCCCATACTGATTATGAAGTTGAAGTGCAAGACGGACTAGGCGAGGTTTCCATCTTAACACCTGCTATGGAAAAAGGTGACATTGATATGTACGTCGAATATACTGGTACTGGGCTTGAGGCAGTACTTAAAGAGAAAGCCGAGCCTGGAGAATCGGCAGATGAGATTTTTGAACGAGTGAAAGAAGGGTATAAAGAAGAGTATGATATAGTGTGGCTCGAGCCATTGGGATTTGAAAACACATACACGCTCTCTTTTAGCAAGGACAAAGATTTGAAAGCAGAGACATTTTCAGATCTTGTACCATATTCACAGAATATGACCTTCGGAGCACCCCACCAGTTTTACGAGCGTGAGGATGGATATGATGCTATGGTAGAAGCTTATGGTTTTAAGTTTGAGAACTCAGAGAGCTTTGATCCCAATATCATGTACGAGGCAGTGAAAGATGGGAATGTCGACGTTATCCCTGCCTTCACTACTGACGGCAGGATTGCCCGTTACAATTTAACAGCGTTAAAAGATGATAAAGGCTTTTTCCCGCCTTATTACGCAGCTCCAATTGTAAGGCAGGAGGTATTAGATCAATTTCCTGAACTTAAAGACGTTGTTAATGAGCTTGCCGGAAATATTAGTGAAGAAGAGATGTCTGAAATGAATGCCAAAGTGGATATTGATAAGCAAGAGCCTAAAGAAGTGGCAAGGGAGTTTTTAGAGAGCAAAGGACTTATTGATAAATAAGCGAAATTATGTTCCAATTGCTGGCTTTAAGGTAAACTGGAATGAAGTGTTACATCTAAAAAGGAGTGTTCAATAATGGCTATTGAAAATCCAAGCCGGGAACAAATCGGCAAAATCCTTAAAAAGGCCAAACGGATTGCAGTGGTAGGTTTGAGCGATGACCCGTACAGAACGTCATATATGGTGTCAGAAGCTATGCAAAGAGCAGGGTATGAGATTATCCCCGTTAATCCAACCATCAAGGAAGCACTTGGTGTGAAGGCAGTCGGATCCCTGCAGGAGGTAGAAGGACATATCGATATCGTCAATATTTTCAGGCGTTCCGAATACTTGCCTGATCTTGCAAAAGCTTTTGACCGGATAGATGCAGATGTGTTCTGGGCTCAACAAGGTGTTTATAGCGATGAGGCCTATAACTTTTTAAAACAACAAGGCCATACCGTCATTATGGATCGCTGCATCAAAGTTGAGCATGCGATTACGAGATAATGATAGCATGAATTAAAAAGGGATTAACTATTAGTAACGAACGCGTGAAGGAAGCTTCACGCGTTTTTTTGTATTATTATAGAAAAGTGAAATTAACCGAGAAAATCGGATAAGGCGGGGAGCATAAATGCATTATTTAACAAAACAGCTAGCCCAGGAGATCGTTGTACGAACGATGGCGATTATCGGCCGGAATATTAACGTAATGAATGAACAGGGGATCATCATTGGTTCAGGAGATAACAGCCGGCTAGATGATATCCATCAGGGAGCAGTAAGGGTTATCGAGCAACAGGCTGAGCTGGAAGTTACAGAGAAGGATGCAGGCCTCCTGCACGGGGTAAAACCTGGAATAAATCTGCCGATCACCTATCAAGGTGAAATCATTGGGGTAATCGGAATTACAGGACCCCCAAATGAAATAAAAAGCTTTGCCGAGCTCGTTAAGATGGCAGCTGAAATGATTGTTCAGCAATCCGTATTCATTCAGCAAATGCAATGGGATGACAGGCTAAAAGAGGAACTCGTCAGCCAGCTGGTCCATAGCGAAGGAAAACTGGACCGGTTATTTTATGAGCGTGCTGAACGAATTGGCATTAACCACAGCATTAAAAGAGTGGCGGTTGCCCTTAGAACAGACAATCGTCCACAAGTGTTAAACTATTTGAAAAATAAGCTTGGTAAGAACGACTTATACCTTATGCAGCCAGATCATATTATTCTATTAATAGCAAATCAAGGGCAGTCTCCCCATCTGAAAGATATTATTAAAACGGCTGAAAGCTGGGTTCAGCTTTTGAAGGGAGATACTAACCATGGCTGCCAAATTGGAATTGGCGGTTCTCTAGAGCCGGACAGCATCCGGGAATCTTATATACAGGCAAAAGCTGCCCTAGAGGCCGGAAGAAAGCTGCACCCAGACAAATCGATTTATCATTACGAAGACTATTTACTTCCGGTTATCCTCCATGAAACTGGAAAATCAAATTCCTGGGACAGACTAAAAAATTATAGCCTTCAGCTTAACAACGATGATAAAGGAGAATTGCTAGAGACATTAAAAGTGTATCTTGATGAAAACGGAGATATGAATAAAGTAGCACAAAGGCTGTTTATTCATCGGAATACATTAAGGTACCGACTTGAAAAAATCCGAGAAATAACTGGATTAGATCCTAGGAAAATAAAAGATTTAACAACGCTGTATTTGTCTCTTCTGGCTACCAAATTAACCTAACTGTGCAAACGCACAACTGATAAAGTCCGCTGTTTTTATCTCAAAAACATCTAGTGCATTTGCACAAAAATAGGGTTTTTGCAACAACATCTTTTGTCGAATTGCCTAATGTAAATACCTTGGACAGCGCTTACAATAATTCTAACAACTAGAATTAAGGAGGATCATTCATGGATATTCAAGTAAGCGCTTTCGGAGCGATTGTCGCCCTAGTTATTGCCATTATTCTTATTTTAAAGAAAGTTTCCCCTGCATACGGTATGATAACAGGCGCTCTTATCGGCGGTCTGGTGGGAGGAGTAGATATTACAAATACTGTCGCCCTGATGATGGAAGGCGCTCAGGGTATTATACCAGCTGTTCTCAGAATCTTAGCAGCCGGTATTCTAGCAGGGGTGTTGATAGAATCAGGTGCCGCTGGAGTTATAGCTGAAACGATTGTAAAAAAAGTCGGTGAAACGAGAGCGCTGCTGGCTCTGGCCATTGCCACGATGATCTTGACAACCGTCGGAGTGTTTGTTGATGTAGCCGTCATTACCGTCTCACCAATTGCCTTAGCAATTGCAAGCCGTGCCGGAATTTCTAAAACGGCCATTTTGCTGGCAATGATCGGCGGCGGAAAGGCAGGAAATATTATGTCACCAAACCCGAATGCAATTGCTGCATCCGATGCATTTGGCATTCCATTGACAACGGTTATGGCAGCAGGCGTTATTCCGGCCTTGTTTGGTCTGGCAGTGACTTACATCATTGCGAAAAAACTGACAGACAAAGGAACAAAAGTAAGCTTACACGATCATGAAACGATTGCTCCCGGCAACCTTCCTGTATTCTGGGCAGCGATCATTGCACCACTTGTTACAATCATTCTATTAGCTCTTCGTCCATTATTTAATATAAATATTGATCCAATGATTGCTCTACCTGCAGGTGGAATTGCCGGTGCACTTTTGATGGGTAAAGGACACCAGCTGAACGAGTTTGCGGCTTCAGGCTTGAACAAAATGACAGGTGTCGCAATTATGCTCTTGGGAACAGGCACCCTGGCTGGAATTATTGCCAATTCAGGTTTGAAAGATGTTGTTATTAACAGCCTAGATATGATGGGTCTGCCAGCTTTCGTACTTGCACCTGCCTCTGGTATCTTTATGTCAGCAGCCACAGCGTCTACAACAGCAGGTACAGCTGTTGCAAGCCAGGTGTTCAGTGCAACGATATTGGAAATGGGTGTATCCGCTTTAGCCGGAGCAGCGATGGTCCATGCAGGCGCTACAGTGCTTGACCATTTACCGCATGGAAGCTTCTTCCACGCAACTGGAGGAAGTGTTCACATGGAAATCAAAGAACGTTTAAAGGTTATTCCTTATGAGACAGCTGTCGGTTTAACATTAGCCATCATTTCAACATTAATATTTGGTGTCTTTAAATTATTTGGATAAAGGGAGGATTTGCACATGAAAATTGTAATTGCACCGGATTCGTTCAAGGAAAGCCTTACAGCACTTGAAGCTGCTGAATCAATTGAAATTGGGTTCAAATCCGTTTTCCCTGATGCAGAAATTCTAAAGGTGCCGATGGCTGATGGCGGTGAAGGGACGGTCCAGTCTCTCGTTGATGCTACGAATGGAAAAATACTTAAACAAATCGTAACTGGTCCGCTGGGCGAGCCTGTTGAAGGGTTTTTTGGAATATTGGGAGACGGTAAAACTGCAGTTATTGAGATGGCCGCTGCCTCTGGGCTGGAGCTAGTACCTGCCGAAAAACGAAATCCCCTAACAACTACTACAAGAGGTACAGGAGAATTAATTTCTGCTGCAATCGATTATGGCGCCGTTCACATCATTATCGGTATTGGCGGCAGCGCTACAAATGATGGCGGGTCTGGCATGGCCAAAGCACTAGGTGTTAAATTGCTAAATTTTGCGGGGGGTGAGATTGGGGATGGCGGGGGAGCATTAGCTGATTTAGCAAGAATCGATGCGTCCGGTCTGGACCCTCGCCTAGAAGCAGTAAAAATTGAAGTTGCCTGCGATGTTGACAATCCACTTACAGGGCCTACTGGAGCATCCGCTATATTTGGCCCCCAGAAAGGCGCCTCACCAGAACAAGTTGAACTTCTTGATTCGTATTTAGAGCGTTATGCTTCGATTATTGAGCGGGATCTAGGCCGAAAAGTAAAAGACCTTCCCGGAGCTGGCGCCGCAGGAGGTCTCGGGGCCGGCCTGCTGGCCTTTCTTCCTGCTGAGTTAAAGAAGGGGGTAGACATCATCATAGCAGCCACAGGTCTTGCAGAAAAGGTTAAAGATGCTGATGTTGTTATCACTGGCGAGGGGAAAATTGACGGCCAAACCATTTTCGGAAAAACTCCGATTGGAGTCGCTAAAACAGCGAAGCTCTATGGTATCCCAGTTATCGCCATTGCCGGACATGTGGCGAACGATAGTGCAGCAGTCCACGATTTTGGTATTGATGTTTTATTTAGCATTGTACCGGGGGCAATTCCATTAAGAGATGCATTAGAAAACGCGTCAATCAACGTGGAGCGCCTTTCAAAGAATATTGCCGCCTTGTTAAAATTTCAAATAGGGAACAAGTGATGCTAAGCCGCGGATTCGTGGCTTTTTTTATTAAGCTCGAATAGACTTGGCAGGTGATTTCCGCTACAGCCGCTCCTTCCCACAAGCGAGTCCGGGAGACTCCTCGCGACAAAGCGCCTGCAGGGTCTCCCGTGACTCGATCTCCGTCAGGACATGGTCTAACACCTTCGAGTAACTCCACGCACGAAGGAAATGCCCAAGCATTTTCGAGGAGTCGCCAACCTTTCATTACACCCCACACAGCAGCAAATAGCAGCAAATATCAACACTGTTCTTTAACACAAACAATAATTGAAAACGCCTCGAACCGACGAACATTCGAAACAATATCTCAGTTGATGTTTAATTTCCATAATAAAGTAATGGTATAATTATAGTGAAGAAATACTCTTTTATACCATTTTAGAAAGGGAGGTGTGACAAATGGGAGACTCCTTTTTTTACGAACATAACACCTTCACAAAGCTGAAAAGAAAAATATTTACTAATCTGCTTCCAATCTTCATCCTTTCATTCCTTATAATTTTGCTTCTTCTCATTAAAGACGATGCTATGGACACTATTAACATCATCACTTTCTTCATACTCTTAATCGGTTTGACCTTCTGTTTCCTTCTTCTTTTTCTTAATAAGGAGCTTTTTCGCTACATCGAAATCATCATTTGCTTTATAGCTAGTTTCATTTATATCTTCCGTGTTTTTAACACAATCCTAATAGATCTTGGAGTTGCAGGGAATGTACAGCTTGGAAGTGTAGCCTATTGGTCTCCAATCGTTTATATCCTCTTATTTTTTACATTTAGAGGCTCTAAAGCTTACCAAATTTCATGGCTAATCTACGCAATAACGCTAATACCCGGGATTTACCATATATTCTTAAGCGATAGCCGTTCCATACCAACACTCGATGCACTTATCCAATTTTACATTGCCAATTTAGGAGTAATCATCTCTTTATTTTATCTTCAAAGGGTATTGGAAACATACCTGCAGGCAGAAGCTTCCCAGCAGCTTGCCTATACTGATTACCTGACCAGCCTGCCAAACCGGCGAAAGATGGATGCATTACTTCACCAAGAGATTAAACGGGCTAGAAAAGAAGTAACTGCTGTTTCAGCTATCTTGTTTGATGTCGATTATTTTAAAAAGGTAAACGATAGGTACGGCCATGACGTTGGAGATAGTGTTTTGAGAGAGTTAACCTATCTAATTAATGGAAGTCTAGAAGAAGCGGATCATTTCGGCCGCTGGGGCGGAGAAGAGTTTTTAATCATTGCTGTGAATAAAAATCTCAACAATGGTGCAGCTTTAGCAGAGCGTTTAAGAACTGTCGTAGAAAATCATAAGTTTGACACCGTTGGCTTTTTGACCTGCAGTTTCGGTGTTTCAGAACTCAATGACCACGACCTTGCAAAAGACCTTTTAAAACGAGCCGATATAGCGATGTATCAGGCAAAGGAAACTGGAAGAAATCGAATTGTTACTCAATAGCAAAAAACCGGACATTTCAGTCCGGTTTTTATTTTCTCTGACACCTACTGCCAAAGTTTAAAGAAACGATCCCTAAATCTGTTAATCGGTGTTTCAGGCTTGCTCGCTGATTGCAATGAGGTTTTTATATCAATTAAACCATATCCAAAATCATGATCCTTTCCCTTAGAGCCAAGATCAATAGCAGAGGATTTTATCTTATCCATTACTTCTTTATTCGAAAGCTCTGGATTAGCCGAGAGCATTAACCCGGCTAGCCCGGCAGCATGTGGAGCAGCCATCGAAGTCCCCGAAAGAGCAGCGTACTGTTTATCAAAAAACGTGCTTAAAATATACTCTCCAGGTGCAGCGATATCAATATAATCTCCGTAGTTTGAAAATGGAGCCCTTGATCCGTCAATACTCACCGCCGAAACACTGAGGACTTCAGGGTACGAAGCCGGGTAGGTCGGCTGATTCGAACTATCATTTCCAGCTGCTGCCACGATTACAGCATTTTTACTATATGCATACTGAACAGCTTCCTCAAGAAGAACAGAAGGCTGGTAGTTGCCCAGGCTAAGATTAATAACATCTGCTCCGTTATCTGCAGCCCAGATAATCCCCTTTGCAATATCAAATGTCGTTCCATATCCTTCAGGACCCATCACTTTTACAGGCATGATTTTATTGAACCAAGTAACACCGGCAGTTCCTTCACGGTTATTAGTTTCAGATGCAATAATTCCAGCTACATGGGAGCCATGTCCATTATCGTCATCAGGATTATTATTATCATCTACCACGTTATAACCTTTAACTAGGCGATTTCTCAAATCAGGATGATCAAGGTCAACTCCTGTATCGACAACTGCAATAGTAATATCCTCACTTCCTCGTGTAATGTTCCAGCCCAGCTCGGCTTCAATTAATGGGAGGTTCCATTGGTACTTTTCCCGATACAGCGAGTCATTTGGTGCATTTATTTCATTTTGCAATAGTATGAAATTAGGCTCTGAATATACGACGTTTTCCAGACTGCGGAAGTAATGCAGGAGCTCAGCAGTTGTTTTATCTTGTGATTTAAATATATGAGTTTGATCAAGTTCCTTTAATACCTTGCCATTAATCTGTTCTTCTATACGGTCCATTTGTTCAGGGCTAGGATGCCGACTGAACTTTACTGTTGCTTGATTTTGATAATAATGGCTTTTATTTTTTTTATTATGATAGATGAGGCGGATGGAAGGGTCCTTGTCTAGTCTTTCCTTTATATTTTCTCCTCTTTGAATGTTGTTAACCTTGACCATATTATTTTGTTCAGTATTCTGAGAACTGAGCCCCCTGACTGCCCAGATTCTCGACCCAGAATGAATCCTCTCCAAGTCATCATGGTGTTCATTTCCAAATGGCAAAAAAATAAATAGACCTAAAACTGCCAGGGCAACCACCGTGAAAGCAAGCACTCTGTTATTCCTCATATCTGCACCCCGTTCTAAAACTCTTTTTGCTATTAGGTTGCAATAACAACAGAGAAATAAATCCGGGAATAATTGGAATAACAAAAGCGGAGACGACTGGCCAGAAACGCGAAAACTGGAAGGTCCTCCGGCAGAAGCGTCCTTTGCTTCTGCCGGAGGAACTGAAGTTTTCCGAGTTTCTAGGAGTCGCAGCTAGAGGAAGCAAAAGTGGTACGCCTTTAGCAGTTTTTAAAAAAGTTTATGGTTCCTTGTATATCAGAAGGAAGAGACATATCTTACGCCGAATAAAACAAAGTTGCTTTCTCAGTTTTTTAAATTTGGCTCAGGTGCAAGGCAGCAAAATTGTTTTTAGTCTGAATTTTATTTATGGAGGAAAGAAAATGAAATGGGTTAAATGGATCATATTTACTTTTGCAATCGGCTGGGCCGCTGTAATCGGTTTATTCATCATCGTGAATTTAATCGACCTTACAGCTGACTTCAATAAAATGAGCAAAAAGGAAGTAACCGCAGCCTCTTTAGATTATCTTGAGACCAAATATAATGAAGAATTCTCAATCTTAGACATTAGTTACAGCAGGCCTCGCGGAGATGACCACGGTACCTTTACCGTGGAAGCGATCCCAGTTAAACAGCCAGAGATTAGCTTGCATATACGAGCCAATGAACGGATGGAAGAACCCGTGGATGATTATATCGAAATGAAATGGAGAAGAGATGCAAAAGAAATGCTTCGCCCGGTAATCGACAAACTATTTCCCGAGCGTTTAGGCTATTTTGTGAATATAGGTTATCAGCCAGAAGCTGCCGAACATTTGAAGGCAGATACATATGAGCAGTCAGCCCTGCCAAGAGAGCATAATCTTTACTTATTTATCTATCCGTATCGTGATAACTTGGAGGAACATCTTGATGAGGAATACAAAAAGTTCTATGAACTTTATCAGTATATGAACACCCATCCTTTAGGTGAATTTTCAATTGGAATCAATTATTTAAATACTAAAAATCAAGAGGAGGAAGCAAAACGGTTTGAATATGAAGATCTACATAACCAAAAGGTGATTTACTACTTTAACCTTGATACGAGAACCACTTCCCATCAGCAAGCACTTAAATCTGTAGATGGACCAGGAGATATGGCGGAATTTGGCCATTTTCCTTACAAAAATTAATACGTTTTTTCCGATCAGCCTAGGAATTCAAATCCTCTAGACTTTATATAGTAGTTATTTATTCTGAAATTTAAACTTGACTACCGTCTAACTCCTTCTTCTAGCAAGTTTCCTTCAAGAGCTAACTTCCGTGAGTATCTTGCCAAGAAGCCATTCAGGTTGATGCCTAGCTGATGAAGTCACAGAACGACTTCACTTCGCGTGTCGGTGCTGTTTAAGACGCTTGCGGTTTTGTTCTTCTCAAGACATTACGAGAATAGGAGTAAAACGTGTTTTTATGGCAAATTTACGCGTTATTCACCAGTATATTTTTCAGCATTAAGAGAAATCAGTTTGCCAAATCCCAAGAAACCGCTACAATTAAGCATAGACGTCTCTTGAATGTATGTTAAAATACAGTATCAGGAACGCTTGTTCTATATACATTTTTTCATCACTTCAAAGGATTAGAAAGTCCTTTGACGAATACTTAATCAAATCATTGACAATATACAAAGAAAGCGTCAATGTGTGTTGCAAGAAATGAAAGGGGTATGTTCGTGGCAAGAAATCAGCAAGCATTTGACTACAATGATGACGCGATACAGGTGCTCGAGGGTCTTGAGGCTGTCAGAAAGAGACCCGGAATGTATATCGGGAGCACCGATACCAGGGGTCTGCACCATCTTGTATATGAAATTGTAGATAACTCTGTCGATGAGGCACTAGGCGGTTATGGTGACCATATCATAGTTAAAATACACAAAGATAATTCAATCAGTGTCCAGGATAAAGGACGAGGAATGCCGACGGGAATGCATAAACTAGGTAAACCAACTCCTGAAGTAATCCTTACAGTGCTTCATGCGGGCGGTAAGTTTGGCCAGGGAGGCTATAAAACTAGTGGAGGTTTGCATGGTGTTGGTGCCTCTGTCGTTAACGCCCTGTCAGAATGGCTGGTTGTAACGATTAAAAGGGACGGAAGTATTTATCAGCAAAGATTCGAGAATGGCGGAAAGCCGGCAACCACGCTTGAGAAAACCGGTAAGACGAACCAGTCTGGAACGATGATTCATTTTAAGCCAGATCCACAAATCTTCTCTTCACTTACTTATAATTATGACACGCTCTGTGAGCGCCTTCGTGAATCAGCGTTTTTGCTAAAAGGGTTAAAAATCGAGATCATTGATGAACGTCATGATGTCCGTGAAGTCTTTCATTATGAAACAGGCATTGAAGCTTTTGTAACCTATTTAAACGAGGAGAAAGATGTTCTTCACCCTGTCCTTTCTTTTGAAGGTTCAAACAGCGGGATAGAAGTCGATTTTGCGTTTCAGTTTAATGATGGTTATTCAGAAAACGTTTTGTCCTTCGTAAATAATGTTCGCACAAAGGACGGCGGCACTCATGAAGCAGGCTCTAAAACGGCAATGACCCGAGTATTTAATGAATACGCAAGAAAAGTTAGCATTTTAAAAGAAAAAGACAAAAACCTCGAGGGTGCTGATATCCGTGAAGGTTTGGCTGCTATTATTTCGGTAAGGATACCAGAAGAAATCCTTCAATTTGAAGGGCAAACAAAAGGCAAGCTCGGAACAAGTGAAGCACGTTCTGCCGTTGATTCAGTTGTTTCCGAACAGCTGTCTTACTTTCTTGAAGAAAATCCTGATATCAGCTCACTCCTTATTAAAAAGGCAATTAAGTCTTTCCAAGCGAGAGAAGCAGCTCGTAAAGCCCGTGAAGATGCACGAAGCGGAAAGAAGCGAAAACGTTCGGAAGCTGTTCTATCCGGCAAGCTGACTCCGGCTCAATCGAAAAATCCCAACAAAAATGAATTATACCTGGTTGAGGGTGATTCCGCAGGCGGATCAGCCAAACAGGGGCGTGACAGAAAGTTCCAAGCCGTACTGCCGCTGCGAGGCAAGGTTATCAATACCGAAAAAGCCAAGCTTCAGGATATCTTTAAAAATGAGGAAATCAATACGATTATCCATGCTATTGGAGCAGGTGTTGGTGCTGATTTTAATCTTGATGATATTAATTACGAAAAAGTTATCATTATGACAGATGCGGATACAGATGGAGCACATATACAGGTTTTGCTTTTAACATTCTTTTACCGCTATATGAAGCCTTTATTAGAGGCAGGCCGCGTTTTCATCGCCCTTCCTCCGCTATATAAAGTAAGCAAAGGGACCGGCAAAAAGGAAATAATCGAGTATGCCTGGAGTGATGATGAGCTTCAGGGAGCAATGAAGAAAGTCGGAAAAGGCTACATGATCCAACGGTACAAGGGGCTAGGCGAAATGAATGCCGATCAGCTCTGGGAAACGACAATGGATCCAGAAACAAGAACGCTAATCCGTGTCCAAATCGATGACGCAGCTCGCGCAGAGCGCCGTGTGACGACTCTAATGGGCGATAAAGTTGAGCCTCGCCGAAAATGGATTGAATCAAACGTAGCATTTGGGCTAGAAGAGGATAGCAATATACTAGAAAACGAGAATATCTCCGTAACAGAGGAGGTTAACCCAGAATGAGTATCGAAAAATTTCGCGACCTTCCGCTAGAAGATGTACTTGGAGATCGGTTTGGCCGCTATAGTAAATATATTATTCAAGAGCGGGCACTTCCTGATGCCCGCGATGGCCTGAAGCCCGTGCAGCGCAGGATTCTTTATGCTATGCATGTTGAGGGCAACACCAATGAAAAAGGATTTAGAAAATCAGCGAAAACGGTCGGCAATGTTATTGGTAACTACCATCCACATGGAGATTCATCTGTATACGACGCGATGGTCAGGATGAGCCAGGATTGGAAAGTAAGGAAGTATTTAGTTGAAATGCATGGAAATAACGGAAGTGTTGACGGAGATCCCCCAGCAGCTATGCGTTATACGGAAGCCCGGCTTTCTGCGATTGCTTCCGAGCTTTTAAGAGATATCGATAAGCAAACAGTAGAGTTCATCCCAAACTTTGATGATACCTCAAGTGAACCCACCGTACTGCCGGCAATGTTCCCAAATTTGCTTGTTAATGGATCAACCGGGATTTCTGCCGGTTACGCCACGGACATCCCTCCCCATCATATAAACGAAGTAATTGACGGCGTGATTATGAGAATGGATAAGCCTGATTGCTCTGTTGAGGATTTAATGACGGTCATTAAGGGACCAGATTTTCCTACAGGCGGGATCATTCAGGGTGTTGAGGGAATTCTCAAAGCCTATAAAACAGGTAAGGGCAAAGTTATTGTCCGCGGACAAGCCGCTATTGAAGATATAAGAGGCGGTAAACAGCAAATTGTGATCACTGAAATTCCTTATGAAATCAACAAAGCAAACCTGGTCAAGCGGATCGATGAATTCAAACTTGATAAGAAGGTTGAGGGCATTTCTGAGGTTCGGGATGAGACAGACCGTACTGGAATGAGGATTGTCATTGAATTGAAAAAGGACGCAGATGCTGAAGGCGTCCTTCATTATCTATACAAAAACAGTGATTTGCAGATAACTTATAATTTTAATATGGTCGCCATACATAAGAAGCGCCCTAAACTTATGGGACTAGCCGAACTCCTTGACGCTTACATCGGCCACCAGAAGGATGTTGTCACGAAACGGTCTGAGTATGACCTTCGTAAAGCTAGAGACCGTCAGCATATTGTTGAAGGCCTGATGAAGGCACTCTCCATTTTAGATGAGGTTATTGCAACAATCAGAGCATCAAAAGATAAGCGTGATGCAAAAAACAATTTGATTTCACACTTTCAGTTCACTGAAATCCAGGCGGAAGCCATAGTCTCCTTACAGCTTTATCGGTTAACAAACACGGACATTACTGCATTACAGGCAGAAGCTGAAGAACTTAGAAAAAAAGTGGAAGAACTGCTTTCCATTCTAGAAAGTGAAAAGAAGTTAAACTCAGTTATTAAAAAAGAGTTAAGAGATGTTCGCAAACGTTTTGCTGACGAGCGGCGCACAAAGATCCAAGCCGAGATTGAAGAGATAAAAATAAACCTTGAGGTACTTATAGCAAGTGAGGATGTCATTGTAACGGTTACTAAGGATGGCTATGTAAAACGGACAAGCCAGCGTTCTTTTGCAGCCTCGAGCGGCCTTGATTTTGCTATGAAGGATACAGACCGGCTCCTTGCACATTTAAACATGAACACAAAAGATGTGCTTCTCCTGTTCACAAACAAAGGAAGCTATTTACACCTGCCTGTTCATGAACTTCCAGATATTCGCTGGAAAGACCTTGGGCAGCATGTTGCTAACATTGTCCCATTAGACAGGGATGAAGAAATTATTAAAGCTGTGCCTGTTACTGATTTTGAACAGCAATCATTCCTCGTATTCGTAACCAAAAATGGGATGGCCAAGAAAACTGAGCTGAAGCAGTATAAAGCACAGCGCTACTCAAAACCGCTAACTGCTATTAATCTTAAAGGCGATGATATCGTTGTTGATGTCCATCTAACTGATGGCTCAAAAGAACTGTTCCTAGTCACAAGTCTCGGCCATGCCCTTTGGTTCCCTGAGGATGAAATCAGCCCAATTGGAATTCGGGCAGCCGGTGTAAAGGGAATCAATTTAAAAGATGATGATTTTGTAACTGCCGGAAAATTGGTCGATAAATCAGCAGAACAGTCAGTGCTGATTGTAACCCAGCGGGGTGCTGCCAAGAGGATGAAGCTGTCAGAATTTGAGATCGGCTCCCGTGCAAAGCGAGGAGTTATTATGCTTCGCGAACTTAAAGCGAATCCACATAGAATTATAGGTGCAGAGATTGTCCGAAACGGTGATCAGATCTTTGTACAAACAGAGAAATCAGTCGTAGCAACTTTTGGTTCTTCTGACCTTCGTTTTAATGATCGATATTCAAACGGATCCTTCCTGGTTGATGAACAAGAGAGCGGCAAACTTAAAGCAATCTGGAAGGTAGAAGCCGAAACTGTTCAATCGGATAAGGGAATCCTTCCGACTTAATAATGACCAAAACCTTGCATAACCCTTGGGTTCATGCAAGGTTTTTTGGTTTTCCATTTCCAGCAAATGATGGCATGTATTTCCTTATTACTGGACATAATAGCAATATAGCTTTATGGAGGGTGATTCGTAATGAGAAGAGAATTGCTAATTGCATTCACGGCCTTTTTCTTTATGTCTTTATCTGCTTTAACCGGTGTCTATGCAGTGGAAGAGAAGGCTAAAATAGAAACTCTTTTAACAAAGCAGGTGGATGTAACAGGAGATGCTAAAAAAGATACCATTTATTTACGAGGCAATCCTTATGAGGATGGTTCTCTATTTTTAAAGGAAATCTACCTCGATATTGCTGCTACAGACGGGAAAACCTACAAAATCAACCTAGAAGGCGGATATGAACCTGCCATCCATTTTATAGATCTGAATAATGATGAGGTAAAAGATATTTTTATCGGGATCCCAACAGGAGACAGCGGAGGGATTTCCAATTACTTTTTATACACCCTAAAAGATTCTTCAGTAACAGACTTAACCCCTCCCGAGCCGCTTGTCATAGAAAGCCAGTTTAAAGATGGCTATCAGGCATCGTTAACCATCCAGGAAACCGGACAGTCCTATAGCTTCGATTTAAGTGACCGGGGGAAGGATTACGAACGTATGGGCCTTTATTTGAATGGAAAATTAAATGAGCCTTCTGAACTGATGGTTTTGCCTTACGGTACATTGAAACCAGTGAAAGTTAGTGGGAATAAGTATGGGCTAAAGGGTATTCAGAGGCTAAGCGGAGTTTTTAATGCAGACTCCATTGCGTATGTTAAATCAACGTGGTTTTTTGAAAAGGGAAAATGGATTCTTCAAGATGTTTCTGTAGAAAAAATCGTTCCTTCTAAGAATCAATAGGCAAGTGTAACCTTTTTGGCAAGCAATACATAGGCTATGGCAGGGATGGTTTTGGGAAAGGAGTCAACTGACCATGAGCAAATTTAATCCTGCCAAATTGAGCGTTAAAAATATTCCTCCTGCAACTCCTTTTGAGCCGGTTGAAGGTAGAAGATATACATTAACACATTCTGACGACACCGGTGAGCTCTTTTTAAGTATTGGCTATTTATATGATAAACAATCGATTAACCAGAAGCTTCGTGATGAAGTGCTTGCAGAATGGGCAGCTCAAAATGGAGAATTCCTTTTAATTGGAAAAGTCTATATAAGTAATGGGGACTATGATGAAAAATTCTCACGAATCCGGTACCTCATCTTCAAAAGAGAGCTTGAGCTTGCGTTGACTGGCATTATATATGGAGACCAGAGCTTGTTTGAATATTATCCTTGGCTGCTCGATGCTCCTATTTATATCCGATTCGAATCTATTTACCCTGAGTTCCGGGAAACCCTTTTCTGTGGGACCCCAAGACAATATTTAATCGCTTCAAGAACAAAAATTTCCGAGACATAGGCGGTATGGCCTGTGTTTTTTCTTTTGTAAAGGAAGCTTCGGAGCATTCGCCGCTTTATTGACAGCAATGCTAGTGCAACAATGCCAGTGAAGCAAATGGCTATTTGCATGCATCATTCTTATTTTCTGGCTCCTGTGCTGATAAAGGCCTATCGTCCCAAAGAATAAGAGGGAGTAAGGCATTTACAACATTTATCAAATTGGTAATCCATTTAGATTTAAGACTCTGAGAAACAAGACTAGTAAGTGAATTAAATGCTGCTCAGCAGAAATAAAAGGCTTTAAAAGCTGAATAAACGATAGCAATAGATACATAATAACATTATGTAAACTTAAAAGATTATAAAAGGATAGATTGTACAGTAAACTTAAAAGATCTATATTAATTCAGATCGTTAAATTTTAATAAATCTAAAAATCAATTCTTTAAAGATTTCAAAAGTGGCAGCTAAAATATTGAGTAGAATTACTGGAGAAGTAAAATGAACGTCCAGGAATTTAATGATTTTTAAAAATGGTTTAAAAATCACATTAGAACAAATAACACAAATCGTTGAAAAATTTCTGATTCCGTCTCACTATCATAAGTATACTCCTAATATGAGACTAGTTGTTTATCTCTTTATTTAACTTCCTAGAATATATATTATGGTCGGGGCGTAGTTTTAAAAAGGCAAAACATCTTTATTGCTGCTCTACCCTATGCTTATAGCTTCTATCTCTAACGTTTTCAATATCTATATAACCCATGCTGTATTCAATAACATCGTTAATAAATAAATTGTGGTTCTTTGCAAAGTCTTTAACATCCTCTAACAATTCTTGATCATAGGTGGTTTTGTACTGAATTCTATCTTTTGGTCTTAACTCTTTATTGAATGTGATATACCCTTGAGATAAAACTCTTCTTAATCCACTTTCAATTAGGTAGTTTACGAAAGTATCATTCTCAGTAGCCAATGCATTTAGTTGATCCAGTAAAGCTTTGCTTACATTTGTTCTGAATTTAACCCTCGAAGTGTCAGTTGTTTGTATCAGTCTTCCGTTTACTAATTTCCACATTATAAACACTCCCATTATAAAATTGGATGGTCAATGAGACGCTGTGTCAACCGTTCTCTTTTATAAGACACATACTCATTAATATTTTCATTGTATATGATTTTTCCAAGCTTAGGGAGATCATATTTACCTTTAACCCAAATACGGTAAATAGGATTGCCAACCTGACTAAATTCAAGTGTAATCTCTGAACGCAGTTTCCAATTTTGAAAGACCGATAACAGCCCCTCAGCAAATAGAAGACTTCCAGATGTAACATTCATAACATATCCTCTTTTTTGAACCCACCCATCCCCATCAATCACCCCTCTGACAAATGCAGGCAGGAATTCATTAGGAATGTCAGGAAAAGGAACGGTCAGGGATTTATTCGAGCTGATTCCCATCATCTCCAGATCGGTTTTAATCTCTTTTGAATTAATTATTAAAGTTGGAGTTAATCGTGTCTTTCCGGTTGGTGCCAGTATATAATCAGCCTCCATAAATTTCGCAACAAGCTGAAGAATTCCTTCATCCTTTTGTGAAAAAGTAATGGTATTTGTACGGGCACTGACACAGCCATCCGTCAGAAACAAGCCAAGCACCCAGGCCATTTCATTTGACCAATTCTTAAAGAAGTTTTCATTAACCTTATGCTTACGCGGCTGTCCGGAAGACTGACCTCGATTCATAGCAATTCCGTGTTTATATAAGATATTGCGAATCGCCCGGTCCGATAATCCAACTACCGGTATGATTTCTTTGTATAAATTTCCATCTTTGTACATCTTGATGATAAGCTCGTCGGTAATGCCCGGCTTTCTTGGCATGCTTCCTCCCCCTTATCGCTCCCATTCATAATTACCTGCTTCTATATTCATTATACAAACACGTGTTCGTATTTGCAATTTAGAGCATAAATTAATTTATAACATCCAACTTAAGCAGGTTGTTTATCAGACAATTTCCATTTTAGCTAACTTTTTTTAAAAAAATGCATAATCCCTCAGGGATTATGCATTTTTGGGGATGTTTTAAATGGTTAGACAGGTGCCATTATTGTTTCTATAGTTCAATTTTTCCCTTCTAAAACTTTCCCTAATATCTGAATTCCCTTGACAATCTCTCTTTCATCAGCATAGCTAAATGAGAGACGCAGATACTCTTTTCCTTCCTCTTTATCTAGGAAAAAGTATTGACCAGGGACAAAGGCCACACCCTTAGATAAGGCTTGTGATAACAACTGGCCTGTATCGATACCAGGTACCTTAACCCAAACAAAGTACCCACCTTTTGGCACGAACCATGAAACAGATTCTGGCATGTATGTTTCTAGTGCAGCCAATAATCTATCGCATTTTTTCTGATAGCTTTCTTTTAACTTAATTATATGTTCCTCAAAATTTAACTTGTTTAAGTATGTAGCCATTGTCGCCTCAGCATACGAATGTTCCAAGTCTTTTTTGAACCAAAACAACGCTTCAATCAGCTCCTTAACTCCCGATACCCAACCGATCCGAAGACCTGGTGCCACTATCTTAGATAAGGAGCCGACATAGATAACCCGATTGGCTTGATCCATTGACTTAAGGGTCTGTGGACTATTGACGAAGCCCAATTCTCCGTAGGCATCGTCCTCGACAATCAAGAAATTATAGCTTTCTGCCAGTTCCAGTAAATGTTGACGGCGCTTTGGTGTAAGGGTTGTCCCAGTAGGATTTTGAAAGGTCGGAATGCAATATAGAAATCGCGGTAAAGGTTGGCCATTACTCTTTCTATCCGCTAAAATTTGCTCGAATAGATCTGTACGAAGTCCTTCTTCGTCGATGGGCACAGTGATAAAACGATCCGTATAATTTTGAAAAATCTCAATAGCCTCCATATAAGTAGGAGCCTCAACCGCCACAACAGTATCTTTATCTACTAGAACCTGTGCAATTAGATCAATAGCCTGACAAGCCCCTGCAGTGATCAATAACTCTTCTTCACTAACAATGATACCCCGTTTCTCCATCCTTGCTTGGATATGCCTTTTAAGCCTATCTTTGCTTGGACTCCCTAGATACTGAAGAGGTAAATCTTGCTCCGATTCCAATAAATAAACTGCTGCTTCCTTTACTTCAGCGCTTGGAACTAGAGATGATTCTGGATAACCTGAATTCAACCGAATACAATGGTCAGGGACATCTGCTATCCATGAACCTGGTGGTTCATTCTTTAAAGCTAGTTTTGTATGATTTGAAAAAAAGGATTCAACCTTCATAACTATGTTAACCTCACTTTGGTAGTTTTCAATTCATCGATTCTTTTTCCGGCAGACAGATACTTACATACGTACAATTGGCAGTTGCCGTAATTCTTTTACATTATTAACACCAGACAACATCATAGAAGTTTGAAGATCCTGAAGAAAATTAGCTAAAAATTGTTCGACCCCTTTTTCGCCCCCTGCAGCTAAGCTATAGACGAATGGCCGGCCAATCAAGACAGAATCAGCCCCAAGAGCTAGTACCTTTAAGGCGTCAATCCCTCTTCGAATCCCACTATCAAATAAAACAGGAACCTGGCCATCTACGACCTTTACGATTTCAGGCAGAGCATCAATGCTAGAAATAACACCGTCTAATTGCCTTCCGCCATGGTTTGAAACGATTATTCCATCAACGCCATATTCAATGGCCCGAAGAGCATCTTTAGGGTGTAAGATCCCTTTTAATAGGATTGGCAATGACGTTCTCTTTTTCAACCTTTTGACATGCTCCCAATTTAACGCTGGGTAATTAATATTCGTTATAATACTTTGAAGTATCGTCTGGGAATCCACTTTATCCAGTGTTGATAAGAATACAGGATCTGATTCATAGTTTCCTTGACCAAAGCCTTGTGCTAATGGTGAAAAGCGATGGCGCAAATCGGCCTCCCTATAGCCTAGTGTAATCGTATCTATTGTTAATACTATTGCTTCATAACCTGCTTCTTCAGCTCGTTTCACCATATTAAAGGAAATTTCCTCATTTTTGGACCAATATAATTGAAACCATTTAGAACTGCCGCTTGCAGCTTGAGCTACATCTTCAATTGAATAACTCGATACAGTACTTTGGATAAACGGAACCTGATATTTAGCCGCTGCCCGGGCAACAGCCAGATCTCCCTGTTCATCAGCTAACTTTAAAACTCCAACTGGTGCAAGTAACAGTGGAGTAGGGTATGTACGTCCAAACATGGTTATACTCGTATCTAAATTAGACATATCATTTAAAACTCTCGGAATTACTGAATATTTCTTAAAGGCATCGGCATTTTTCTTTACTGTTTCCTCACCGCCAGCCCCAGAAGCGATATAACTAAAAGCAGGAGCAGACATAGCTTGTTTTGCTGCACTTTCTATTTCCTCGAAACTAATTGGAAAATAGTCCTCTGTATTAATAGATTGAACGATATTATCATTACTTTTAAAAGACGAAGACATCCCTTCACCACCCTTTATATTTTTTCATATCCGATAATAAAAATAAGTTTACCATTTTCTCATTCGTCAAAAAAGCAAAAATATTCTTGGTCTTTCCTCCGAAATTTTAATTTCTCAAATTATCCATAAAATTGTATTGCATAAATATACATTTTAATGTTATTTTAATTCTATTAACTTTTTAAACAAAGGGGTTTTTGAAATGTCTGTCGGATCTATTAAAGCAATTAAAAAGGGGACTGTTGAAGAAAAAACACCATACTCGGTAAAGCAACTTTTAAAATTTGCTATCCCTTCTCTATTCGGAGTGCTATTATTTTTAATTCCTATTTCTATTAATGGAAAGGTAACAATTGGCCTTGGTGTCATGGCTGATTGGCTTCAGAACGCGATTGGCCCATACATACCTGCGTTTATGACAGCTGTTCTTTGTGTATCGGCAGTCAGTGCATTAGCCGTCAAACTTAAACCGGTATCTTTTGTTAAGAATAATAGCTTTTTAGATTCACTTCTTAATATTAGTCCGTTTTGGTTAGTGTTTCGTGTAATTGGAGCTATTTTTGCTATTATGACCTTAACACAAGTTGGACCTTCTTTTATAACTTCCGACTTTACAGGTGGAGTTGTATTAAATGATTTAATACCTGTTCTGATGGTTTGGTTTTTATTTGCTAGTTTATTTATGCCGTTATTATTAGAATTTGGACTAATGGACTTCATCGGTACAGTCGTTCGTAAAGTAATGCAGCCACTCTTTAAATTACCAGGCCGTTCTTCTGTTGATGCTATGGCATCATGGATGGGAAGTGGTACAGTGGGAGTTTTACTGACAACACAACAATATGAATCTGGATATTATACAAAACGTGAGGCTGCCGTTGTAGCCACAAACTTTTCCATTGCTTCGATCGCCTTCAGTTTAGTTATTGCAAAATTTTTAAGCATTGATCATATGTTTGTTCAGTTTTATTTTACTGTTGTTGTAGCAGGGATCATTGCTGCTATTATCTGTCCGAGAATACCGCCTCTTTCTCGTAAAAAGGATACCTACTATGAACCAATCGGACAGCAAATTGATGAAATTGTTCCAAATGGGGTCTCATCTTTTCAATGGGGCCTTAAACAAGCAGTTGACAAGGCTGACCAAGTTAAGAGCGTAAAGGATATTGTGAAAAAAGGGGTATATAATGTATTAGATATTTGGATGGCACTGATTCCACTTGTTATGGCACTAGGTACAGTTTCTCTTATCATTGCAGAATTCACACCTATTTTTAATTACCTTTCCTATCCATTTGTACCATTACTGAATTTACTGCAGCTTCCTGAGGCAGAAGCAGCCGCACCTGCAATGATTGTTGGCTTTGCAGATATGTTTTTACCAGCTGTTATCGGGAGTGGCATCGAATCAGAGATTACAAGATTTGTGATTGGCGTAATGTCCCTAACACAGTTAATCTACATGTCTGAAATTGGAATTTTACTAATCAAGTCAAAAATTCCTCTATCTATTTTGGAGCTATTTATCATTTTCCTTCAACGCACGATCATTACATTACCCATAACAGCTATAGTGGCACACGTGTTATTTTTCTAATTCATTTAAAAAGGTCCTTACCCACAAACCTTAGGCTTTGTAGATTTTTTCAGGTATCATCATGCAAGTTTTAAAATAGCCTTAAATAAAAGTATAATTATACTAGTTATCTTAACCTTTAAATGAAATATACAAATGGCGAACATGGCAGAGACAACCCTTGCCTTGTTCGCTTTTTTTATTTAATGGTTATTTTTGTACTTTTTCCTTTTGAATATGCCAATATCCTCGTTCGCTATTCCACGATCTTATATGAATTTCCTTATATATATATTCTGATGGTAGGCTCGTCGGTAATGCCTAGATTTCTCCGCATCCTTTCTTTTACTTATCCCCCCCCTTCAGAAACTGCTTTTTTCACAAACAAATGTTTGTGTGAATGAATTAAAGCATTATTAACAATTAAAAAATGAGCTCACTGCCGTGTCCGCTGAAATGGGTAGAACTCCCTCACACAAAACTGTCAGCACTGAAATAAAGAAAATAACCCTACAAGAACACTCACAGAATCTTACCTGCAAACGCCCTCATAGGGTTTACTAATACTTATGCAGTTCCAAACGTTATGCCTGTTTCCTTCAGCAGCTTTCGATAGGCGATGCTCATCCGGTCACAGTTGAGATGCAATTCTGCCTGGAGATCCAGCGGCAGCAGCTCTGGTTTTTGGTTTTCAACAATAGCCCGATCCTGCTCAATCAGCAGGTCCTGGAACTCAACGAAAACCTGATCTCCTTCCTCTAAAGCATAATTCCGCTCCATTACCATAAATGCTGTGCTTTGCTGTTCATTCACCGGTAATACGATGAGAAACAGCTGAAAAAATTCATTTGTATTGCTGATTTTCTTTGTAAATGCTGCACATAGCGGATTATACACTTTATACGTATACTGGGATTGAACACCATGCCCTCGACCATCAGGATCAGGCTGATACACTTCAATTTCATCACTTACCAGGACTCCATTTTTCTGATGAACTTGATAATCACTAATTTCAGGAAATTCACTGTCACCGAGCAGCCCTTCATGAACAAACATCAGATGGGAAACATCCAAGAAATTTTCGATTACGCGCGGGCCCGCAGCGTTAAGCTTATAAGGGCCCATGTGAACTTTTGTGAAATCAGGACTATTTAATTTTCCTCCGCCGATCATTGGCTTTTCATCCTGTGGCTGTTTGATGCATACCCAGATAAAGCCAAACTCTTCCGTACAAAAGTATGAGTTCGTTCGAGCTTTTGCAGGAATCGCCCTGTTCTTTGGCATGGAAGGAATACGAGTGCATTTTCCGCAGCGATCATAGGTCCAGCCATGATATGCGCAGACAATTCCATCATCCACAACCTTGCCAAGCGATAAAGGGACACCACGGTGAATGCACAGATCCTTTAGAGCATGGACTCCATAGGCAGTGCGGAAAACGGCAATCTTTACACCAAGCACTTCCACTGCTTTTGGAGAGTCAGTTAAATCAACTGAAAGGCATACAGGATGCCACTGTTTAAGTAAAACGGGATCTTCGATCAACACCTCCATCTCCCTTCCTTTATTTTGGAATCGTACCCTTCACTCCTTCTACAAACCAATTCATTCCAAGAATATCTTCTACAGACACTGTTTCACCATCAGCCACCTTAATTTCTCCTGTTTGATCTTTAATTGGACCTGTAAAGACATTTAATGTGCCATCAATTAATTCCTGCTTTTTCGCATTTACTAAATCCTGTACGTCCTGTGGCACATTTTTACCAAAAGGAGCAATGTCAACCATGCCCTCTTTCAGGCCATTCAGGGCTGCTCCCGATTTCCATGTTTCATCGACAACGCTCTGAACAACTTCAACATAATAAGGGCCCCAATTTAAAACAGGATTTGTTACGTACGTTTCGGGTACATAATGGCCCATATCTGAATCATTGCCCATTCCCCAGACACCGCGTTCAGCTGCAGCCTGGATGCCGGCTGGTGAATCCTGGTAGTTTGCTAGCAAATCTACACCTTCATCCAGCAAACTGATCGCAGCTTGTCTTTCTGTTGCAGGGTCAAACCAGGTATTGCTCCAGACAACCGATACTTCAATATTTGGATTGACGCTTTGGGCACCTAGAGTAAAGGCATTAATCGTATAGATGACCTCTGGGATAGGAAATGCACCCACATATCCAATTTTATTGTTTTTTGTTAATTTTCCGGCAGCAACTCCAGCTAAATACCCTGGCTCATACCCTTTTCCCTGGTAGGTTCCTATATTTTCAGCAGTTTTATAACCAGTAGCATGCATAAAGACAACATCTGGGTATTTTTTCGCTACATTAACCGTGGGATCCATATACCCAAAGCTTGTTGTGAAAATAATATCGTGATTTTGGGCAAGCTCCTCAATCACTCGCTCTGCATCTGGTCCTTCAGGAACGTTTTCAACTGTTGTGGACTCAATTGAAAAGGTTTCGTCCACCATTTCTCTTCCTTTGTCATGCTCAAACGTCCAGCCTCCATCTCCTGGCACACCAATATAAACAAATGCGACTCGAGGTTTTACAATTTTCTTAGGCTCGGTAGATTCACTATCAACAGCTTTTGCAGGTTCTTCCTTGACCGGATCGCTTGCTGATTCCTGTGAACATGCAGCTAGGATTGAAAACATCATAATAAGTAAGAACAAGCCCAACAATTTTTTCATTTTATTTCCCCCTTGGATTTTTAACGTTTTATTCTCGTTAATGCTGGACCCCATCACCACCTTTAATAAAAACATTCAATTAAAACCGTTGTTCCCGGAAGTAGGGTATTCCTAATGATGTCGGTTCAGCAGGTGGGTTGTGCCGGTTTTTCCAGCCGATAAACATTAAAACAAGTATCGTTGACACATACGGCAGCATTTTTAAAAAGTAGGATGGAATACCAATATCAAACAGCTGGATTCGGAATCCGAGTGCATCAAGCCCACCGAAGAAATAGGCACAAAGCAAAGCGTACAAAGGGTTCCAGCGGGCAAAAATGATAAGTGCAATTGCAATCCAGCCCCTGCCTGCTGTCATTCCTTCGATCCAGTTTGGTGAATACACCATGATTAAGTAAAATCCTGCAAGACCCATAAGCATTGATCCGGCAATTACATGAAAGTATCGATAGCCCGCGACTGAGATTCCCATCACATCGGAAGTTGATGGACTGTCCCCAACTGCTTTTAAATGCAGTCCCAAAGATGTTTTGTACATATACAAATACAACAGAACAGCCAGTGCGACGCTTACCCATATAAATAAATCCAGGTTAGAAAAAATTCTGCCGATAAATGGGACTGACTCCAGCCAGGGGAGCTTTATCTTTGGGACCGATACGGCCAGAGCTGTTCCTGCTATCGCTTTCCCCAGATAAGCGCTTAGACCTGTTCCAAACAATGTAATCGCCAACCCGCTGACAATTTGGTTTGACCGCAGACTGATGCAGAGAAATGCGTGAATAAATCCAAGCCCCGCAGCTGCAAAAACAGCAGCAACCAGCGTGACAAAAAGGTTTCCTGTTTGAATAAACACGATGCAGGAGATCACCGCTCCGATGAGCATAATTCCTTCTGTTCCTAAATTAATGACACCCGCTTTTTCACTAATGATACCCCCGAGCACCGCAAACAGAAGGGGCGTGCCCGAGGAGATCGCTGCAGTTATTAGTAATATAAATAAATCCATTAAAGATCTCCCTCTCTTTTCTGCTGAATCTGGTGAACTATTTGCCCTCCTCGCTTACCCTCTTCAAACGATATTTGCTGAGCATCTCTCCGCCAATCAGGCAAAAAAGAATCGAACCCTGCAGCATTAAAGACATGGATGATGGAAGCCCGATCGTTTGAACGCTGTATCCGCCGACAATTAATCCTCCAATAAAGACAGATGAAACTATCATTGCCCACGGGTTAAGTTTTGCAATCCAAGCGATGATAATTGCTGTATAGCCATACCCTGGGGAAATGCCATACATAAGCCTGTGCGCTGTGCCGGAAACCTCCAGCATCCCCGCAAATCCTGCAAGCCCGCCGCTGATCATCATCACTATGAGAATATGTTTGTTCGCTTTTATTCCTGAATAAGCTGCAGCTGACGGGTTTGCACCAAGCAGTCTTAGCTCATATCCCCAACGGGTTTTTGAAAGCAAAAATGCGAAAACTGCGACAGCAATCAAAGCAAAAATCAATCCGAAATGAAGCCTGCTTCCGCCGATAGTTGCCAGCATTTGAGACGGGGTGAAAATTGGTGTTCCCGGGAAGTTAAATCCCTCAGGATCACGCCAGGGGCCAAAAACGAAGTAATCTAATAGCAATAGAGCAATATAATTGAGCATCAGTGAGCTTATTAACTCATTAACCTGAAAGAAGGCTCTCGGGATAGCGGTTAACAAGCCCCAAGCCGCGCCAGCAGCAGCACCCGCAAGCATCATCACCGGAATATATAAGGGTCCTGGTAAATTAGGGGCAAAGATCGTGACGGCTGTTGCTCCGATTGCTCCTGCGATTAGTTGACCCTCTGCTCCAATGTTCCAGATTGAAATTCGATAAGCGATCGCTACGCCAAGACCGCAGAGCAGGAGCGGGATAGCTTTGACAAGTGTTTCACTAAATCCAAAGCTTGATCCGAAGGCTCCTTGCAGCATTTTGCCATAAACAACAGCGGGGTTCATCCCGTTTAAGGCGATAAACAGTGCACAAATAGCAAGCGCGGCTCCGATGGACAGGAGAGGGATCCACCAGCCACCTGACTTTTTATGTGGGTCGTATTCGATCCTGAATGGGAGGCTTCTGAACCTTCTCAATCCTTTTTTCATTGGTACAGATGGTTGGCCCGCCGTTATTTTCTGATTCATAGAACAGCTTCCTCCTTCCCAGTTAGTCCAGCCATTAACTGGCCTATATATTCTTTATTTGCCTGTGCTCGATCAAGCTCTCCGATAATCTCGCCACTGTAAAGGACAAGAATTCTGTCTGACAACTGAATAACTTCGTCTAAATCCTCTGAAATAAGGAGAATTCCGCTTCCAGAGCCGCGCAAATTGACAAGCATGTGATGCACCGCTTCTGTTGCACCAACATCAAGTCCTTGGGTAGGATGAACGGCTATCATCAGCTTTGGATCTTGATCAACTTCCCTTGCAAATAAAAGCTTTTGCTGATTCCCTCCAGAAAGCTGCCGGACTGGGCTATGCAAATCCGAAGCGCGGACATCAAACTTTTTAATAAGCTCCTCTGCCCATGTCTTGTTCTTTTTCTTTTGGAGCAAACCATACTTTGTTCTGCTTTTTGTCCGATAGGTTTTTAATAGCAAATTGTCGACAATTCCCAAACTCCCTGCCAGACCGCTTTTCATCCGATCTTCCGGAATATGGGCAATTCCTTTATCAATTAAATTCTTTACGGTCGGTACCTTTAAGTTTGCATTGTTAAATGCAACCCTCCCGCCAGTCCAGGGAATCAAACCAGTTAAAGCTTCTGCCAGCTCCTTCTGCCCATTTCCAGCTACCCCAGCAATGCCGATAATTTCATGTTCAAAAATGGTAAAGTTTATATCCTTTAACGCATCATTCCCATGAGTGCCACGGACAACAAGGTCTTCAACTTCTAGAATCGGCTTTCCACGCTGTTTTTTCTTAATTGAAATGCCGTTTGACATCTCGCGGCCGACCATAAGCCGGGCAAGTTCCTGGACATTTGTATTTTTGCTTTCCAGGTTGGCAATCATTTTCCCTTTTCTCATAACCGAGATTCGGTCAGACACAGCCATTACTTCCTTCAATTTATGGGTGGTGATAATCATGGTTTTTCCATTCTGTTTCAATTCCTGCATCGTCCTAAACAGCTGGTCGGCTTCTCCTGGTGTCAACACGGATGTTGGTTCATCAAAAATGATTATATTTGCGCCTCGATAAAGAGTTTTTACGATTTCAACCCGCTGCTGCTCTCCAACCGATAACTGCCAAACTGGCACTCCGGCTGGGAAACGAAGGCCGAACCGATCAGCAATATTTTCGATTTCCCGCTTCTTTTTGTTCATCCATGAGGTCCCGCGCCACAGTGAGCCTTTTTCACCGAGAATGATATTTTCAAGTGCTGTTAGTGTTTGGACAAGCCTGAAATTTTGGTGGACCATCCCAATCCCAAGTTCCATTGATTCTTTTGGAGAGCGAATCCGAACTTCCTTTCCTTGGATAGAAATAGTGCCGCTATCTGCTTTATAAAGTCCAGAAAGCATGCTCATAATTGTGCTTTTTCCGGCTCCATTTTCACCAAGCAAAGCATGGACTTCTCCTTTTTCAACCATAAAACTAACATGGTCACTGGCGGTTACCTCACCGAACCTTTTAACAATATCTTTCATATCAATTGCATACTGCGGCAACCGAATTCACCTCCATTACAATGTTGTTTTTAAATAAGACTTGGCTTAATCCCGTCAGCGTAAATTCAATTTATTTTTTATCATCCAATAAATCGTAAAGCGTACATGCTAAAATTTTTGCTGCATCGTTTAAGTCTTCAAGCCTGATATTTTCATCGGCCCTATGACCATTGGCTTCTTCCAGTACTTTAGGTCCAACACCAAACATAATGGTCGGAATATCGGCAGCATAAAAGTGCCGTGCATCGGCGTAAATCGGAACACCGTTTATTTCCAAGCTGCCTTTATTTTTCATAATCATTTCCCAGTTTCCGGCTAGTGCAGAAATGAGCGGAGTATCCTCTGGTACCGGTCCAAAGCTTTTGGCGTCAAGGATTTTTCGGATTTCTATCTTTATTCCGTCCATGTCTGCCGCCGCCTGCTCAACTATTTCTCTAAATTCTATTTCTGCTTTGTTTCCATCTTCCTCAGGGATCACTCTTCGGTCGACCCTGATTTTGCATTCATCTGGGACGACATTCGTGTTGATCCCGCCAGAAATAAGACCGACAACAAGAGTAGGAGAATCAATTCCTGAAATGGATGAAATATTAGCTCCAAGCGTTTGCCGGTATTCGTATAAAGCCGCCAAAATTTTGGACCCAGCTTCAATTGCATCGGCTCCAGTATGAGGCAGCGCGGCATGGGCCGATTTACCGGTAACCTTAATTTCAAAATGCAAACAGCCGTTATGAGCATTGACAGCTGAATAGGTAAATCCGGCAGCAATCACCTGGTCCGGCTTTATTACTTGCTGATCCAGCAGCCTTTTCGGTCCTAACTCTCCTCCTGTTTCCTCGTCGAACGTGAATGCAAGATCAATGCTGCCTTCTAGTCTTCGATTAAGCTGTGTTTGCTTTAAAGCCATAACGGCATATGTATAAGCTGCAATATCAGATTTGGAAACAGCTACACCTCGGCCAAACATCTTGCCATCGATAACCTCTCCTCCATATGGATCAACGCTCCAGCCCAGACCAGGGGGAACAACATCTCCGTGGGCATTTAGAGCGATGCGCGCTCCGTTTCCAGCACCGAAAACTACTTTAGCTACAACGTTGGCCAAACTGATCATTCCGGCTTCCTTCACTTCATTAGCATCCACTTCCAATAAACTGGTGTGGCCGAAGCCAAGTTCACCAAGCTGCCGATGCAAAAGCGAGGCTATTGGATAGCAGTCTCCTTTCGGATTATCTGATGGGATTTGCACTAGTTTTTTCAAAAATTCTGTCATTTCTCCTTGATGCTCATCAATCCATCTAACGAGCGCTTGTTTATCTTGAATCATGTAACTCCTCCTCTTTGCTGCTAATATGCTAGCTGGTACAATAAATCGACCAAAACATTCAATCCGTTTTCCAGATCCGTTTCCTCTGTGAATTCCAATGGTGAATGGCTTATTCCCGCTCGGCTAGGTACAAACAATAAGGTAGTTGGGTAAACCTTGGCAAAAAACTGTGCATCATGCCCAGCACCGCTGTTCATTTTATGGAAGGCTAGCTCGTTTGCTGTACAGATCTTTTGAACTAAACGATTAAGCATTCCATTCATCTGAACCGGCTTAACCTCGTGCCATTTTTGAATAGAAATCTCCAATCCTTTGTCTTTGGCGATTTCTATAAATTCCCTTGAAAAACATTCACAGAAAGCATGTAAAACAGATTCTGACGGATGTCTGGCATCTACGGTGAAGATGATCTCGCCAGGGATTACATTTGATACATTCGGTTTGGCGTGAATTTCGCCAACCGTTGCAACCAGATCCTCATCGTATTCTTTTGTAAATTCAAATAACTTTGTGATCATCGTTGAAACTCCATGAATTGGGTCCTTTCGCCATTTCATTAGTGTTGTTCCAGCGTGGTTGGACTCCCCGGTTACAGTAACGTGAAACCGTTTCTGTCCGACAATCGCCTGCACAATACCGATCGATTTTTGATAGTTTTCAAGAGTTGGACCTTGTTCGATATGTAGCTCAATAAACGTCTGAATATCTCTGCGGATCGGATATGGATGATCCGGCTCAAAACCTGCCCCTTTCATTGCCTCTCCAAACCTGATCCCAGCTGAATCTTGTAAGCTCTGAATATCCTGCATCGAGTATATTTTGGTCATCATTCCAGAACCCCAGCATGCAATAGGGAAACGGCTTCCTTCTTCCTCACAAAGGGAGACAGCTTCGAGATTGACGGCTGGCTTTCCATACTTCTGGCTAAGCTTTTCTATAGCGAATATGGCAGCAAGGATCCCATAAGCTCCGTCATATTTTCCGCCTGATTTAACTGTATCCACATGGGAGCCAACAAGAATGGTTGGAGCGAAAGGATCATCTGCAGCTAGCCTTCCGAACAAGTTTCCAATCGTATCATAGCTTGTTTGAAGGCCAACCGATTCCATCCACTCTTTTAGTGCCTGCTGCGCATCCTGCCAAGCTTTGGAATAAAGCGTTCTGGTCACCCCTCCTTCAGGCACTGCTCCGAACGATGCCAGCCACTCAATGGCTTCTTTTAGATTATCTGGAAATTGTTCCATTGCACACCTCCCTTAGGTTTAGATACAAACACCTGACTTTTCCTGTGATAAACCTGACCGGTCGTCATAAATAACCTTCCCGCGTAACATGGTTTTTTTTATTTTCAACTGAAAAGTCCTGTTTTCGTAAGGAGAAAAAGGATTTCGAAACAGAAATGATTCTTTATTGGCGAAGGTTGATTCATCCAAAGAAATGAATACCAAGTCAGCATCGATGCCAGCCTGGATACACCCTTTCCTGCTGCCTATACCGAACCTGTCTGCCGGATTTGCTGTTCCGAGCGGCAGAATTTTCTGAAGGCTGATTTTCCGCTTCAATGCTTCATCAATCAATCCTAGCCACGTAAATTGGACTCCTTGTATGCCGCCCCACGCATCCCAAATTGAATCTGTTGATTTCATCGAATAAAGGCATGGTGAATGGTCAGATCCGATCGTATCAATCCAGCCATTTTCCACGCAGTCCCACAGGGCTTCCACTTCATGTCTGGGCCTTAACGGCGGAGCGCATTTGAGGATAGCGCCTGTTTCTAAAAAATCATCTTCATCAAATATCAGATAATGAGGACACGTCTCAACCGTTGCATCGACACCGCTTCTTTTTGCCTGTTGAATTAATCCGACGGTCTTAGCGGAGCTAATATGAACAAAATGAACCGCTGTACCAAGTTTGGCAGCCAGGTCCAACGTATAGCTGACAGCCGATTGCTCCGCTGATACAGGTCTGCTCGCGAGGAAAGCTTTGCGCTCGTTCTTTTCCTTGCCGTTTTTATAAAAGCTTGTAAGTCTATTAATCACTTCATTGTCTTCTGCATGAAGGGCAAGCAGTTTCCCGTGATTCTTCGCTGCTATCATCGCCTGCTTCAAATCCTTCTTCTGAAGGAAGGGGAAATCATCGATTCCGCTATTACACATAAAAGCCTTCCAGGCGACAATCCCTTTACTCATTTGCTCTAATTCAGTTTCGTTTGAAAGATTGCCTCCTGTCAGCCCGCCCCATAGCGCATAATCGATATGGGATAGAGAAGTTAAGTGTTTCTTCTTGTTCATTAAATTAGAAAGACTTGTTACAGATGGAGCAGAGTTCAGCGGCATATCAAAAATGGTTGTTGTTCCGCCCGCCGCCGCAGCACGGCTCCCAGTCTCGATTCCCTCCCAATCCGTCCGTCCAGGATCATTAAAATGGACATGGGCATCAATAAATCCGGGAACAACAAGGCATCCCCCCGCATCGATTACATTGGCATTATCTTCGTACAATTTTTCAGTTTGATTTATTACCACTGCTGTTATTCGTTCACCGTTTACTTTAATGGCAGCTCTTTTAAACTCTCCGCCTGTGAAAACTATTCCATTTTTAACCCATTGCGTCTTTTCCATTTGTCCCTCCTAACTTCCCCGATACGTGCTGTATCCTCCAGGTGATATAAGCAGAGGAACATGGTAATGAGAGTTTGGTTCAGAAAGCCCGAAGCGGATAGGAACACAATCCAGGAATAATGGTTCTTCCGATGATACACCAAGCTTTCGATAATAATCCCCGACGTAAAAACGAATTTCATAGATTCCTTTTTTCATCGTGTCTTCCTTTAGAAGGGGTTCATCCACCCTCCCATCACTATTCGTACAGCTAGCTTCCACTAGTTCATATTGACCTTCAGAATCTAGCATCCACAATTCAAGCGTAACGCCGGCAGCAGGTTTTCCCTGGCTCAAATTAAGCACATGCGTTGTCAGCCTGCCGCTCATTTAGGTGAGCTGCCTTCAAATTCAAGGATGTCAGATTGTGTCATTGAAAACCGCTGGAATCCAAATGGCGGTCGAGGTTCAGTAAAGACTTTGCCTTCTGGAGAGGAGGGGATCTCATCAAGCACTGTTTCCCAGGTCCGGTTATTTGATTCAAAACTAACCGTTTCAAGTTGAGGAAAACGCTCTAATATCCTATAACCGATTCGATAGATTAAATTTTGTATGGATGGGGAATTCTCTTCATGGAAGACGGTATAAGCAATATCTCTTACCTGTTCTGCTGCAACATACCCTTCGGGCGTTTCTCCCCTAGCTTCTTCCAGATCCTTATAACGCCAGGCGATATTCAGAAAGATAAACAGCGGGCGATCATATGATTCAGGCAATGTTGTATACTCATCCTTAATATAGCCAAAAAATGAACTACCCTTTACCTTAATCAGCTTCAAATCCTTAAGGCTGCTGACATGGTCGATTGTTTCGATTTCACTGCCAGATCGTTTCAAATCAACGGAAGCACAGGCCTGCTCGTTTAATGAATAACGAAAGACAAGCTGACTCGGTTCATAAGTTTTTCCTGCTGATACAGGAAGCTCTTCAAAAGGAATTTGTTCACCAGAAACTTTGATCGCAGACATATGCTCATATGTTTCAAGAAAACGCAGACCAACGAATTCAAGAAATCCCTCTGCTGTTGACCCTTTATAATCCCCAGCATGCTTAAGAATGAAATTTTTCATTGAATCGGTTGCGACAATTGCATCATTGTCTCCCTCTTTAAAAGACGGAAATAGTACCTCTCCTTCGACTGCCACCTTTACATTCATCCCAAACAGTATATTGTTGCGGCCCGTAAAGGCTGATTCAGGGATGGTGCGAACGTTAGCAAGAGGTTTAGCATAAGTTCGGTAAACCCATACATCCTCTTTTCCATAACTCATTGTTCTAGTCATCAGGTATGCCTCCTTACAAAATGATATCGTTTAACCGGAATCCGGCAATTTTATATACTTCCTGCAAAGCAACAGCGAATTCCTCTTCTTGGTTCAAGGTAACCCGCTGCTTCATTGCGGAAAGAATGGTATCCTTGCTTTGGCCTTTGACTGCCTTGATAAAAGGGAATTCAAACTTTTTAACATAAGCCTCATTTAATGAGGTAAACACGGCAAACTCTTTCTTAGAGAGCTGATCAAGACCCGCACCCGCTTGTTCTTTTTTTGAGGCCTCTGTCAGTTTTAATCTGGTTCCTAAGTCAGGATGAGCACGGAGCAATGATAGCTGCAATGACTTTTCAGATTCCTCCACAATGGCAATCATTTGTTCGAGGAGCTTTTCCCGCGATGTTAGCGGCAGTCTTTCCCACGCTTTCTCACCAATCCACGGAGAGTGTTCAAACACCCAGCCGACTTTCCCAATAAATTCTTCTTTGGTCATTAGATTTATTTTTTCCATCCAACTGCACCTTCTATTTCATTCTCATTTAAGTTTTTAATTGCACGTTGAACTGCTCTGATAATTCCTCCATATCCTGTACACCGGCAAAGATTCCCGGAAAGCCCTTCTTTGATTTGCTCCTCTGTAGGATTAGCATGGTAATTAAGCAATGCTTTTACTGCCATAATCATTCCTGGTGTACAATAGCCGCACTGGAAGCCACCTTCCTCCAAAAAAGCAGATTGGATTGGGTCAAGGCTTCTTTCGGCCAACCCTTCTATCGTACAAATCGATGTTCCATTTGCCTGGTAGGCCATTACCAGGCAGGAATTAACCAGCTTGTTATCCATATGAACTGCACATGTTCCGCAGCGGCCAACCTCGCAGGAAAATTTAGTACCTGTCAGTTCCAAATCCTCCCGTAATAGATCAACAAGACGTGCTGCCGGTGCTACCGTTAATTGACGATGGAACCCATTTACCTCGAGTTCAAGCTCTATTTTTACTGGCTGTGGGGAGGGGGTTGCCATTATTACCTTCTTTACATCCATTTATCTCCCTCCATAAAGCTCACTTTTTCAAGAATAAGTTCTGGGGAGACGGGAAGCTTGTTGATCCAGCAGCCTGTCGCATTATAAATGGCCTGAGCAATCGCGGGAGCAACGGCAACAGTCCCTATTTCACCAACCCCTCGAGGGCCGAATTCATCTCCTTCATATAACTCTTCAACTGCTTCAGTAATCATTTCGAATGGAACGTCAAAGATGGTTGGGATCAAATAAGTATCAAAGTTATCGTTAAGATAGATTCCCTTTTCGATGATGGAATGTTCCATCAGGGTATATCCGAGGGCCATTGCACCCCCTCCTTCAATTTGCCCGCGATACCCCATCGGACTGACAACAGGCCCCGCTGATACAGCCTGTTCCATACCCGTTACCTTCACCCTTCCTGTTAGAATGTCCACTTCCACTTCGACAATCACCGCTGCAAAGGCATATAGAAAATGGCTTCCTGCAACTGTCGCATCAGGACTCACTGGGAAATCAAATGAAGTCTGAACAGAGATCGAACGGTCTTGGACTAAGGCGCTGGCAAGATCAGCAAAAGAAAGGTACGCTTCGCCAGACTGTTGAGCATCTTTTAGCCAGATCCCCCCAGGTCCCATCTCCATTCGATTAGCAGGGGTTCCTGTCGCTAGTTCCGCCAGATCAATCATCTGGCTTCGGAAGGAATCCTTCATTTTCTGCAATGAGTGCCATACCATGCTTGTTGCCCGCGATGCCGTCGAGGAACCTGAAACAGGTACCAGATCCGTATCGCCGATAACGATGCTGATATCTTTATCCAAGCAGTTAAATTCCTCCAACAATATTGTTTCAATCACTGACAGAAGTCCCTGCCCGCACTCCTCAAAACCAAAGGCAGCCGCAATTTTTCCATCCTTTGTAAAAGAAAGCCTTCCCCCTGCAGGATCCATCCTCCCGGCACCAAGCCCTCCGCCGTGCATGGTAATAGCTGCACCGGTCCCTCTTGCCTTCCATCTTTCGTTAAGATCCCCTTTCTCGTTTCTCAAGTCAGCTCTTTTGAAAAAGGACTTTTGAATCGCTTCAAGAACATGAGTAGCGCCATTGGTCGGAGCAATACGTTGCCCTAATGGTCCTGGGTCCTCTGCTTCCCTTAAATTCAAGCGACGGAATTCTAAATAGTCAATCTGCAGCTTTTCGGCAAGGCGATCCATCTGTCCCTCCAGGGCAAATGTTATTTGGTTTCCGCCAAAGCCTCTGAATTCACCAGCAACACCATTATTTGTAAAAACGGAAAGTCCTTCTGTTTCCATATTCGGAATCTTATATGGACCAGAAACATGCTCCACCGCAAAATCCAAAATCGCCGGGCCCAACGTGGCATAAGCACCAGTATCCGCAATAATCTTTACCTTGTGGGCAAGGATTTTTCCATTTTTGTCAGCACCTGTTTTCACAGTGATTTTCATAGGATGACGTTTAAGGCCTGCCTTGACTGATTCTTGTCTGCTTTGGTGGATTTTAACTGGGCAATTTGCTGCTAAAGCTAATAAAGCTCCATACGGCTGAATGTTTAATTCATCCTTCCCGCCAAATGACCCGCCCATCGGACTCGAAACAATTCGGATATCTTTTTCCGGTATATTAAGAATTCTTGATAGCTGAAAACGATCTTTAAACCCATGCTGAGTCCCAGCATAAACGGTGATTTTTCCTCCCGGTTCAGGAACTATTACCCCGCCTTCAGTTTCCATGTAGGCATGCATCTGTCTTGGAACGTCATACGTTTCCTCAATGATCACAAAGCTTTTTTGAAAACCATCCTCCACATTCCCTATGCTGTAGCCCGCCCGGTGCAGGATATTGCCATCGGGGTGAAGAAGGGGGGCACCTGGTTCAAGTGCTTTTTCCGTACTGTCAATAACAGGAAGTCGACGATAGTTCACCTCAATCAGTCCCAATGCCTTTTCGGCAATTTCCTCTGTATCTGCAGCAACCGCTGCAAGAGCATCGCCAACGTAGCGGACTTTGTCTTTGCAGAGCACTGGCTGGTCTGGAAAAATGATTCCGTACCCGTTCAGGCCTGGAACGTCCTTATAGGTAACCACAGCTCTGACGCCAGGAAGCTTTCTTGCTAGATCGGTTGAAATCGAGACAATCTCAGCGTGCGGTTCTGAGCTTCTTAAAATTTTTCCGTACAGCATATTAGGAAAGGTTAAGTCAGTCAGGTATTTTATTCCCCCGGTCACTTTACCAGGACCATCAGGACGGATTTTCCCTTTCCATTCTTTTAAACTTGTGTTCATTAGCATAAAGTCCCCCTTTATCCCGCTTTTCCAACAATTCCGGAGACAATCAGATTCGCAGCCGCTGCTTTTTTATAGCCGGCAGAGGAAAACGGATCAGTGTTCACATTCATTTCGTCTTTAATTGTTTGTATGGCTTTAGTCAATAACTCGTGGCTCAGGATACAGCCATTAAGGACCTGTTCGGTATGAATAAACCGTTGCGGCGGAGATGTACTGCCGCTTGCAGCCAAACGGATTTCCAGTATCTCGTTTTGTTCACTGGTGCGGCAATAGCCTGCAACCGTTAAAATGCTTGGCGAAAATGCTTCCCGGTGCCCAAGCTTTTTATAGAAATATTGCCCATTGTTTACTCCATCTGTTTCAGGCACTAAAACATAAACAAGAATAAGATTTTTTATGGAACTTTCCATTCTAATGTAATCGGATAGTAAAGTAAGGAGTATTTCTTTTCCATCAAATAGAGCCAGACTTGCATCCATTGCTAGCAATGCAGGGATAGAGTCGCCAAACCGGTTAGCAATATTCCCGCCAATCGTCGCTTTATTGCGGACTGCTGGAGCTGCAATTGATCCGGCAGCTTCCGTAAGAAGAGGAGCAGAAACAGCTATTTCTGAATGCTGTCTGCATACATCCAAAGAAGTTAGGGCACCAATCCTGGTTACCGCTTGCCCATGAATAGGACTTTTTATGATACCCTGCATTTCTTTTATACGCTCAAGGCTAATTAGATTAGCTGGACACTCGATTCCTTTCTGCCAATGAGTCTGCATAAGAGTTCCACCGGCAATATACTGAGCATCCGGACCGAACCGGTGTTTTAGCTGCCATGCATCTGCCAGGTTTTCTGGCATCCAAATAGCTGGTGAATCAATCATGACTGTTCCCTGTCTAATCATGGTCTACCCCAGTCCTTTCATTGCCTCGTAGTCCTCCGCTGTATCAATATCGAAAAAATCTGAAGCATCGTTATAATCGATAAATAAGCCTTTCGCTGAATATTTTTGTAAAAGCCTTCGGGCTCCTTCGTCCCCTTGCAGTCTGAGCAAGTCAGGGACTGCCCTAGGTGAAAAAATAATTGGAGGTCGAGGTATCCCTTGAAACCGGGCTGCAACAAACCATTTATAGGGATCATCCTGACAGTGCTTTTCGTATTTAGAACATAAATCGTTGATCGTGCTAACGGATATAAATGGCTGATCAGCCAGGAGAACGAGGATTCCCTTTGGCTTTCTCTTTAAAGCAGCATTCAAACCGTATAATAGGGAATTGGCTTGGCCTTTACTAGAATTCGGGCATTCCGCCTGTGACCATTGTCCGTATAGAGTAGGCTCGAACATGGAGGGCGCTATCCAGTAAAGTCTATCTCCTTCTCTCGTCACAACGATCGTATGTTTTACGCTAGTTTGAAGTGCTTTCTGGATTGATAAACCTCCTACTGAACACGTTCCAAGCGGCAGAGATAACTTATTCGCTCCCATCCGAGCGCTCTTGCCTGCGGCTAGAACTACAGCAATGATTTCGTTTTTATTATTCATGAGCTGATGGCCCCTTCCGCTTTTTTAACTCTTTGCCGCTGGATCAACTCGGCGACAATGCTGATCGCAATTTCCTCCGGCCCCTCTGCTTCAATCGCGAGGCCAGCCGGGCTTGTAATCGCTGATGGAATTTCCTCGCCGTTTAGTAATCTTTGTGTTCGCTTTCGCGGACCAAGAACCCCCAAATACGCAAGCTCCTTATTCCTTATATGTTGCAGAATTTCTTGATCCCTTTGAAATTGGTGAGTCTGGATTAAAACAGAATCATTTTTTGAAAGCTTAAGTCTGTTCATGATTTCGCGAGGAAACCCTACGATACATTCATTAGCAGATGGGAATTTCGCTTCCCTGCATAATTCATCCCTCCAATCAGCAACTGAAACAGAAAAACCGGCTGCTGATGCAATCCTAACGAGTGGAATAGCATCTGCTCCTGCACCAAAAACAATTAAGCGCGGTTTCGGCCGAAACGAGTGAACGTAGATTTCCGCCCCCAGGTCTGGCAAATACCTTATCCCGCTTTTAGGAGTTTTGTTATGAAATATGGCTATAGCCCTTTTCACTACCTTAGGTACTCCACCATGCCATTTCCCAAAAAGCTGTCCATCATCTGAAAGAAATAGATAGTCGGAAACAGTCCCTCCAATGGTTAATTTCTTTATAATCGTTACTCTGTTACCCAAATCAAGCTGGTATTTTAATTTGCGGAGCTGATCATAGAAGAAGGCATCAATCGGTTCCAAAAGAACCGTGACAGCTCCATTACACCCAGCACCTTGTCCCCATAACGAGTCATCCTCTGATTGCATATCATACTTGATTGTTTTCGCTACGTTTTGTTGTATCACTTCAGAAACCTGGCAGGAAAGATCGTTTTCAAGACAGCCTCCACTTAACAACCCTGTTTTTTCACCATTTTCTCTGAGCAGCATCGACGTTCCTTCTTTTCGATAGGCGGATCCATCGACCTTAATGATTGTAGCGAGAACAGCTTTTCCGGATGACAAAAATAAGGCATTAAGTATCTCATGTATCCCTTCCATTTTAGCCACTCCTACTTTTCTAAATCTTGCGAATGCTTTATTTCATTCATATTAGCTAAAACAAAAGGCACTCGCTACAAACATGTTAAGAAATCTCACACGCTTTTGCCTTCATTTTCTAAAAATTGCATGTATACTTGCCTTAGCTATTTAAAAAGGACAAAAAAAGACATAATCCTCAACGGAGGAATTATGCCTTTATTCAAACAGTTTATAACGGTTAATCCTTATTTAATCCAAAGGGTAAATAATCCCTCTGTTACACCAAGATTATACATATAATAAATTCCAAAAGCGGAGCTGATAAGACCCGTCCCTTGAAGGAGAACTTTGTTTACACTGCGGTTTTTGGAACTGACCATAAACGGAATGCCAAGGATCGTCGTAAAAGCTAGCATTCCTACTACCGTCCCTAAGCCAAATACCAATATGTAAAGAACACCCTCCCAAACATTACTGACTGTTGTCATCGTTAATAAGATCATTGCGGCACTCCCAGCGAGCCCGTGGATAAAGCCCATGAATATGGATTTATTATACGGAAGAGAGTTTAGTTTAGCTGAGCCTGAACTGGTTGAACGGACCTTTTTAATTGCAGACAAACCGAAGAATACCAGCATGATGCCCACCAAAAACTCGAGTGACATCGCCCATATTTCAGGTATATCTCCCTTTAAAAGCATAATAGAAATTCCTACTAAAAATAAGGTCAATGTATGGCCAATCCCCCAGAACACACCGATTAACGAAGACTTCCAAAGTTTATTACTCTCACCAGCAACCGTCGATACGGCTATAATGTGATCCGGTTCAATCGCATGTTTTATCCCGAGAAAAAAACCGAAAATCAAAATAGAAAATAATCCTGCCTCTTCCATTGGGCAACCTCCTGTTGTAAGTTTATATTTTAAAGGAAAGAGAGTACCCGCCTATCATTAAAGAGATTAATATTTTCGCCATCTTACACTTTCCTTTCCTAGCAATTCCTTTCTGGCAAATGCATGAGCATGCTCAATCAGCTTTTCAATAGTGCCTGTATTTGAAGCAAGGATACGCACCATGAGTCCACCCTCCGGTAAGGCCGACAAGCCAAACCGCACCTCTTCAAACTTATCTGCAAGTGTCTCATACAGCGTGTCCAGGAATTCCTTGCTAGCTTTTTGGTGAAAAATAAGAAATGTTCCTACATGTGTATAATGGTCCATCTGCATCATTCCAGCCATTTCATCATCCGGCTCAAGCATCAGATGATCAAAAATGAGCAGTTTTTCCCCATTAAAAACTTTAAGCTTGGAACGAATCCAATCGTATTGAAAGAAACTTCCATCTTCAGCCCAACCAGGTGTGATAATATCGCTGAAAAACAAGCATGATTCCTCTTCCAACTGGACTGATGTTTCCTGGATAAAGCGCGCACCTTCATAGGCAATTAATGGATCAGGGAAAAATTCCAGAACACTGCCTTTTCCTAGCCTTACGTCCATTCTTTGGTAAACTGGCTTTTTAGGTGTTCTATATACCTTTGTTGAAGACTGGGTTGTAACCGCTAACTCTGCCCCATCTTCGACAGCCAAACTCGTAATATATGTATCTCCATCTACATATCCTCCTCCAACATGAATTAGATAAAGAGATGGTGAGTTTTCTTCCAGATAAACCGGGCGGGTCAATTTTAAAGCACCTTCATAATAACAGGACGAAATAATAGTTTTTTGGTCCTTTTTTTTAGCCTGAAGTTTAAGGACTCCTGTATAGGTCATCATTCCAGTCCGATTAGCAGGGCGTTCTTCTTAATCCAGGCAACCACCTGATCTAGACCCGTTTCATCTTTCAAGTTCGTGAATATAAATGGCTTCTCCCCTCTTGCTGCAATCGTATCCCGCTCCATAACTTCGAGGCTGGCACCAACATAGGGAGCCAAATCAATCTTATTGATAACAAACAGATCTGATTTAATCATCCCTTGTCCGCCTTTTCGTGGAATCTTTTCTCCTTGTGCAACATCAATAATATATATCGAAAAATCAACGAGCTCAGGGCTGAAGGTCGCAGCAAGATTATCTCCTCCGCTTTCAACGAAAATTAACTCAAGATCCGAATGCAATTCCTTTAATTCATCAATTGCAGCAAAATTCATTGAGGCATCCTCCCGAATTGCTGTATGGGGACACCCCCCTGTTTCGACTCCCATGATCCGGTCCTCAGGCAAGACCCCGTTTTTCATAAGAAACAGCGCATCTTCTTTTGTATAGATATCGTTTGTTACAACTGCCATACTTAATTCTTTTTCCATGGCCCTCGTTAACTTTTCAACTAGCATCGTTTTCCCTGCACCAACAGGGCCTCCAACTCCAATACGAATCGGTTCCATGTTAAACTCACCTTCTCCCCAAAATTTTAAGACATAAATAAACGTACATGCATACGCTCATGGCGCATTTGAGCAATTTCCAGCCCTGGACTTACTGCTCCAAAATCATCTTTTATCAGCCCAACGATCATTTTCACGGCTTTATCAATATTTGGCTGAATGTCAACCATGATCCTTTGCCCATCCGTTTGTCCGAGTGGTATACCTCGAACACCATTTTGGACTAGCGAGGAAATACTGGCGAATAAGTAGGTGCCAATTGCTGTTTCCTCGGGGACTTTCAGGTGATGGGCGACCGCCGCAAATACTATTGCTGAATGGCCGCTTGCTCTTTTTTCCTTTATCGCAGTTAAGTAATCAATTAAAACAGGGGACGGATAAAGTTCGACACACAGCTTTGCCATTCGTTCGCCTATCCTTCGGTTGCCCGTTCTCGTTTCCTGAGCAAGGGTTGACACGAATAGCAGCCGGTCTGCTTCAAGCAGGTCTCCTTCAGCCTTTCGATCCAATGCTTCATATGCTAGGCTGCAGGCTAATCCATCAGTGAAAACAAGTTGTTTTCGCAAATAAACAGTCAGAGCCTGTGCAAAACTCGCTTTATCCGTAATCAATTGTTCCTGAATATAGGTTTCAAATCCGAAAGAGTGAGAAAATGCTCCAGATGGAAAATTCGAATCACATAACTGAAGCAAGGGAAATAAATGATTAGTCATGACTATGCCCAATATGGCGAAACGCTTTTCTTACCTTTCGATTTTCCCGCTGATAGGGTATCTCTAGCTTTTGCAGCAGTTCTTCGACCAAATAATCATACTGTACAAGCATCTCGTCCCCTTCAAACTGTGCAGGTAAATGACGATTCCCAAGCTGATGGGCAATGTCCCCCATTTGCCCAATCGAAGTTGGCTTGATCGTTATTAAATCATCGTCTTTAACTGAAATGACAATCATGTTTTTTTCATCCATATAAAGGACATCCCCATCTATCAGCTCGCGGTTTTCCTTTAAGCGTACTCCCAGCTCTTTCCCGTGATCTGTTACAACACGCTGGACCCTTTTCACCAAATCATCACTTTGCAAATATACGCGCTCGACGTGCGGAGCTCTTTTCGATAGTGAAGCAATATTTCCAACTATTTTTTCTATAATCAATTTTTTCACCTCAGAATAAAAAATATCTTTGTGCCATAGGGAGCACTTCAGCCGGCTCACACGTGATCAGTTCACCATCTACCTCTACTTCATATGTTTGCGGATCAACCTCAATAACCGGTGTTTCTCCATTAAAAATCATGTCTTTCTTTGTAATCGTTCTTGTTCCTGACACAGTTTTCACTAATTTGTTGAGCCCTAGATCTATATGGACGCCTTTTTCGTAGGCTGCTTTCGAAATAAAGGTAATGCTAGTTTTGTATTTGGCCTTCCCAAAGGATGCAAACATGGGACGGTATAAAACAGGCTGTGGAGTTGGAATGCTGGCATTCGGATCCCCCATTAGACTATGGGCAATCATGCCTCCTTTTAAAATTAGTTCAGGCTTGACTCCGAAAAAGGCCGGGTCCCAAACCACTAAATCTGCAAATTTCCCAACCTCGATTGAACCAACATGCTCGGAAATACCATGGACAATCGCGGGATTAATTGTATATTTAGCAATATAGCGTTTCACACGAAAATTATCTCCTACGCCTTGATCTTCTTTCAGCTTTCCTCTTTGCTTTTTCATCTTATCGGCCGTTTGCCATGTACGAGTAATCACTTCTCCAACACGGCCCATTGCCTGCGAATCAGAGGAAATCATACTAAAAACCCCTAAATCATGTAAAATATCCTCCGCTGCTATCGTTTCCTTACGAATTCTCGAATCAGCAAATGCGATATCTTCAGGAACACTCGGATCAAGGTGATGGCACACCATTAACATATCTAAATGTTCTTCTAGTGTATTAATCGTGTACGGGCGGGTCGGATTGGTGGAAGACGGCAGAATGTTCTGGAAGCTCGCTGCTTTGATAATATCCGGTGCATGCCCTCCGCCTGCTCCTTCTGTATGGTATGTATGGATGACGCGCCCATTAATGGCAGTGAGGGTTTCCTCCAAAAATCCTCCTTCATTAAGGGTGTCAGTATGAATCGCTACCTGGACATCATACTCATCGGCCACCTTTAGGCTTGTATCAATTGCTGAAGCAGTGGTTCCCCAATCCTCATGAAGCTTCAAACCAATTGCGCCCGCTTCGATTTGTTCCTTTAACGCCGATTCACTGGACGAATTCCCTTTTCCCAAAAAGCCTAAATTCATAGGAAACTCTTCAGCAGATTCAAGCATCCGGTGAATATTCCATTCTCCTGGTGTACAGGTGGTTGCCTTCGTGCCAGTAGTAGGGCCGGTTCCACCTCCGAGCATGGTGGTTATTCCAGACGATAAAGCCGTTTCTATTTGCTGAACAGCAATAAAATGAATATGAGCATCAATTCCGCCTGCCGTTACGATCATACCTTCAGCCGCAATAACTTCTGTTGAAGCTCCGACCACAATTGTAATATTATCCATAAGCAAAGGGTTTCCAGCCTTGCCAATAGCAGCAACCAAACCGTCTTTGACACCAATATCCGCTTTATAAATTCCTGTATAATCCACAATAATAGCATTTGTTAAAACTAGGTCTACAGCTTCATCTCGGCCAGCCAGGGGATGCTGCCCCATTCCATCGCGAATTACCTTACCGCCGCCAAACTTTACTTCATCACCGTAGGTTGTATAGTCTTTTTCAATTTCAATAAATAGCTCTGTATCCGCCAGGCGGACTGCATCTCCTGTCGTTGGACCGAACATGTCAGCGTACTGCTTTCGAGGCATATGAAAGCTCAATTAGCTCTCCTCCTTTACTGCGGAACCATTCGTTAAATTATTTAAGCCAAAGATTCTTCGTTCACCTGAAAAAGGGGTGAGCTCTACTTCCTTTTCATCTCCTGGCTCAAACCGGACTGCTGTTCCTGCCGGTATACTTAAATGCAGACCAAATGCTTCGGCCCGGTCAAACTTCAGCGATTTGTTTACCTCAAAAAAATGAAAGTGTGAACCAATCTGAACAGGGCGATCACCGACATTTAATACTTTGATCATGAAGGTTTGCTTACTTTCATTGCATAAGATCGGGTCTTTTTTTAATATGTATTCTCCGGGTATCATTGCTTTCCCCTCCTTTTATCGAATTGGATCGTGCACGGTTACTAGTTTCGTCCCATCCGGAAAAGTTGCTTCAACCTGAATGTCAGGAATCATCTCTGCTACACCCTCCATGACATCCTCTCTTGCAAGAATGGTTGTACCGTACTGCATTAATTGCGCAACGGTTCTCCCATCACGGGCTCCTTCAAGCACTTCATATGTGATAATGGCAATTGCTTCAGGATAGTTTAGCTTTAACCCCCGGCTCTGCCGCCTACGGGCAAGATCAGCCGCCACCACAACAAGGAGCTTTTCTGTTTCTCGGGAAGTTAGTTTCATTTTCAATTCATCCCCCTTTCATGAAAATGCAATAGCGTAATTAAACCATACACCTTACGTAAGTAATCTTAACTACTCATGTTATAAAACCTAACATATAAATAAAATACCATTTATTTTACGGTTTGACAATACGGTATTTTCAGAAAAATCAACCATCAATAAAAAAGCTGCCCTTATTGAAGGCAGCTGCGATTGTTTAGGATAGGGATGTAAGCCCTTCCATTTTTTAAAAATCTCTCTATAGCTTTTCCATCACAAATTTATGATGCAGCTGTCTTTCTAATTTTTCTAAATTGCCTCCGTCTGCTACAAAAGCTTTAAGATTTTCAGCCATTAGCAAACCAGATTGTTTATCCACATGCTTGACGTTTAGCAGCCGTATGATTTTCACAATGTCTGGAGTCACATCTCCGCGGTGCAATTTACCCGGTATTTTCTTCCATAATTTTTCCCACTCATCTAAAACTTCAATCTCTGCAAAGTATTGCTTTTGTAAACCGCATAACCAGCCAACACATGATGTATTGCGCTTTTGACAGCCTTCATTTTCGCTTAAAAACTTACATCCCTGGCAGCATGTGTTTCCACTGTTAATACATACTGTGCAAATTTCATTCGCCCCAACTTCCTCAAACACTTTCAAGCCATACTCGATAAGCTCGTTCTTTTCTATTTCCATGCTTATGATCGCCCACTTTATAGGTTTATGAAAGATAATAGGGGTATCCTTCCCTTATAGCTGCATTTTCACTATTAATGGCCTCAATATAGAATGAAAATAAATACCGTAACAAAGTCAGCAGTAATCTGACTTTGCTCCGGTTTAATTCCACACAGCCAGTGTTAGAAGAGGGGTGCTTTGGAAAGTCAAACGAGTGGCTAGAGACTTTTATAAGATTGTCTCTAACATGACATGCCCGCTATTATTGTATTCCTTTTCCATTTTGAATTTTAAACAGCCGCGGTTAAGAGGAAGAATCAGTTGCCAAAAGACAAAATTGAGCTTTATTTACCTTCTTCATCCAGAAACTTTTCAATCGTTTTTTGTTGGCCATTTTCCGTAAAAATAAAGGTGACAGCTTCGCCATCATGTAATGATTGAACCTGCTGTATGGCTTCATCGCTAAGCTGAAACGCTGACTTTGTATGATCCATACTGATTTCGACAGTATGAGGATCCATTTGGCCGACTAGCAGACCTGTCCCTTTTGAAACCTGTGAGTTTTCGATAATTATGTCCATCAAGACCCGAGTATCCTCTTTATTAGCTGTTAAGAAAACCTCAATTACATAACGTCCATTAGGAAGGTCATTTATTCTGAACTCATTTTGCAATTCTTCATCTACCTCTATTTTCAATTCCTGAATAGCTTGTTTGGATAACACTTCATCGGAAAATTGTTTTACTTTGTTTCCAGCTTCATCGTATAAAATATAGTCGGCTTGTAATCCATTTGAAAAGGTAAGTTCCTGTATTTCACCTGATGTATTTTTAACTTTGTAGGTAATGACCGTGACACCATTGTCTTCCTTTGTTTCAATGGTTGTATGAAATATTGTTGCAAGTTCTTCTTTTTGAGGGGTTTCTGCACTTGCTTCTTGTGGGCTGACATTAGGATTGCTTCCTCCGCACCCAGCTAAAAGCCCAATTAGTAAAAATGAACTCATCATATAAAACATTTTTTTAGTGGCCATTATCTTATCCCCTTTAATTATTTTATCGTTTCAGCATTATAGTCGTATAAATGGAGTTTAAAGTTACATTACCAAGAGAAACTTTAAATAGTTAGTTTTCACAGCAAAAAAAATGCCTGAACCCGCTTTAAAGGGATCAGACACTTTAGATTGTAACTGAATTACCACCAGAAGAACGGAAGGAATGCCAGTGATGTGATTAAACCTATGGCGATTCCCCCAACAAAGCCACTCCCAAAGCCGTAACCTGGACCATAGTACCCTCCGTAGCCAAAACCGCCATAGTTCGGCCTCCCGCCAATAGGCCGGAGATAGACTTTACCACGTGTTACTCTATCAATAATCCCTATATGGGTTCTCCCATCTCTCGTGCGAATGCGTACACTTCTTCCGATCCCGCTTTTGCACATATTATAGTATTGATTTGCAGCCAATTTCTTCACCTCCACCCATTGCTGTTCCATACCATCATATGAAAGATTTTATGAGCCGAAATGGACAAACGTGTAGGGCCTAAGCGGAAATCTATAAATGATCTATGTTTGTGTATAATTTTAGTCACTTTGATAGTTGTTTTGAATTCCTTATGATAGGTCATTGTTTTCATTTATATGTAATTTGGGTATAATGAACCTATAGAACCACGTATAATAAAAAAGACCGCCGGTGCTGGTAACACCGAACGGTCGATGCAATACAAGGTTCCCTTCAAGGGGATCAGCATAAAAGCAGAAATAATCCACCTTTTGCCGGTTAGCTCAAGGGTGGATTATTTTTTTTGGTTAAATGACAAAATTGATACGATTAAGCTTGCAAAAGCACATGCAAACATTAGCGTTTCAAATACCGTCACAGCATCACCCCCTTTCATGGGGTAATGCTGACCACCCTTGAGATTCCTATACTATTGCTGCTTAATTATACCACATTTAACAGAACGTACGCTCTATAAACAGGTTCCCTTTAAATCCTGTTAATAACTCTCCAACGAAAATTTTTTTCTTAAGAACAATCCAGGAAAGTCCCAACCCTGCTAGTTTCTCCTTGGAATCACCGGCTGCTCAATTCCGTATCTCTCTCGAAAAGTGTGACTCAAAAGTACAAGCGACTCAGCCAAGTCCTTTAGTCTTCTAAGAATGTCTTGGTCGGTTATCTCCCCATTTGTAAAATGGTCATTATGGGCGTAAACCCCGCCGGGCACAACAGGAGATCGAAAATAACTCGCCAGTGGATGGAGCTGATGCTCAATCGCCAGATAATGATGGTACGTGCCCCCAGTAGCGATAAAACCGATGGCTTTCCCTTTTAGACTATCGTTCGGGATTAGATCAAAAACATTTTTCAGAGCACCTGTAAGTGATCCTCTATAAATCGGTGTTCCGATGATAAATGCATCAGCATTTATCACTTTTTCAATGACAGCTTTTGTATCTCCCCCATAGCTCAAAGGATCCCTGCCATCACAAAACTGCAAATCATAATCTGCGAGATTGATTACTTCAACATCAGCGTTCGTTGCTTCCTCTAAAAATTGAGCAGCTTTCTTTACCGCTGTATACGTTTTGGACCCTGACAGACTGCCTGAAATAGCCAGTACCTTCATACAAGAACACCGCTTTCCCGAAGTTCCTTTTCCTTTTGTTTTACTAGCGGAATAACTTCCTCGCCAAATCGCTGCAAGTCTTCTTCATAATGGAAATGCCCGGTCAAGACGAGGTCAACTCCTATTTTCTTTAGTTCAATTATTCTGTCTGCAACTTGTTCTGCTGTGCCAATTAGGCCGGTTTTAAAGCCGTCATTGTATTGAACAAGATCCTCAAACGTGGAGTTCGCCCACATTCCGTCTTTGTTTTTAGTGGATTGGCCAGCTTCCTTTACAGCTTCTCGAAAGCCTTTAACAGCATCATGGTCTGCGTTTGCTACGATATCTCTAAGGAGCTGAACAGCCTCTTCCTCTGTTTCCCGTACAATAGCAAACCCGTTGACAGCAAAATTTACCGTGCGTCCTTCAAGGGCAGCTAGCTGCTCAACTTCCTCAATTTGCTTCTTAAAGCCTTCTATTGTATTACCGTTCATGAAATAATAATCCGATACTCTAGCCGCCATCTTTTTGGCAGCTGATGAATTTCCTCCTTGGAAAATTGGCAAGTCTCCTCCTTGAACAGGTTTTGGTTTAAAGGGCGCTTCGTTAATTTCGTAATAATCTCCTTGGTATGATGTCGTTTCCTCTGTCCATAGAGACCTCAGCACCTGGATAAATTCTTCAGACCGACGATACCTTTCATCATGCTCTAACCACGGCTCTCCATATCCGGTAAATTCCTGTTTGAACCAGCCGCTTACAATATTTACGGCAGCCCTTCCACCGCTGATATGGTCTAAGGTAGCAAGCATTTTAGCATAAACAGCAGGATGCCATAAGCCTGGGTGGACCGCTGAAATTAATTTTAGTTTACTTGTTACAGAGGCGAGAGCAGAGGCCAAAGTAATAGCTTCAAGCTGGTTCTCGGCTCCGTAACTTGCAAAGAATCTAGTTTGGAGGAGTGCATAATCATATCCGTATTCTTCTGCTGTTAATGCATATCTTTTATTGGCCTCGAAGCTCCAATCTGTGTTTTGCTGATGCTTAGAAACAACAAGTCCTCCGCTTACATTTGGAACCCAGTATGCAAATTGTAAATTTCCCATAATCGATCGTCTCCTTAAAGTTTGGTAGACGAACGCCGCTGTCAATGATAAAATTTTCATTGATGACAAGAGCGTCCGTTTTGATAGGCTGGCGTCTGTTCATCATAGAAGAGGTGTTGCAGCACCTCTTCTTTTTATATTCGGTTTCTCTTTAAAAACCTGCTTGTCATAGTCTTTAAATACACTTAAAAATAAACAAAAACCCCCTCTGCTCATAAAGAGAGAAGGGGTTAGAACAACAAAATTGTACTTTCCACCTTCTCATCTTCGGAATCGTCTTACTTCCTCTGAATTTGGCACCGGGCATAAAAAATGCTGGTTGCCGAGGTTTCGCAGGGTCAGTCCCTCCACCTCTCTTGATAAGAAGAATTGTTACTATTAACTTATAATTTATATCATAATAGTCTGAATTGTGTTCGTCAATACATTTATATAATATTATGAACTTTAGAACGACATTAAAACAGATTTTAATTTAAAAAGAAGTTGTAACACTAATGGGCGTTAAGCAATAACCCATTTTACAGTTCTTTATCCTCTTACAGACTTTAGGACTGGTGTAAGTTTCATAGCCAGCAAAAGGTCTCCCTCAACTTTTATCTGCCCCATCATAAAGGCCAATTGCGGGTTTAAATTTCCACTTGCCAGCTTTAAAAAGTTTTCAGAAGAAAGTTTTAGCGTACATTGGGATTCGAATTGATCATCTTCACTAAATTCAATTTGACCATTTTCAAACTTTAGCTGGTAAGAAGCTTCTTCTTTTCCACTGACATCAAACTGGTATGTTGAATTTATTCCCTCGATTCCCGATGGATCCGCCTTAATTTTATCAACCAAACCTAGTAAAGCTTCCTTTGTTGGCATATGCATCCTCTTTTCTACTCTAATCTTTCGTTACAAAACGCAGACTTTGACTGTATGCGTTTCCTTATAGGCTAAACAAGTTTTATTCAACTGTAACTTTTGCTCCGATAACATCTTTTAAAATACTTTCAATCACTTCATCAGGGAGCCTTAATCCTACACCTGACGGATCTAGCTGTACCGCTGGGATCAACTGAGGGATTACCGCTGAGTCAATTTGATACTCAGCAAAATCCTCAGGCAATCCAATGTCTTTTCTTAGGCTTGAAATCGTTTCAATACATTGAGCAAGACATTCTTCTGGATTTGCTGCTGGATTTTCAACGCCAATCGCTTGAGCAAATTCGCTTATTTTTCTTAAGTAGAGGGCTGGCAGGTTTCTCATTACGTTAGGCAATAAAACTGCAATAGCCAGACCGTGCGGAATTCCATACTTAGCCCCTAATGTATGGGCAACATTATGAACAGGGTTCTCGCCAAATGTCAGCACAAAGCTATTAATGGCAAGTGTACTGCCCTGCAGCATATTTGAGCGGGCGTTGAGATTTGTACCCTCTGCTACAGCCGTTCTCAAGTTTTTCACTATCAACTTTAAGGCATGCAGAGCAAGTGCATCCGTCATTGGATTGGCTTTTGAGGTAAAATAACCCTCAACAGCATGAGAAAGAGCATCCATGCCTGTAAATGCTGTCACTTTAGCTGGTAATCCTACTGTTAAGTCGGGATCAAGGATGGCAATATCTGCAGTTATATATGGGTTTAACAGATTGCATTTAACCCCCATCGCTTCATTAAATATTACTGATATCGGAGAAACCTCTGCTCCAGTTCCAGCAGTGGTTGGAATCGCGATATGTGGAATTCCGATTGGCTCGGCTGCCGGCCATAGCTCTATGATGTTCCCTCTTAATGCATCAGCAATATTGTTTATTTTCTTGTGAAGGGCCCACTTAATTCCTTTCACAGTATCTAAAACACTTCCTCCACCAATCGCAATAATTGAATCTCCGTTACACTCTTTATAGTATTGAACACCATTGTTAATGTTAGATGATTTGGCGTCCTGCTCAATATCATCAAAAACTCCGGCTAGTTGGATCCCTGGAACTGATTCAAATATATCAATGATTTGCTGTGTCAAACCAGCATTTGTCAGCCCTTTATCAGAATACAAAACCGGTCTCTTACCACCTAAACCTTCAATTAAATCAGGAGTTAATATACGCGTGCCCGAACCGATCCTTAGAGCAGTTCGCTGGGAAATCTCTGAATAAGAAGTAATTTTCAAATTTATCACCTGCTTGGGATATTTTTAAACAAAAACGGATAACGCTAAATAGTACTTATAAAAAACTAGAATAGAAGCTTAAGTGCTGGACGCTGATTGTTTTCCGTAGTAAGTGAGGTATGAATATGTTTGGTTTCCGTATACTCATCTAACACACTTATTCCGAGTTCACGACCCACGCCACTTTGCTTATATCCACCAAAAGGGGCGTCATTTCTGAACATATGCCAATCATTAATCCAGACTGTACCTGCTTTAATTTTAGCTGCTAATTGATTTGCTTTTACGACATCGCGGGACCAAACTCCTCCGGAAAGGCCATAAATCGTATCGTTCGCTATTTTAATCGCTTCTTCCTCAGTGGAATAACGGATAACAGATAAAACAGGGCCGAATATTTCTTCACAGGCAATTTTCATATCATTGGTAACATTGGCAAAAATAGTTGGTTCGATATAGTACCCTGCATCAAGACCAGGTCCAGTTGCCCGCTTGCCTCCGCATACTAATCTTGCACCTTCATCAATCCCTGACTGAATATAGGAAAGAACGGTTTCCATTTGCTGTTTTGAAACAACCGGACCCATTCCAGTTGCTGGATCTAAAGGATTGCCAAGTTTTATTTGCGCACTCATAGCTGCTAACTTTTGAACAACTTCATCGTAAATGGAGTCATGAACGATCAAGCGGGTACTTGCCTCACAAACCTGACCTGAATGGAAAAACACACCGAGCAGAATGCCCGGGATCGCAACTTCCAAATCAGCATCCGGCAAAACGAGGGCTGGAGCCTTCCCACCTAATTCGAGTGTAACCTTTTTAACCGTTCCAGCAGCTTGCTGCATAATAGTTTTCCCAACCTCAGTCGAACCGGTAAATGCCACCTTATCAACTTCCGGATGAGTAACAAGTGCTTCTCCAACAGAGGAGCCAGGCCCTGTAACAACATTAAAGACACCAGGAGGAAGGCCGGCTTCAACCGCAATCTCAGCCAATTTTAAGGTTCCAAGCGGTGTGTTTGAAGCTGGTTTTAAAACAATTGAGTTGCCCATAGCCAAAGCAGGAGCAATTTTCCACATTGCTAACACTAATGGGAAATTCCAAGGAGTAATCGCAGCCACGACACCCATTGGCTCACGGACAATTTGATTTCTGCTTGGGCCTAATGCATTGACCAGCGGCAAAGTTTCCACGTATTTGTAATCAACAGCATAATCTGCCGTTTGCTGTAATGATAAAACCAGCTGCCTAATATCTGCGCCGCCTAATTTACGTAAAGTGCCGCCCGAACTGATTGCTTCTAAGTAAATAAGTTCCTTTGAATGCTCAATAATCTTATTTGAAAATTTGACAAGAACCTGCGCCCTTTCCGCCGGTGTTTTTTGAGACCATACACCAGATTCAAATGTCCTCCGGGCATTCTGAACAGCTTCATCGACTTCTTTTTCAGATGCCTTTGCTACTTTAGCCACTACTTCACCTGTAGCGGGATTGATTACATCAAAGGTTTCTCCACTGCTTACCGGTGTCCATTTACCGTTAATAAAGAGTGGGAATTGCTGAACCATTGTTTCTGTGCTCATACGTGAACCTCCCTATTTTTTCCATAAAAAGTGATCAATTATTAAAAAACAACTTCTGTTTTATAAATCTCTTCCATCGTTTTGCCCTGAGCACGCTTCAGTACTTCAATTCTGACATTTAATTGCTTCATCATAAAATCAAGGCCATCCGATTTCTTTACACCAAATGGACTTACTTCGCCTGGCCGCATCGTTTGATTCATCTCAACAGCAATTGGCATTAAGTCTGACAGTTTTTCTAATATGTACTCTAGCATACTAGAATCCTCTGAGATTAGCCTTTGCAGCAAGAATGTACCAAAGCCAATGTGTCTTGCTTCATCTCTTTTGATATTTGTAATTCCTTCAAGAAGTCCTGGCATTTTATTAATTTTTACGAGACTCTCATAAAATGACCAATATCCGGTTTCAGCAAGCACCCCTTCTGCAAACATATTGTAAGTAACTGAAGCATCAGCAATCGCTTTAGGAGACTGATCCTGAAATAGGCGTTCCATTGTTTGCGGCAAGATTTCATCGAACAACTTTCTGTAAGCAGGAGAATGTAATGAATTCAATTCCCGTTCAACGCCAACATTTTTTAAGAACAAGTTAAAAAAGTCAATATGTTTTGCTTCTTCATATAAGAAGCTCGTTAAGTACATTTCTTCTTCCATTGACCCTGTTTTTGAAATAGCATAGATAAGCGGCAGAATATCATGTGTGACCGCTTCCTCAGCACTATAAAAGAAAGAGATTAATTGTAGAAGAGAATCGCGCTGCTCGTCTGGCAATGAATCCCAGTCAGCTTTGTCTTTACTAAAATCAATGTCTCTTGGGTCCCATGCCCCAAACTTTTTAGCCTTTTCGAATAATTTATAAGGAAGTGAATCTCGGTTAAGACCTGTTTCACTAGTCGTAACATAATATCTCATTATTTTTCATCCCCTTCGTTTATTTTAGTTTTTAGCACTGTTACAGCTAACTGTTGATAAATGATTCGTTTAACTCGCTTGCATTGATGGAATATAAAACACCTTAGATCTAACCTCCTGTTTGAGGAGATCACCCCCTTTACGTAAACTAGGCTCCAAAGCCCATTAAGTGATACTGGTAAAACAAACTTATCTATTTTTCAATGGAGCTTTCAAAATTTTTCCTGTCGCATTTTTAGGAAGCTCTTCAATAAAATAGATTTTCCTAGGAACCTTATAATGGGCAAGCTTCTCCTTACAGAAAGAGATGATTTCTTCTGGTGTTTGCTCTTCCCTTGTAACGATGTAGGCTGCTATTTCCTCGCCAAATGTCGAATCGGCTTCTCCAATAACAGCACATTCAACTATGTTAGGGTGAGTGTATAATACTTCCTCTATTTCACGAGGATACACATTGTACCCACCGCGGATAATCATGTCTTTTTTTCGATCAACAATGTAAAGGAATCCACGTTCATCCTTTCTAGCCAGGTCACCTGTATAAACCCACCCATTGATGATTGCTGCTTTTGTTTCTTCTTCTTTTTTGTAATAGCCTTTCATAGCATTTGGGCCTTTAAAAATAATTTCCCCGACTTCCCCCACAGGAACTTCCAGCCCGTTTGGATCAACAATCTTTAGATCAATACCTGGCAGCGGGAGTCCCACAGAACCATGCTGTTTTTCTGAATTGGGTGGGAAGCAGCTAAGCATGACGGTACTTTCTGTTTGGCCGTAGCCTTCGCCAAGATCAACACCCATTGCTGTGTTAACTCTTTCCATTATCTCTATTGGAAGACTCGCACCTCCGCAGCCAGCCAGCCTAAGGTGAGAGAAATCCAAATCTTTTATCTGGGGAAGGTTAATAAACATTGTGTACATGGTAGGTACCCCCAGGAACACGGTTATTTTATTATCCGCGATCTTTTGCAGGATCACTTGTGGGATAAAGCGTTCTTCTAAATACATCGTGGCCCCTTTTAAAACACATTGCATCAAGCCTTGGAGTTTAGCGTACGCATGAAATAAAGGAAGAACAACAAGCACTCTGTCACCCGAGGATAACTCAGTCATTTCAGAACTGGTCTTCGTCATCCAACCCATATTTCCATGCGTAATTAACGCTCCTTTTGGTTTTCCAGTTGTTCCTGATGTGTAGATAATTTGAGCGTTATCATCTTCCCCTTTTTCCTCAAGAAAGAAATCCGAGGCTTCACCCTTAATCTCATCCCAAGAAAGAAAGGATTCATCATCTGGAATGGAAAAAACCATTTTGACCCTAGGTATACTTGGCTGAGCTTTTTTTACCTCCGCCAATCCTACTTCATCAACTACCAAGGCAATTGCGTCTGAGTCGTTCAAAATATAAGAAATTTCCTGTTCCTTAAAGGTCGGGTTGATTGGAATAACCGTTGCCCCCAGTGACAATAAAGCAAAATAGGCAATAGCATATTCAGGCTTATTAGCGATCATTAAACCAACGTGGGAGTTGTTCTTAATTCCATACTTTCTGAATCCAACCGCTTTTTCCTTAACCATTGCAGTTAACTCTTCGTAGGTGATTTGTTCATCTCTAAAAACAATCATTGGCTTATTCGGGCTTGTGTTGGCCGTATCCAGCAATAGTTGAGCAATATTCATGACTCAATCCTCCTTAAAGATTTCACGAAATGTATTCGTTTCCATAATTACTTATAAGGCAGCAAACCCAAACTTGTAAGGCAGCTGTTTCTTAGCCTCGATAATAAATGCTTATTTTCCAGCCCAATTAGGTTTCCGTTTTTCAGCAAATGCACGTGGACCTTCTTTCGCATCATCACTAGAAAAAACCGTGGCCGTGTATCGATCATTAATTGCCCATGCCTCAGGCGGAAAGCTCAGATTTGCATCCAAACCTCTATAGACAATCTCTTTACTTGCATTAACGGCAACTGGAGCATTGCTGGCGATTTCCTCAGCCAGTTTGATCGCAGCTGGCAAAACTTGGTCATGAGGGACCACCTCATTAATTAATCCCCACTGCTTTGCTTCCTCGGCAGACAGACTGTTTCCAGTAAGAATTGCTTTCATGGCAACCTTTACTGGAATTTGTCTTGGCAAGCGTAAAAGTCCTCCGGCACCAGCAATAAGACCGCGCTTAACTTCTGGTAATCCAAAGGTCGCTTTTTCGGAAGCAACTACCAAATCGCAGGAAATGGCTATTTCCGTTCCTCCTCCCAGGGCAAATCCGTTAACTGCTGCGATGATCGGCTTCGGTATATGATTTCTTACAATTCCTGCAAATCCCAAGTCTCTCATTTCATCTGTAACAGAGAAACCGCCTGAGGCAATCTCTTTCAAGTCAGCTCCTGCACAAAAAGCACGGTCACCAGCTCCTGTTAAAATGGCTACCCATAGCTCTGGATTTTCAGAAAACTCTTTTAATGCCGTGCCAACTTCCATCCATAAACGGCTATTTACAGAATTTAATTTATCTGGCCTGTTCAATGTAATGATTAAAATTCGTTCTTGCCTATCAACTAATATCGTTTCATATTCCACTAAAAATCCTCCCTCTTTGATCAACGTTCAATCTATTAAAAATACTTATTAACTCTCCCTCTAAAACATGTCTATTTTAATTTTAATTACCTTCTCCTCCTTTCTACATGGACTACCTTTCTAGTACAGGTGTACTATCTCTCAATCTATGTAAATGGATTCAGAGTGATCTCTTAGCAAACCCTATAGTAAGCGCTTACAATTACTAGTTAAGTTTAGATTAACCTTAAAAAGCCCGCTCACCTGATTCACCTTTAGCTAATTTACAACTTGATTCATGATTGCTTGATTTCGATAACTTTTCCACAGTGACAAAGACTTTTCTGATTGATGAGCAATAACATGTGCCATTTCGATTCCCTCATTAACCAAATGGGAATCAGGGAAGATTCGATTCACTATGTCCATTTCCCTAGCTGCCTGAGCACTGAGAATTTGCCCCAGCCAGATGAACTCTTTTGCTTTCGAATGACCTGCCAATTCAATTAAAGTGACGGTTCCAATATCCGTGGGAGATATATTGCTATAAAACCCAAATTTCGATAACTCGCTTGAAATCCGCAAATCGCAGGCCAGCGCTAATTCAAAGCCTGCTCCAATTGCACTGCCCGAGATAACCGCTATGGTTGGGCGAGGCTGGTGCAAAAGCCGTTTCATAACTTTGCTAAGCTGCTGTTTTTCCAGGTCTCGATCTGCCTCGTTTTGATCCTGCCTGCCAACAGCAAATACTTTTGGATTTGCACTTACGATCACAAGAACACGAATTTCTTTTGATTGTTCAATATTTGCAAGAGTATGGTCCAATTCTTCTAAAAATTGACCGTTTACACAGTTTATAGGAGGATTCCAAAGTTGGATAATAGCCACTCGGCCCTGTTTCTCCCACGTAACTGTCTGCGACATGTTCATTCCCCCTTGGGAATTGTAGTTGGTATGACATACGTAAAACTCTGATTACTATTCAGGATTTATAAATCCCCATCTCGCCAAAATGGCAGCTTATATATTCAATATCTAAATAAGCTGTTACCTTTTCTTATGCAATTTGCGTGCCAACTTACTATTTACTCTTAAATGGCATTCAGCCGCTCTACTTTACCCCTCCCCTGTGTTTAACTTGTAGTAAATACGAGACAGTGTGTTTTTTATGAGACACATTTAGTGTGTACAGAAACAGAAATAGATTTTTATAAAAGGCCGCTCCAAAGTTTGCATGAATTGTGAAAACAAAAGTTGATTGGAGCGGAAGGTGCGAGACTCCTCGAAAATGAAAAACCCATTTTCTCGTGCTTGGGCATTTTCGGGAAGCCTTTCAGTGTCGTGCGGGAGCAGCGAGACAGGTCCCCAATGCGCCGAGGAGAAAGAAAAACGGATCTGACTCTGAACAAGCAGAGCTTGTTCCTGCGGAGCTTATTCTCTTAGAAGCTTCCCTTAGTGTTCGGAAACGCGCAAACTGGAGGTTCCGCCAAAGAAGCGTTCTTTGCTTCTGATGGCGGAGCAGAAGTTTGCCGAGTTTCCAGGAGGAGAAGCTAGATAGGCTCAGCGCCCGCCCCGCACTAAGCGAGCACCTGGAAGCGGAACTTACGACTGCATTTATTAATAGAAACAAAGTTTACGAAAATAGCCTTTTTTTAACAATAAAACTATTGAATTGAAGGGATAAGGTGTCTTATGGAGAATACAGTTATAGAATTCATAAAGGAGTGATAGGATGCTTGTTAAGGATTCCTTTAATCAATCAGTCAAAGTTTTTATGAATAAGCAAATTCCTAAATTGTATGTTAACAGCACATTACGTGAAGCCATGGCATTCTTTCAAAAAAACAAATTAAAACTTTTGCCCGTAGTGGACCAACATGATAGTCTCCTCGGAGTAATGACCCACTCCTCTCTATTTAAAGCTCTTTTAGAGGATATTCCCCTAGATGCGAACATTTTGCCGTACATTATCCATGATGCAGTCACAGTAAATACTGAAGATAACTTATATGATGTCCGTATTTTTTTAATCAAGAGCCGGGTTGGGCACGCTGTAGTTTTGTCAGAACAAAATAAGGTGTGCGGAATTTTGGATACTTCGAGCATTATTCAAGCTTATGAATCAAAGGCTGGATCACTTTTTAACTCATTAGAATCCCTAATCGAGTATATGCAAACGGGAATCCTTGCCATAGATAGGAGCGGGGTTGTTGTCGTTGTAAATCAAGCAGCTGAGTCCATGTGCAGCATTTCAAAAGAAAATAGCACTGGATTGCATTATTCTGAAATTCTGCCTCAATTACACACAAGCTTGTCCGAATTTCATTCATCTGATATCCCGCTTCATAGAATTACCGTAAACAAGAAAAAACTGTTGATAACTTATAAATCTTTATCCAATGAAAGCACAGACTGGGGCGGTATTATACTTATTCAGGATTTAACAGATTATGAACATATCGCAAATGAATTAGAGGTTACAAAAAAACTAGAGCGCACGCTTCAAACAGTCTTGGACACTACTTATGATGGGCACATTGTTATTGATCTTAAAGGGAAAATAGAAATGATAAATGAAGCTGCCTGTGAATTCATCAGAAAACCTGAGGATAAACTTATTGGTCACCATGTTGCAGAAGTTATACCTGAGATAAAGCTTGAAGAAGCTTTAGCTTATGACTTTCAAGGGGAAAAGCTTGAAGCAATGGTGATTGGACAGCGCCGGTGCCTTGTCAAAAAAATACCCGTGTTTAGAGATAAAAAGCATGTCGGAGCAATTGCAAAGATTATCTATCAAAATTTAAACAAGTGGAAAAGCGTTATAAGCAGGCTGGATTTCCTGGAAAAAGAAGTGTCCTATTTCCGCGGAGAACTCTCCCTTATTGGCGGGGCTGCCTTTGATTTAGAGGACATTCTTACCGTAAGCGAAGAAATGGACAAAGTAAAAAGGCTTGCCCGCCAATCAGCACCAGGTTTTTCAAATGTCCTGCTGTTAGGTGAAAGCGGTACTGGAAAAGAGCTATTTGCAAGAGGAATCCACGCCGCCTCGAATCGTTCGGGAAGCTTTATTAAGGTAAACTGTGCGGCGATTCCAGCTGAACTATGGGAATCAGAGTTCTTTGGGTATGAAGATGGTGCTTTCACGGGAGCTAAACGTGGCGGGAAACCAGGAAAGTTTGAATTAGCTAATAATGGCACACTTTTTCTTGATGAGATAGGAGATATGCCGCTAGCCATGCAAGTTAAATTGCTAAGAGTATTACAAGAAAGAGAGTTCGAGCGTGTGGGAGGAACAAAAACGATTCGAGTAAATGTACGAATTATCGCTGCTACTAATAAAGAGATGGAACAGATGGTCGCCAATAACGAGTTTCGAGAGGATTTGTATTACCGCCTTAATGTAATTGCAGTTCGAATTCCTCCTTTACGAGACCGGCTAGAAGATGTACCTCTTTTAGCTACTTCGATCACCAAGAAATTTAGCCATCTGATGGGATTAGGTCAAATCAAGATTAGTGATTCTGCGATGATGTCACTAGCTTCCCATACTTGGCCTGGAAATGTAAGAGAGTTAGAAAACGCAATCGAACGAGCAATGAATTGCATACACGGCAATACTTTAGAAAAAGAGCATCTTCCAGAATATATCCAAAAACCGAAATCCATATCAAGATTGGCAACTCCCGCTCCACAAGTGGATACAACTATTCTTGAAGTAGAGGTTTCTGATTTTTACCAGCAAAACAAACTAAAGGCCGAAAAGGATGCGATCGAAATGGCACTACGGCAAACAGATGGAAACCGGTCAGCAGCTGCCAAATTATTAGGAATCAGCCGGAGCCAGTTTTATAAAAAAATAAAAAAGTTTCAATAAACACTTGATTGCAATGGTGAAATCCAACCTTCTAACACAAAAAGCCTATTCCGTACACGAGAAATCGTGGAGGAAAGGCTTTTTTTAAAAATATAATTGCTAAGCGAATTCTGGCCGTTAAATACAGAATTGCCTAGTGTTAAAAAACTTTTGAAAAGAGTACGAAGGCTCCTACCAGGAGCCAGACCAAAATCCCGGGTCATATTGTAGGAAAGGCTCTTTTGCCAGGAATTTTTGGACTAGTTCCTCAGGATCCGGACTCACAAGAATTTGTTTTAAATTTATCGTTCATACTGATCCCCTTTCATCACAATTAGCAATTAAGCAATTAATATTCCGCTCGTGACTTTTCATGCAGGGCGCGTCTTTACATTAACTATACTATAATAACAGAGGTAAAATCACATAGATTATAGTATATCCATCCAAATCTTTATTGCGGTACCTGATATAAGAAGCGCCAAGATAATTTGAAGTGCTTTAGTATTCATCTTCTTACCAGCCATAGCTCCTAGTGGCGCAGCGATGATGCTTGCAATAATCATAATCAGGGCAGGATAGAAAGCAACTTGCCCAGTTGAAAGCTTTCCTACAGTAGCCCCGATAGAAGAAATGAATGTTATCGCGAGTGATGAGGCAATTGTCATCCTTGTTGGTATTTTCAAAACCACAAGCATAATTGGCACGAGTAAGAATGCTCCGGCTGCCCCAACAATACCAGAACCAATACCCACTATTAAGGCTAGTCCGGCAGCTAGGCCCTTATTAAATTTCACTTGATCAAGAGGAATGTCGTCGATTCCTTTTTTAGGAACGAACATCATAACAGCAGCAATTAAAGCAAGAAGTCCGTAAACGATATTAATTCCATCCTCAGACATAGCTTTAGAGCCAAATCCGCCGATAAAGCTGCCGATTAGGATACTTCCGCCCATATAAAGGATAAGGGTTTTATTTAAATATCCGCCCTTCCGGTATGCCCAAACTCCTCCAATTGTAGCGAAGAATACTTGAACGGCAGAGATCCCAGACACTTCATGGGCACTGAACGCTGCCATTCCAAAAAGCGGCGGAATGTATAAAAGCATTGGGTATTTAATAATAGATCCGCCAATCCCCAGCATTCCAGAAATGTATGAACCGACAAAACCAATTAAAAAGATTGTAATTATAAATGATAAATCCATGGTAGATCCCCCTTTTTAAGAAAAGCGCAAGCGCCTTGAACAGTCCGACAAGCGCTGGAGGCCCGAAGGTGAATTCCTTCTTTGACTTCATCGGCTATGCATCTGCCATCTTTGCAGCCTTACTCCCACGAACGTAAGCCGGTGGGAGCATGACTTCAAAGAGGTGCTTCTTTTGATGTATGACCTTCGAGCTGCCCGAAGCCAATCCAGGCTAGGCGCCATAGCTAGACAGTTGTCAATTTTTCTTTTTTTCTCCTAAAAAGGGAACCGAGACTGGTCCCCTTTAGTTTTATCCCTTCTTTATAAAAAATGTATATACGCCGTTTTCCTCAGAAGAATCCATTAATTCGTGTCCCCCTGATTTAGCCCATGCAGTTAGATCGTTTTTTGCCCCTTTATCGGTCGCGAGGATCTCTAAAATCTGCCCAGATTCTAACTCATTAATTGCTTTCTTTGTTTTAACGATTGGCATTGGGCAAGCAAGGCCCTTAGCATCTAAAACTTTATCTGATTTCATTTTTGTAATCTCTCCTCTTTAATGTTTAATTGCTTTCCCGAACGTAAAAAGATTTTGTCTATCGAACCGCACAGCGGTTTGGTCCAATTTCCATTTCACGCTGTTTATCATTATCAGGTGAAATTTTTCCCATATTGGTTTCACGGATTTCCTGGTACGCATTCGGCTGGGGCGGAAGGTTCTCAGTCACTAACTTTCTGAACTCATCTTCATCCTCAATATTCAACCCATGATTTTCATCAAATAAAGTACCAAGTTTCTTAGAGATACTGCCATCTTTGTTTAATTCTTCAATGATCATAAAGTGCGCAGGCAATACTACTAGTTCAGCAGATAGTTCTTTATAGCGCTTGTAAAGGGATTCTCTTAAATCCCCAACCCAGTCTTCCGCCATTCCGGCTAGGTCAGGTCTTCCAATTGAATCAATGAACAGAATATCTCCAGAAAGGAGGTACTTTTCATCAATAACAAAAGATGTCGATCCGATTGTATGTCCAGGTGAATAGATTGCATGGATGTTAATCTTGGTATTACCGATTTGTACATCATTTCCATTCTCAAGTGCCTGGTATTCAAACGTTACTTCGGTTGCGTCTTTAGGAGGCAGCCAATATGTCGCACCTGTTGCTTCAGCTATTTTTCTTCCTCCAGAAATATGGTCAGCATGAAGATGTGTATCAAATACATGAGTAATACTTGCTCCGATATTTTTGGCAAAATCAAGGTAAACATCCGTCATGCGAGTGGAGTCAATAATCGCTGCTTCCCCATTTGAAACCACCATGTATGAAAGGCAGCCTTTTCCGATACGGACGAATTGGTAGAGTTCCCCTCCGTCTGTCAGATCTCCTACTTTAATAGGCTCAAGATACTCGCTCCATGATTTCATTCCACCTTCAAGGTAAGTAACAGTTCTTCCTGCTTCTGAGAGCATTTCTGCTACCATAACCGATGAACCTTCCTTAGCACAGACAACTAGTACTTCCTTATCTGTAGGTATTTGCTCCAGAATTTCTTCTACTCCATCAAGTAGCTCGAAGTAAGGAATATTTAAGTAATCAAAATTTTCTCCTTCAATTTTCCAGTCCTTAAAATCTCCTTCGTTCCGAACATCCAAAATAAAAAATGCTTCCTTGTTAATAACCTTTTTAGTCACTTCTTTTGCAGTCATTGGATTTACCGGCATCTTTATACCCCCTATAGTATTATTAAATTTAAAATTTTTTAAGTAATCAACAACCCAAAGCTAAACGGTATTGGGTTGTTGTTTTGCTAACACTAGAGATTTAAGCTGGCAGTAGCCCCAGTCCATTGACTCATGCCTGGAACGACGTTTACAACATTTGCAAAGCCTTTTTCGGTAAGCTTTTGTGCAGCTAAATCGCTTCGGCTTCCCGTACGGCATACAACAAATATTTGAGCTTCCTTGTTAAGCTCATCTAAACGATCTTCAAGTTCGCCTAGGGGAATAGAGATTGCATTTGGAATGTGGTTAAACGCAAATTCTGCTTCTTCTCTTACATCAAGCACGACAATCGATTCATTTGATTGTATCTTCTGTTCCACTTGTTGATTATCGATCACGTGCGGATGATTTTGTTCTAGTTTCTCTTCACCCGCGGCTTTTCTCAGGTAATGCTTAAGGGCAGATCCTTCTTCAATTGTTCCGAGATATTGATGACCAGTGCTTTGTGCCCAGGCTTTCAAATCAGCTGTTGACCCCTTGTCAGTTGCCTGAATTTCCAGCACCTGGCCGGCCTCTAATTCATTTATTGCCTTTTTAGTTTTCACAATAGGCATCGGGCAGGCTAGCCCTTTAGCATCTAAGATTACATTCGCTTTAATCGTTTCCATCTTTGAACCTCCTATTTAAATACATATTAGGGTATTTATATTCCGAAAAAATTTTACTCTTGTTTCCCTTCCCACGCCAGCATCCCGCCTGTCATATTAATGACATCGAATCCTCTGCTTTCAAGGAATTTTGAGGCACGCCCGCTTCTTCCTCCAGAACGGCAAACCATTATATACTCTTTTGACTTATCCAGTTCATTCAGCCGAAATTCAACAAGCCCTAGTGGAATGTTGACAGCGCCAGATATCTTCCCTGCTGCTACTTCATCGGTTTCACGGACATCAATAATATTAAGGGTTTTTCCATCATTCAACAGTGTCTCCACTTCTTTTGGTGTGATCTCTTTCATGTGAATCCTCCTTAACGTGTAGTATTATGACCAGGCGCTCATACCGCCTTTTACATTCGTAATGTTTTTAAATCCTAATTTCTTTAATTGTTTTGCAGCTTTATTGCTTCTCATTCCGCTTTGGCAGATCACAACTACTTCTTTGTCTGTCGAAAGCCCGGTTGCTTTTTGAGAAAGCTGATTTAAAGGCATATTCCTGAACTCTTTTATATGCTTGCCAGCGAATTCTCCCGGAGTCCGAACGTCCACAAACTGAATGTTTTTGTCTTTTAACACATTTTTTAATTCGGCTGTTGTAATGTGGCGAACTCCTTTAGAAGGCAGGATACGCTGCAGTAAAAAGAATGCTAACAGTGCGGTTAAAATCCAGTTTAGATACTCCACTAAAATTCCTCCTTGAATAAGGACTATTGTTCAGTATTAGATAAATAGGTTAACATTACCGTCTTCGGCATCTGCCAGGTAAGCTGCAACACCTGCATATTCTATTTTCTCAAGAAGTTCCTCTTGTCTTAGTCCTAAAAGGTCCATTGTCATTGTACATGCAATTAACTTAACGTCCTGCTCCTGAGCCATATCAATCAGCTGTGGAAGTGTCATCGCATTATGTTTCTTCATAACATCCTTGATCATCTTAGGTCCCATACCCGCAAAGTGCATTTTGGAAAGACCCATTTTATCCGCGCCTCTTGGCATCATTTTTCCTAACATTTTTTCCATAAATGTTTTCTTTACCTCAATATTTTCATCTTTTCTTAAGGCATTTAATCCCCAAAATGTATGGAAGATAACTACCTCGTGATCATAAGCTGCTGCACCGTTTGCAATAATGTAAGCTGCCATTGCTTTATCATAATCTCCGCTAAACAGGATAATCGTCGTTTTTTTCTTTTCCAATTGTATTACCTCCATTTTTTCACTTTACCTCATAGGGTATATTTTAGTTTAAAAAAATTAACCTTTTTTAATCCAGAATTTTAAAACTCCATTTTCTTCTTCATGTTTAATTAGCTCATTACCTGTTGAAGCAGACCAAGCAATTAAATCGGCTTTTGCTCCTTTATCTGTTGCATGAATCTCAAGCACTTCGCCTGTTTCAAGTTCGTTTAAAGCTTTTTTTGTTTTAACGATCGGCATCGGGCAAGCTAAGCCTTTTGCATCGAGTACTTTATTTGAATTCATTAAAAATTCCCTCCCCGTTTATGTTTGATAATATTTTTATTACCATTACCCCTATGGGTATAATATTAACTAAAATAAAAATGGGTGTCAACCCTTTCTTTTCTTTATCACTATTACCCCCGCGGGTATGATGTTAACTGATATAAAAGTGAGTGTCAATCCTTTTCTTTTATCTGCTTTTTACTAATAAGTTTACTGCTTCTTTAATGAATTGGTCTGTCTCTTGTCCATCTTTGCCAGCTTCCAATACACACTCCACCAGATTGGAGCTCACTACCACCCCAATCGTGCGGTCAACAGCCGAGCGAACGGCAGAAAGCTGAGTGATGACTTCTTTACAATCCTTTTGTTCTTCCATCATACGCAATACCCCTCTTAATTGGCCTTCCATTCTTTTGATACGATTTTTCATTTGATCATCGTATTTCATGTTACCGCCTCCCATTCTTTTTTTAACATCCACAATCCGTTAACGTATAGCCCATTACTTTAAATCCCCGTTTACGCAGAAGCCGTATACCCATATTCTTTTCAAGATGATCGGAAGCAACGATGTAAATTTCCCTGCCTGGAATTTCTTTAAAGTATCTAGCCAGATAGGCTGTCGGTATGGTAAGTGCACCCTCTACAGGGGTTTTTGAAGAGATATTATAATCTCTGATATCCAATATTATATCTATATATTCTAGCTTTTCTTCGCGAATATCCTTACAAGGCACTCCTAAAACCGGGACATAACGCTTGTAAAGCAAAAAGACAATCCCCGTGATTAAAGCGATCAGTGTGTACATTTGTTTCGTTTCCCCCTAACCCACAAGTAAGGACCAAGTCCAACCTCACTTATGATATACCCTTATAGGTATAATGTCAACAATAAAAAAGATGGCATGGATCATTTTAACTCGCAAGTGCGATCAGTTGCTTTCTAGGGATGATCCGCGGAAGTTACACTCTCATTAGCGAAGTATGGACTAGAGCCAACACGAAGAGCTTAAGTGATTGGATGTGGACTTATCGCACGGAGAGGCAATTACACTAGTCGCTGGGTGCTGATGCTTGATGCAGATAATGGATAAAGATTTATCCACCTGTGCAAATCACCGATGTTGTTCTTAAACCACAAAAACAGGGGCAAAAAAAGCCCCTCTCCTGCTTTCTATTTTAGTAATAGCCCATAAATTTGTTCGTTTAAATTGTGACCCTCAGAAACAAAACCGTTCTTTTCAACTTGCTGTTTTAAATCTTCTAAAGGAATACGCTCATGTAGCGGCGGTCCCATTTCAGCTTCGACAGCCTGCCATTCGAGGATAAGTATTTTCCCTTCCGGCTTTTTCATTCGTTTAAGTTCATCCATTACCTTATCAATATCAGGGACTTCGTGGAGAACAAAAGCGATCAGAATTTTATCCGCGACACCATCCTCGATAGGAATCTGTTCCAATCCACTCTCAATAGACCTGATATTTTTAACATTCTTTTCTTCAGCGTGTTTTTTCAATAGTTTCAGCATTTCAGGCTGAATATCAACAGCAAGTATAGGCTCCTCTGTTTTCATAGCCATTGGAACGGTAAAGTATCCGTTTCCTGCTCCTAAGTCGGCAATAACATCCCTATTCTCAATTTGCAGCATGCTGATTACTTGCTCTGGTGTAATCACTTTTCTGCGGCTTGAATCAATCAGCTTTCCTGCCTTTTCAGGATTAAACCTGTGCCCTGCCATCAGTAAATTCCTCCTCTAGATAAATGTTTACCGAACTGCACAGCGGTTTGGTCCAATTTCCATTTCTCTTTGTTCTTCGATACCAGGATCCGCTTTTCCCATATTGGTTTTCCTGATATCCTCATAAGAATTAGGCTGTGGAGGGAGGTTTTCCGAGACCGTTTCTCTGAATTCATTTTCGCTTTTAATATTTAGTCCATGATTCTTAGAATACAGTACACCTAGCTTTTCGGAAACACTTCCATTTTCATTCATCTCTTCGATGCTCATAAAATGGGCTGGCAGGACAATTAGTTTATCGGCCAGTTCTTTATAACGCTGATACAATGTGTTTCGTAAATCCCCCACCCAATCCTGGGCTTTTCCTGCCAGATCGGGACGCCCAATTGAATCAATGAACAAAATATCCCCTGTCATGAGGTACTCATCATCAACAATGAAGGAAGTACTTCCTATTGTATGTCCTGGTGAATAAAACACCTTGATCACAGAACTACCAACGGTGATTTGATCGCCATCCTCTAATGGATTGTATTCAAATATAACCTCATCAGCATCCTTAGGCGGAAGATAATATTGAGCGCCCGCCTTATCGGCCAGCTTTTTCCCTCCAGAGATATGGTCCGCATGCAAATGTGTATCAAGAAGAATTTTAAGTGAGATGCTGCGCTCCTTGATAAAACTTTCATACTGGTCAATCATCCTGTTTGTATCAACGATCGCACCTTCGCCATTTGATTCAATCAGATAGGATAAACAGCCTTTTCCAATTCGAACAAATTGATAAATAGTTCCACCGTTTTTTAAATCGCCAATTTTAATTGGCTCAAGATGTTCACTCCATGCTTTCATTCCACCCTCTACCGAGTAGACATCCTTGAACCCCGCCTCTTCAATTTGTTCTGCGACAAATTCAGAGGAGGCGCCCTTTGCACAGATTACATAAATCGTTTTCTCCTTTGGAAGTTTTTCCTTAATCGGATCAATTCCTTCCAAGAGCTCAAAGTAAGGCGAATTAATAATCTCAATATTTCTGCCTTCGATCTTCCAATCATCAAAAGCGTCCGTATTTCTTGCATCGAGGATAAAAAGCTCTTCGTGATTGAACACCTTATTGGCCAGTTCCTTAACCGTTATGGTTTTTGCACTCATTTTAAAACCTCCTTACGTGGAAGTGTCCTTTTTTATTGTTAAGGACAATCTTTCATTGCTTAAGCATGGCTTGAAATATTCGAATAGTGAAGGAGACCATACGGAATCTTCTTATCCTAATGTCATGCATTAAATGACATTCTTAACAAAATAGAATGGGGTAGATAAGTAACGGTCTTGGTACCCTCTTTCCTGATACCTGATATCTTGTTTATTAAAGAAAAATAGTTTGGAAAGTGTACGTATCCTAGGACTGAGGTCTTCTTAACTTCAGGTTTTTTTATTTTCCCTTTAAACACTCTTATCCATGCATGTAATTAAGCGATCTTCTATATCTGCAGCCATTTCCTTTAATTGCAGATTATCGATCATGCTTATTAGTGCGGTCGGCTTTGGCATTCCAATTTTTGTTGCTCCATTTTCTTTGTAGACAACTATTTTACAAGGTAAAAAATACCCAACAAGCTTATTTTCTTTAATAACACGTTCTGCTTCCTTTGGATTGCACACTTCAAGTACGTAAAACTCTTCATCTAGACTAAAGCCCTTCTCCTCAAGCTTCTCTTTAATATTGAAGGTCCATAACACACCGAATGCTTCCTCTTTTAAATTAGCTTCCAGAATTTCAATAGCCTCATTGATTGTTTTGTTTGTTTCGACAGTATAATGAAAACTCATGTTCAACATCCTTTCTTTTTGAATTAGAATTACTCTCAGGGGTATAGTTCCCTTAATAAGCCTTCTCTAATCATGGAGATTATTTATTAAAGTGGACTGTTACGAAATTCGTCACAACCCTAATATTCCTATGTTGGAAACCGTGTTATTATACCCTTATAGGTATAAACAACATTCATATGGGGGTAATAATAATGAGCAAAAAAATCGTAATAATAGGCGGAGTGGCTGGCGGCGCTTCCGCTGCAGCAAGATTGCGCAGACTTGACGAAGCATCGACCATAGTTTTAATCGAACGCGGGGAACACATTTCGTTTGCAAATTGCGGTTTGCCTTATTATATTGGCGAAACCATCAAGGATCGAAATAAGCTTCTTGTCCAGACAGCTGAAGGCATGAGGAAAAAGTTCAATCTAGATGTAAGGCCGCTAAATGAAGTGGTCAAAATAAATCGCGAGGAAAAAACAGTAGCGATTCGAAATTTACAGTCAGATGAAATTTATGAAGAAGCCTATGATGTATTGATTATGTCACCGGGGGCTAAACCAATTGTTCCAAATATTCCAGGATTGTCCGAATCCCAAAATATATTTACCTTAAGAAACATTCCCGATACGGATAAAATCAAAGAATTCGTTGATGGTAAAAAACCTGAACGTGCCGTGGTAGTCGGTGGAGGCTTCATCGGACTGGAGATGGCGGAGAATCTGGCAGACAGGGGTATAGCTGTTACTCTCATTGAAGCAGCCAATCAGGTTATGGCTCCGTTGGATTATGAAATGGCGTCCGTCGTTCACAAGCACTTGAAAGAAAAAGGAATAATCCTTGTACTAAAAGATGGGGTCAAAGCTTTTAAAGAGCATGGGAATTTAGTCGAACTCACAAGCGGTAATGAAATTTCTACAGATATGGTCATTTTGTCAATCGGTGTAAGGCCTGAAAATCAGCTTGCCTTAGATGCAGGCTTGGCGGTTGGTGAACGTGGAGGAATCCAAGTAAATCAATACCTGCAAACTAATGACTGCAATATATTCGCTATCGGAGATGCGATAGAGGTAACAGATTATGTAAATAGAAATCCTGCAATGATTCCGCTTGCAGGTCCCGCAAATAAGCAAGGACGTATTGTCGCTAACAACATCTATGGGAAAAATGCTGCCTATAAAGGATCATTGGGTACATCTATTGCAAAGGTATTTGATTTAACTGTAGCTACGACAGGAAATAACGAAAAGCGTTTAAAACAGCTGAATATTGAATATCAGGCAATCCATGTTCATCCAGCCTCCCATGCCGGGTATTATCCAGGTGCGTCACCTATTGCCCTAAAGGTGCTGTTCAGTAAAGAGAACGGACAGATTCTTGGGGCCCAAGCCGTCGGGAAGGATGGAGTAGACAAACGAATCGATGTAATCGCTACAGCTATCCAAGCTAATCTTGATATGTATGATTTAGCTGAATTGGAATTAAGCTATGCACCTCCATTTTCATCAGCAAAGGATCCTGTTAATATGGCAGGATATGTGGCCTCCAACATCATGGAAGGAAAAGTTGAGACCGTTCAATGGCATGAAATCGATGAACTGGTCCAAAACGGAGCAATGCTCATCGATGTCCGGGAACCGGATGAAAGAGACAATGGGTATATTCCAGGTTCCGTTAATATCCCGCTGGGAGAACTGCGGAGTCGTGTCCACGAACTCCCACAGGACCAAACTATTTATGTTGCCTGCCAGGTGGGACTTAGAGGGTATCTGGGCTCTCGGATTCTAAAAGAAAATGGAATGGTTGTAAAGAACCTTGACGGCGGCTGGATGACTTATTCCAGCGTAAAATAAATTTCCCAATACAAAAGGTCACTCTTCTAGAAAGGGTGACCTTTTCATTTATGAACAAAACATTCTAGCTAGAGGGAACCATGGTATCTTGGCATCATCAGCGGGCCGCCATTAAGAAAGCTCATGATCGTTTGAAGTGAAAGGAGGGTTGGAAACACCATAGGCATCTCACCTTTTTGATAGGCAGCAAGCGCCTCATCAGGAGTAATCCAGATTGCTTCCGCTATTTCTCTGGAGTCTGGTTTTGGGTATTGTTCTTTTGGCAATTCCGCCAAGAAAAACCGGGTATCAAACCGAATTGGACTTTCTTTTGGTGTTATTTGATGCCCAAAATACTGTAAACATTTAAGATTTAAGTGGCAGCCCTCGTTTTTTAATAGCTCGATAAACGCCATTTCCCCTTTGACGAGCCGTTTACGATAGTCCATCTCTTTAGCCGGCTCAAATTGAACAGCAGAACCATCATCCTTCTCACCGAGAAATACTCCAGCTTCTTCAAATAGTTCCCTAGCAGCTGCTATATAATGACTAAGGCTGATTGGCTGATCGTTGTTTACATCTTTAATATACTCTGTGTCTGTAAGATCGTCTTCTCTTTCAACTGCACCACCTGGAAATACAAAGTATCCACCAAGAAATTTCATAGTCATCGGCCGCTTTGTCAAGTAGACTCTAGACATTTGATCCATTAAGATGACAGTGGATGCTGGTCTCGGGTTTACCATCACATCATCAACACCTTCTCTGTTATTTTCCATTGAGCAAATTATGAACTTACCAATAAGTATGTTGGTAAAGCATTAAAGTCATCTTACCAGCGAGAATAAATAGGGATTATTAAAGATCTGCAGTGTTGTTTTCACAACATGGTTAGAGAGGGTATTGTTGGTACTTGGAGTTTTAGCAATTTGTATTCATTCTGAGCCTTTAACTTATTCCCTGCTTTTCTATTCATATGTTTTACAATATAATAATAGTATTGGCCATCTTTCTAGTTGAGTGGATGTTAATCAATTTAACTAGCGAACAGAAAGAGTAAATAAGAAAGTCTTACTAAATATATAGTAAATGAGAAGTATTTTCCATATATAAGGAGTGTAATAATGAGCGTACGTAAGGAATTAGAACAGCATGCAGAAAAACAAAATAAAGTTTATCAACAGTTTTTAAAGCTTGATCAGCGTCGGGAGGATCTAATAAATGAAACTGTTGAGCTATGTAAACAGGGCAAACCTTTTTCAACAGATAGAATTAATGAAGTTACCAATAAGATCAACCAAATAAACCTAGGATTTACACCCGTTCGAAAAAACGTTACCACTGAAATGGTTAAGCAGTATGTAGATTCCCTGTAGATAAGCAAAGTCGTTGCGCCTTTTAAACAGCTATTTCGCTTTCCTTATGTGTACCAAAAAGCACTGGAGGAGAGTGTAGTAAATGACAAAATTGTTATATTATCTTAGAGCAAGAGAGCTAACGCCCATTCAGGGAGTAAACCGAGTGATATCTGGAAACAACGAGCGAAAGCGGTTTGATATTAACATGGTTCATGGGGCAAAATACCGGCTCATTCGGACAGCTCGAGCAGAATTTGGCTTCTTTCTGTCCGAATACTTAGCTCATTCGGACAGCTCGCACAGGTTTTGGCTCCTCTCTGTCCGAATACTTAGCTCATTCGGACAGCTCGAACAGGTTTTGGCTCCTCTCTGTCCGAATACTTGGCTCATTCGGACAGCTCGCACAGGTTTTTGCTCATCTCTGTCCGAATACTTGGCTCATTCGGACAGCTCGAGCAGGTTTTGGCTCCTCTCTGTCCGAATACTTGGCTCATTCGGACAGCTCGAGCAGAATTTGGCTTCTTTCTGTCCGAATACTTAGCTCATTCGGACAGCTCGCACAGGTTTTGGCTCCTCTCTGTCCGAATACTTGGCTCATTCGGACAGCTGGAGCAGAATTTGGCTCCTTTCTGTCCGAATACTTGGCTCATTCGGACAGCTGGAGCAGAATTTGGCTCCTCCGTTCGGAATATCATCGTATACATATTAACTAAGTATAGGTCATTATTTTTATAATGATTTATTTATCTGCTAATCTGAGCTTCCTCTGCAATTAATTGATAAGAACGAATTCTGTCCTCTGGAGAGTGAGTGATCGTCACAAGCATGAGTTCATCTGCATAATAATGTTTCTGAAGCTCCTCAAGCTTTCTCTTTACAGTTTGAGGGCAGCCAATTATCACTTTCTGTTTCATCTCTTCTAAAGCAATTTCTTCTTCATCATTTAACTTGTACGTCATGGCCTCCTGGATAGAAGGTACACCTTTCTCCCCTTCACCTTTTCCTCTTTGAAGTGCCCAAACCATCGAGCTTAATGCGATTTCCTCCGCTTTTTCAGTAGTTTCCGCACAAATAACTGATACGGTTAAAATAACCTTGGGCTCCTCGCCTCTTCTTCGCGGTTTATATTGTTCAAGATATTCGCGGATTATAGCAGCTCCGTCTCTGTCACTCATGAATTGGCCGAATGCATAAGCCATGCCATTTTCTGCCGCAAGCAATGCGCTTTTTTTGCTTGTCCCTAGCAGCCACGTTTCAGGCGGAGCATCCGGTAAAGGAGCAGCCGAGACCCTTGAAAATTCATGATCTTCTGGAAAGTCATTGTGGAGAAAATGAAGAAGACTGCCAACTAAGCTGGGCATATCCCATACCTTTTGTAAAAAATTCTCAGATAAAGCATTCGTTGCCTCAGCCGAACCCCCAGGTGCACGCCCGATACCTACATCAATTCTTCCCGGAAACAAAACTGCCAACATATTATATAATACCGCTACTTTATAAGGGCGATAATGAGGAAGTAATACAGCTCCACAGCCAATTCGAATGGTTTTTGTATTTGCTCCAATATAACTAAGCATTACTTCAGGAGCAGGGCATGCAAGCCCAGGCATGTCATGATGTTCTGCAATCCAGTAGCGCGAATATCCAAGCGTCTCCCCGGCTTGGGCTAGCTTCATGGATTCATTTAAGGCCTCCTGGGCCGATTGCCCAGCAGAAATTGGAGCTTGATCTAATATGCTTAGCTTCATATTTCATAGCCTGCCTTCCTAATTACTTACGCACTTCAACCAAACTAAGTGTAAAATCACCAACTTGCCCTTTTTTATATAAGTTGGTAAACGAAGTGGAGTATTGCTGAATCGTACCGGTAAATGTCAGGTCTTGATCGGGCACCTTCACTTCAAAAGTCCCTTTATAAAGCAGGGTCGTGATATCATGATACTCATCGCTTGAAACTTTAAACTCAACATTAATTTTATGTAGTCCATTATCTAATTCATCCGAGTACCTTGTTACTTTAATTACGGTTTGATCCAACAATATTTCTGTTACCAAAGGGCCCCCTCCTTTTCTATAAAAGACTAGTTTAGTTGGCCAATATGCATGTCCGCCCAAATCAAGCTTCAGCTTTTTTGTGCTTTTGTATGCACATGATAGCATTTGAAATCTTTCGGGGCAAATTTATTGTTCAGACAAAAAAACTCAAAAAAAAAAAGGATAAAAGTAGAATCTTTTATCCATTCATAACACTATTTTTCTCCTCAATATCAGCTAATTTCGTGTTTACTTCCTCGTCAGTTAACCCATGCTCATGCACATAACGGTTTCTCGGATGCACGCGGCATTCATGGCTGCAGCTGCGAAGGTAAAAGTGTTCGTTTTCCTCTGAGGAGAGGATTTTCTTATTGCATTCAGGATTCGCACAGTTCACATATCTTTCACAAGGCTCACCTGTGAAATGGTCTTTTCCTACCACAACATGCTCCTCAGCCCTGTTAACTGGAACACTGATTCTGTTGTCAAAAACATAACATTGCCCATTCCAATGACGTCCTTGGACTTCTGGATCTTGTCCGTATGTGACAATCCCGCCATGAAGCTGTGAAACATCTTCAAATCCCTCTTTTTTAAGCCACCCGGAAAACTTTTCACAGCGTACTCCGCCTGTACAGTATGTTAGGATCTTTTTGCCTTCAAGCAACGTCTTATTATTTCGGATCCATTCAGGCAGTTCACGGAACGTTTCAATTTCGGGTTTAATCGCACCTCTAAAATGCCCCAAATCGTATTCATAATCATTCCGTGCATCAATGACAACCGTATCCTCGGCTTGCATATGCTCGTAAAATTCCTTGGGGCTTAGGTAATCACCTGTAACTTCCAGTGGATTTATGTCATCCTCTAAGCGAAGTGTAACCAATTCAGACTTATGACGCACATGCATCTTTTTAAAAGCATGCTGATCGGCTTCATCAATTTTATAGATCATATCTGCAAAACGGGGGTCCTTCTTCATCTCTTCCATATACTGCTCTGTTTGCTCGTAAGTACCAGAAACAGTACCATTAATACCTTCTTGTGATATTAAAATACGACCCTTTAAACCTAATTCTTTACAAAAATTCAAATGTTCCGCGGTGAACTCTTCAGGGTTATCGATTGGAACATACTTATAGTAAAGTAAAACTCTATATGGTGCTGTTTCCATTTTTATATACCACCTAATCTATATGAATGTAATATTTATATTATGGACAACTATAATGACAATTACAATAAGACCATGAACGAATTTAGCTCAGGGCCCTGTTGCTGCAGGTTATGCAACCTATTGCATTATAATCCTGTTTGTATGTAACGTAAAGCAAAATGTTTTAGTATTAATGGAGCTGATTTCCATCCAAACAAAAATTATGAAATGGCTTTATATAAAAAACCCAAAAGATCGCTAAATCTCTTGGGTTCTTGATTCAGCTAGAGGCCTTTTACTGCCTATAGCCAAGGACTTCTCCTACGGCGGTCATCCCTGCGTTTGTCATCTCTATCGTCTCTTACATCTCTTACATCTCTGCGTTTGTGTTTTCTTCTGTCATCTCTGTCATCCTCTGCAGCAGCGACAAGATCATTGATTAAACAACGGCGAACTGCTTCGCAGAAATCTTCACTGTCAATAAAAGCTTCTAATTTCACTTTGAAATCATCATCATCTCTTCTGCGGTCAAACGCACCGGCAACATCATCATATTGTTTCATATAGCTCCCCTCCCTTCTGCTTGTTCACTATATTCTATGAAGAAAGGTACAAGCAGTAAGGGCGGTTGTCTTCATTAAGGTAAAAATGTGCGGTTTAAGCAAGGATATCCTGATATTTTTGATCTTCTTCCATTATCGTTCTGGCAAATGGACACTCAGGAACCACTTTAAGATTCTGTTCTCTGGCAAACTCAGCAACTTTTTCTATCAAAGCTTCTCCGAGGCCTTCCCCTCGTAAATCCTCCGAAACAAATGTATGATTGACAATAATTTGCTTCTCATTATCACCAGGAACAAACTCAATTATTGCCGCCATTTCTCCTGATTCTTCAATATAAAATTTGTTTTCTCCGCTTTTAATGGTTTCCATCATCATCCTCCTAAACGCTGGTCTGTTTTTTTGTTATTCCCTTAAAAGCGGCTAGTCAATCGTGTATGAAAACAACTATGGTTGAGGAATCTGAGAAGGCTTTTATGCTAAAATTTCAAGTATACCCCTATGTGAGTCTCGCTTCCTTTATAAAAGCAAAAAAACGGACTAGCTCTAGTCCGCTTTTCTTTAAAAGATTTTTTGCCGATCTCTCTCTTCTTTTAAAATTTCAACTGCTTCTCTAAAACGCTGGGAATGGACAACCTCCCTTTCTCTTAAAAAACGTAACCCGTCATTTAAGTCAGGGTCATCTGACATATCGATAATCCACTGGTACGTTGCCCTCGCTTTTTCTTCTGCTGCAATATCTTCGTACAGATCTGCAATAGGATCACCTTTTGCTTGTATATAGGCTGCAGTAAATGGCACTCCTGCAGCATTATGGTAAAACAATGCTCCATCATGGACAGCATAGTGCTCTCCAAGCCCTGCATCACGAAGTTGTTCGGGAGTGGCATCCTTCGTTAGCTTGTAGATCATTGTTGCAATCATTTCTAAATGGGCAAATTCTTCTGTTCCTATATCGGTTAGGAGGCCAATTACCTTTTCGGGGATCGTGTAACGCTGGTTTAAGTATCGTAAGGCTGCTGCTAATTCCCCGTCAGCACCTCCATATTGTTCCATTAAGTATTTGGCAAGTGTCGGGTTACAAGTACTCACTTTCACGGGGTACTGAAGTTTTTTTTCATATATCCACATGCATGTAACCTCCTTAGTTTAGACTTGCCATGGCCAGGGACTTTTTGCCCAGCTCCAATTTGCATCGGTGTAGCTGTTCCCATATTGCAGAAGCGGACCATACTTTGCTTCAAATTCCTGCTTAAGCTGTTTGCTGTATTGGGCATACTGATTAAACTGTTCCATCGCTTGAATATCATCCTGGTGAGTGTCGAGATACAAAGTCAGTTCAACAAGGACAAAATCAGCAGCTTGGATATTCGATAAGCATTGGTAATAGTCATCAGGCAGCTGTTTCACTCTGTTGTCCTCCTTTTCGACTCATAAGGGTTCTCATAATAATCATATAAAAATTCCCATAACGTTCCCCTTAGCAGTGCTTCTTGTGCTGGAAACTGCTTTAGTCCTGGTGGCTGAAACCCTAAATAAAGATGTGGAGGCGTTGAGTAATATTTTTTCCCAATAGGTCTGCAAGGATCGAATCGACTGTGGAACGGCTGGTATGTCTTCATAGGGGTAAAAGATTCGCCATGCTGTTTATACATGTTTTCCCACCTCACTTATGTTGATATGTCTGTTCATTATACTCACTGGCGGCTTGTCAGTATAACCAGAAATTCATCGAGAAATGGGATTACTCCGCACACGGTCCGGGAAGTAAATTCGTCCACGCTAAATTAGTTGAACCTTCCCTAATAGACCAGTCTCGTATCAAAAGTGCCTATTCTTAAATAACAAAGACAGTACCCCTTTATAAAAGGTACTGTCAGATAGTCGAAGGCAGCGAGAAGCTTTTCCTCTTTGCCTTTTGTCATTTTTTGTTGGAATGGTATGAAAAGAGCGATTTCCCCTCCAGAGTAATGATTTATGGATTAAGTGTTTAAAAGTGGATTGGAGCAAAGGGTGGCGATTCCTGGGGAAAAGCGGGACAGTCGATTCCCTGGACTGAGCGTAGCGAGGGAAGCGGCTCTGCCCCGCGAGCGCAAAGCGTCCACCCGAATCGGAAACTCTCCAGAATAGAAAGAACCCATCCATCAATCAGTCTTCTTCATCCATAACGTAAAAAAGTAGATAATCACGGTCGATCCAATGAATAGCCACCATTTCTCTTCGTGTTCAGCAATAAACGCAAGGTTCATTCCAAAAAAACCAGTTATAACGGTAATTGGCAGAAAAAGTGTCGTGATGTTTGTTATTTTGTTATTGAATTTTTCTGCCTGCTCACGCTTTGCCGTTTCTTCCAAATGATGCTGTCTCTGCTCAGCAACTTCAGTGATAGAAGAAATAGCGTCTAGTTCGTCGTGAAGTTCCCTGAAAAGGTCATTAATTTTTAAATTTTCGCGGATCACTTCGTATAGTTGTGAATAATGAGTATTGTTAGATACTTGTTTGTATGAACTTCTAAGCATAAACCTGATGATCTGCCCACGAAGCTGAATAATTAATTGGTTTTGCTCCGTGTAGTTATCTAGATTCACATCCAGTTCGTATGACAGTTTTGATGCTAAATTGGATAGTCTTAAAAGGGCATATCTTTGATGTAACGCTAAAATATATAAATAAAAGTACGAGTTTTCGATTTGGTGCAGGTACATAGAGTTAAAAAACTCCTCTGTCTTCTCATCATCCGTTTTGGTGACTATGTTAGCCAGGCCTTCAAGCGAAATGCCCCAATAGCTATTATGGAAAAGCGGCAGCAAACCCGGATTCCCCACCAAATCCTGCTCAATCATGCTAGGCTTATAGGTCGACTTAAAACTCCGGCGCAGCTGAAAAAGATAGGAGGAAAGCTGAGTATCCGCCTTAAAATCAGAATCTAATTTTGCTGAAGAGTAAACAAGTGCCTGGGTTGGAATCTCCTTCGTTCCTTCAAAAAATGAAGAAACTCGAAATCGAGCCGATAACTCCTTAATCATTTCGCCAATATGAACATTTTGCTTTATCGTTTCATCCTTAGAAATCTTTTTTGTGAAAAATAATTCATATTCATATTGTGTGATTTTCTTGGCATAATAGTTTGTTTCAATTAGTCTTTCGATGTTAATTCCTTTTGGATAACCAAGTTTTATAGACCAGAAGCCGACCTGAGTTTCAAATAGATACAGCTCAATTTTGGTTAAAGAGAATTGATATTGCTCAGTTTTCGTTTGGCACGTCAGCATCAAGTCATTCTTGTTTGGCAGGCCGTACTTTGATCGAGCTTTTTGTGTCATTACGAACTTTGCCCCAATGGTTTCAGGATTTTGGTCCCCAAGGGAAACTAATTTTTCAATATGGTCAAATAGCCTTTCAGATTTGCTGTCAATTTGCTCAAAATCCTGTCTGTCAAGCCAGCTGACCACATGTTTGTATTCCTTGTCATAGACAAACGGAATAATTAGGTATGTAATATGATTCACTGTATCTGGGTGGGTCATCTCATTCTCCTTTTTAAAAAAATAACGAAGGAAGCTGCATTAACAGCAGCTTCCTCCTGAATCTACAAACCGCACGATTGGATAATAAAACCTAGGATCACGATTCCAAGAATGAAACATCCTACACCACTGAGTATTTTTTTTATTTGCCGGGCTTTAAAATAATAAACGAAACCAGCGATAATACCCACGAATGGAGTTGCTGCGATAGATAGTATAATGCCAATAATGACTGACCAAAAGACAGATCCTTTATCTGATTCAGCATAAGCGGCTGCTGCCGTTTCCCGCTGGTGAACTGGAGCAGGGTTATAATTTCCTGATACAGGTGTGTCGTCACCATAATAATTCCGGTTAGGATCAAGCCGATCCTCTGCTGCTTCGACCCATTCGCTTACGTCCTGGTCACCGTCATTGAGATCATCAATAATGTAAACCAGTTCCCTGAACAGATAGTGATCTGTTTCAAGTGAGACAGCTAAATCAATCATCATATTTATTAATTTACTGTTCTCATCTGAATTTTTCGGCAGGGCTTTTATCCGGGAAACAATTCGCTCATGATAAGCATCATCTTCCATAACAATGGAAAGAAAGTATAATTCTGATAACAGTGGAAAATCATAAACGGTTTCCCGGCTTTTTCTAAGCTTTTTTTCGAGTACATCAGCTGCTTTTTGATGCTGCTCAAGATTAAAAAAGCAATTTGACAAGCGCAGATAATAATTATTTTCTAATGGATCTAACTCTATTAGCTTTTCAAAATGCCTGATTGCTTTTCCATAATGTTTATGAAAAGTATATAAAGAAGCAAGCTCGGAAATATATTGTTCTTCATTTGGATGCTCAACGATGAGCCTTTTAAGAATTTTTTCAGCCTCAAGATATTGATCAAGGTTGCTGTGGCAAAGCGCTTTTAAATATAAGATGGTTCGGTCCCTTGGATACTGCCCAAGATAATCATCCGCAGCATCAAGTGCTGCCTGATAAAGTTCCTGATTAACCAGTCTGTTAATGTGGTCAATTTGCTGCTGGTACATTCCATTATCCTGAATCGAATGATCATAACTTTTCCTGCTCTCAGCATCCATTAACGTGTTGTATGCCTTTGCAATCACTTTGAATTCTTCAGGATGATTTTCATTCGAATATTTACGGATCATCCGTACATACCCTCTTTTAATTTCGGTAGGGTTTGAATTCTGCTCAACCTGCAGAATTTCATAATAATTCCCTGTTATCACGTTCATTCCCCCGCTGCACTATAGCCCTATATTATTTTTTCAAGTCAGGCACAGATACCTGCTTTGCTGTAATAGGGCTATGGGTAATAGACCAATTTGTCAGTTCGTTAAGTTAGGTTGCGATTCTTGTCCAATTACTTTTTCTAAGCTTTTAGCCGCTTGAGATGTCCATTCATTAGGGAATTCCGTTTTAATGACTGAAACTACCTCAAGAGCCTTTTGATTATCCCCGGATTCTTTGTATGAATTCGCTCTAATTAGCAGTAAATCATCTTTATAGGGCGAACCCTTGAAATGTTCACTTGTTCCACCTGAAAACTGCCCGAACAGAGGATCTTCTGGATTAAGCGTGTTTAGCTCATATTTCGCCTTGGCTAAGTAATACAAAGCATCATCACTATAATATTGACTGCCGTTTAAGCTTAAGCTTAGTTCAAACTTTTCAATTGCTTTTTCAAGGTGTCCGCTTGTATATTCACTATAACCTTGGTTAAATGCTTGCCTGGCTTTCGTGATTTCAATGGTTTCAAGATTTATGTCGGCTTTACGATAGATCTCTTCTGTTTTTTCCTGTTCTCTGATTTTTTCACTTTCAGCGTCTAACTGCTCTGCTAAAAGCACTTTTTCTGATTCCAGTGAAGCAATTTTCGATTGTAGGCCTGAAATTTCATTTTTATGTTCAATCGTTAGTCTTTCTTCATTATTTGCTTCACCCGCCACTTCGCTGTTACGTTCGACCGCAGGTTCACTGTTGTCCTGGTAAAAGAAAAACAATCCTGCTGCAGCTAGTGCGACTGCTCCTGCCGCCAATGGACCCGTACGAAGTTTCCTTTTCGGTTCAGGAGGAACTCCCGCTGCGACCACACTTGTGGTCAAGGATGCCTTCTGCAATTGGTTGATTATCTTCAGAATACTAGGAGAACTTTGGATATACTTTGGTCCAGCCTCAATCAACTCCACAGCTTCCTCTAATTTTCCATTGGCAGCTTTCACGATCACAGTTAATTTATACAATTCTAGTGGCAGAGGGACAGGCAGATTTCGATCTAACAGTTGAGATAATACAAGATTCGCATCTTCGAAGTTTTTTTCCCTGGAAAGCATAAGGGCACGATTAAAAGCGGTCCGTATATCCTCATAAACATTCCTATTGGAAATAATGATCTCTCTCCTGCTCTCCAGTTGGGGAAAATCTTCCAGGTTAAGCCGCTCCCAGCGGCTTAATCCTGTAATTGGATCACCGAGCTGGGTTTCGACTAATCCCAATGCCCAGCTCGTTTGCGGATGCAAAGGTGCTGCAGCAAGAATCGATTCCAGCAGATGCTTTGCTTCTTCCAATTTCCCCTCTCTAATTAATGCAATGGCCTGATTATATTTTATGGTTAGCTGTTTCATGGTTTACTCACTACACCAATTCAATAAGCAAGTCGGTAAGTTCTTCTTCATACTTCTTCACCATTGCTTTATCGTTTCTGCTAAGAGCGATTTTTATATTTTGCAGCAGGGAAAACAATTTTTCTTGCTCAAGGCCAGTTGTTTCACCTAACATCCGTTCTCCCCTCGTAATAACACTCTTTACTTCATTGTAAAGCTCTGATTGATTCCACTCTTTGTCCAGTCTGTCCTTAGCAAAATTTACTTCTTCATCGCTCATAACTCCTGCTTGAGCTTTAATAACTGATGATGCTTTTTTGCCAGTACTTACGATTGTTGCCTCAACTTGTAACGTGCCATTAATGTCATACGAAAACTTTACCTCAATGGCCTCTTCTCCTTTAGGTGCAGCAGGAATGCCATCAAGCAAAAATTCTCCAAGGAAAATGTTTTGGTCGATATATTGGTTGTCGCCCTGGAAGACGTTTACATTCACTCTTGTTTGATTGTCATTGGCTGTATAGTAAACTTTGCTTTCACTAATCGGAATAGAACTGTTTCTTGGAATAATCGGATCAAAGAATCCAGGAACCACCTGTCCGCCAATGTTTTTGACAACTTCCGTACCTAATGTATAAGGACACACATCGATAACCATAATGCTTTGGGATGTATCGATCTCCCCGCTTTTAATTCCTCCCTGAATCGCCGCGCCAAGTGCAACTGCCTCGTCTGGGTTAATATCTTTTTTAGCCTTCTTGCCAAACTTTTCTTCTACGAGCTGCTGAATAAGTGGAATTCGTGTTGATCCCCCAACTAAAAGAACTTCATCTATCTCATCTACAGACAGCTTGGAATCGGATAATGCTTTTTCCACTTCTGTAATGGTTTTACGAGCCATATCCCCAATCATGGCTTCGAATTCTTCTCTTGTGATACTCGTATTAATACTAATTGGAGCATTATTGTGCATCGCAATAAACGGAAGATTAATAGCAACTGTTTTTTGAGAGGAAAGGCTTTTTTTAATATTTTCCGCCTCGAGTTTAATTCTTGCTTTTCGTTCGTTAATTTCCTTTTGTGAACCTATACTGAACAGGTCAATTCCTTCTTGTTTTTGAAAATTGGTACTAATCCATTCCGTTAAGGCATTATCAAAATCAACTCCGCCAAGGTGGTTGTCCCCAGCACTTGCTTTTACCTCGACAACGCCTTCAAAAATTTCAACCACTGAGACGTCAAATGTTCCGCCGCCCAGGTCATATACAAGGATATTCTGGTCCTTTTCAAGGTTTTCCATTCCGTAAGCAATCGCAGCAGCAGTCGGCTCATTAATGATCCGCTCTACTTTTAAACCAGCCAATTCTCCGGCTTTTTGCGTTGCTTTTCTCTGGGAGTCAGAGAAGTATGCGGGGACCGTTACAACTGCTTCAGTTACCGCTTCTCCGAGGAAATCCTCTGCGCTTTTTTTCAAATAACGCAGAATTTGTGCGGAAACTTCTTCGGGACGGTATTCCTGGTTTCCTGCCGTAACTGTTACATCTGTACCCATTGAGCGCTTAACTTCAGTAATTGTTCGGTCAGGGGCACCAGGCATTGAAGATTTTGCATCCTGGCCAATAATGATTTCATCGCCAATTGTTAATTGAAAAACAGACGGGGTTGTTCTCGCTCCATCAAGGTTAGGGATAATTTCCGGCTTGCCATTTTTCAAAAATGCTACTGCTGAATTCGTTGTTCCTAAATCGATTCCGATAATTGCCATATGTATTTCCTCCAATTATGTATTAATAGACTGTTGTTACTTTTGCTTTGCGAATAATCTTTCCAGTATCTTTCTCCATAAAACCACGCTGATGGACAGCATATACTTGATACTTTTGATAATTAGGCTGAATATCTTGTTCAGAAACAGTGCCGATCACTTCCATGATTTTGCCATCAAGCATCTTGTTCGCTACAGGAATTTCAATCATTCCGTTCTGATCCAGGATAGATAAAACCTTAAGGACCGCACCTTCGATTTCTTTGCTCCAAGTGGAATCATTAGTCTGCAAGGAAGCCTGGTAGACCAGATCAAGCATATCAAATATCTCAATTGAAACAGTTTTCAACTGACCCAATTTTTTAGCAGATTTCTCCACCACTTCAGCTATCTTGTCTTCCTGATCCGATTTAGCCTGCTGGCTGAACTCTTCCAGCTGATTTTGCAGCTCTTGAATTAGTTTAAACGTAACCCGATTACTATTTTTTAAGTCTCCTTGTATCTGAGATTGGAGTTCAGACAAGGAAGTTTGGATTCTGACTGGAACATTTTCCTCTGGATGATAATAGAATTCTTCTATTTCCTGAAGCTTGTTTAGTTCCTCTTCAAGCACAGGCATTAATTTTTCGTTCAAAATATGTGCTCCTTCCGATAGACACTCCATTACTTTAGTTTTGATTTGGTGTTCTATGTTCGTGAATTCTTTTTCCCATTTTGCTGTAATCGTTTCATCAAAGTTCTGCTTCCTTCCGAAGCTTGAGCGAAAATAATACAGAGATGCAATTGCAGTGTGATAATAAGCGAGAATATTGATTTTGTTAGCGACCTCTATAAATCCGGCCGCTTGATTGATAACCTGCTCAAAAGGAATCGCATTTGGTGCCTGAGGTAAACTGATTTTGTTTGGAATTAATTTCTTCTTTTGCTGAATCCAATCATGGTAACTATTTGAATGGACATGGCCCTTGCTGTCAATCACTATGACGGAGCGTGGTTCTGAAGATTCCAATAAACTTTCCATCTGCTGGACGAGTTTAGGGCTGTTGGAAGTCTCAACCAACTGCATAAGCTTTCCAATGTAGGCAAGTCCCTCATATTCATCACTCACTAAATCACTCCCTTCGGCTGCTGGACCTTATCTCTGATCTGGTCTTTTAATTCGTTTGAAGACAGCATATTAAAATCCACCATTCTCATAATGGTTTCATCAATGACATCCAGTTCTCCCTCGTGGATGCCCAGCTCCTGATTGGATACCACAAGGTTTGCTTTGCTTAAAATCGACTCTTCTATTAAATTTCGAACCAGTCTTGCGTTGCCATGATTATCAGGGTTCATTTGAACCCGGTCAGTCACTATCCTTCTAAAGATCTGCTCAGCACCGCCGGTTAGCCTAAATTGTCTCTGCTTAAGCATAAATTTGGCTATAGCCATTAGCTCGCCGATGGAATAATCTTCAAACAAGATTTGGTTTTTAAAGCGGGATTGAAGTCCAGGGTTAGAGAGGATAAAACGGTTCATCTCATTCGGATATCCTGCGAGAATAATAACCAGCTCTTCCCGCTTATCTTCCATTTCCTTGACTATGGTATCAATCGCCTCGATTCCAAAGTCGTTTCCTTCGCTCCGTACCAGAGAATAGGCTTCATCAATGAACAGCACCCCGTCTCTAGCTTCTTTAATTTTCCCCATCGTTTTAACAGCAGTTTGCCCCACGTATTCGGCGATCAAATCTGCTCTGCCTGCCTCGACCAAATGTCCTTTTTTTAGGACACCAAGTGCCTTAAGGACCCTAGCTACAATCCGGGCTATCGTTGTTTTCCCAGTGCCCGGATTTCCGGTAAAAATCATATGAAGGCTGAGAGGTTCTACTTTAAAGCCTTTTTCCTGGCGGAGTTTATTAAAAGCTACCAGATTGCAGATTTCTCTAACCTTCTGCTTTACTTTTACTAAACCTATGAATCCATCCAGCTCGAGAAGAATGTCATTAATATGGCCATCTGCCTCAGCAACGTCAACTAGTGTCAAATCTTCTCTCTCATCGATCGCTTTTTGGAGCTGATCAATCCAGCCAATCATGTAGTTAAGTGCATCTGTAAGTCCGTTATTGGCAGAAGCCGTTTTCAATGAAAACTTCGCTTTTCTTAACGAAAGCTGGACATCCCTTACGTTATGTTTCGATATATACGGCATAAGGTCCTTAATATCGCGGCTGACCTTTATATTTTGTGAAAGCAGTTCCGCATGAGCATACTGAATATGAGGTTCTGGATCTAAATCCTCTTTCAGAAATGAGATAGCCCCAAGCCACTCTCGTTTCGCCTCTTCATACTGCCCTGCTCCTTCATAATATTGGGCCGCCTGCTGGTGCCAGCTTTTCAGATATTGATAGAACTGGCTCTGAACATTCAGTTGATTATCACTTTGCTGATCGAGTTTTAATCCTGAAACCTTATTATTCAGCCGGTAAGCTCTCAAAAGATGGTAATGAAATAGCTCCATATCCTCAGCTAAAAGGGCCTCTCTGACTTCCTGGTCCAAAGCGCGCATTGATTCAAGCAGCCGTTCTTTTCGTTTATGATCCATGGTTAGTCACTCATTTCTATGACTGCATATCTTGAAAAAACTTCCTGTTAAGCTCAAATAAATCGGGATACTTTTTTTCAATCCTTTGTGAAGATTTTTTTAAAGAACCAGCACTTTCGTCAGAAAGCTCATCCCAAATCTCATCAAAGGCTGCCTCTTTTTCCTGTTCTGTTTCAAAATAAGTAAGGTAAAAAGCAACTAATTTAATGACAGGTAATGCAACGGACGAGTCCTTTAATACTAAATCAAATTGCTCGTCCCGCCTTAAGCTCACTTCACTCAAGCGGGAATAATTTTCAAACACTTCACTCCGGCATTCATAAAGCGCAGGATATTTATTTCTAAGCAACTTAATCGATTTAAGCGTAGCTTCTGGACTAAACTTGCTGTCATGATAAATGTCTTCAAACGCTCTTTCGCTGTATTGATCGAACTCTTCTTCGGTAAAGTCATCACCGAACAAGTAAACTAACAAAATATTTCTCACTGATTTTATAACCTGGCCCTCATCTGCCATCCTGTCATATTCACTATAAACCGCCGCTCTCTTTTCGGTTTCTGCTAACAGTTCTAGAAACTCTGCTTGTTTTTGTCGGTACGGTGCCAGGAACTTGAAAATAATTAGCGAAAACCTATAGAGCTTTTCTTTATAAAGCTGCAAGCCGACATCCATAAGCTCAGAATGGACTCGATCCTGCTCCTCTGGGTACCCTTTAGCATGCTGGGCTATTTGCTCGAGTGTTTTTTCGAGCTCCTGTTCATCCTTTAGTTTTATCGTTAAATCCATTCTTTTCATCAAGTAATAAAACAAAACAAATCCTGTTTCCTTCTGGCTTTTTATCGACTTATCCAGGAAGATCATTGCTTTTGGCAAATGCTGTTGGGAGACATATAAATCAATCAGTCCGAACAAAGCGTCCATATTAGCTGGATTTATCAAATACATTCTTTTATACTGGAGCATCGCTTCATCGAACTGATCATTTTCCTCTAATGCTTTTGCATAATTCATCTGGTAGGTAGAATTTTCAGGTTCAATGACCATCAAGCGCTTAAATTGATGAATGGCTTTATCTTCCTCGCCAATATACAAAAGAGAAAGGGCATAAAAGTTGCGTACTTCCGATAGACTTGGTTCAATAATTAATATTTTCTTAAAAAAATCGCATGCCTTTTCGTACTCTTCGTCTTCATAGGCTTCCATTCCTTGATCCTGAAGCTGCTTGATTTCGTCCCCATACAGGAGCATCGTATCGTATTCCCGTCTTGACTCTTTCACCTTCAGCGTGTTGTAAGCAGTCCTGATTTGATTAAATTTCTCAGGATGCTTTTCTACTGGGAATTTTCTTATTTGCAGGACATAAGCTCTTTTGACTTCTGTCTCAGTTGATGAGGAAGCGATGTTTAGTACTTCATAATAATTATCGGTCATCCCCTAACCTCCTTGCACCAGAAAATGTTATTTTTTTGAAAGGTCCTTCCACGGTGCTACTGGAGGCAGCTTGATTTCCTCCCCAGGCATTGACTCAGAGACCCGTTGAACACTTTCGCTTAGCCATGAGAAGAATTCGTTAAACTTTAACTCAGCAAGTACAAGAGGTGCCCGGTTAGGAGAAAAGCGTTTTAATACATCCATATCAGCATACTCGCCTACCGCGACGGGAAAAAAGTTAATTTTATTATTCTCGATAGCCCGGATCGTTTCCGCCACAGAGGATTCGATGCTGTCTGTCGGGGCCCCATCAGTCAATAGGACAACCCATGGCTTATGGTATTCAACGCCAGTCCCCTGGTATAAAGCTGTTCTTCTAGCGACAAGCTGATTCGCTAACCCGATCGCCTCGCCTAAAGGGGTCTTGCCACCTGCGGCAAATTCAATATCCAGACCTGGTTTTACATTTTGAAAGTCAGATAGCGTCAAAACCTTGCTGCCGAACGTAATCACAGCTAAATCCGTCGCAGCCTTCGAAACATCATTCTGAAGGATATCTGTTATAAAACTTTTCAAAGCTTTTCTTAATTTGACGATAGGTTCTCCTGACATTGAACCGCTGGTATCCAACACCAGGCATACAGGTATTCGCGTGGCAGGGTTAGCAATTAGTTCCCCGCTTGGAATGACAAGTTCCACCATGACTTCTCCTCCTGTCTCATATTTCATCCCGATAAGATGCAATCGCATTTAGAAAGGAAATATTCTCTTCCCATCCAGCTCGGCCAGGCTTTATTGCTGTCTTGCTGCCATCCTTCGTTCTGGGAACAGTCTCCTCTCGGATAAACTGCTTATAACAGCCTTCGCAAATGGTGTATTTGCTTAACTCTTTCAATCTTTCAAGCTCTCTTTTACGCATTAAGTGAAATGTTTTACAGGATTCGCACTTAACCTGAACATTTTTCTCATCGGAAAGAGCTAATCCATTTGGGAAAATTTCGCTTGGAAGCTCACCAGATTTCAGGCTATCTTTATAAAATCTTAGTGCTTTCTCCCATACTTCTAACGGGAATCGCTTTGAATTCGTAAAAGTTTCGTAGAATAGCTGCTGAAGATGATAAGGCAAGCCAGCCCACATACTGTTCCATGTACTTTTTTCATATCTTGGTATGTATCGAGGATTAAAGGTAAACTGAAACAGTTTTTCTGAAATGTGCTCTCCTCTTGACCCCGAACCTTGAAAGGCATATGGAAGCTTGCCTGGCAGCAAGATCTGGAATACTAATACCGCTATCCCATATAGATCATGTTGTATTGTGTGTAGTTGAGGCTCACTGTCCATCAGTTCAGGAGGAGTAAAATTGACTAAAAAGCGTTCTCCTTGAAAGGATCCAACCTGAAATCCATCGGTGTTAATAAAAGTTAGTTTCTTATCACTTTCAACTAAAATATTGTCCATATCTAAACTAGCAATAACAATTCCCTTGTCATGTAATTGTGCAACATGACGCACTATCGTGAGCGATAGTTCAATCAGGTTTTTACGTGTCCAATCAGGAAATCTTTTTAATAGATATAGTTTGGTTTTAATAATTCTCTGTAATGATTCTCCTCTTCCCTGCCTCATCATATAGCCAATAAATTCTTTCTGCTCATTAAAAACCAAATCCAGCGGCCAGCTAATCGCTTCGTCAGCGACTGGTGTCTTCAGCATTTCAGCGAGCTTCTGATAGGTCTGCTCGCTAATCTGCTCTGAGTTGAAAATCTTACAAGCATAGCCCTTGGCAGCTTTATAGACCGTCCCGTGTTCACCCTCTCCAATCCTATCCCCAAGATGAAAAATCCCGTGGTTCAAGGTAAAAACTTGGTCCAATGTTTTTTGTCCAAAAACTTTAGGAAGCTGTACTCTTTCAGGCAATTCAAATGAATTTTGTGCAAGAATAGCTTGTTTAGGTTTATTTTGATACTGAAAAATGACCTTTTTCTGTTGATCTTTCTCGTCAAATTCCCATTGGTAGGTACTTCCATCCGGCGCGACACCAAAAAGCAAAAAGTTTTTAAGACTGACAGCCTCTTGCTTTGAAAGATCATGAACACCATTTGCTAGTTTTCTATCACGTGTGAATAAACATAAATGATGCCTATCACTGTATTTCTGAAAAACATACAAAATAGTTTGATCTGTAAATGGATCATCGTCATCGCCAAGAACTTGTACAAGCCCAGACTTTATGTAAAGGCCAACCATTTTTGAAGCAAACTTGGCTCTTTTTCTTGTTTCTGTATCCGAATCTCCAAGTTTGCGGTTGATTTCCTCAATGACTCGATGCGGAAGTTTGACGGTTGCTTTCCTGACAAACAATGCTTCGGGAAGGATCTTTGTCAACAGCTCTTTAGACGGTGGATACATCCAGACACACGTATCAATGAAAATCAGATATTGATTCGTAATTTTCAGCAAATCGACTGGTTTGTTTCTCTTTTCGTTAGCTTGGTTCATAAGCTGTCCCAATCCCTTGCATTGGAATTTGGCCGTGTTTCGCTGCTTGCAGCTGTTTCTCTCCTGCTTCGGCTAGTAACTATACTCTTTTGTTTCTGGTTTAGCTTCTCTAAATAGGTAATTATTGAATTTAACAGTCCTTTGTTTTGAGCCAGCAGAATTCCTGTCAGTAGGAAAAGCCATAAGTAAGAAATGGCCTCCTTTATTCCATTTACAGTTAATACCGAGCTGAGTGCCTGATAAACACCCGCATCCGCAACCTTATAAATGGCGTAAATCTGGACCACCCAAAACGCCAAGAAAAATCCAACGAAGAATTGTGCACTAATTTTAAAATAATTAACGAGCAGCAGAACCAGCAACGGCACGATCAGTAAAAAATAAAAGTTTTCGATGGAATATTCCTGCCTTATAAAATAACAAGCGATAAAGGCTACAATTGCATAGGCGACAGAAGAAAGCAGGATCTTATCCTTTTTTAATGATGTATACGCAATCCATGTAAGTGCTAAATAAATAGCCGCACCTTGCAACTCAGCCAAATTGTCATTTTTATAGGCAATTATGAAAACTGGAATAGACATCCAAAACCAAGTACGTGCCAGTTTCATTGTTTTTGAAGCTGGACGGTACTGATTAGGCTTTGAAAATAAAAACAGCACCGCACCAATCATTAGTAAGAATTCGCTGTTTTCCATAATGTTTAGGAAGATAGGAAAACTAAAAGCATAGGTTAAATGGGGCATGCCAGAATTCATATTCTGGAAGGCCAAATAGAAGCACAGCATCCAGTAGCCAAGCAGGATACCGCTTAGAAAACTGCTTGGGAAATTCTTGAATAAAACGATAAAGAACAAGATAAACGGTGCGAAAAATAACAGCTTTGCCGGCCCGTCGAAACCTATGCTATAAAGCAGCAAAAAGAATGCTGTCAGGCTGTAGCCTAGAGCTGCAGCGAGTACATCGTTATACCGCTTAGACAAGTAATTCAGCAAGCTAATCGCGGCCATATACACGATTAAGTCAACAGGCATCATGAAACCGGTGTGATAATAAAAATAAATGAATCCAAAGCTTAGCAATAAAAGAATCCAGTCAAGGCGGATTAAAGCCTTCGGATCAATAAAGCGAATTTTTGTTAAACTTGCCATATATATACCCCCTTCATATAAAGGGAGTCCTTTCTTATTCGGAAGGAGCTCCATCTGCTATTTCTTGACCGAGTTCTGGATTTGACGGTTTCCTTTCATCAGGCAACCGTGAATGAGTGCCCATGAAGTCTCTCAGATACTCGTTATCTGCTGCCAATAAAACTTCAGGGTCTAAAGTAACAAGACTTGCAATAGCAATGCTGCAATCATCATGGGTTTGTTCCTTGATGACGGCATCCAGGTTATTGGCTAGCACGGCAGATATCTTTTGGCTGGGATGATCCCTAAGCCATTCAAACATTCTTGTAATTGCAGGAGCTAGCCGCTCTTCTTTTTTATTGAATAAAGATTCTGCCGTCCCGTCTGACATTAAAACGAACCCAGCTGCGGTACCTACTAACCCTTTGTAAAGGCGAAAGTGCTTCCAGGCATCCTCAGATGTGACAAAGAAAGTAGTATTGACAAACTGGCCATTTTCCGGAAACGAGAAGACCTTTAACTCACCGTCCTGCTCTTTTCCAATTAGGCCATCGCCAATATGGCCTGCAACATATTGATCTCCTTTTATAGCTATAAATAAGAGTGTCGAGGCATATTGCTTAATATCCCCTTCAAATCCCTCAATCATTTTAATCTCTTCATGAAGCTCACGGATTATCACTCTTTTAAGCTGATCGTCATCTTCTGCTGTAAAATACTCATCAAAGTGATCTGCAAGCAGGCTCGCGGTCTTTTTCACAACAGCTTCTGCCCCTTTATGGGAATGCTTTGCATACCCTGCACCGTCCGCAAGCAGCAGGATCGTCAAACCATTTTCCTGCATGGAATATGTATAGTCCTGGCAGGGTATATTGCTTTTCAAATGTCCCCGCCCGGCTGTTTGGGCGTTAGCGATTTTCCAATGTGTAATTGTCATTTCAAACTTCCTTTTTACTATAATTCTGCCCAGTCATCCACAGCTTCGGTCTTCACTTTTTCACCCGGTGTCGATTGTGATACAGCAGAAACACTTTTGCTTAACCATTCAAAGAATTCAACAAACCGCAAGCCCTTTAAGCGAAGTGGTCTCCGCTTTGGCGAAAACTGGTGCAGTGTCGTCATATCAGCATGAGGTCCGATTCCAATTGGGAATACGGTTAATTTTTTATTGCTGACTAATTCGCTAGTCCGCTGAGCCGCAATGGTAATATCATCCGTTGGCGCTCCATCTGTCATAATAACAATCCATGGCTGGAAATAGTCGACACCCGAATCTGAATACATAGATTTCCGTCTTTCAAGCAGATCTAAAGCATGATTAACAGCTGCTCCCATCGGGGTAACTCCCTCTACAGCCAAATGGGGAATCGTCTGGCGGTGGATGCTTCCAAAATCAAACAGCTGCTTAACCTCTCCTCCAAATGTAACTAATGAAAGCTCCGCTGAGGCACAGGCGATATCATCTCTGCGTATCGCTTCCATAAAAAGCTTTACACCATTATTTAACTCCTTAATAGGCTCCCCATTCATTGAATAACTAGTGTCTAGAACAAGGCATATGGGAACCCTTGATGAAGGATTCAGCTCTAGTTCTTGTTTTGAGATCATAAATTCTTCTGGCGAAAATGGTAGTGACATGGTCAATTCCTCCTGGTCTATTGAAACTTTTTCAATATATTGATAGCTCTGTCTAAAAAGGTTTTAGGCTGTGTTGATGCTCCAGGGTTTGTCCTTGCAGCAGGCTGCGGCCTCGCCTGGACAGGCCTTGGTTTTGTCGCTGTATTTGGCTTTGTTTGTGTACTGCCGGTATTTGAAGCCACAGGCTGCGGGCGGACCCATGTTGGTCTCGGATTATTCTGCCTTGGAGGCGGATATTGGCCTGAATTGCGTTGATTCGTTGTATGTGAAGTCCCAGGCATGCCCATTGTTCTCATTTGCTTTTCGTACTTTCTTCTGAGTTTGCAAGGATCGCAAACGAACCTTCCGCCTCGCTTCTCAACTTTTTCCTTAAAATCGATGTGGACGATTACAGTTGGACTCGTACAATTCCTGTCCGTACAAGTTACAATCGCTTCCTTATCTTTAGGAATTTTATGGCCGCTCGGGAATAATTCATCACCAAGCTTGCCGTTTGAAATTAACTGACGATACTCAACAAGCAGATCTCTCAGCTCCTCAGGGGTGGCTCTTTTTTCTCCTGTGAATGTATCGTATAAAGCTTCCTTCAATTTATAAGGCAGGTGACTCCATATGTACTTCCACGGCCCATCGGGTGCAGTGCCCTTCCCCTTCTCTCCACAAGGGTATGGGAACTCCATCTTTTTGATATTCTCTCCCGGTGATCCACCGCCAAGCTGGGAATAGGGTGGTTTTCCTGGGTGAAGGATCATAAAGACGAGTGTGCTGACTGCAAAATATTCATCCTCAAATGTTCGCAGAAAGGTTGAAAAATTCTTTCCCTGCAGGGTAGGAGCAGTGAAGTTTATTGTACCGACCGGACAAGGATAATTCTCAATTTGATAGCTGTCCGTATCAACAAAATAAACCTCTTTTTCATTTTTTATCAGAATATTTAACGGGTTAAGGTCTCCGATAATGATATTGCGTTCGTGTAAATAAGCTATTTTCCCAAGAATGCTAATGGCTAATTGAACGAGATCCTTCCGAGTCCATTTTGGGAAGTTCTTTTCCAGCACAGGTTTCTGGAACATGGCCGTCTGCATCGGTTTGCCGTCAGCTACCTCCATTATGTATCCAACGAACTCGCTGCTGCCGTTCGTAATGATATCTTTGGGCCAGCATATTCCGGGTTTATCAATCGGTACCTCTAGCATTCTTTTTAGCTTATGGTATCGTTCATGGGTAATCCGGTCTCGCTTGTATATCTTGCATACCATCCCGTTGTTGGAGACGAAAATTTTTCCCTCACCGCCGCTGCCCACTTCTTTTTGAAGATGAAGGGCCCCGTACACCTTGGAATAAACCGTTTCTCCAATATCAGGGACCTTCCCAATTTGCATAACTGTTTCTTTCTGAGTTATAACTCGAGTTCCTGGAGCAAACATTTCATTAGGCTTTGGTTTTTTGCCCGCTGTCGCAGGTCTCGTTCTCGTAACCTGGCTCCACGGTTTTGTCTCAGATTCAGGTTTATGTGAACCTGAAGTTCGTTTCTCATTTACAGGTGCCGTGGTGGCAATTGGCCTCGAAGGTGCATCATCTCTGCCTAACGAGACCTTAATGCGTTCAGGATTCCATTCTTCAATTGCCCCTGATTCATTGATTCTATATACGTAAATACGTTTTCCTTGCACAGCGTGCTGGTTGTTTAGGTTGAGCGTATCAAGCGCCAAGCCTCGATCCTGTGTAATCAATGCCAAATTGTATTTAACCCTGAACTGTTGAAATACATATAAGATCGTCTGATCAGCAAAGGGATCAGAACTGCTGCCAAACGCCCTGGCAATTTCGTGGTCAAAATAGGATTTCAAGAGGGCAGCTGCCTTTTTCGCTTTATGCCTGGTTTCCCGTTTTTCATGTGTCATCAACCGATTCACTTCTTCTATAATCCGAACTGGAACTTTAATCTGCTCCTTTGCTTCTAACAGAGCATGAGGGAGCTCGGTGGAAAGAAAGTTTTGTGAATCGGGAAACATCCAGGTACTTGTATCAATAAATAACTTGTAGTTTTTTACGAGGTTTTGAAGATTCATCTGTTTAAACCTCTTCTGCTTCCATAGAAGCCGAAATGCTTCTTTTTAGCTCACTCATATCTTCTTCAACATTTAAGATTAACCGGACTAATTTCTTAGAGCCTTGCTGCTTTGCTATTAATTGAATCGCTTCCTCGACACATTCCTCAATGTTTACTATGCTTTGATCTAATTGAGTTTCCAAAGTTTCGAGCAATTCATCCATCACTCGATAGCGGTCATCATCCTCAACTGAATGGCTGGTTTCAACAGTCCCTGCTGCAGCTGCTTGTTGGTGAAGCGTGTCGCTCTCTGGCCAACTATCATCCAAAGAATCGTCCTCTTGTTCATCAAATTCAGCCTGTGAGGCTTCTTCATAATCTTCGTCATCCTCGTAATCATCATCAAGATCTTCCCAACGCAGTTCTTTTATCCTCGCTTCATCTGAAGGCAGAAGCCCTACAGCATCAGAACCGAATGGGTATTCTACCTCTAACCCCCGGCTTTCCGGGAAAAGCGTATCCGCAAAGTCACTCACCCCTTTTTTACTCCACTTCCCACTAAAAGCAGTTAAGCGGCTTAAAGAAAACCCAGACCATAATTGCCCTTCCTGGTATAGGACTAGCAGCTCATCCCCTTCAAAATTCTCCGGATTAGGGATAGTAAAAATCTCAAGCTTCATATGCTGTGGAATCGTTTTGTTCTCCTGAGCATAGACGAACCATCTTTTTAACGCTTCTGGATCATTCGCATCAAGGTTTTCCGCTTTTTCCCAGACCGAAGAATTGTCATGCCTAATTTCTTCGTTCAACTCCAAACATAGCCAAGCTTCTGTTATAGCTGTCAATTGACCTGTCATTTTTATTCACCTCTGACGTTTAATAGGGTATTTTCTGAGATAAGTTGAATAATAGCTTGCTTTTCTCCTCATTCACTAGCTTGTCTATATTAGCTAGTTCAGCACTCCAGGCTTCGAAATAACCCCTCATTGCCTGGGGCATTTGTTCATTCATCCAATTTCTGTACATGTTTTCAGCATTCCTTACTGCGCTCTTGGCTTCCTTTTCCTCTTTTGCTCCCCCAGTCAAAAGCAGTGAAGCATATTCAAAAGCAATTCCAAGTCCGATTGACCGGATTGTAAGGCGGTTTTTATCGGAGTTGCATATCATAATCGCCTTTTGATAATATGGCTTCGCAGCATTAAAAGACTTTGAACAGGCTAAGTAAGTACCAATTTTCCAGTTAATAATCTGTTTTGGATGAAAAGATTCATCAGATAGTAAAAATTCGTGCTTATCAATTCCCCGTTTTATCAATGCTCGGAACATCGGATCTCCATAGGAACTATCTTTAGATAGGGCGGCCTGAGCCATCAAGCGGACGTAATGCATAATCCCGAACATAAAATCAGCTTTAGGCTCGGTCTCTATAGAGGCTAACAAAGTTTCAAAAGGTGCCTCTCCTCCAAGACTAAAGGAGCGGCTGAGCCAAAAATAAGATTCTTTAAAGTTCCCAGAATCACATTCAATTTGTGCCCGATATTGAAACTGCCTTCTTTGGTCATGCGAGTCTGTAAATTCCTTAATAGCTTGATTTGAATCTTCTCTGGCTTTTAAGTAGAAATCACGATCTTTTCTGGCAGCCATAAAAGACGCTTGCAATTTTGTCCCAAGAATTTTCCCCTTCAACTCTGAGCGCATTTCTTTTTCAAAATAATTGATGTCTCCTGCTAGAGGCAGAATCGACAATACCTCTCCCAGAAAGCCCTCTAATTTGTCCATATTATGTAAAACCTGATCATAATCATATTGGTTTAAATCGTGGATTGCTTCACGAATCATAAAATCAATAATAAAGTTAACGTTCTCCCAGGATTGTCCTGAATTTTCCAGCTCTTCTTTAATTCTGTTAACCTGCTGATCTGCCAAGTTCATATAGCCCTGATGGGTTGCGGTGGTAAATAAGCTTAGATAGGTTTCCAGGAAAAATTGGCTGGCATGGATTTTTCCACTTTTCATCCTGGGAATTAATACGTTTGTTACCTTTAGCAGTGTCTCCTGTGCATGTTTAAAATTACGGTCAACATGATTTAAGTTCTGAATATAAGTCGAAAAGATTAATAGCTGGGCTTTTAAAGCATATGAAGGCAGTTTTGCTAATCTTTTTAAAATCAATTCCAGAAATTCAGATTCATAAACCTCGTTACGCTTTTCATATGTTGTATACCGATCAGAAACTGCCCATTCAAATAGGGCTAATCCTGCCATCCCATCTGACAGGTGACGTTTAATCGAAACGGCTGTTTCATGTTCAAACACACTGTAAAGGAAATATGGAGAGAACAACTCTTGAAGTGTATCCTGCTGGTCTCCTGTAAATTTTCGGTCTTTTCTGAAATATGTATGGCATATGGCATCTGCAGCCTTTAAGGGATTATCCCGTCTGGCCGAACCAAGTGTAATCCTCCAGCGCCAATCCTTTGAAGCATGCGAAAGATTTTTCCGGGCAAGCCCAATTGTCAGCTTTTCCTGAAGCCTTGTCTTGTACTCAGCTGGCTCAATCTGTCTTAAATACTTTGAGCCTTCTTCAATTGGGGCCATTCTTAAGGCGGCTGTAATCTCAATCTCGAGGGTTTCATTTTCTGCAGCTAAGGTTTGAAAAAGCTGGATTAAACCCTCAGATAGAATATTCAAATAAGTTGTAGCGCCATCAACAATGCTCATCCGTTCCAGATTCTCGAACATGATAAGCTCCGCTCCCCGTCCCTTGAGAGTTTCTAATAAATCAATAGAAAATGAAGAAAATACCTCTTTACGCAGTTCTGTACTATGAAATTTTCCCGGATCAATTTCGTGCTTATTACACAAACCGACAAAGATTTCACCGATCTGTTTCTCGTCTAGCTTGTCAACAGAAAATAGCACTCCACCTACAACCGAAGGGACTTCTTTCCCAAGCGAATCCTTTAAGAAATCCCCGCTTTCGTCTAGCAACAACCCAAATTTCCCCATAAAATCACCTAAATGTTTAGTTTATAGAAATAATTTACCATATTTTCGACAACTTTTGGTTAAATATTAAGACTTTTGTCACATTTTTTACTATTTTTTAAAAAACCGCCTATGATTATTTGATTTTATTAATAGACCTCAGCTTCCCATTTAATCAACGGAACATATACAACTTATATAGTAAAGAAATAGACTAGAATGTCTATCTTATTAATATTTTATTGAATATTTAAATAATTAAAGATATGATTATCCTGGTTATCTTTAACTAGGAAGGGGATATTGATGAAAAATAGAATAAGAAAAATAGTTGCAGGCTTATTAACATTTTCAATCTTGGCCGCTCCTCCTGCCCAAGCAGGAATTCAACCTGCAGAGGTACAAAAGAAGTCTCTGCCCGCTGACTTTTATACACGCCTTCCCTCTCTTAATCAAAACCCTAATGCTCCTGAACTAGAAAATGTACGAGGATGGACCGCTCCACATCTCTTGGTGGGCGGCAGCGATGCCTACATAAACGGCGAATATTTATATCAAGACTTCCTTAATGATGACCATGGTGCCTCTAATGGTGCCTCGCTCCTTACTTCTCCTGCAAGATATCACTATTCAAGCGGCGGACTTACTTATCCGGCAGATGATGATAGATACGGTAACAACTCTGGGGATCTCTTCGAAATACGGGTGAGATCAGATAAAGAGTTCTTATATTATCGTGTTTCATTTACAACAATGCTCAAAGAAGATGCCAGTGTGGTCACAATCGGAATCGATACAGAAGAAAATAGATCCAATGATATTAACGAATGGCCATATCGAGCAAATTATAATCAGGATCTGGGAATTGATTCCTATATAACAGCCTGGGGATCCGGAGGGGCACTAACAACTGCTGATGGCAGCAAGGACCTGAACCAAACAGGTGGAAGTGTCAATGCGGACCTTACGCGAAATCAAATGGAAATTAAAATTCCTAAAACGCTGTTAAATCCTGAAAGAAAAGTATGGCGGCATTGGGTGGCTACTGGTGCATGGAATGGAACCAGCTGGGCGCAGGTTCTGCCCATTGCAACAAATACACAAATGGGGGGAGGAACCATTGAGACTCCTTCGATTATGAATCTTGCCTTCCGCTTTAATGAACCACTCATCAAAGGAGCAAATGGGACTGAGGCTGTTGGGTCAGGCTTTATGCGAGACCATAGCCAAGCGATGGCCCTGAACAATCGGGATATTGAACCTTTCCACCAAGATATTGATTTTGGCAAACTGAACGAAAGGGTCACTGAAATCATTAATAAACCGGAAAAAGGTGTGATAAACCGTATTTTCGCATCTCGTTACCGGCATGGTGAAGGTGTACAGGACTCGTTTCCAGAATACATGGGTGCTTTACAGCAGTATATGGTCTATATTCCTGAAAATCATAATGAAGCAGCACCAGCACCACTAGCACTTTGGCTGCATTCCCTTAGTTCTGGTGCTAATCAATATGCAGTCGGAAATCCAAACTTACTTAATATACTTGGTGAGAAGCACGGCTTTATTGTAGCGACGGCAATGGCTCGTGGCCATGATGGATGGTATTGGGATTCTGCAGAGCTTGACGTGTTAGAAATGTGGGAGGATATAGCAAACAATTATTTACTGGACCCAGATCGAACTATAATCGGAGGGTATTCGATGGGTGGGTATGCTGCATATAAATTCGGCGCCAGTTTCCCTGACTGGTTTGCACGAGCTATGTCCATTGTAGGACCGGCAGGAGTTACACCTGGAAATCCACCAATAGGTGAGGATCAAGAAAGCACCAGCACCTACCACCTAGTAGAAAACTATCGGAATCTTCCCTTCTATATTCAGCACGGGACGAATGACGAGCTTGTTCCAGTCTTAGGCGTTACTGCTCAATATCAACGGATAAAACAGCTTGGCTATAGAGTAAAATATGCATTGTTTCCCGGACAGGATCATTTCAGCTTTTCTGTACTTGATTCATGGAAGCTGATTGACCAAGAACTAGAGAAGGAAATGATTATTGATTCATCACCAAGACAAGTTACATTTAATTATTTTCCGGCCCATGATAACCCTGAATTTGACATAACACATAATACTGCCTACTGGCTTGACCAGATTGAGCTGGCTGATATCTCAACTGCCCTTCCAATGGGCAAAGCGGATGCTGTATCTCATGCTATTACAAAATCTAACCCACTAATAGTCCCTGTTTATGATACCGGCATTGATGGTACTGCGTATGTTTTGGACGGACAAGAATGGGCTGAAAGCTATCAGCCGCTAATCAAACGAAATCAACTGGATATTAACTTGCAAAATATCAAACAGGTGCGAATTGCCTCCAAGCAGGCAGGTATAAATCCGAATGCATCCACCCTGATTCGCTTTACCAGCGATCAGGCTGCCAAACTTATACTAACTGATTTCAAAAAAATTAAGGCTATATTAATTAATAATACGCCTGTAGAATACACTTACAGAAATTATAAAGAACTGGAAATCCCTCTTCCTGCAGGCTCTCATTCGGTTCAGATCATAGTAAAGTAGCGTCACCCGGGGTAATAATTCCGCGTTAAGATTGTTTGTATGGTTTTGTTCTCGGGATCCATTACCATTTATGTTCAGACTGCTTGCAGTTATAACTGCAGGCAGTTTTTTAGTTCCGTTTTCACATTAACCTATTAAAAGTCCTGATATTACCACCTCTCTTCTCTATCTTTTTTTGGTACAATTTTAAAGTCAAAGAAAGGTAGGGTGATAGAGCTGATGAGAATAAGGTATCTCTTCCTAGCAATGGTAATATCCATCGCCTTTACAGGAGGTTATTTCACAGGTGCAGTATCCGGGAATAATGACTCCTATAAAACTAAAAAAATAGCGCATTCAGCCCAATCGGCTAAAAACCCTGTTCAAAAAACAATTCCAAACTTAAAAGCAGAACCCTCAAAGGTACTGATCGGCTATGTACAGGATTTTCGTAACCCTGCAATTATTGATTATGAAAAATTAACACATGTCATTTTTTCGTTCGCACATCCTGGAAAAGATGGCAGCGTGATTATGAATGATGCTGCAATTAATAATTTAAGGGCAATCATCTTAAATGCCCAGAAATATGACACAAAAGTTATTCTAGCCATTGGAGGATGGTTTCATATTCAAGGCGGGGAATCCTATGATTATTTCAGAACCGCTATTGCTGACACTAATTCCCGCTCCCGTTTAGTTAAGGAGCTTCTTCATATCGTTGACCGTGAAAAGTTAGACGGTATCGATATTGATTTTGAACATCCTCGTAATCAGGAGGATGCACAAAGTCTCGCAGCCTTTGCAAAGGAATTGAGCGAACAGCTCCACCCTAAAGGCAAGGAACTTTCGATTGCCGTAAATGCCAAGGTTCATAGTGGTACAGGGACAGATATACACTCGGTAGTGTTTGAATCTTCGATGTTCCGCTATGTTGACTATGTCAATATTATGGCGTACGATGGCCATTGGGATGACGGCTACAATGCAGCCAATCTGTCTCCCTTTTCCTATACTGAAAACATTGTAGCCTACTGGACAAGCTTGTTTGAGTCCCTTAATCTTTCAAAAGAGAAACTGGTGCTGGGAGTGCCTTTCTACGCCCAGCCGGAAGATCCTGCCATTAAGCAGGTATCCTACGCAGCTCTCATTGATGAGAATCCAGAAAATGCCGGGCGCGATACGGCTAAAATGAATGGAACCACTTATCATTATAATGGTGATGAAACCATGCAGAGAAAAACGAAGCTGGCACTCGATCACGGGTTAGGCGGCATGATGATTTGGGAAGCCGGACATGACGCTGAAGGTCCATACAGCCTGGCAGGCACCATTTTAGAGGTCATAACGAAGCTTGAAGGGGAAGTCGCCCTTTAATTACGGCAGAAAAATCTATACTCCAAAACAAATAACAACAGGCATTGCCCTTTATACAAAGTGGCAATGCCTGTTTTCTTGCTTAATTCTTTAGCTCTCCGCAAACTTTTCGTACTTCGTTTTGGTATTAAAAACTCGACCTCTAGTTTTGTTACACTATATAATCTATGACAGGAATAATCGGGACAGGACACGGGAAGGGGCTTGGATTGAATCACTGGGGTGGCAGGAATTAGCTACCCTGTTCCGAATACAAGGCTCATTCAGACTGCTCTTCATGTATCAGCACACCTGAGTCGGAATACGAATATCATTCGGACTGTTCTCTATAGATTTGCCTCTTCCGATCCAAATAATTAATAAAAGAACCATGGTCTTAGAGTGGAATGTAACCAATTTTTTCAACAATCTCCTGTCCCTGTGGCCCTGTCATCCAGTTCAAGAATGGGTCGATCGTCGGGTTTGGATTATCTTTAAGAGTAATTGCGTATAGAGAGGCTGTAAAAGGATATTCTTCACTTTTTATGTTCCTTGGACTTGGTTCGATCCCCTCAACCGCTAACAGCTTAATGTTCTCGTTTTCCTGCATTCCTGTAGCGAAAAACCGGAACGAAAACCCAATCGAATTTTTGTAATTACGGTAATCAGCAACCTGTTCAATGATACCCCCCATCCCTGCAGGAACCTCTTCCTTTAGAGGTGCTGCTATTGGAGTATCTCCCATAATTTTCTCGAGCAGAGTCTGGCTCCCTGAATTTTTCGGGCGTTGAAAAGCAAGAATATTCTGATCTGCTCCGCCAATCTCGGACCAGTTTTTTATTTTGTCCGAATAGATTGCCTGTATCTCAGATACTTTCAAGCTAGCAATATTATTTTGCGGATTGATGAAAAAAACAAACGCTTCTTTTCCAATTGGAGTCATTACAAGTTCTTTGCCTTGAAACTCGGCCATTTGCCGCTGTTCTGCTGATGGTTCCGCCCCAAAATAAATATCCGCGTCTCCTGTAAGCAGTCTTTCATAAGCATAGATTGTATTCGTAAAGCTAACGACCTCTTTTTGTTCCATCATTACATCGCCTACATTTTCATATACAGCATTTGCAAACGCAGAGTATACGGGAAAAGCGGCCTCCGCTCCGTCCAATACAGGCATTTCACTGGCATGTGCAATTGTAAAGCTGGGCGGCTCGCTAAGCTTTGGCAGTTTATTTGCAGGATTAATAACTTCATAAGGAGTTAAGTCCGTACTGGAATAGCCACCGCCGTACGCAAAACCATAAGAAGGCAAAACGGTTTTCGCCCTATTCCATTTAACAGCTGCTCCTGTCCCTACGGCTAAACAGAAAACAGCTGCAATCACGATCAGTTGTTTAAATTTTAGAACTGGAAATTCCTTTCGTTTTAAAAATAAGATTGCTCCCCCCAGCAAAAAGGAAAGCTCGTACGCAAACGGAGCCCATAAAAATAATCTCCCATCTCCCATTAAGCTTGCGATCATATAAATGGGAGCATAAGGAAGGTGGAAGATCCCATAAAAAAGCCAAACATCATCCCCATTAAATCCTCCGCTAACAACTGTAAATACAGCCCATAGAACTGCTGTGTAAACTAATGGCAGGCTTAAGAACATACCTAAACTTTTCCCGGAGCTCCTCTTCGAAGCTCTTTTATAGCCGACCACTAGCCCCCCAACAGATAGGGTAATAACTGAAGCAAGAAGGATGTCATGAAAGCCAGCACTAATGATAATAAACGTTCCTAAAGCTAATATAAACGGAATAACGACAAAGAATAATATCCACTGCCATGTTAGTTTTCCCATATTCGCATCTTCCCCTTTTGTTATATTTAGTGTAATTTTACACTTTTATACTAAGAATAACAATGTCTATTTCAAAAATTCAAAAAAGAATTCTCCGCCCGAGCAGAGAATTCTCAAAGTGATTCATTTTTAATTTTTGATCTCCCGATACTTGCCTTCAAAGAAAAGCAATGGCTCGCCTTCCTGAACGATGATTTCATGCACTTCTCCAATAAACAGAGTATGATCTCCTGCGACATGCTTACTATGAACTGTACACAAAATGTTGGCTAAAGCCTGCCTAATAATTGGAATTCCATTTATCCTGACAAACTCAACATCACGCTTTTCTTTTATTTGCCCTGCAAAATACATGGAATATTCCTTCTGGTCTGCTGACAATATATTGACAGCAAACTTCCCTGTTTTCTTTATTTTATCAAGCATCCTGGCTTTCTCTCCGATTGAAACCAGAACCAATTTTGGATCGAGAGAAACAGACATAAATGCATTAGCTGTCATTCCATGTATTTCTCCGTCTTCAAGTGTGGTAATGATCGTAATTCCTGTGGCAAACTTACCCATTGCCTCTCTGAACACCCTATCATCCATCCAACTATACCTCCTCCAAATTCATATCGAACCGTGTTGTTAACCATCTAAACATTAAGTAGTAACTGGGTAATACATTGTGTTCATCTTGCTTAAATTCCATTGTAAAAAAATCATTTTCATACTATTCTACAAATTGAAAGGCCCAAATAGTACTAATAATGAAGGAGGATTCTTATGAAGAAGAAAGTCGCAGCGCTTGTTTTTATTGGTCTATTAGGCATGTCAGGCTCAGCATTCGCGGACTCGTATGAAATTCCAAACATAGGCAAACTGACAGTTGATCAGCAGGAAAATGGAGTATTCGTTCAAGCAGAGGATACGAGCGGATATCTTAATATTAAGTTAAGCTTTTTTGGCCAGTAATAAATTAGAACAGCGGCCCGAACAAAAAAATGGCACCTTCCTAAGAAGGTGCTTTAAAGACAATTGCTATTACTGTTCCGTGTCCTCTTCTTCTTCATCCATTACTTCTTCAAAAGCCGTTGAAACCTTTTCAAATTCTTCATCAGTCTCAATTGCAGCAAGATCTCCCTCATCGTCAACCTTTAAAAAGAAAATATCAATATCGCCTTCCTCTGCTTCCTGTAAATCTTCAACAAAAGAAACTGCTAAATAATCTGTGCCGTCAATTCCAAGTGTCGCAATTACTTCAACTTCTTGGTCCTGATTTTCCTCATCTGTAATAATAAATGTTTCGCCTACTTCAACTTTATCCATAATTATTCTCCTCTCAACTGGTAATAAGTCCTTTTTTAGTAAGGACTTCTATTCATTATTTTCCCACAGAGCACACATTTGATGCTCAGTATTTTTAAAATAACGCGAAGTCCCTTAAAAGTTCAAAAATTCAACCGGCTGTCTAGCTTAGTCAAGCGCTAGCGGCTAAACAATATTATCACTGTTTTCATCAAACAGCTAACAACTTTTATTTTGGACGCTCAATTTCAAACACTTCCCCAATTTTCCCGTAATAATTACCAGCTAAACGGCTAACTGCATTTAAGGAATTATGATCAATCTTTCCATTCTCATACAACTCCTGGCTAACGTGAAAATAAACAACTTTTCCAATGATAAGGTCAGTAGATGGAACTTCCTGTCCCCCTAGTTCCAATGCCGTTTCTAGCACACATTCCATTCTAATTTTGGACTCTCTTATCCCCTGAACACCAATACTTTTGCTCTCTATAGGAGTCAAGCCGGCCCATTCAACCTCACTTTGTTCTGAGGGGAGGCTTGCAGACGTAGCATTTATTTTCGTCACATTTTGCTCATCGACCATATGGACAACAAATTCCTTTCGGTCAATAATGTTTCGGGCTGTATCTTTTCGCATACCGTTGTTTCGCTGAATCGACAGCGAAATCATTGGCGGGTTAGAGGAGACGATATTAAAATAACTAAAAGGGGCCCCATTTAATACACCGCTTTGCGTTTCTGTTGTTACAAATCCAATGGGCCGCGGGATAATGCTGCCGATCATTAACTTATAATTTTCTCTTTCACTATTTCCAGATGGGTCAATTGCTAGCATTGAAATCCCTCCTGTTTAGTTTTATTTCTTCACTTTAATTGGAATTAAGCTATTTTCAATCTGAGCTCGATTAAATTCATATCGTGAGGGAAGCTTCAGCTCAGTTCCCAGTTTGTCTGCAGGCTCGTCGATAGCAAAACCGGGAGGGTCTGTGGCAATTTCAAAAAGGATCTCTCCATGCTCCCGAAAATAGATAGCATTAAAATAATTTCGATCCTGTACGGATGTGACCCTGTATCCTTGACTACTAATGAATTCCTGCCAGTCCAGCTGATCTTGATTGTCACTGGCGCGCCAGGCGATGTGATGGACCGTTCCCACACCCATTTTGCCGCGTCCGATCGATGTTAATTGCAGATCGATCACATTTCCTATTTCGCCAGATGAACGGAACCGAATAAAGTCATCCTCTACCCCTACCCTTTCGAATCCCATTACCTTTTCAATCAGTTCAGCCGTTTTGTCCGGTTGGGCTGACAATAGCGTAGCCCCTGCGAATCCTTTAATCGCCACCTCTGGAGTAAGTTCACCAAATGCCCATGTGTTTTTGTCCCCTTCGTCTCTTTCGACAATCTCGAGATGAAGACCATGAGGATCATCAAATACAAGGTAACCTTCTCCAAAACGCTCTTGTTTTTTATAAGGAATCGTAAAATTATCCAGCCTCATTTCCCAAAACTCCAAGGATCCTTTTGGAACAGCATAGGCGGTTACACCCACCTGTCCGTCGCCAACTTTCCCCTTGTAAGCGTTTGGCCATGGAAAAAAAGTAATTATGGTTCCGGGTTTCCCTTGTGTGTCCCCAAAGTAAAGATGGTAAGTTCCTGGATCATCAAAATTCACGGTTTGTTTGACTAATCGCAGCCCAAGTACTCCTGAATAAAAGTCTACATTTTCCTGAGGGTGTCCAACAATCGCCGTAATATGGTGAATTCCCATTATTTTTTTATGCAAGTCTTTCTCTCCTTTACCTATTATCATCATAGTATTTGCACTTAACCACTTTTTTTATAGACTTATAACAGCCAACTATCTCCACTTAAGTCTTTTACGTTTATTATCTCGAATTCGAGATAATTTTATCTTAGTTAAGATTAACGTGTCAAGGAATGCCCTACATTAGACAAACTTTTTTGTGAAAAATGTTGACCCCTTTGGAACAAGCAACAAACCAGCTTGTTCCTGAAAAAATTATTCTCTTAGCAGTTTCCTTATCAGCCCCGCCACACCCTTAATGTGAAGCCGACTGCTTTGCTTCGACAAGCGCTGGATGGCTTAAAGGTAAAGTCGTTCTTTGACTCCATACCAAGGCAGGCATCTACCTGAAAATGGCATTTATACAAAACACTCATGGAAGCTAGCTCTTGAGAAAACCGGCTAGAGGTTGGAGCTAGAAGGTGGTCGCTGTTTCAAATTTATACGCTTACCTTATAAAAAAAGACTGTAGAAGCTCAATTTACATCGAGTTTGTCTACAGTCTGAAAACTCCCAGCTGAACACTGGGTGCTTTACTTCCAACATTTATTGCTGTTCCATTACCTTGATAAATTCACGCAGGTAGTCAGGAAGATCTGGTGGGCGTCTGCTTGATACGAGGTGTCCGTCTACGACAACCGCTTCGTCCAGCCAGATAGCCCCAGCGTTTTCCATATCGTCTTTTATTCCAGGTGTGCTTGTTACCTGTTTTCCTTGTAAAATCTTTGCTGAAATCAATACCCATCCTGCATGGCAGATCTGGCCGATCGGCTTCTTGTTGTCTTCCATATGCTGAACAAGCGATAATACTTCAGGAAAGCGGCGGATTTTATCAGGTGCCCATCCGCCAGGTACAAGAATGGCATCATAATCCTCACCCTTAATATCGCTATATGAATAATCGGACACAGCAGGAACACCATATTTCCCAATATATTTTTCGTTTGCGTTTTCACCAGCAAGGTGGACAATGGCTCCTTCTTCCCGTAAACGAAGAATTGGATACCATAATTCTAAATCTTCAAAATCATGATGTACAAGACTGATAACCTTCATATCTTTTAACCGCATACAAACCCAACCTTTCTTTACTCTCTTACTGACCATTCCCTTGAATACTCTATCCTAACCTTGGTAGCATCATCTTCCAGCTTAAAGCTATTCCGACTTGATCATTCTTTGATTTTAAGTCCCAGCAGCATGGCAAATCCAATTGCTTGCTCTGGAGACACTTCACAGCCATCCAGATTCGCAAGAGCTACATTAATTCGTTCAAAGGTACAAGTACTAATATCGACTCCTTTCAACTGCGTTTGAGTAAAGTCGATGTCATTAATATCGCACTGATGAAGCTTTACTTTGCTAAGTTTACAGTCCGAAAAGTTAGCACTCTGTAATGATGTCTGATCAAATATCACTTGTTTTAACCGGGCTTCCACAAAGTCACTTAAATTAGCAATACAATTTTCAAAAGAAACATTCCCAAGGTTAGCTTCCGAGAAATCTAAACCCATTAATTTGCATTCTTTAAAAGTGACCCTGTGAATGTTGCCTTCACTGAAACTGGCATTAGACAGATCGCAATATTCAAAAACAACATCCGTCATATCAACTCTTTTAAAAGAAGCATTTAGGAACGTAACGTTTTTAAAGATTACCTGTGATAGAACGGCATGATAGACTTCCTCATTATCTGCTCTATTATTAACAATCATACAGGTACCAAGATAAGGATCTTCATCATAATATATATCTTGAAAATTTGCAGGTTCTAATCCTGCTGGGATTTTCGGAGGTTCAATTTTAAATTTTTGTGACAATATATACACCACCATCAATTAATAGATCATAGGAAACTATACCATAAAAGAAATTTATAGTAAGTCTATGATTTTTTTTGAAGTTATGTACAACAACATTGATATAAGCTGAGTCAAAGAATAAAGGGATGAACCTTATAGGTTTCATCCCTTTATTTATTTAATGCATGCAGATTACCTATAAAGAATTAACATCTATTGGCTGAACCATAACTCTCCAGCCAAATGGATCTTGCTTTGTGCCTTTTTGGATCCCGGTTAGCGTCTCATACAAATCTTTTGATAAAACACCAGTTACACCATTGTTAACAGTAATTTTCTTATCCTGCCAGAAGAATTCCCCGATTGGAGAGATAACAGCTGCAGTACCTGTTCCAAAGGCTTCCTCCAATAGGCCGTCCTTATGGGCCTGATAAATTTCATCCATTGATATCTGCCGCTCAACAACAGGAATGTTCCAGTGATTAAGAAGTTCAATGATTGACTTTCTCGTAATTCCTTCTAAAATACTTCCATTTAGTTCTGGTGTTACCACTTCTCCGTTAATCTTGAAAAAGACATTCATGCTGCCTACTTCTTCAATATAACGATTTTCTTTGCCATCAAGCCATAACACCTGGGAATAGCCTGCCGCTCCTGCCACTTCCTGAGCTTTCAGGCTGCCAGCATAATTACCGCCTGTTTTAGCATTTCCAGTCCCGCCTTTAACGGCACGAACAAACTCGTTTTGCACAGCTATTTTAACAGGATTGATGCCTTCCTTGTAATAAGCTCCTACAGGAGACAAAATGATCATAAATTGATATGTTTTTGATGGGGCAACACCTAAATATGGCTCTGTTGCAACAATAAACGGACGGATATAAAGAGATGTACCCTCAATATTTGGAATCCAGTCACGATCGATCACAATCAGCTGCTTTAAAGCGTCCAAGGCCAACTCCTCATCAAATTGGGGGATGCACAACCGAGTGTTTGAACGGTTTAGACGTTTCATATTTTGATCTGGACGGAATAATAAAATTTCCTCTTCGTCGGTAAGATACGCTTTCAGTCCTTCAAAAACGGTTTGCCCATAATGAAAAACCATTGCTGAAGGGTCCAGCATAATCGGCTGGTACGGGACAATTCTTGGATCATGCCAGCCAATTCCTTCTGTGTAGTCCCATACAAACATATGGTCCGTGAAATTTTTTCCGAATTCAAGCCGATCAAATGCCGGTTTAGGTTTTCTTGTTGAGGCTAACTGGATGTCAATTTTATGTTGTGTCATTTTTATCTCCCTGCCTATCCCTTTAATATTAGAATCTATTGTCTAACCTGGCCATTTCCATAAATGAAAAACTTACTGGAAGTAAGGGCCTGTAACCCCATTGGTCCTCTAGCATGAAGCTTTTGGGTACTAATCCCAATTTCAGCCCCATAACCAAATTCAAACCCATCTGTAAACCGGGTGGAAGCGTTGTGATAAACAGCAGCCGCATCTACCTTCGTTAAAAAGCTGTTGGCATTATTCAGATTGTTCGTGATAATTGCTTCTGAATGTTTTGTTCCATATTTGTTAATATGCATAATGGCTTCATTAACATCTGATACTAGTTTAACACTTACTGTTAAACCAAGGTATTCTGTAGACCAATCTTCTTCAGAAGCAAGTTTCGACGGTTGGAACATCTCACAAACCTTTTGATCGCCATAGATTTCTACTCCATTTTGGTGAAGTAGCTCCAATAATCTTATCCCATGCTCTTTTGCCCATTTTTCATGAATCAAAATGGATTCAATTGCATTACATACCGACGGTCTCTGTGTCTTTGCGTTTAAGGCGATTTGCTCAGCCATACTTTGGCCAGCCGTTTCATCAATAAAAATGTGGCAGTTTCCTGCTCCCGTTTCCAGCACAGGAACCGTGCTCTCACGGACAACTGTATCAATCAGATTCTTGCCGCCCCTAGGGATCAATACATCAAGGTATTCATTGAGGCTGAAAAGTTCCTTGGCTGTTTCCCGGCTAGTATCTTCAATGAGCTGCACTGCATCGGCCGGCAGCACACTGTTTTCCAGTGCTGCATGAATGCTTTTTACAAGAGCAATGTTTGAATAACGGGCAGAGGAGCTCCCTCTTAAAATAACAGCATTCCCAGTTTTTAAAGAGAGCGTTGCGGCATCAATGGTAACATTCGGCCTTGCCTCATAAATCATGCCAATAACACCGATTGGCACCCGGTTCTTTTTAATCAGCAATCCGTTTTCTTTTTGGATCGTTTCAAGTGTCTCCCCAATTGGGTCATCTAGCTCAATTAACAGCTTGATCGCTTCGGACATATCCACAATCCGCTTTTCATTTATCATAATTCGGTCAAGGATGCTTTCTGATAACCCTTTCTCCTTGCCGTCCTGTAAATCCCGTTCGTTTTCTGCCAGAATATAAGCTTGGTCATATACCAGCTGATCTGCAATTAAACGTAAAGCTTTGTTTTTATCACCGGTTGTAACACCAACTAATTGGTGGCTGGCCTTTTTGGCTAGTAGGCCTTTTTCCTTGACTTCGCTCATCTCTATACCCCCTGACTTTATATTTTCACCCATTTATCACGGTGGATTACTTCAACCGAAGGCACCTTAGATAGTTCCTTTCTCATTATGAATTGTTTTAATTCATCTGAAGAACAGGTGACCTCCCCTTTACCAAGCAAACCTTTATGACCAAATACTTCGACGACATCCCCTTTTAAAAAGGTGCCTTTCACCTCGTATACGCCTGTAGGCAAAAGACTCCTCCCATTAAATAACACAGCCTTTTCAGCACCTTCATCAATATACAATTTCCCGGCCGGTTCAGAATGGAATGCAATCCACTGCCTGCTCGTGTTGATGGACCCAAGTTCATTATGGCCTATGTAAGTTCCATCTCCATTTCCATCGATAATGTTAATTAATTTTTCAGGCCCGCTTCCTTTTCCTATAAAAACGGGGACACCGAGCGATAATGCTGTTTTGGCAGCAATGAGCTTGGATTTCATTCCACCCGTTCCTACCTTAGAGCCAGATCCTTCAGCACCTCTTAGCATTTCTTCTGTAATTTCTTCAAGTCGATCCAGCTTCACTGCAGCAGGATTCACGCGAGGATCAGCATTATAAAGGCCATTGATATCTGTTAAGATGATGAGCTGGTCGGCGTGGATCAGTCCGCTTACAAGCGCTGAAAGCATATCATTATCTCCGAAGGTTAATTCTTCTACAGATACAGTATCATTTTCATTGATAATAGGAAGAATTCGCCGTTCTAACAGTTCCATTAATGTTGCATATGCATTTTTATATCTGTCACGATTGGAAAAGTCACTTCTTGTCAGCAGGATTTGTGCAGGGACGATCCCGTATTCTCTGAACTGTTCTGTATAAGATTGGATTAACAGGCTTTGGCCTACTGCAGCTGCTGCCTGTTTACCCTTTAATGTAATCGGTCTGGATGGATAGCCTAATCCGGCAAACCCGGCCGCTACTGCCCCTGAGGACACGAGGAGAACTTCATGACCTTGTTTCCTGAGAGCCGCAACAGCCTGAATATGGTCCTGAAACTTCTCAAGGTCAATTACGCCTTTATCATTTGTTAAAGAGCTGCTGCCAATTTTAACAATTATCCTTTTTTTAGCCATTTTTGAATCTCCTATCAATGTTCCATACTCGCTCATATATAAAAAGCCCATTCATCCCATAATTTTAAGGACGAAAGGGCTTCGCTTCCGTGGTACCACCATAATTGGATGAAAAAACCATCCCACTCTCCCTTTTAACGCAAGGTAGACGCCCATGTTTTCCCCACGGGACTCGGGAGGAAGGTTCAGCGGCTTTCCGTGGCGAGATCTTCCAGCTTTAAATCCCGCTCTCTAGCACAGTCTTTCCGCTTACTGGCCCTCCGTTATCATTCACTAAGTTTTTATAATATTATGACCACGTATCGAAAAAAAGTCAAGATGAGATTTCTGTTCCTTATGAAAATCTTTTCTAAAATAGCAGGCAGATCTTGTTACAAAATCTAAGCTCTTTATAAAGTATCCAGGTAACCCGAGCAGTTTAATGGATTGTACCTTTATAAATGGTTAAAATAGAATAAAATTCAAGGGAGGTTTCTCTATGACCAAGCAACTTAAGGAGAACGATTTCGATGTTGCTGTTAAACAATCAGAAATACCTGTAGTCTTAAAATTCACCGCTGATTGGTGACCAGGATGTGTACAACTGGGTCCAGTTGTTAGTGAAGTATCCAGCCAGTTATCAGATCAAGTTACCTTTTATGATGTTGATGTTGATCAATCACCAAACCTTGCCAGACAGTTTGGCGTTATGAGCATTCCAACCATGATTTTATTCAAGAATGGTGAAGAAGTCGACCGCGCAGTTGGGTTTGCCCCAGAAGAAGCAGTTACTGAATTTGCAGCACAATAAATCTAGAAATCAGGCGGGCCAGTATAAGCTCGTCTTTTTTTATTTCACCAAAGGACCCTTTTCATTAATTAACACCATCGTAACGAACAGTCCGTTGAAGTACTCGCGTTTTTCAGCTAGCAGGAACCCGCTCTCCTGAACAAGTCGGACAGTCTCTCGATCGAGGCAGCATCCATCACAAATTCTGCTCCAATAGGGAGTTAATCTGTCCTGTAATTTAGCTAATAAAGGCTGCTTCATTTTCACATGCTCGAACAACAAGATCTTTCCCCCTGGTTTACACACGCGTTTCATTTCCTGAAAAGCTGAGGAAACGTCAGGAATAGTACAGTAAACCAGCGTGCCAACAACTGTATCAAAAGCATCATCGGCAAAGGGCAAAGCTTCTGCACCTGCTTCGAAAATCTCAATCGGAACCTTCGCTTGCTCCCTTTTAGGCAATGAACCCTCTATCATATAAGGACTTGGTTCAATTGCTTTTACCGTGACATGCCGGTACAGAGGAAAATTCACGCCTGTCCCCGAACCCAATTCAAGCACATTGCCCTCGGCCTTTTCAATCAATTGTTTTCGAATCGATTTAAACCTTCCCCGTTCAAGCGGGTTCATAAACCGGTCGTACCATTTTGCAAACGACTTCCCCACGTGCTTCACTCCAATTTGATGAACAATCCACGTTCAGTTCAAAGGGGCACATTAAATGCCCCTTATGTTCTCTATTCTACCACCTTGCAGTCAGCATTTTCCTCCTTGTGTAAAACTCGACTCCGTCTGGACCATTCGCATGCAGGTCACCGTAGAAGGAGTTTTTCCATCCCGAAAACGGGAAGAAAGCCATCGGAGCAGGTACACCGATATTAACACCAAGCATACCAACCTCAATATTTTCTCTGAAATATCGGACATGGCTGCCATTCTGGGTAAACAGGCAAGCGCCATTTCCAAAGTCAGATTGGTTGGTCAGCTCAATTGCCTCTTCCAGGCTGTCCACTCGTACAATGGATAATACTGGAGCAAAAATTTCTTCCTTCCATATTCTCATTGATGGCTGAACTTTATCAAAGATTGTAGGTCCGATAAAATAGCCCTCTTGTTTATAGCTTTCATCCTCACGGCCATCTCTGACCAGCACTGCTCCTTCATCAATCCCAACTTCAATATAATCAGCGGTTCTTTCTTTATGCTCTTTACGGATGACGGGGCCTAGAAAGACACCTTCATCAAGGCCATTGCCCATTTTAATCTCATCCGCTTTCTCAGAAAGCTTTTGAAGAAGTGGTTCTGCCACGTCGCCAACCGCTACAACGACTGAACAGGCCATGCACCTTTCTCCTGCTGAACCATAGGATGCAGCGATTATTTCTTTCACAGCTGCGTCTAACTCTGCATCAGGCATGACAATTGAGTGGTTCTTAGCCCCAGCTAACGCCTGAACCCGCTTGCCGTTGGAAGCTGCCGTTTTGTACACATATTCTGCAACAGGTTGTGAACCAACAAACGAAATGGCTGGAACATTTTTATGTTCCAGTAGTGAGTTAACCACTTCATGAGCGCCATGCACAATATTCAAAACACCCTCAGGAAGTCCTGCTTCTGTAAACAGCTCTGCCAATCGGTTGGCCAGAAGGGGCGTTCGCTCTGACGGCTTTAAAATAAAAGTGTTGCCGACTGCAATTGCTAGCGGGAACATCCAACAGGGCACCATCATTGGAAAATTAAACGGCGTAATCCCTCCGACAACACCAACCGGATAGCGGTACATACCTGATTCAATATTGGTGGCAATATCAGGCAGCTGCCTGCCCATCATTAATGATGGTGCTCCGGCTGCAAATTCGACACATTCAATTCCCCGCTGTACCTCCCCGTAAGCTTCGCTATAGCTTTTACCATTTTCCAGCGTAATTAATTTTGCCAGCTCATCCCAATTGTCAACTAACAGCTGCTGGTATTTAAACAAAACGCGGGCACGCTTGGGAACAGGAGTTTTACTCCATAGTTTAAAAGCTGCTTGTGCTGATTTAACAGCATCATTTACATCCTCTATTGTCGAAATAGGCACTTCCGCCAACGCTTCTCCAGTCGCTGGATTTGGTACAATCTCATATTTTTCAGTTTTAGCGTCAACCCATTTACCGTTTATGTAGTTTTTTAGTAATTTTACATATGTTGTTTTCATTATATAGTCTCCTTTAAAAAACATGGATATAAAGATTAGCTTTATAGCAGTCGCTTAGATTGCCGTCCCTGACTCTGTCAGGCTATAACTGTAGCAATACCGGTAGAGGTCCTCGATCTCCTGTTTGGAGGGAACGCGAGGATTGTTAGCAGGACTTCCGCTTGCAAGGGCATCTGCAGCCATTTTACTGATTGCTTTTTCAAATTCAGTTTTATCGATTCCCCAGTTTTGCAGGTTAGGAATCTTTAATTTATTGCACAGATTTTTAACGGCTTTAACCGCTAAATCAGCAGCCGCTGGATTAGATAGGTGCCCAGCGTTAGGATCAAAAATCCTCCCCAGATCTGCAAGGCGATCTACACATTCATTCTTGCTGAATTCCAGTACGGCTGGCAGCAACATGGCATTTGAGTAGCCATGCGGCACATGAAAGAGTGCGCCTATCGGGCGGGACATACCATGAACAAGGCATACTGAAGCATTTGTAAATGCCATTCCTGCTTGCAGCGAGCCAAGGCACATGGCTTCTCTAGCACCTACATTTCCACCATCTTCGTAAGAGTTTACTAGATTGTTTACGATTAGCTTCATTGCAGATAAAGCTAGCGTATCGGTCATTGGATGGGCTTTTTTCGAAAGATAAGCCTCAACTGCGTGGCTTAAAGCGTCCACTCCAGTGGCAGCTGTCACATGCTCTGGTGAGGAAATGGCCAATAATGGATCTACGATCGCAGCTGCAGGCATAAAAGCCGGCTGTTTAATCATCATTTTCACATGGCTGTCTGTGTTCGTAATGATCGTTGCATCAGTGGCTTCCGAACCAGTACCTGCCGTGGTGGGAATTGCAATATGGGGTACAGGTGTTTGAGACGCAACTTTAAGGGATCCAATGTAATCTCCAATATAACCGCCATTTGCTGCTAAAACGCTTACCGCTTTAGCTGTGTCAATACAGCTTCCGCCGCCAAGTGAGATAATCAAGTCACAGCTCTCTTTCTGAAAAAGGTCTAAAGCCTCAGCAACATAAAGATCCGTCGGTTCAGAGTCCACACCAAGGTACTGCGAGCTTTCTACCCCCTCCTGTTTGAGCAAAGCTGTACACTTACCAACATTGCCGAGCCGCTCCATTATTTTATCACTGATAATCAGAGCTTTTTTTCCAGCTAAACCTGCTTCTTTGCCAACCTTATCAAACGAATTCCGTCCATATATAATAGTCTGCGGCGTTCTAAAAAAAGCGTAGCTATCCACTTTAATTCCTCCATTCCTTTACGTGCAGCAAGAAATATTCTCAGAGGTTACATTACTATCTAAATAGTAACATTTTTCAGTATATTTTATCGACCTTTTCTTATTTCATTTTAATATTAATTCACGCAATCTATCAAAACAATGGGATTAGTTGCATAAGCAAAAGTAGTCTATGGAATCACCCTCAGCATGTGTACTTCAAACATCACTCGGGTAAAAGACCTCAATAGAAGGCAAACGATAAAATTTGATGCTATTTGTTCGCCTGAATTATACCAGCTAACACGCTTAGGTTGTTATGCGTCATCACTTAACGGCAAGGTGATCTGCCAAGAAAAATTCTGCATCATTAATGCCTTCCTCGTTCTTGAGTTCATTTCTGTAAGCTGAAAAAAAGGATGCTCACGATGAAACTGATAAAATGGTCCTATACAAAACGATATCATATAAAAGCATTATTTGAGGAATTTCCAAACTCACCCGTAATTTTCCGAGAGATTTTAGGCTATTACTTTATTTATACAGTGCACTGGTCTCCACAAGATCCGGTAGTGAGTAAAGTATGCTTGGAGAAAATGGAGGTGGCCCTTAATAAAGACCTTGGCTCACTATTTGAATATGAAAACAGGCGTCAGGCTAAAGATTGAGAGCACAACCATTTCTTGTGCAATAAGTCTAGCCTGACCGCCTGCTGAATTGAACTATTTGCGTTCGAAGTGAGCATTAATGCGGTTTAATAAACGCAAATTCATCGAACCCTAGTTTTATCTTTCCGAACAAAAACCCCTCATTACAGAAGGTAGCCTCCGTAATGAGGGTTTTTCATCTTTTATTACTTTTTTAACACAGGCTTTATGTTCCAGATTTCCTTCGCATATTCACGAATTGTCCGGTCGCTGGAAAAGAAGCCAGACTTGGCGATATTGATAAGGCTTTTTTGCAGCCAATTCGGGTAGTCGCTATACTGCTTGCCGACTTTTTCCTGGATCGCCGCGTACGACGCAAAATCTCGAAGAACAAAATACTGGTCATTCTGATTAAGCAATGAATCAAAAATAGCTGTAAACTCATGCTCGGTATCGGGAAAGAATCCGCTAATTAGCTGGTCCGTTACCTTCCGTATTCTTGGATCATGATGATAATATTCATGGGACTGGTAGCCGCCATTTTTATGATAGCTCAGTACTTCATCAGCATTCAGCCCGAACAGGAAGATATTCTCTGGTCCTACAAGCTCAGTAATCTCGACATTCGCTCCGTCAAGAGTCCCCACTGTCAGCGCACCATTCATCATAAACTTCATATTACCAGTTCCAGAAGCTTCTTTACTGGCCGTTGAGATCTGTTCACTCACATCTGCTGCCGGGAATATATCCTCAGCGAGCGAGACGCGGTAATTTTCAAGAAACACAACCTTAAGCCTGTCATTCACCTGCGGATCGTTATTTACCTTGTCCGCCACAGCATTAATCAGTTTAATTACCTTTTTGGCGAAATAATAACCAGGAGAAGCTTTGGCGCCAAAGATAAAGGTCCGCGGAAAAAGCTCGTATGCTGAATCCTCTTTCAATCGATTGTATAGGTGCATGATGTGGAGTACATTCAGAAGCTGACGCTTATAGGCATGCAAACGCTTGACTTGAATGTCAAAAATAGATTCGGGATCGACGGTCAGCCCAGCTTTTTCATGTATTATCCTTGCAAGCCTCTGTTTATTGCCAAGCTTAACCGATTCCAGCTGCGCCATAAAACCTGTATCATCTTTGTACGTAAGAAGCTTCTCGAGCTTTTGAGTGTCTGAAATCCACTCACTTCCAATCGATTCCGTAATTAGACTGGTAAGCCTTGGGTTTGCCTTCATCAGCCAGCGTCGATGGGTAATTCCATTTGTTTTATTATTGAACCGCTCCGGATAGAATTGATAGAACGAACTCATTTCCCGCTCTTTTAAAATTTCGGTGTGGAGCTGGGCCACCCCATTTACGCTATGGCTTCCTACAATAGCAAGCGGAGCCATCCGAACCTGGTCATCAGCAATAATCGCCATTTCCTCTATTTTTGACCACCCGCCCGGATATTTCTCCCACAGCTCACGGCAAAAACGTTCATTGATTTCTTCGACGATTAAGTAGATTCTAGGCAACAGTGGCTGGAAGACGCGGACTGGCCATTTTTCCAGGGCTTCTGAGAGAGTTGTATGGTTAGTATAAGAAAGAGTGTTTGTTGTGATTTTCCATGCCTCATTCCACCCAAGTCCCTCTTCATCCATTAACAGCCTCATTAGCTCAGGGACAGCAAGCGCAGGGTGCGTATCATTGATATGAATAGACACATGGTGATGAAAATCAGTCAGTCTTCGATTTTGCTTTTTGTAGGATCTGATAATGGATGCCAGGCTTGCAGACACTAGTAAATATTGCTGCTTTAAGCGAAGGATCTTCCCCTCATCATGAGTATCATCAGGATACAATAGTTCACAGATGGACTCGGTTTCCTTCTTATATTTCATAACATCGATGTTCGCAGTATAGCGTGAAGGCTCAGCACTCCAAAGCCGTAAAGTATTTACCGTATCGGTTTCATAGCCGATTACCGGCAAATCATGTGGAACAGCCGTGACGGTCTCTGCATTAAGGTGACGGAAAATAAGACGCCCGTTTTCCATAAAACTTTCAACCCGTCCCCAAAATGGTATTTCCACAGCATCATCTGCCTTGCGTACTTCCCACACATGGCCATGCCGCAGCCATTGCTCAGGGAGCTCGACCTGATAACCATCAATAATTTTTTGTTCAAACAAGCCATGCTTGTATCGGATTCCGCAGCCATGACCGGGAAGGTTTAAAGACGCGAGAGAGTCAAGGAAACAAGCAGCAAGACGCCCTAGCCCGCCGTTTCCTAGCGCTGCATCCGCTTCAATTTCTTCAAGCTCATCAAGCTTAATGCCCAGCTCCTGCAGCCCATCATTAACAACCTGTTCAATTCCAAGATTCATTAAATTATGGCGAAGCAGCCTTCCTAGCAAAAATTCAATCGATAAATAATAGACTTGCTTACCGCCAGAAGAACGGTAACCCTCATTGGTGGTAATCCAATCCGTACTGACATACTCGCGAATTAAATGCCCTAAAGTCTGAAATTGCTCACGGGACGTACTGTCCTTAAAGCTAATTCCATATGTCATCTCAAGCTTTTTTAAGAAGGATGACTTAAAATCTGCAACACTATCGAACATGCAATCCACTCCTAGAGACGAGTTTGGAATATAACTGGTGATAGGTTTTTGCAGATTGAGCCCAGCTGTTGTCCATCTGCATCACTTTACTCACTAGCTGGTCCCACTCTTGATTTTGCTTATATAATTCCAATGCTCTTTCAATCGTAAATAGCATGTCATGAGCATTAAAATTTTTAAATGTAAACCCATTTCCTAATTGATTAATCGGATTATAAGACTTAACCGTATCATTGAGGCCGCCAGTCTCCCGGACAACCGGAATCGCCCCATAGCGCATGGCAATTAACTGGCTCAGGCCGCACGGTTCAAACTTTGAAGGCATTAAAAACAGGTCGGCTCCAGCATAAATTCTATGAGCCAGGGCTTCATCAAATCCAATAAAAGCTCTGCATTGATCCGGATAATAGCTGCTCATTTCATTAAAGAAAGATTCAAATTCATGTTCACCGGTTCCAAGAACAATCAGTTGAACGCCAGTAGCCATGATTTCATGAAAAACAGCTTTGACCAGTTCAAGGCCTTTTTGCTTTGTTAGCCGTGTTACCATTACCATTAGCGGGATCTCATCATCCACAGGAAGCTCAAATTGTTTTTGAAGAGCGAGCTTGTTCCATAAGCGGCCCTCATGATCATCATAGGTATAGACAGACGCGAGACTTTTGTCCGCTTCAGGATTGTAGAGTTCAATATCAATTCCGTTCAAAATTCCTGCCAAATCAGCCTTTCGCTCACGCAGAATTCCATCAAGACGTTCTCCAAAATAGGTTGTTTGGATTTCTTCCATATAGGTAGGACTCACGGTTGTAATTTTATCTGCAGCAACAAGAGCTGCTTTCATGAAGTTTACGTCTCCATAAAACTCTAGCTGATCTTTAGTAAAATAATGCTCTTCAATTCCAAGCAAATCTCCGAGGATCTCCCTCGAAAAAATCCCTTGAAACTGAAGGTTATGAATCGTAAATACAGTTTTGATAGATTCGTAACCAGTTTTTTTCCCATATTTAGTTTTTAACAAAAATGGAATCATTCCCGTGTGCCAATCATGGCAGTGAAGAATATCTGGGTAGAATTCGAGCTGTTCGATGCTTTCTAGGACTGCCCTGTTAAAAAAGGAGAACTTCTCCCCTTCATCAAAATCCCCATACATCTGGCTTCGTTTAAAATAATATTCATTATCAAGAAAATAATAAACAATCCCATCCAGCTCTAGTTTTTCCGCTCCGCAGTATTGGTTTCTCCATCCAACCGGAACAATAAAGTCTGCAACTTTTTTCATCTGGGTTTTATACTCGTCTGGAATAAGTGTATATTTGGGCAGCATGACTCTTACATCATGGCCCAGCTTTTTTAACTCTTTTGGGAGCGAGCCCGCTACATCGGCAAGTCCGCCTGATTTTATAAAAGGAACACATTCTGAAACAGCAAATAATATCTTCACGTTGTCGCCCTCGCTCCTTTAATTGTCCCTTTTCGGATCACTTCAGGAGCTTCTGGGGAAGCGGTGACCTTTACGCCTGCCTCTATTTTTACTTCCTTATCCATGATCAGGTTCTCAACCACACAGTTTTCGCCAATTTGTGATTTTTGCATAATGATACAGTTTTTTACAACAGCCCCTTTGCCGATCTTCACACCCCGAGAAATAATGCTGTTTTCCACAGTACCTTCAATTTCTCCTCCATTTGCAACCATTGAGTTATGCACAGCTGCGGTTTTAGAATATCGGGCTGGCGGCTCATCTTTTACTTTCGTCAAAATCGGTCTTTCTTTTAGAAATAGTTGTTTCCAAATTTCAGGACGGAGAAGATTCATGCTTACAGCATAATACTTATCGATTGAATCGATCGTTACTGCATAGCCATCATAATTATAATAACAAAGCTTGTATTGGCTTCTAAGATCATTGGCTGCATCCCTCATGCTTAAATAACCCGATTCTTCCCTGGAATCCAGCAACTCTAATAAAGTCGTTTTTTTAACGAGGTAGATCCCCAGACTGGCTCCGTCTTTCCTAACTTCAGTAATATCACAGCCTGACTCAATATGCCAGTCAAGCAGAGGCACAAGATCCATATTGTAAACCGTATTTGCATTCGCAATAACGACATATTCTTGTGTGCTGCGATTAAAGAAATCGATATGTTCAGCAAAGTGCTCAAGCGATCCTGGATCAGTAACCGATTTATTCAAGCTTGGGGATGGAAAGAAAAACAGTCCATCTCTTTTCCTGTTCAAATCCCAGTTCCTTCCGGATCCAAGATGGTCCATTAAAGATCGGTATTGAAGTTTGGGGAAAATGGCTACACTCTGGATTCCGGAATTCACCATATTAGATAATACAAAGTCTATCAGCCGATACCGGCCTCCAAAAGGAATGGCTGCTGCAGAACGGTGGAGAGTCAATTCTTCAAGTCCTGCATGAACCATCGTGGAATCAATAATGCCTAGCATACTTTTATTCATATTGTTTCCCCCTCTTTCTCTATAAAATTAATGAGCTAATAGCTCAGCTAGTGTATCATCTGAAACTAATAGAATGTCACCGCTCGATTTCAAAACAGAGCCATCGGGGACAATCGTTCCAGGAGCAACGATAACTTTATCGATTAGACAATCCTTGCCAATGATTGCATCGGGCATAATCACTGACTCTGATACAACCGCTCCTTTACTAATCGTTGCCCCCTGAAAAACAACAGTTCTGTTTACGTCTCCTTCAATTGTGCAGCCCTCATTAATCAATGACTCTGATAACTGTGCCTCTGGGGATATATACTGTGGAGGCTGATTGGGGTTAACTGAATAAATGCGCCAGGATTGGTCAAATAAATTCAGTTCACATTGTTCATCGAGAAGGTCCATATTTGCTTCCCACAGGCTGTGAACTGTGCCAACATCCTTCCAATACCCTTTATACGGATAGGCCACAAGCTTTTTTCCCTCTTCAAGCATGCGCGGGATAATATCCTTTCCAAAGTCATGACTTGAAGTTGGATTTGCCTCATCCTTAAGCAAATATTCCTCAAGCACTTTCCACTTGAAAATATAGATTCCCATGGACGCAAGATTGCTTTTAGGATTTTCTGGTTTTTCATCAAATTCAACGACATTCATATCTGCATCGGTATTCATAATCCCAAACCGGCTTGCTTCCTCCCAAGGGACCTCAATCACTGAAATGGAGACATCCGCCCCCTTTTCAGCATGATAATTAAGCATCCATTCATAATTCATTTTATAAATGTGATCACCAGATAAAATTAACACGTACTCCGGGTCATACTGGTGAAGATAATTTAAATTTTGGAAAATTGCACTGGCGGTGCCTGTATACCATTTAACTTCCGAGGAAGCTGTATAGGGAGGCAGAACAGTGACACCGCCATCCTTGCGGTCAAGATCCCAGGCACTGCCAATCCCAATATACGTGTTTAGAATAAGCGGTTGGTATTGAGTCAGCACTCCGACTGTGTAAATACCTGAGTTGGTACAATTACTGAGCGGGAAATCTATGATTCTATACTTCCCCCCAAACGGGACGGCTGGTTTAGCGATATTATGAGTCAGAGAGTTTAATCTGCTTCCTTGTCCCCCGGCGAGCAGCATGGCCACGACCTTTTTCTGTTGCATTCGTAATTCTCCCCTTTCTTTTCTTCACAGGACGCAAAATAGAAATTCCAAATGGTGATACATTGATATTAATGGAATAGGCCTTTCCATGAAATGCTTCTTCCTGAGCCTGAATTAGTTTTTTATTGCTAACTCCTGAGCCTCCGAACACGTCAGCGTCACTGTTCAGGATTTCCCGATAAGTTCCCAGCTGCGGAACACCAATCCGATAGCCCGAATAGGTCTGATCGGTGAAATTGCAAATTATTACGAGCGTATCTTCTGGATCCTTCCCTCTGCGGATAAAAGTGAAGATGGACTGTTGAGAGTTATCGGCGTCAATCCATTCAAATCCATCATGAGAAGAGTCTACTTCATACAAAGGCTTAGAGCGTTTATAAATTTTATTAAGTTCAATAACAAACAAATTAAGCTTTTCGTGCATTTCATATTCAAGGAGATTCCAGTCTAGCTGGTCTTTGTCCTTCCATTCTGCAAATTGGCCAAGCTCGGTTCCCATAAACGTAAGCTTCTTCCCGGGATGTGCCATCATGTAGCCAAGCAGCAGGCGAAGCTGAGCAAACTTCTGCCAGTAATCTCCCGGCATTTTATTCAGAAGAGACTTTTTACCATGAACAACCTCGTCATGTGAAAAGGGCAGAATAAAGTTTTCTGTAAAAGCGTATAAAAACGAGAATGTAACCTTATGATGCTGATGGCGGCGTTCGAAGGCTGGTGTCTCCATATATTTAAGCATGTCGTTCATCCAGCCCATGTTCCACTTATATGTAAAGCCCAGTCCTCCGTCTTGTGGATCAGCTGTTACCTTCGGCCAATCCGTTGAATCCTCTGCAATCATCAGGGTGCCTGGCTGAAATTTCGCTACAGCAGTATTGAGTTTCTTTAAAAAATCGATGCCGTACGGATTCATTTCCCTTTCGGAACCAGGCCAGTAAATGATATTGGCCACCGCATCCACACGAAAACCATCAATATGGTATTTCTCAATCCAAAAAAGAGCATTAGAGATGAGGAAGCTTTGCACTTCTGTTTTACCCAGATCAAAGTTTGCAGTGCCCCATACTTCGTTTTCTCGATCCTTTTCATGTTCATAGTCATAAGTAAAGCTTCCATCAAAGCAATATAGCCCATGAGCGTCTTTACAAAAATGGCCGGGAACCCAATCAAGAATTACACCGATTCCATTTTGGTGGCATTGATCCACTAAGTACATAAATTCGTGGGGTGTTCCGTACCTGCTCGTAAGTGAAAAATAGCCGGTTGACTGATATCCCCAGGAAATATCGAGCGGATGCTCAGTTAAAGGGAGCACTTCGATATGAGTGTAACCATGAGCCAATACGTAAGGGATTAACTCAGCCGCGAGCTCTTTATAAGTAAGAAATGAACCATCTGGATGCTTTTTCCAGGAACCTAAATGAACTTCATAAATAGTGGTGGCTTCTGTGGCGCTCTGCTTTTTCTCCTTTTTGCCGAGCCAGCGTTTGTCATTCCAGGTGTAGCCATCAAGAGGATAGACGACAGAGGCGGTATTAGGCCTAAGCTCTGAATAAAAGCCATAAGGATCTGCCTTTAAATGTTTTAAACCAGATGTGGAGATGATTTCATACTTATAAAGAGATCCTGTCAAGTCTTTATCTGCCTTATAGATCCATACTCCTTCATTGTTTACTTTTTCAAAAGACCAGCCTTGCCCATTCCAGTTATTAAAATCGCCAGCAAGCCTGACCTCCAATGCTGCAGGAGCCCACACACAAAATCGAGTATATGTTTGATTTCCCTCCTGCATGACATGTGCACCAAATAAATCATGGCTCCCATATAATGAGCCTTCATGAAACAAATGCAGCTGATAATCTGTTGGATGTATAACCATGCTCTTCACCTGCCCTTCATATTCATCCTTTATCCTACTATTCTAGTTTCCTATACTATTCCCTGTATATTTATTTTTGAATATTTCGACATTTTTCGGCAAAGTTTTCTATTTGCTTTAATTAACTGTTTTTAAAAGGGAAATACAAAAGTATATGAGAAACGAGAAATTGAGGTAAATGGGGGTCTTTTAAGAATAGTAAGCATTAATGTTTGTGATTTCTAGTAGTTAGGGTCATTATAAGGGGTTAAAAACACAATAACAATCGGAATTTCCAGGGTAAACGCTTACACTTAAATTTTTTCAAAAAAATACACAATTTTATCATAAAGACAGCGCTTACCGGTAAAAACCAATTGGGCTACTTAACTGAACAAATAAAAAATCGAAATGTAACTTTCTACTCTATAAGGTGAAATTTATGTTTATTCCTCCATTAGAAAATCAACTTTTTCACGTTTTATTAATTTCTAAAAATAACATTATGTCGAATTTTACTATAGAGCATGATCACCTTCTTTAGAATTGAAAAAAGATGTGCTTTTAACACATCTTCTTTAAAAGGCTCCGTGAAACTTGGCTGATGGTTCCCCTACAGTTGCCCGCTTTCCACGGGCGTGTCCGGAGCCTCTTCGACTCATCCACGGTTTTTGAAACAGGCTTACTTAGTATAGTTTTATATCTTAATTCAGATCTACCCAAGTTTTTCGTTCAAATTAAAGCAATTATATTGTCTAAGCAAATATATTATCACCGACTTTCTCCTCAGCAACTACATAGTTCCTGCCTAAGTACTTATTTACCGCTGCTAAATTTCCAGCTTTAAGATATTGTCTAATAAGTGTACTAGAGATTTTGACTCCGTTAATATCATTAATTGGAGGAACAATTGTTACCTTAAAACGGTTATAGGCCATTCTTTTTAAGTCTTGACCTGATCCTGCGCCGTAGCGGCCAAACGTGAAATCAAAACCAATTGCTATACAAATAGGAGTTAAATGGGCTAAAAACCTATGGAAGAAGTCTTCAGGTGAAAGCTTTGATAATACTGACGAAAAAGAAACTACATACACTATATCAATTCCCATTTTTTCTAATAGCTTTATTTTTTCCTCCAATGAAGTAAGCAGGTTACAAGAAACAGCCCCGTTGCCTATTACCTGTTTAGGATGTGGGTCGAAGGTCATGACACTTGATTTCACTCCAAATTCCCGAGCATTTCCTATTGCTGTTTCGATTACCTTCTGATGGCCTAGATGAATTCCATCAAAAAAGCCGATTGCCATAGCCGAGGGATCTATTTTCTTATCTGGGTTTAGCGGGTAAGAAAGATAGATAACTTCCATAACCAATGACCTCATTCCTAATGAAATTTTAAATTATAATTGAATCGAAACATATTTTGTTTCTAAAAAGCCTTCCAACCCTTGTTGTCCACCTTCTCGGCCTATTCCACTTTCCTTCATGCCTCCAAAAGGCGCTTGAGCAGCAGAAGGAGCACCGTCATTCCATCCAATTATTCCATAATCCAGACTTTCTACAAATTTCATTCCTTTAGTCAAATTATCGGTGAAAACATAAGCGGCTAAGCCAGAAGGAGTATCATTCGCACAATGAATTGCTTCCTGATCTGTTTCAAATTTCTGAATTGGAGCTACCGGCCCGAACGTCTCTTCGTTCATGATAATCATTTCCTGAGTTACATTTGTAAGTATGGTTGGTGGGTAATAGTTTGGATTAAAACTGTCATTTTGCTTTCCTCCAAGAAGGCATTGTGCTCCATTATCAATTGCATTGTTTACCTGCATGTTAACTTTGTCAACTGCTGCTTGATTAATAAGTGGCCCAATATCAATTCCAGCTTCCATTCCATTCCCAATTTTAAGCTTTGCTGTCTCCTCAACTAACTTCTCGACGAATTTATCATAAATGCCAGACTGGACATATATTCTGTTTCCACAAATACAAGTCTGACCTGCATTTCTGAACTTAGAAGCCATTACACCTGTTATAGCTTTGTTTATCTCAGCATCGTTTAATATGATTATGGGGGCGTGACCACCAAGCTCCAGTGACAATTTTTTTACTTGGTTAGCCCCTTGCGCCATGAGGAGTTTTCCAACCTTTGTGGAACCAGTAAACGTTACTTTTCTGACCTTAGGGTTATTCATAACTTCATTGCCAATTGCGGTTGGATTACCTGTGACAAGATTAATTACACCTTTTGGGAAGCCAGCTTGATGAGCCAGCTCTGTTATCTTCATGGCGGTTAATGGGGTTAATTCAGAAGGTTTAACAACAACCGTACAACCTGCAGCAAGCGCTGGCCCTATTTTACGAGTAAGCATAGCTGCAGGGAAATTCCAAGGTGTAATTGCTGCGACCACTCCAATTGGTTGTTTCAGCACCATCATTCGTTTATTACCATGGCTTGCAGGAATTGTTTGCCCATAAACTCTTTTAGCTTCTTCTGCATACCACTCTAGGAAGGAAGCTGCATAAACTACTTCACCTAGGGCCTCTTGTAAGGGCTTTCCCATTTCCAATGTAATAAGTTCCGCTAGTAAGTTCTTATGTGTGAGCATCAATCGATATAATTCTTTTAAAAAGCCAGAACGCTCATATGCAGTTGTCTTAGACCAACTTGAAAATGATTGATATGCCGAATCAATGGCGAATTTTGTTTCTGATTGACCACCATTTGGCACCTTACCTATCAGTTCTCCTGTCGCGGGATTAAAAACGTTGATTTTTTCCAGTTCGTCTCCAATCCATTCACCATTAATATATAACTTTCCCTCCATATAATTGTAGTCCTCTTTATACAACAAATTTATTCTGCTCTCAATTCATCATGCAAACTGCCGATACGTGGATGAGGGCGCCCTGAACTAGCCGCTACACAAATAACCACAATTTCGTCTGGAAATGGTGCATCTGGGATACGAACTTCCAATGTCTGGTGATGAGACCGGATCTTCACATCGGTTTTGTGTTTCAAAGCCAAGTCTATTGATGCTCCGGTCATCCCCCTTTTCTCTGAAGAAGGCAGAAGACTTATCCCCTTAACAAGTTGCCTAAAAGGATTTCCGAATTTCAGACTATGAATAATTGCTGATGCATGTTCAATTTCTCCACTTATTCCGACAAGTGCTCCTTTTCCGTATGCTTCAACTTCCTCACCTAGGGCCTCAACTGCTTCCCTTCCTAACAATTCTCCTAAAATTGCACAATGAGAATCAATCAGTTCACTTAAATCTTCCTGGAAAGGTTTATTTGCATAAGGGTTTTTTACTACTGCCAATGCTGTTGCTATTTTCAGAGGTTTCTCAAGTGGTTTTCCACCCTCTATATATATTTTTTCTACATAGGTTACTATTTTCCTAATACTAACTTCCACTAAAATCCCTCCCATTAATTAGGAATGAGCGAATTCCTGTTTTTCAAGTTCAGCCTCCAATGAATAGCTATCCAAACACTCTTGAACTAGGTGATCTGCTTCCTCAAAACCATAATTTCTAAAGGCCTGCCCCTTGACAACGAAGGGAGGTCCTCCATAAAATCTCTCATACTGCTGATGACGTCCTGCAAATTCTGATCCGATAATATCCCATGCTAATTTGTAAAGCTGCACCCTTTGTTCAGCCGGGACTCCTGGTGATTGGACATAGCGCTTGATATCCTTTGCCGTCTCTTCATTAACAAAGTCTTTGTAAGAGGATGGCAATTGGATTAAGCCGCCGCCCGCTAATTCTCTGGCAATTTCTAAAACACTATTGTTGATTTCCGGCTGCATCGCCATCGCACTATACAAAAACCTCGGATTTGGTACATAAACTCCATTTTGATTCGG
>NZ_JABUNR010000011.1 GCF_013343715.1 Mesobacillus harenae
TGAGGGAACAAACCTCAAAATAGTCTGGTGGCGATAGCGAGAAGGTCACACCCGTTCCCATACCGAACACGGAAGTTAAGCTTCTCAGCGCCGATGGTAGTTGGGGTTTTACCCCTGTGAGAGTAGGACGCTGCCAGGCGCACGAAGAACAGCTGATAGAGCTGTTCTTTTTTTTGTTTCTTTGTCCGGAAGGATCAGACAATATTTTGACTATGATAGAAAAAAGAATGTACCAAGATAGAAAGGAAGGAGTCAAGGAAGCAAATTAGAGAGGCCTGGGTGTACGATGTAAACTAGAACTGATCGAACGCGGCTGAGGCAGAGATCCGCCGCTTATTACCGTCAAATGATACAGCCGGAATAGCATAATCCATGGCAGTTGAATCCCTCCCTGTACGGAAAGGCAGATAAAATTTTTGTCAGCGTGGGAATTGTTATGCCAATTGATGTGCTAAAAATGATTTTCGACTACTAGGGGTTTTAGTTGAGGAAGATTTGGCGTTGATGTTGTTAATGATATACAGGGAGGCTGATAAATAAACATTCTTTCTTATCCTTAATTCAGTAACCAGTGATCTATACAACAATAAGCGGAGGATTTACCGTTATACTGCAGAATAGAGCTAGGTTCGGGATATAAGCGGAATCTTTCCCTTTATTTAAGCAATTTTCAGTACTTTTTTCTAGATAAGAGGAATTTCTCCGCTTATTTATCAACCATGCAGATTCCCTTCGCTAGCCTTGCGAGTCCGCTCTTTTATGGTAGAAGTTGAGCAGAATATTGCTGAAGAAGAATTAATGAGTGGCTAATGGACTACCGGGGTACTGAATTTCCATAAGATTGATATAAAAAATGCTTGGAACATATGTCTCCAAGCATTTGTCTTTGCTCATTTACTTACCACTTTGCTTTTTAACGGTAGTGCGAATTACTATACGAATTCGTATTTTTCACTTCAAAACAGAATCAGATATATGATTTTAACAAGCTTTGTAAGCAAGGAGATCACTAATCCCAGGTGATTTCTACGTACGAGATGAAAATAAGAAGAACATAATCACATGAGCATATTAGTAATTTACTTCGTTAAGGGGGAAAATACTCAATGTGCAACATTGGGCTCAATTAGACAATTATGGTTAGTAGTAATAAATTTAGCGATAGTCTTTATAACCATCTCTGTAAAATCACTCCTATGAATGATCAATTTGGTTTACAAACTGTTACTTTTTTGGGAACATTAAAGCCAGTTAAAGGAGAAGGGGCTGACGATTTGCTTGAAAATGGATTAGTTATGGTTGTTATCATATTAGTAATTAATATTGTGTATGTCTCATTTTTTACGATTAGGATGATTCTTACTTTAAAAGGGCAAAGGTATCAGGCTGCATTTTTAAGTACATTTGAAGTAGTAATTTACGTTGTAGGTCTCGGGTTAGTTTTGGATAATTTAAATCAGATTCAAAACTTAATCGCATATGCGCTTGGTTATGGAATCGGAGTTCTCGTAGGAATGAAGATTGAGGAAAAGCTAGCGCTAGGCTATATTACAGTAAATGTTATCACAAAGGAATATGATGCAGATTTGCCAAGGCAGCTTAGGGAAAGAGGGTACGGTGTTACGAGCTGGCCAGCGCAAGGGCTGGAAGGAGACCGGATGGCTATGCAAATTTTAACCCCAAGGAAATATGAATTAAAATTGTACGAGACCATAAAAGATTTAGATCCAAAGGCTTTTATAATAGCATTTGAACCAAAGACAATTCATGGCGGTTTTTGGGTGAAGACAGTCAGGAAAGGAAAGTTGTTTTCATGAGTCAAAAAAGGAAGTTTGAAGTACTTGAAGGTGAAACGATCTCGGAGTGCCTTGATCGCATGGACAAGGAAGGATATACTCCTGTAAGGCGTATAGAAAAGCCGATTTTTAAGGAAGTAGCTAAGGGGAAGGAAACTGAATATGAGCCTGCAGGAAGGCAAATATTCTTTGAAGCGAAAGTAAAAGAGTAGAAAACACGAACGTTTTTTAATTGATATTTGTTAACGTTCGATTTTATGTTGACTATGATGGCTGTAATTGTTAATATGTAAGTGGAAATTATAAACGATTTTTTCCCTCGTATAATAATGGGGATATGGCCCATGAGTTTCTACCCGGTAACCGTAAAACATCGGACTATGAGGGAAAGTAGTGTCAATTTAGAAGGGAATAAGAAGGTTATATCAATGTCTTGCTGATATAGGTTTCTTTGAGCATGCCCGGACAGACTACTTTCTCTTCTGTTTGTAAGAGAAAGCTAGATGTCTGGGCCTTTTTGATTTTGAATGTCAGAGGAATTTTACTAAAGGATTCAAGGAGGTAAATCTATGGCGGAAGTTGCTGTAATTATGGGAAGCAAATCAGATTGGGAGACGATGGGTCATGCCTGTGAAATCCTGGATTCATTAGAAATTCCCTATCTGAAAAAGGTTGTTTCTGCACACCGAACGCCAGATTTAATGTTTGAGTTCGCTGAAGGTGCCCGAAAACAGGGGTTGAAGGTTATCATTGCTGGAGCTGGAGGGGCTGCTCATTTGCCGGGCATGGTGGCTGCCAAAACAACACTGCCGGTTATTGGTGTTCCGGTACAGTCAAAAGCCTTGAACGGACTGGATTCGCTGCTTTCAATTGTTCAAATGCCGGGCGGTGTTCCTGTAGCGACGGTGGCAATTGGTAAGGCAGGAGCCCTGAACGCTGGACTGTTGGCTGCTCAAATGATCGGAGCATTCAAACCTGAAGTGGCTGAAAGACTCGAGAAACTTAGAGCTGAAACGAAGCAATCCGTTCTAGAAAGCAGTGATGAACTTGAATAAAACAGTGATTGTACCGGGGCAAACGATAGGAATTATTGGAGGCGGCCAGCTTGGCAGAATGATGGCTTTTGCTGCAAAAGCCAATGGTTTTAAGGTAGCTGTATTGGATCCAGCAAAAGATTCGCCTGCAGGCCAGACAGCGGATTATTCAATTATCGGACAGTATGATGATTTGTCTGCTGTAAAAAAGCTGGCTGAAGTAAGTGATGTAATTACATATGAATTCGAGAATATTGACGCGAATGCGTTAAATTGGCTGAGTGATCATGCCTATGTGCCACAGGGTACAAGATTGTTAGAAATCACTCAAGACAGGATCTTTGAAAAAAGAGCGATACAACAGGCGGGAGCCGAAGTAGCACCTTATAAAGAGATTCACCAGATTGAGGACCTTTATAAGCACATTAACGGGATTGGCTATCCAGCTGTTCTAAAAACAGCCAGGGGCGGCTACGATGGCAAAGGTCAGCTCATACTAACTGGAGAGCAGGATTTAGCTAACGCTCATGGCCTTTTAGATCAAGGTGCTTGCGTGTTAGAAAAGTGGGTCGCTTTTGAAAAAGAACTATCTGTTATTATATCAAGAAATCCCCAGGGAGAAGCAGCTGTCTTCCCAGTCGGGGAAAACATTCATAAAAATAATATTCTTTATCAGACAATTGTTCCCGCCAGGATTAGCCAGGATGCAGCTCGAAAGGCGATCACACTTGCCACACAGCTGGCTGAGTCTTTGGATTTAACAGGTACGCTGGCAGTTGAGATGTTTTTAACTGCAGATAACGAGATTTATATTAATGAATTGGCACCAAGGCCTCATAATTCCGGACATTATACAATTGAAGCATGTGAAACCTCCCAGTTTGAGCAGCATATCAAGGCTGTCTGCGGATGGCCGCTTGGCAGTACAGAGTTGTTGAAGCCTGCTGTTATGGTTAATATTCTTGGTGATGAACAGGTTGGACTTATTGGTAAAATAAGTGAGTTAAAGGATTGGAAAATCCATCTATACGGGAAGCAAGAAGTAAAGCCGCTCCGTAAAATGGGCCATGTGACTCTGTTGCGCCCAACTGTTGAGGAAGCATTAAATGAAGCAGATCTAAGTGGGATTTGGAACACAGCAAAGGAAAAGATCGGAGGAACAAGTAAATGATAGATCGTTATACCCGCCCTGAAATGGGGGCCATATGGACAGAAGAAAACCGCTTTAAAGCCTGGCTGGAGGTAGAAATTCTTGCTTGTGAGGCATGGGCTGAGTTAGGTGATATACCAAAGGAAGATGTACAGAAGATTCGTGACAATGCCTCTTTTGATGTCGCGCGAATCCAAGAGATTGAAGAAGAGACAAGGCATGATGTCGTTGCCTTTACCCGTGCTGTTTCCGAAACACTTGGAGAAGAACGAAAGTGGGTTCATTATGGATTGACTTCAACGGATGTTGTTGACACCGCTCTTTCGTACTTATTAAAGCAGGCAAATGAAATTTTATTAAAAGATATTGAACGTTTTATAGAAGTACTTAAAAATAAGGCGCAAGAACATAAACATACTGTGATGATGGGCCGTACCCATGGAGTTCATGCAGAGCCGACAACATTTGGCCTTAAGCTTGCTTTATGGCTTGAAGAGATGAAGCGGAACCTGGAGCGATTCAGGACTGCAGCCGAGGGAGTAGAATTCGGGAAAATCTCTGGGGCAGTTGGAACATATGCCAATATTGACCCCTTCGTTGAAAAATATGTTTGTGAAAGACTAGGCCTTCAGGCTGCACCAATCTCAACTCAAACATTGCAGCGGGACCGCCATGCTTTTTATATGTCATCACTAGCGCTAGTTGCAACATCAATTGAAAAGTTTGCTGTAGAAATCCGCGGTTTGCAAAAAAGTGAAACACGCGAAGTGGAAGAGTTTTTTGCTAAAGGCCAAAAAGGGTCTTCTGCAATGCCGCATAAACGTAATCCGATCGGCTCCGAGAATATGACTGGCTTGGCAAGAGTAATTCGCGGTTATATGACAACAGCCTATGAGAATGTTGCCCTCTGGCATGAACGAGATATATCTCATTCCTCAGCAGAGAGAATCATTTTACCTGATGCAACGATCGCACTGAACTATATGCTTAACCGTTTTAGCAATATTGTAAAAAACCTGACAGTCTATCCGGAAAACATGAAGCGTAATATGAATGCGACATTGGGTTTAATCTATTCTCAGCGTGTCCTTCTGACATTGATTGACAAGGGGCTGTCCCGTGAGGAAGCTTATGACACAGTGCAGCCTCTGGCAATGGAAGCATGGGAGAAACAAGTCTCCTTTCGTCAACTGATCGAAGAGGATGATAAGGTAACTAAATTTCTTTCGGCAGCAGAAATTGAGGATTGCTTTGATTATCGTTACCATATAAAGCAGGTTGATGGCATCTTTGAACGGCTAGGCTTATAAGAGCTAAATAAAGAGGGAAGAAGAGTCTTCCCTCTTCCAAATAAAAAAATTGGAAAAAATGCATGCTGAAGATTCCCAATCTTCTATCTATAGGAGGCTTTGTGATGGAGAAGCAAAATCTGCTTTATGAAGGAAAAGCCAAAAAAATTTACACGACAAGCGAAGAAACGATCGTTTGGATTGAATATAAAGATTCAGCGACCGCTTTTAACGGAGAGAAAAAGGCAGATATTCTCGGTAAAGGCCGTTTAAATAATGCGATTACAAGTTTGCTATTCTTGAAGCTTCAAAAAGCAGGAATTGATTCACACTTCATTAAACAGATTTCAGACACAGAACAGCTTGTCAAAAAAGTGAAGGTTATCCCGCTTGAAGTTGTAGTCAGAAATGTGGCTGCCGGGAGTCTTGCGAAGCGACTTGGAATAGAAGAAGGGAAAGAACTCTCAGCCCCCTTGGTGGAATTTTATCTGAAAGATGATAGTCTTGGTGACCCGCTTGTCACTGACGCTCACATTGATGAATTAAAGCTGGCGCCTCTAGAGGAAAGAAACATTCTGATTGAAAAGGCCTTGCAGGTAAATCGAGTTTTAAGCTCCCTATTTGATGGGATGGGTATTCGCTTGATCGATTTTAAACTAGAGTTTGGAAAGGACTTGGAAGGCCGGATTTTACTGGCTGATGAAATATCACCAGACACTTGCCGGCTGTGGGACAAAGAGACAAATGAGAAACTTGATAAAGATGTTTTTCGCCGGGATTTAGGCAGCCTGACAGATGCTTATGAAACCATTTTAGCTAGATTGGGAGGAAAGCAGCATGTATAAAGTAAAGGTATATATCACGTTAAGGGAAAGTGTATTGGACCCTCAGGGAACGGCAGTCAAAGGTTCATTACAAACGCTTGGCTATTCATCTGTAGAAGATGTCAGGATCGGAAAATATTTAGAACTGACACTGAATGAGCGGACGGAAAACATCGATCAGGCTGTTCAGGAAATGTGTGATAAACTGCTGGCAAACCCAGTTATTGAAGATTACCGTTATGAGATTGAGGAGAGTGTTGCACAGTGAAATTCGCTGTAATTGTATTCCCAGGATCTAACTGTGATGTTGACATGTACCACGCTGTTAAAGACGAGCTTGGACAAGAGGCAGAGTATGTGTGGCATGATGCCGAAAGTCTTGACGGCTATGATGGGATTTTACTTCCGGGCGGCTTTTCATACGGTGATTACCTCAGAACAGGTGCCATAGCCCGTTTCAGCAAGATCATGAAGGAAGTCGTGAAGGCGGCGGAAGCAGGGAAACCGGTTCTGGGAGTTTGCAACGGATTTCAGATTTTATTGGAGTCAGGCCTTCTTCCCGGTGCGATGAGACGAAATGAAAGCTTAAAATTCATATGCCGCTCTGTATCTCTAAAGGTGAGGAACAACCAAACGATGTTTACATCTGCTTATGGGCAGGATGAAATTATTCAAATACCAATTGCTCATGGTGAGGGTAACTATTATTGTGACCAAGAAACTCTAGATAAGCTGAAAGCCAATAAACAGATTGTTTTTTCTTATGAAGGAATCAATCCCAATGGCAGCCTGGAAAATATTGCAGGCATTATAAATGAAAATGGTAACGTTCTAGGCATGATGCCTCATCCGGAACGCGCAGTTGATCCGCTTTTGGGCGGAGCAGACGGGCTGAAGCTGTTTAAAGGTATTGTTAAGCAATGGAGGGAAACATATGCTGTTAACGCGTGAACCAGGTCCTGAGCAAATCAAATCATTAAAACTATACAAAGACATGGGTTTGTCTGATGAAGAATTTCAAATGGTAGAAGACATCCTTGGACGGATCCCGAATTATACTGAAACTGGTCTTTTTTCTGTAATGTGGTCAGAACATTGCAGCTATAAAAACTCAAAACCAGTTTTAAAGAAATTTCCAGTCACAGGTGAGAAAGTGCTTCAAGGACCGGGTGAAGGTGCTGGAATTGTCGACATTGGAGATAACCAGGCGGTCGTTTTTAAAATTGAAAGCCATAATCACCCATCTGCAATTGAACCTTTTCAGGGGGCAGCAACAGGGGTTGGCGGTATCATTCGGGACGTCTTTTCTATGGGAGCAAGACCAGTTGCGCTTCTTAATTCGCTGAGATTTGGGGAACTTTCTTCCCCAAAGGTGAAATATCTTTTTAAGGAAGTAGTAGCTGGGATTGCTGGCTATGGGAACTGTATCGGAATCCCTACGGTTGGCGGTGAGGTTCAATTCGACGCATCATATGAAGGGAATCCGCTCGTCAATGCAATGTGTGTGGGAATTATTGACCATAAGGATATAAAAAAGGGGCAAGCACATGGGGTAGGTAACCCTGTCATGTACGTTGGTGCCAAGACAGGTCGAGATGGAATCCACGGTGCAACCTTTGCTTCAGAAGAATTGAATGAGCAATCCGAGGATAAGCGTCCGGCTGTTCAGGTTGGCGATCCGTTTATGGAAAAGTTGTTGTTGGAAGCATGTCTGGAATTAGTTCAGTGTGATGCATTAGTAGGAATACAGGATATGGGCGCGGCCGGACTGACCAGTTCATCAGCAGAAATGGCCAGCAAGGCGGGAATGGGCATCGAAATGAACCTTGATAAGGTTCCCCAACGTGAAACCGGAATGACAGCATATGAAATGATGCTGTCAGAGTCTCAGGAGCGGATGCTAATTGTCGTAGAAAAGGGCCGGGAACAGGAAATTATTGATATTTGCTCCAAGTATGATTTGGATGCTGTTACGATCGGCCTAGTAACAGATGATAAGCAGCTGCGTTTGATTCATAACGGGGAAACAGTCGCTGAGGTGCCGGCAGATGCTTTGGCAGAAGAAGCGCCTGTTTACCATAAGCCTTCAAGTGAGCCTGAATATTTCCGTTTATATCAGGAGATGCCAAATGAAACACCAGGTGTAGCCGATTATCAAGAAACCTTACTTTCACTTTTGAAGCAGCCGACGATTGCCAGTAAAGAATGGGTTTATGATCAATACGATTATATGGTCCGCACTAATACAGTAGTAGCACCTGGATCTGATGCTGCAGTTGTCAGAATCCGCGGGACTAAGAAAGCACTAGCAATGACAACTGACTGTAACTCACGTTATATTTACCTTGATCCGGAAACAGGCGGAAAAATTGCAGTGGCCGAGGCTGCTAGAAATATCATTTGTTCCGGCGGAGAGCCATTGGCAATAACGGATTGTTTAAATTTTGGCAATCCTGAAAAGCCTGAAATTTTTTGGCAGCTTGAAAAAGCGGTCGACGGAATGAGCGAGGCTTGCCGCAAGTTGAATACACCGGTTATCAGCGGTAATGTATCCTTATATAACGAGACTAATGGGACAGCTGTTTATCCAACACCGGTTGTTGGGATGGTCGGGCTAATTGACGACATCAGCCATGTAACAACACAGTCATTTAAACAGGAAGGCGATTTCATTTATCTTCTGGGTGAGGCTGCTGATGAATTTGGGGGCAGCGAGCTGCAAAAGCTTGTCCATGGGAAGATCTTTGGAAAAGCACCTATGCTTAATATAGAAAAGGAAGCTGAGCATCAGCGCCAAGTTTTGAATTCGATTAAAAAGGGACTAATATCTTCAGCTCACGATGTGGCCGAAGGTGGATTAGCAGTTGCTCTTGCAGAGTCGCTAATCGGCACTGGGATGGGCGCAAGGGTTGCTCTAAGCGGTGAGTCAACTTCTGCACTCTTTAGTGAATCACAATCCCGTTTTCTTTTATCAGTAAAAGAAGAAAACCGTGAAGAATTCGAAAGCTTATCAAGTGCTGTTTTAATTGGGAAAGTGACAAGTGATCCTCAATTACAAATAATGGTTGAAGGAAACCAGGTTATCAGTCTTCCCGTCGAGGAGCTGAAAAAAGCCTGGAAAGGGGCTATTCCATGCTTGCTGAATTAAAAGGATTAAACGAAGAATGCGGATTGTTTGGGATATGGGGTCACTCTGACGCAGCACAAATTACGTATTATGGTTTGCATAGCCTCCAGCATCGCGGCCAGGAAGGCACTGGCATCGTTATTAAAGAGGGCAATGAGCTAAAAGGAACGAAGGGTGAGGGCCTGGTTACAGAGGTTTTCACTACCGAAGTTATGCAAAAGCTAAAAGGGAGATCTGCAATTGGCCATGTTAGGTATGCAACTGCAGGAGGCGGGGGTTATGAAAATGTTCAGCCTCTGCTGTTTCATTCGCAAAATGGCAGTCTTGCCCTTGCACATAATGGCAATTTGGTTAATGCAAACGCCCTGAAGAATCAGCTGGAAGCCCAGGGAAGCATCTTCCAGACAAGCTCGGACACGGAGGTTCTTGCCCACTTAATTAAGCGAGGCGGTTACTCTAACATTAAAGGTCTTGTCCGGAATGCTTTAACAATGCTAAAGGGGGCCTTTGCGTTTCTGATTATGACTGAAACAGAAATGCTGGTCGCCCTTGATCCGAATGGCCTTCGCCCCTTGTCATTAGGTAAAATTGGTGATGCTTATGTTGTAGCTTCTGAAACGTGCGCCTTTGATATTGTTGGAGCGGAGTTCGTTCGAGACATTCTTCCAGGAGAGCTGCTGGTCATTAACGATTCGGGCATCCATTCGGAAATGTATTCACTTCATACTAATACTGCCATTTGTACCATGGAATATATTTATTTTTCACGTCCGGACAGCAATATTCACGGGATTAATGTTCATACAGCCAGAAAAAGCTTAGGAAAACAGCTTGCCGCAGAAGCGCCGATTGAAGCTGACGTAGTGACCGGAGTGCCAGATTCGAGCATTTCAGCAGCGATCGGATATGCTGAAGCGACGGGCATTCCCTATGAAATGGGCCTAATAAAAAACCGTTATGTTGGCAGGACTTTTATCCAGCCTTCCCAGTCATTGCGCGAACAGGGTGTGAAAATGAAGCTCTCTCCTGTCAGGGGAGTAGTGGAAGGCAAGCGGGTAATCATGGTCGACGATTCAATTGTCCGCGGCACAACGAGCAGGAGGATTGTCTCAATGCTGAGGGATGCAGGAGCAACAGAGATTCATGTAGTAATTAGCTCACCACCTATTCAAAACCCATGCTTCTACGGTATTGATACCTCCTCCAAGGAGGAACTTATAGCCTCAAATCATTCTGTTGAAGAGATTAGGGAACAGATTGGCGCAGATTCGTTAACTTTTTTAAGTGTTGCCGGTACAATTGAAGCTATAGGCCGAACTGATGCAGGCGAAAATCGCGGCCATTGCCTCGCTTGTTTTACTGGAAGGTATCCAACCGAAATTTACCCGTCAGAGCTTCAGTCGGCGGAAAAATGCTAATTAGGAGGCATCTTCATGGCAAATGCGTATAAGCAAGCTGGAGTCGATGTAGAGGCAGGCTATGAATCAGTTGAACGAATTAAAAAGCATGTGAACCGGACGGCCAGGCTAGGTGTTTTTGGTGGATTAGGCGGATTTGGCGGTAATTTTGACCTTTCAGCCCTTCAGCTTAAGGAGCCTGTTCTTGTCTCCGGAACAGACGGGGTCGGCACAAAACTGATGATTGCCTTTATGTTAAATAAGCATGACACAATAGGCATTGATGCTGTGGCCATGTGTGTAAACGATATTGTTGTCCAGGGAGCAGAGCCACTTTATTTTCTTGATTATATTGCCTGCGGAAAAGCAGAGCCTGAGAAGATCGAGCAAATTGTTAAAGGGATTGCTGATGGCTGTCAAATGGCCGGCTGTGCTCTTATTGGCGGAGAAACTGCAGAGATGCCAGGAATGTACGATGAAAACGAGTATGATCTGGCCGGTTTCACGGTCGGAGCATGTGAAAAAGGCGAACTAGTGTCCGGAGTTGATATTAAACCTGGTGACGTTCTGGTTGGGCTCGCTTCCAGCGGTATTCACAGCAATGGCTACTCACTAGTCCGTAAAATATTTTTTGAGAAGGGCAGCTATACAGCGGACCAACATATTGAAGAGCTGGGCTGTACACTTGGCGAAGAACTGCTTAGACCGACAAAAATTTATGTAAAACCAATTTTAGCCGCGCTAAAAAGTTATAACATAAAAGGAATGGCTCACATCACTGGGGGCGGATTTATTGAAAATATTCCAAGGATGCTCCCTGGTGAGCTTGGAGCTTTACTTGACGAAGGAAGCTGGGAAATGCCTGCCATATTCCCACTTATGGAGAAGGCTGGAAGCTTGAATCGGCAGGAAATGTACAATATCTTCAACATGGGCATTGGAATGGTTTTAGCGGTTGATCAAGCTTCAGCGGATGGACTTGTCAGCTTTCTTAAGGAACATGGGGAAAAAGCCTATAAAATCGGGAAAGTAACTACCGAAAAAGGTATTAAAATTTCTAACATCTAAATCGGAGGCGAACCATGAAGAAAATTGCAGTGTTTGCCTCGGGAAACGGCAGCAACTTTCAGGCCATTGCAGATGCTGTAAGGCAGGGCCGATTAAAAGCTCAAATTTCTTTGCTTGTCTGCGACAAGCCGCAAGCTTATGTCTTAGAACGTGCTTTACAAGCTGAAATTCCTTCCTTTGTCTTTAACGCGAAGGATTATTCCAGCAAGATCCACTATGAAGCAGAGGTATTGGCCCAGCTAAGAAAACGGGGAATTGAATTTATCGTTCTAGCCGGGTATATGAGGCTGGTTGGGGAGACCCTTCTGAAGGCCTATGATGGAAAAATTGTTAATATTCACCCATCTGTGCTTCCGAATTTCCCTGGTAAGGATGCCATCGGACAGGCGCTGGCTGCCAAGGCTGAAGAAACTGGCGTCACGGTTCATTTTGTTGACGAAGGAATGGATACAGGCCCTATTATTGCATCCGAAGTCGTTGAAATCAGCAGTGGTGAAACAAGGGAGTCGCTTCAAAATAAGCTACAGCAAATCGAACATGACCTATACCCGGCCGTCTTACAAGAACTGCTTGCCGGTAACAAGGAGGAACTTCTATGACAAAAAAACGCGCATTGCTTAGTGTATCAGATAAAAATGGAATTGAAGAACTGGCCAGACAGCTAGTTGAACTAGGATTTGAACTGATCTCTACTGGGGGCACAAAAAAGGCTCTTCAATCGGCAGGCATTCCCGTTATTGGGGTAAGTGATGTTACCGGGTTCCCAGAAATTTTAGAGGGCCGTGTGAAAACTCTGCATCCAAGTATACATGGGGGCCTTCTGGCTAAGTACGACGAGGCTGATCATCTTCGCCAGCTGGAAGAGCAGGGGATTGCTCCAATTGAACTAGTATGCGTTAATCTTTACCCTTTTCAGCAAACAATCGCCAAGCCGGATACAAGTGTCGCTGATGCCATTGAAAATATTGATATTGGCGGGCCGGCAATGCTGCGTGCATCTGCTAAAAACCATGCTTACATAACTGTACTTACTGATCCTTCTGACTATGAGACGGTTTTAAAAGAATATAAGAGTGAAGGAAAGACGCGCCCGGAAACGCGCCGCCGATTAGCAGCAAAGGTGTTTCGGCAGACTGCTGCTTATGATGCGCTAATTGCAGAATATATGACAGAACTAGCCGGTGAGGATACCCCAGAAAGATTAACGGTTACATATGAGCTAAAGCAGCCGCTAAGGTATGGAGAAAATCCTCATCAAAAGGCAACTTTTTACCGAAAGCCGCTTGGGTCCGAGTTTTCTATTGCGAATGCGGAGCAGCTCCATGGCAAAGAGTTATCATATAACAATATCAATGATGCAGATGCCGCTTTGCAAATCGTTAAGGAATTCACTGAACCGGCTGCTGTAGCAGTTAAGCATATGAACCCTTGCGGCGTGGGAACAGGCGACTCGGCTTTTTCAGCATTTGGCAAAGCGTTTGCTGCTGATCCTGTCTCCATTTTCGGAGGAATCATTGCGTTTAACCGGGAAGTGGATGCAGAAACAGCACATAAGCTTAGGGAAATATTCCTTGAAATCATCATTGCACCTTCCTTTACAGCAGAAGCTTTGGATATTTTGACAGGGAAAAAGAACTTGCGTCTGTTAACAGTTGCATTCGACAGCAGCAATAAGCCTGAACCGAAACTCGCTTCAATTGAGGGGGGCTTGCTCGTTCAGGAACAGGATCAATATACACTGCAGGATGCAACAATCACTGTCCCAACAAAGCGCCAGCCTTCAGAGGAAGAATGGGCGGCACTTAAGCTTGGCTGGAATGTCGTAAAACATGTGAAATCGAATGCAATTGTTGTTAGTGATAAAGATATGACACTTGGAATTGGTGCAGGCCAAATGAATCGAGTCGGGTCGGCTAAGATTGCCTTGGAACAGGCTGGCAGTAAGGCAAATGGAGCGGCGCTCGCATCAGATGCGTTTTTCCCAATGGATGATACCGTTGAAGCGGCCGCAAAAGCGGGGGTTACAGCAATCATACAGCCCGGAGGCTCAGTTCGTGATGAGGATTCGATTAAAAAAGCAGACGAATACGGTATTGCGATGGTATTTACCGGTGTCCGCCACTTTAAACATTAATAGGTAATCACGGAGGTGTAAGGAGATGAAGGTACTTGTGATTGGCAGGGGCGGACGGGAGCATGCTATCTGCTGGAAGGCCAGCCAAGACAGAAATGTAAACAAGGTTTATGCAGCACCGGGCAATCCAGGTATGGAGACTGTTGCCGAGAGAGTCAATATACAGGAGAGCTGCCAAGACGAGTTAGTCAATTTCGCGAAAGCTAATGCGATCGAGTTGACGATTATCGGACCAGAAGTTCCTCTGCTTGAGGGACTTGCTGACCGCTTTTCCGAAGAGGGCTTAAAGGTATTTGGCCCGAGCAAAGCTGCTGCGCTTATTGAAGGCAGTAAGTCTTTTGCAAAAGACCTTATGCTAAAGTACAAGATCCCGACTGCTGACTATCAAGTGTTTACTGATTATGAAGCTGCCAAGAAATACATTGAAGAAAAGGGCGCCCCGATCGTTTTAAAAGCGGATGGATTAGCGGCTGGAAAAGGGGTTACAGTTGCTTTTACAGTTACCGAAGCTTTAGAAAGCCTGGGGGAAATGCTTCTAGCGGGCAAGTTCGGTGAAGCATCAGCAACTGTTGTAGTGGAGGAATTTTTGGCAGGTGAAGAATTCTCCTTGATGGCGTTTGTAAATGGGACAACAGTTGTTCCGATGGAGATCGCCCAGGACCATAAAAGGGCATTTGATGATGACCAAGGCCCTAATACAGGAGGTATGGGTGCCTATTCGCCTGTTCCCCAAATATCAAAAGAAGCAGTATTAACAGCAATTGATACAGTCCTAAAACCTGCTGCGGCAGCTCTTGTGGAAGAAGGCCGAAGTTTTACTGGTATTTTATATGCAGGATTAATTGATACTAAATCAGGACCAAAGGTAATTGAGTTTAATGCACGATTTGGCGATCCTGAAACACAAGTGATTTTACCGAGAATGGTATCTGATTTGACGGACGTTATTTTGCAGGTTCTAAATGGAGAAACACCTGTAATTGAATGGACCGAGGAAACCATGCTCGGAGTAGTCGTGGCTGCTAATGGCTATCCTGAGCAGTACGAAAAAGGCGCAGAGTTATCAGGGATTCAAGAGCTTTCAGACCATGCATTGGTTTTCCATGCAGGTACCGCATGGAACGAGAATAGAAGCTTTGTAACAAACGGGGGAAGAGTGATTTTAGCCGGAGTGAAAGCTGGATCCCTGAAAGAGGCACATACTAAAGTATATGAGGCACTTCCAAACTTAAAATGTGATGGCGTTTTTTACCGGAGTGACATTGGGGAAAGAGCAATCAAAGCCGTTTCTTCCCGGGTTTCCGAATATACACAAATAGCAAAGCAATGATGCTTCCTATAATAGCGATTAAAACAAATGATACATGGTTTACGTAGTCCCAATACCATGACAATCTAGACATCTCCTTTCAGCCCCCAGCAAGTTGGGGGCTGTTTTTCTGTTATGCGGTATTTTTCCCAATTGATTTAGGTGGGGTTATACGGAAATCAGTTGATCCTGTTGACCTTGTGTTTGTTCTGATTGATTCGATTTAATCATGTCCTGAATCTTACCTCCATTTTCCTCAAAAAGAGCAGTTACAGGGCAGTATCTCACAATTCCTTCTGCAACCTTCATTCCGCCCAGCATGGCGATAATTAAGTTGGATTCACTCTGTGGCTGTTTTATCATTCTCGCCGTTGCCCACGACAAAACTGTGAGCCCCGCTGTAATTCGGATTAGTGCGTTTATGGTACCAACATTTGTCTTCACTTTCATGTGTATTCTCCTTTCCAAACTATTTACAAATAATTAAATTCTTTAGTGCGTTAAACAGTGAAATATGGTAGTATAAAACAAATGAAAGGGCTTTCTTTTCTTGTCTGAGAACTTTCAAGTTAATTATTAATTCCAGTTTAACTTTTGTTATGTTCGGAGTTGAACATTATAGAGAAATAGACAAGCAATACTTCAAGGCGGCCCGTAATGCTTCCTTGAAAAGGTGATAGATCAAGTCTGTGCCCGTTTAACGGGTACTCTGTGCTTATAATACAGGAGGGGAAACAGCTTGCTAGAACAACGATATAGATGGAAAAATAAACACTTGCGAAAACAAGCCGCTGTTTTAGACGGTACCCTTTCGCCCACAATTCTTTTGAAAAATGCGACATACCTAAATCAGGTTTTTCGGCAATGGATGCAAGCCAATATCTGGATCTACGAAGATCGCATTGTTTATGTTGGCGATAAATTACCCGAAAAAACAAATGGATGTGAAGTGGTTGATTGTTCGGGACAACTTCTTGTACCAGGATACATTGAACCACATGCCCATCCTTTTCAGTTATATAATCCCCACTCTCTTGCAAGCTATGCATCACAAGGAGGTACAACGACTCTAATCAATGACAATATGGTTCTGGCATTGCAGTTAGAGAAAAAGAAAGCATTCTCATTTTTAAGTGAAATGCGAAATCTTCCTGTTTCGATGTACTGGTGGTGCCGGTTCGATGCACAGACGGAAATAGAGAGTGAAGAACTTATTTTTTCTCAAGGGAATATTAAGTCCTGGCTGGAACATGACGCGGTATTGCAGGGCGGGGAACTTACTGGCTGGCCTAAGCTGCTTGATGGTGATGACTTAATGCTTCACTGGATACAAGAAGCCAAAAGAATGAGAAAGCAGATTGAAGGGCATTTCCCAGGAGCTTCTGAAAAAACCCTGGCCAAAATGATGCTCTTTGGAGCCGATTGTGACCATGAGGCGATTACAGGTGAAGAGGTCCGCAATCGCTTAATGCAGGGATATATGGTTTCGTTAAGGAATTCTTCCATTCGTCCGGATCTTGGAAAGCTGCTGGATGAGATCCACGAGATGGGAATTGCCGCTTATGATAAGTTTATGATGACAACAGACGGCTCGACTTCAAACTTTTATGAGGATGGAATTATGGATAACATGATTCGTATCGCTATTGAAAAAGGAGTACCTGTAATAGACGCCTATAATATGGCGACAATTAATCCAGCTCGATATTATAATATCGAATATTTGCATGGCAATATTGCGACAGGCCGTATTGCAAACATTAATTTCATCTCTGAGGAAAAAAACCCAACACCCGTTTCTGTATTAGCAAAAGGAGTATGGGTAAAAAAAGACGGAGTAAATTGCGGAGGTTTTCCAGAGGTTAACTGGACTGAGTTTGGGTTTGATAAGCTTGATATTGACTTCGAGCTGACAAGTGACGACTTCCAATTCTCAATGCCTTTTGGCATCAAAATGGAAAACGCTGTCATTACAAAGCCGTATTCCATGTCCATGGATGTATCCAGAGATCAATTGTCAGAGGACCATGACGAGTCCTTCTTTATGCTGCTTGATAAAAACGGAAAGTGGAGAATCAACACTGTATTAAAGGGTTTTGCAACAAGCCTGTCAGGACTTGCTAGCTCTTTCTCAAACACGGGTGATATTATATTAATCGGTAAAAACAAGAGCGATATGCTTGCTGCTTTCAATAGAATGAAAGAAATCGGCGGAGGGATTGTCGCTTGTGAAAATGGAGAGGTAGCAGAAGAAATCCAGCTTAGCTTAAAAGGCATTATGTCGGATAAGCCTGTTCTAGAGTTGATGGAACAGGAAAAACATTTGCTTAATTACCTGAAAACAAAAGGCTATCAGTTTGCGGATCCGATTTATTCATTGTTATTTTTCTCTTCAACTCATCTGCCTTATGTCCGTATTACTCAGCAGGGAATATACGATGTTATGAACAAAATGGTACTCTTTCCAACGATAATGCGTTAAAATGTAAAAGTGAATAGAGAGATATGGTAGACCTATAGGTTACCTTAATATAGGGGTGTATGGGAAATGAAAAAATGGCTGGCTATTGTTGCTGCAGTACTCGTTTTAGCTGCTTGCAGTGAAAAAGAGGAAACAAAAGAGCATGAGGAAAAGGAAACTGTCGAGGTTGAAAAGGAAACTCCAGAAGTGGAGGAATCTTCAAATCGCTTTCCGTTGTCAGGAATCCAAACAGATAACGAGATAACAGGGCGATCTATCGCAGCAGTTATCAACAATCACCCGTTAGCAAGGCCGCAATCAGGCCTTCATCAGGCAGATATTGTATATGAACTGCTTGCTGAAGGTGATGTCACGAGATTTCTGGCTATCTTTCAAAGTGAACATCCTGATAAGATTGGCCCTGTCAGGAGCGCGAGAGACTATCACATTGAGATTGCCAAAGGGTTTGACAGCTTTTTTGTAGCACATGGCTATAGTCCTGATGCAAAAAACATGCTTGAAAACGGCTACATCGACCATATAAATGGAATGGAGTACGATGGAACCTTGTTTAAAAGGGCCAGCTTTAGAAAAGCACCGCATAATTCCTATACCACCTATGAAAATATACTAAAAGGGGCAGAAAAGACTAAAGCCACTATGGACGAAGCCCCAGATTCTTTTGAATTTTTTACAGAAACAGAAGCAGAGAAAAGTAGCGGCCGTGAAGCAGCAGCTGTCTCCGTTGCTTACGGCAGCCCCGCCTTTGAAGTTACATATGAATTCAATGAAGCTGAGAAGAAATATGAGCGATATTCCGGTGGCGAGCTAACGGCAGATCTTGAAACAGAAGCCCCAGTCCTTTTAGACAATATCCTTATTTTAGAAGTTGATCACCGTGTAATTGACAACTCAGGGCGCCGCGAACTAAATTTGGCTTCAGGCGGAAAAGGACTTTTGGTCCAAAAGGGAATTGTTACTGACATTGACTGGGAAAATGTAGACGGAAGGCTTGTTCCAATGCTTAACGGTTCGGAAGCAAAGCTAGTGCCAGGAAAAACATGGGTCAATATTATGCCGGCGAATCCAGGAATTGAGCAGAGTGTATCAATTGGCGAAGATTCATAATCAGTCTATTAAAAGGAGAAAACACATGCAGATTGACAAATTAAGAGGAAAAGAGCTAGATCAGTTATTTAATTCGATCCTATCCCTTAAAGACTTGGAGGAATGCTACCGATTCTTTGATGACTTATGTACGATTAACGAAATTCAATCGCTTGCTCAGCGCCTAGAAGTAGCACGGATGCTTCAGGATGGAAACACTTACCATAAGATTGAAACACAAACAGGTGCGAGTACTGCGACAATTTCTCGGGTAAAACGCTGCTTGAATTATGGTAACGATGCATATGAAATGGCATTGGAAAGAATTAAAAAAGAATCCACGACTACTAATGAATAAAATGCCGGGGCATATTGCCTCGGTTTTTTTATCGTTTTAGACAAAATATGAAAGGAAGTTTCCACCAAGCATTTATTTTAGTACTTACAGTTCAGCTTTTTCGATCTTATAAGGTTAAAGTATAAAGCAAGGATGCTTATGGTTTATAAAACTCTTATTTCCTTTTTGGCTTCCTCTTAAAAAATGATATAATGGAGTAATGGAATTATAGATGGGGGGCAGTTTTTCCATGTATGAAATTAGCGAGTGGCGTCACGCCTTTAAACTCGATCCGAATAAACCGATTTCAGACGAAGATCTTGATAGAATTTGTGAGTCCGGGACAGACGCTATAGTTGTTGGAGGCACAGATGGGGTAACTCTGGAAAACGTCCTTGATTTAATGTCTAGAATTCGACGCTACACAGTGCCCTGTGTTATGGAGGTATCGACCATAGAATCGATTACCCCGGGGTTTGATTTTTACTTTATTCCAACCGTATTAAACAGCCGCAATCCAAAATGGATAACAGGACTCCATCATAAAGCTGTGAAAGAATACGGTGAATTGTTGAACTGGGATGAAATCATTGTTGAGGGATATTGTATTCTTAATGAGTCTTGTAAAGCAGCAGAACTATCGGAGGCTAACACAGATCTTTCATCTGATGATGTTAAAGCCTACGCCATGCTTGCCGAAAAGATGTTTCGCCTGCCAATCTTTTATTTAGAGTACAGTGGCGCATATGGTGACCCTGATTTAGTAAAAGAAACCAAGTCTGTACTTCAAAATACAGTGCTTTTTTACGGCGGCGGCATCGAGACCTCTGAACAAGCAGCAGAAATGGCGAAGCATGCAGATGTAATTGTTGTCGGTAATGCCATTTATCAAAATCTTAATGAAGCATTAAAAACAGTTAAAACAGTTAAGTCATAATGGTTAAAATAACATGCTCGTCTTCGGTATACCTGGGGCAGAGCAATAAATGTTTTACGGTGGTGAATAGTAATTATGCAATTTCTTACAGATAAATTATTAGGGGGATTAAATCCCCAACAGCAAATAGCAGTTAAAGCGACAAACGGCCCGCTCTTGCTAATGGCAGGGGCCGGCAGCGGAAAAACGAGAGTCTTGACCCACCGTATCGCATATTTAATGGTGGAAAAAGGGGTAAATCCCTATAATATTCTTGCCATCACCTTTACCAACAAGGCGGCTAGGGAAATGAAAGAGCGTATCCGCGCAATGATGGGCGGGGCGGCAGACGAAATCTGGATTTCAACCTTCCACTCGATGTGTGTGAGAATTTTGAGAAGAGATATTGACCGTATTGGCTTTAATCGTAATTTTACGATTCTTGATACGACCGATCAGCAGTCCGTTATCAAAGGAATACTTAAAGAGAAAAATATTGATCCGAAAAAGTTTGACCCTCGAGCCATTCTCGGAACGATCAGTTCTGCTAAAAATGAACTGATGGATGCTGAAACGTTTTCGAACCAATCAGGTGATTATTATGATCAAGTTGTCAGTGATGTGTATAAAGAATATCAAAAACGGCTCCGAAAGAATCAGGCACTTGACTTCGATGATTTAATTATGTCGACGATCACCTTGTTCCAGCGTATCCCTGAGGTCCTGGAGTACTACCAGCGCAAGTTTCAATATATTCATGTTGATGAGTATCAGGATACGAACAGGGCTCAGTATATGCTTGTGAAATTACTGGCTTTAAGATTTAAAAATCTTTGTGTTGTTGGTGATTCGGATCAGTCCATTTATCGCTGGCGCGGAGCAGATATTGCGAATATCCTTTCTTTTGAAAAAGATTATCCTAACGCTGAAGTGATTCTGCTTGAGCAAAATTATCGGTCAACACAGCGGATTCTTCTCGCTGCTAACCGTGTGATTGAAAATAATATGAACCGTAAACCAAAAAATCTTTGGACGGAAAATACAGAGGGAAACAAGATTGTGTATTACCGGGCTGATACGGAGCAAAGTGAAGCTCAGTTTGTGGTCGGAAAGATAAAAGAGCTTGTTGACCAAGGAAGCCGGAAACAGTCTGAGATTGCTGTGTTGTATCGAACCAATGCCCAATCGCGTGTAATTGAGGAATCGTTTCTTAAATCAAATATTGACTACTCTATTGTTGGCGGTATTAAGTTCTATGACAGGAAAGAGATTAAAGATATTCTTGCTTACCTTCGCTTAATATCAAATCCAGATGATGATATTAGCCTTCGCCGTGTAATCAATGTCCCGAAGCGCGGTGTAGGCGCCAGCTCGGTTGATAAAATTGCCAACTTTGCTGACATTCATGACCTGTCCATGTACCAGGCACTTGAAGCTGTCGAAATGATCGGTCTTAGTCCGAAAATAGAGCGAGCTGTCTCGGAGTTTCGTAACCTGATTAGAAATAATACTCAGCAGCAAGAGTATCTTTCTGTAACAGAGCTTGTTGAGGAAGTTCTTGAAAAGTCAGGCTATGTTGAAATGTTAAAAGCGGAGAAGTCAATTGAGTCACAAAGCAGGCTGGAAAACCTTGAAGAATTTCTGTCTGTTACAAAGAACTTTGAAGAGACGAATGAAGATAAAAGCCTAATTGCTTTCTTAACAGATCTTGCGCTAGTTGCTGATATAGATAAATTAGATGATGATGGACAAAAGGTTGATGGTGTCGTGTTGATGACCCTCCATTCTGCAAAAGGCCTTGAGTTTCCAATTGTCTTTTTAATTGGCATGGAAGAAGGAGTCTTCCCGCATAGCCGCTCGTTGATGGAAGAGGCCGAAATGGAAGAGGAGCGAAGGCTCGCTTATGTGGGTATCACAAGGGCAGAGGAAGAGTTGTATATCACGAACGCCCAAATGCGCACACTATATGGCAGAACGAATATGAACCCAGAATCAAGGTTTATTAAAGAAATACCAGAAGATTTAATTGAAAATGCAGTTCCTCGAATGGCAAGCAGCCAAGCATCAATGCCGTTTGGCTCAGGCCAAAGATCAGGCGTTCAGCGCAGGGCCGCAGTAAGGCCGGCAGCTGCATCAACTAGCGGTGCCGCTGATATTGGCTGGCAGGTCGGCGACAAAGCAGAGCATGGAAAATGGGGAATTGGCACTGTCGTAAGCGTTAAGGGAGATGGAGAAGGGAAAGAACTCGATATTGCTTTTCCAAGCCCAACCGGAGTGAAACGTTTGCTCGCAAAATTTGCACCAATTAAAAAAGCTTAACAGGGACCAATAACTTGTTTTATTAGGCTGCGTTATAGTTTAATGTTGTTTGCGGCTGCTTGATTTGAGAAGGGGAAGTCACACAAGTTTAGCAGAGTCATTTAAAAAACACTGTTTATTTTCTATGAAAGGGCTGGATTTATGGATCTTCAGACTGCTGAAAGAAGAGTCAAGGATTTGCAAAATCTCCTTAATCAATATAACTATGAATATCACTTTCTTGATAAACCGTCTGTTCCGGACTCTGAGTATGATCAGATGCTGCGCGAGCTGATTGAACTTGAGGCCGAATTTCCGGAACTTAAGTTCGAAGACTCTCCTACCCAAAGAGTAGGCGGAGATATTCTTGAAATGTTTACTAAAGTTGAGCACCGCTCGCCGATGTTAAGTCTTGGCAATGCATTTGGAGAAAAAGATCTTCGGGATTTTGATCGCCGTATCAGGCAGGCTGTTGGGGATGATTTCAGTTATGTTTGTGAATTGAAGATTGACGGACTGGCTGTTTCCCTTAAGTATACGGACGGATTGTTTGTTCAGGGAGCAACAAGAGGGGATGGAACAATAGGAGAGGATATTACGTCTAATCTTAAGACGATCCGTTCCTTGCCGCTTCGTTTAAAGGATCCAGTTACAATTGAAGTGCGCGGAGAAGCGTTTATGCCGAAACGTTCGTTTGAAAAATTAAACGAAGGACGGCTTAAAAAAGATGAAGAGCCGTTTGCAAACCCGAGAAATGCCGCTGCCGGTTCATTAAGACAGCTTGACCCTAAGATTGCTGCTTCCCGAAACCTCGATGTCTTTTTGTATGGGATAGCCGATGTTGGGGAAACCGGTGTACAGTCCCATAGTGATGGACTAGATCTTTTAGAGCAGCTCGGTTTTAGAACGAATAAAGAGCGCAGAAAAACTTCCGATATTGAAGGTGTCATCGAATATGTAAATGGCTGGGTTGAAAAGCGTGCCAATCTTCCATATGATATTGACGGTATTGTCATAAAAGTTGATTCGCTTGAGCAACAGAAGAGCCTTGGCACAACAGCCAAAAGCCCGAGGTGGGCCGTCGCCTACAAATTTCCTGCTGAAGAAGTTGTAACAACGCTAAAGACGATTGAGCTGAGCGTTGGCAGGACTGGGGTAATAACCCCAACGGCAATCCTGGAGCCGGTTCGTGTCGCCGGTACAACGGTTCAGCGGGCGTCACTTCATAATGAGGATTTGATTCGTGAGAAAGATATCAAGCTCGGGGATCAAGTTGTTGTTAAAAAAGCTGGGGACATTATTCCTGAAGTAGTAAATGTCCTTACAGAACGGAGAACTGGAGAAGAAATCGAGTTCAAGATGCCAACTCACTGTCCTGCATGCGAAAGTGACCTGGTCCGTTTGGAAGGGGAAGTCGCTCTCCGATGCATTAATCCAAAATGCCCAGCGCAAATCCAGGAAGGGTTGATTCACTTTGTTTCTAGGACAGCCATGAATATTGATGGTCTAGGCGAAAGAGTTGTCAGCCAGCTGTTTGCTGAAAAGTTGATCAAAGATGTTGCCGACCTATATAAACTAACAAAAGAACAGCTATTAGGACTTGAGCGGATGGGCGAAAAGTCAGTTACAAACCTTTTAAAGGCAATCGAAAACTCAAAGGTAAATTCGCTTGAGAAACTGGTCTTTGGACTTGGGATCCGTCATGTAGGTGCTAAAGCTGCAAAAACTTTGGCACAAGAATTTGAAACAATGGATCGTTTGATGGAGGCTGATCAGGAACAATTGACAGCAGTCAATGAAATTGGCGAAAAGATGGCTGAGGCCGTTTCGACTTATTTTAGCAATGAAGAAGTAAGAAGCCTGATTAACGAATTAAAAACAGCCGGAGTAAATATGGAATATAAGGGCCCTAAGCCCATTAATGCTGCTCAGTCTGACAGTGTTTTTGCAGGAAAAACGATTGTATTAACAGGGAAATTAGAACAGCTGACCAGGGGTGAGGCTCAGGAGCAGATTGAAGCACTGGGCGGAAAAGTCTCAGGAAGCGTCAGTAAGAAGACCGATCTAGTTATTGCTGGAGAAGAGGCGGGCTCTAAGCTCGCAAAAGCAGAGACCCTCGGGATCGAAGTATGGAACGAAGCGAGAATGCTCGAAGAATTAAATCAGTAATTCTCCGTCCTTTCATTTAAAATATGGGACTTATTAACTCTATATAGAGTAGGTTTCATTGATAAAGGAACTACAAATAGAAATAAAAATAAAGTTAAAATAGAGGTGTAAACCGTGAGGATATATCTGATGGCCGCTCTGTCAATAATGCTCTTGCTGTCAGGATGTGCTCCGAACTTCCAAAAGCAAGAGGAAGTCGTACAGCAAAAGGATAACGACACAAAAGAAAAGGCGATTATCCCCAAGTATAAGATTTCGGATCAGTATTATCGGACGATTATGCCATTTGAAGCAGGCAAGGCACGCGGGCTTGTCGTTAATAACCTTAATACTCGCTATGATATCCATGAGTTTGAAACAGGATTAATGCGAGTTGCCCAAAATAACTTTGACGCTAACCAATATGTTTTTAAAGAAGGACAATACCTTGATAGTGGGACAGTAAGGTCATGGTTGAACAGGAAATATACAGAGGATCAGTTAAAAGAGCAGAAACTTGATAAATCAGACAACCTCGGACTTAACCCAGAGATGCCATCTAAGGGCAAGATTGAGGAGCTGAACAAAGACAACCCAATCTACCTGGCTCATATTCTAGAGCATAATTACCTCGTGCCAGTACAGGGTGAGAAATCGACATATCAGCTAGGCGGCGTGGTTATTGGGCTTGCTCTTAATACGGTTCATTATTATCAAAAAGAGGCTTATGGCGCGACGTTTGAAGAGAAGATCCCACGTGAGGTTGTTGAAAGGGAAGGAAAAAAGATTGCTGAACAGGTTCTTAGCCGCTTAAGGGGAATTGATGAACTCAAGGACGTGCCGATTACGATTGCCATGTTTGAACAAAAAAACAGGACCTCGGTTATTCCGGGTAATTTCTTTGCTTATTCCCATGTCCCAAAAGGAAGTTCAAATTTAGGGGACTGGGAAAATATCGATGAAAAGTATGTTTTATTTCCTTCTGACAATGCAAAGGCAGACCACCGCGAAGACTGGACCTTGTTTGAGAATTTTAGGCAAGACGTGGAAACCTATTTTCCAAACTTTAGCGGGGTAGTTGGCAGGGCCTTTTATGCGGAGGGACAAATGCATGAAATGCGCATTGATATCCCGATTCAATTGTACGGCAAGGCGGAGGTGATTGGTTTTACCCAATATGTTACCGGTCTTGTTATGGAACGCTTTCCAGACTACATTGCAGTAGAAGTTACGATATCTTCAGTTAACGGAGAAGAAGCCCTGGTTGTTCGGAAACAGGGTGAAGACGAGCCAATTGTTCATGTATATCAATAACTTAAGCTAAAGAATCTTACTGGTTCTTTAGTTTTTTTTGTGCACCTATTAAAAAAGAAATTCTAGTAAATTTGCTGGTTATTGATAGCGATTTCAGATAATTGAATAGGTTTACGGAAACATGATAGAATGACAGTGGATGAAAACGAATACATTGGAGGCGATCGGATGGTACAGCCATACAAACATGAACCTTTCACAGATTTTGCTGTTGAAGAAGAACGCAACGCTTATCTAGAGGCATTAAAAACAGTTGAAGGTTATCTTGGTCAGGATTACGATCTAATTATTGGCGGCGAACGAGTCACTACAGAAGAAAAGATTATTTCATATAATCCCGCTAATAAAGAAGAAGTGATTGGGCGCGTTTCCAAAGCGAATCAGGAGCTGGCTGAAAAAGCTATGCAAGCTGCTGTTGAAGCATTTAAAACTTGGAAAAAGGTTAAAGCAGAAACCCGTGCAGACGTTTTGTTTAAAGCTGCAGCAATTATCCGCCGGCGCAAACATGAATTCTCCGCATTGTTAACGAAAGAAGCAGGCAAGCCATGGAATGAGGCTGATGCTGACACAGCTGAAGCAATTGACTTTCTTGAATATTATGGCCGCCAAATGTTAAAGCATAAAGACGGAGTTCCAGTGAACAGCCGTCCAAATGAATATAACCGTTATGACTATATCCCGCTTGGAGTGGGTGTAATTATCTCTCCATGGAATTTCCCGCTGGCCATTATGGCAGGTACAACTGTTGCCGCGCTTGTAACTGGAAATACGGTTTTACTAAAGCCTGCTTCGACAACACCTGTCGTGGCAGCGAAGTTTGTTGAAGTATTAGAACAGGCAGGGCTTCCAAAGGGAGTACTAAATTTTGTGCCAGGAAGCGGTGCTGAAGTAGGAGACTATCTGGTCGACCACAAAGACACAAGGTTTATTTCCTTTACTGGTTCACGCGATGTCGGCCTGCGCATTTTTAATCGTGCTGCGACGCACGGTGATGGCCAGCTTTGGCTTAAGCGGGTTATCTCGGAGATGGGCGGGAAAGACACGATTGTTGTGGATAAGGAGGCTGATCTTGAATTAGCTGCCAAGTCGATCGTGGCTTCGGCATTTGGTTTTTCAGGCCAAAAATGTTCAGCTTGTTCCCGTGCGGTAATTGTGGAAGATGTATATGATCAAGTGCTTAATAGGGTAACTGAGTTAACGAACGAGCTAAAAGTGGGCAATCCAGAAGATAATAGCCACTTTATGGGTCCGGTTATTGATCAAAGTGCCTTTAACAAAATCATGGATTATGTAGAAATCGGGAAACAGGAAGGCAGAGTCGTTGCAGGTGGAGAGGGAGACAGCTCTACTGGTTACTTCATCCAGCCAACTGTTATAGCCGATGTTGATCCTAAGGCGCGCCTAATGCAGGAAGAAATCTTTGGACCGGTGGTAGCCTTCTCTAAGGCGAGGGATTTCGACCATGCGATCGAGATAGCTAATAATACTGAGTACGGCTTAACGGGTGCTGTGATTACGACCAACCGTGATCACATTCAAAAAGCGCGCGAAGACTTTCATGTAGGGAATTTATATTTTAACCGTGGCTGCACAGGGGCAATCGTCGGTTACCAGCCATTTGGCGGTTTCAATATGTCCGGCACGGATTCCAAAGCCGGCGGGCCTGATTATCTGCTGCTTCATATGCAGGGCCAAACTACATCTGAAATGTACTAATGCAAAAAATAGGCACTCTGAGAAACAAGGGTGTCAAATTGTCGGCAAAAGGTATCGAGGGCACACACTCTCTCGGTGCCTTTTGTCATTTTTACTATCAATTGCAGGAGAAAGGGTTCACTTACGCTCCAAGCGCTTGCATTACGGGAGGCGTTCGTCGATCCGCCTGTAAGGAAAACCCCCCAGGACATTGATTTGGCGTCTCGAATTTAGCCTGCTCTTTTAAGAAGTTGCTAGATTTTGCTTCTGCCTTGTCCCGATAAAGGGAAAAGTACTTTGTTGTCAACATGAAAAAATGTCAACAATGTAAAATTTATGTAATATATTGTTGCAATGTTTAGAAACTTATGTATAATAAGAATTAATCGAATATACGGGAAGAGACCAAGAGATGAAACCCTAAATGAAAGCCCTTCCAGATAGAGGGCTGCGTTTGGTGTGGACTCTCTTTTTTCTATGCCTTAAATTCGACAGGAATAATCTACTTAAAAATTTATAGGGGGTTTGAAGATGAAAAAGTTTGTAGCAATGCTAACTTCATTAGCATTAGTAGGAAGTATTTTGGCAGCATGTGCAGGGGAAAGTTCATCCGGAGACGGCGGCGGAAGCGGAGAAGAAGGGGATATCGGCAGAATCACTTTTTATTCTCCAGAAACACCTGACATGACAAAAGAACTAGGGCAAAAGTTTGAAGAGCTTAACGAAGGAAGCAGTGTGGATGTTCAATACGCAGGAACAAACGTATTGGTAAACCGCATGATGGCTGAAAAAGATAATCCGCAAGGTGACGTTTGGTACGGCGGCGGAGGGATCCTTCCGTTCGAAGCTGCTGTAGATAAAGGGATTATTGGTGCCTATGTTCCTGATATGGCACAAGATTGGGATGTTGTTGAAGATGGTATCAAGGTAAAGCACCAGGATGGAAAATATGTTGGTGTTGAAGTGTTCGTTTTAGGATTTGCATATAACACTGAACTAGTTTCCGAAGAAGAAGCACCTAAGACATGGGATGACCTTTTAGACCCGAAATGGGAAGGGAAAATTCAGTTCTCTAATCCAGCAGCATCTGGAACTTCTACTTTGATGGTTCTTAGCCAAATGATGCAGCGTGGAGAAGATGAAGGATGGGAGTATTTCCAAAAGCTTTCAGACCAAGCAAACTCTATTCCTGACTCAGGTTCTGGACCAACTAAAGCAGTTGCAATGGGTGAAGCGCACATTGGCGTAGGTTTTGACTTTATGGCTTATGAAGCAAAGGAAAAAGGAGAAAGTGTTGACTTTATTGTTCCAGACAAAACTCCTATTCTAGTAAATCCAGTTTCTATTGTTGAAGGCGGTCCTAACCCTGAAGGTGGTAAAAAGCTAATCGATTTCTTGTTATCCGAGGAAGGCCAGCAGATTCTTGCAAACTGGTACCATATTCCAATCAATCCGGATGTAGAGTCAAAGACTCCACTTTCGTTAGAAAATGTTAAGTCGCATGCTATTGACCTGGATATCGATTGGGTTAATGAAAATTATGATCGTGTAAGAAATGAATGGAAAACGAAAATTCAATAAATAAAGGTGGTTATTATGGGTTCGGTTAAAGTTGATCAACTAACTAAAGAGTTTGCAGGCGTAAAAGCTTTAAATAACGTGAACCTGGATATCCAAGAGGGCGAATTTTTCGCCCTGCTTGGCCCCTCAGGATGTGGTAAAACTACAACTATGAGATGTATAGCAGGTTTTGAACAGCCTACAACAGGTACTATATTAATTGGAGACAAGGCTGTAAACAAGATTCCGCCAAATCGCAGAAATTGCGGTATGGTATTCCAAAGCTATGCGCTATTTCCGCATATGAACGTTTTTGAAAATGTTGCTTACAGCTTAAATATTAAACAATTAAACTCAAGCAATGTGATATCGCAGGCGGGAATCTATTTAAGGCTTCTTAATAGAAAGTTTGGAAAGTATCCTAAGGATATTGAAAAGAAGGTCATGGAAATTCTAGAATATGTAGAATTGGATCGCTATGCTACAAGATTAACGAGTGAACTTTCTGGCGGACAGCAGCAGCGTGTCGCTCTTGCACGAGCGTTAGTTATGGAACCGGCAGTGCTGTTGATGGATGAGCCATTATCAAATTTGGATCAAAAGCTGCGTCATTCTATGCGTAATACGATAAGAAGGATACAGCAGGATTTGGGTATTACAACTATCTTCGTTACTCACGATCAGGAAGAAGCAATGAGTATGGCTGACCGGGTAGCGGTTATGGATCATGGAGAAGTCATGCAAATCGGGACACCGACGGACTTATATAGCAGGCCTGCGACCCCTTTTATTGCAAATTTTGTCGGAACATCTAATATGTTGAAGGGTACGGTTGTTGATGAAGTGGATGGTCTCTCGATTATAAAGGGAGATGGTTTTCAGTTAAGATCATCACAAACATCCACGAAGAAAGAAGTAGACGTAATTATTCGGCCTGAAAATATCAAAGTTTACAAAGCGGACCGTGTACCAAGCGATGCCTCAAATTTGCTGGAGGGTGACATTGTTGTTTCTACGTACCTAGGATCAATCGTTCGATACGATGTCCAGATAGGGAATTACCAGCTTGTTGTTGATACTACATATTCTTCAGGTGAAAGCATTTTAGCTGCAGGAGAAAAAATTAAAATGTCAATAGAGCCTGAAAGGGTGTTATTGATATGAACAAATTAAAGGATGCATTCAATGGACTAACGCTTGTAAAAGCTTTAATCTACCTTTTCTTCATAATTTTCATGCTGCTTCCTTTATTTTCGGTATTCTTAGTAAGTTTTACAGGACAGCCTATCAACTTATTAGGATCGTTAACAGATCCGAAAATCTTAAGCTCGACGATTGAAAAGTTCCAAGGGGCATCAATAGAAAGCTATACAAGCATGCTGCAAAACAGCAGCTATGGTAGTGCATTAAAAAATAGCTTAGGTCTTGCTTTGCTGGTAGCCCTGATTGTTATACTTGTCTGCATTCCGATTGCTTACGGGATTGCAAGAACAACTATGCCTTTCAAAAAAACGATTTCAGCATTATGTACTATTCCGCTGATTGTTCCAACATTTATTTCCGCCTACGCATTCATTATCATGTTTGGGCGCGCGGGCTGGGTTACGCATATATGGCAGTCGCTTGGGTTTGAGGGAATGTTAATCAACCCATATTCAATGACAGGGATTGTCCTTGTTCAAGTGTTTTTCTTTTTTCCATATGCACTATGGCCGATGGTTGCTGCTTTCAAGGTTAGTGATGTTACGCTTGAAGAAGCTTCGCAAAACCTTGGAGCGAAGAACTGGTTTACCTTTGTATTTGTAACCTTCCCGCTTGCCATACCGGGCGTAATATCAAGTGCTTTACTTATCTTTACTGTTAGTTTCTCTGACTTTGGAACCCCGATTATTTTAGCGCCAAGCAATCTCAACTTGCTTGTTGTAGAGGCGTACAGAGAAATTGCAGGTTTCTTTAACTGGGGTGGAGCAGCCATCTTAACGGTGGTTATGGTTCTTGTTGCGGCATTCTTTTTCTGGCTGCAGCACCTATTCACTAAAGGAAAAAACTATGGTTCCGTTTCTGGTAAACCAAAAGTTCAGAAATTAAACGATAATAAAGTTTTAACAAGAGTGATTACTGTTTATTCTGGTTTCCTAGTATTAATTCCATTATTAGCAATGCTTTCAATTACTTTACAGTCTTTTGCGACCACTTGGGGAAAAGATCCTCTCCCAAATGGTTATACGCTGGACCACTATAAAACTATTTTTACAAGCTCTATGGGGAATATTCAAAACAGTATTATTCTCGCGCTCGGAGCACTCGCTTTAAGTGTCGTAATCGCAACATTTGTATCTTATTTCGTTGTAAGGCAAAATTCAACTAAACTTGATTTCCTCACATCGATTCCCTTAGTCGTTCCGGGGATTGCTTTTGGTATTGCTTTGATTCAAACTTTCAACACTGCACCATTGCACCTTACTGGTACAGCACTGCTGTTAATCTTAGCGTACACCATTAGACGGCTGCCTTATATGGTTCGTTCCACAATGGGAACAATGAGGTCAATTAAACAGGATGTCGAAGAAGCAGCTATAAATTTAGGAGCCACCCCGTTGACAGCGGCAATTACGATTATTGGACCATTAATGCTTCCAGGAATTGCAGCCGGTTCGGTGCTTGTTTTTATCACTGTAATTAAAGAAACGAGTATCTCTATTTTGCTGGCACCTGCAGAGTGGGCACCAATGAGTTTGGCGATTTTCCAAAATATCCTGCGGGGTGAGTATTATACGGCAGCGGCGATGTCGATTGTCCTAGTCGTTCTAGTTCTTATCTTACAGGCAATTGCTAACCGCATGTCGGCTAGAAATCCTAACTAACGCTGGAGGAACTGACATTGACAAAAGGATTCATATTTGACCTAGATGGAACCGTTTATTTAGATGATGAAATCATTGAGGGTGCAGCAGAAACCATTCAGGAATTAAAGGCAAGAGGTGACAAAGTTGTCTTCCTCACCAATAAGTCTATTTCTACTCGAGCTGACTATGTAAAAAAGTTAAATAAACTGGGAATTGAAGTAAATCTCAATGAAGTTATCAATTCTAACTTTATCACTGCAAAATTTCTTAAGGACAATTTACAAGAGGGGGAAGCTGCTCTGGTAATTGGAGAGCAGCCTCTTTTTGAAGAGTTACAGGAAGAAAGGATCCCGATAACCAAGGATCCTTCGAAAGCTAAATATGTAGTGTTGGGCTGGGACCGGGAGTTTTCATATGAGAAAATTAACCTTGCTTTTCAAGCATGGCTAAATAAGGCAAAAATTATTGCTACCAACCCTGACAGGACTTGTCCTGTCAAAGGTGGAGAAATCCCTGACTGCGGAGCGATGATTGGCGCCCTTGAAGGGGCAACAGGTGAACGTATAGATTCGATAACTGGGAAGCCTTCCAAACTGATGGCAGAGTATGTTGTGACTAAGATACTTGGGCTCGATGCCGCTAGTTGTTATATGATCGGCGACCGTTTGGAAACAGATATTAAAATGGGCAATGAAAATGGTTTAAACTCTGTACTTGTTTTGACCGGGATTACAACGAAAGAAATGATTGGGAACTCAGTTTACAAGCCGTCTTACGTGTTTGATAGTATTAAGGGTGTTTCCAGCTTATAAATTCAAATTCCACATGGAAGGGTTGCCGGATGATACAGCAAGTGCACCGGATTCAAGTGCTGCCAGCACGTCTGCTCTTTCACTAATAAGTCCGCCCGCGATTAACGGGAGGTGGATTTCTTTTGTTAGCTTATCAATTATTTGCGGCATTAAGCCAGGCAGCACTTCAACGGCGTCAGGTTTGCAAGATTTGGCCATTTCAATCCCTTTTTGAACCGCGCCGAAATCGATCAAAAAAATACGCTGGACTGCCATTAGCCCTTCTTCTTTGGCAAATTTGATTAAATTACTTTTTGTAGTAATAATTCCCGTCGGCTTCCATACCTTAGCTATATAACTAACGGCACTTTTTGTGTTGGAAATTCCGTCTATGAAGTCAAGGTGGACGAAAATATGCATATTGGCTGAGCGAAGCCTTCTGATATGGTCTTCAATATTAATTAAATTTCCAGTCAGCAGGAAAGCTATATTTGAGCTGCTTTTAATAGCCATGTCTATATCTTTTTCATTTTTGATCGAAGCAATCATTTGAGATTCAACCATATCTACAATATTCATAAAGAACCTCCCGTTTAAATTATGTTCTATATTAATTATTTTATCATACTAAATTTAACAATACGTTGCTCGAAAAAAAGATAATTATAGGTCAGAGACTTAGAGATGAAGGCCATAACAATACCCTGGTTAATACAGGCTTTATTGTTGTGGTTTTTTTTATGGAAAAATAGGAGGAATGTCTATTATGAGTGAGTTTTCAGCATTACAAAGGGAACAATTTTTAAAAGAGATAGAAGATAAATCATATGATGTGATCATAATCGGTGGAGGAATCACTGGGGCCGGCCTGGCATTGGATGCTGTGACCAGAGGTTTAAAGACCCTTTTGGTGGAAATGCAGGACTTTGCAAGCGGAACATCAAGCAGATCAACTAAGCTTGTTCATGGAGGCCTGAGATATCTCAAGCAGCTTGAGGTTAAAATGGTAGCTGAGGTTGGAAAGGAAAGAGCTATTGTATATGAGAACGCTCCCCATGTCACTAATCCCGAATGGATGCTTCTTCCTATTTATAAAAATGGAACGTTCGGCAAGTTTTCAACATCGGTAGGCTTGAAGGTATATGATTTCCTTGCAGGTGTTAAGAAAGGTGAACGAAGAAAAATGCTTGGAGTGCAGGAAACCTTGCTTAAAGAACCGTTGTTAAAAACTAAGGACCTGCAAGGCAGCGGCTACTATGTTGAATACCGAACGGATGATGCCCGCCTGACAATCGAAGTAGCTAAAAAGGCATTTGAAAAAGGGGCTGAGCTAGTTAATTATGCAAAAGCAGAAAGTTTTATATACGAAAATGGAACGCTTGCAGGGGCAGTAATAAAAGACCAGCTTACAGGGAAAGAATATTCGGCAAAAGCAAGAAAGGTTATTAATGCGGCTGGCCCATGGGTGGACTCTTTGCGGGAAAAGGACCAGTCTAAAAATGGAAAGAAACTGCAGCTAACCAAAGGTGTTCATATTGTTCTTGATCAAACCGTATTCCCGCTCAAGCAGGCTGTTTACTTTGATACTCCCGATGGGAGAATGGTGTTTGCTATCCCAAGGGATGGGAAGACCTATGTCGGGACGACTGATACTGTCTACACGGAATCACTTGAGAACCCGCAAATTAGCAGGGAAGATGAAGCGTATATAATCGATTGCATTCACTTTATGTTTCCGGATGTGAAGGTAGCAATAGATGATATCGAATCAAGCTGGGCTGGAATTAGACCTCTTATCTATGAAGAAGGAAAAGGGCCTTCAGAAATTTCGAGAAAAGATGAAATTTGGATATCAGATTCTGGCTTGATTACGATTGCAGGCGGAAAATTAACGGGTTACAGAAAAATGGCAGAATCAGTTATTGATATGGTCAGCAAGCAATTAACTGAAGAAACAGGGCAGAGATTCTCGCTGTGCCAGACTAAGTATATGCGTCTCTCTGGCGGTGAGTTTAGAAGTCCTGAAGATTATGCTAAACACACAAAGACAAAGCAGGAAGAGCTTATATCGATAGGGTTTGAGTCGAAAGAGGCTGCGCATCTGGCTGCTTTTTATGGAACCAATGTAGGACATTTAATTGAAATCGCAAAACGAATTAATCATAAAGGTAATTTGCCGCTATCTGTTGAAGTACCGCTCTTGTACTCTATTCACCGCGAAATGGCTCTAAAACCAACTGACTTTTTCATAAGAAGAACTGGTGCCTTACTATTTGATATTGATTGGGTAGAAAAATGGAAAAACCCTGTGATCGAGTATATGAAGCTATACTTAAATTGGGATTCCGAGCAAACAGAGGCTTACACAAAGGAACTAGAGGAGAGAATACTAGAAGCAAACAATTAAAAAACATAACAAATGGTGGCTCCTTACATTAGGAGTCATTTTTTTATAGTCGGAAAAATGGGAATGGAGTATGTCGTGTGGGTGTGTGCTAATACAATAGGGAAATCACAGTCTTTATAACGATATTACGAAAAACTCTTTGGAAGCTAACGTAATTTTATTAATTTATGTGTATGTTTATAGGCGCAAACTTCGGTAAGAGCAAATGCATGCAGGTAATTTGTATATTTATGAATTATAAAATAAAAAACAAAATATTTAAAATACTCAACTATTTATTTTATGTTACGATTATTAGTGTTGTGTTAAGCAAGTTACTTAGTAAGCAAAAGGTGGCTGTATAAAGCTATCGATTGCTTGTATAAGTGATTAGCTTTAATCAAACGTTTGATTAAGAAAAAGGGGGATTAATCAAACGATTGATGAGCCAAAATTTATAGTTAGGAAGGAGAAATGTGTAAAACGCGATGGAAATAGCTACGTTAATTACTTTTATAGTTTATTTAGTCGGAATGTTGATCATTGGAATTGTATCTTATAGGCTGACAAGCAATCTATCAGACTATGTCTTAGGAGGAAGAAGCCTCGGGCCGGGGGTAACTGCTTTAAGTGCAGGTGCTTCAGATATGAGCTCTTGGCTGTTATTAGGTTTACCAGGCCTAGCGTATGCAACCGGAATTTCATCTATGTGGATGTGTATTGGCTTGCTGATTGGTGCCTATTTGAATTGGAAGTTTGTTGCTTCAAGACTTCGGTCTTATACGGAGGTTGCAAACGATTCTATCACGGTCCCCGATTTTTTTGAAAACCGTTTTCGGGATAAAGGCCGTTTGCTTCGAATAATTTCTGCTCTTGTAATTTTAATCTTTTTCACCTTTTATGCCTCTTCTGGGTTAGTTGGGGGAGCACTCTTATTCCAGGAAACCTTCGGAATGTCCTATAATATGGCATTATTAATTGGTGCGATTGTTATTATTTCGTATACATTCCTGGGAGGCTTCCTTGCGGTTAGCTGGACTGATTTCTTTCAAGGCCTGTTGATGTTCTTAGCCCTTGTTATTGTGCCGATCATAGCGATCATTGAACTCGGCGGACCTGCCGATACAATTGATCTGGTCAGGTCAATGAACCCAGGATATTTAGATCCAATGGACTCTATGACTACCCTGGGGATTATCTCCCTTATGGCATGGGGGCTGGGTTACTTTGGCCAGCCTCACATTATCACTCGCTTTATGGCGATTAAATCAGTTGAAGAAGTACCAAAGGCACGTTTTTATGGAATGACTTGGATGACTATTTCAATCATCGGAGCGATTGTAGTCGGACTTACAGGAATTCCGTATTTTGCAGATCAGCCACTAATCCAAGGTGATGTAGATCAAAGTGAAAAGGTGTTTATCTATTTTGCTGATGTTCTATTCAACCCTTGGGTATCAGGAATCTTGCTGGCTGCAATCCTGTCAGCAATCATGAGTACCATTGATTCTCAGCTGCTGGTTTCATCAAGTGCTTTAGCAGAAGATTTTTATAAAGCTCTCATCCGCAAAAATGCTGGTGATAAAGAGTTAGTTTGGGTCGGGCGCTTTGGTGTTATTGTGATTGCACTAATTGCGGTTGTCCTTGCCTATAACGGAAACCCCGAAAAAGGCGGAGCATCAGTCCTTGACCTTGTCAGCTATGCATGGGGAGGCTTCGGAGCCGCTTTTGGCCCAGTTATCCTTATGTCTCTTTACTGGAAACGAATGAACCGTGATGGAGCTTTAGCTGGAATCATTACCGGAGCAGTTACAGTTGTCGTCTGGGAAAGGCTGACCAATGCCAAAATTATTCCATTCCAACTTTATGAGATTGTTCCCGGTTTTATCCTAGCATTAGCTGCTATCATTATATTCAGCTTAATCGGAAACACACCGAAAAAAGCTATCCATGAAGAATTTGATGAAGCAGTCGAGAAAGATCTATAAGTAGATTCAAGTATAAAGGTGACAGGCACCATCCAGTTTTCTGGATGGTGCCTGTCACCTTTTTTGTGTTTCCTTTATCTCAGTCGAAGCGTTCCAGTCCATACGTCGCTAAACGGGCGCTTCTGCTTTTTAGTGAATCTAGCTCCAGCGCCCAGCGACTAGTGTACTTCGCTCTTCTCCCTATGATAAGTCAACATCGAATCACTTGCGCTCTTCGTGTTTCCTTTATCTCAGTCGAAGTGCTCCAGTCCATACGTCGCTAAACGGGCGATTCCGCTTTTTAGTGCTTGTCGAAAAAAAATTCAGAAAAATGTCTTCAAATTGTTGCAAAATATTTTTACTGTTATATAATACAAACATAAATAATTTTTACTGTATTATAACAAAGGGGTGAATCACTTAAAAGGCATTAGAAACAGGGCGTGGCCAATTTGATCTGAGGGTCGATTGTAGGTCTTGCCAGAGCAGAATGAGAAACTTTAAGTTTAAAAGATTCATTAATTAAAATTTTAGGAGGATGAGATTATGACAAACGAAAGAGCTAAACAATTACAAGAAAGCTGGGAAATGGATTCAAGATGGAGTGGGGTTACTCGCCCGTATACAGCAGAAGATGTTATTAAATTGCGCGGTTCAATTGAAATTGAACATACGCTTGCCCGACGCGGCGCGGAAAAGCTATGGAAGTACGTTAACGAGGAAGATTACATTAATGCACTTGGTGCATTGACAGGTAACCAGGCAGTACAGCAAGTAAAAGCTGGACTAAAGGCGATTTACCTAAGCGGCTGGCAGGTTGCTGCGGATGCTAACCTTTCAGGGAATATGTACCCTGACCAAAGCTTATACCCAGCGAATAGTGTACCAGCTGTTGTAAAAAGGATTAACCAGGCACTTCAGCGTGCTGATCAAATCACTCATTCAGAAGGCGACGATTCTGTTGACTGGTTCGCACCGATTGTAGCCGATGCTGAAGCAGGTTTTGGCGGACAGCTAAATGTGTTTGAATTGATGAAAGGCATGATTGAATCAGGTGCAGCAGGAGTTCACTTTGAAGATCAGCTTTCCTCAGAAAAGAAATGCGGACATCTTGGCGGAAAAGTATTGCTGCCTACGCAAACAGCTGTGAAAAACTTAATCTCAGCTCGTCTTGCTGCAGATGTTATGGGAGTGCCTACACTGGTTATTGCCCGTACTGATGCTAATGCTGCCGATCTAATTACAAGTGACGTTGACGAAGCAGATGCGCCGTTTATCACTGGTGAAAGAACACCTGAAGGCTTCTTTAGAACAAACGCCGGCCTTGACCAAGCAATAGCGCGTGGCCTTGCTTACGCACCTTATGCAGATTTAATTTGGTGTGAAACTGCGGAGCCAAGCCTTGAAGAAGCACAGCGCTTTGCAGACGCTATTCATGAACAGTTCCCAGGCAAACTGCTTGCATACAACTGCTCACCTTCTTTCAACTGGAAGAAAAAGCTTGATGATGCTACAATCGCGAAATTCCAAATTGAACTTGGAAAAATGGGCTACAAGTTCCAGTTCGTAACATTAGCAGGTTTCCATTCTCTAAACCACGGTATGTTTGAATTGGCTCGCGGGTACAAAGATCGCGGGATGGCTGCTTATTCTGAATTACAACAAGCAGAATTCGCTAGCGAAGTACATGGTTACACAGCCACAAGACACCAGCGTGAGGTTGGAACTGGCTACTTTGATCAAGTTTCTATGGTTATTACAGGTGGAACGTCTTCTACGACGGCTTTAAAAGGGTCGACTGAAGAAGAGCAGTTCTCCGCTTCCAAATAACACTGTACCATCTTTTATTGCTGTGATTTTTTCACCTATACTACTCCTATTTTTGCCTCCTCTTATATAAGAGGAGGTTTTTTTTGTCCCTGGATGGAAATTCTTTTAATAACACCTTTTTTATGAAATGATCATAAATAGTAATAGCGGTTTGTAAGGAGGCGGAGGGAATGGATAAAACGAAGGTTGATGAATATTTACAGCAAGGCATGTACGGAGCTAAGCAGACTAAGCCTGATGAAAGAAGAAAATTCCTTAGCACGCTTCGTGAAAGGGTTGTTATTGCGCTGACCCAGTCAGAAGTAAGGACAAAAGGAATTCCGAACCAGGTTGATAATTTAATGAAGGAAAACAGAGAAGCTCATTTATTTTTAAACGGAAATATGGATTATTCTTATCTGTCTAAATACGTTAAATTAGCAAAAAAACTAAGCATCTCCTATACACTTGTCACGAACCAGGAACATGATTCCGAGTTGGGGATGGTTTTAGCTTATGACCATGCCATTGATAAAGAAGATATCTATCTCACTGATGTTAAAACTGAGATTACCCCAAAAGCAGAGCAGAAGAAGGGCCTGCTATCTTTTGTGAAAAAAATATTTAAATAAGCTGGATTCATTAATAATCTGATTTGTTCTGTAAAGTGAATGTCTGAATTCTATGGCAGAGATGTCTGTTTTTTCGGAAAAGTATGCAGTATAATATACATGTATAAACCAATTTCAGTTACTACAAGCCTTTGGCTCTAGTCAAAGGCTTTATTTTGTGCAAAAGAATCAAGAAGGAGAGGCTTCTCCGCAGAGATTCAAATTGCTTTAATGCAGCAAAGTTTGTTATTATCATTAGTATTATTAGTAGTTCGAACAAAGTGGAGGTGGCATGATTGTCCAAAATATCAGCCGATCAGGTAAAGCATGTAGCCCATTTGGCAAGAATCGCTGTTTCAAATGAAGAGGCAGAAAAAATGCGGGATGAGCTGGAGAAGATTACAGCATTTGTGGAAAAGTTAAATGAGGTGAATACAGACGGAGTTGAACCGACTTCCCATGTACTCAATATGAAAAATGTAATGAGGGAAGATGTTCCTACAGATGGACTGCCGCGTGAAAAGGTATTGAAAAATGCACCACAGCATCAAGATGGACAGTTTAGGGTCCCATCGATACTGGAATAGAGGAGGGGAGAAGAGTAAATGAGTTTATTTGATCATAAATTATCCGAGCTTCAAGAGTTTTTACATAAGAAAGAAATAACCGTCACAGACCTGGTGAACGAATCGTATCAAAGGATTTCCGAGGTTGATGGCAAGGTCAATGCCTTCCTGACCCTTGATGAAGAAAGAGCGAGAAATAGTGCTAAGTCTATGGACAAGCAGCTTGGCAACGAATCATCGGCCGGCCTATTGTTCGGCATGCCGATTGGGATAAAGGATAATATCGTCACAAAAGGGCTGCGAACTACTTGTGCCAGTAAAATTCTCGAAAATTTTGACCCGATATATAATGCTACAGTGGTTGAGAAATTACATAAGGCTGATACAGTGACAATCGGAAAATTAAATATGGATGAGTTTGCGATGGGTTCTTCTAACGAAAATTCAGGCTTTAAAAAGACTCACAATCCATGGAATCTTGAAAAGGTTCCGGGTGGTTCTTCCGGTGGTTCTGCTGCAGCAGTTGCGGCGGGTGAGGTGCCATTTGCACTCGGATCAGATACAGGTGGTTCAATACGCCAGCCGGCGTCATTCTGCGGAGTGGTTGGTATGAAGCCAACCTATGGATTTGTTTCCCGTTATGGCTTGGTTGCCTTTGCATCATCGCTTGATCAGATTGGTCCGATTACCCGTACGGTCGAGGACAATGCGTATTTGCTTTCAGCAATCGCCGGCCATGACCCGCTGGATTCCACTTCTGCTAATGTGAAGGTCCCTCATTTTGCTGATTCATTGAAGGGCGATGTGAAAGGCCTTAGAATAGCGGTGCCGAAGGAATACATAGGAGAAGGTGTCAACGAGGAAGTAAAGAAATCAATTAAGAATGCCATAAAAGTTCTGGAAGGTCTCGGGGCGACTTGTGAAGAAGTTTCCCTGCCACATTCAAAATATGCCTTAGCTACTTACTATTTGATTGCTTCCTCGGAAGCTTCAGCAAACTTGGCTCGATTTGATGGTGTACGTTATGGCTACCGGACACCGGAGGCAGAGAATTTAATTGAGCTTTATAAGAAAACGAGAGCAGAAGGTTTTGGTGATGAAGTAAAGCGCCGAATCATGCTTGGAACTTTTGCGCTTAGCTCAGGTTATTATGATGCTTACTATAAAAAGGCACAAAAGGTAAGGACATTGATTAAAAAAGACTTTGAAGATGTTTTTCAAAACTATGATGTTATCATTGGACCAACTACACCAACACCAGCCTTTGGAATAGGGGAGAATATCTCTGATCCGGTGACAATGTATGTGAATGACATACTAACCATTCCCGTCAATCTCGCAGGAGTACCGGGAATCTCAGTTCCATGCGGATTTGCAGAAGGTATGCCGCTTGGACTGCAAATTATCGGAAATCATTTTGGGGAAAGCACTGTGTACCAGGTGGCCCATGCGTTTGAACAGGCAACAGATTATCATAAACAAAAACCGCAGTTGTAAAGGGGTGAGAAACTTGAAATATGAAACAGTCATTGGACTTGAGGTCCACGTAGAACTTAAAACAAACTCAAAGATTTTTTCGTCAAGCCCGAACCACTTTGGTGCCGAACCTAACTCAAACACAACTGTAGTTGACTTAGGCTATCCGGGTACTTTGCCGGTGTTAAATAAAAAGGTAGTCGAATACGGAATGAAAGCGTCCCTCGCATTAAATTGTGAGGTCGCCGAACATACCAAATTCGACCGAAAAAATTACTTTTATCCAGACAACCCGAAAGCCTATCAAATATCGCAGTTTGATAAGCCAATTGGAGAGCACGGCTGGATTGATATCGAAGTGAACGGCGAAAAAAAGAGAATCGGAATTACAAGGATTCACCTAGAAGAGGATGCTGGCAAGCTGAATCATGAAAAGGGTTATTCACTGGTTGATTTTAACCGTCAAGGCACCCCGTTAATTGAAATTGTATCAGAGCCTGATATCCGTACTCCGGATGAAGCATATGCTTATTTAGAAAAGTTAAAATCAATCATTCAATATACAGGTGTATCGGACTGTAAAATGGAAGAAGGCTCATTGCGCTGTGATGCCAATATTTCAATTCGCCCTGTAGGTCAAGAGGAACTTGGCACCAAAACCGAGCTTAAAAACTTAAATTCGTTTAACTTTGTACGTAAAGGTTTAGAGTATGAACAGAAGCGCCAGGTTGAAGAAGTAGAAGCAGGTGGTGAGATCAGACAGGAAACACGCCGTTTCGATGAAGCTTCTAACACAACTGTCTTAATGAGGGTAAAAGAAGGCTCAGATGACTACCGCTATTTCCCAGAACCGGACCTTTTGGATGTATTCATCGACGAGAGCTGGAAGGAAAGAGTACGTGCGGAGATACCTGAGCTCCCAGACGAGCGTCAAAAACGTTATGTAGAGCAGTTGGGTTTACCTCTTTATGATGCGAAGGTCCTCACCGTAACAAAAGAGATGGCAGACTTCTTTGAAGCTGCAGTAAATGCAGGTGCAGATGCTAAGCAAGCCTCCAATTGGCTGATGGGTGATGTTTCTGGATATTTAAATTCAGAACAGAAAGAACTCGAAGAGATAGCGCTCACTCCAGAAGCTCTTGCAGGCATGATTAAGCTTATTGAAAATGGAACGATATCTTCAAAAATTGCTAAAACCGTCTTTAAGGAACTGATTGAAAACGGTGGAGATCCAGAACAGATCGTGAAAGACAAAGGCCTTGTCCAAATTTCGGATGAGGGAGCTCTTGTTAAGGTTATCACCGAAATTCTTGACGCGAACCCTCAGTCGATCGAAGATTTCAAGGGCGGTAAAAGCAAGGCAGTCGGATTTTTGGTTGGCCAGGTAATGAAGGCGACCAAAGGCCAGGCCAATCCGCCGCTTGTTAATAAGCTGTTAGTACAAGAACTTAATAAACGCTAGGACAAGCTGTATTCTAGGTTTAATTCAAGGCTCATCTACGATGATTGAAACAGTCGACTGCATTGTTTAAATAGAACAAATTTTACTACGAAGAAACTGATGGATATGGTCCATCAGTTTTTTTGTCGATAAAAAATCGACAGAATATTTCCCGGGCAACAGAAGACTCAGCTATAAAAAGCATTTGTGGGTAAAAGGGATTGTGCATATTTCGACAGAACTCTTGTCTTTAAAGAGAAATTGTCAATTGTAGAAGGATTTTCGAAAAACTGAAGTCGATAGAACTTGAAAGAAACTAATGATGGAAAAGCTCTTTAGGGGAGGAGTAACTAAAAAATGAGAGTTGGTGAAAACATGCAGCCGTTTACCGAAAAAGTTATTACTATTATTAAACAGATCCCTCCAGGCAAAGTTATGACCTATGGCCAAATTGCCAGCCTGGCGGGAAGCCCTAGAGGTGCAAGACAGGTGGTGAGAATACTACATTCAATGAGCGGCAAGTTCAAGCTTCCTTGGCATAGAGTGATAAATTCAAAAGGGGAGATAGGGTTGAAGGACGAAGAAGCAGCCTATACGCAAAAAGCCCTTCTTTTACAAGAAGGGGTTGAAACAAGCATAGACGGCCAGGTTTTATTAGCTCGCTATCAGTTTAAACCAACTGAGATGATTGGGCGATAAGTAAAATGCCCTTTATCAACTAGTATAAAACCTATCCTTTAAAGGAGCCACCCGAAGGAGGAAGCCGGTCATTTTTCATTTTTTTATCATTAAATTTCAATTCTTCGCCTTTAATGAAATTCGCAATATTGGAGCGGTGAAGAAAAATCAGGAGAAGAAAAAAGAAAGAAAAAATGATTTCAGTATTATAGCCAGGATAAAAAAATGAACTTGCCAATAAGGCGGCACCAACAGAGATCGAGCCGGCAAATACATATTTAGTTATTAAGGTGATGGCAAAAAATACAATGTAAGCAATGAAAAACATTTGTAAGTCGGCGATCAGTAACGCACCAGCCGTTGTAGCGATCGCTTTTCCGCCTCTAAAGCCAGCAAACACTGGAAAGCAGTGTCCGAAAACTGCCATAAGACCGGCATATAAAGGCAGGAGGTCTGATCCCATTAAAAAGGGGAGTGCCGCTGCCAGCATGCCTTTTCCAACATCAAAAAGCAGCACAATAACTGCGGCCTTCTTGCCCATGACCCTGAGCGTGTTAGAAGCCCCGGGATTTTTACTGCCCAGATTGCGGATATCAACATTAAACATAATACGTCCTACTAATAACGCAGTTGGAATAGAGCCGATTAAATAGGCTGCAAATAGAATAAACCAATTCATTGTTTCACCCATCTCTGCATACTAAAACGCTTCAGCACTTTTCAAAAGCAGAAACTGTTTATATTGATTTTAACATATACTTCCATTGTTTAGATTGTTTTCCTTGAAAAAGTAATATATTGTAAGTTGTGGTTTTTAGAAAGGTTCGAATTTAATAATCCTCAACCACTTCTCTAGGATTTTCGCTTACGAAATTCATTAAACTTCCCTTCGGTGTAACAAAAACTAAATCTCATGGTCAATTAAATTAATTTACAGTTTTGGTGTAGGGGATGACCAGCTCTTGGTCGTCTATTAAAGTGTAAGCTTACGAAGGGAGGGGAGAGAGATTAGTGATCAGAGTTTAATTGAGAAGGCAAGGAATGGCCATACGCATGCGTTTCGCTTGCTTGTCGAGAAGTACCGCAGTGAAGTGTTCCGAACGATTTATGCTGTGCTGCGGGACGAGAGCGAGGCAGAGGATGCTAGCCAGGAAGTCTTTATGAAGATTTACAACTCGCTCCCTTCCTACCAGAATCAAGGATTTAAAACTTGGATAATCAGAATTGCTGTTAATCATGCAATCGATATAAAGCGGAGAAAAGGTCGGTTTCGAGAGGAATTATCAAATACAATTGAATCTGCCGGTCCTGAAACAGAAAGCGTGGAAACTGTCTTTATTAATAAAGAACAGCAAAGGTTTGTAAGACAAAAGCTTAATGAACTCCCCGAAAACTATCGTGAGGTTATTTATGGATTTTACATAGACGAAAAAAGCTATCAACAAATGGCTATCGAACAAAACGTACAGGTCAAAACAATTGAGACAAAACTGTACCGGGCCAGGCACTGGATGAAATCACACTGGAAGGAGGACGAATTTTAATGAAGCACGCAACTTTGAATGAATGGCTTAGATATGTAAAAGATGAGACAAAAACACAGGACAGGCAGAAATATGAAGATCATCTCTACGAATGTGAACAGTGTTTAGAGCTTTATCTAAAGGCAGTAAATGAAGTTGAGGAAGCTCTGCCGGATTTACCCAATCAAAGCAGCTTTACTGATAAGGTCATGGCTGAGGTTGGTCTGTGCGAAACGAGAAGGAAGCTTGAGCCATCAAGTCATCCTAATTTAAGGTTAATCAATAATAGGTCCTCTGTTGAAAAGTCAGGAACTGGGGAGCAAAGGGATGCGCCAGGACAGCGACAAATCGTTTACCAGTCGCGCCCTTTTTACCAGTCGGCAGCCTTTCATTATATCCTAGCAGCTGCTATGACCCTTCTATTTATGTTTGCAGGCGTATTTCAGTCGCTTACCCAGTATACAGGAGACATTCATGTTGCCGAAAAGCAAGAGTCGTCTATTACTGAAGGTCTTGTAAACAAGACTTTTATGCTGATTGATTCTTTAGAAGTAAAAGTGAAGGAGGAAAACAGAAAATGAGAAATCCTGCAATTGCATTCTTACTGTCCTTTTTTCCGGGGCTAGGTCACCTTTATTATGGCAGGACGCTTCGAGGCCTGTTTTATATGTTGTTTACACTAGGCCCTGTTATACTTGGAATTTTGTTGGTGTTTATTACTCACGCTCAGGACTTTCTAGTTCTGGTTCCGGTGGGGCTGTTCTTTTATGTGGCCAGTCTTATTGATATGGCCATTCAGAGTTCAATAGAAAAAAGGAATGTCGAAGGGACAAAAACCGAGAAATCAGCGGAAGACACTGAGCGGTTTTACACGATTGTTCTCTCATTTGTCCCAGGACTTGGCCATTTTCAATTGGGACTTATGAACCGGGGGGTAACACTACTAGCCTCATTCCTTGGGCTGGCTGCCATGGTTTTCTTTGTGGCTGTGCTTACGGACCGAGGGGAATTTCTCATTTTCCTAGCGATCCTTCCAGTCATTTGGGTTTATGGATTCTTCGATGGGGTTCAACAGCTTAATAAAAAGCAGCGGGGAGAGCAACTAGTAGACCGGTCGATCTTAGAGGATTTTGAAACAAGTCGTGAGGATGGGAAGAAGAGTAAAGCAATTGCAACCTTTTTAGCGATTTTTCCGGGGGCTGGACATCTCTATCTTGGCTTGCAGAGACGAGGAATCCAGCTTATGGCTGCATTCTTGTTTTCTATTTATATTCTTGATGTGTTAAGGCTTGGCATTTTCTTATTTTTGATACCGATTATCTGGTTTTACAGTTTTTTTGATGGGCTGCAAAAAGCTTCGAAGTACAAGGAGGAACCGCTGGAGGATACCCCTGTTATCGCCTATTTAATTAATCATCAAAAGTGGGTTGGAATTGGTTTGGTTTCCTTGGGTGTGTACTATCTAACCACAAACCTTGTCATTCCTGCTATTACCCCGATGTTCTTTAACTTGTTCAATGTAGACCTCGGGTACTGGTTCAGCCATTACCTTCAGACCGCCATTGTTTGTGTACTTCTTATTGGCGGTGGCATAAAGCTGTTAGTTGGCAGTAAGCCGAAAGAAGAGAGTGTTTCAGAGTGAAACGCAGACAGCATGGTTTTATTGTTTAATTCAAGGTAGCAATATTTTTTTGGCAGCATACAAAGCAAGGGAATTGCACAGCCAGGGCGGCAATGGGAGTTAACTGCTTCAGATGCCAAACAGGATGAAGCGCACATTAATGAGAATGATGGTTACCACGATTCAAAACAGTATGATAAGAGTGGTATTTTTAAAATGGGAACAGCCGCCCACCGTCTGCAAATTAGTAATGTTTATAGCTTAAGCTTTAATGCAGATTTTTAAAAGAGGCGGTGGGATAATCAAAGTGTTCTATACTAGCAGATTGCCTGCTGATGTCTTTTAGGCTATGATGAGTAAGTATGGAAGTGTTTTGAATATCATAATCTGTTTAGGATGATAAACCATGAAAAGAGCAAGAATTATTTATAATCCCACTTCAGGCAGAGAGGTTTTTAAGAAAAATATTGCCGAAGTACTGATAAGGCTGGAAAAGGCTGGTTATGAAGCGTCCTGCCACGCAACAACCTGTGAGGGTGATGCGACCGAGGCGGCAAAAATTGCAGTGGAGCGGCGCTATGATCTTGTTATAGCAGCGGGTGGAGATGGTACCATTAACGAGGTGGTCAATGGGATTGCCGAACAGGAATACCGTCCAATGGTCGGCATTATTCCAGTAGGCACAACGAATGACTTTGCCAGAGCACTTCATATTCCAAGAGACATAGAGGCAGCTGTAGATATAATCGTTAAGGGCGAAACCATACCAGTGGATGTTGGACGCATTGATGAAAAGTATTTTATCAATATTGCAGGCGGAGGCAGGCTTACAGAGCTAACCTATGAAGTCCCTAGCAAACTGAAAACGATGATTGGCCAGCTAGCCTATTATTTAAAGGGCGTCGAGATGCTGCCGAGTTTACGTGCCTCACGAGTTTCCATTGAATACGATGGAAAGCTGTTTGAGGGAGAGGTTATGATGTTTTTGATTGGCCTCACCAACTCTGTTGGCGGTTTTGAAAAGCTTGCACCTAATTCATCGATTAATGATGGGATGTTCTCGTTACTTATTTTGAAAAAGTCCAATTTAGCTGACTTTATTCGAATTGCTACACTAGCAGTAAGAGGAGAGCATATTCATGATCCAAGTGTGATTTATACGCAAGCAAACAGAATCAAGGTTTATTCCGATGAAACGGTTCAGCTGAATCTTGATGGTGAGTATGGGGGCAATCTCCCGGCTGAATTTGTAAACCTCTATCGGCACATTCAGGTAACTGTTCCCCTTGCTAAAATCAGACCGGAAGACCGGCCCGAGCTTATGGATAAAATAGAAGATTAGTTTTGAGCCGTTCCTTTGGGACGGTTTTGTTTTATATAGGAAACTAAAATAGTGCCGGATGCTACGGATACTTGGAATTTTCACAAGAATTTTCTCCTGAAAATTTGCTTCCAAAGACTAAATCAAGGAAAATAAAGGGATGAAGCAGCAGGCTGTTAAAATGGGGGAGCTCAAGATGGGTATTAAAAAGAAGGCACTAATCAATATTGATTACACGCATGATTTTGTAGCGGACGACGGAGCTCTTTCTTGTAAAGAACCGGGACAGCGTATTGAATCCGCTATCGTTTCAATCACGAAGGAGTTTATTGAATCAGGGCATTACGTCGTTTTTGCAGTTGACGTTCACGATGAAGGGGATGAATATCATCCGGAGACAAAACTTTTTCCGCCTCATAATCTGAGGGGAACTAAGGGAAGAGATTTATTCGGGAGCCTGAATGAGATCTATCAGACCAATAAACATCGTGATAATGTATATTATCTAGATAAAACAAGATATTCAGCTTTTTCCGGAACAAATCTTGAGAGCAAGCTGCGGGAGCGAGAAATAGCCGAGTTGCATCTTGTTGGCGTTTGTACGGACATTTGTGTGCTTCATACAGCGGTTGACGCTTATAATAAGGGTTTTAAGGTTATTGTATACAAAGATGCAGTTGCTTCGTTTAATGAAGCGGGGCATGAGTGGTCATTAGGACATTTTGAAAATGTCATCGGAGCAGAGGTTAGGTAAGAAACTGCATTAACCGTTAAAAGTAGATAATAGTCTAGCTCGTGTTCGATGCTAGTGGAGGGAGCTTAATGATGAATCGGAAATACCAGGATGACAGCCTAATGCTGCATACAGATTTATATCAAATAAATATGATGGAAACATACTGGCGCGATGGATTTCATAACCGTAAAGCCGTATTTGAACTTTTTTTTCGCAAAATGCCATTCGGCAATGGGTATGCTGTATATGCGGGCCTTGAAAAAGTAATCCAGTTTATTAAGGCGTTTAAATTTACAGATGAGGATCTTAGATATTTGAAAAATGAGGCAGGCTACGGCGATGATTTTCTTGCTTATCTAAAAGATTTGCGGTTTACAGGGACGATTCGGTCGATGAAGGAAGGCGAAATAGTTTTTAATAACGAACCGCTTATCCGGGTCGAGGCGCCACTGGCAGAAGCACAGCTGATTGAAACCGCATTATTAAACATCATCAACTATCAAACCTTAATTGCAACAAAAGCCTCGCGCATTAAGCAAGTTGTTGGAGAAGAAACGGCGATGGAGTTCGGAACCCGGCGTGCCCAGGAAATGGACGCCGCGATTTGGGGTACAAGAGCAGCCTATTTAGCTGGTTTTGAGTCTTCAAGTAATGTCAGGGCAGGCAAGCTATTTGGGATTCCTGTTGCAGGAACGCATGCCCATTCTATGGTTCAGGCGTATAAAGACGAATATACGGCTTTTAAAAAATATGCTGAGTCCCATAAGAACTGCGTATTTTTAGTGGATACATATGATACCCTGCGTTCTGGAGTGCCGAATGCAATCCGCGTTGCCAAGGAGCTTGGCAGCAAAATTAACTTTATCGGGATTCGCCTTGATAGCGGAGATTTGGCCTATTTATCCAAAGAAGCTCGTGCCATGCTCGATGAAGCTGGATTTACCGAAGCTAAAATTGTCGCCTCAAGTGATTTGGATGAATACACGATCATGAGCTTAAAGGCTCAGGGAGCTCAAATTGATATCTGGGGAATTGGGACGAAGTTGATTACTGCTTTTGACCAGGCGGCGCTGGGAGCCGTTTATAAAGTTGTTTCGATCGAAGGCGATAACGGTGCAATGGAAGATACCATTAAAATCTCTTCAAATCCTGAAAAGGTTACAACTCCGGGAATTAAAAAGGTGTACCGAATCATCGACAACATCAATGGGCGTTCTGAGGGAGATTATATTGCTTTGGCTGAAGAGGAGCCAGAGAAGGAAGAAAAGCTGAAAATGTTTCATCCAACTCACACTTATATCAGCAAATTCGTAACAAATTTTACAGCAGTTGATTTACATCATGATATTTTTGTGGACGGAAAGCTTGTGTACAAGCTTCCGGAAATTGGAGAAATAAAAGGATATGTTCAAGAAAGTCTCGGTGTTTTATGGGAGGAATACAAACGTTCTCTAAATCCCGAAGAATATCCAGTTGATCTAAGCCAAAGATGCTGGGACAACAAGATGAGAAACATAGAAGAGGTAAGGGCAAAGGTTAAGTCAATCCGAGCAATGATGGATTGAGTCCAAAAGGAAGCGAAACAACAATATTATTTTAAAGGCAAACTAGTTAGCTGTAATTAATTTTGCTATTCAAACGTCTTTGGAAATTTTTCAGCAAAGGAAGAAAGCAATGAGCAAAACAATACCGGTCCACAGAAATCAGTATATTGATGTGACATTTGAAGACTTAACTCATGATGGTGCAGGTGTCGCTAAAGTAGATGGCTTTCCTATCTTCGTGCCTGGAGGACTTCCAGGTGAAAAGGCAAATATAAAGGTAATCAAGATCAGTAAAGGTTATGGGTTCGGCAGGATGGAGGAGCTTCTGCAGCGGAGCACATTTAGGGTAGAAGTGACAGAAACCGAAGCTCATAAATATGGTGGATGCCAGCTTCAGCATCTGTCCTATGAAGGCCAGCTAGAGTATAAGGAAAATCAGGTTCGTCAAGTGCTTACTCGAATTGGAAAGCTTGAAAACGTGAAGGTTCATCCTGTCTTAGGAATGGACAATCCATGGCACTACCGAAACAAAGCTCAAGTTCCTGTTGGTGAACGAGATGGGAAATTGATTTCCGGGTTTTTCAAGCCCCGCAGCCATGAAATTGTCGACACGAATGAAAGCCTGATTCAGCTTCCGGAAGTCAATGAAGCGATTCAGACTGTAAAAGAGATTTGCAGTGAACTTGGCATTAAGGCTTATAATGAGGAGACTCATAAAGGGGTGCTCCGCCATATTGTCGCCCGATTTGGAAAGCAGACAGGCGAGCTTATGGTAGTGCTTGTAACTAGAACTAGTGATATTCCGCATAAAAGCAAATTAGTTCAGGAAATTGCTGACCGTCTTCCCAATGTGAAATCAATTGTCCACAACATCAATTCCAAAAAGACAAACGTCATTTTTGGACGAGAGACTTCTGTCCTTTGGGGAAATGAAGTCATTTATGATTCGATTGGCGGAGTGAAATTTGCTATATCGGCGCTTAGTTTTTACCAGGTAAATCCTGTCCAGACAAAAGTGCTTTATGATAAGGCTTTGGAATATGCGGAGTTGACGGGGCAAGAATCAGTGATTGACGCCTACTGTGGCATCGGAACGATTTCGCTTTTCCTTGCTCAGAAGGCAAAGAACGTTTTCGGTGTTGAGGTTGTGCCTGAGGCGATTGAGGATGCGAAAAGGAATGCCGAATTAAATGGCATTACCAACGCTGAATTTGCTGTCGGTGAAGCAGAAAAGGTCATCCCCAAATGGTATAAAGACGGGAATAAAGCAGACGTGCTTGTCGTCGACCCTCCTCGCAAAGGCTGTGACGAGGCTTTGCTGCGAACCATCCTGGAAATGAAACCGGCAAAAGTGGTTTATGTTTCATGTAATCCGGCAACCTTGGCAAGAGATCTGCGCATACTTGAAGACGGCGGCTATAAAACACTTGAAGTCCAGCCTGTTGACATGTTTCCGCAAACGACACATTGTGAAGCTGTGGCGAAAATAGAGTTGAGGTGAAGAGGGAGCATCTGCTTTGCGGGCGGGTGCTTTTATTGTGACGAATGGAATATAGGAGATAACTGTGGAACAATATGTGAAACGAGATTTTTCGGGGAGTGACAGGCACCAAAAGTTATGGAGGTTTATAGATGGATAATAATGATTTATTAATTAGATTAAGGTATGCTTTGGATATAAAAAATACAGATATGGCAGAGATTTTTAAACTTGGCGGTGTTGAAGTAACAAAAGAAGAAGTACTGAAGATATTAACTAAATCAAATGATAATGATGATGATCTTGCTGAAAATGACAAGAATATAAAATGCGATAATGTTATGTTCGAGTCCTTTTTAAATGGCTTTATTATTTTTAAACGAGGTAAACAAGAACCGAAGCCGGGGCAGCCTGAAAGACCGCTTTTCTCTAATGAAAGTGCAAATAATATCCTGCTTAAGAAACTTAAAATCGCATTATCACTAACAAGTGAGGATATGATTGAAATATTAGAAGAAGCAGGTGTTTCCATAACAAAAGGAGAATTAAGCGCTATATTGCGGAAAAAAGGCCATAAGAATTATAAAGAATGCGGAGATCGATACGCTAGGAATTTCTTAAAAGGATTAGCTTTAAAATATAGGGCATAAAGAAACACCAGGAAGCAAATGACTAAAACAGCACTTTAACCTATTGAGGCAACGCAAAATAGATCCCCCAGACTTTTTGTTTGGGGGATCCTCTGCTTTAAGAAGTTAAGTTTCATTTCGCCTAAATATTTAAGGGCGTCATCTTTGTGTGCGTGGGTATAATAAACTAACAGTCAGACAGTAGAAAGCAAGTGTCACATAAAAACTATTGAAAAGAAGGGATAAGATGACAAAGAGTGTAGAAACAGGATGGAACTTGGACAACAGTTACACCCGTCTGCCAGAATCATTTTTTACAAAGATAACCCCAAACCCTGTAAGCTCACCAAAACTGATTACTTTTAATGAGCCGTTGGCAACCTCCCTAGGGTTCAGCGTCGAGCTGCTGAAAAGCGAAGACGGTGCAGCTGTTTTTGCTGGCAACGATATTCCTGAAGGTGCTGAGCCTTTAGCTCAAGCTTATGCGGGTCATCAGTTTGGACATCTTAATATGCTGGGGGACGGCCGGGCAATGCTGATTGGAGAGCAGATCACTCCTGATGGGGGCCGGTTTGATATTCAGCTCAAAGGTTCAGGACGAACTCCTTATTCAAGGGGCGGCGATGGCCGAGCGGCACTAGGTCCAATGCTGCGTGAACATATCATTAGTGAAGCGATGTATGCACTTGGGATACCGACAACCCGCAGCCTTGCAGTGGTCACTACTGGTGAATCAATTATCAGGGAAACCGAATTGCCTGGTGCTATCCTGACCCGTGTGGCCGCCAGTCATTTGCGTGTTGGTACCTTTCAATTTGCGGCAGGGAAAGGCAGCACTGATGAGCTCCGTGCCCTTGCTGACTACACAATCAAGCGGCATTTTCCATACATTGAAGATAATGAAAATCGATACCTCTCGCTGCTCCAAGAAGTAATCAAGCGTCAGGCTGAGCTGATTGCGAAGTGGCAGATGGTTGGCTTTATTCATGGGGTCATGAACACCGACAATATGACCATTAGCGGAGAAACCATTGATTACGGCCCGTGCGCTTTTATGAATGAATATGATCCGGCAACGGTATTTAGTTCGATCGACAGAGAAGGCCGCTATGCCTTTGGCAATCAGCCTGGAATCGGGGGGTGGAACCTTGCCCGGTTTGCTGAGAGCCTTTTGCCTCTTCTGCACGATGAGCAGGAAGAAGCTGTAAAATTGGCTCAGAATGAGATATCAGTCTACCCGAATTTATTTAAAAAGAATTGGCTCACAGGAATGAGAGCAAAGCTGGGTATATTTAACGAGGAACAGGAAGATGAGTCCCTTATTGACGACCTTCTTAGCATGATGCAAAATCATAAGGCTGATTATACGAATACTTTTCGTGCATTGACACTAGGCTTGCCAGAGGATACTGTCATGTCAGGGTCAGAAGAATTTCAAAAATGGCATCAGCTTTGGCAGGAAAGGCTGAACAGGCAGCAGGATTCGAAAGACTCGTCACATCAGTTAATGCGTGACAGCAATCCAGCGGTAATTCCTCGTAATCATCGGGTGGAAGAAGCATTGAAAGCTGCAGAAAAACAAGGGGATTTTAGCGTGATGGATCGGCTTCTTAAGGTACTTGCAAGCCCATACGACTACACTGCCGAACAGGCTGATTTTTGTAGACCGCCTGAGCCTTCGAATCTTCCTTACCGAACCTATTGTGGTACCTGATTCCCTTATAAAAAATAATTATCATGTAAGGCTCAGTCTTGAGGACTGGGCCTTATTATCATTAGTAAATTCACTAGCCCAGAGCCGGCCGATGAAAAAGTTTTAGGTTTCTAGTTAATGGGAAGGAGGAAGATAGACGAAGTTAATAGGAGGAATAAGAATGGCCAAAACAATCTTTATTACCGGCGCGGGCAGCGGACTTGGAAGAGGTGCTGCACTTGGTCTGGCAAAGAAAGGGCACCGAGTAATTGCATCAACAGAATTGACTTCTCAAAAAACTGACCTTATGCGGGAAGCGGATGAACAGGGGCTAGATATAGATGTATTCAAGCTCGATATTACAAACAAACGGGATAGGGATCAGATTGAAAACTATGATTTTGATGTTTTTGTAGCGAATGCAGCAATAAATGAAGGCGGCCCGCTTGGGGAAGTGCCGATGGATCGATTCCGTGCGCTATTTGAAGTGAATGTTTTCGCCACACTGGAAACAGTTCAACTAGCGGCTAAAAAGCTGGTGAAAAAAGGCAGCGGGAAAATCGTGTTCATGAGTTCAATGGCAGGAATATCAGCGACACCATACGTAGGTCCTTATTCAGCAACAAAGCATGCTATTGAAGGGATTGCACAAACCTTGAAGACTGAGCTTGAGGAGTTTGGTGTGAAGGTGGCGACTATTAACCCAGGTCCGTTCGAGACTGGCTTTAACAAACGAAGTGCCGAGGAAAAGTGGAAATGGTTTGATGAAGAAAAGCACTTTACGAGGAAAGAAGATATGGAAAAGCAGGAAGAGGGATTAAAAAAACAATTTGAACCGAAAGATATGATTAATAAGATGATTGAAATCATTCCAGCTGACCATCATAAATTCCGTACGGTCTACCCAGAAGAAACCGAAAAACAGTTAAAGAAAACCCAACAGGATCGTTGGGATATGGAAATTTAATAATAAAAACAAAGACTGCCGATTTGATTAATAGGTGAAATAACCCATAAATATAATAGGAATCTCATAAGGATGCAGGCGAGGACTCAGTTTTTAACACTGAGTCCTTTTCTTAAAAGTGAATTTTAACGTTTTGGTATATTGTTTTTTAATATAAAAAATCATATATATATGTGTTCTAAGCTAACCTCTCTTTGCTTACCAGATTAGGTTTATAAGGAATAAAAAGATGTATGCTATTAGTTAGATAACCACCTATAAAGTGTGCTAGTATTTGTATGTTGGAAGGGCTTTCCTTGAGTATAAAAAATACTTCCTGTCTAGGAATAAAACTTTCCAAGACAAATGTAAACATACGTAAATAAATAGAACAGAAAACAGAGGGGGAAAATCATGAAAAAAGTAAGATGGGGAATTTTAAGCACAGCAAAAATAGCCCAAAAAGCGTTGATACCTGCATTCGCCCGTGCTGAAAACGCTGAAGTTATCGCCATTGCCAGCAGCAGTGCAAAAGCCAAAGAGGTGTCCAAGCAATTTAATATACCAAAATCATATGAAAGCTACGAAGAATTAATTCAGGATCCAGATATTGATGCAATATATATACCACTTCCAAACCACTTACATAAAAAATGGACAATGGAAGCAGCTAAAAATGGAAAGCATGTACTTTGTGAAAAGCCTGCTTCCTTGACTGCTTCAGAAACCGAAAAAATGGTTGAATTTTGCCGGGGAAAAAACGTGAAGTTTATGGAAGCCTTTATGTATCAGTTCCATCCCCAGCATGAACGTGTAAGAGAACTTATAGCAGCAGGGGAAATTGGCCAGGTAAAATATATGCGTGCGAGCTTTTCATTCTTGCTGGCACAGCCGGAGGGGAATATCAAAACCGATCCCAATAAAGGTGGCGGCAGTATTTATGATGTGGGCTGTTATGGGATTCACGCAATTCGAAATGTATTGCAATCTGAACCAGCAGAAGTCCAGGCTCGTGCCGAGATTGATCCAAAGTATCAGGTAGATACGACTGCATACGGGTATATGAAAATGGAGAATGGGATCACCGCATCTTTTGACTGCAGTTTTGATATGACCTTTAGAGCTGAATATGAAATTATCGGCACAAAAGGCCAAATCAAGGTTCCAAGAGCTTTCCGTCCTGATAACCATGGTGGAGAAGGTTTAATCATCGTTCAAACCGAAGATAGCACGAGAGAAGAAAAGATATACGGTGATATCTATAAATTAGAAGTTGAACATATGTCAAAAGTGATTTTAGAGGATGGAGAAGTTTCCTATACAGGCGAAAATGCTATTGAAAATATGCGCGTTATTCAGGCTTGTTACGAATCCATTAAAACAGGTAATACAATTAAAATAAACTAGGTTCAAATGCACGCTATTGGTCCTACCTTATCGACTCATTTTCAAAAGACGTATGATTCAAACAATTTTATTAACAAGTTAATAGCTTTCCGGAACAGGCTCAGTCTTTAGGACTGAGCCTTATTTTTTTAAAGGATTCATATTCATGGTAAATACTGTGTTAGGAAACCTCACATGATTATGGAAAACCCGGCTAATCATTCGTATACTAAGTCTCGTTAAGTATTTTAAAATATTAAATAGTTCTGAAAGATATTGCTATTTTAAATTAATGTATGGAGGCGAATTATGTTAACATCAACGACTGGTTATGTAATTTTGTTGGTTTTCGGTGTTTTCTTTACAGGACTTACTATTTTTATGCAAAGCAGAAGCAAGACTGCCATGACGGCTGAGCAGTTTAGTACAGCCGGCCGAAGTGTCGGAGTTGGGCTGGCCAGTGCCTCAATTATTGCAGCGTGGACTTGGGCGGCTACACTTATGATGTCATCATCAACAGGCTTTCAGTATGGTATTAGCGGACCTTATTGGTATGCTGCAGGTGCATGTATTCAAGTATTATTGTTTGCTATAGTTGCCATTCATTTAAAGAGAAAGGCACCAAAGGCTCACACGTTTTTGGAGTTTATCGGTAACCGCTTTGATAAAAAGAACCATAAATTAATGATGTTTTTTGCACTAATGACCAATATTATTGTCACAGCGATGGTGATTCTTGGCGGGGCAATCGCACTAAATTCCTTAACAGGGATGAACATATATATTGCAGCCTTTTTAATTCCGCTGACGTTTACTATTTACACCATGATTGGCGGATTAAAGGCTTCCTTTATCGCTGACTATTTAAATACTGTTATGATTTTTGCTATTCTGATTGTGTTTGCGACTGTTGTTTATATGAAGTTCGGAGTCACTACAGTATATGAAGGGCTGCGTTCTCTTCCAGAGTCACAGCAAATGTTGACAATGGCATCAATTCCAGGCTTGCTTTTCGGAATGATCAATATTATCGGGAACTTTGGAACAGTCTTTGTAGACCAATCATACTGGCAGCGTGCTATTGCTAGTAAAGATAGTGCAGCATCAAAAGCTTATATATACGGAGGAATTGCATGGTTTGCAATACCATTTGCGATTGCAACCTTTCTAGGGGTTACAGCTGCAGGACTAGGGTTAAATATAACGGATCCAGATGCCTCCGCACCTTTAATGGCAGCTCATTTACTTGGTTCTGTAGGATCGATTCTTTTTCTAGTGATGTTATTTATGGCTGTAATGTCGACCGGAGCTGCAGAGCTTACAGCAATAACAAATATTGTCGTGACCGATATTTACAGGAAATCTATCAACCCAATGGCGAGCAGCAGTAAAACACTAAAAGTCTCTCGCATTGTTACACTTAGTTCTGGACTGGGAATGGGGATACTTTCAATCCTGCTCTTTAATATTGGAATTGGACTTGGTTTTGTCTATATGGCAATGGGCATTTTTGTGAGCGGTGCAGTTATACCATTAACTCTTGGGCTGATGTGGAAGCGTGCAACGAATGATGGTTGTTTTTATGGGGCTTTAGTCGGTATGATCTCTGGTGTTACGGTCTGGCTTGTTTCAGCTTATGTAATGTACGGCAATATCAGTGTCGAGTCGTTAGGCCAGCTTCATTCAATGCTGTTTGGAAACCTGGCAGTCTTCATAGTAAGTGGCTTAATCTCTATAGGCCATGCCTTAATGTCTAAAGAAGAGTTTGATTTTGAATCTTTAAAGGATAAATTCAAAAGCTTCGACGACTATGAGGATGAGCATGAAACAGTTAAAACGGTTGAGGCTGTCGGAAGAAGGAAGGTTGTTTAATATGGGAGATAATCAATTATTGAAAGATGCGAAGATGTGTACTCGCTGGGCATTGGGACTAACCTTTATCTTGATTCTAGCCTTCCCAGGGATTATGTTTTTAACAGGTTACAGCTATAGTTTACAGTTTTTTAAAGGCTGGTGTTATCTTGCCTTTGGCTGGCTAATAATAGCTGGACTGTATATTTCAATCCGGCCATGGGTTGAATATTATCTAGAAAGAAAACAAGCTTCAGAGCAAGTATAACTAAAGTAATCCATTAAGCTCAGTCTCTAAGACTGGGCTTTTATTTTAATTTGTAAAACTTGTATATACAAGTTATAATAAAATTAATAGCAGCAAGCAGAGGGCACAGGGCACAGTACCTCGAGTCTGCTATGAAGGAATGGGCAATTAACTAATATGATCTATGAAACCGTTGACATATTTGGATAGACATTTTAACTAAGGCAGATACACTGCCTCTAATAAAGGAGTGCGTTATGCAAGAAGCATGGTGGAAAAAATCAGTTGTTTATCAAATCTACCCGAAAAGCTTTAATGATACCTCTGGCAATGGGGTTGGAGACATTAAAGGCATTATCGAAAAGCTGGATTATTTAAAAGAGTTAGGAGTAGACGTCATTTGGCTGACGCCTGTGTACTCGAGTCCCGAAAAAGATAATGGCTACGATATTAGTGATTATTATTCTATTAATCCCGAATATGGAAATATGAATGATATCGAAAATTTAATAGAAGAATCTCACAAACGAGAGATTAAACTCATTATGGATATTGTTGTTAATCATACATCTACAGAACATCAGTGGTTTAAAGATGCTCTTACCTCAAAAGATAGCCCGTATCGAGACTATTATATTTGGAAAGATCCAGAGGAAGGCAGGGAACCGACTAATTGGTCTTCTAAGTTTGGCGGTTCGGCATGGGAGTACGATGAGCGTTCAGGTCAATATTATCTGCATCTGTTTGATGTTACCCAAGCTGACCTGAATTGGGAGAACCAGCAAGTAAGAAGTGAAGTTTTCGAGGTCATGACTTATTGGCTTAACAAAGGTGTCGATGGCTTTAGGCTCGATGTCATTAATCTTATTTCAAAGGATCCGCGGTTTTTGGATGATGATGGAAAGATCGCGCCAGGAGACGGAAGAAAGTTTTATACAGACGGTCCGCGTGTTCACGAGTTTTTACATGAAGTGAATCAAGAAGTCTTTTCTAAGTATGAAATGATGTCTGTTGGTGAAATGTCATCCACCTCAATAGACGAATGCATCAAATATACTAAACCTGACAGGCAGGAATTAGATATGGTCTTTAATTTTCATCATTTAAAGGTCGATTATCCTAATGGTGACAAATGGACAGCTGCTGATTTTAATTTTATCGATTTGAAAAAAATCCTGTCTGAATGGCAAATCAGAATGCACGAAGGGGGAGGCTGGAATGCCTTGTTTTGGTGTAACCACGATCAGCCTCGTGTGGTGTCAAGGTTTGGGGACGATGGCAAATATCATACTGAATCTGCCAAAATGCTTGCTACAGCTATCCACCTAATGAAGGGGACTCCGTTTATCTACCAGGGAGAAGAAATCGGGATGACGAATCCAAAGTTTAGTGATTTACATGAATACAGAGATGTTGAATCATTAAACATGTATCCTATTTTAAAAGAGAACGGGAAAAATCATCAGGAAATTATCGAGATACTAAAACAGAAATCGAGAGATAACTCACGAACTCCAATGCAGTGGAATGCGGAAAAACATAGTGGCTTTACAGAGGGCGAGCCGTGGATTAGTCCTGCCAGCAATTACACAGCAATAAATGTAGAGCAAGCCTTGGCAGACCCTGTATCGATTTTTTATCATTATCAAAAGTTAATCCGCTTAAGAAAAAAATATGATATTATCACATATGGCGATTTTGTTTTACACTTGCCAGAGCATAAGCAGCTTTTTGCTTATACGCGCAATGCTGAAAATGAGACTCTGCTTGTGTTGAACAATTTTTATGGGACACCAATCACTGTAAATCAATTTGAATATCTATCGGATCGTGATTATGATTGCAATATATTAATCTCGAATTATAAAGATACATCGAATGAGTTAGGGAATATACAATTGCGTCCTTACGAATCAGTCGTGTTTCACTTAGTGAAAAAATAATTAGCAATCCCAAATATATAAGTTAACAAAAAAGAGCAGGAATGAAGTGACCCCAAATTTTAGACTGTGTCTGAAATTCGGGTTCAGTTCAGAAGTGACTGCTCTTTTTGCGTTTTACTCGTTATATTTTCATCGGATTTTTGGGTTGAGGGCGGGGTTAATTACGGAAATTTACTTTTTACCATAAAACATCTGCTAGATTTCCGTCAAACAAATTTGTATCAATATTACATGCTTGGGCATCGATCCCGTATTGCCAGCCTCCGATGAGTGCATTTTCAGGAGCATTTGGCTGGTATTCAGGGGTATTCGATTCAGTGGTGATTCCCACATTGGGTGCTGCTGTCCAAATGTATGTGTTTTCTTGAATATCCGAGTTATTCTCCGCCGCTCGTTCAAAGGCACTGTATAATGCTCTTTCTTCATCAAAAATTCCGTAAATCCCAGGTATAAATCCTGAAGCATTTATACCTTCGTACCATCCTCTGATAAACTCAGAGTCTACCGGAAAACTGGGCTCTATATCAGCAAATATGGCAACACCATCTGGAATTCCCAGGTCATTAGCCAACTGGATAGCTTCTTCTGCTTCAGTTTGGCCGTTCTCGAAACCAGTTGCATCAGTAAAGTGATTCCAGATAACTAGAATTTTAATATCATTCGAGTGAATCAACTCTGCTTCTTCAGCAGTTAATCCAGCAGAAACACCGTCCTTGTCGCCTAAATACCGTCCCCAAATTTCCGGTGTGCCGAAGTTGTTTCTTACACATGAAAGCAAGTCATTCGTGGTAAGACTTGCTGAATCTACGCCCCAAACAATTTCGTCTTCATTATTCGAACTTGAATCATCACTATCTTCATTGCCATTACCATTGTTTCCATTATTGGTCTCGCCGTTGCCGTCTTCAGCATTCGACTCGGGCTTCCCGTCTACGTTATTATTAATAGTATTTGTTACATTTACGTCAACAGTGACCTCGATATTATTTGATACATTGTTTTCAATCTGATTATTATCACTGCTGTTAAGCTTATTATCAATTGAGTTTTCGATATCAGCTTGATCGCCATTCACATTATTCTCGACATTATTAATGACATCACTGTCTGAGTCTGTTCCACTATTACTCCCATGATTTTCATACGTTGTTTTATCTGAGGCTGGGTTGGAATTATAAGAAATGAGGAAACAGGCGAATAAAGAAACAACTACAGCAATCAATGCTGTAATGAATAAAGGCATCAGTTTGTTTGCATCCATATAACAACCCTCCTTATCATTTATTGCATCTTATGCAAGGAGAGGGTTATCTGTTTTTGTACAGTGATAATTGGAAAATCAGCCTGGGTTACATTGGCGAGGGGGAGGTTGGCGAGAAGAAGAGGCTTTGCACAAACCTATTTACAAACATTCACTAAATCGAAAATTAAAAGAGCTGTTGATTTCGCATTTTGGAAATCACGACTCTTTTTTTTATATCACGCAGTTAAGGATTCTGTTCAAAAAAAAAAAGCTGATTATGTTGATCACATAATCAGCTTGTCACGTTATTTAAGGGCCTTGCTTACCTTCAGTTTCTTTCCTTTAATGGTAGTGTTCTCCATTGCCTGTAAAACTAAAGAACCTTTGCCATTCAAGATATCAACATACGACATAGTATCCTGGACAGTGATAATGCCAATATCTTCTGCTGCTACTCCAGGTATTTTCGCAATTGTTCCGACAAAATCTACAGCACGGATTTTTTTCTTTTTACCGCCGCTGAAGTGGAGCTTCATAATATCCTGGTTGATCCGGGCGGTTTTGTTATTTTTAACGATCCTCCGGCCGCCAATCTTCTCTTCGAAAGCTGCTCTTCCGCTTGCAACTTCCTGTGGAGTGGGGGCTTCATCTCGAGGAATCTCAAAACCGATATATCTCTCAATAGCTTTCACGAATTTTCCTTCATAAGGAGTAGCAAACGTAATAGCCTTTCCTTTATTGCCAGCTCTTCCTGTACGTCCTGTTCGGTGGACATAACCTTCTTTTTCCATTGGGACGTCATAATTGATGACAAGCGTCACATTATCAATATCGATGCCTCGGGCAGCAACATCAGTTGCAACCAAGTAACGGAAATTGCCTATTTTGAATCCGTCCATTACAGCAAACCGATCTTCCTGCTCTAGTCCTCCATGGAGCTTCTCGCATGAATAGTTAGAACGGTCCAATTCAGTGAAAACTGAATCTACATGCTCCTTTGTTCTGCAGAATATGATGCAGCTATCTGGGTTTTCAACAACGGTCACATCTTTAAGAAGCGATATTTTTTGGTCTTCCTTCACTTCAATTAAACTGTGTTCTATAGTATCTGTTGTCATACCTGAAGATGCTATCTCGATATTAACAGGATCTTTCATATATTTATGACAAAGGTTTTCGACGTCTTTAGGCAAGGTAGCCGAAAAGACCATCGTTACTCGGTCTGCTGGCAGCTTTTTAATAATCGCTTCTACCTCGTCAATGAATCCCATATTGAGCATTTCATCTGCTTCATCAATAATAAGGTACTTAACCTGGTCCAAAAAGAGGGTTTCCCTTTCAATATGGTCCATGACCCGTCCTGGTGTACCAACTACAACATGCGTTTTTTGTTTTAATTCTTCTCTTTGTTTTGAAAATGGTTCTTTCCCATAAACAGCCATTGCTTTAATCCGTTTAAATCGTCCAATATTCGTTATGTCTTCTCGAACCTGAACGGCAAGCTCTCTAGTTGGAGTTAAAATTAATGCCTGTGGCAGTTTTTCCTCCCATTCGATCATTTCACAAATCGGGATGCCGAAGGACGCAGTCTTGCCGCTGCCTGTTTGGGACTTGACGACAAGATCTTGATTTTCTAATGCTTTTGGGATTACTTCAACTTGGACTTCTGTAGGGTTTTTGTATTTTAACACATCAAGTGCTCTGGTAATTTCCTCACTTAAATGATAATTATCAAAACTAGTTTCACTCATGTTTTAACCTCTTTTTTTGTATTATTCGCCTTACATATAGGATTCTCTCCAAAAAAGTATCATATGCATTTAACTGAACATGATTCATTATACTTGAATTAATAGGGGTAGCGGCTTTTATTTAAAAATTAATCCGCGGATCCTAATTCTAGGGGACTTATTATTGCTAAAATACTTTTTAAAATCCAGATTATAGTCCGGTTTGTAGCAGATCTACTTTAGAATTATTATCGTTTTGGAATAAAATCGATTTTTTTGGAATATATTGAGTTTTTTGGAATAAAATCGGTTTTCCTCTGGAATATATTGAGTTTTTTTGGAATAAAATCAATTTTTTTGGGAATATATATATTTTTTGAACAAAGCTGGTATGAAAAATCTAAGGATAGGCAGAACTTTTAAGCAAGAATGATATAGGAATAGTGCTTTTGGTATTGAAAAAGGTATTTCTTTATAGTTCTAGCAAGAAGAATGCCATAAAATCATCCGGCACAGCCCAAAATTGAGGGGAATATCCTTATAAAGGCCCAAGTTACTTAGGGGAAGAGCAGACATGCAGAGGATGACCATAATTGTAAGAATTTTGCCACACTACACACACACGCTTGCAGGGAAACAATCTTATAATTAGCCCAAATGCACATGCAAATTATTACTGTGAATTGTGCACAGTTCTGGGAGGCGATTTCATGAAAACTTTGATTGTTTTTAGCTCATCCCATGGTACGTCTGCAAAAGCAGCGCTCTTTTTAAGGAATCATATTGCAGGAGATGTGGTCGTACTTAACTTAAAGCGGACAAAGCTGTTTTCTGATGTAGATATTTTTGACGCTGTGATAATCGGCGGCTCTATCCATACTGGAAGTATTCAGAGGGAAATCAAAAAGTTCATGAAGGAAAACCAGGATGTTTTAAAGAGAAAAACATTAGGACTCTTTTTATGCTGTATCCGTGAGGGGGACATTGCCCTGAAACAATTTGATAATGCTTATAATAAGGAATTAAGGGAGTCAGCAGCAGCGACAGGAATCTTCGGAGGAGAATACCTTATTTCAAAAATGAATCTTTTCGAGAGGCTTTTCGTGAAAAGCGTTAGCGGTGTGGTGACTGATACATCCAACCTTGATATAGAATCAATGAATCACTTTGCTGAAACCTTTAACCAGCAAAATAAATCCATGTCGGTTTTTTAGCCAGCAAAAAGCTTTTTTGAAATTTTAAATACCTTTAATAAAAAGATAGAAGCAGGCTGGATCCTTGCTTCTATCTTTTTATTTATCCGGCTGGTGACGAGGGAGATGTGTCATAAAGATTCTGAATTTAGATTAGCTGTAGTATACTTTTGATAAGGAAAAGCTCAATAAAACTTCATTAGCATCAGGCAGTATGCTTTAACACTTAAAGATTGTATAAAGGTTATTTGAAAGCGCTTTTACAATGATAGGGTTACAAAAAGGGGGATTATTGATGGCACTAGTTAATACTGTTAGAGGAAAAGTCGATACGAGTCAATTAGGCATGACGCTAATTCATGAACATATGCGTGTTCGTTCCGAGTCCGTTTTTGTCCAGTTTCCCCATTTGTATGATGAAGATAAGGAATTCGCTAACGCGGTAGAACAAGTAAACAAGGTGAAGGATCTTGGTGTTCGTACGATTTGTGACCCAACTGTAATGGAGCTTGGCCGTGATATCCGTTTTATTGAAAGAATTGCACGTGAAACGGATATGCAAATAATCGCGGCAACGGGGATCTATTCATATCACTATATCGCACCACACTTCCAAAATCGTGATGTGGACTATATGGCGGACTTATTTGTCAGAGATATTGAAGTCGGAATTCAAAATACATCAATCAAGGCCGGATTTTTAAAGTGCGCTACTGATGCACAGGGTATTACCCCAGATGTCGAAAAGGTAATCCGTGCTGTAGCACGTGCTCACAAAATAACTGGTGTACCAATTATGACGCACTCCCATCCAGGAAGCGGTACAGGCCTGAAACAACTGGATATCCTTCAAGAAGAGGGGGTTCATCCCAGCAGAATTCTTATCGGACATACAGGGGATACCCTGAATATGGAGTACATTTTAAAAGTGCTAGAAAGGGGCTCATTTATTGGTATGGATCGCTATGGTATAACAAGGGAGTGTACGACCGAGGACAGGAACAAAATAGTAGTCGAACTTGCAAAAAACGGATACGCCAACCGAATGTTCTTATCACAAGATTATTGCTGTACGATTGATTGGTATCCTGAGAGAGTTGCAAAGGAAAAGTTCCCAAAATGGTCAATGAGTTTTGTATTGGAAGAGATTATTCCAGAATTAAGGGAAAATGGCATTACGGACCAACAAATACAAGATATGATGTTTACTAATGCTCGCCGCTGGTTCGGGGGAGAGTAAGAAGTTAGTAACTAACATTAAATAAGGGATATGTTAATAGTTTCATAAGGCTTTTTTTGAAAGTCTGTTAAACACACTACTAGTCTCTTTTTATTAATAAGAGAATTAATAGTATAGTAAAACAAGGCCGAGACACCTGACTAATCTTCAGGTATCCCGGCCTCTTTTATATTTAATAGAAGATGGTTTGCTTTATTTATTTTATCAGAATTTATAGGTTAAGCATTTTCATCCAGCTCCAGCGCCTAGTCCCTCGAGTCGCTTATGCATCACTATAGGAAGCCCCAGTATCCTGCTCCCACGGCTAGCGCCGCGTCGCAAGGCTGCAAAGAAGCCATTTCAGGTAGATGCCTAGCTGATGAAGTCAAAGAACGACTTCATCTTCAATTGTTCCGAAGGCGCTTGAGCTTTTGTTTTTACCCGGCTGGTGTTGATTTCACCATAATGGCGGCTTAACGACCATAAACCATAACATTAAAAGTAAAAGGCCGATATAGATCCATGTTGTCCGTTCAAGTTTTGATGCCAAGGTCGCTTGATTATGGCCGGGTTCGGTAAACTGGCGGATCGTTGCTGAAAATGCCCGAGCCAGGAAAAACAAGGATGAGAATAAAATAACTAGCGTTGCTAGGATCCAAGGTGTACTCCAATTCCATGGCCCAGAAAGGACAAGCAGAACTCCGGAGACAACCAGTACATGGCCGGAATGCTTAGACAGCCACACAACAAACCGGAATGTCTCCAGATAGGTTTTCATTTTTGAATCTTCTGCTGTACGCAGTTTTTTTACCATCGGCAGTAATATAAAGAACGGGCCAATTGACGCAATGGCACTTAGTACATGGAGGTAAATTAAGGTGCGGTACAATAAATCCATGGTTATTACTCGTTTACAGCACTAAACTCATGAACCCACACTCTCATTTGGGGAAGCCAAGGCATACCTGGATGATAAGAAAGAATCGATTGTTTGTATTCTTCAACTGAAGTATAGCCTTCCTGGTGAGCATGCTCGTCTGTTAGTTCACCAAGAGATTGAGAGTATACGCGTTCTACCTTGAACTTTTTATCTTCAAGTTCCATAATTTCTCCTACGTCCGCATATCTGCCATTTCGGCGTGTAGCAGTCTTTTTGCCTTCTATTACTTTCTTCACGTCTTCTGGCATAGTGACAAGACGTTCAATTGAACAAGTTTTAGGCGGTAATGTGTTTGACGCTTCGTTGTTAGTCATTTAAAAAAACTCCCTTCAAACTATTTCATCTATAAATGTACCATAAATAAGTTAATAAGTATCAATTGCTTGCTAGGGAAAATAGAATACCAATGAAACGTATACTAATTCGCTAAGGGAAAAAACCATCTGTTAACTCCGTAAATGCCTTTTGTCTTGATGGCTAGTTTTTTGATGAATTTAATTCTACCGTTTGCCTTAATTCCTTTGCGGCCGATACACTAGAATCGGCATGGCTGATAGCTGTAATGACCGAGATGCCGTCAGCTCCAGCTTCAATCACAGGTGCCGTATTTCCTGCATGAATACCACCTATTCCAACGAGTGGAATGGTAAACTTCTTAGCTCTTAATTCTGCAATTAATTGGATTCCCTGAACAGCTTTGGCGTCTTCTTTTGTTGAAGTCGGATATATTGGGCCTAGTCCAAGGTAATCAGCCCCAGCCTCAACGGCTTCCTTGGCCTCTATAAGATTGTGGGCAGAAACGCCTAGAATCTTATTTCCGATTTTTTTTCGGACAACAGCTGCTGGTTCATCGTCCTGGCCGATATGTACTCCGTCTGCATTGAGAGCCAATGCCAATTCAATATCATCGTTTACAATGAATGGGATCTGGTGAGTTTTGCAGATAGCCTGCAATTGTTTTGCCAATTTCAATTTGCTTTCCCCTTGCAGGCAACTGTTGCCTTTTTCACGAAATTGAAAAAGCGTGACCCCACCTTTAATCGCTTCTGTTAGAACCTCAGCAGGGCTGTTAATACAGTTGGTGCTTCCAAGGATAAAATAAACTCTTAAATAATTCCGCATTTGGTCGATCTCGATTCTTTCCATTAGAACAACACCTTTCCTCTATTGTAAGCCCAATGGTTTGTTGGACCGTGGCCGCTTCCGATCCCTAAATCGTTTTCAATGGCTGCTTGAATAAACTCTTTGGCAAGTGCAGCTGCGTGCTGAATGGAGAGGCCGTTTGCCAGCCCTGCCGCGATGGCTGCTGAAAAGGTACAGCCTGTACCATGGGTATTTTTTGTCAAAACTCTTTTGCTGGTAAAGTACTGGAAATCGCGTCCGTCGTATAGAATATCCATTGATTCAGTAGTCTGTTCATCATGGCCTCCTTTTAAGATGACATGTTTAGTACCCATATCGATAAGCCGCTTTGCTGCTTCTTTTTTATCCTCAAGAGTGGTGATCGTCATACCAACTAGAACTTCTGTCTCCGGTATGTTTGGTGTAACCACAAACGATAGGGGTAATAAATATTCTTTAAGGGCGGTGACAGCCTCTGTTTGCAATAGACTTGCCCCACCTTTGGCAATCATCACGGGGTCGACGACCACATTGCCCCAGCCATAGCGGATAATCTCTTTCGAAACAGCTTCAATAATGTCTGCACTAAACAACATTCCAGTTTTAATGGCATCTGTCCCCAAATCTTCGCCAATGGAACGTATTTGTTGAATAACCGCCCCGGCTGTTATCGGGAAAACAGCCTGTACTCCAAGAGTATTCTGAGCGGTAACAGCTGTAAGAGCTGACATGCCAAACACACCGAGCTCTTGAAATGTTTTAAGGTCAGCTTGTATCCCAGCCCCGCCTCCACTGTCTGAGCCTGCTATCGTTAATGCTTTTCTTACCCCCATGTGGAAATCCTCCTTTGTTCAACTATTCCTAGATCCTCTATATTCGCAGCAGTCACCTTGTTAAGACTGTTTAAAAGTTCAATCTGAAAAGTTCCTGGTCCCTTGCCTGCAGAAGCCCGTTCAGCTAATTCAGCTGCAACTCCATATACAGCAAGAGCAGAAACAGCAGAGCGCATCGAGCTTGTTTCAACAGCATGAAAGGCTCCGATTATCGATGTCAGCAAGCAGCCTGCTCCAGTCACCTTTGTTAAAAGAGATACTCCATTTCTAACGATAAATGTGATTTTTCCATCAGATATAACATCGTGCTTTCCTGTTATAACCGTTACTGTATCAAGCTTTCTAGCAGCCGATTCGGCAAGCTCCTCGTTATGCCCGTGATCACCGATCGCATCTACGCCTTTTATTTCTGAATGTTGGCCGGCAACGTTTGCAATTTCAGCCGCGTTACCGCGGATAACGGAAATGTTCAAATCGTTCATTATTTTTCTAGCGGTTTCCGTTCGATAGGGGGTTGCCCCCGCACCGACTGGGTCGAAGATGATCGGGATGCCGTGAGCATTTGCGGCTCTTCCGGCTATTAGCATCGAGTTAACCTTAGCTTCATCAAGCGTACCAATATTCAAAACAAGCGCACCAGCAATTTTCGCCATATCCGCCACTTCTTCAGCAGCGTGAGCCATAACCGGTGAGGCCCCAAGGGACAACAGACCATTTGCGGTAAAGTTGGTAACGACAACATTGGTTATATTGTGAACGAGGGGGTTATGATCTCTAACTTTTTCTAATAATTCTCCAATTTGTTCAGTGTTCATTTGTCAGCCTCCTAATTATTAGTTCATGACTAGGCCGCCATCAACGACCAGGTTTTGTCCAGTCACCGCTCTTGCCCAAGGGGAGGCAAAGAAAACAATGGAATCAGCCACCTCTGCGGGATCTGTTACCTTTCGAAGAGGGGTAGATGTTTCAATAATCTTAAACACTTCCTCTGAAGTTGCCGAACTTGCATCAGTGGTTTTCAGTAATCCGCCGGAAACCATATTGACTGTAATACCATGCTGCCCCAGCTCATTCGCCATGTTTCTAGTAAACCCCAACAAGGCTGCCTTACTAGTTGTGTAGTCGTGATAGGGAACAACCGGATGTTGAAACAGGTTTGTGCCAATATTAATAACCCGGCCAAAGCCTAAGTTTTTCATATCTTCAAGTGCGGCCTGAGTAGTATTTAATGCTCCGCGAATAGACCCTTCTAGCTGGAGCTGAAAATCGTACCATTCGATATTCGCTGCATCTTTTTTCTTAATGGGATCAAATTTAAATTGGATGAGGGCATTATTTACAACAGTTGTGATTGGTTTCCCAAAATGGTGTTTGGCTTTGGAAAACATTTGCAGGACTTGCTCAGAATCTCTAACGTCAGCCTTGATTGCTAAGGCATTATCCCCAATTAACCGTTGTAAGTTCATTGCCTTTTCTTCACTATTAAAAAAGTTAATGACGACTTTTGCTCCTTCTCTGGCAAAGGCCTTTACAGTTTCCGATCCTAACCCGCGGCTTCCGCCAGTTACTAAAACAACCTGATCTGCTAATTTCATTTTATTCCTCCTCTAATTTAATTAATGACCACTTGTCTCCAGCTAGGTAAATCGCTATAGCGGAAATTAAATGAAAAAAGCCAGATCCAATTTGGACCTGGCTGGTAGGTGTATGTTAAGAAAAAGCAAGTTACGATCTACTTTCCTCCGCTGGTACGATCCAGATCAGGTCCAAAGGGTTAAAAAACAGTTCGGTCTTTCTCTCAGCCCGCTTAACGGGCACCCCCAGTAGTGCACTATTTAATTTGTTAATGTTAATCTTATCTCCGCAGATGAATTTAGTAAAGTAAAAGATTTTACTTAGGACCGAGGAAAAATTGGGAAGAAAGTATAAACATATTAAATTTTGTCTAATTTTGTACAAATTACTTGAATAAGCCATGCGTTTGCTTTACTATTATTCTCAGTAACACAACATATCGTAATTTTTATTGTAAATAAAACTACATATTGATGTTTTGCCTTGAGTTAGGATGCCGTAAGGCTTAAAAGGGAATCTGGTGAGAGACCAGAACTGCCCCCGCAACTGTAAATGCAGACGAAATGAGCAAACCACTATATAAGCAAACTTATCTTTATAGGTTCTTATATGGGAAGGGCTCAAAGTAGGAAAGATGCATAAGTCAGGAGACCTGTCTTAACTTGATGTTTCACTTCTTCGGGGATTGAGAAGATGTAACGGTGGCGCCAGAAGGAAGTCGCATTATATCTTTTTGCTTCCGTTTGCTGTTATCGTTCCATCCGCTCAATTCCATTGAGCGGATTTTTTATTTTTAGAGACCGTCAATGTTGGGTTGTGGGTAACTGGAAAGGATGTCTATCATCATCCAGCTCCAGCTCCAGGCCCAGCGACTAGTGTACTTCGCCCACCTCCCTATGAGATAAGTCAAGCACGAATGCGCTTCCGCTCTTCGTGTTTCCTTTATCTCAGTCGGTGTGCTCCAGTCCATACGTCGCTAACGGGCGCTTGCGCTTTTGTTTATATAAGGAGGAGTTTTACAATGAATGCAGGGATACAAACGGAATTGAATGTTGTATTAGAAGCGATTAACAAGGCTGCGGAAGAATATAGCATTCCAGCTGAAAAGCTTATCCAGCAGGTGAAGGCTCTAAATGTTTCTGAATCAGATAGCAATCAGCAGGCATTACTTTATGCATTAAATCAAATAGGGATGGACCAGCCAAACTGGACGTATCTGGCTGCACGACTATATTTAAATGAACTATATTCAACAGCATCAGAAAATAGAATGTATTCACGATCTTTAAAGTACGGATCCTTTCAACAATTAGTCCATCGATTATCAGAAAAAGGTATTTATTCTCCGAAGCTATTAAATTCATATGCTAATGAAGAATTAGTAGAGCTCGGTAAAGAAATTAATCCTGAGCAAGATCATTTGTTTAATTACATAGGATTATTTTTGCTGACCGATCGTTATCTTGCTAAGGATCATGATGGGAATCTGTATGAGCTTCCCCAGGAACGTTTCATGATAATAGCGATGACAATTATGCAGAAGGAGGACCCATCTCTCCGTCTAGAGCTGGTAAAGGAAGCCTATTGGGCCTTAAGCAATCTCTATATGACAGTAGCAACGCCAACCTTGTCTAATGCAGGTAAGAATTTTGGACAGCTTTCCTCCTGTTTTATTGATACAGTGGACGATTCTCTTGATGGCATTTATCTGAACAATTGGGATGTTGCCAGACTGAGTAAGGATGGAGGCGGAATTGGTATTTATTATGGGAAGGTGCGTGCGCTAGGTTCGGATATTAAAAAGTTTAAAGGGAATTCCTCTGGTGTCGTTCCTTGGATCAGGCTGATTAATGACACGGCAGTTAGTGTTGACCAGCTTGGACAAAGGCAAGGGGCAATGGCTATCTATCTGGATCTGTTTCATAAAGATATTATGAATGGATTCTTGGATCTGAAAACAAATAATGGAGATGAGCGCCGGAAGGCACATGACATCTTTACTGGCGTGACAATTCCTGATTTGTTTATGAAAAAGCTGCAGGAAGTCGATGTAAATGGGCGAAGCGTTGGAGAATGGGCTACCTTTTGTCCTCATCAGGTTAAGACAATCATGGGCTGGAAGGATAAGGACGGCAGCCCGCTTGGCTTGGAAGATTTTTATGATGAAAAAGAAACAAAGTATTTTACCGAAAAATATGAAGAGGCTGTTCGAAATCCGCTCCTGCCACGGAAAATGTACCGGGCGATGGACATCATGGCCAGAATTATGGTAGCCCAGCTGGAGACAGGTACACCTTATATGTTCTACCGAGACGAAGTAAACCGGCAAAATCCAAATAAACACTTGTTGGGGGAAGGACGCACTTCCATCTACTGCAGTAATTTATGTACGGAAATCACCCAAAATATGTCTGCTACAACGATCGTAAACGAGTATGAGGATGCAGACGGAAATTCCGTAATCGTCCGGAAACCAGGTGACTTTGTTGTCTGCAACCTTTCATCTATTAATCTGGCAAAAGCTATTCCGTCCAATGTATTGGAACGATTGGTCCGCATTCAGGTAAGAATGCTTGATAATGTTATTGATTTAAATACGATTTCAGTCGGCCAGGCAGAGAAAACGAATAAAAAATACCGGGCGATTGGGTTAGGCACTTTTGGCTGGCATCACCTTCTTGCACTTGAGAAGATTCACTGGGAATCTGAAGAGGCTGTAGACTATGCGGATAGATTATATGAAGATATTGCCTACAACACGATCAAAGCGTCAATGGAACTTGCTAGGGAAAAGGGAGCCTACAGTCAGTTTAGTGATTCAGAATGGGAGACAGGCATGTATTTTGAACGAAGAGGCTATTATTCGGACCGCTGGATTGAACTGAGAAATCAGGTTTCACAAAATGGTCTCCGCAATGGCTGGCTTATGGCAATTGCTCCTAATTCATCAACAGCGAAGATAGGCGGTTCAACCGATGGAATTGATCCTCTCTACTCTGTAGAATATGCGGAAGAGAAGAAGAACTTTAAGTTTAAGGTAACTGCTCCTGATTTGAATCACGTTACCTACGACTATTATCGACGTGCCAGGCATGAACTAGACCAGGTATGGAGCATTAGGCAAAACGCAGCCCGTCAGCGGCATATTGACCAGGCTATCAGTTTCAATCTTTATGTCCGCCATGATATAAAAGCCAAAGATTTATTAAATTTACACATGGAAGCTTGGAGAAATGGATTAAAGACGACCTACTATGTCAGGAGTACATCGCAATCAGAAATTGCCGAATGTGAAGCATGCCATAGTTAATCAAACAAGCGGAGGTTTTATCTATGAGTATCAATGCACCTTTAATAAAAGTTAAACTTCTAAATCCTGAATTTCCTAATAAATCAACGGGGATTATCAATGGGAAATCATCGGGTCTGTTAAATTGGAATGATATTGCCTATCCGCAAATGTATGACCTTTACCAAACATTGCTGGCTAACTTTTGGAAAGCACAAGAAATCAATATGCAGGATGATATTAAACAATGGGACATGCTAAGTCCTGTTGAACAAGATGTCTTTCTAAGAATAAATACACAGCTGGCATCATTGGACAGCCTGCAAACACCAACAATGAGTCAGGTAATGGACTATGTTTCAGATTCCAGCTTTAAAGCGATCTTTGCAGTCATCGCCCAGCAGGAGGCTGTTCATAATGAATCTTATTCCTATCTATTAAGTTCGCTTGTCCCTTTAAGGGAACAAAACGACCGCTTTAACGAAGCAAAGACAGATCCTATCGTCCGTAAACGAAATGAAAAGATAGTGGAGGCGTATGAGCTGTTCCGGGAGAGTCCATCTGCTCTGAATCTATTTAAACTTGGAGTCAACTCGATTAATCTTGAAGGTATTTATTTCTATGCTGGATTCGCTTTCTTTTATCATCTCGCCGGGCAGCAGAAGATGCTCAAGACAAGTACAATGATCAGTTATATCCAGAGAGATGAAATGCAGCATGCTTATTTTATGTCTCAGTTTATCCGGATTCTTTTAACCGAAAACCCTGAACTGCATACAGAGGAAAATATAAATTATATTTACAGGACGATAGATCAGGCAGTACAGTTAGAAAAAGAATGGGCAGCCATTATATTAAAGGATATAAAAGGAATCGACTTGAATGAGTTTGGAGCCTATGTGGAATATCTGGCAAACAAACGCTTCAGACAGCTCGGCATGAAAAACTTTTATCCAGAGCGGGAGAATCCAATGCCATGGATTCATGTTTTCAGTGATGAGATGATGAATGAAACGAAATCTGATTTCTTCGAACAGAAGTCGAGAACCTATTCCAAGGTAAGCCAGTCAAATGGGTTCGATGAATTATAGCAGCATGCTGAAAATTGCTTTAATATACTCGTCGTTAACCGGAAATACCAAAGAGCTAATCAATCTTATTAAACAGTCATTTCACCACTACAAGGCAGATGTCCAGATTTACAAAGTAAACGACTTCGAACTAGATAAGCTAAATCGGTACGACGTAATTGTAATTGGCACATACTCATGGGGAAACGGAGAAATCCCCCGTGAGATGGTTCGGCTTTATAGGGCTTTTGAGCTTCAAGATGTACAAAACGTAGTGACAGGTATTGCAGGAACAGGGGATCAATTGTATCCATCTTATTGCGGGGCAGTAAACAGATTTAGAGATATGCTGTTTGTTCAAACAAAGTTAGCTGCAACTCTGAAAGTAGAACTCTTTCCTCAAGCTAATGATATTGTTAAGTGTGCAAAGTTCACTGACATAATCATCAGCCGTGCGTCTCAACTTCATTGAAAATATTTAATGTTCCATACTAATTAAACGTTTGATTAAAAAGAATCTGACGACTTCGATTGATAAGACGCTTTAAAAAATAAATCGGCTCGTGTCAGCTCAATAAAGTTTCATAGAAAAATGGTATACTTTATAAGATGAAAATCACCTTCCAGCTAAATTGGAAGGTTTTCTTTTTGGTTTTAGTCTTATTTTTGAAGTATCATTCTAGTAGAAGTTTCATTATGAAAGGAAATAGTATAGAAATGACAACAAATCAGAAGACATCTTATTCGCCAATGAGAAGCCGGTTGGGGAATTTTATTTCAAGCTCTAAATTTAACCATTTTATTACTGCATTGATTGTGTTCAACTCTATTTTAATTGGACTAGAGACTTACCCAGCAATATACGAACAAAATAAAGAAGCTTTCTTTGTCCTGGATTATATTATCCTGTTGATTTTTGTGGCGGAATTAGCTCTGAAACTTTTTGTAGAGCGACGGGATTTCTTTAGAAACCACTGGAATAACTTTGACTTTATCATTGTTGTTGGCAGTTTGGTACTTTATAATACACCGTTTGTCAGTGTCCTGCGTATCTTCCGGGTGCTTCGGGTGCTGCGGACCATCACATCGGTTCCTTCATTAAGGAGAATTGTCAGCGCTCTGTTTATGGCGGTCCCAACAATCGGCAGTGTAATCCTGTTAATGTCGATTATCTTTTACGTTTATGCGGTTATCGGCACGGCCTTCTTTGCAAATGTTGAGCCAGAGTACTTCGGTAATTTACAGCTTTCATTTATTACCTTGTTTCAAGTTTTCACGTTAGAATCGTGGGCCAGCGGTGTATTCAGACCAATTTTTGCCGAGGTTAGCTGGTCGTGGCTTTATTTTATCTCCTTTATCGTGATTGCAACGTTTATTATGATTAATTTAATTGTTGGGGAAATCGTTAATAATGCCCAGAAAATTTCTGAAGAGATCGAAGGTGAAACACAAGATATTAAAGAAGATACTTCCGAAATCAAAGCTTTAAAGTCTGAAGTTACCGAATTGAAGGAGCTTTTAAAAGCCTTTATAGCAAAAAACGAAACCAAAGGGTAGAGTCCGAAATAACCTTTTAAAAAAGGAGAACAATTATTCATGTCATTATCGACCGTGCTTTTGTCAATATTCGTCCTGCTTATCTATTTAGCAATCACCTATTATATTGGTTATAATGGCTGGGTTTGGATTAGACCAGGCATTTTAAAAAGGTTCAAATGGGTCTATGTAGGGTTTATTATCATATTCTCTGCGTCTATGTTTCTTGGTAGGGTATTTTCGTGGCTTCCTTTGGAATTAATGGGAAGCTTTTGGATTGTAATTGTTGGTTATAGTTTAATTTTATTGCCGCTTGCCAATATACTGGTTTACTTTTTAAAAGGAAAAGGAATCTTTTGGATTGGTCTCGGGATTATGGCCTTCTACCTTTTCGTCTTCATTTATGGATCATTCAATGCCTGGAATCCGGTAGTAAGATCATATGATATTGAAGTAGAGAAACAAGCTCAGCAACAGGAGTTAAAGGTTCTGATGGTCTCTGATTTACATTTGGGCCCAATAGTGGGCGAAAAGCACTTGGAGCGCCTCGTTGCAATTGTTGATAATGAAAAACCGGATATCGTGTTAATTCCGGGAGATATAATCGAAAACAGTATTGAGCCATTCATTAAAAATGACATGGGTAAGATACTTGCTAAAGTCAGTGCGCCTCTTGGTGTTTATGCTGTACCAGGTAATCACGATTATTATGGTGATGATCTCCTAAAGATGGCTGCTGAAGTAGAAAAAAGCGGAGTCCGATTATTAATGGATGAGACAAGCATGGTTCAGAATAGCTTTTACCTTGTCGGCAGAAATGATAAAACTGACCCTCAAAGAGCGGAGGTAAGTGAGCTCGTAGAAGGCCTGGATCAAACGAAGCCGCTTATAATGCTAGATCATCAGCCATTTGAGCTTGAGGTTGCAGAGGAAAATGGTATTGATGTTGTTTTATCTGGACACACGCACAGGGGACAGCTGGCACCCGCTAATCTTATTACGAGCATGATTTTTGAGAACGATTGGGGCTATCTGCAAAAAGGCAGTCTTCACTCCTTTGTATCATCCGGTTTTGGCACCTGGGGCCCGCCGCTAAGAGTCGGAAGCAGGTCAGAGGTAATGGTAATCAATATAAATTTTGATAGCTAATCAATCGTTTGTTTAAAAGTTTTTCCTAAATCTTACCGTTCCTGGCATTTGAAACTTTCTTGTAACATATCCGTATAGTATACTAGCATTCAAAAGATGCTCTTTTATCGATAGGAGGGGCCGCATTGAATTTTAAACTAAATGAAAATACTCCGGCTTTTATAAAAACAGAAGTTGAGAAGCTGAAGGCCACATTAGCACCCTTATTAAAAAAGAATTTCCGATATACGATGTTTTCATCTCTATTGATTAGTATATCGATTGTTAATTTATTCTTTATCATATTTGGTGACCAGCCTATAAGCTCGCCAATTCCGATTCTCTTATTTGCCTTTTTGGGGGCACTCGGTTTTGCGATCTCAAAAGAAGGCCGCCTATTGCAAAAGGATATATTAAAAATTAGCAGAGATTACATCCTTGAACGAATTAACTTAAGCAAATTTGTGACCAGCCATCGAAAAGCTGAATATAAAAATATCATTACAGATCAGCCATTTATGGCTATGAAGCTATTTATTGAATTTTTAAATGAAGAGCAGCGGAAAAAGCAGGCTGCTAACAACCACACTGAGGCATAAGGCTGAATCCAAACAATAGGGCTAAAAAAAGGCAGGACATGGGAGCGCTCATGCTCCTGTTTTTTTTAGGGCGGCCGGTATTGTCTCTTATAAAAAGCACAACAATAATATAGTTGGTAGGATTAGTTATCCTTAACGGGGTATAAGAGAACACAAAGGGGTTTGATGGTATGAATGGAAAGTCAGCACTGATTGCCGGTTCGACGGGATTAGTTGGGAATGAATTGCTTCACTTCTTGCTTGAAGGGGAAGAATATGAAAAGGTGATCGCGATTGTACGTAAACCGCTTGAGTTGAAGCACCCAAAACTGCAAGAAGTCGTGGCAGATTACGACCACTTGGAGGATTACCACGCACATTTTACTGCAGATGATGTTTTCTGCTGTTTAGGGACAACTATTAAGAAAGCAAAAACAAAAGAGGCCATGCATAAAGTAGACGTGGAATATCCACTGGAAATCGCAAGGCTGGCGATCGCCAAAGGGGCAAAGCATTATTTGCTCGTCAGCAGCATGAATGCCAATCCTGAGGCAACATTCTGGTATCCAAAGATGAAAGGCGAACTTGAACAAGAACTGAGGAAAATACCTTTTGAAACTATTTCAATTGTTAGGCCTTCTCTTTTATTAGGAAATCGAAACGAATTCAGAATGGGAGAGAGGACGGCCGAAGTGCTGTTTAAGTTTCTATCCCCTGTATTTAAAGGGCCGCTTAAACAATTCAGAGCGATTACTGGAAGAAATGTCGCACTCGCCATGTATAAAATAGCCCAAACTAACCCGTCCGGAACAACCATCTACCCATCCGTAAAACTCGAAGAAATCGCCCAGAAATAACAGGGAAGGTGACAGGCACCATCCAATTAAATGGAAACTGATTTGGAAAAGAGGAAGATGCTAGTGAAATTTATTAGAATTATTTTTGGGTTATTTGCTTTTGTGTATCTGCTACTTAAGCTTCCGGTATTTGGCAGGAGGGCATCACAGGATAAAATTCAGCAGTTTAATGAATCAGCTAATTTTATTAATGGAAAGTTCGTCAATCAGGAGCGGACCACGATGGACGCCGGTTTACGAACCAGCCTTTCGATTGCCCGGGACTTTATTAAACCGAATCCAAACAGGAAGCCCGCAGCACCGTTGCCTGTTCAGCGACTGGCTATTTCAGGTGAAAAGCATGATGGTGGAACGAAAGTAACCTGGTTTGGGCATTCGGCCTTTTTAATCGAGATTGATGGGAAGCGCTTGTTGCTGGATCCGATGTTCGGAACAGCCCCATCGCCATTTCCGGCTTTTGGGGGAAAGCGGTACAGTGAAAAGTTACCCTTTGAAGTAGAGGACCTGCCCTTTATTGATGCTGTTCTCTTTTCCCATGATCATTATGATCACCTTGATTACGGTACAATTAAAAAGCTCCGTGATAAGACTGGTCGATTCTTCGTACCGCTTGGTGTAGGAAGCCACCTTGAAAGATGGGGTGTTGCTCCTAGTAATATCGAAGAACACAATTGGTGGGATGAAATGGAATTTCAAGGGCTGAGTTTAGCTTGTACCCCATCAAGGCACTTTTCAGGGAGAAGCCTGACAGACCGTAATGCTACGCTCTGGTGTTCCTGGGTTATTACAGGGCAGGAGGAAAAAATCTTCTTTAGTGGGGATAGCGGGTATGGTCCTCATTTTAAAGAAATTGGTGAAAAATACGGTCCCTTTGACTTAGCATTAATGGAATGCGGCCAGTATGACGAACGTTGGGCAGCCCTTCATATGATGCCGGAAGAAACTGTTCAAGCTCATATTGATGTAAAAGGAAAGCTAATGATTCCAATTCACTGGGGCGCTTTTACATTATCGGTGCATGATTGGACCGATCCCGTTGAACGGGCACAAAAAGCAGCTAAGGAACGAGGCATCTTAATCTGTACTCCTAAAATTGGTGAAACTGTTCACGTCAGTTCTGAAGAATACCCAACAGTTCCGTGGTGGAAAGCCTAATAAAAAAAGCTCCGGATTTGCTCCGGAGCTTTTTATGATATGGATACTAAATTGTGGATCATGCGAAAATTTTAGTTCCTATAATCCTGCTGCTTCGGGTTTGATATATTCCTTTTGGGAGCCATTACGCCGGTGATAAGTTATATAGAAACTGATAAAAAGAATCAGCGCGCCAACTGCATAAGGGAATTCAATATTGATATCAAATAAAATTCCAGCAAGCGCAGGGCCGACCATGTTCCCAATGCTCATGTACATATTGTTCAACCCCGCAACAAACCCTTGTTCATTCCCAGCCATTCTGGACAGCAAGGTGTTCAGAGCAGGGCGGACAAGCGAAGTTGCAGTAAAGAAAATGAGCGTTATGATTAAAATGGACCAAAACGTTGTTGCAAACATAAATACAACCATACAAACAGCTGATGCAAAGAAGGTCCAGTAAATCACCTTTATTTCTCCGAACCGGGTCAGCATCCGATCCACGACCATTGATTGAACAATGACACCAACAAGTGCCCCAATTGTTATTACCAATGCAATATCTTTAGGAGTGTAGCTGAATTTATGGTCCACATACAATCCGAATATCGCCTCAAAGTTAGCCAGGCCAAACGTCATCATAAAAATCAAAACAAGAAAAATAAAGTAAGGTGTTCGGAAGGATCGCCTCATCTGCACGAGCAGGCTTTCCTTCTTTCGGGTAGAATTTCTTGCCTCTTCCTGTGCTTCATTTGAAAGAGTTTCAGGCAAGAACAGGATGGAAAGAACTGTCGCAGCGGCAGCTATAAATGTGGCGGTATAGAAAGGAACCCTAAGACCTAATTCGGCCAAGAAGCCGCCTATCCCCGGGCCAATTACAAAGCCTAACGACATACAAGCCCCTAATAAGCCCATTCCTTTTCCGCGTTCTTGGTCTGTAGTGATATCGGCCACATAGGCCATCATTGGAGGGACAAGAAAAGCAGCGCCAATCCCGCCTAGCAGCCTTGAAGCATAAAGCATCCAAAGCTCTGTTCCAACTGCAAAAATAAGCTGGGACAGGGTAAAACCGATCAGACCAATAATGATTGGTTTTTTGCGGCCGTATTTATCGGAAAACTCGCCTGCAACAGGGGAGAATAAAAATTGCGTAAACGCAAATACAGCAATTAAATACCCCATTGCCTGGCCGCCAACACCAAACTCCTTAATAAATAAAGGCAGTACAGGGATAATTAACCCAATGCCAACCATGGCAATAAACATATTAACCATGAGGATCATAAGCGGCATACGGTTTTGTTTTAATGAACTCATTGCGTCCTCCTTTACAAATGAAACTCCTTTATTGAAGGGCCTCAAAGCCCTTGTAGCAAACATTCATTACCGGAGAATTTTACTACTAGGATATGGAATACGCAAGAAATAGTTTTTTTCAAAATTCGCCATGGCTATTAAAAAGAAACCGTCTAATTCGTAACTGAGAAAAGGCTCTTTTAACTTTAGAACCATTATCGTTAAGGAATATATCTATTTTTTTTGGAATATATTTAACTTTTTTGGAATATATCTGTTTTTTTGAGAATATCCATCAAGTTTTATGGAATATAGTTTTAAGATGGGGTTGAACAGGGCTAACGCAGCTGGAAAAATGCTTAGATAGTAGTCCTTTTACAAGGAATTGGCATGAACTTCATCCAATATGTTTAAATTTAAACACAAACAAATAGAAAACGAGCTGGGATTGCTTAGTATACAAAAAAAAGAACAAACCCCATAACAGGATTTGCCCCCGGCTGATTTATTCTGCTAATGCATTTACTGCGTCATCCATTGCTTTTTGGCTGGCAATTAAGCCATTAATTGTCCAATAGCTTGGATCGTTGATTTCATATACTTGTCCATTTTTAACAGCGTCGAGTCCATTCCAGATTGAACTGTTAGCAAGAACTTCCAATGCAGGTTCACCAGGCTTGCTGACTAGGAAGATATGGTCAGCTCCCAGTTCTGGCAATTTTTCTAGTGTTAGCGGGTCCCAAGAAGCTCCGGCAGGTCCTAAATTCTCAACGAACGCCGGCTGTTTAACACCTAAATCATTATATAAAACTTTTGCGCTGAATCGGTCGTTTTCAAGCAGGTAGATTTGATCGCCCATCACCCAAAGCACTGCAGCTGTTTCCTCGCCAATTGCGTCTTGTACTTTCGTTTTTGCTTCTTCGGCTTTGGTTTCATAATTTTCCAGTGCTTCCTTTGCCTGATCTTGTTTTCCAAGGATTTCGCCCATCTGTGTCAATTGTTTGCGCCAATCAGAGCTTACCTCATCTTTGAAAACAAAAGTTGTTGTAATCTTTTTATATTCTTCGTATTGTCCGTTTTGAATAGCAGACGGTGAACTAAAAATAATCAAGTCAGGATCAGCAGCCATAGCTTGCTCTAGCGGCAGGTCCCAGCCGATCTTAGGAACATCTTTTAAGTCATCCTGCAGATAATCCAATACTGTATCACCGATTGACCATTGTGCAGCAGGGGTTACACCTAACGCGACAAGGGAATCCTCTTGGTAAGGTGCGATTACTTTATCAATGTTTGCAGGGATCACTACTTCACCCATTGCATCCTCAAGTGTGCGCTCTTCGTTATTAGATTCTTCATTTTTAGGTTCTTCATTCTTAGGCTCAGCTGCTTGATCATCACCGTTACCGCAAGCCGATGCAAAGATTAAAATAAACAAAAGGGAGAGAGATAGATAAAAATGTTTTTTCATTTTTGGTGTTGCCTCCTAGTTTGTAAGTTTCTTGTGTTAATGCAAATGATAATCATTTTCAAAAAGATAGTCAATATGGTTTTAAAAGATTCTTAAGGCAATTTTGTGAAAGAATCGTGAAAGAAGTTATTGTTATTACTTCTATGATAATATTACATATTGAAATATGTCTAAAGGCTCTTTATACTTAAATGATGAGAATGATTATCAATTTTAAATGAATTTATAGCATAGAAGGTGTAATCTTGTGAACGGAAACAGCAGCGGTCAGGCCAACGGTACAGCTATTACCCATAAATCAAAAAGTTCTCTTGCTGGCTTGCTCGTACTGTTGGGCGGTGCTATAGCACTCATTCTGTCCCTTGCTGCTTCCATCGCATATGGCGCAGCTGAGATTACGATCCCAACTGTGTGGGAGGCTGTCGTGCATTTTAATCCCGAGATAGCTTCCCATCAGATTATTCAAGAGCTTCGTATACCACGAGCGCTTGGCGGGGCACTAGTTGGCGCTTTCCTTGCTGTCTCCGGAGCGGTTATGCAGGGATTGACCAGAAACCCGCTGGCATCTCCTTCTATTATGGGTGTGACTGATGGTGCCGCATTTGCGTTAGTCTTAACACTTGCGTTCTTCCCGGCTGCAACGATGATGGGCCTTACTTTTGCATCATTTGCAGGAGCAGGACTAGGTGTGGTGATTGTCTTCATGATCGGTGCCTTTTCAACCGGAGGACTGACACCTGTAAAACTTGCACTTGCTGGTGTAGCGGTAGGCTCGATGCTTAGTGCGATTTCGTCGGCGGTAGCCCTCCACTTTCAAGTCGCAAAAAACATGGGGTTCTGGTATGCAGGCGGATTAACATCTGTCAGCTGGACCTCTGTTCAAATTTTAGCGGCAGCCGGCCTGGCTGGATTATTGCTTGCTATGTTTATCTCCCGTTCGATCACCATTTTGAGCCTGGGTGAAGAGGTTTCCAAAGGGCTTGGACAAAATACGTTTTTAGTAAAATCAATTGGTGTTATCGTGGTGCTGCTGTTAACTGGTGCTGCTGTCTCCATTGCTGGTGCAGTCGGTTTTATCGGGCTTGTGATCCCGCATATCGCTCGCTTTATCATCGGCTCCGATTACCGCTGGATCATCCCTGGCTCTGCTGTGTTAGGTGCTCTGTTATTGGTCCTTTCCGATATAGCAGCGCGGATGGTTAATGCCCCGTTTGAAACGCCGGTTGGTGCAATCACAGCCATTATTGGGGTTCCATTCTTCCTTTACCTGGCTCGCGGGGAAAGGAGAGGGCTTTAATGAATAAGGAAAAACGAAACCGATTTATCGCGATTATTACTCTCTTATCATTACTCATAACCGTCCTGTTTATTATTAGCCTTAACATGGGTGTTGTGCGAATCGCGCCGCTGGATGTATTTAAAACACTAGTCGGGCTAGGCAACGATCGTGATGAACTCGTCCTATTCGACTTCAGGCTTCCAAGGATGGTGCTCGCCCTCTTGATCGGCGCAGGCCTCGCGATGTCAGGGGCCATTCTGCAGGGGGTTTCTAAAAACGACCTGGCAGACCCGGGAATTCTAGGAATCAATACCGGAGCAGGATTTGCTGTCATATTGTTTATTTATTTTTTCCAAGGTTCAATGATGGCGGTAAGTACCCTGGGTATTTTCCTAATGCCGCTTTTTGCTCTAATTGGCGCAGTTACAGCCGCGCTTATCATATATGTTCTGGCATGGAAAAAGGGCATCGATCCAATCCGGTTAATTCTAGTCGGAATTGGGGTCAATGCCGGTTTCGGTGCCGCGATTATTATTTTTCAGCTTAAAATGAATCCCCAGGACTTTATGCAGGCGGCCGTGTGGCTGTCCGGAGACATATGGGGTGCAAACTGGAAGGTCGTCAGTGTACTGGCGCCGCTAATTCTTATCCTTATTCCGATCGCGTTTTATAAATCACATATGTTAAATCTTATGAACTTAGGCGACTCGGTCGCAGTTGGGCTTGGTATCAGGGTGGAACGGGAAAGACGGCTGCTGCTCATGCTGGCTGTTGCTCTGGCAGGATTCAGTGTAGCGGCAGGCGGAGGCATTACGTTCCTCGGCCTTGTTGCCCCGCATATTGCCAAGAAAGTGATTGGGCCAAAACATCAGTTATTCCTGCCGATCACAGCCTTGTTAGGAGCCTTCCTGCTTTTGCTGGCTGATACGCTCGGTAAAAATTTGCTGGCACCAACAGAAATTCCCGTCGGAATCGTCGTTGCGATTTTAAGTGCCCCTTATTTTATCTACCTGTTAATGAAAGTAAAATAAAAGGAGTGATAAACATGGTTTCACTTTCTACAGAACATTTGAAGATCGGTTACGGAGATAAAACAATTGTTGAGGATCTGAATTTGAACATCCAAGAGGGTAAAATCACAACGATAATTGGGGCAAACGGGTGCGGGAAATCAACCATTTTAAAAACAATCGCCCGTGTTCATTCAGCTCGTTCCGGTATGGTCTATTTAGACGGCAAAAAGATTCATAAAGTTCCAACCAGGGAAATAGCCAAGAAAATGGCTGTCCTGCCACAAAGTCCGGACGCGCCAGGAGGACTGACGGTTTATGAATTAATCTCGTTTGGCCGTTCCCCTCACCAAAATGGCTTTGGCCGATTGTCTGAGCAGGATCACAAAGTGATAAACTGGGCCTTGGAAGTAACCGGGCTCGAGTCGTTTGCCCACCAAGCCGTCGATGCCCTTTCAGGCGGACAGCGGCAGCGCGCCTGGATTGCAATGGCAATTGCACAAGAAACCGATTTGCTGCTGCTTGATGAACCAACCACCTATCTAGATATGGCCCACCAGCTTGAAATTTTGAAGCTGCTGGAAAAACTGAATAGAGAAGAAGGCAGAACGATCGTAATGGTCATTCATGATTTGAACCATGCTGCCCGTTTCTCTCACCATATGGTGGCTCTCCGGAACGGGAACATAATAAGAGAAGGCTCGCCGATAGATGTAATGACCTGTACTGTACTGAAAGATGTGTTTCAAATTGATGCAGAGATTGTTGTCGATCCGCGGACGAAAAAACCGGTCTGTCTGTCTTATGATTTGATTACAGCCGAGCAGCAAGTGGCGAATGTTAAGAAAGTTGTTTAAGCATTAAAGGAAATGCCTCAATGGGGCATTTCCTTTTTAGATTCTGCTATGCTTACTGCATGCTGCCTTTTCCAGCTTGCAAATCCATTTATAATACCCTAGTAAAAGCAGCAGAAGGATCGGGTTAATCAAAGCAGCATGCCATAGCTTCCACCAGCCATAATTAAAGTAGCCCCAAGGCTGAGGAAGCAAGGTGACCACCTCGTAAAGCAGGATCCAGATGACCCATAGCAAAATAAAGGCTGCTTGTTTAAGTAATCCTCTTCTAAAAGGGAACCAATTCAGGAATATCGTATTTACAGGCGGAATAAGAACAAGATGAGGCAAAAAATCAGCCCAGTCAATTTCTTTTCTAAAATACCAGTAGCCGTGATATTTGAACTCAACAATAGTATCAAAGCAAAGCTGCAAAGCAACCGTATAAACCCATATGTGGACAATCTGATTGCCAGTCAGCCGTTTATTAGTCGTAAAGGCTATAAGGTTAAAGACAGCAATTGCGATCAAAAGTCCAATCATTATAACATCGCCTTTCCCAGATAGACCCCGGCTAAAAATATCGTAGCAATTACAATGACATGAAAAACAATCCAGGCCCAGCGCCCATACCGGAATGATTGAGAATCGATGGGCCTTCTGCGCTGAGGGGGTATGATTTTTCCGCCTAACAGCTCGAAAAGCAGCAGGAAAATCCACCACAGTGTATAAGAATCCCATAAGTCCCATTCTTGATGGAATTTAAAGATGGAGGTTTGTTTAAAAATGTATTCCCCAAAAACACCTAAATGGACAACCCCCCAATAAAATGGTATTTTCCAGATCCATCTCTCTGGGCTGTACCGAACACCAACCAAGACAATAAACGGAAATAGCGTTGAAATTAAACCATAGGGAATTAAAAAGTGGCCATGGAAAGGCATATTTGGAAACGAGTAAAAGCCTATGAAGGTAAAAAAGTAGCACAAGAAATTGCCGACTATGGAACTGGCCAAAAATAAAAGGCCATACCTCCGCCAGTCCAATCGTATAATAAAATAGCAGCCAATTACGCCTGATATTATGAGGGTTAACATTCCAATTGCCTGATAGCTCAAATTTATCACCCTAATTGCATTTTTTCTTAGCCTTTGCTTAAACTTCCATAATTAAACAGTCATTTACTTTTCAAAAAAGTCGTTGACAGGCTTTCATTCTTACACTAGAATGAAAAACATCATTTAAAAGTTAAATATAGTGTAATTTTCTTATCCAGAGAGGTGGAGGGACTGGCCCTACGAAACCTCGGCAACGGATCCATACAATGGGACACCGTGCCAATTCCTGCAAGCTGATGGAAGCATCACTTGTTAGATGAGAAGATGACGGATAAATATATCCCTCTTCTTGTCTTGCTATGCTGATAAGAAGGGGGATTTTTGTATTATCAGAGAAAACGAGACGAGCATCACGCTGCCTTATCATGACTGAATTTTTAATGAATATGAGTATTCAGAATAACTAATCTAAATCAGTAACGGCCACATACATAGATTCGTTACTTGCTTTTTAAGTTAAGGGTGATTTTGTGACAGTGCTGATTGTAGCGGAAGGTACGTAGACTCCAGCGGGAGTGCTAGGCCAAGGGAGACCCCACAGGCGCTTAAGCGCCGAGGAGGCTCCCGGACTGCCCGCGGAAAGCGAAGTGCCTGAAGCGAAGATCCGCAGATAAGTTCAACTCAGCCATTAAAATAACAAACAACACCATATAACAGGGGGGAAACAACGATGAAACGGAATTTTTTCAAAAAAGCAATCGTACCGGCCTTGGCATTAACTTTATTGCTGACAGGCTGTAATTCTAGCAACGGATCATCTGAATCTGCGAATGGAAATGAACCAGTTTCGCTCGACAATGTTCCTGAAGTATTCGCAAACGGCAACGATAAGAAAATTAAGGTTATCCGCAAAATTGGCGGGGACGATCATACAGCTCAGTTCCTGGCTGGTGCAAAGGCCGAGGGTGAAGCAATGGGCTTCGAGGTTGATGTGTTTACGGCTAATGGCGATACAGCAAAATTCCATGATGCAATTGATCAAGGATTGCAAGAGGATTATGATGGATTCATCATCTCCCATGGTGATGATGCTGCGACAGTCGATAGTGTTAAGAAACTGAGAGACGCTGGAAAAAGCGTGGTAACATTTGACTCAAACGGCGACCTGCAAAATGTTGAAGGAGTCACGCTTACTTCCCAGGACGATGAGGCGTTAGCTAAGCTTGCACTCGATCAACTAGTGAATGATACAAAGGGCGAGGGCAATATCGTGTACCTTTGGGTTGACGGATTCCCGCCAATGGTTAGAAGAAACGCTGTTTATAAAGAAGTACTAGAACAAAATCCTGGCCTTAAAGAGGTTGAAAGATTCGGGGTAGCTGCAGCTGATACAAGTGTTCAAACGCAAAATGCGGTTGCTGCGATGCTTAATAAGCATCCAAAAGGAAGCATTGATGCGATTTTTGCTACATGGGATGCATTTGCAATCGGAGCAGCAAGAGCGATTAAAGAAGCTGGCCGTGACGAAATCAAGATTTACGGAATTGACGTTTCTAACGCTGACCTTCAATTGATTCAAGAAGATAACAGCCCATGGAAATACACAGCAGCTGTAGATCCAAAGCTAATCGGCGAAGTGAACATGAGACTTCTTGCAAAAAAGATTGCTGGTGAAGAAACTCCGCAAACATATGACCTTGAGGCTTCCCTCATTTCACAGGAAGACCTGCAAGCCGCCAGCGAACCGGTTAACATGGTTAATCTAGCTGATATTATTCCAGGCTGGGGCGAAACAGATGCATTCCAAGAAGACTGGATCCAGACATTAAAGGATCATTACAACAAATAAATCAAATCAGGCCAGGCAGGTTAGTCTGGCAGGCTGATATAAAAGCTTAAAATCTCACTCTCTTATTGGGGTCCATCGATAAGAGAGTGTTTCTATGAAGACACAAGGTGGTGGGGGAAGAAATGGCTATTACACTTGAAATGAAAAATATTTCGATTGAGTTTCCGGGTGTGAAGGCGCTCGATAATGTGGATTTCAAAACAGAAACAGGAGAGGTTCATGCACTGATCGGCGCAAACGGAGCTGGGAAATCAACCTTAATGAAAGTTCTTTCCGGTGCCTATCACCATTTTACAGGGGAAATTTTTCTGGACGGAGAAAAAATCAACATACAATCTCCAAAGGATGCACAGGATTACGGAATTCAGATTGTATACCAGGAAGTTGATACCGCGTTAATTCCATACTTATCAGTCGGCGAAAACATCATGCTGAATGAAACGGTGAATATGGGCAAAAAGACATTTATGAACTGGAAAGAGGTTCATAGAAAAGCAGCAGACATCCTGAAGACGATGAATGTGGATGTATCAACCCGCAAGCTGGCAAGCGAACTAACATTGGCTGAAAAACAAATGGTGTTGATCGCCAGGAGCCTTTTACAAGAATGTAAGTTTCTTATTTTAGATGAACCAACTGCTCCGTTAAGCAATAAGGAGACTAGTGAATTATTCCGGATTGTCAGAGAGTTGAAAAAGCAAAATGTCGGCGTCATATTCATTTCGCACCGGCTTCCAGAGCTGTTTGAAATATGTGATGAAATTACCGTAATGAGGAATGGTCAGTTTGTCATTAATGAACAAATAGCGCAAACTTCCCAAAATAAAGTGGTTGAACATATGCTGGGCCGGAAATTAGAAGATCAGTTTCCAAAGCTCAACGTTGAAATTGGCGAAACAGTCCTTGAAGTTAAAGGGCTTCATGATACAGGTAAAATTAAAAATATGAACCTTGAGGTTAAGGCGGCCGAAATTGTCGGTCTTGCCGGCCTGGTAGGCGCCGGAAAAACAGAACTGTGCAAAGCACTGTTCGGTGCTGAAAAAGTGAAATCAGGCGAGATCTTTCTTAGAGGGAAAAAGCTGAAAATTAATACCCCGTATGATGCGGTAAAACAAGGAATGGCTTTAGTTCCGGAAGAAAGGCGCAAAGAAGGCGTGCTTGTGACAGAGACAGTAGCAACCAACCTGACCGCAGCCAGCCTGAAACGTTTTTCTGGAGTATTTTCTTTCCTTAATTTTAAAGCCGAAAAGCAAAAGGCAGCTGAAGTGATCACGAGCCTTGGGATTAAGACGCCATCTGCAGAAACAAAGGTTCAGAACCTTTCGGGCGGAAATCAGCAGAAGGTCGCGATCGGAAAATGGCTGATCGCTGATGCTGATGTGTATGTATTCGATGAACCGACAAAAGGGGTCGATGTCGGTGCCAAAAAGGACATTTTCGAACTGATTTCTGGACTCGCCCAGCGTGGCAAAGCGGTTATTTACGCTTCCTGTGAGCTGTCAGAAATCATCGGGATCACCGACCGTGTGTATGTGATTTATGATGGCGAAGCGGTAAAGGAATTGGACACAAACTCCACCAGCGAAGAAGAGCTGTTATTTTATTCAACAGGAGGCAAATAGCATGAGCGAACCCAATCCTGCACCGGATCTGCCGGTAAAAAAGACCAGGACATTCGATTTTTTTGATTTTTTATATAAATATGGAACCATTTTAACAATTTTTATATTAGTAGCTGTATTCGCTTGGGCAAACCCAAGCTTTATCCAGACAAATAACCTGATTAGCATTTTGCGGTCCATCTCAATCGTGACGATTATCGCAATCGGCATTACGATTTCATTATCGGTCAATGGCTTTGACCTTTCTGTCGGATCGGTTGCGTCACTCTCAAATGCGATTGTGATTTCGATGTTCGTCTGGTTCTCACACAACACGCTTGTTGCCATTTTATCGGCGATTGCCGCGTCCCTTATTGTTGGGGCCTTGAACTCTTTTATGATTGTAAAAATGAAAATCCCAGATATGCTGATGACCCTGGCGACGATGTTCATCATTCAGGGAATAGCATTGACCTATACAAAGGGAGCGACCGTTTCGCAAAACATGGTGATGCCTGATGGAACTTTTGCTGAAGGAACAATCAGTCCGTTTTTTGCGAAAATTGGCCAGGTTCCATGGATCATCTTAATTATGGTCGTCGTGGTTATAGCTGTTCATATTTTTCTGACCTACACAAAGCATGGCCGCTATATGTATGTGATTGGCGGCAACCAGGAGGCGGCGCGCCTTTCCGGTATACCTGTCAATAAATATAAAATAGCTGCTTATCTGTTATCAGCACTGTTCGCGAGTATCGGCGGTATCGTGCTGGCTTCGCGGATTATGACAGCGGAAATTAATGCGGGAGCTCCGTACTTAATGGATTCAGTTGCTGCAGCCTTTATCGGATTTTCCGTGCTTGGCGCCGGAAAGCCCAATGCCTTCGGGACCTTTGTCGGGGCTGTCCTGATCGGGATTCTCGCCAACGGCCTTGTGATGATGTCAGTGCCGTATTATGCAATGGATATTGTAAAAGGAACCGTTTTAGCGTTCGCGCTAGCATTAACTTACTATAAACAAAAGTAAAGTGGGGGATTTGATATGACAGTTTTTACGAGCGGATATTTTACAATGAAGGAAGCTGAAGCAATCGAATATAGCAGAACCCAGCTGAATTACTTTGCGCCTGACGCTGATCTGACGTGCAAGGAAATCGGCGACGGCAACCTTAACTATGTTTTTAGAGTAGTAGATGAAAAGAGCGGGCAGTCGATTATCATTAAGCAGGCAGGCCCAGTTGCGCGCATTTCTGATGAGTTCAAGCTTTCAACAGACCGGAATCGGATTGAAAGTGAAATCCTTACTCTGCAAGCGAAACTTGCACCAGGTTTTGTTCCGCAGATGTTTAACTACGACCCGGTCATGAATTGCTGCGTGATGGAGGATCTGTCTGATCATGAAATTATGAGAACAGCGTTAGTGAATCATAAGAAATTTCCGCTGTTTGCTGACCATATCACAACCTTCATGGTAAAAACCTTGCTGCTGACCTCAGACGTTGTGCTCGGTCATAAAGAAAAGAAGGAGCTTGTTAAACGGTTCATCAATCCTGAGCTTTGCGAAATTAGCGAGGACCTGGTTTTCACCGAGCCGTTCTACGACTGTCCGCGCAATGAGGTGTTCGAACCTGTCCGCGACTTTGTTGCGCGTGAGTTCTGGGCTGACGAGCGTTTGGCATTAGAAACTGCTAAACTGAAGTTCGAGTTTTTGAACAATGCCCAATCGCTGCTGCACGGTGATTTGCATACAGGCTCTATTTTTGTAAAAGAAAACTCTACGAAGGTCATCGATCCTGAGTTCGCTTTCTACGGCCCAGCCGGCTATGATATCGGAAATGTGATCGCTAACCTGATCTTCGCCTACTCCAATGCTAAGGCAACGATTGAGGATGAGGCAGCACGTGCTGATCAGCTCGATTACCTGACAAACACAATTACCGACGTGATTGACCTTTTTATTGAAAAATTCAACCGTGAGTGGGACGCGAATGTTACTGAGCAGACAGCAAAATATCCTGGCTTTAAGGAATTCTACCTGGATGGCATTCTGCGAGATACCGCCGCTGTCACAGGGCTTGAGCTGAGCCGCAGGATTATCGGACTTGCACCTGTGAAGGATATTGTGTCGATTGAAGATGCCGACAAGCGGACATCTGCCGAAAAAACCTGTCTGTCTGCCGCAAAGACCTTTATACTAGAGAGAGACACTTTCAAAACAGGCGATGATTTTGTAAAATTGCTGAAGGAAAGTGAACAGAAGTATTTTTAGAGAGTTTGCTAGGGTATGGGGGCTAACGGCTGGATTCAAACTAGTGGAGCTCAAAAAACAGGGACAACCTTAACATAGTGTTTATAATAGTAATATTGCTTCTAAAGGAGGCTACAACATGGGAAAACCGGTCGATGTGATTCAATCGGTAAGACTTGATGATGAAAAAGATGCGCTTATCCTGCTGGATCAGACGCTGCTGCCAAACGAAAAGCGTTTTTTAGAATTAAAGGAAATGAAAGATATTTGGGATGCTATTTATCTCTTAAAAGTCCGCGGTGCGCCCGCAATTGGAATCGCCGCTGCTTACGGTGCCTATTTGGGCACAAAAGGTTCAGCAGCGGAAACCTATCAGGACTTATATGAGGATTTTAAAAAGGTAAAAGACTATTTAGCCACGTCCCGCCCGACAGCAGTGAATTTATTCTGGGCGCTTGAGCGAATGGAAGCACGCTTTAAAAAGGAAGAAGGCAACACCGTTTCTGAAGTAAAAGCAGCTTTAAAAGAAGAATCAGAACTGATCCGGGCTGAAGATGAAAAAGTGTGCGAATCGATCGGAGAGTACGCACTTTCCGTGCTGGAGCCTGGCTGGGGTATCTTAACACACTGCAATGCAGGTACAATTGCGACGGCGAAATATGGTACCGCATTGGCTCCAATTTACCTAGGCCAGGAACAAGGCTATGATTTTAAAGTGTTTGCCGATGAAACCCGTCCTCTGCTTCAGGGTGCGCGCCTGACTGCCTGGGAGCTTCAGGAAGCTGGCGTCGATGTTACCTTAATTTGTGATAACATGGCGAGCATCGTTATGAAGGAAGGGAAAATCCAGGCAGTGCTCGTCGGCTGTGACCGGGTTGCTGCCAACGGAGATTCCGCCAACAAGATCGGTACTTCTGGAGTTGCCATTTTAGCTAAGCACTATAATGTTCCGTTTTATGTGTGCGCGCCGCTGTCTACGGTGGATTTGGCATGTGCGACAGGCGATGATATTCACATCGAATTGCGTCCATCCAGTGAGATTACCTCACAGTGGTATGAAAAACCGATGGCACCAGCCGATGTAAAAACGTATAATCCAGCCTTTGATGTAACCGACAACGATTTAATCACCGGAATCATCACCGAAAACGGCATTGCTTACGCACCATTTACAGAAAGCCTGCCGAAAATGTTTAAAAAATAGAAGAATAGTAGCTGGTCCCTATCTTAAATTGACAGAGGCCACTGAAAAAGTCCTTTAACTATAAAAAAGCAGAGATCCTTATTCCTTAGGGTTTCTGCTTTTTCGTTTATAACTCAACTGTTTTCTTAGACATTGTTTCACTCCAGGCTGCTCGCTTTCCGCGGGGCGGACGCTGAGCCTCCTCGTCGCCAAAGGCTCCTGCGGGGTCTCATCTGTCCCGCTGCTCCCGCAGGAGTCTCGCACCTTCCGCTTCAATCAACCGTTTATCAACAGGAATTGAAAAACAATATGGAGGATGAAATTGCTACTCCCAGGAGCTCATCAAATTCATCGAGAAGGAAGAGGCCCTTCTGCAGTATCCCAAGGTGAACGAACAACTTAACATATTTAAGGATACAATTTCAGACGATATGAATAGCTTAAGTCTTTGAAGGACCGGGATGCAATAATTGGCAAACGGCGCTGACTCCATCTAAGTAATTACAAATAAAACACAGCAGACAAGCCAAAAAAGCCCAATTTCTAATTCTTTTAGTTAATCAGCCGCTTAAAAGGGAAAAGATAACCTAATGAGATGTCAAAAACCTTAGGAGCATAAACGATGAAGCTATTAGTGATTGGTGGGGTTGCAGCCAGCATGTCTGCCGCCTCAAAGTTATCGAGAATGGATAAGGATGCAGAGATTACTGTATACGAGAAAGGGCCTGTGTTATCTTATGGTGCCTGCGGGCTGCCCTATTATGTGTCAGGAGAAAATGATGATTACACGAAAATGATTGCCCGGACGAAGGAACAATTTGAAGAAAGAGGTATGGAAATACATCCGAATCATGAAGTGGTTCAGGTGATTCCTGAGAAAAAGGAAATAGTTGTTAAGGACCTGGAAAACAACCGGACTTTCAGCGATTCCTACGACAAGCTGATGATCGGAACTGGAACCTTTCCAGTCGTACCGCCGTTTAAAGGGGGCGAGCTTGATAATATCCACGTGCTGAAAACACTTGGAGATGGGATTCAGCTAAAGGAAGCCGTTAATCAACAGGATATCCACAATATCGTGATTGTTGGGGGCGGCTACATTGGAATTGAAGTCGCCGAAGCAATGGGCACGCTTGGTAAAAACATTAGGGTTATCGAGATGGCCGACCGGATAATGCAGGCCTTTGACAAGGAAATCACCGACCTGGCCGAGGAGGAGCTTATCAAGCAGGGAGTAAAGTTAAACCTTGGCGAAAAGGTCGAAGGCTTTAAAGGTGATGGCCGGGTTGAGGCAGTGCAGACGGACAAAGGTACCTATAAAGCTGACCTCGTGCTGATGTCAATCGGTGTAAAGCCAGCGACAAAGTTTCTCGAGGGGAGCGGAATTCTACTTGCCGAGAATGGCGCCGTGATCATAGACCGTGAAATGCGAACGAATATTGAGGACATTTATTCCGCTGGGGATTGCGCGCTCGTGTATAACAAGGTAAAAGAAGAGAACGACTATATCCCGCTAGGCACCAATGCGAACAAAACCGGAAGGCTAGCGGGAGCTAATCTTGCCGGTAATCATGATAAATATGTCGGAACCCTAGGCAGTGCCGCCATTAAAGTGTTCGACCTTGAGATGGGCCGAACCGGAATATCGGAATCGGAAGCCGCAGACCTAGCTATTGACTACACGACCGTTTTTATTAAAAGTGCCGATCACCCAGGGTATTATCCAAATCAAACCCCGCTTTGGATCAAGCTGATCTGCGAAAAGCGAACCAGAAGAATTCTTGGTGCCCAGGCAATCGGCAACAAAGGAGCCGTGCTCAGAATCGATATCTTTGCGGTCGCGATTCATAACAACATGACTGCCGACGACCTCGGCATGGTTGATCTGTGCTACGCGCCGCCATTTGCCGGAGTCTGGGACGCCGTGCATATTGCCAGTAATGCAGTGAAGAAGGGAGAGGAATAAAAGCCAGCACCCAGAGAATTACCAGTACTAAAAAAGGCGCTGTATCGCGGGAAGTCTCCCAGCCATACAGCGTTTTTTTGTTAGAAATTAATCTGCTGGCCTTCAGTTATCTTTAGGCGGCTAATTGTTCCTTCTGGCAGCTCTATAACCGAGTAAGCACCTTTGACCGGTTTTACAAATTTCCAGGGCTGGAGGTTGTTTATCAGTTTGACAACTCTTCCTCCTCTATCAATAAAAACCGCATCAATCGCAAAATTCATAAAGCACATATGAATCGAATTACATGGCGTGATCCATAAGCCTTCCTGATCCAACGGTCTTTTTCTGAACATTAACCCTCTCAATCGGCTCGTGAAATGATCAGCGACCTTAATTGTAAAAGGAAACGATTTATTAACAGCTTCACTCATCATTCCGCAATACCCCCATTTATTAACTAGTATCTCTACTATAATCCAATTCTACTTTGTTCTCAATATAGAAAATTGTATTTTCGTGTCGTATTTTATTGAGAACAAAATTTCCAAAATCTATTTACAAACTAGGACAAAGGATATATTATTACCTTAAGGTTGTTCAGTATATAGAACAAATAGTGATCAACTTGTTAACTATTCAGAACAGTTAACGATCAAGCACCCGTTCTGTAAAGTGAACAAATCTCAAAAAACTAAACAATATTAGGAGGAAAAGAGAATGTTAGAAAAAATGAAGAATTTAGTAGTGGAAGAAGAAGGACAGGCATTGACGGAGTATGGGTTGATTATTGGGTTGATTGCAGTGGCTTGTATTGCAGGTGTTACATTATTAGGTGGTCAATTGTCTGCACTAATAGGAAAAATCACTGATGGATTAAAAACATCATCAGGAGTAGGGTCTTAATTCAAGATTCAGAATATATCGCCCTGCTTTTCAGGCATGAGAAGTGGGGCTTTTTCAATAAGGAAGGATGAGATTCTTGCTAACTTTTTTTCTTTCAACCATCTTAGCGATTAGTTTTATAACAGATATTAAATTCAGGAAGATTTATAATCTGGTCACTCTCCCATCTATAATTGCTAGCCTCTTATACTATTTTTACATTTTTGGGATTGACGGATTTTTTTTTAGTGGGAAAGGTTTTCTTGTTGGCGTAGGTCTTCTCATAATACCTTACCTTCTAGGCGGCATGGGCGCCGGAGATGTCAAACTCATGGCTGCAATCGGTGCTCTGATGGGAGCGAGCTTTGTGTTTTATTCGTTTATCTATACGGCGTTAATCGGCGGGGTGATTGCTCTGGTGTTAATTATGAAGTCAAAGGGTGTTTGGAACACAATCAAATCCTTCTTCTTTAATGTTGTGTTTTTAAGAAGCAATCTTGGTTCAATGACAATTAGTAAGGATAAGGCTTCGAGCATATCATTTCCATATGGGGTCGCAATCGTGCTAGGCACATTCTGTACACTAATCTGGGGTGGGTTTTAATGAAATCAGAAGAAGGACAGTCGCTTGTTGAGTTTGCACTAGTTATTCCGCTTCTTTTACTGCTTCTGTTCGGAATAATCGATTTTGCAAGGGTATTTCATGTGTACTTAACAATGGATCAGGCTGGCAGAGAGGCTGCGAGAGCGGCAAGTATACATAGAACTACGGATGCAGGGTATGACGCAGCCATTCATTTTGGGAGTTCAATTAGTTTAAATACGGGTCATGTAGATGTTATTTTTGATGATCCGGCTAACCCATCGGGGAAAAATGTAGAAGTGTTAATTACCTATCCAGTCAGTCTTATCACTCCTATAATAGGTAATTTTTTTGCTGACGATTTCGAACTTGTAGACAGCACCGAAATGAGGGTGGAATAGGTGAAAAGAATACTGATTAAGGCACTAACTAACTTTAGAGAAGAAAGTGGTGGAGCACTAGTTCTTGTGGCTATTTCAATGGTTGCATTGCTTGGCTTCACTGCTATTGTAATAGATGCTGGAAGATTATTTATCACAAAAAGCCAATTGCAAAATGCTTTAGATGCAGGAGTCCTAGGCGGTGCACAAGGACTTTTGGTGAGCACGGCACACGCTGAGTCAATCGCTATAGAAATAGCGGATAAAAATGGATATGTTCTGGAAAATAGTGAAGTTAAAGCGGAGACAAAACAATATATAGAAGCAAAAAAAACAGTTACAGTTCCTATGACCTTTGCCAAAATCATAAATATTCCAACTGCCTCAGTTACGGCTAAAGCCAAGGCAATTGTCGCTCCGTTAAAGAAAGCAAGAGGAATTGCTCCGATTGCAATTTCTAAGGACTTAATACCCGAGGGGCCAGATGGAACCAATTTATTGTGTACAAAGGAGATTTTGACAGATGAAGAAAAACAGAATCAACCGAACTCAGGGCAACATAGCCCAGGGAATTGTGGGTTTCTAAGCCTTACCGGGGCAGAAGGTGAACAAATAAATTTAAAAGAAGCGTTATTAAACGGAGGAACATACTCAACGGATGATGAACCGTTAACCACCAAGCCAGGAGGCATCACGCAGGCTAAAGGGCCTATAGATGAATTAATTAAGATGGATGAATCAGCTGGAAGAACTCACTGTGAGGATTACACAACGGCTGATAATTCATGTAAGAGAGTGATATATGTTGTAGTAATTGACTCCTGGGATGGCATTAATGGCACAAAGCAGGTTGATGTAGTTGGCTTCGCTGCATACTGGATAGAAGGTTATGATTTCACGGGACAAGACAAATATCTTAAAGGCAGAATCATTGATACTATTTCACCTGGCGAGATAGAAGAGATGATTGGTGAATGGGACGATAACCTTCTTTATGGTGTTACTCTCTCTGAATAAAACAAAGGAGGTCAACATGAATACGAAAAAAATCTGGGTTTGGTCACTGGCACTGGGGATGATGGTAGCGGCCCTTACATATATTACTTTTTTTTCAAAACAGCCAGCGACTGTTGCTTCAAACGTACAGGTACAGGAGTTGGATAAGACGGATGAGCCGGTAGAAGAGGAAGAAGTGGAACCAGACTATACAAGAGAGATTCTCAATCCAATGGTTGAAATTAGCAAGGGAAAGAGAGCGATCTCAATTAACGTCGATGTTTCGCCTGGGGTTTCAGGCTACGTAGAACCTGAATCCAAAGTGGATGTTGTTGCTTATGAGTCAGTTAACGATGAAGAAAAAGATAAGGACTTTAAATCTGCAGTGCTTGTTCTTGAAAATGTAAAAGTCCTTGCATCAGGTATATCAGCAAATACAAAGGAGCAGGCACTGCTTTATCAGACGGTGACACTGGAAGTTACGCCTGAAGAGGGCTTGATGCTTAGTTTGGCATCAAAAGACAAAGATGGATTTTACTTGATGCTTAGAAATGATGAGGACACTGAAACTGGCAAACAAGGACTCAAGGAAACTCGTGAAATATTTAAAGAACGAAAGGAGAAGGAAGCAGAATGAATATAACATGGTTATATTTTTCCGATACAAACTCCCCTCCTGGTGATATTGAGACTTTTTTGGAAAGAAAACAGCAGTCTCTTATTAGCACAAATCAAGTGGAAAAGCTCAATGGCCTCCTAAGGGAGCTTGAGCAAACGGTCTTGTTTCTTAAAGCGAATTCAGTCTTCAATGTATATGAGCTATGCCAGGAGATTTCTATCTTACATCCGCAAACTTATATTATCCTGATTGTTCCGGATAATATGGAAAATATTAAAAAGGCCATGCATATGGGAGCCTCAGATATTCTTAGGGCATCTTTTATATTGGAGGAAATGCAAGAGGCGATCCTCCAAGCAAAAAAGTACATGCACCAACGTGCTGCCAAAAGCAGCATGCCATTCCAGAGTCTCCTCAAAGAAAAGAGCAGGGTCATCTCGATCTGCAACCCTAAAGGCGGAATTGGGCGGACATCAGTCGCAGTTAATTTAGCTGCGGCCTTTGCAAGGAACGGCAAAAAGGTTGCTATCATTGATGCAAATCTCCAGTTTGGGGATGTTGCGATGTACTACAATCTAAAACCGAAACGCACAATTTATGAGTGGGTGAAAGAGGCTTATGGTCGCTCCAATTATACAATTGACCAGTATATGGCGATCCATGAAAGCAAAGTAGCAATCCTTGCGGCTCCTGCACGTCCTGAGTTTTTTGAGGGTATCACGGAAAATCATCTTAATGCAGCGATTGAGGAGGCAAAAAAACTATTCGACGTGATCCTGATTGATACACCAAGCTATCTTTCCGAAATTCACGTTTGCTGTCTTGAACAATCAGATGAAATTTTGTTGCTTACTACAAATGAGATCTCCGTTGGGAGGATTACAAAGCTTTATTTGGAAACCTTAGAAACGCTTAATTTAAAGGACAGCGTGAAGCTGATAATTAATAAACAAGCGAAAAACAAAGGGCTGGAGATAAAGAAGTTAGAGGAAATTCTTGATACCAAGGTTTATGCTGCACTGCCAGATCAAGAAAGTGTGGCGGCTGCTTCTATTGCGATGGGCTCACCGTTTATTCTATCAAATCCTCGCAGTCACCTGGGGAAAGCAATCTGGCAGCTGACCGAGAAGCTTCATATCAAAGAGGAACAAGCTGCTGCGCCAAGAAAAAAGGAAAAACGCTGGTTTTTAGTCAGCAAATGAAGGGGGACTGAACTTGTCGCTATTTAATCGTAATAGGGAACCCAACCGTACACAGGAAACAGAGAGTAACAACCATGCTATTGCTGTTAAATCAAAAGAATCCACCGAAATAGAGTCCAATCTTCATAGTTACCTTCTTGAGGAATTGAAAAAATATCCTGGACAGACATTAGAGGAAGAAAATAAGAAGATTGAGGAACTCGGCCAATCCTTTTTAGAAGAAGAAGGAAGCCGGTTGACGTTTGAAGAAAAGAAAGAAGTTCTGCGGTATATAAAAGATGAACTATTAGCTTTTGGGCCGATTACTCCTTTGTTAGAGGATAACGCGATCAGTGAAGTAATGGTGAACGGATTCCAAGAGATTTATTATGAAAAAAACGGCAAGATCCTAAGAAGCAGTATTACGTTCCATGACGATCAGCATGTGCTGCGAGTGATTGAAAAAATTGTCGCGCCAATTGGCCGGCGAGTGGATGAAAGTTCTCCGATGGTGGATGCGCGCTTGCCTGATGGCTCCCGTGTTAATGCGATTATTCCTCCCCTAGCATTAAAGGGCCCAAGTTTAACGATCCGGAAGTTTTCAGATAAACCCTTTACAATCCACGACCTGGTTCGTTTCGGTACAGTTAGTTCTGACATGGCTGAATTCCTTGATGTTTGTGTAAAGTCTAAACTTAATATTTTTATCAGTGGAGGTACAGGCTCAGGTAAAACTTCTACGCTTAATGTCCTATCCTCTTTTATTCCTAATAGTGAACGTATTATTACCATTGAAGATGCTGCAGAGCTGAAGCTAAATCAGGATCACATTGTTTCATTGGAATCCCGCCCGCCAAATATTGAGGGGAAGGGACAAATTTCAATCCGGGATTTGACACGAAATGCTTTGCGGATGCGGCCAGATCGAATTGTCGTCGGAGAGGTTCGGGGGGCAGAAGCCCTTGATATGCTACAAGCGATGAATACAGGCCATGATGGCAGTCTTAGCACCGGCCATGCCAACTCACCAAGAGATATGCTATCCCGTCTAGAAACGATGGTGCTGATGTCGGGATTCGATTTGCCGGTTCGGGCTATTAGGGAACAAATCGCAAGTGCTATTGATGTGATTGTCCAACAGGCACGGATGAGGGATGGTACTCGAAAAATTACTCATGTAACCGAAGTTCTTGGGATGGAAGGAGATACGATTGTGCTTCAAGATATCTTTGTTTTTCAGGAGTCGGTTATTTCGGAAGAAGGAAAAATTGAAGGCCGTTATATCTCAACAGGGATTCGTCCTCGTTTTGCAGATAAGCTTGAGCTAAATGGCTATAAGATACCTGCTTCCTGGTTTGCGGGGGAGTGGTAATATGGACGGCATATTGGAAATAGCCCTTGTTTTTATCGGATCTACTCTCCTCATTTACATGTTTATTGCAGAGTATCTGAAAAAGAAGAAACATGAAGACCGAGTAGAAAAATTCCTACCCAAAGTGATTATGGAAGAAATCGATACTGAAAAAGTAAAGAAGGATAGTGTTTTCAAGAGCTTCTTTCAAAAGATGTCTGAAGCTCTTAGGGAAGTTCAATTCAGCAAACGAACTGAAAGGCTGTTGTTGGAAGCCGGAAGTTCATTAAAGCCAGAGGAGTTTTTTGTCTTTAGGGCTTTTCTAGCAATAGGTGCCGGTATGCTATTCTCCCTCATGGGGTTTTCATGGTACATAGGGATTTTATGCGCAGTTATTGGGTTTGCTATTCCACAATTTTATATGAAACGGAAAAGGAAAAAACGACTGGAGCTTCTGTCCCATCAGCTTATTGATTTACTTGGGATGATGGCCAATTCAATGAGAGCTGGATTTAGCTTTTTGCAAGCCATGCAGCTTGTTGGAAATGAAGTTCCTGATCCGTTAGGTCCTGCGTTTGAGCGGGTCGTCCGTCAGACAGGACTTGGGATTCCGCTTGACGAGGTATTACAAGAGATGGTCGATCGTCTCCCGAATAAAGAGCTTGAGGTTGTTGTCCGTGCGATCCTTGCCCAGCGTAAAAGTGGGGGAAATTTGGCTGTCCTCCTTGAAACAATGGAAGAAACAGTTAGGGGCCGAATCAGGATTCTTGAAGAGTTAAACACTTTGACCGCTCAAGGGAAGATGTCCTCATATATTATTACTTTCCTGCCGGTCGGCCTTGCCCTTTATTTATCATTCTTTGGCGGTGACTACTTCCAACCTATGCTGGAACACCCTTTGGGATGGGCCTTGATTTTCGTGAGTGCTATTTCTGTTATCCTTGGATGGTTTTTTATCCAAAAAATCATCAAAATTGAGGTGTAAACCATGCTAAATATCATTCTTTTATTCTTAACGGCAGGATTTTTCAGCTTGGTTTTTGCGGGGATCTTATTCAGTATATTTAATCGACAGATTGCGTTCAATACCCGTGTTAACCAGACTTTTGGGCAGCCAGGTAAACATGCCAGTTCTGAAGCACCTAAAGAGGTGAGAAAAAGTATATCCTCAACTATTATTCAGAGGTACTGGCAGAGGGGAACACAATATCTTAATAAGAAGCTCTCTAAATCAGAGAAAAAGAGACTGGAAGTTTTGCTCCGGGATGCAGGCTACCCATTTAAGTCAGCAATAGATTTTCGGCTATCCCAGCTGGTTCTTGGAGCAGGCGGCAGTTTATTGATGTTATTTTTAATTGTTCCAGTTATAGAAAATAAATCAATGGGTTGGCTGCTTACTGCGACGGTTGGCTTGTTATTTTTTAGATATCCCGTGTTTAATCTAGGAAAAAGAAAGACAGCAAGAATTAAGGAAATAAACAAAGGAATGGCTGATTTCTTTGATACGGTCAACCTCTTGCTAGAAGCTGGAATGGGGCTGGACCTAGCACTATCCGATGTATCGAGAAAAATGACTGGGCCACTATCTGATGAGTTCCTCCAAACCTTAGAAGATATGAAGCTTGGCATGACACGAAGGGAAGCCTTTTACGAGCTTAAAAAGCGAGTTCCATCAGATTCCTTCCAAAGTGTAATCAGTTCTTTGATTCAGGCGGATCAGCTTGGAATTGGGATGGCAAAGGTATTAGGGAACCTGACCAAGAGAATTAGGGAACAAAGGCGTGAGGCTGCCAGAGAACAGGCAATGAAGGCACCAGTCAAAATGTTATTCCCAATGGTATTCTTTATCTTTCCGTCACTGTTTATCGTGATTTTGGGGCCACTAGTTATTCATCTAGTTACGAAAGGCCTAGGGGGATAAAATTTAATAACAAAACCTTGTTCTTAATAACAAGGTTTTTGTTTGGTTGTCTTGTTCTTTATAAAACACATAAAAATCGATTAAAATGATATATATTACCAAAACGTTCTCTTTAGTGAAAACAACCCCTTGTTTTATTCGTTATATAGGTTATACTAGATTTAACAATTCTATATAAAGAACAAAAGGAGGTTATTATGAGAACGATTACTTACAGTAAAAGGAGAAAGGTCAGAAAGAAAAGGTTCCATCTGTTTTCAGGTATGACTCTATTATTTCTGGTCTTCTCTCATGTTTTCGGTCCCGCGAATATAGTAAAGGCAGAGGGATCGGAGTGGGATAAGAGTGGTCTAAAGTTTATTAACCAGTTTAATAATGGTGATGGGAGTATCAGTGCCATTGTCCAAAATGATGGTGACGCTGCTATGGAAGGAGAAGCAGACTATCTAGTATATTGGTCCGAAACAGGGAATCCAAAACAGGGACAAGCTGTTGATGGATCAGCGGGAAAGATTGAGCCTCTTCAGCCAGGTGCAATTTTTACGCTAAAGTTCACCCCGAAAAAATCAGGTAACTACAAATTCAAGGCATATCAAAGGTCTGGCCATGAAGGAACCGGCGAGCTTTGGAGCGAAACTATTGAATTTACTCTATCTGATCCTGAAACTCCGACTGATCCAGAGGAACCAACTGACCCAGAGGAACCAACTGATCCAGAAGCACCAACTGATCCAGAGGAACCAACTAATCCTGAGGAACCAACTGATCCAGAGGAACCAACTGATCCAGAGGAACCAACTGATCCAGAGGAACCAACTGATCCAGAGGAACCAACGGACCCAGAAGACCCAACAGACCCAGAAGAACCAACAGACCCAGAAGAACCAACAGAGCCAGAGGAACCAACGGACCCAGAGGAACCAACAGACCCAGAAGACCCAACTAACCCAGAGAATCCAACCGATCCAAAAGATCCGACGAATCCAGAGAATCCAACCGATCCAGAAGACCCAACTAACCCAGAGAATCCAACCGACCCAGAAGATCCGACGAATCCAGAGAATCCAACAGACCCAGAAGACCCAACCAATCCAGAGAATCCAACAACCCCAGAAAACCCAACTGATCCAGAAGATCCGACCGGCCCAGAGAATCCAACAACCCCAGAAAATCCAACTGATCCAGAAGATCCGACAAACCCAGAGAATCCAACAACCCCAGTAAAACCAACTAAGCCAGAAGATCCAACTAATCCGAGTGGACCGATCGAGCCAACAAATCCTAAAGACCCAGCCAAACCTAATCCTGAAAAAACGCCTGTTGTAAAGCCTGTGGTTAAACCAGCTGTGAAGGTTACGCCTGCCGCCAAGACCCTGCCTGAAACAGGTGAAGCAGATCCATCAATCTTTTACACAGCAGGCCTTATGACAATTGTAGCTGGAATGATTCTATTAGGGATCCAGAGAAATAGACGGAGAGTTAATCATTAGGGGGAGATGCTCTCCCTCTTTTTTTTAGGAGAGGATTTTATATGAAAGCTATTGCTTTGTCTTTGTTGTTGATTGGAAGCGGAATTATGCTTTATCCAACAATAAGCGATTATTATGGTGCAAACCAGCAAAAACAATTGCTAGATTCATTTAAGGCACATGCACAAAATGATCAGGAAAATGTAAAACGAGAGTACAGTCAGTTAAATAGAACATTTAATGGGCAAACTTCTAATGAGATTCAGGACGTAACGACGTCATCTGCAATAGGAATTATTGAAATAGATAAAATTGATTTGCAGGTTCCGATTGTGGAGGGGGTTACCCAGTCTGATCTTAAATTTGCTGCAGGATATATGCCCGGAACTTCCAAAATAGGGGAACAAGGCAATGCAGCGATTGCGGCACATAGAAGTTTTACCTATGGCGAATTATTTAACCGCTTAGATGAGCTCGGTCCAGATGATCACATCTCCATCTCTTTACCATCAAAAGACCTTACATACAAGGTGACAGATAAATTCCTCGTAAAGCCTGAAGACCTCTCAGTTTTAGCTCCAGAACAAAATGAATCAGTGATTACACTAATAACATGTCATCCCATGAAGAACCCCACACATAGATTAATTGTAAAGGCAGTCCTTGATAAACAGCAGAATTCTTAAGTCAAACCGAATGAACAACATGTTTAGAAAAATGGCCTAATGTAAATGAAGTAAAAGAGGAGAAAACCTGAATCAATAAATTTTAAGGAGAAGCTTATGATCTTTCTGTTCCATTATTTATCGACCTTAAACATTGTGGATGCTGTTCTCACCTTTGTCGGTTTGGAGAACGCTTTGATTGAAGAAGCCAACCCTTTAATGAGCCAGATCTATAGCGAACACCCTTTTCTCTTTATTTTTGTAAAGCTGTCTCTTTCGTTTTTATTGTATTTGTTTATTATCTATAAAAAAGTGCCCAATTCCAAAGTAACAAAAGGATTGACAGTCATAGCCTCTGTTTTTTACACTATTACCTTCATTGTTCACTGTATATGGATCACATTGCTATAATATAAGCTAAGCCGCTTTCCAGGAGAGGCGGCCTTAGTATTGAAAGAACGTATATTGTGATATAAAACGTAGATTTGAATTAAACAAAACTTAGCCCAGCCTTCAATCTTACCGCCTCGATGACCGTCCCAACGGACTTGTTAAAAATAAAAATACAATTTTCAGTATTTTCACAATAAATGTGTTGCAAACTCGATATGAAAACGATATTATAATAGTACCGATACGTACTAGTACAACGGTGGAATGGATGATCAGCATGTTGTTTGTAACGGAAATGCCCACTGAAGCGCGGGAAAAAATGTTTTTTGCAGGTCTGGACTTGTTCACAACGAAGGGCTTTAAGGAAACAAGTATCTTAGAGATCGTCGAATCAGCACGAGTCTCGAAATCAACATTTTATCAGTTTTTTTCTGGGAAAGAGGATTTGTTAACATCGCTGTGCCAGCGGCTGGCTGATGAGATTTATAATGAGGTTAAAGCTGCAGTTGATTCAGAGGAAACAGTGAATAGCAAGGCGCTCAAAGGAATTCGCCGCTATATCGAGATTTGTTTTTCTGAAAAGGAGACTGCCCGGCTGCTGCTAATCGTATCAGCGGGTGTTAGTCCAGATATGGAAAAGATCAGGCTTGAAGTTTATGAACGCTTTGCGGCAATGGTTTTTCATGCAGTGCAGCTTCCGGAAACCGTGACAGAAAGGCAAATTAAGTCTGCTTCATTAGCGATGGTTGGTGCAATCAACCAGGTGGTAATTCACAGCCTAGTTGACAATGGCGAACAGGATATTGATGAGCTGGCTGAACTCTTAACAAGAATTGTCATGAGCGGGTTTATTAGTCTAGCCTATTAATCTTTGAAATTTAAAGGGGGTGAGGAACCGGTTAAGGATACTGGCTAATAGACTATGCTTTTCAATAGAGTTCCTATAAATTGATGTAATTAAGTTCATTATGTTTAGATAGTACCAATACGTACTGGTACAAAAAATAAAAGACCATGCAAAGGAGGAAGATTATGCTAGAACAGGCATCCAAACAGGGTTTAAGCTTCCAGCTATCAGAAGAGCAGGAGGATATCCGCAAATGGGCAAGAGGATTTGCGGAGAAGGAAATTCGTCCAGTAGCCCCTGAATTTGATGAACGAGAAGAATTTCCAATGGAGGTTCTAAAAAAAGCTGCAGCTGTCGGCCTGACAAATTATCCAGTTCCAGAAGAATATGGCGGAGGCGGTTTGACGAATGTCATGTCTGCTTGCTTAATCATGGAGGAGCTGTATTGGGGCTGTGCTGGAATTGCGACGAGCCTTTCAGCAGCCGGCTTGGCGGGACTACCAATCTATTATATGGGATCTGAGGAACAAAAGAAGAAATGGATTCCATACCTTTGCGACCCGGAAAAACCGATGCTAGGGGCAATGGCTCTAACGGAACCCGGTGCAGGTTCTGATGTAAAAGCTCTTAAGACAAGAGCTGTACGTGATGGCGATGAGTGGGTCCTGAATGGCCGAAAATGCTTTATCACTAATGGCGGGATTGCCGATCTTTATGTGGTATTTGCTAAGACTGATCCGGATGGCGGCTATCATGGAGTCTCAGCTTTTATCGTACCGGGTGATACGCCAGGATTATCTGCAGGTAAGAAAGAGCGCAAGATGGGTATTCGCGCTTCGCATACCGGAGATATCATTCTTGAGGATGTGCGCGTACCACATGAGAACATGCTTGGTCAGGAAAATATGGCCTTTTTCGGTGCAATGCAAATGCTTGAATATTCCCGTCCTGCTGTAGCAGCAGGGGCAGTTGGAGTGGCTAGAGCAGCATTTGAATATGCCCTTGATTATTCAAAGCAAAGGGTTCAGTTTGATCGGGCTATTTTTAAGAACCAGGAAATTGCTCACTTGCTGGCAGAAATGAAAATGAAAATTGATGCAGCACGTTTGTTAACTTGGAGAGCAGCAGAGCTTGCTGATCGGGGAGAATCGTGTGCAGTCGAAGGAAGTGTAGCGAAAGCATTCGCTGCTGAAACAGCGATGTGGGTTACAACCAATGCGGTTCAGATCCTTGGCGGCTATGGGTATATGCGTGACTTCCCTGTTGAAAAATGGATGAGGGATGCAAAAATTCTCTCAATTTATGAAGGAACGACTCAAATTCAGAAAAAGGTAATTGCGGCAGGGTTGTAAATAAGTAATTGTAATTATTGGGAAAGTTCTTTATGATAAAATTGTAATTAAAATTTTTATAATATTCAAACTATAGGAGGAAATGACATGTCACAAACATTTAAAGAAAAACCATTAAAGGAAGTTTTTGCAGAAATTGAAAAGGCATTAAACTCAAACCCGGCCCCTTATGAAGGCCAAAGTATCGTATATCAGTATGAATTATCTGGAAATGAAGAGGCAACTTACCAGCTTCACCTGAAGGATAACAAGGCCAGAGTTGTCGAAGGTACAGACGGAGAAGCCGACTGCACACTTAAACTGTCAGATAGTAACTTTAAAGATATGATTCTAGGAAATTTAAATGGAACGGCTGCTTTTATGACTGGAAAGCTGAAGATCCAGGGCAATATCGGGCTTGCTATGAAAATGGAAAGTATTTTGCGCCAGTACGATACCAGCCAGTACGCATAAGCATAACTGCCTGGGAATGGTTCATTCTGCCTATGTTAGGCCTAGGTTGCGCAAATGTAATAAAATAACCGCCCAGTGTTTCCTGACACTGGGCCACCCTTTGAAGTGTTCCTAGGAGAAGCGTTCAGTATCCGCAAAGGCTATTACTCCGTCTTTTGCAAAGAGTCAGTTACAATCATCTAGACGTTTGTGCTTTTATTAAGAAGCGAAGCGTATATATTACTAGACATCTATCTTTCTAACTTCAGCATCAATGCCCTCGAGATCTTTTTGGTCTGTTTCGGACTGAAAGGAAGCAATCAGCGCAACTGACACTTTCAGCATGGCGGTGTTGACCGAGGAGCTTGCACATTTCGCTAAGTCCTGCCTATTATCCCCACATAACTGCACTCTTCATGCGGGATACAGATTGGCCCATCACGGCTAAAAACAAACCTATATACAGTAGTCTTATTACATTTATTAAAGGAGGAGTCCTATGAAAGCGCTTAACCTGTTGGACAGTGTTTACCGGTCGGTTAAAAGATTTCCAGATAAAAAAGCCTTAATGTGGAAAGTTGACGGAAAATATCGAGGAATTACTTATGGGGACTTTTGGGCCGAGGTAAGAAACACGGCTGCAGGCCTCGCCTGCCTTGGAATTGGAAACGATGATAAGGTAGCGATACTGTCTGAGAATAATCCAAAGTGGCCAATATCTGATGTAGCAATTTTAAGCCTTGGAGCAGTCTCTGTTCCGATTTATCCAACCTTGCCGCCGGACCAGGTCGCACATGCACTTCGCAATGCTGACTGCAAAGCGGTTTTTGTTGAAAACGGTTTGCAGTATCAAAAAGTCCTCGAGTGCGGAGTCCAAGGCTTAGACATTATTGTCATGCAGCCAGGTGAAGCGCTAGATTTAACGAATAAGACTCTTTCCTTTTTTCAGTTAGTTCAAAAGGGAGCAGACAATCCCATCGTTGATTGGGAATCAATATGGGGAGCTATTGGCCGTGATCAGCTGGCGACAATCATTCATACATCAGGTACAAGTGGTGCCCCAAAAGGAGCAATGCTGACTCACGGGAATATTTTATCCAATATTGAGGGTGTCCAGTTCTGGTGCGTTGAAGCACGTCCTGAAGATGTGATGCTTTCCTTTTTACCGTTATCACACGTATTTGAACGAATGGCAGGCCAATTTACGCCGCTTTCTGTTGGAGCGACGATTGCCTATGCGGAGAGCATCGAAACGATTCCTCAAAACCTGCAGGAGGTAAAGCCGACTGTTATGACGACTGTTCCAAGATTGCTAGAGAAGGTCTATGCAAAGGTTCAGGAGCAAATTGAGGCAGGGACGCCACTGCGGAAGAAGATTTTTGCCTGGGCGGTTAAGGTAGGAATGGAACGGTACAATTATCTTGTTAATTCGCCTGTAGACCAATTAATTAATGGGCAAATGCCAAAGGATCTTCAGCGAAAATGGAACCTCGCAAATCGTTTAGTTTACAAAAAGGTTAAAAGTAATCTTGGCGGAAGAATGCGCGGGTTAGTTTCTGGTGGAGCTGCGCTGAATCCTGAAATAGCCAGTTTCTTCTGGGCGATTGATGTTCCAGTTCTTGAAGGCTACGGCTTGACGGAAACTTCACCTGTAGTGGCGACGAACCCGATGTCACGGGCCAAAATTGGCACGGTTGGAAAACCGCTCCCGAATTTAGACGTGAAGATTGCTGAAGATGGAGAAATTCTCGTTAAAGGTCCTAGCGTTATGGTGGGCTACTACAAAAATGAAGAGGCAACAGCTGAAGATATTATCGATGGCTGGTTCCATACCGGTGATATAGGGTCCTTTGATGATGAAGGCTTTTTAAGAATTGTGGATCGGAAGAAGCGCCTGCTGATCTTATCAACTGGTAAAAATGTTGCCCCGGCCCATATAGAAAATACGATTAACCAAAGTATTTACATTGAAAATTCGCTCGTAGTAGGGCATGGCCGCAAGTATGTAATTGCCATTGTCATTCCTGATTTTGAAAACTTAAAGCCTTGGGCCTATAAAAAAGGTGTAAAAGCGAACAGCCAGCTTGATCTCGTCCAAAATGGAGAGGTTAAAAATCTTATTTCAAAGGAAGTTGAACGAATGGCGAGCAGGCTCGCGTCGTTTGAGCAGCCGAAAAAAATTATTGTCATTGGTGGAGAATGGACAGTGGATACCGGTGAGATTACACCATCATTAAAAGTCCGCTACAAACATATAGAAGAAAAATACAAGAAGCTGATCAACTATACGTATGAACAAGACGGTTCAATCCAAATTAGTGAAGCATTAGCAGAGGTTGCAGCCGGAAAAGCCAATGAGAGTGAGGATGATATTCGTGAGCTTACCACTTGAGGGAAAAGTTGCCCTAATAACCGGTGCCTCTAGAGGCCTCGGAAGAATCGATGCTCTAACACTGGCAAGAGCTGGAGCGGACGTTATTGTAACAGATATTTTAATTGAAGAAGATGAGCATTTACAAGAAACTTCTGAACGGCTTGGTCCGATGGCTCAGGTGATGACACAGACAAAACAGGTGTATACGAAGTCAACAACTGAGCAGATAAAAGCACTGGGAAGACGTTCATCAGCATATCGGATGGATGTTACGAATCGCGATGAAGTTCAGTCTGTGTTCAATGAGGTAATCAAGGAATACGGCAGGATTGATATTCTTGTTAACAATGCAGCAACACTCGACCATACAGTAAAAATCGAGCACCAAAATGATGACTTCTGGGATCGGGATCTGAAGGTTAACCTAACCGGTGCCTATAACTGCAGCAAAGCTGTTTGGCCTTATATGAAGGATCAGAAATGGGGACGAATCATCAATATGGCGTCTGTAGCTGGAACGATGGGCGGGTATGGCCAGGCGAGCTACTCAACGACTAAAGCTGGCGTTCTCGGCTTGACAAAGACACTAGCGCTTGAAGGAGCAAAATACAATATTACGGTCAATGCTATTATTCCTGGAATTATTAATACGGAGGCATTCCAAATGTCAAATCCTGATTTGAGAGATCGGATGATTGCCCGCACGGCCTTTAAACGTCCTGGTGAGCCGGAGGATATTGCCAATGCGATTTCATTCCTGGTGTCCGATCAGGCAAAATACATTACCGGAGTCGGACTGCCAGTAGCAGGCGGAATAGATTTGTTTACGTTTTAATACTAGCAAGACGAGAGGATGAGAATGAATGCAAGCGAATGATGCTGTAATAATTGATGCAGTCAGAACCCCAGTCGGCCGAAAAAAAGGCTCGCTGTCACAGACAAGGCCAGACGAAATGGCGGCTCATGTACTAAAGAAACTGGTCGAACGCAATCAGCTTAATCCTGCCGAGGTAGAAGATATCAAAATGGGCTGTGTTACCCAAATTGGCGAGCAGGGGTCAAATATTGGCCGAATGGCGGGGTTAATTGCAGGATTTCCCGTTGAAGTATGCGGTGTAAGTGTAAATAGAATGTGTGCTTCAAGTCTTGAAACCTTAGCTCAGGGAGCGCATGCGATCATGGCAGGAATGTCAGACTGCGTAATCGCCGCTGGTGTTGAAAGTATGAACAGGGTTCCGATGGGAACTGATGGTGGCAATTTCAGTGATAAATTATTGGATCAGCATACGATAATTCCACAGGGGTTTTCTGCTGAACTTATTGCGGAACGCTGGGAGCTTAAGCGTGAAGAGCTTGATGAATTCTCATATCAAAGTCATCAGAAAGCTGCACGGGCTCAAGAAGAGGGCCGGTTTGATAATGAAATTGTCTATATTGAGGGGAAAAATAAAGAAGGCGAGACTTTCTTGATGAACATGGATGAAACTCCACGGCCAAGTACGAGTCCTGAAGCACTAGGCAATTTGAACCCGGCATTCCGCCCTGACGGAGTTGTCACAGCTGGGAACTCCAGCCAGATCAGTGACGGGGCGGCGGCTGTGCTGCTTGCTTCAAGAAAAAAGGCAGAGGAACTTGGCTTGAAGCCTCGTGCAAGAGTGGTTGCTACCGCCCTGGCAGGGGTAGACCCAGAAATTATGCTGACAGGCATTATTCCGGCTACAGAAAAGGTTCTGAAGAAAGCCGGATTAAACATTAAAGATATTGATATATTCGAAGTGAATGAAGCATTTGCCAGTGTGGTGCTTTCGTGGCAGAAGGATACTGGTGCTGATCTTGAAAAAGTAAACCCGAATGGGGGAGCGATTGCCTTAGGACACCCGCTCGGCGGCAGCGGTGCCCGAATTATTGCTACGATGGTCAATGAACTGGAACGGAGCGGCGGACGTTATGGGCTTGCAACGATGTGTATTGGCTTCGGGATGGCTTCTGCTGTCATTATCGAAAGGGAGGGTGCTTAAGTGCAGGTAGACGAAAGGCAATGTCTTGTAGAAACAAAGGATAAAGTACTGATGATTACTATTAACCGTCCGCCTATGAACACCCTCAGCAGACAAACATTGCTTGATATTGAAAAAGTATTGAATGAAGCGGAAAACGACAATGGCATTCGAGCTGTCTTGATTTCTGGTGCTGGGGAGAAAATGTTCTCAGCTGGAGCAGATATTACGGAATTTGGCAGCATGGGTGATAAAGAAGAAGGAAATAAAACGCTGATTCGCATGCATGAGTTATTTAACAGGATTGAAAACTATCCCAAACCAGTCATTGCCTGTATAAATGGGAAAGCACTGGGTGGAGGAAATGAACTGCAAATGGCCTGCCATTTAGTGGTCGCAGCAGATTCAGCAGAGCTCGGGCTGCCGGAGGTTCGCCTTGGAATTATTCCTGGGTATGGAGGGACACAAAGGCTGCCTCGTTTGATCGGCAGAAGAAGGGCTCTTGAATTAATGCTAAGCGGAGACCGGATTTCTGCAGAAAAGGCACTGGAATACGGTTTAGTAAATCGGGTAGTTCCCGCTGAAAAGGTTAGAGAAGAAGCCTTTAACCTCGCTGCCAGGCTGGCTTCGGGAGCCCCGCTTGCGATTAAAGGGATTCTCGATTCTGTTTATCGGGGCAGTGAACAGGACCTTGAAGCTGGTTTAGCTGTTGAACGGGAAAATTCATTGGCTGTTTCAGGCTCGGAGGATGCAATTGAAGGAGTAACTGCATTTTTCTCCAAAAGGCCTCCAGAGTTTAAAGGGAAGTAACAAGCTGTAAAATAAATGCAAGAAACAAAAATCAAGGCAGGCTCATTCAGGAGCCTGCCTTGGTTTGTTTTGGTTGTGGGCTTAAACTGCAAGGTTGGGCCAAACCCGTGAATCAGTTCCGGTACTGGTTCATCCAAACCCCCAGAATCACTTCCGCCCGAAGATGAAGTTTAAAGAACAACTTAATCTGGCTTTCAGTCAGCCTCATTTAGGCTTTACGGGGTTGTACAAGGAGCTTCCGCTTTTGTTTCATCCAGTTCGACTTTCTAGAAACTGGGAAACTTCAACTCCTCTTGCAGAAGCAAACTGAGTTTCTTTGTCAGATCCTTCGAAGTACAGGATGTACTAGTGCCGACGATGCCACAGGACGTGGCGGTTAGTCGGCCAGTTTCCGTGTTTCTGAGTAGTCAGTTCCGCTTTTGGTATTAGCTGCATACCTGGTTTTTACCGGAGTGCTTTGCAAAGTATAACTGCCTGTCTGCGAGGTCGATTGCTTCTTTTAGATTTTTAAAAGCATTAAGCTGTGCTACCCCGATTGAAAGGGAAATCTTAAAGTCTGGGTATGTGCTATGAGGAAATAGTGGTGCGGAAGCAACTCGCTTACGAATCTTATTTAGAGTAGCCATAGCCTGATCTGGGTGGTCAACAGCGATAAAAAGTATATATTCATCACCCCCATATCTTGCTGCAAACATATCCTTGCTCCTGTTGTTAAGAATAATTTCCCCGACCGTCTTTATAGCTGTATCCCCTGCCTGGTGACCAAAGGTGTCATTAATTTTTTTGAAACAGTCAATATCCACCATGGCTATGTACATCAGTTTATTCTGAGGTATATATTTTTGGATCGCATCTTCAAATTTCCTCATATTATACAATCCTGTTAACGGATCTCGTTCAGCGAAGTATCGCATTTGTTTTGTTAGAGTAAGATGTTTTTGCCCTGTAACAATGAAAAAATAAAGAATAAAGGAACCTAATAACAAAGAAAGATAACGGACTAAAGCAATTTCTGTAAAAATCTCCAGACCTTCAGGCATAAGCCAAATAATCGGCAGATCCGAAATCAGCCAGGCAGCAGTGACCACAAGAAAGGGTTTAAGGATGTGAAATCGATTCTGGTCTTGAGGATAAAGGATTATTGGCAATATCGAAGATAAAATCATTCCAAATAGGATTTCATGAGCAACCGTTTCTCCTCCAAGGAAAAACCGATAGAGTGAGGCCATGATCAGGACAGGAACGGTATATCTCCATCCATGATAAAAGGAAACAAAAATAAGAGGAGCGATCCTCAAATCAAACAGGTGGTCAGAAAATCGTATTGGAAAATGAAACATAGAAATAATCGCTAGAGTCACTATCAATATATGAAAAATTGGCATGAAGGTATTTGATAATTTTTTGGTTTGATTTAGATAGTAGCCGGTATTAATCATCAGGTGCATTAATAAAAGAATGCCCAAATTGGAGAGCACAGACTGAATCAAGAGAATCACCTCTGTTCCAAAAAACAGTAATATATACCTATTTTATAGGAATCATTTAAAAAAGCACTTATGATTGAATGAAAATTGTGAAAAATTATTGAACAATCGATTTATTCGGGAATTAATACATGCTTTTACAAGATTTGCTATAATAAGACATAATAATCATTAATCTATCCTTTGTAGGAGCTTTTATATGAGTGTATTATCAAAAAATCCTAAGCTGATTTTCGAAGAAGTAAAGGCAGTTAAGTTTTTTCTTTGGACGTTTTATATTATTTTACTTATTTATGACTTTTTTTATTACTTTTTTTACCCTTTCCAAATGGATGATCCAGTAGGCTTTCCGGATGGGAGTATAGGCTTCTTCCTTCACTTTATACTGGTGCTTATCCTGCCAGCATCTATTTATCTAGTAAAAAGAGGAAAGCCCGAACTTATTAAATACTTATACTTAATTACATATATCATTCTAGACTTTATAAACAATTTAATGATTTTCTGGGGAAGTTCAAAGGAATTTACCGGGGGGCATATAATAGAGATTTTCTTTATTTTATTTTCTCCGATATTTGTGAATAAACGTTTTTTTTGGATGGTATCTGCAGGGATTTTCGGTAAATACATTCTATTCGGACTGCTTTTACAGGCAGAAAGAGTTATCTTTCCGCTACTATTAATCGTATTTATGGCAGCAATTTCTTGGGTTCTCTTATCGACTTTTATTTCCTATGTGAAGGCAATCACTTCTGTGCATGAGGACCTGCGAAGAAAAGAAAAGCTTGCAGTTATCGGGCAGATGGCAACAGCCATTGGACATGAAATTAAAAATCCTCTTTCCGCTTTGCGGGGGTTTATCCAGCTAGAGCAGGAAAGAAATAAGGAAACGGACAATTACTACCGCATTATGCTAAGCGAAGTAGACAGAATAAATATAATTGCTACTGACTTACTAATTTTAGGAAGACCTAAAACTATTGTAAAAAGGCATGCGAATATTGAGGAGGTTATCTACTATGTAATCTCGATTCTTAAATATTTTGCTGAGGAACGTAATGTAACAATTAAAGTTTTACAAGAAAAACCGATTCCTCATTTGTTATGTGATGAGAATCAAATTAAGCAAGCGTTTATTAATATTATTAAGAATTCCATTGAAGCAATCTCTGATGGTGGTTACGTCAATATTAAATTCAGCAGTGACGGAAGTTTTGTTAAAGTTGTTGTTGAGGATGATGGCTGCGGTATACCAAGGGAAGATCTGAATAAAATTGGCGAGCCTTTTTATACCCTTAAAGAAAATGGAACTGGGCTTGGGTTGATGGTAACAAAGAAAATAATAGATGAGCATGATGGAGAGATCGCGATTGATAGCGAGGTAAATCAAGGGACAATAGTAAGCATCCTGTTACCGCTCTGACAATCCTTAAGTGCTAATTTCAAAAGCAAAGAAAATTCAGTAGAAAATCTATTCTGTAATTTAAAGGAATAGATTATAATAAAATAGATTGATGTCGAATTTTGTAAATTTTCTTTTCGAAAATGCTCCTTTAGAACTAAACTTTTTCTCTAAAGTGGCGATATGAAATAAGTAGATATTCTACAACTTTAGTGGGGTCTAATATGCCAAGTAAAATAAAAGATTCGAATTTTAAGAGTGAGGAACAAAGTGCTGTCTTATGGTTCATTGGCATTTTTTACATCATTTCTATTGTCTATGATGTTTTCTATTATTTTATATATAAAAAATACATACTTCATATCGAACCCGGTTTGCCCAGTGTCTTCGGTTACTGGTATTACCTCTGTTTATTTACACTGCTTCCTATCGTTTATTATCTGAGCAATAAGAAGCCCTACATGGTAAAGTATCTTTTTTTTACGAGCTATATCATATTGTCGATATTGAACGATGGATTTACCTATATGGGAAATCCAGTTGAATATAAAACCGGCAATATCGCAGAAATACTTCTCATCTTATTTTCACCTTTGTTTGTTAACCCGAGATTTTTTTGGTTTATATTCCTAGGTACTGTGCTGAAGTATCTTTTCGTGGGTGTGCTCCTGCAGACTACTCAAGTTTTTTTTCCAACAGTCATTTTATTGGTTATTTCTTTTATTGCTTACGTGCTGTTAAAAAGATTTCAGGGATATGTTGCAGCAATTAAATCATCATATGATAAACAGCTAGATGGGATTGTTAAGGGTGTTATTGCAACAATAGAATTGAAGGATCCTTATACAAGAGGCCATAGTGAAAGAGTTGCCTACTATGCAAAGTCGTTAGCCATTGCTACAGGGAAGTTTAGTGAGGATGATTTAACTTCCTTCCATTATGCTTGTTTGCTCCATGATATAGGGAAAGTAAATATACCGGACTCAATTCTTATGAAGCCCGGTAAATTATCAACAGAAGAGTATGAGGTTATTAAAACGCACCCAGTTGTGGGAGCGGAGGCCATTAGAAAAGTTAAAGGCCTAGGTGACAATATTGATGTTATCCTTTCCCATCATGAAAGATGGGATGGAAAAGGGTATCCTGAACAGCTGTCAGGGCAGAAAATTCCGGTGCTTGCAAGAGTCGTTTCGATTGCAGATGCATTTGACGCAATGACTTCTTCCCGGTCTTACCGCTCGGCTTTATCTGTAGAGGATGCTTATGAAAGAATTATTGAAGGACATGGAACGCAATTTGACCCTGAACTTGTAAAGGTTTTTAAAGACATCTATCCCGCTTGGGTTGATTTTCATAAGAATTATGAATGGCCAGAAGAGGTTGCCAGAAGTATTGTCTGAGAGGGGGTGACTCCATGAAAATCCGCAAATTAAAAAAAATCAAAACAACATGCTGGTGGTGTAACTTCATGCCGCGTATATAGTATTTTTGGAAGGGGTGCTTGCTACTGCAATGCATCCCGTATTTTTATTAGGAAAGTATAAAATTTTGAACATTGACTACTGTCTAGCTCCAGCGCCTAGCCCCTCGAGTCGCTTCGGTCCAGGCTGATGAAGTTCAAAGAACGACTTCACCGTCTGGCTCTCCACCGCTTGTCGGGACTGTTCAAGGTGCTTGCGCTTTTGTTCTTATTAAGGATGTTTTTATATGGAAATCAATTACCTATCCAAAATAACACTATATCCCTTAAAAGCCCGGGCTGATAAGAAGAATTATATTGTTGAGGATCTCTCGAACGATGAATTCTATGAAATGCCAAAGGTATGCGTTGATGCCATTGAACTGATTAACAGTGGGTTCGATTTAGAATATATCGAGCAGAATTTGAAAAAAACCCACCCTGAAGAAGACGTTAATATTATTGAATTTGTTAAGCAGCTGGCGGATCTAGAATTGATAAAAGAGATTAATGGGGAAGCAGTTGACCGAAGCGAAGGGACAACGAGCCCAACAGGTTATAAATGGATACCACCCCTTGTTGGCAAGTTTTTCTTTAATAAATATACAGCTGGAATACATATAGGTTTAATTATAGTAAATATCACTTTGCTTTTAATAAACCCCTATTTATTTCCTCATTACCAGGATATCTTTATATTTGATTTGATGATGGAAAATATCGTTGTCTGGGTGCTGATTACCTTCTTGCTAGTCTTAATTCATGAATTTGGACATGTTCTGGCTGTAAGAGCCTACGACTTTCCTACCAAAATAGAACTAGGTCACCGGCTATTCTTTGTAGTTCTGGAAACAGATATGACAAAGGTCTGGCAGCTGCCTCCCCGAAAAAGAAATCAGCTCTACTTCGCAGGTATTTACTTTGATAATATTTTGTTGTTCATTGCCTTAATTGGCCAAATGATGCCATTAAATGTGGTGGTAAAGGCACTGCTAGCAATAATGGTTTTCGATAACGTATTAAGGATTCTGTATCAATTTTGTATTTATATGAAAACTGATTTTTATTATGTTTTAGAAAATGTTACCGGTTCGTACAACCTAATGGATAATGGGAATCAATATTTAAGGAAATGGTTCCCTTTTCTACCCGAGGATCAATCTACCGAAGCTTTCAAAGGGGAAGAAAAATTAATACGCCCATATGTTTTCTTTTACTTAATAGGGATTGCTGTTACGATTGCTGTTTGGTTTTATTATTATTTACCGCAGTTAAAGTATGCTTTTAATCAAATAACACCAGGATTTAGTGCACCGCTGGGGAGTATTCCTTTTTGGGATGCTATTATATTTATCATACAATTTCCAATCGTGATTGCTCTGCTCCTCTACTCCTGGTCAAAAAAATACGTCCATAAACAGTAAATAAGGTGCTCTGTAGAAAGACACCTATAATTAGAGTATATTAGAAAATAGGTTCAAAGTGAATGGAACCTATTTTCTTTCATTTTTCTTGATGCTTTGGCAAGGCTTTTCTCTGTGAGGTCTGTTTTTTCGGTTTAAACCGTTTTAAATGTAGATCTCTCATAATATTTAGGATTGCCCTGAGTATCATCAAAATGCTGCCGCCCAAAAAAAACAAAATGGAAATAGTTTGGCTTACATTTGTTAAAAATAATATACTTCCTGTCAAATATAAGACTCCTAGCAAAACATCGTTTAGCAATGACAAAACTTTGTATCTCTGCCTAATAATCATTTGGTACTTCCCAATTGAAATGTAGACGTCCTCCTGATGACCATGGTCCTCTTTTTTTATCTGCATTAGACATTCCTCCTGAAGTGCTTTTCTAGCGGGTTTTCATTTGAAACCGTATTACAAAAAAGCCTGTAGACGGGGTCTGAACTTAAGACCATTGTCTACAAGCTAAGCCAGCTCGCGGGCATCTGTCTTTTACTTTGAATCAAAACCTTTTATGAAGTCTATTAAAATGTCTTTATAGGTATAAAGCGAGTCAAGGACGACGTTCTCTTCATTTCCATGCCAGTTTATACCGCTTGGGCCAAACTCAATGGCGGGAATTCCCTTTTTGGAAAAGAAACTTGTGTCCGCAGCCCCGTGCTGGCCGAAAAAGACCGCCTCTTTAGAGATGTGCTCTTCGACAACCGGCTGCAGGGCTTGCACAAATGGATCTTCTCTCTTTGTTTCAACAGGCCTGCCGACCATATTGACAAGAACCTTTCCATCGGCAGCATCCTCGATCTGCTGGATAATTTCATCTGCGGTTTGACCGGGTAAATAGCGGATATCAAAGAAGAGAGTGCAGGTTTCCGGGACTTTATTATAAGCATCTCCGCCGTTAATCTTCGCCAGGTTCACAGACGGGGCTTTATAGAATTCCGAACTTACTCTTGTGAAGGGGAGTTTAAGAATTTCACCATAGACCTCATAAGCTTTTTCAATTGCATTGACACCTTCCCATGGACGGCTGCCATGTGCAGGTTTCCCGGCGACTTCGATATCCAGGCGCAGTGAACCTTTTGCCTGCAGGGCAATGCCGAGGGTAGTCGGCTCTGCACAAATAACAAAATCCCCAGTATAGCCATTTTCAACTAAATAGCCCGAACAGTTAAAGCCGCCAATTTCTTCGTCAGAAACAATTTGCAGCTGTAATTTCACCCCGAGTGGCTCGTCCTTAAGCTTTGCCGCAGCATACATCATTGCTGCAACTCCTGCCTTCATATCGGCAGCTCCTCTTGCGTATAACCGTCCATCTTCTTCAACAGGGACGAATTGTTCCTCATGGCCGCTGACAACATCAACATGGCCATTTAATACAACCGTTTTATCCCCTTCGCCAATCTCACATACAATCATTCTATATCCGTTGTTTTCAAGCATCTCGGCAGGTAAGCCCTGCTCCTTGAGCCATTGGTTACAATATTCAATTGCTTTGTTAGCCCCAGCCTTTGTGGAACTATCTATTAAAATGAGTTCCTTTAATAGTTCTGTTAATCTCTCCATAATACGCCTCCTGATATAAGAAGTCTTACTGTTCTTTACCACTAGAGACTAGAGTGAATCATAACAAAATTTTCAAGTGTTTTGTGGGCTCTTTTATTTGGGGCGAAATAAATGAATTCGAAATCTTTTAATCCTAAAAGGGGGCAGGATAGGAAATTGATTATAAGTACCCAGGAAGAGGCCATACGGGAATAAAACAGTTCGAAAATTCAGGGCTATTGGAGCATTTCTAAAATAATGAATCTATTTAATAATTAAATAGGTTTGACTATTATAAACTTCAAAAGGAGCTGTTTTGCCTTGAAAAAGCCTATTCAAAAGTTTGGCAGAAAAGTTTTGGCAACTACTATGGCTTTATCGGTATTATCAACGCCGATCACATGGAAGTCGGTAGATGCTGCACCGAAGAGCAAAAGCGAAAATCAGGCAGGAAAACATGACGTAGAGCTCAGAATTTTGGGAACTACCGATATTCACACGCACTTATACAACTATGATTATTATAAGGATGCTCTTACAAATGAATTCGGCTTGGCGAAAACAGCAACATTAATTAAAAAGGCCCGTTCTGAAGCTGAAAATACGTTATTATTTGATAATGGCGACCTGATTCAAGGCAACCCGCTTGGGGACTACAAAGCAAAGGTAGACGTTCTTGAAGATGGTGAACTGCATCCAGTCTTTCAAGCTATGGAGCTATTAGACTATGATGCTGCCACGGTCGGAAACCATGAATTTAACTATGGACTAGATTATCTTGATGAAGTGCTTGATGATGCACCGTTTCCATATGTAAATGCAAACGTGTTCAAGGATGATGGGGACAGCGATCCTTCAAATGATGAAAACTATTTTAAACCATATCAAATTATTAAGAAAAAGGTTATTGATAAAAAAGGAACCAACCAAGTGATCAGAGTTGGAGTTATTGGCGCGGTTACTCCGCAGATTACCCAGTGGGACAAAGCCCATCTTGATGGAAAGGCAATTACGAAGGATATCGTAAAATCAGTGGAAGAAAATATCCCGAAAATGAAGGAGGAAGGGGCAGATCTAATCGTTGTCCTTGCACACTCCGGAATTGGTGATGCAGAATATGCTGAGCTGGAGGAGAATGCGACCTATGATCTTACTAAGGTAGAGGGTATTGATGCGATCATTACCGGACATAACCATTTGAACTTCCCTGGAGGATTTTCAGATCTTCCAGGTGTTGATGCTGAAAAAGGTACCATTAATGGTGTGCCGATTGTTATGCCAGGCAGCTGGGGCAACCAGCTTGGTGTTATGGATTTGACCATCTCCAAAATAAAAGGCGATTGGGAGATTAAGAATTCAAAAACATCTTTAAAACCGATCTATGATAAAGCAACCAAAACGGTCCTTGCCGAAGCTGATCAAGATGTCCTGGATGCTGTAAGAGAAGCGCATGAGGGAACAGTAGATTATGTGAATCAGCCGGTTGGAACGACAACTGCTGACATCCATAGTTATTTCGCGCTTGTTCAGGATGATCCGTCAATCCAAATCGTCACAAATGCACAAAAGTGGTACATTGAAAAGCAATTAAAAGGGACGGCAGATGAAAACTTGCCGATTCTGTCAGCCGGCGCACCGTTTAAGGCAGGTGGACGAAACGGAGCGAGCTACTATACGTATATTCCTGAAGGGGATATAGCGATTAAAAATGTTTCAGACCTGTATTTGTATCCGAACACAGTCGCGACTGTAAAAGTTACCGGTGCTGATGTAAAAGAATGGCTTGAAATGTCTGCTGGCCAATTCAATCAGATTGATTCCAAAGACAGCAGCGAACAAGCGTTAATTAATACTGATTTCCCGACGTACAATTATGATGTCATTGATGGTGTTACGTACGAGATCGATGTTACGGAGCCGGCCAAGTACGATGATAAAGGAAATGTTGTTCATGCTGATGCCAACCGAATTAAAAGCCTTAAGTTTAATGGAGAGGCTATCGACCTTGAACAGGAATTCATCGTTGTTACAAACAACTACCGTGCAAGCGGGACTTTCCCTGGTGTAAAAAATAATACAGCAGTTGAGTTATATCCGGATGAAAACCGCCAGGCGATTATTGACTACATCCGCGACCTTGGCACGATTGATCCATCCGCAGATGGCAACTGGAAGTTTGCCCCTGTCAGCGACAAAGTGAACGTAACCTTTGAAACGGCAATGGATGCTCAAAAAGCCCTTCCGGAAGGTGATGTCATTGAATTTGTAGCAGAAGCAGCGGACGGTTATGGTAAATTCAATCTTGAATTTCCAATTGCTCTGCAATTACTTGGAATTAACGATCTGCATGGCCAGCTTGATACTTTTAATGCCAAGCTGAATGCTGGTGGAATCGAATATCTTGCTGCATATTTGAAACAAAGAGATGCAGAAGTTGAAAATTCACTCATGATCCATGCGGGTGACGTTGTTGGTGCGAGTTCACCAGTATCTGCCCTGCTGCAGGACGAGCCGACGATCGATATTCTTAACCGGCTAGGCTTTGACGTGGGTACGGTCGGAAACCATGAATTTGATGAAGGTGTCGAAGAAATGAAGCGCCTTATTTTTGGGGGAAGTCACCCGAAAACCGTTGAGAAATACGGCGAATTTGCAGGAGCGAATTTTGACTATGTTGTTGCAAATGTTGTCGATGAAGTAACAAACGAGCCAATTCTCGAACCGTATGTGATTAAAGAAGTCGCTGGAGTGCCAGTTGGTTTTATTGGAGTAGCTTACTCTGATACACCTGGAATTGTTATTCCGAGCGGAACAGCAGGAGTTAAGTTTACAGATGAAGCAGAGGCTATTAATAAGTATGCAGCTGAGCTAAAGGAACAAGGTGTTAAGTCGATTGTTGTTCTAACCCATAACCCTGTTAATTCAAACAATGGCGTTGCAGCAGGAGAGCTTGCCGAAATAGCTGCTGCCGTTGATGATGAAGTGGATGTTATGTTTGGCGGACACAACCATGCCTATACAAACGCTGTTGTTGATGGCAAGCTGTTGGTTCAATCTTATTCCTATGGAACAGCATTTTCAGATGTTGACCTATTGATTGATCCAGACACGAATGATATTTTTGCAGCAAAAGCAGAAATCGTTACAGCTTACCGGGATCAGATTGAGCCAGATGCTGAAATTAAAGCAGTTCTGGATGCTTATGTCGCAGATGCTGCGCCAATTTTAAACAGGGTAATTGGCACCACCCCGAGTTTCATTTCACGTGAAACAAATGCCGCTGGTGAATCTCCGATGGGCAACCTGATTGCTGATTCAATGAGAGCGCAAACGGGCACTGATTTTGCATTTATGAATTCAGGTGGAGTACGAGGTGATATTGATGCTGGGGACATTACCTGGAAGGAAGCCTTTACTGTACAGCCGTTTGGCAATGACTTGGTTTCAATGCCAGCAACAGGAGAGCAAATAAAAACTCTCTTTGAACAGCAATGGGGTTCTAAAACCCGCATCATGCATGTATCAGGTTTGAAGGTAAGCTATGATGAGTCACGCCCTGCAGGTGACAGAATCGTTTCGTTAACTAAAACGGATGGCAGTCCGCTTGATATGAATGAATCGTACACAATCACAGTCAATAATTACATGGCTGGCGGCGGCGACGGCTATTCATTATTAGCTGAAATGGGACCACAGGTGATTGATATTGTCGACCTTGATGCTTTAGTAAATTATATTGAAGCAAAAGGCGAAGTTGATCCGAAAATTGAAGGCCGTATTACAAAATTAAATTAATAGAATACAAGAGGGTGTCCATATGGCCACTCTCTTTTCCGTGTTTAAAGGATAAACAAGATCTTACTAGAATACATAGGTAATAAAGGTATTATAGGGGGATGAAGGATGAAAGTTGAGGAATATAAACAGTATGATGCACTGGGTTTGGCGGAGCTTGTAAAACAGAAGGAGGTCCAGCCTAAAGAACTAGTTGAGAATGCAATCGAACAGATCGATCGTTTAAATCCAAAGCTTAATGCCGTGATCAACCGTATGTTTGAACAGGCAAGACAGAGTGCGGAAACGGCAACCGGAGATGGCCCTTTCACGGGAGTGCCGATGTTATTAAAGGACATTACCCAGGAGGTTAAGGGTGAACCCATTACATCGGGTTCCAGAGCATTTCAGGGGTACCGGGCAAAACAAGATTCATTCTGGGTTAAAAAGGTTAGAAATACAGGTGCACTTTTTGTCGGGCAGACGAATGTTCCGGAATTTGCGTTAATGGGTGTTACAGAACCAGCTTTTTACGGGCCGACTCGTAATCCTTGGAATAACGATCATACTCCGGGAGGGTCAAGCGGGGGGTCTGCAGCAGCAGTGGCCTCTGGTATGGTCCCGATTGCCGGGGCTAATGATGGCGGAGGTTCAATTAGGATTCCTGCTTCATACAGCGGCTTATTCGGCTTAAAGCCAACAAGAGGGAGGACACCAGTTGGGCCAAGCCTTGGGCGCCACTGGCAGGGGGCTTCTGTCGATCACGTGCTTGCAAGATCTGTCAGGGACAGCGCTGCTATGCTTGATTCACTTGCTGTATATGAAAAAGGAGCTGCGTTCCCTGCACTTCCTTATGAGGGCTCCTATCTTGAACAGGTTGGGATACCGCTTGAGAAAAAAAGGCGAATCGCTTTTACAGTAAAGTCACCGCTTGGAACTGAGGTCCATCCGGAATGTATGGAAGCTGTAATGAAGGCTGTAAAATTGCTGGAGGCAATGGGACATTCTGTCGAAGAACTGGAAGCCCCCGTAGACGGTAAGAAAATTGCGAGCAGCTATTTTACGATGTATTTTGGCGAGGTAGCAGCAGGCCTGTCTGGCTTGGAGGAAGTATTAGGCAGGAAAGCGAGATTTACTGACGTCGAACCGACCACATGGGTTTTGGGACTGCTAGGCAAAGCTACAACCGCTGAAGAGTTTGTTCTGGGATTACGAGAGTGGGACAAAGCCGCTTATGCTATGGAAAACTTTCATGAAACCTATGATTTTTATATTACTCCAACAACTGCGTTTCCCCCTTCCAAAATAGGTGAACTAGACCCAAGCTCTATTGAAAAATTCGCGATGAATCTAATCGGCAGAGCAGGTACAGGAAGGCTGCTTAAAAAGGCTGGGATGGTTGAGCAAATAGCCGGAAAAAGCTTAATGAGGACGCCTTTCACACAGCTGGCAAATTTAACTGGGCAGCCGGCAATGACGCTGCCGCTCCACATAACGAAAGACAACCTGCCAGTAGGAGTGCAGGTAATGGCTGGGCGCGGAAAAGAAGATCTTCTGTACCGGCTTGCAGGTGAACTGGAACAGTCCTCAGCTTGGACCAGATCTGATCAGAATCCTGGTTTTTCCTAATGGTCGTTAAATAGCCTTTAATCCTTATATTAACTATATGGGTATAAAGAACTGACTTTTCCTCTCTTAAACATTGGCCTCAATCGAAAATGAAGGCTGTTAAAAGAAAAAAGCTTCTATAGACCTACTATAACAGGGTAATATGGCTGAAATTAAATAAGAAAGACCTATTGACCTGAATTTTTAGGTCATTTTTTTTGGATTTTATAGGTAAATTTTATTATATTTCAATAATTTACAATTTTATAACAATTGTTTATTATGAGCATAGGTTCTTAAGTCAGAACAGTTAGAAAATCAGGGGGGGATTAATTTGAAAAAGAAGAGAATAGCATCAGCCGCTCTTGCTGTTGCAATGGGATTTAGTACTTTTTCTATAGGGACAGCTGCTCCGTTGCAAGAAGCAAGTGCTGCTAACCCGGCTAAAGGGCTGACAAGCTCACACCACGGGGTTTCAGTGGATTTAGGAATTGCCAACGATGAAAGACTTATAGAGTTTCTTAAGAAAGAAGGCAGAATTGCACAAGATGCCACGCCTGCAGAAACAGAAAAGGCGTTAAAGGGCTTCTTAAAAGCTAAAGCGGAATCTGCAAAAAAGGTAAAAGGTGAAAAGGTCGGCAAGGAGCTAGCCGTTGAAAGCAACGGAAAAAAGGATGTAAGCAACAGCCTGAAAAATGGACAAGGAAATAAGCTTGGACAAGCTAAGAAAAACACTGTCGATCCTGTTCAGGAAGAAAGCTATGATGGTTCAGTCCGTGAAGATAAGGTACTCGTACTAGCTATTGACTTTCCGGACTATTTAAACAGTTCAATCACTAAAGAAGAAACAGATATGTTCTATGAAGACTACCCACTTGGGCATTTTCAGGATATGGTTTTCGGCGAAAATGGCTATAAAGGGCCAAATGGAGAAAATCTTGTTTCAATGAAACAATATTACGAGCAGCAGTCAGGCGGAAGCTATACGTTTGAGGGAACAGTTGCTGGCTGGTATACAGCTGACAATCCTGCAGCATATTATGGTGCAAACGTTCCAGCTCCAGATGGAAATGATAAAGCTGCCAGAAGCTTAGTATATGAAGCGTTGAAGAAAGCTGCAGTAGATCCAAATGTAGATCTAAGTGAGTATGATCAGTGGGATCGCGATGACTATGATGCGGATGGTGTTTATAACGAGCCAGACGGCTTAATCGACCACTTAATGGTTATTCACGCTGGTGTTGGTGAAGAAGCAGGCGGCGGCTCTTTAGGCGGAGACGCGATTTGGTCTCATCGTTCTAAGCTTGGCTCGGGTCCTGTTGCCGTTCCTAATGCACACTCTGAAAGCGACCGTTGGGGCGGTGTATTGGGTGCATGGGATTACACGATCATGCCTGAAGATGGCGCAGCAGGTGTGTTTGCCCATGAGTATGGCCATGATCTAGGTCTTCCAGATGAGTATGATACTCAATACACCGGAGCAGGTGAGCCGGTTTCATACTGGTCGATCATGTCAGGTGGAAGCTGGGCAGGAATTATTCCTGGTACAGAGCCAACAGGCTTCAGCCCGTATGCCAAGCAAATGCTGCAAAATCTGCATGGGGGCAACTGGCTGTCAGGAACTTCTATTGATGCAAGTGATATAACGAGCGAAGGTACAACAGTTCTTGTTGATGAGGGAGTAACAAAAGGTACGAATAATGATGCCGTCCGGATTGATTTGCCGAGCAAGGAAAATGTGGTGAATACTCCATTTAGCGGACAGTATGAATATTTCAGCGGCAGCGGTGATGAGCTTGATCACTCTATGGTGACTTCTGTTGATTTAACTGATGCAGCTTCAGCTGAACTTAATTTTAAAGCTTGGTACAAAATTGAAACCGATTGGGATTATGCTTCGGTACAAGTTAGAGAAGATGGCTCTGATGAATGGACAGCTATTCCTGGTAACCTTACAACAGACACAGATCCATATGAGCAAAACCCAGGTCACGGAATTACAGGCTATTCGGACGGATGGGTTGATGCAAACTTTGATCTTTCCGCCTATGCTGGCAAGAATATTGAAGTGAAGTTAAACTATTGGACGGACGTTGCTTGGACTGAGCCAGGCCTATATGTAGATGATATCTCCGTCGTTGTTGATGGAGAGCGAGTATTATTTGATGATGCTGAGAGCGAATCAGCGTTTGAGTTCGAAGGCTTCAAGAAAGATGAAGGATTTTTCTACTCTGACCGTTACTATTTGTTAGAATGGAGATCTCATAATGGTGTCGACGAAGGCTTAGGCCATATTGCACGCGGAAACAGTGTGATGAGTTTTGATCCAGGACTTGTTGTCTGGTATGTTGATGACTCATTCACTGATAACTGGACAGGTGCTCATCCAGGTGAAGGGTATCTTGGAGTGGTTGATGCTGATCAGCATACTGTTATGACCAGCAATAACACACCAGCAATAACGAGGTTCCAGATGCATGATGCAGCGTTTGGATTGGAGAAATCCAATAAGATGTTTATTGATTACACTAGCTATACGATTAAAGACAATCATACAACAAGAAAGCCGCTGTTTGATGACAGTGCAGATTACAGCAATGCAGGGTTAGTTGATGCAGGTCGTATTGTACCTCAAGAAGGCCTTAAGTTCCGTGTAGTTGGCGAGAGTGCTGACGGAACTGTTGGTAAAGTATTAATTTTCAAGTAAGAAATTCTTTAAAACCTGCCGGGAGTATTCACCGGCAGGTTTTTCTATTACGGCAAGTTTGCCCGCTTATGCATATCCGTTTAGGGAATACTGGACTTATAACCAGCTTTTAGCTAGTATCATAAATAGAATCTAAGAGCTTAATTGAAGGAGAACAGAATGTCTGAAAATCAATCAACCCTTACTCATTTAAAAACTTTTTTACAGGATAATTGGAATAACGCCGGCTTCAACGAACCAACTTCGGTACAGCAAGCTACAATTCCGCTGATTTTGGAAGGCAAAGATGTGATTGCAGAGTCACCGACAGGAACAGGTAAAACCCTTGCCTACCTGCTGCCGGTTCTTAATAAAATAGATCCGGCAAAAAAGAACCCGCAGGCTGTGATCCTCGCCTCTTCCCAGGAACTGGTTATGCAAGTTCTATCAGAGATTCAGAAGTGGGCTGACGGAAGCGGGATCACTTCTGCTTCACTAATTGGAGGAGCAAGCTTGAAACGTCAGTTGGAGAAGCTGAAAAAAAGTCCTCAGATCATTGTCGGAACACCGGGACGGACACTTGAGTTAATAAAGCAGAAGAAGCTGAAAATGCATGAAGTTAAAACCGTTGTTCTTGATGAGGGGGACCAGCTCTTGGTTCCTGAACATCGCGGCACAGTTAGCAATATTATAAAATCGACACTGAGTGAACGGCAGGTGCTTCTCTTTTCGGCTACGCTTCCTCAGGAAACGGAGCAGGCAGCAAGGGACTTGGTTAAGGAACCAAAACTGATCGCGATTAAAAAAGATGAGACAATTACTTCCGCTGCGGTTGACCATATATACTTTATCACCGAACCACGCGAGAAAATAAAGGTTCTAGAAAGACTTTCACGGATAAGCGGAATAAAGGCGCTCGTTTTCATAAAAGATATTGGTACCTTAACAGTTACCCATGAAAAACTGTCCTATAATAGAGTTGAAGCCGGTCTGCTGCACAGTGACCTGACTAAGGTGGAGCGTCAAGCTTATCTAAATCGGTTCCGGGAAGGCACAGTTTCGTTGCTTTTGGTCACAGATGTAGCTGCAAGAGGGCTGGATATCAAGGGAGTCACTCATGTTGTCCATTTTGACTTTCCGAAGGATTACACGCAATATGTCCACAGATCCGGGCGGACAGGCCGTTTTGGAGCAGAAGGAACAGTCGCTTCAATTGTTTCGGATCGAGAGCTTAGGGAATTAAAAAAATACGGCAAAGAACTAGGATTTACTCCACAGGAAAAAACCTTTTATGGCGGAAATGTTGTAGATCCTGAAAAGCGAAGATAAAGAAAGGGCTATAGGGTGACCTGTAGCCCTTTATTATTAGGATTGTTAGCTTTCTTAGCTAGGGAGTCCGATTAAGTCATACTGCTGTATACGAGTTATTCAGAATGAGTCATGTCTTCAATTAGACGATTTTTGGAAATATACATACCAAATTAGTAGAGGATGAGTAATCCTTGATAGTAGCTTAGTTTTATGAACCTGCTTTAAAAGGTTCCCTAAGCAGGGATAAGACCGGCTTTTTTAGAATATATTTTATAAGCTTTTACTTTGCTAAAGTTTAATGATGATATATAACCAAGTGCTATCCGCAACTTTGACTCATTTTTAAAAAGTCACTACAGAACCTTTACATGAAAGGACATCTGCAAATGGAAAATACCAGGCTGGATAATCTGAAAAATGAATGGCTGATTGAAGCGACAATTGACGACATACAGACGAAACTCGATAGTGGAGAGATCACCTCCAAACAACTTGTGATGATGTACTTAGGGCGGATAGCGGAGGTTGATCGAAGTGGCCCGGTCATTAATTCAGTTATTGAAATCAACCCTGAAGCGCTTCACATTGCTGCAGCTCTTGATGCTGAACGCAAACACCATGGGCGGCGGGGCCCGCTTCATGGCGTTCCGGTCCTAATTAAAGACAATATTGATACAAATGATAAGATGCATACCAGTGCAGGATCGCTAGCCCTTGAAAACTCATTTGCAGCAGAGGATTCCTTTGTTGCCGCTCAGCTACGCAGTGCAGGAGCAATAATCCTCGGTAAAACCAATATGACTGAATGGGCTAACTTTATGACAGAAGGCATGCCGAATGGGTACAGTTCCAGGGGAGGCCAAGTACTTAATCCATACGGTCCAGGTAAGTTCGATACAGGTGGATCGAGTGCGGGTTCAGGGGCTGCTATTGCGGCTAATCTAGCAGCAGCCGCGGTTGGGACAGAAACTTCCGGATCGATTTTAAGCCCTGCAAGCCAGAATTCTCTTGTTGGGATTAAGCCAACAGTGGGTTTAATCAGCAGGCGGGGAATCATCCCGATCTCTCATACCCAGGATACAGCCGGACCAATGGCTAGAACAGTAAAGGATGCTGTGTACCTGCTGACGGCTCTGGCAGGTATGGACACGCAAGATCCAATTACGCTTACGAATACGGACCATAATGAAACGGATTTTACAGACTTTCTTGATCATGAGGCTTTAAAGGGGGCAAGAATAGGAATTGCCCGTGAGATATATTTTGATTATCTTACAGAGTCCAAATTGCAGGTTATGAGTAAGGCGGTTGGTAAGCTTGAAGAACTAGGTGCTGAGGTATTTGATGTCGTTATTCCATCGGAGAAGGAAGATTGGTCTTATGATGTCTTAACCTATGAATTTAAGGCCGGCCTAAATGTATATCTCAATCAATTACGTCCAGGGGCTGCAGTTCAATCCTTAAAGGACGTGGTAGAGTTTAATAAAAAGAATAGTGAAAAGGCTTTAAAATACGGGCAGTCCATACTTGAAGAATCTGAAGAAACTTCCGGAACATTAACGGAAGCAGGGTATATAGAAGTTCTCGAAAAGGATCACTATCTTTCGACGGAAAAAGGAATTGACTTTACTTTGAGTGAAAACAGGCTGGATGCTATAGTTTTTCCTAATAATTTTGGGGCAGCAATACCAGCGAAAGCGGGCTACCCTTCAATTACAGTCCCGGCAGGCTATACAGAAAAAGGCGAGCCTGTGGGCCTTACTTTCACCGGAACTGCATTTAGCGAACCTCAATTAATTAAGCTGGCTTATTCCTTTGAGCAGGGAACTAAATTTCGTAAGCCCCCTGTTTATGAATAATATCCCCGCCAGTGTTCATACTAGCTGTGATAACTGAAAAAGGAGTCGAGGTGTATGGGCCGGACAAAGCGCGGCAATCCTAATGCCCAGCGTAATAATAATAAGAAAAAAGGCAATGACACTAGTGAAGAGCTAGTAGAATTTACGACTGGCCAGAAGGACAAAAAGCTGAATAATCCAATTGATTAGGATTAAGTGCCCCGCCTGCGGGGTACTTTTTTTAGATATTCTTTTTGAAATAGCAGATTTATAGTTTAATAGAAATAGTGTTTTAGGGTAAATAACATACTAATGAATTAAGGAGGGAACAGTGTGGAGAAGAAAACAAAAAGCGGAAGGTCTGACCGGTTCCAAATTGCTTTTAACCGGATTCATAAAAGCCTGAAAGAACAGGTAAAGGGAACAGGCAGTGACGCGTTTGTGGAATTGCTTTATTCTGGTCAAAAAAATCACTCACTTATTCGGAAACATAAACATGAACTCCACCAATATGCCAAGCTGCGCAATGCAATTGTCCATGAAAAGGTAGATAGAAATTTTTATATAGCAGAACCGCACCAGGAAGTAGTCGAACGGATTGAGCAGATTGCCAAGGAGTTTGAGAAGCCAATACCAGCGATCTCAATCGCAACGAGTCCGGTTTTTTACTATTACGAGGACACCCACTTAAAAGATGTTCTAAAAGTTATTAACCGCTTGGACTACACGCGTTTTCCAATATACGATAAAGAGAACAATTACAAAACGCTGCTGACATCATCGGAAATAATAAAATGGATGGCCAATCAATTTTCTAGCAGAGTCATTGAACTGGAAAACGTGAGAATAAAAGATCTTTACACATCGGGCAACAAGTACTTTGTGGATTTTGTTCCCGAATCAGCCTCAATATTTGAGGTAGAGGAACGTTTCGAGGGTTATCATAAAAAGGATCAAAAACTTCAGGGGGTGATTATTACGAAAAATGGAAAAGCTGATGAGAAGCCGCTCGGATTCATTTCCCTTTGGGATTTGCTTGAAGTCGCTGAAACAGGAAGTAATTGACGGGCGGAAAGCGAATTGTTATACTCCTGCTAATCATATGAAAATAGTTTAATATAATGGAGAGAAAACCCTGCTATAAAAAGGGGTTATTTTAAAGAGAAGGTGACTTTATTGGCAGCGAAATTTGAAACAGAAGTACTTCACGGACTACATAAAAGTAAGCAAGCAATCAAGAGCAAGGCAACGCCTATTTATCAGACTTCAGCTTTTACATTTAATGATCTAGATGAGCTAGAGGGCTTTTATCAGGGCGAGGGTAATTATCTTTATTCACGGGTCGGAAATCCTAATACAGATGAACTAGGTTCCAGCGTTGCCTTACTTGAGGGTGCACCGGCAGGAGTCGCAGCATCCTCGGGATTATCAGCCATTATGGCTGGTATTTTAGCAGTCGCTAAAAGTGGTGACCACATTATTGCAGCAGATGACTTATACGGTGGAACCTTCCATTTAATCAATCATGAATTAAGGGAACTTGGGATTGATACAACCTTTATTTCATTCACTGACCTTGAAAATTTGGAAAATAACATTAAAGGGAATACGAAGCTTTTATATACAGAATCCGTTACCAATCCGCTATTGAGAGTTGAAGATTTAAAAAATGTTGCGGAACTGGCAAAAAAACATCAGCTTGCGGTAATGGTGGATAATACTTTTGCGACCCCTTACCATTGTAAGCCCTACACTTTTGGTGCGGATTTGGTCGTACACAGCGCCACAAAATATATCGGAGGCCACAGCGATGTAACTGCAGGAGTCCTCGTTGGCAGAGAGGACCTAATTGAAAAGGCAAGAGCAAAGGTTGTCAACCTTGGCGCTAATCTTAGCCCTTTTGAAGCGTGGCTGACAAGCCGGGGATTGAAGACGCTAGCTCTTAGGATGAAGACCCAATCAGGAAATGCGCGAAAGCTAGCTGATGCTCTCAGCTCAAATGACGGGGTTGATAAAGTGTACTACCCATTTGATGAGGGCGAAGAAGGCTTTGGCGCAATTGTTACAATAAAGCTATCAAAAAAAGTGAATGTTGATCAGTTTTTCCGTTCGCTCGGCTGGGTGAAAATCGTGCCCACATTAGCTGGTGTCGAAACAACTGTATCTCATCCATTAAAAACCTCACACCGTGCCCTGCCGCCGGCAGCTCAGCAGGAGCTTGGCATCACATATGAGTTAGTTAGAATTTCGGTTGGGATTGAACATAGCGATGACATTGTGGAACAGTTTGAACAAGCTATCGTATCATCAAAGCAGGAATAGGTTAGACATAACCCTGCTCCTTATCAAAGTTTTATAGCCCTTACTGGCGGGTATGGTTTAATAAGACTTGTCCAAAGGAGGGCTATTATGTTTGAACATGAAAAACATTTAGTTGGTGTTTATGATACCGAACAAGAAGCCATTTCTGCAGTGGAAGATTTAAAAAGACAAGGCTATTCAGAAGAAGAGATATCAATCATCGGTAAAAACGAAGAAGATGTTGAGCATGTAACAAACGAGACTGATACGAAAGCAGCAGAAGGAATGGCTGCGGGTGCAGCGACTGGCGGTGCATTAGGAGGATTAACAGGCCTCGTTGCCGGGCTAGGCGCTCTCGCTATACCTGGAATTGGACCAATTGTTGCAGCAGGACCTGTAGCAGCAACGCTTACTGGAGCCGCTCTGGGTGCGGGTGCAGGCGGAATTGCAGGTGTTTTAGTAGGAATGGGTATTCCTGAAGATGAAGCTGATCGTTATGAGGGCTATGTAAAGGAAGGTAAAATCCTTGTTCTCGTCGAACGTAGAGAAGTGACCGAGCCTGACCGCTTTAATGTAAGGGACGACCATAATCCAGTTGATGCACCTTTAACATCTGAAAACCCCGCTCATGTACGATTTGGCGGCCATAAGGAGTATTAATATTATTCAACTGTGAGATAAACCATTAGTTAATAGTATTCTAGGGACGGACCAAAAAGGTTCGTCCCTTTTTATCGGTTTATTTTTTGCCCGAGCCCCTTAAATGGTTAAGTTAAAGTACTAAAGGCAGAGGGTAATAAGGTCATTTAACTATTTGACTTACAGGCCACCTGTATCCGCCCCGCATGAACAGGCTCGATTTCACCATACTACAAGTAAAACGGTATGAGCGAAAGGAGCCGGTTTTATGCCTGAGTTGCCGGAAATGGAGACTTACAGGATCTTATTAAGCCCAAAGATTACTTTTAAACCTATATCATCAGTCGAAATTAACCGAGATAAATCGATAAATTTGAAACCTGCCCAGTTTAGGCAAGAGTTAATTGGCAGCCATATACAGTCAATAAGCAGGCGGGCAAAGCACCTGATTTTTCAGATGAATACAGGCAAAAGCCTTGTTCTGCATTTAATGCTTGGAGGATGGATGTATCTTGGCAATGAACATGATAATCCAAACAGAACAAAGCAGGTGATTATTACCTTTGGCGATATAAGCTTGTATTTCATCGGGCTAAGGCTAGGATACCTGCATTTACTAACTAGCGCCGAACTGGACAAAAAGCTGGAGGACCTTGGTCCAGAGCCACTAGATCCGTCTTTTACATACCAGCAATTCCAACAATTAATAGACAAGAAAAGGGGTGTTATTAAATCCGCTTTAGTTAACCAGAAATTCATTTCGGGAATTGGTAACTGCTACTCTGATGAGATATGTTACGAAGCTAAAATTAACCCGTTGAGAAAAGCAGAACAGTTTACGGAAACAGATAAACTGGCTTTGTATAATGCAATCCAGCATGTTTTGCCGAAAGCTGCCGATGCTGGGGGTTATATGGAAAATAAGTTGTACAGCGGTGATAACAAAACAGGCGGCTATTTATCTATTTGTACAGTTTATGATCGGGAAGGTGAACCTTGTAAACGATGCGGGACAGAAATTCAGAAAGAGACAGTTTCATCGAGGAAGACATTTTATTGTCCTATTTGCCAGCAGAAAGAAAAAGAGAAGCTGGCGTAACATAAATAGCCCTTATCCGTGAAGGGATGAGGGCTTTAGACTTTTTTGAATAAAGATTACTTACTGACAGCTGACCAATATTTTCAAAGGTTCAAACTTGAATTTTTTCACTTGATTTCAGGGGAACCAGTTGTTGTCTCGTGGGCTGGCAAAGGGTCAATTCGCGATGAATCCTCGCTGTTTAAAGCTGACTTTACAAAGTAAACAAACACTCCTCCAACTAATCCAAGGCAGATGACAAATCCTAAGGTTGTAACAAATAAATTTGCCAATGTTCTCCCTCCTTTTTAAGGTTATATGCTTGATGATCTGGAAAATTGCGAAAAAAAAGTGAGAAATGGAGGATTTTAGCTGCTTAATAAAGAAAGTAATTAAGAAAAAAGTGCCGGAGGAGTGTCATTATGAGTTTTAAAACAGCAGATTTATGTGATGATTTTTCAGGAGAGCTGGCAATTTGTATGCTGGAATTTAAATCATTGGGGAAGAAAAACCTTTTTTCAGGTCCAATTGCTACCGTTAAGGTGTTTGAAGACAATGTCCTTGTTAGAGAGGCTCTCGAAACAGTTCCTGAGGGGAGTGTTCTAGTAGTTGACGGCGGCGGATCAAAACGCTGCGCCCTGTTAGGCGACCGCCTAGGTGAGATTGCTGTAGAACGAAAACTAGCTGGCGTGGTAATAAACGGGTGTGTTCGCGACACAGCAGAATTGGCTGAATTAAACGTTGGTATTTTTGCGATAGGCTCAAATCCCTTGAAAAGTATTAAACAAGGTAAGGGAGAGCGCGATATAACAGTGTCTTTCGGAGAGATCGACTGGACACCCGGACATTATGCATATTGTGATGAGGATGGCGTTGTTGTTGCCTCTCGTAATCTTTTGTAAAAGAATTTAACATATTTGGTATATTTTCTTTCATTTTTCTCATCCTAACTTCGAGGAGGAGTGAAAATGATGAAACGATTTTGGATCGTTTTGGCATTGTTGGTTTCGTTACTAGCAGTCCCAACGAGTTCTTTTGCACAGCAAGTTCATACCGTTCAGTCTGGTGACACTCTTTGGAAAATAGCCGTGAGATATCAAGTTGGATTATCTGAGATTATTGGAGCTAATCCGCATTTTAAAAACCCTAATCTTATTTATCCTGGCCAGAAGGTTACGATTCCTGCTATGAGGGGCACCACTAGTATCGAGGTTCAAGTTATTCAGTTGACTAATCAGGAACGCTCAAAAAATGGTTTAAAGCCGCTTGCATCTAATTGGGAGTTATCAAGGGTCGCCAGATACAAATCAGCTGATATGAGGGACAAGAATTACTTTGCCCACAACAGCCCAACGTATGGAGATCCATTCCAAATGATGAAGAGCTTTGGCATCACTTATAGACGTGCTGCTGAAAATATTGCAGCCGGCCAAAGAACACCTCAGGAAGTGGTTCAAGCTTGGATGAACAGTCCCGGTCACCGCAAAAATATCTTGGATCCGAATTTAACCCAAATTGGCGTGGGATATGTCAAAGGCGGTTCGTATGGACACTATTGGACTCAGATGTTTATTACCAAATAGCTTTAAAGCCATGGAGATAACCCCCATGGCTTTTTTGATGCTGCAAAATCTTATTTAATTCAATTGGCTTTCCAGACACAATCAGAAGAAGAGCAATTGCTTTCCCGCTGGCGTTTCCATAACCTGAGAATGGCCTTCCCGTCACTAGGGTAGCCATCTTGAAAATCCATCGGCAGCATGGCAAAAAACATATAGTAAAATGAAAAGTAAACAAACTGGTAGGTCAGCATCGACTTGTCCGCCCAGCCTGCAGCAATCAGTAAATTTATAAAAAAAATACTTAGGAGATTAAACAGGGCTCCGCCAAGAAAAACCAATGATAATGCACCCCGATTTTTCACTTTAAGCGACCCGTACTCACAATCGCCAAACCAAAAGTAAAACCATCTAACTTCCACAAATCCAATTGAAAATAACCTCTTGCCTGAACCGATTTTAACCTTAAGGTCTTTGCCTCCAAAGATAGAAGCGAAAGTAATGTGGCCAGCTAAATGAATGAGGGTTACGACTGGAAAAACGATAAAAAACGCTTGTAAAAACTTGATGAAATCGTCCATTCCAAACATATCTAATCCCCCTTTTTACATACCGTAAATCCATGAATCTAATGTACTGTTACCCCGTGGTAAAGTCAGGTTAACTTCCAATTTACACCTCTAACTATGCGGGTCCTACGGCTACTAAGCCTCAGGTCCTACCTTAAAATAAAGCGCTAGTTCGTTATGGGGATTTTGCGTGGAAGGTAAGATGTAAATATAGAAAGGAGGAAATTCACATGAAAAAATCCGGTTTACTTTTGATAGGCGGGCTAGCGGTGATGGTGTTGATTGCTAACCTTGGCCCAATAGTCGGGCTGGCGATCAGCCTGGTCATACTGTACTTTGCTGCGAAGCAATTTCTTAAGGCTAGCTCATTATGGGGGAAAATAGGATGGGGTGCTGCTGGCTTAATCGTCTTACTGGCCACTGCGTCAAATATTCCAGCTGTTTTAGGAATCGCAGCAGCGTATGTTCTCTACCTTGTTTATAAAAAATGGAATGAAAACGAAAAAGTTCTAGATAAACAGGCAGAAACTGACCCATTTGTAAATTTTGAAAAGCAATGGTCTGAACTAAACAATCATTAACAAAACTACGATTTCAAAGGAGAGATTGGAATGGCAAATTTATTTACACGAATTAAAGATACAGTAATGGCAGATCTGCACGAGGCATTAGATCAAAAGGAAAAAAAGAATCCAATTTCGCTGCTCAATCAATATCTTCGGGAATGCGAGCAAGAAACAGAAAAGGTCCGCAAACTTCTTGAGCGGCAGCATCAACTGTTAGAACAGTTCAACCGTGAGTACCAACTAGCTGAAGACATGGCCAGCAAAAGAGCGCGCCAGGCAGAGGTGGCTGATAAAGCCGGTGAAAAGGAGCTTCATCTGTTTGCCGCTAATGAACAGGGGCAATATGAAGAACGTGCTGCCCGCTTGAAAGATGCGGCAAGAAAGGTGAGTCAGCAGCTTGAGGAGCTTGAGCAGAAATATGAAAGCATGAAGCATAAGCTTAAGGACATGAATATTCGCCGTTTAGAACTAATGGGCCGAGAGAATGTAACCCGTGCACATAATCAAATGAACCAAGTTCTGGATCAAGAAGATTTTCAAGAGAATAAATCCCAGTCCCGCTTTACAGAAATTGAGGCCTATCTGGACCGGCTTGAAAATCAAGTGACCAGCTCCTATTATCGAACTACGATTGATGCCCGAATTGCCCAGCTTGAAAAAGAAATTAAAAGTGATGAAACTCGTTCTATTTCATAACCAAAACATGGTATTCTAAAGAGGCGTGGGAGTTGTGCCGCGCTCTTTTTTTGTAATAACAGAAATTTATATTAGGGTTTTGCTTCATCCAGCTCCAGAGCCCAGCGACTCGTGTACTTCACCCACCTCCCTACGATAAGTCAAGCACGAATGCGCTTCCGCTCTTCGTGTTTCCTTTATCTTAGTCGGTGTGCTCCAGTCCATACGTCGCTTAACGGGCACTTACGCTTTTGTTCGGTAATTTCACAGAGAGGAGGAAAAAGATAATGGATCATATGAAAAAGGATTATATCAGCTGGATGGTTATCGGTGGTGTTGTTTTACTTCTGCTTGAAATATCATTTTTTAACTCTGGCCTAATCTTTTCACTGCTCGTAACAGCAGCAATGGTGTATTTTGGCCGGAAAATGATGCCAAGAACAATTGGAAAACTGTTATTTTGGGCTGGGTTATTCTTTTTCTTTACAAGCATCCTAGGTATGATGACCTTTAAATTTTTCCTCCTTGCTGTTCTAGTTTATATTGTTTTGCAATTTGCACGGTCAAAGAAGAATCCAAAAGAGTACCGGCCGGACATTAAGGAATCAGAAAAACTGGAGACGGAAGGTACGATCATCAGAAAACCGCCCATATTCGAAAATCTATTTTTCGGACAGCGCCAGACTTCCGAGCAGGTGTATGAATGGCGTGATGTTAACATTCAGGCGGGTGTCGGTGATACAATTATTGATTTAAGCTATACGGTTTTACCTAAAGGAGAAGCCGTGATTTTCATCCGTAACATCGTTGGCAATATTAAAATAATGATCCCGTATGATCTGGAAGTGAGTGTCCATCATTCTTCTTTAGCGGGCACAACCTCTGTTTTTGACTATCATGAATCTAAAATTCTCAACCAGACTCTATTTTTGCAAACCTCTGAATATGATACTGCAGAACGGAAAGTGAAAATCTTCACCTCAATGCTAATTGGCGATTTAGAGGTGAAAAGAATATGACAGCTTTACAGCGGCAAATTATATGGAGCTCAACACTGTCTTTTATGGTGTTTGTTTTTTTGACAGGGGCTTATATGTTTGTTTTTCCATTATCAAGCTGGGCCGATTTATGGAAGCTCCAGTTAATGGATATCCCGTTTATCATTTTAACCTTAAGTGTGAGCATGGCAATTGGGATAATTACAGGTATCGTGTCGGGCGTTTATGGGCGCCGGCAAATGAATAATATTGACAGTTGGCTGTATGAACTGGAACAGGGCCGTAAACCTGAAGTTACCGAAGACAGTCTATCACCAGATTTACAAGGAATATCGCGGCGGATAGCCAAAATCCAAACACAAATTGCTGAAAAAGCGATGCATTCCCAGCGGCTTGCAACCGAAAAGGCAGAGGAACAGGAGACACGGATACAGGAAATCATCTCGCAAGAACGAAACCGTCTTGCCCGTGAACTTCATGATTCAGTCAGCCAGCAGCTCTTTGGAGCCTCGATGTTAATGTCGGCCATCAATGAAACTAGGGAAGAATCCAATGGAAGAGAAACTAAACAGCTAAAAATGGTTGAGGAAATGATTCATCAGTCCCAACTCGAAATGCGTGCTTTGCTTTTGCATTTGCGGCCTGTTGGACTAACTGGAAAAACCCTTCAGGAGGGAATTGAAGAATTGCTTCAGGAGCTTTCCCAAAAGGTCACAATGGAAATCAAATGGAAGGTGGAAACCTTCCCGATGGATAAAGGAGTAGAGGATCATTTATTCCGTATTCTCCAAGAGTCTGTTTCCAACACTCTGAGGCACAGCAAAGCACTCAGTTTGGACGTTTTACTAATTAAGAGAGACCAGCAGGTAATCATGAGAATTGTGGACGATGGGCTGGGATTTGATACAAACGAAGCGAAGGCAGGCTCATATGGTTTGCAGAATATGCATGAGCGTGCAGGTGAAATTGGCGGGACAATGAAAATTGTCAGTGTGCAAAACAAGGGTACAAGGCTGGAAGTTAAGGTCCCAATTTTAGATAAAGCAGGTGAAGAATGATTAAGGTAGTGTTTGTGGATGATCATGAAATGGTAAGGATTGGTGTTTCCTCCTATCTATCGGCTCAGCCAGATATTGAAGTAATTGGGGAGGCAGATAACGGCAGGACGGGGGTGCAGATGGCGCTAGAACTCCGTCCAGACATTATTTTGATGGACTTAGTTATGAAAGAAATGGATGGAATCGAAGCAACAAAGCAAATTATTGATAATTGGCCCGAAGCGAAGATTATTATTGTGACTAGCTTCCTTGACGATGAAAAGGTCTACCCAGCGCTTGAGGCGGGAGCAACAAGTTACATGCTCAAAACCTCTAAGGCGAGTGAAATTGCTAATGCTGTCCGGGCAACTTATAATGGAGAGCCCGTTCTTGAACCTGAGGTAACCGGAAAAATGATGATGAAAATGCGCCAAAAGAATAGATCTGTTCCTCATGATGAACTCACCACCCGTGAAATGGAGATCCTTTTATTAATGACTGAAGGAAAAACTAACCAAGAAATTGCGGATGAGCTTTTTATCGCTCTAAAAACGGTAAAAACACATGTCAGTAACATTTTGGGTAAGCTTCAGGTTCAAGACCGGACCCAGGCGGTTATTTATGCATTTAAACACTCCTTAGTTAAGTAATCCTCAAAAGAGTCCGCTGTGTAAGCAGATGAACTGAGAATGGATCTGAATTATAATTCTGCTTTATAAAAAAAGGAGACCTAAAAGGCCTCTTCATCATCTATTTTTCTAGCTCTGTGATCGAACCCGCTAAGTCTCAAAAGCATTTCGCTTAGAGCTATTGAAATCACTTCACGTTCTTCATAATCTTCTGCATTAGCGGGAAAGGTACCATTTACATAGTTGGATTCAGCAAGCTTTTCTCTGATCTGACTGCACATCCAGAGTTGGTAGTCTGAAAGCTCCAGTTTTTTAAACAAATTAACCCACTCCTTCATTATCCAATACCCATCAGACAAAGATAATAAAACGAAAAGCTGAAGGAATCTGATTCGAATATTTGGAAGTTTAATTCAAAGCCCTTTGCGAGAGGGTTTTTTGTATTCCTCCAGTTTTTCTGTCAGCCTGATTAATTTTACGAGGACAATCATATTTCCCTGACTTTTAAATTCAATCAAACGTTTGATTAAAATCTGAGCGGCCGGGAGTCCAGTGTTATTGCGGTTTAATCAAACGGATGATTAAAAAAACATATATGGGCGGTTTATTAATTAGAGCTTGCCATACTATTATCGGGACATGTCTCATATCTTCTTAGGGTAGATGTTTTTGCGGAGGCGAGGCTAGCATGAATTCGTTTGTAAAAGGAACATTAATCCTGATTGTCGCAGCCTTTTTTGGCGAGTGCTTAGAATTCCTGATAAATATGATTCTTGCACGCGAACTAGGTGAAGGGGGACTTGGCCATTATATGACCATTCTTCCAACCATCTTTTTGATTGTTTTGCTGGCAAGTTTTGAGCTGCCAGTTTCTGTTTCAAAATTAATTGCCGAAAAAGACGATCAGTACCATCGAAGCATGATTGGGCATGCTGTCAGGTTAACGATCATTTTTACCTCTGTTCTGCTTTTATTGGCGGCTGTTATATTCCCGTTCCTTTCTGTGTTTAATGCCTATCATCCAATGTTAAAGTGGATTGTGTACCTGTTAATTCCGGTTATCTCCTTTTCATCCATTGCCCGGGGATTCTTCATGGGTAAGCAGCTTATGGGGAAAATTGCTTTTTCTCATTTCCTGAGAAGAATTGTACAACTGCTATTGTTGGCAGCTGTTTATCAGTTGTTTGAATTTGATCGGCCGACTGCTATTTTGATTGCTTTCTGTACGCTGGCTGGAAGTGAGCTTGTCGTTTTCATTTATCTGACCCATTTGTTTATTGTTCAGTATCAGCAGCTCAAAAAGGCTCCTGGCGTAAATGTGAATCGGAAGCAAGTGCAAAGACAGTTAATGGCCGTGTCTGTTCCAACGACTAGTTTACGGATCTTCCATGCTTTAACACATGCAGTGCAGCCCTTCCTAATTAAAGGAGCGTTGCTTCAGGCTGGTATGTCAGCAGATATGGCTACTGAACATTTTGGAATGCTTGCCGGCGTAGCTATGACCATAGGCTTTTTTCCAGCCTTTATTGCGCACTCATTCTTAATTATTCTTATTCCAACCGTCTCCAAGGCGAATGCCAATGAAGAGACGGCCAAACTTCAGAAACTGCTGATGCAGGTAATGTTAATGACATTTTTGTATGGAATTCCTGCTGTTACCTTGTTCTACTTTATGGCGGAGCCGCTGACCAATCTCTTTTTTCAAAGCACCTCAGCAAGCTACTATTTGCAACTGCTTTGGCCCTATTTTTTATTTCATTTTTTTGTGATGCCAATGCAGGCCTATCTGATCGGATTGGGGCTTATAAAAGATGCTTCCATACATACAGTTTGGGCAACAGCTGTTTCATTTTTACTTATTTATTTTTTAGGGCGAATGCCCGGGCTGCAGATGGATGGAGTTATTATTGGAATGAACACAGGGAGTGTCCTGCTGACGATGCTTCATTATTTAACTATTTGTAAAAAAATCGGTATTACCTGGACTGGAAAACATGCAGTTACTATTCGTCATTAAAGGGAGACGTAGTTCTAGAGCAACCCTATCTTACTGAGCCGGTTATTTTAGTCGAGTTCACTTTCTCGCTTGGTGTTCATTCATAATAATAGTTAAAAAGGGATTCGGAATGAATATCCGAATCCCTTTTGTCAAAAACTGAGCCTTGCTTCAGCAGCAGGTCCCAGTTTAGAAGTTTAGCTTTGGCGCCCTGCAGGGTAATGTCTAATCAGGTTGTTTGGAAACTTGTTTTCAATGGAGGTGCTGTCTCCATACAAAACGGCCTGATCACCAGCCTGAATCTCAGTTGTGAGACGGTCTCTGCGAATTTTAATTTCTCCCCGCTTTATGAAAAGAACCATGATGTCATCGTTATCGTCTAATAGATCATCAAATCTTTTTCCAATAAAATCTGAATCACGCTCAATCGAAAGTTCACAAATTTCATCATCATCACTCGTCAAAATAACATCCCGTACGGGCAAATCAGAAATCTTGTAATGGTGAACCATTTCCTTTTGCAGCTTGTCTGAAAGCCTCCTTTGAATAAGCGGTGCTTTTAAAATGAAGAGTACAATAAATAAGCCTCCTGCCACATACGCTATGTTATAGGAGAAGAAGTTATCAGAAAGTAGGGTGCTAATGCCAGAAATAATGACGGCGAGGGAAAAGGCGCCAAACAAAATTAAAAAAGCACCCAATGTGCGCCTGACGGGATGCTCGATTATTAACTCTGATTCTCCTGTGGTAAAGCCTGTACCTGTTAACATTGAGATAACCTGAAATCTAGCAACCTGGTGTTCGAGCCCTGTCATTTTAAACAGAATGACATTTATTTCAATCACCACAAGAATAATAGCTAAATAGATGACTATAAATATCATAGGGTTAAAAATACCTCCCAATGGAGCTAAGCTTGTAAGCTCAATTGTAAAAATCTAAGAAGCCCGGGGAAAACCCGGGTTCTTGTTATTGTTTTTGCTCGTTATAGTAGTTAACCCCATACATTGATCCTTCACTAACCATCTTGTTATCTTCAAGGTCATTTGGGTCGGGATTCCCGGCCTTAGCAACGGGTACAACATCTGCATCATCATATCTTGAGGGCATAATTTTCTCTTTGAGTTTTTCCGTGGTTTCCTGGATATTTCCAGTGTTCTTTTTATATGCCAGAACCAAAGCTGTAATGCCAACACCAGCTAAAACAAAGGGTTTCATAGATACTGTTTGCATGATTCCATCCACTCCTTTAATTAGTTATAAATATTATGTCCGTTATATAGAGGAGAAACAATTCCTCTTGTTCTATTAAATACCCTATTGCACTTCGTTAAAAACATAGGAATAGTTGATAATTATGTTAAAGATGTCCTCACATGGCGTAGTTAGACAAATAGGGTAGTTTTTAGGCGGTTTTATTTTCGTGGAGAAAGGGAAGATACAAGAATTAAGATAGAAAGAAGGAAAGTGGTAATATGAAACACTCTTTTAATAGTTGGGATTGGTACCAATTAGACCTGAATAACCTGAATACGATTGAGGACATTCCTGGAATAGATCCGAGCTACAAGGAATGGCTAGAGGAGGTCCGTGACTCTAACTCTAATAGACTAAAAGTTGTGACTAGGGAAAGAGGGGAAGAGTTCTTATGGGGTTCGCTTATTTACCAGCAGGATATGGAAGAATCCGAGGAAAATCACTTTTTCCACTTTTATGTAGCCAAGGACTATTTCATAACAATTGAAATGGACTTTGATGTTATCGAAACCGCAGATTTTACTGGAATGAGTGAACAGATGAAGTACTCTAAAAGTGCTGTTGAGGGTTTCTTAGTGTTGATGGGTGAAATCTTAACTAACTACCTGATTAATATTGACCGTTTTGAAAAGCAGCTTTTCGATTTGATGTGGGAAATGAAGGAGAAAAATGGGAAGAGTACTTTAGAAAAAATCAATCAAAACCGCCATGAAGTCTTAATTTGGAGAAATTTATTTATTCCCGTGATGGAACTGAAAATGGGGATTGAAGAAGCCTTTGGAGATGAGGTTCTAGGCTATGTTGAATATAAGAGAACTGCTAAACGACTGGAGCGCGGCAGGAATATTTTAAAAGAATATTTGTATGAAATTGAAACGATGGTGCATCTTGAAGAAGTTGTCTCGTCTTACCGAGGCAACGAAATTATGAAGACACTGACGGTTATCACCATGCTGTTCACTCCAGTTATGGCGTGGGGAGCGTTATGGGGAATGAACTTTAAAGTGATGCCTGAACTTGAATGGAAACTAGGTTACGCATTTGCCTGGTTACTGATTATACTATCCACACTTTGGCTATACGTATATCTGAAAACGAAAGGATGGATTGGTGACCTATTAAAAGGAAAGAAGAATGGCACATTTTTTGACTAGCTGCAAAAAAAATTCGCCTGCAGTAGGCGAATTTTTTTTATTGGTAGTGGTCTTCTTTTGCGAATTTAACAAGCAGATGAGCGAATTTATGACGCTCTTCTTTATTACCTGCTTTCCAAAGCTCTTTTAATAGCTTTTCTTCACGGTTTTTCGGCTCTACGTTCTCTGCCAGATACTCGGCAATTTTCTCGGCGGTCACTGCAAGCTGCTCTTCATTTAAACCAATGTTTTTTCCAACTTCAATTCGTTTATGCAAGTATTCTTTAAATTCATTAAAGTTTTCAAGGATATCTTCAGTTCGCCCAGAATCAATCCTGTCTAATGTGCCTGGCACCTTTTCTTCCTCAACTGTACCGTTCTTCTTAATCATATGGTTTTTTTCTGTCATGAAAACGTCCTCCTCTATGAATTTACTTTTTACATATCCAGCAAAGCTGTTCTATAAACCTCACCATTTAAGAGAAACAAACATGAATACAATTAAAAAAGGTGCAGACCACAAGGCCCGCACCTTTTTTAAGTCCGAAAGACGGACACTTCTGGAAGAAGAATACTTGAATGGGATGAATCGACCAAAACATATGTCGTCGATTCAGTACGAACTTGCCTATAGGCAGCTCAGTATATCTTCCTTTACAGGACATCTTGCATACGTTTTTGAAGTTACGGCTGAGTCTTCCAACTTAACCAGTCCCTTCTAATTGCGTTCGCTGTTGCCTAAAGGAATTTAGTTGCTGGGGTGAACCGAATCCTGCGTATATCGGTTCATGACGAGCGTGCCTTTAGCCAGCTGCGCAAATCTTCCTCCAGATGCAATGCCAATGTGTTCTGAAGTCGCTGTTACGTTTTTCATCGTGAACCAGTCCCTTCGTTATAATTGGCTTGCATTACTTATTTACCCGGGGTATAGAGACTAAAACAATATAAACTAAAACAAAATATGGTAATTTTGTGAAAAATGTTAAATAAGCCCTGTATTAAATGCCGTTAACAAACAGAAGGTAAGGAAGAAAAGCAGACGCTATAGTTGCGCCTGCATTGATTAACGTTATTTTTTAGCGTTTTCTTTTAGCAGATCCCGAATCTCAATTAGTAGTTCTTCTTTCGGGTCAATTACTAAAACATCTTCGCTTTTTTCTTCCTCTTGCTTTTTTTTCAAGTGATTTATAAACCTTATAAACATAAAAATTGAAAAGGCGATAATTACAAAGTCGGTTACAGTCTGAATAAAGGCACCATATTTAATCTCTGCATTAAAATAAGGATAGGAGAGTTCAGAAAAATCAATACCTCCCATGAACACACCAATTACCGGCATAATAATGTCATCAACAAGAGACGTAACGATCTTTCCGAATGCTGCCCCGATAACCACCCCAACAGCTAGATCCAGTACATTTCCCCGCAAAGCAAATTTCTTAAATTCCTTAAACATATAATAGCCTCCTGCTAGTAGATAATCTCTATTTTATTATGGAAGGTGTCTATAAACAAATTGAAAACCTTTTTTTCAATTAGCAGAATGTTACCAGATTGAGTTACTTCCTTCTAAGCAGGCAAAGGTTTATTTCTATTGGTACTTTTTTATAACCCGACACTTGACGGGTTACCCTATATAATAACTATATTTTCAGAGTTGTAGTTTTAATAAAATTCAGATATGGTATAAGAAAGACAAAAGTTTTTATAATATTTAAAAAACTACGGAGGTGGACTTCATTGAACGAGGCTATTCTAATGAAAAGCAAAACAAATAAGAAGGTATTCTTTACTTCACTTGCTTCGGGTTTATTAGCACTGGGGCTCCTGTTGGTATCTTTTGGCCTTTCAGGCGTCGCTTATGCTGTACCGATCGCGGGAGTTGGAGACTTTTATGTAGAGTTTGACAAGCTAGAGGGCGAAGGCTATCAGTTTTATCCAAAGATAGGAGAGACAAGCGGTGAGGCTGCTGCTCCTCAGGGAACCAACCTAATCGAAACCGTCACTATTACGAATCTGAAACTCTATAAAGATTTTAAAGTGGGTGGCGAATGGATAAGGGTCCTTATTACCGCTTCGAAACCAGTGAAAATTACTGGTCTTCACCAGGATGCGGGCTCTGTGGAAGCTAACGCAACTTTTGCGAATCAGAAGCTTGAAGAAAATTTCAGTGACGATTGGCAAAAACAGTTTTCTCTTTCCTCGAGTACAATCGTGCTTGAAAACGCAAAGCTAAAGACACACTATTTATTCCAGGAAACCATTAATATGAACGGTATGAAGCTGACAGTTGAAAAAATTAAAAAATAATAGGGGGGTTGGAGAATGATATTTCGAAAGTGGAGGCATTCGCGGCCTCTGTGGGGTTCCATTATAACTATTATTAGCGGCCTTCTCATTCTCTGGGTTCCATTTAATTTATACCTGAGCACATTCCTGCCTGGTTCGGTCGCTATTATCGGCCTGCTGTTTGGCGGTTTAATTACCTTGTTGGGGATTCTTGCCTTTTTCTTTCCAAGCTCATCGAAGGTTTTGGGGATCATTACAATTTTCCTTTCAATATTATCTGTTATAGGTGCGCTCGGAGGCTTTTTATTTGGTACGATATTTGGAATTATCGGAGGATCGCTCTTAAATGCATGGAGAATGGTACCAGATGAAGAGGAAGAAGAGGCAGAATCCGACTTAACTCGGACTGCACAAACCGGTTAAAGGAGAGACAGAATGAAGCTAAAAAAACGGGTGAAGCATAAAGCACTGATATTATTTCTAAGTTTCCAGCTCATTGGGTTGTCTGTCCTCCCGTTTGTAAACGCTGCCACTTCCTCGAGTGATGAAGGGTTTATCATCCAGGCTGACCGCGTAATTGGTGAAAATATGAAAGTGACAATTGTAAGCTCAGAAACATCTAGATCTTCTGGAAAACCAATGCTCCGCTTCACCTATGATTCCGCGCAAATATACGGAATGAAACTGACCAAAAGGTTTAACACACCAAACGGTCCAGTCAGCTTAACGATGAAGGCAAGCGGTCCAGTGCATATGAAAGGGATGACTGTGGATGCTAGCAATGTTTCTTTTAATGGAGCATGCTTATATGCCTTAAAAGTAATTCCGGATGCAGGACTTGATAATGTAACCATGGTGGCGCATTACATGAATGCGGAAAACAGCAGTTTGAGTAACCTGAAAATGGAAACGGTTAATGGAGATGGCGGAGTATCCATGCCAGGAAAACTTAAAATTCTGGAAGACTTGTCAGCTATGCCGTTTGAACAAATGAAGAGAGAGATTGCCAGAATTTCAAGCGGGAACCTTCCGCTGACTTGTGAAGAGGCACAGGATGATAATACAGATAGTCCAGCCGTCAGCATTGAAGACGGAGCAGAGCAGGTCGGAGAACTAATTGAAGAGATTACAAATCCAGTCTCTGATATAACAGATCCTGTTACAGAAATTGTGGAAGATGTGACAGACCCGCTAAAAGATGTAGTGGATACAGTGAAAAACCCTGTAAAAGACGTGGTAGATGTCGTTGACAAGGTAACCGACCCGGTCAAAGATATAGTAGATAAGGTAACCACCCCAATAAGAGATACAGTGAAAGGGCCGGTGAAGGAAACCGTTGATAAAGTAGCCGAGCCAGTGGATGAAATAGTACAGAAAACAACAAAGCCTGTTCTAACTACTGTAAAAAAAGCCACAGAGCCTGTTACAAAGCCAGTTGTAGAAACTGTTGATAAAGTGGCATTAACGACTTGTCAAAAATTATCAGAGGCAAATGGTGTTATTACAAAAGAGCTCGGTTTAGAAATGATTGATAAGGCTCTTAAAGAGGGTAAAACGCTTGAGCAGCTGTGCCCAACAGATAAAACTCTAACAGAGCGCCTTCTGAAGTGGGAGACGGGATTACTAGATTCACTCGGTCTGTTATCTTTGCTCGGTTTAAAAAACACAGACCCCGAAGTTAACCTGAAGAAGTTACGCGATGTAATCTTGAAAGCTGAAGATGGCTCGGTCATTAAGCCTTAATTCGAAAAAGCAGAGGATAATATTCCTCTGCTTTTTCCTATCTTGGGAAACTTTTTAAAAAAGCTGCGGCACATCCTCAGCTTCTCATGAATACTATTAATACTTGATTGTAAAAGAGGAATAATTCTCGCTTCTCTCTATTTCGTTCACTTCAACATTCTCCACGTTTGAGAAAGGGTTTCCATGGCGAATCTCATTTATGAACTTATTTAAACCTTCTTCTAAGCCAAGTGCACTAATTTCTACTTTCCCATCTGGCAGATTTTTAGCCCAGCCCCTAATGTCATGCTGGATCGCCTTCATTTGTGAAAAGTAACGGTAACCTACTCCTTGAACATTTCCAGAAACAATAATTTGAACTTGTTTCAAGACTTCGCCCCCAGATATTACTCTATTTAGAATTTATCTTTTACCACCTTATTATATCAATAAAGCATTAAGTCGTATAGAAAGCCAGAGCCCCTAGTTTTTTGACGGAGCTTATCGACATTTAAAAAGGCAGTACAGAAGTGTTGCTAATATCAACGTTTAAATTAAATGCTTATTTGAAAAGGGAAGCAGGGAAGGCTTAATCCAGGAATGCTAGTAGTAAGTCTGAATCCGGGGGCTAACCAAAATCAAAGAAGCAACGCTAATTAGACTGAAAAAGAAAGACCAAATCATAGGTGATTTGGTCTGCTCATTTATGGGTGTCATTTGTTCAGGAATGCGGAACTACTCACTGTAAAAAAACTTCTTTGTCAAAATTCCTAATAAAACTTAGCAGCTAAACAAGCTCCTAAACAGCTTTTAAACTGCCCAGTCTCCATTTCGAAATACTGGCTCAGATGTTCCATCTTCGGTTATCCCGTCGATATCCATCTCAGAAGAGCCGATCATAAAGTCCACATGGGTGAGACTTTCGTTCAAGCCATTTTCCTGAAGTTCTTCAGAATTCATTTTCTTGCCGCCTTCAATACAGAAGGAATACGCACTTCCGATCGCTAGATGATTTGAAGCATTTTCATCGAACAAAGTATTGAAGAAAAGAATATTCGATTGTGAAATAGGAGAATTGTAAGGCACAAGAGCCACTTCACCAAGGTAGTGGGAGCCTTCATCTGTCTCTACAAGGCGCTTTAAAATCTCTTCACCTTCCTCAGCCTGAAAATCAACAATTCGGCCATTTTCAAACGTTATCTTAAATCGATCAATGATATTTCCGCCATAGCTTAACGGCTTTGTACTGGAAACAACCCCGTTAACCCCAGTTTTCAATGGAACAGTGAAAACTTCCTCAGTCGGCATATTGGCCATAAATTCATGACCTTGTTCATTCACACTTCCTGCCCCAACCCATAGGTGGTTTACGGGAAGTTCGATTGTTAGGTCAGTACCCGGAGCCCGATAGTGCAGCTTTTTATAGTGCTTGCTGTTTAGGTAATCAACTTTTTTATGAAGGGAGGCATCATGCTCTTTCCACGCTGCAACAGGGTCTTTAGTATCCGCCCTGACTGCCTTGAAAATGGCTTCCCACAATTTATTTACACTACTTTCATCTGTCTCATTCGGAAATACCATTTTAGCCCAGGCTTGTGAAGGTACGGCGATAACTGTCCAGCTGACCTTATCAGATTGAATATATTGGCGGTATTGCTTAAGTGCTTGCCCGGCAGCTTTTTGAAAATTAGATATTCGTGAAGGATCTACTCCTTTTAGCAAATCAGGACTAGAGGAAACAATCGACATAAAGGCGGCACCTTTTTCAGCAAGTTCCTGAGTTTCTTTAGCACGCCATTCAGGGAATTCTTGAAACGCTTCATCAGGGGCTAAGTCATATTTCGTTCTGGAAACAACATCGTCATTCCAGTTAACGATGACATTTTGTGCTCCTGTCTCATAAGCTTTTTTAACAGCAACCCGTACAAAATCAACTGCGTCAAGAGTCGCGTTAATTACAAGGGTTTGCCCCTTCTGGACATTTACTCCTACTTTTATTGCTAGTTCAGCATATTTCTCTAAATTTGTTTGAAATTGGCTCATGGACTTGTCTCCTTTTCAGAAAGTTCTAGTTCATTGTAGCGATAAAAATGACCATAGTGCAAGCATGGTGACAGGCACCTTCCATTTTTCTGGAGGATGCCTGTCACCTATAGGTCACTGATTAAGAAAAAATGATGCTCTCAAACCAAATTAAGTAGGTTACAATTATGTATAAGGGAAAAAGTTCATGTTATATCAATTTATAAAAAAGTATGTCTGTTGAGGGGAGAAATACATGGATATATTACTGATTCTTGTGTTCGTTATTATTGCGGCTGTGTTAATTGGCACTTTGGCTTTGGCTGGGAAAGGTGATTCGGATTACACCTCAGCAACAAAAGGAAATGTGACCCGGCTGACACTTATCTATATAGCCTTGACAGTCATTTTGGTGGTTGGTTTAGGAATCTATATCTTTTTAATATAATCAGCAAGCCCAGTCGTAAAAAGAAGGAAAAGCGAAAAGTCGCTTTTCCTTCTTTTTTACTTTTTATCTTCCAATGCCGCCTTTAGCAAATCTCCAAGGCTGTTGCCAAAACTAGATTCTTCAGGACTGTATTTTTCTTTTAGTTTACGTTCTTCGCGCTTTGTTACACCCTTTTTCTTTTCCTCCGCTTTTTCTACTACGTTGCAGCGCCTGCACTGAAAATAGGCTCCAGCTTTGCCGTTGTGGATCTCCATTCGCTTTTTACATTGCGGACAGCGGCGCTGCGAAAGTTTCGGATCTTTATGTTTTCTAAAGCTGCACTCCATACTGGAACAAACGAGAATCCGCCCTTCCTTTGTTTTCCGCTCTTTTAAGAGGGAGCTGCATTCTGGGCATTTAGATCCGGTGAGATTTGGGGCACGGTAAGATTTTTCACTTTTTTTGACTTCTGAGACAAGCTGAGCGGTTTGCTTTCGAATATTTTCTGAGAAAACCTTTGGATCCCCTTTGCCGCGTGCGATCTGTTCAAGCTCTTTTTCCCATTTGGCAGTTAATTCAGGAGAAGCTAGTTCATCATTAACAAGATCGATAAGCTGTTTTCCTTTTGCGGTCGGGAAGAAGCGTCCATTCTGCCGTTCGACTGCTTCGGTCTCAACTAGACGTTCGATCAGGTCGGCCCGCGTAGCTGGAGTGCCGAGCCCAAACCTTTCCATTTTCGTGAGCAGGTCAGCCTCTGAAAATCGGAGGGGCGGCTCTGTCAGCTTTTTATGAAGCTCGGGCTCTGACAGAGAAAAACTCTGGTTCTTTGTCAGGGTGCCAAGGTTTAGTTTTTTCGAATTTTCTTCCGGTTCCTTGCCAGCCACCTTTTTAAAGCCGGCATCCAAAACAAGAGTTTCGCGTGCAGAGATTGTTTCCCCGTTCACTTCAAAAACAGCATGGAGGGTCTCAGATTTAAAAGCCGGGTAAAACATCGTAAGAAAGCGGCGTGCAATTAAATCATACAGCTTACGTTCATCAGTAGATAAGTCACCTAGATGGAGCTGTTCCTCTGTTGGTATAATCGCATGATGGTCAGTCACTTTTTCATTGTTAAAGACCCGTTTGGCTAAAACATTGCCTTTTAAAACAGGCCGAACTTCATCCTTATAGCCGGAGATCATTCCCTGGAGCCGGTCCGCCATTGTTGCTTCCATATCTTTTGTAAGGTAGCGCGAATCAGTTCTAGGGTACGTGACAAGCTTATGCTGTTCGTATAAACCCTGAAGCACATTCGATGTTTTCTTAGCTGAAAAACCAAAGCGTTTATTTGCATCTCGCTGCAGCTCAGTAAGATCATAAGGCAGAGGCTGCTGCTCTTCTTTGGTTTTCCGGTTAATGGTTTGCAGAACTGCCTTTCTTCCTGAGAGGTTTGACTTCACTTTTTCGGCCTTTTCAATTGTAAAGATTCTTTTCTCACCGTTATGTTCCCAATCGGCGGACAGTGGGCCGACATTGGCGGTAATGGTCCAATAGTCTTTTGGGACAAATTTTTGAATTTCCTTCTCTCGTTCGAAGATCATTGAGAGGGTAGGGGTTTGAACCCGGCCGGCAGAAAGCGGATCCTTGTATTTCGTGGTCAAGGCTCTAGTTACATTTAGGCCAATCAGCCAGTCTGCTTCAGCTCTGCATACGGCTGATTCATATAAAGCTTCATATTGTTTTCCGGGCTTAAGATTTTTAAAGCCTTCACGAATTGCCTGATCGGTTTGGGAGGAAATCCATAACCGTTTGATTGGTTTACGCCAATGTATTTTTTCGAGAATCCATCGAGCAACGAGCTCTCCCTCACGGCCGGCATCGGTTGCGATGATGAATTCATTAACATCATTTCGCTTAGCCAGCCCCTCGATTGCTTTGAATTGGTGGCTCGTTTGTTTAATCACCTTTAGTCCCATTTTTTCTGGAATAATCGGCAGGTCCTCAAGATTCCATGTTTTATAGCGAGTGTCATAGTGTTCAGGCATTTTTAATTCGACAAGATGGCCAAGGGCCCATGTTACAATATATTGAGTTCCTTCAAGATAGCTCTTATGCTTTTGAGTACAGCCAAGAACTCTTGCAAGTTCGCGAGCTACACTAGGTTTTTCTGCAAGTACAATTGATTTCATATAAGCTCCTTTCATAAAAAAGGGTTGATTCGGTATCATATAATGTAGTCCAGCTTCTAATGTGAAGGTGAACACTTTACTTAGTATAATGGAAAATGAGATATTTTGTAATGGAGCGAGTATTATCCAGTCGAAATCATTTATGTGCAAAGGAGTACACCAATGGAACAGCACAAAGAAAATAAAACAAGAGCAGCTAAGATTGTTCCAATAATAATTAGTGAACGAAAGGCAGCCTGTGAGGTAATCGCTCTTCAACGAGTCTCCTACCAAGTAGAGGCAGAGCTAATTGGTACGAATGACATTCCCCCGCTAAAAGAGACCGCAGAAGAGCTGTCGGCTTGTGGGGAGACTTTTATTGGCTATTATGAGAGGGAGAACCTAGCCGGGGTCCTTTCTTATAAACTGAATGGGTCGCAAATTGATCTCCATCGAGTAATGGTACACCCTGATTATTTCCGAAATGGAATCGCAGGTAAACTGCTAGATGCTGTAGAGGTAAAGTTTCCAGAGGCAAGAGAGATGATTGTATCAACCGGAGCAGAAAATTTACCTGCAGTCCGTTTATATGAAAAGTTAGGTTTCCTGCCTGCAGGTGAAATAATATTTATGAGCGGTTTGAAAATTGCTCATTTTAAAAAACAGCTGAAGTAAAAAAAAAGAACAAGCTAGGTGGCGGCCTATCCTCGTTCTTTTTTGCTTTTTTGTAAGAGTAATAAGGTAAAATCAACATTCCTTGGAGAAGCAAAAAACGGCTTCTGGTTCGGGAACTCCTAGTTTACATGTTCTAGGCTGTTCCTTTTATTGCTTCACGTATACGGCTGTTCCGGTTGCAATGCACATCATCATGCCTTCACGCAGCGTTTCGAAGTCCAAGTCTACGCCAATGACTGCATTGGCTCCTAATTTCTGCGCTTTTTCTTCCATTTCTCGAATGGCGATTTCCCGGCCTTCAGCTAGCTTGTTTTCGTAAGCAGAGCTGCGTCCCCCGATTACATCTGTAACGCTTGCAAGAAAATCTCGGACTACATTTGCACCCATAATGGCCTCACCAGAAACAATCCCTATGTAACGTTCAATTTCTCGGTTCTGTAATGTGTGTGTCGTTGTAATAATCATATTTGAGTTCCTCCCTTAATTTGGCTTTCTAATCTATACGTCTGGATTACTTGGAAAGTTTCAAATTTATATGTAATTTTGGAAAAGGTACCCAATAGTTCCAGGCCAGCAGGAAATGATCGCCCATATCATCCCGAACTAGTCTTAGTTTGAACGGCACATCTAAATGTAAAAAAATCGCAGTTCACTTATAATTTTAAGCTATTTAACTTTCTTCGCTCCATCGAATCAATTCCGAACGATGGACCAACTCGATTTTAAGTGGGTTATCAACCTTTTTAATTTCACAGTATCCTGAATCATACTGATAAATAACAACGTATTTATCTTCTTCATAACAAACATATTGTTCCTTCATAGCACACAACCTTTAAACACTTTTAACCCATTATATAACAAAGTTAAGTAGTCCGAGTTGTTTAGTTGGAAAAAACCAATAAATATTGCAAATGCAGCACCATGTTAAAAAATTTCAAGAAAAAAAAGAACCCCATTAGAGGTTCTGTTCGGAAGTAACATGATCGATCATGTCATCTTCATCTTCCTCGGCCCGATTCTTGAAGGCCTCCTGGACAACGATAAGCTCTTCGTCTTCCTGTGCTTCCGTAGTATGTCTTTCTGTCAGGGTGCCTTCGGGAAATTTCCCTGGGTGGCCCTTTTCTTTATGGTGAAAGCCTTTTCCGCGTCCCATAACGAACACTCCTTTCTAATCATAAAGTATCATGCCCGAATCGAAACAAAATATGAAGGAGTCCCGTCTGATTGGCCACAACATGCATACTAATATAAAGATGACTTCTAAAAGGAGGAGGTGCTGCTTTGGATAAAAACCTGCCGGTGAAGAATACTCCTGGGAATACTGAGGCTTTTTGCGCAACATTGGAGGATAAAGCCCCTTTGTTTACGGCTGAGGCAGTTATAGACCGTAAGATTGCTAAAATAAATCTTGAAGATTTCCGAGGGAAATGGATACTTTTATTTTTTTATCCTAGTGATTTTACATTTGTTTGACCGACAGAGCTAGCGGCGGTCGCCGCAGTTCATGGAGATCTGCAAGCACTAAATGCAGAAGTGCTTGCTATAAGCACAGACAGCGTATATTCACATGTTGTTTTTAGAAATACATCGCCTTCCTTGAAGTATGTAAATTATCCAATATTGAGCGATAGGACACATCAAATTAGCCGCGCTTATCGAGTTCTTGATGAGAGTAGCGGAGCTTCTTTCCGTGCATCAATTTTTATTAGCCCCGAACAAATAATTAAGGCCAAGTTGATCTACTCGCAAGAGGTTGGGCGGAACATTTTCGAACATATCAGGATTCTTAAGGGTTTTCAGTATACAGAGCAGACCGGCAAAGGGACTCCGGCTAACTGGGTCCCAGGTTACTCCGGTATCAACGTAGATTCAGAATCTATTGGTAAAATTTAAGGATCGATCCCGTTTTCTGAAAACCTGGAAATATAATAAGACTAACTTATTAGCCGTGTTAAAGGTCTTTTTGGGTTTTGAAACATGTTGATTGCAGCGGGGGCGCTAGAGTCCTCGAAAATGTATTGGAATTTCCCTTGTACTGGGTTAATTCGAGGTGTCTAATCAATTTCCCGCGGCTCACTGACCGTACTGAGGAAATCACCTTCCTATTTATACAGCCGGGCTAAAAATCAAAAAAAAGAGTGCCCAAAGGTTGAACTAGGCCCCATATTTCGGACACTTTAATAAAAAGTGCCTATGCTGCTAATAAATGATCCCGGTATTGTACCGGGGTCATTTTCTTTAATCCCCATTGATACCGTTGACAGTTATAATATTCAATCACACGGTCTAC
>NZ_JABUNR010000012.1 GCF_013343715.1 Mesobacillus harenae
TTCTTCTACCACTAACTTGGATACATATTCTTTGTACTCTTGTGAAAAGTGCTTCCCCATCTTGAACACGTCCTTTTAAATGATATTTATATTATAAATAAAATCTCATTTTCACGTGTCCACTTTTTAGACTAACTTTATTTTGCCTTATTTAACGGAAAAACTTCCGCCTATATATCCCGGACCGAGCTCTATTCTGCAGCATAACGGGAAAATCTCCGCTTATTTTATAGATCACTGGTTACTGAATTAAGGATAAGCATGACAATTAGCATATGAATTTACACGCTGATAAAAATTCATGTCACCATGTTAACAGGGGTACGGATTACAAGGCTATTTCACCGTTTATTTTATCAAAGGCCCGATCAAAAAAAGAGGCATTCGAATTCAGTTGCGAATAAGAGTGCTAATTGGTGTGCTACTTAGTTTTTGTATTCGACAACCGAACCCGTTACATTTCTCCGCCTGTTTTTTGTCCATTGGAAGTATGGAGATGGTATTAATCTTGCCCTTTGCTAACATCTATTGTCGGGTGCATAAAAGGATACCCCTTTGGATTCCGTTGTTCCTCTAGCAATTCTAAATTCTCTGATGTGTTCCATCCTATATCATTGGTTGGATGTACCCATTCATCCCCTGCCATGATTGAGGGATCTGTTTCATCATTCCAATTTTCAAGCGGTGATTCTGCTGAGGTATAGTGGCTGTCACCGATAATAACACCATGTCTATTCGTGAATGGGGGCTCCATTTTAGTCTCTGTATTTTTATAGCTTGGAGCTGAAATCTGATGAGGAAGAGTGCTATCCACATCAATGCGGTTGAGTTCATTCTCTTTTCTTTCCATAAAATACTCGCCCCTTTTCTTTTTAGTGTTTGCATGTTTATTATTTCTATGAGATTTAATTTAATCTGCCGGGAAGAATAGAAACTCGGGCTTAGAAAAAACTAAACAGAATGAAGCAGTTAGGAGGATGGATGATGGCAAAACGGAAAGCAGAATACAATGCAGTTGAAAAGTATTCCAAGACACCAAAGAAAAATGTTGAGGAAACTGAATTCTCAGCTGAATTTACGCATGGAGAAGATGCTATGAAGGGGGCAAACCGTAACTCTAAACAAGGTCGCAAAGGTCGTGTGTAGAGATAAAACACATTGAAAGGAGGAAAAAACCTATGGATAAAATTAAAAAAGAGGAAGTTAGTAAGCAGACCAGTGTAGAATTTGGGAATGAGTTTGGCGACATGAACGCAAGCAAGCTGTATGAGATTCCCTATGCAAATCAGCAAAAGGCAGACAATAAAAAAAATAAAAATAAACGTTAAAAAGCCGGCTTTTAAGCCGGCTTTAAGTTGATCCTGGAACTGGTATAGAGGGAAGCTTTTTCTTGTTTAAAGTCAAACACTACTAATAAGTAGGATGGGTTCATTTGTATTTGCCCAGTTTCAAAATAGAGATTTAGATCAAAGGAAAGTTCCTCGATTACTGTGTGCTTATTCAAATCCTTCTCACCCATTTTTATTTGAGAAAATTCCTCCCCGAACAATTCAGGCTGTTTAACGACCATCTCATAAAGGCGTAATCTTTCCTTTTTATCCAATGCGATGTCCCACCAAGGTTTTCTTGGCTTATGTTTGTGGCTGGCTAGATAATCCAGTTTCATCAAACTTTTGATGACAGCCAGTTGGTCCTGGTGATTTTCCTCCAGAAATTGATAAAGCCGTGTGAACAGATCCTCAAGCTGATGACCAATCCTTGACCAGCCCTGTTCTTCCCAATAACTGCCGAATTCCTGGAAGAAGTCGAAAGGTGTAGGAAAGGTGTTAGTGATGAGAAACTCAACAGTATGGTCCATTCTATGATCATTCCAATACTTTTCAAGGACATCTTCAACTTGTTTGATTTTAATGATATCGCTGAAAGGAAGGACATTATTCCCAAGTATCTCGTAAGGGGAGTGGTCCATGTAAATATAATCTTGCTGGGCAGCCCGAAGCCTTAGCCCTGTTCCTCTTAGCATTTTCAAAAAGCCTAACTGCATTTCCTCCGGCCTCATGGCAAATACATCATTGAAGGTTTGTTTAAAAGAGTCGTAATTTTCCTCTGGCAGGCCAGCAATCAAGTCAAGATGCTGGTCAATTTTCCCGCCATCTTTTACCATTGTTACGGTTCTTTTCAATTTTTCAAAATTTTGTTTCCTCATAACTAGCTCATTTGTATAATCATTTGTTGACTGGACCCCAATCTCAAACCTGAATAAACCTCGAGGTGCTTCTTTGTTAAGAAACTCTATCACTTCGGGCCTCATGATATCTGCAGTAATCTCAAATTGAAAAACTGTGCCGGGCTTATGTTCATCTATTAAAAATTGGAACATTTCCATTGCGTAACTGCGGCTGATATTAAAGGTTCGGTCGACAAATTTAATGGTTTTAGCACCGTTTTTCATTAGGTATCTGATATCATCTTTAATTTTTTCCCGGTCAAAATAGCGAACGCCTACTTCAATCGAGGACAAGCAAAACTGGCAGCTAAAAGGACAGCCTCTGCTTGTCTCAATATACGTGACTCTTTTTGAAAGATGTGGGATATCTTCGGCATACCGGTATGGTGATGGCAGCTCTTTTAAATCAACTTTATTTTGCTGAGGATTTAGTTTGATATTCCCATCTGTCCGATAAACGATTCCGGGTACCATGCTGTAATCCTGGGATCCCTCAATCTGTGTAAGCAGCTGTTTGAACGTTTTTTCGCCTTCACCTACTACAATAAAATCAAACTCAGGAACTTTTTCCATCCATTCCATAACATCATAGGTAACCTCTGGACCGCCGACAACGATATGGATGGCTGGATTGATTTTTTTAATCATTTGAATTACCTTTATCGTTTCTTCAATATTCCAAATATAACAACTGAATCCTATTACATCAGGCTTTTTTGTGATTAGATCAGTTACGATGTTAATGGCTGGATCTTTGATTGTATATTCACTCAATTGAACTGAAAACTCAGGCTCTGCATACGCCTTTAAATAGCGGATGGCGATATTTGTATGGATATATTTTGCATTTAATGTTGTACAGACAATATTCATCAAGTGGTATCTCCTTTTACCTTCTGTATTCGGACGAGGCCGGCCAAAGGTTTGGTAAATCAACATTTAATTATAGCCTATAAAAGTTGAAAAAGATAGGAACGGGGGGCTTGAAAAAATATCCTTAAGGCAAAAAAAGAAGCTTGGCAGATGCAAGCTTCTTCTAAATGAGTTTATTGGTTGGCTAGGAGCATTCGTCTAAGTTTGATTAACGTTCATTCGTGCTGCTATTCTTGCCGTGAATCGCCGCAGCCTGGAGGCCTCAAGCTCAATGAGCGGCTGTGTAAATAAGGTTGCCGTCTTGCTGGAAAGTATCATCGTTAAAAATAATGAAAGAACCGCAAGGAAAAGTAGTGTTTCGGGATCCTTGAAATAATTTTGTACATGACTTTCTCGAAACATTCGAACAAAAAAGCCATGGAGTAAGTAGACATATAGGGTGTTTTTACCGAGATGTGTAAAATAATATTGTCTTTTGGGGACAAAAGCGAAAAAGCTTAAAACCATTACCAAGCTTAGCAAATAAAAACCGAGTCTATTCAACAAGGCTGGCAATGCTGCAGCACCAAGCTCAGCGTATGGCTTTGAACCTAGCAGCCATTTATAATTGATATCTGGATTTAGATAAAATCCAGTGAACACGAACACAAAAATAAGCCCAGCAAAAAGTTTAAAGGCTGGCTTTGTTATTTGTTGGAAATGCTCTTTATTCATAAAGTATCCAAGCAAAAACAATGGGAAAAACACAAATGTTCTGGATAAGCTTAGATAATTTGAAATCCAGTCAATATAGCCGATACCAAGCCCGATCAAGAGAGCTGCTGCTAACGAACCCTTGGAATTGAAACGCGCGAAAATCAACAGCATTATGTTCCAGCAAAACAAGCTAATTAGAAACCATAACGACCAATGAGGATTTAATGGGTCGATAACCAATTGAGATTTATTAAACAAATAATAATAAAAAACAGAATAAATCATCTGAAAAAGCAAGTAGGGGAAAATAAGTTTCTTAGCGATTTTAGGAATATAGCCTGTTTTATTGTAGCCTTTGGCAAAGTAGCCTGATACAAGGATAAAAGCAGGCATATGGAAGGTATAAATAACTTTATAAAGATTGGACATGAATTGATGATCCTTAATAAATGTTTGGAGTAAGTGGCCAAACACAACAAGGAAGATCAGAATGAATTTTGCGTTATCAAAGTAATAATCTCTCTGTTTCATAGGTTCCTCCCTGTTTACCTAATAGTCAAATCCCATTTACCCGCTGTATAAAATGTTAAACAGAACAGCAACGGAATTTTATTTGTCCAGATATAGGGAGGATGAAGAAATTCCTCTGGTATCTTGCGGTTAGGATGATACGCTAGCTATTTTATAAAGAGAGATAGCTATGAATATCCTCTATATGGAAAATTTCACTTCTCTATTAACAGCTCTTTTATTATAATTTTAATTAACAGTGTCGAAACAGTATGTATTTTGGTGTAAGGGGGCTAGTCAGTGCCAGGTGTTAAAGACGATGAAACTCAAAAATTAAAAATGAAAATAGCCGCACTTGAACGGGAAAATCTCAAGCTAAAGAATTCTAAGGCAGTAACCCGGTGGTTGTTAAATTTCAAGGGTGAAGAAGCTCTTATCATTGTCAATCGCCAAAATAAAATAATCGACCTAAATGACCAAGCAAGCTTCCTTATATCTGCGACCCGATCAGAAGCCATAGACAGAGACTTTTATGATTTTTGGGTACCACTAAAAGCATCAGACCATTATCTTGATGGAACGATTGAAGGAGTAAACGATCAAGGGCTTTATTTAAACCTGAAAAATAAGAGAACAAAAAAAACCGTAACTGCCTGTTTTTATGCAATGGATGATCATTATTTCGTTTATTCTATTGATTTGACAAGCAAGACTAGATACTCCGACATCTTCCATTTAGCCGAAGACGGGATTGTGTTTTTTGATGGTTCCGGCATCATTCTTGATGTCAACCCCTATATTTGTAACAAGCTAGGCATTCATAGGTCAGAGGTGGCCGGAAAGGAACTGGATTTCTTTATCCCAAAAAATTATCGTTCCAGGCTCCCGAACAGCATTGAACTGCTTAAACAAGAAGGGAAGCTTAGGACCGTACTGCCTTTAAAATATCATGGGAATGTCCATTACTACGAGTGCAATACAAGTGTATTAGGACAAGGTTTATACATGTCAATTTTAAGAGATGTAACTGATAAACGTTACTTGGAAAAAAAGCTTAGAAGAAATGAAGCTTTGTTTATGGACCTGTTTGTAGAAGCAAAGGATGGAATAATGCTGTTAGGGCCTGAAGGGGCCATTTTAAATGCAAATGAAATGGCTGCTGAGATTCTGGAATGCACCCATGAAGAGCTTTTGCAAGTGAAACTGTGGGAGTTTGCCGATGAGAGTAACTATAGCTGTGAGGATGTAATAAGACAGGTGACAGAGACAGGAGTAGCACAAACAACACTTGTGGTACGTACAAGGGCAGGAAATGGCCGGCATTTGGAAATAAAGTATAAAAGAAATGCTTTGGACCAACACGATCTTGTTATGATACGAGATGTAAGCGAAAAACAGAAAATGGAGCAAACTCTCAGAATGAGTGAGCAAAAGTTCAGAAGACTGTTTGAAGGTTCGATTGAAGGGTCTGTTTTGTGGAAGGATAACGGACTAATAATTGATGTAAATAAAGCGGGAATGAACAAGCTTGAACTGACCAAAAATCAAATTGTGGGGCACATGCTTGGCGATTTGCTTAGGGCACTTCAGGTAGACAAGTCAGACCTATCTCTCATCAGGAAAGCATTGAGCTCCCAAGGAAAAGTTAACGGAACAATGAAGGTCATCCTTTCAGGAAGACCGAAATTCTTTGAATATTCAACAAAAAAAAATGTAGTCGATGGTTTAAATTTTACTGTTTTTCGTAATATAACAGAAAAACTAGAAATGCAAGAACAACTCCGCAAGTCAGACACCTTGAATATTCTTGGTGAACTTGCTGCAGGTATTGCCCATGAAATTCGTAATCCAATGACATCTTTGAAAGGGTTTATCCAGCTTTTGGAAGGGAATATGGCTGAGGGGCATAGCATGTATTTTCGGATTATTAACACAGAACTTCAGCGTATTGATTCAATTATTAATGAGTTTCTTCTTTTGGCAAAACCACAGGCCGTTAAACATATGGAAGTTGGAATGGACCGAATTATGCAGGAAACGGTCGACTTGCTGAATGCCCAGGCCGTATTGCATAACGTACAGATTCGAACTTTATTTGAAAAAGGTGTACCAAGAGTATTTTGTGAACCCAATCAATTAAAAAAGGTTTTTATCAATATAATAAAAAATGCAATTGAAGTGATGCCAACTGGGGGGATTGTCACAGTTTCAATTTCAAAAAATTTTGATGAGACCATTCAAATTTCCATTGAAGATCAGGGAATTGGAATTTCTGAGAAGATGATAAAAAAACTGGGAGAACCTTTTTACACAACAAAAGAAAAAGGAACAGGGTTAGGGCTGATGGTCAGCTTTAAAATTATCGAAGAGCATGGCGGTACCATAAAGGCAGAAAGCGAGCAAGGTGTTGGTACGGTATTTACAATCACCTTGCCTTTGACTCAGAAGAGAGGGATAAAGTAATGCGCAGCTTTTCCAGCTGGGATTCCCCTATCGGCAGGCTCTATCCCGTGGCTGAGAAGGGAAACCTCACAGTTATTCATATTGGTGATGAAGATTTCTTTAATAATGAGCCCAACAAGGATGCTTTGCAAGAAGAGAAAAATAACCCAGTACTCCTTGCTTGCATTAAACAATTGGAGGAGTACTTTAACAAAACAAGAATTACTTTTGATCTGCCGCTAGCTTCCGCTGGTACTCCTTTTCAACAGGATGTGTGGAAGCAATTGCGGACCATTCCATATGGTGAGACAAGAAGTTATCAAGAGGTAGCTGAAGGTACTGGAAGACCAAAGGCAGTGCGGGCAGTGGGGCAGGCCAATAAAGCAAATAAATTTCCGATTATCATCCCCTGTCATAGGGTTATTGGAAAAAATAATACATTAACAGGATATGCGGGGAGCAGAACCAATCTTAAGGAGATTCTTTTAATGCATGAGCAAAGCAGGATGCAGTAACCGGGAACACCATATAGGTGTTCTGTTTCTTTTTAAGCCTGCCTGGAGGGAAAATAACAATAATACCAGGGTCCCTTGCTGGAGTCCAAGTTAATCCCCCGATGCAAAAGCACCCTGCCCCTGCCTATAATCAAGGCAGAAAGCAGAGTGCTAAATGAAAGTTTTTTAGTTAAAATCACAGAGGTTAATCGTAAAACTCAGGTCTTCTATCTTCGAATATCGGAATCATTTTTCGGACTTCCTGAACTTTATCCAGATCAATTTCTGCTGTTAATATTTCCTGCTGCTCTCCTGCTTCTGCAATAACCTCACCCCATGGGTCAATAACCAGGGAGTGTCCAGCAAATTGGTTCTTGGGATCAGAGCCAGCGCGGTTACAAGCAATCACAAAGGATTGATTTTCAATGGCCCTGGAGATTAACAGGGCTCTCCAATGCTCCAAACGGGCCAGAGGCCATTCAGCTACAACAAAAAGAGCCTCAGCACCTCTGGACGTATGAGATCGTATCCATTCAGGGAACCGGATGTCATAACAGATCATACCGGCAAACTTCCGGCCATTTAAGTTGAACAATCCCTTCTTGTCACCGGCAGAAAGGTAGTGATGTTCATCCATCAGCTTAAACAGATGGAGTTTGCTGTATTCGTGAATAAATGAACCATTTTTATCGACAACAAGCAAAGTATTTTTAATTCCACTCTCTGTTAAATTCGCAATTGATCCGCCGACAAAATGGCTGCCGGTCCTCTCTGCTGCTGCGCGGAGAAAGGTTATCGCCTTTTCAGCATTTGGATCTGCTGTCTTTGTCAGGTTTTCTAAGTCATAGCCTGTTGTCCATAGCTCTGGCAATACAATAATATCTGGGTTTTCAGAGCTGGCTTGCTGGATTAACTTTTCAGCCTCCTGATAGTTTGCTTCTGGGCTGCCGAAAGCGATATCCATTTGCAGTAATGCAATTTTTAATTTCATTTTTCCCCCTCCTGGAGTGTTAAGCAATTTTTACTTTACAAGCTGTTACTTACGTTATATCATTTGTGACTAGATTTTCAATAAAAAGATTTTTATAATTTCAATAAACAATATAAAATAAAGCGGGGATAAATTCATTTTGTCAAATTTCAGGACGGTAAACTTTAACAGCCTAAATTAAATTAAGCAGGTGTGAATATGAAACATTTCCAACAATCAGAGCTATTAAATAGCCTGCCAAAACAATTTTTTGCCTCTCTTGTACAGAGAGTGAACCAGTATGTGGAGCAAGGCTATGATGTAATTAATCTTGGCCAGGGAAACCCTGACCAGCCAACCCCTGAGCATATTGTTGAAAAACTCAAAAGCGCTGCAGAAAACCCAATTAACCACAAATACTCTCCTTTCAGAGGCTTTAGCTATTTAAAAGAGGCGGCCGCAAGCTTTTATATGCGGGAATATGGGGTTTCATTAGACCCAGAGAAAGAAGTAGCGATACTTTTTGGCGGAAAGGCCGGTCTGGTTGAAATACCTCAGTGTCTCTTAAACCCGGGTGATACTGTGTTGGTTCCTGATCCCGGTTATCCGGATTACTGGTCTGGTGTTGAGCTGGCAAAAGCCAATATGGTTACTATGCCCTTAAGGGAGCAGAACGGTTTCTTGCCTAAGTACGAAGAGATCGCTGAGGAACATTTAAAGGCTGCCAAATTAATGTTTCTAAACTATCCAAATAACCCAACTGGAGCTACAGCCACAAACAGTTTTTTTGAGGAAACAGTTGCCCTCGCCACACAGAATGACATATGTGTTGTTCATGATTTTGCATACGGTGCGATTGGATTTGATGGTCAGAAACCTGTTAGTTTCCTTCAGACTGAAGGGGCTAAAGAAACGGGGATTGAAATTTATACATTATCCAAGACATATAACATGGCAGGATGGAGAGTAGGGTTCGCCGCAGGAAATGAAAGTGTAATTTCTGCGATCAATTTGCTTCAGGACCATCTTTACGTTAGCCTTTTCGGTGCAGTACAGGAGGCTGCCGCGGAAGCATTGACTGGCCCGCAAGATTGTGTAAAAGAGCTCAATGAATTGTATGAAGCCAGAAGGAATACTCTGATAAACGGTCTGCAGTCATTAGGATGGGAAGTTACAGCGCCTAAAGGATCCTTTTTTGCCTGGCTTAAGGTTCCGGAAGGTTTCACTTCACAAACGTTCTCAGATTACTTGCTGGAAAAGGCTTATATTGCAGTTGCCCCCGGTGTCGGTTTCGGTACGTATGGGGAGGGTTATGTAAGAGTAGGCATGCTGACATCCGTAGAACGGTTAACCGAGGTGGTTTCAAGGATAAGAGAACTGAATATCTTTAAATGATATTGACAATTTAACTGAAAAGTGACATAATCCTACTTATCTTATTTTTACAAATTTAATAACTTAAATAAATTGTTTTCTTATCAAGAGCAGGTGGAGGGACGAGCCCGATGAAACCCGGCAACCGACTTAATAGCTATATTAAGCACGGTGCTAATTCTTGCAGCGGGGCTGATAGATAAGAAGATGGTTGAAATATCAACCTCTTCTTACAGAAGAGGTTTTTTGTGTTAGAAAGGATTGGAACTATGACTGAAATTATAGCAACCTATCAGGTTTACGATGCAAAAGGAAATTTGGAAAAAAAAGCGGAAGGCATCGCCCTTGGTTTAACTATTGGATCCTGGACAGATCTTCCGGAATTAGAGCAGGAACAGCTGCGTAAGCATAAAGGAAGAGTTGTATCAGTTGAACCGTTAACTTCAGAAACAAAAGAAATAAAGGGTCGGATAAAGGTAGCATATCCTACCGCAAATTTTTCTGCTGATCTTCCGGCTATTTTAATAACTGTATTTGGAAAACTGTCATTGGACGGAAAAGTAAAACTGCTTGATTTAGAATTTGGTGAAAATCTTAAGAAGTCATTTCCGGGACCAAGATTCGGGATTGAAGGAATAAGAAAGAAAACAGGTGTGTACGAACGTCCTCTGCTGATGAGTATTTTTAAAGGGATAATCGGCAAAGATCAAGACTTCCTTTTGCAGCAGCTAAAAGAGCAGGCTTTAGGTGGCATCGACATTGTTAAAGACGATGAAATTTTGTTTGAAAATGAGTTAACTCCTTTTGAAAAACGAATTACCGGATCCAAGAAAGTTTTAGAGCAAGTTTTTGAAGAAACAGGACACCGTACGTTGTATTCTGTCAATCTAACTGGCCGGACTTCTAATCTAAAAGATAAAGCTAGAAAGGCGGCGGAACTTGGTGCTGATATGCTGCTCTTTAATGTGTTCGCTTATGGCCTTGATGTCTTGCAAGAGCTCCGTGAAGATAATGGAATTCAGCTTCCAATCATGGCACATCCAGCCGTAAGCGGAGCCTTTACCTCGTCACAACATTATGGAATTTCACATTCTCTAATGTTAGGGAAACTTCTAAGATATGCTGGCGCTGACTTATCGCTATTTCCTTCTCCGTACGGATCGGTGGCATTAGAAAGAGAGCAGACACTTTCAATATCTAATGCTTTGATTGCAGAAGATGATATTAAGCAGGCATTTCCTGTTCCTTCTGCCGGTATCCATCCAGGTCTTGTCCCTGTCCTGATGCGAGACTTTGGTATACAGTCCGTTATCAATGCTGGAGGTGGAGTGCATGGTCACCCGGATGGTGCAAAAGGCGGAGGCAGAGCATTCAGACAGGCTATAGAAACGATAATGCAAGGAAAGTCTCTCGCAGAGGGCATGAAGGTACATAATGAGTTGCGTACCGCTATTAACCTATGGGGTTCGGTGGAGGTGAGCGGTTAAATGAAACAACCGATTATCTTCTGTGATTTTGATGGAACAATAACAGAAAAAGATAATATTATTTCTCTCATGGAGCAATTTGCTCCTCCCGAATTTGAGGAGATAAAAGAGGATATTCTTTCCCAAAAGATTTCGATTAGAGAAGGGGTAGGCAAAATGTTTGCCCTCCTGCCAAGCAGTTTAAAAAAGGAAATCACTGATTACGCGATTAAAAATGCAAAAATCCGTCCCGGTTTTCAAGAGTTTGTCAGCTATACCCGGAATAGAGGCATCCCACTTTACATTGTAAGCGGAGGGATAGATTTCTTTATCCACCCTGTATTAGAGGAGTTCGGACCGTTTGCAGGACTCTATTGCAATGGCTCTGATTTTAGCGGGGAAAACATAGAGATTACTTGGCCAAACAGTTGCGACAGTCAATGCAAGAATGACTGTGGCTGCTGTAAACCTTCGATTATGAGAAGAAATACAGATACTAATAGCTTTAAAATTGTTATTGGTGACTCCGTTACCGATTTGGAAGCTGCTAAGCAAGCTGATTTAGTCCTGGCAAGGGCTTATCTAAAAGAAAAATCGCAAGAATTAAATCTTCCATATCAACCTTTTGAAACTTTTTATGATGTTTTATCAGTGTTTGAAAACATGGAAGAGGTGATGAAATGAGCAAACTTCAACAAAAATGGGAAGAACTTGCTGATGTAAAGGCAGAACTGGCTGAGCGAGACTGGTTTATGGGAACTAGCGGAAATCTCGCTATTAAAGTCAGCGACAATCCCATTCAGTTTCTAGTTACGGCGAGCGGAAAAGATAAACGTAAAAGAACAGAGGAAGATTTTTTGTTAGTTGATGAATTGGGCCGCCCTGTCGAGGACACTCATTTAAAACCATCTGCGGAGACGCTGTTGCATGTTGAAATTTACGGCAGAACAGGAGCCGGCTGCAGCTTGCATGTGCATACGATCGATAATAATGTTATTTCAGAAATATATGGAGACAAAGGAGAGGTCAGATTTCAGGGGCAGGAGCTGATTAAGGCCTTTAACAAATGGGGAGAGGATGATATCCTCACAATTCCAATCATTCCAAACCATGCTCACATTCCTACCCTGGCAAAAGAGTTTGCCGAACATGTTAGTGAGGGATCTGGCGCTGTTTTGATTCGTAATCATGGGATAACTGTCTGGGGGAAGGATGCCTTCGAAGCAAAAAAACTTCTAGAAGCATCAGAGTTTTTATTCAAGTATCAGCTTAGGCTGATTGAATGTAAAGGATCATTCGGTACAAAAGAAATTTAATAAAGGGCTGTGTAAAAGTCATTGGGGTAGTGGCTGCTGATTGTGGAATGCGACCGCAATGAGCGGAAATTAACACAAAAGGTTATACAGAGCCTAATATAAAAAAGGAGAGGTTAATATGGCTTATATTGTATTACAGCAAACACAAGATAAAATTGAAAATCAGGAAGAAGTTGCTTCATTTTTGAATAGCCAGGAAGTTATTTACGAAAAGTGGGATATCTCCAAACTTCCATCCCACTTGCAGGAGAAATTCTTGTTGTCTGATGAAGAAAAGCAAGAAATTTTAGAGGTGTTTGGTGAGGAAATCAAAGATATTTCTTCTCGCCGCGGCTATGAAGCACAGGATGTCATTTCTCTGTCAGAAACTACACCTAACCTTGACCAACTTTTAACAAACTTCAAACAAGAGCACCACCATACAGATGATGAGGTTCGTTTTATTGTGAGCGGACATGGAGTTTTTGTTATTCAAGGGAAAGACGGTGCGTTTTTTGAGGTATTCCTCGAGCCAGGTGATCTAATTTCTGTACCTGAAAATATCCGTCACTATTTTACTCTTCAGGATGATCGGAAAGTGGTTGCTGTCCGGATTTTTGTTACAACCGAAGGATGGGTACCTATCTACGACAAACAAGCTTAAATCAAAAAAAATTCGAGAAAAATACAAATTATAATAAATAGCAAAATAGGTCCAATGTCTTTTTGACATTGGACTTTTATACTTTTCCAAAATAATTTCCACGAAGCTAGCAGGCAGTATTTTACTGATTCTCTTAAAATAACAAACTTAAAGTTTCAAATCATGTCGAATTATGACCAGCAAAACACGGCTAGCTCTGTCGAGAAAAATTTTTTTCTGAATTTTTTGTCTTATATTGCGATACTATTTACAATCCTAAAAAAATTTGTAATAATTCATCAGTATCCTATTTCCTTTAAGGTGCTAAAGGATAAAGGTGGAAATATACAAGCGGTTAATTTAGTGGTTAAACGAATTGATTTTAGACAATCACAGGAGCTAAATGATTTTAGGAGGAAATGAAAGTGTCAGTGTCAGAACATGAAAGTACCCTGCTGGAAGAAATTCATCGAAAACGAGAGAAAATGGTGGAAGCAGCACGAATAACGGGCTTTACCAGTGAAGAAACAGTCAGTTGCAGCCAAGAGCTGGATGAACTGCTTAATGAATATCACCGCACGGCCAATAACTCCTATGATTTCCTAAGAGAAGAGAAAATTGTGTACAGGCATTTAACGATGATTATCACTCGACCGGAACTAAGTGCAGTATATTAAAGTAGCTCTTTATTCACAACAAACACCCCATAATAGGCAAGTTATGGGGCTTAAACGTAATGAGCCGTCATATTAAGACAAAAAACCACTGTCTTATTTTGGACAGTGGTTAGAATAACTCCAAGAGCATGATCATGAACAACAGGCCAACAATAAAAGAATAAGTAGAGGTCCTTTCATTACCATCACCGTGGCTTTCAGGAATCAGCTCTTTATAGATAATAAACAGCATGGCTCCTGCTGCAAAAGCAAGTCCGTATGAGACAAGCCCTTCGACAAAAGAGGTTAAGTAATACCCAAACATGGCCGAAACAATTTCAATGGCTCCTGTTGCCGTTGCAATTAAAAAAGACTTAAATTTATTTATTTCCTGATTGAAAAGAAACAAAGCCACGAGAAAACCTTCTGGAGCATTTTGCAGACCGATGGCAAAAGCAATAAGATTGCCAGTATCAGCAGTATCCCCTGATGCATAGCTTACTCCAACTGCAAGGCCCTCTGGTATGTTATGAAGGGTAATCGCTGCGATAATAAGCATCGCTTTTTCATCAAATTTTATGTTTCTTTGTGAATGCTGCAGATCGATATGGGGAATGTTTTTTTCCAGAAGAGTTAATGTAGCTACCCCAAGAAATACGCCTACTGCAAGCTGAAAAAACCCTCCAGTATTAAGAGCCTCAGGAATCAATCCCATCACTGATGCAGCCATCATAATACCAGCTGTAAAGGCAAGCAGTGTATCCCGCCAACGGTGGGTAACTGAATTTTTCATAAATAAGATAAGTAAAGCACCTAACCCGGTTGAAAGAGCCGAGAGGACACTTCCCGTTATAACTTCGTTCATAGTATGTCTCCCATCCCCTTTAGAATCCACTAAATTAACAAACCTTCTATAAATCTCACCAAAACCATTATTACTAAGCGAACTTGTGATTTTTATCATTGTGTATATTCTAAAATTTTCTATATTTAAATTAATAATAAATATTTAGGCTTAATCCGTACGATTGCTGCAAAATTTCCTCACACTTACTTCAGTGGATAAATTATAGAGGAATTCCATCTGATTGGTTAAATATACACTTGTTAATTCCTTTCATCAAGACAATGCTGCTGTGAAAATTTAAGAATTCTAAATTGGCTGTACTATGCATGTGGCACGATTCATATATCGTACTACACAGCATTTTTTTATATTTTTTAAACAAGCGCTTTCGACTTATTCCATTAGGGAGGGAAAATGCACATGCATATAGTTGTTTGTGTCAAGCAGGTGCCAGATACGAAAATTATTAAGATTAATCCAAAGACGAACACACTGGACCGGCGCAGCGCTCCAGCGATTTTAAATCCGTATGATGCCCATGCAGTTCAGGCCGCGGTGAAAATAAGAGAGGAGACCGGTGGTATGATCTCTGTTTTATCTATGGGTCCGCCTCAGGCAGTTGCGATCATAAAAAAAAGCATTGAAATTGGGGCTGACAGGGGCTATCTGATTTCTGACCGTGCTTTTGCAGGGGCGGATACTCTTGCTACCAGCTATGCACTGTCAAAAGCGCTCCAAAAAATAGCAAATGAAGAACCGATAGATCTTGTAATTTGTGGTAAGCATGCAATAGACGGTGACACTGGACAAGTGGGGCCGGGGATCGCCAGAAGGCTGGATATACCTCCGATAACCAATGTAATTGAAGTGTCAGAGGTTAATAAAGCTGAGAAGACAGTCCTGATAAAGCGAAAACAGATTAGCGGGTATGAACTAATTCAAACACAGCTGCCCTGCCTTTTGACAGTAGAAAAAGAGATAAACAGTATTCTTTACTCACCACTTCCGAATATGTTAAGAGCTGCTAGGTATGAGCCGGTAATTTGGGCAGTAAGTGACTTAGGTGAAGTAGACAAAACCCAGCTTGGTTTAAAAGGATCTCCGACCATTGTAGGGAAAATGTTTACTCCCCCAAAACTAGAAGGAGGAAAAAAGCTCGAAGGTTCATCAGATGAACAGGTCTCTCAGCTTATGGATATTTTAATGGAAAGAAAAGATTTGCTAAAGTTAAAAGAAACCAGTACAGCGAACTAATAGGGAGAAGGGGGAGTGTACATGATGGAAGAATACAGAGGGGTTTGGGTATTTATTGAAGAAAATGATGGTGCAATTGAAGGAGTTTCACTTGAATTGCTCGGAGCAGGCAGAAAGCTGGCCGAAAAGCTAGAGGTACCGCTGTCAGGTATTCTGCTGGGCCATGAAGTTACGAAGCTGGCAAAAGAAGTTATTTCATATGGTGCAGATAAGGTATATGTGATTGATAACCCGGTTCTTAAGGACTACCGGACTGAATCCTATATGAAAGGTGTGATTAAACTCGCAGAAACCTATAAGCCAGAAATCTTTCTTTATGGAGCTACCCCTAATGGAAAGGATTTAGCGAGTGCAGTTGCCACTGATTTAAGCACAGGTCTTACTGCTGACACAACGATGCTGGATGTGGATATTGATAAAAGACTATTAGAAGCTAGCCGCCCTGCTTTTGGAGGAAATATCATGGCGACTATTTTATGTAAAAAGCATCGGCCACAGATGGCTACCGTCAGGCCAAAGGTTATGAAGGCTCTTGAACCGGACAGCAATAGACAGGGGAGTATTATTGAAGAAACTCTTAATTTGAAAGAAGAAGATATGCGTACAAAAGTGCTTAAAATTGTGAAGGAGTTAACAAAAAAGACCAATTTAGCCGAGGCGCATGTAATCGTTTGTGGAGGAAAAGGATTAGGGGATATTCACGGTTTTCAGCTTATTCATGAGTTTGCTGACACGATTGGGGCAAGTGTCGGAGGGACGAGAGATGTTGTTGAGGCCGGCTGGCTTCCTCATGAGTTTCAGGTCGGGCAGACTGGAGAAACCGTAACTCCAAAAATATATTTCGCAATTGGGATTTCAGGAGCTATCCAGCATGTTGTTGGAATGAAGAATTCCGAGCTGATCATTGCCATTAATAAAGATCCAGGCGCCCCTATCTTTGAGGTGGCTACTTACGGCATTGTTGGAGATGCTCTGGAAATTCTCCCAAAGCTCATTCAACAGTTTAAAGAAATGAAAACCGAAAAGGGCGGTGAAATTAGTTATGCCTGAGAAGTTTGATGTTATCGTAGTAGGTGCCGGTCCAGCTGGAACCTCATGTGCGTATACCTGTGCCAAAAGTGGCCTGAATGTACTTTTAATCGAGCGCGGCGAATACCCTGGAAGTAAAAATGTTATGGGTGGTGTGTTATACAGAAAACAAATGGAAGAAATTATTCCGGAGTTTTGGAAGGAGGCACCACTTGAGCGCCCCGTTATTGAACAGCGCTTTTGGATGATGGATAAAGAATCAGTCGTTTCTTTTGGATATAAAGGTCTTGAATGGGGGATGGAGCCATATAATAATTTCACGGTGCTGCGCGCGCATTTTGACCAATGGTTCGCAAGGAAAGCCGTTGAGGCAGGGGCACTGCTAATTAACGAAACGGTTGTCCTGGAATGTCTTGTAGAAAACGGAAAAGTGATCGGCGTTAGAACGGATCGTCCCGATGGAGATATACTGGCAGATGTGGTCGTACTTGCAGATGGGGTAAATTCCCTGTTGTCCAAACAGCTTGGATTTCATAAAGAGTTCCGTCCAGACGAGGTTGCTTTAACAGTAATGGAGGTTGTAAATCTTCCTAAAGACAAAATCAACGATCGATTTAACCTCGAAGAAAATCAGGGCTGCACAATTGAGATTTTTGGTGACTCGACAAAAGGGAATCTAGGAACAGCGTTTCTGTATACCAATAAGGAAAGTTTAAATATTGGGGTAGGAACTACCTTATCCAGTATGATTAAAGCGAAGCTAAAGCCTTACGATTTACTAGATTACCTAAAGACCCATCCCATGATTAAGCCATATCTTGAAGGTGGAGAGTCGGCTGAATACCTTGCACATCTAATCCCTGAGGGGGGCTACCGATCTGTCCCACGAGTAGCCGGCAATGGAGTTTTAGTAGTTGGAGATGCAGCACAGCTTGTAAATGCTATTCACAGGGAAGGCTCGAATATGGCAATGTCATCTGGAAAAATGGCTGCAGAGGCAGTGATTGAGGCAAAACAAGCTAATGATTTCAGTGAATCGAGCCTAAACAGGTATAAAGACGCACTATACGGAAGCTTCATTATGAAGGATCTAGAAAAATATAAAGACGCAGCCCATGTCTTTGAAAAGTATCCACAATACTTAAGGGACTATGTACCGATGATGAACCGGGCAGCAAGCAAGTTCTTTACGGTTGATGGAACGCCTAAACGAGATAAGCAAAAGGAAATCATGCGAAACATGACGAGTGAAAGAGGTAAATTTGGAATGTTGCAGGATATTTATCGTGCGTGGAAGGCGGTGAAATAATGTCAACAAAAAACATTGAAGAAAAACAGTATTTGCTGCGATTTAAATGTGATACTAAATCCCACTTAACTGTGCTTGATCATGATGTTTGTATGACACAATGCCCCGATAAGCTATGTACTGTATTCTGCCCAGCTGAAGTATACAAGTGGGAAGGCTTGCGGATGCAGGTCGGATATGAAGGCTGCCATGAATGCGGCAGCTGCCGGATCGGCTGCCCTTACCAAAATATTAAATGGGAATATCCAAAGGGCGGGCATGGAATTGTTTTTAGGCTTGCTTAACCGTAAAGCGAAAATGAAGGTACGGTTAACGATTAATAAACAAACCATTAGATGCAGACAACTCATCGTTTAACCTCAGCTTTGAACTTTTATAGTTTCCAACACATAAAAAGAGCCGTGGATTTCGTTTGAAATCACGGCTCTTTTCTATCTCCGTTAATATCTACTGCGCTGTAGCAGTGTTGATTTCCGCTTCAGGCAGTCGCTTTCCGAGGGCGGCACTTCAGCTTCCTCGGAAGAAAACCGCTTCCTGCGGGATAGCGAAGAAGGTGAGATCCCGCAGTGAGGGACGAACAGGAGGCTCAGCCCGAGCCCGAAGGAAGCGTAGTTTATTTCCAGAGCGGCAGTTATGTCGCAGTATTTTTTATTCTGTTAGTGTTTTGTCAAGTATTTGGTTGAGTGTTTAAAGACATCTCGTTAAGTTTAGCGCAAAAATGCTGGATGTTATCTAAAATAAAATAGATCGATGGAGGAAATCTTATTACCCCTGCACTACAATATGCCCAATCAATCTTCTCTGCTCTCAAGAACCTCTTGCAGTCTGTCCGGATGATTGGTAAACATTCCAGTTACACCCCAGTCCAAAAGCTTTGCCATATCTGCTTTTTCGTTAACGGTATAAGGGTGAATAAGCAGTCCGGCATCTCTTACCTTTTGAACATAAGCTTGGTCAATTCTATGGTGAGACATGCCAAGCCCAATGGCATATTCTTTATATGCGTGTAATTCCTCATCGGTTATAGTCGCTTTTGTACGATAGGAGATTAGTTGAACTAAAGGAATTCTGTTATCTAAATCATGAATGATCTGGAGGCTTTCAGGGCTGAAAGATTGTAGAATCACCTTGCTGGAAGGCGTGTTAGGGCCGATTAATTTGTATTTGTTCAAGATGCGAATCAGCTCTTTCTCCATTCCTGGATACGTGTTTGGAGATTTTGTTTCGATATAATACCTGGACCCCTTTCCAAACGTTTGAATGACTTCTTCCAAAGTTGGTACCTTAATACCTGCATAGGAAGGATTGGCATATTCCGGGTGTTGTTCATTAAACCAGCTTCCTGCATCAAGTTGTTTCAATTCCTTCAAGGTGAAATCTTTAACGTAGCCGCTTCCATTTGTAGTCCTATTAACCGTTAGATCGTGCATTGCCACGAGTACGCCGTCTTCTGTCATTTGCAAGTCAACTTCAATATAATCTCCTTTCATTTCTTCTCCAAGTTTATAGGAAGCAATAGTATGTTCCGGTGCATAAGCTGAAGCCCCGCGGTGTGCTACATTTAGCAGCTTATTAGGAGTGAGGCTTGGGTGAATAGTAGCTTCACTTATTCCATTAGCCGCCGAAAAGTTTGAGGTAACAGAACTAAACAAAACGAGTGGTATTATTAATAAAAGTGTAATCAGTGTCTTTTTCATTTGTATCACCATCCCTTTCTCAATTTGAAATGAATATTTTCGATTACTAGGCTATTTTTCTCATACCTCCTATTGTTTTTTACTAGATTGGCAGAGTTAAATTATCACAATAAAATGAATATTTCAACAAAATTGGGGATTTCAGGAAAATAGACATAGAGTATTGTTGAGTGTTTATTAATTTTGGGTCTAATGGGGGATAGGACAGAAGGGAAAAAGGTCTCTAGAAATCTGACTAATATAAGAGGATAAATGCAATTAACTTAGCAGGATAGTATTGTATGTACGGTTATTCACAAGAAGAGTTAAAAAGAGGTGAAGCACGAAAAATGTGAAGGTGAGGGCGAGGGTCAGCTAATTTTATTTTTGTGGCTGACAACAGAGAGCAGGTCTTTCTTGCCGTTTGCTTCAAGATCGGTGGCGGTTTCCATAGCCAGGTATATATCCTCAAAATAACCGGAAACATAAAACGGCTGGTTGACATCATAGATCCCTTCACTATCTGAAAGATACACAGCTGCTCTCCACTCATATCGTTCAGTCATTAATTTTGGGCGGCCTTCAAGAGCAACCATCCAGCAGGATAGGAGCGTTTTTGAGTTGATGTTATTCATTTGCTTCAAAAGTAACTCTTGATCATTCGGCCCAATGGGAAATAATCGTTTAGGATAGAAGTCTGTGTAAAATTGGTTTTGCACATGTTTTCCTCCTTTTTAAACTTAATGTACTTTAATTATATGAATTAGTTTTAGTTAATTCTCGACTAATTGTTAAATATTTCTGAACATTTTAACATTCCTTCTTGATTGCAATAAGTGATGCTCGTCACAACCTAATTAACGCTTTGACCTTATACTTTAATTATCACTTAAAGAGGAGCGATGGATATGGAAGGATGTATGAGCGGGTTTATGGGAAGCGGGCAGGTAAATTTATGCGAAGGGTTGAGTCAGCTTAAAAGTGAGCACCCCCCCTTGCTGAAAAAACTTGAGGAGTTGCTTTCCCTTTCTTTAAAAGTAGAAAATAACGAAGATCCTTCGTTTCATTTTCAGGCTCTGCACGAATCCGTTGAGGTATTTATAAGAGAACTGGGACCTCATTCAGAAAGAGAAGAAGGAGTCTTGTTCGAAATGATGGGGGCTTATATTGGCAGGGAGTCTGGTCCTATTGCTGTAATGGAATATGAACATGACCAAGCCAAGTCTCTAATTGGAAGATTTTTAGAAAGAACTGAGAATGGTTTAGATGATATCTCTGAGGTTGAGATGAGGGAATTATCAGCAATGATCAAACAAGCAAATTATACTCTGGTAGACCATTTTTCCAAAGAAGAGAATGTTCTGTTTCCAATGGCAGAGAGAATGTTAAACGAGAGTGAAAAGGCACAATTGGCAGCTAGAATCAAAGAAATTTAAAAAAACAAGGGTGGAGAGAATAATAACTCTGCCCTTGTTTTTTTTATTGATTTATGGCTATATTAGCTATTCCATTCAGAGAGTTTTTCATCTGAAGGGAGGAAAAGGGCGAACAACCCCAACAATGGAAGTAAGCCAGTTAACTTAATCGTTAGGGAAAGACCTATTAAGTCTGCTAAAAAGCCTAGACCGACAGATCCGAGTGCTCCCATCCCAAATGCCAGCCCTACTGTCAGCCCAGCCATGGTACCAATTCTGCCGGGTACCAATTCCTGAGCATAAACGACAGTAACTGAGAAGCTGGATGATAATATAAAACCGCTCAAAGCTAATAGGATAAAAGCTGCCGACATCGGAACAAAAGGGATCAAGGCCGAGAGAGGTGCAGCACCAGCCAACGAGAGAAAAATGATATTTCTTTTGCCAAACCTGTCAGCGAGCGGCCCGCCAAAAAACGTGCCGGCAGCACCAGCTACCAGAAAGGCAAATAGAAAGAACTGAGAGTGTTTAATAGATAAACCGTACTGATCGATCGCATAAAATGCATAAAAATTAGTAATCCCTGATCCATACCAAGAACGAGCAAAGATTATCAGCAAAATGATGGCTAAAGCTGCTTTAACGGAACTGGTAACTCCAATCTTTTTGCTCGGAGTATTTTTAGCTGCCTTAGCGTGCTCTCTTTCAATCTGGAGCTGGCTAGCGTACCATTTTGCAATATACGTAAGCAGACCAACAGCAGCCGCAGCTACAATCGTAAACAAAGCAGCGCCTCGTTGGCCGAGCGGTACAAGAATTGCTGCCGTTATTAAAGGCGCTAGTGCCTGGCCGGAATTTCCGCCTACCTGATAAATGGATTGTGCCAGCCCGCGTCGCGGTCCAGCAGCCATATACGCTACACGTGAACCTTCGGGATGAAATACAGCCGAGCCAAGCCCTATTAGCAGGACGGAGATGATAATTAAACTAAAGCTTGGAGCAAAGGCTAATCCTAGTACACCAAAAAGAGTAAACGTTAGTCCAATCGGAAGGGCATATGGCATCGGTTTTTTATCGGCAGCCATTCCAACTAAAGGCTGCATGACGGACGAAACCATATTTAGTGAGAATGCAATCAGACCGAGCTGGGTAAAGGTCAGCCCCATTGACTTTGCCAAGATTGGAAACATAGCAGGAACTACAGCTTGAATTGAGTCATTTAATAAATGACATAGCCCAATGATGAATAATATTTTGTAAGCAGTTGTTTCGGTTTCTTTCTTTTTCAATTTTACAGCAGCAGATCCAGTGTTCATTCATATTATCTCCCTAAAAATTTTCTGATTTGTTTATATTTTAACTTATAAACCTTAACACTGGGCCATTTCCTTTTAAGGAATTTTTAATCTTAGTAGGCGGGTTGGGTACTATGCTTCAAAGATGAATGGTGATTTGTTTGGAGAAGCTTTAGAAGTTACTGACTGAAGATACATCATTACATATCTGGATAGGTTTTGAACCGCAATCCATTCCAGAAAATTGGATGGAACATTTCCAACTTTTTTACGCTCAGGAATCTTATCCTCTACTTAGGCTACAAAAATACCTGTTCAAAACAGAGATGGTCTATACAAAAGTGATGAGGAGTGGAGATAACGGAAATCGATTTTTGTGTTTTAAATGTACTTAACGGCATATGTGAATTAGAGTGAGCCAAAGCATAATACTATTATCTTTCCTCGCACCTTTATGAAGTATAGGTGGCAATTAGTGTTTAAAAAAATCTGTTGGCTAGAGAAACCTATCTCGCTTAGTGGGAATTTTTACAGGAATAGATTAAGGCTAAGTTGATGATTCTAACTGTGGAAGTAAAATTCCATCTAATAGTGCAGGGGGGGGAAGGATCATGCGGAATACATTAGGTGCACATGAAGTTCTAGAAATTCATGAGGTTTTAAATGATGCTGTTAACGGGATAAACCAGTTTCATCTATACGAACCCCATGTACAGGGCGATGATTTAAGAAATATTCTAAGTCATCAGCTTAACTTTATGCAGCTGGAGTATAACATGCTGATCGATTTAGTAGGTTCCCCTGGAAGGCTAACTGAGTACAGCCATAGGGGCCGTTCCGAGCCAATATACGGTTTGGATCAGCCGCCGCAATACTATCCAAAAGCAGCCTTAATGCAATTAAAAGACCAGGATATTGCGGCTGGAATGTTGAATTGTCATAAGTCTTCTGCTATTAGAAAAATGACTAGTGCGCTTGAATGTGCTGCTCCGCAAATGAGAGAGGCATTAATCCAAGGTGCGAAGAATTGTGCTGACCAAGCATATGAATTGTTTTTGTTTATGAATAAAAGAGGTTATTATCAGATCCCATATCTAAGCAATCAAGATGCCATATTAGGACAATACGAGCCAGCTCCAACCAATGTAAGCCCAATATACTAATGAGGGGGAGTTTAATTATGATGAATACAAACCAAGGAATGCAACAGCTTAACGAATGCCGTCAGATTGCTCAACAATTAATTCAGCAAACCCAGCAGAGCAATCAGCAATACCGACAAATGATTCAACAAGAACAGCAAAATGTTCAAATGCTTCAGCAAATGGAGCACCGTGAAAGACAGGCTGCTCAGTATTTGCAGCAAAGCCTTCAATATCATGAATCTGCTATTCAAAAATGCCAGCAGATGATTAATGCCATAAATCAGTTGGAGCAAGGAATGGGTCATCAATCTGGAGTATCAGGAATGCAATCAACTCTGTTTCATCAATCACCATCCCAAATCCCAGGATTTCAAAATCAGCAAGGGGTTCAATTTCGCCAATAGATAATTTTGCGTAGTGATTAATGACTCTGAATTCTAATCTTATGATTCCACACAGAATTCTGGAGATCCTCGTAAAAAGAACATCACAGCTGAAGAAGAGCTGTGATGTTCTTTATTTATTGGCTTTCTTGCTTCTATTCTGTAAGAAATAATAACCAAAAAGAAAATTAAACTATAACAGATAAATCCGTCTCTGCATTCCTCGCATTTGCACTATTGTAAAGTAGTTACTGATATCTCTTATAATTTCATATATACTAAAGATAGGATAATTGAATAAATGGACTAAAAGGAATGAGTAAATTGACCAACGATCAGGTAAATCAATCTTTAAAATTGTTTATCGTACTGTCGAGGGCTTACCGTGCCATAAATGAACAAGTTAATAAAGTAATTCAGCAAAACGGCCTTAATCCCACAGAGTTTGCAGTATTGGAACTTTTATATCATAAGGGGGACCAACCGCTTCAGCAAATCGGCGGTAAAATTCTGCTGGCGAGCGGCAGTATAACCTATGTTGTCGATAAGCTGGAGCAAAAAGACTTTCTAGAAAGAGTTGCCTGCCCAAAGGATAGAAGGGTGACATATGCGCAAATAACAGAAAAGGGAAAGAAATTGATCGAGGCTATATTTCCTGAACATGAAGGAAGAATTCATGAAATTATGAGCGTGTTAGAGCAAGAAGAGCAGCAAGAAGCAATCCGCTTACTAAAGAAGCTGGGTTTGTCTGTAGGCAAATACTAAACGGCCGGATGACCAGGCCGTTTTTCTTCGTTTAGAAAACTGAAAGCATTGTCTGCGTACAGCAACTAATGTACTGGACTCAGCTACTTAAAATAAGTAAGCCACGAATTGCTTCCGCTCCTCATGGCTCCAGTTGATATGTCGCTTAAAGGGTGCATGTGCTTTTGCTCTTTGATGAACTGTTAGATAACAGATGATATGCTTGAAATTTAAGGAGGGGAAATCATGAGTTTTAATGATTATACATATGTAAGGCCTAATTTTGAAGTAATTGCAGGGAAGTTTGAAGCCATTCTGGAAAAATTCAAGTCTGCTGGCACCGGGGCCGAACAGAGTCAACTAATGACCGAAATAAATATGGTTCGAAACGATCTGGATACAATGGTTAACCTTTGCTATATTCGGCATTCAATTGATACGACTAATGAATTCTATCAAACAGAGCAGGATTTTATAGATGAACTGGAACCTGAAGTAGAAGGGCTTGTCCATAAATATTATGAAGCACTTGTCTATTCTCCATTTCGGTCAGAGCTTGAAGAAAAATGGGGATCTCAGCTGTTTGCCCTCGCCACCGCCCAATTAAAAACATTTTCTCCAGATGTTGTTCCATTACTTCAGAAAGAAAATAAATTGGCAACAGAGTATACAAAATTGACTGCTTCGGCAAAAATTATGTTTCAGGGCGAGGAACGTACACTTGCACAGCTAGCCCCTTTTGCTGAAGACAAGGATAGGGAGATGCGCAAAAAAGCGAGCAAATCCCGTTTCGGTTTTTTTGCTGAGCATGAAGAGCAATTTGACCGTATTTTTGATGATTTGGTTCAAGTAAGAACGGAGATCGCTCATAAGCTAGGCTTTAATAATTTTGTGGAATTAGCTTATTTCAGAATGGACAGGACCGATTATAATGCTGAAATGGTCGCTGCCTTTCGGAAACAGATCGAGAAATATATTGTTCCGGCTGCAACTAAACTAAAAGAGCGGCAAAGACAGAGGATTGGCGTGGAGGAACTAAAATACTATGATGAGCCCTTCGAGTATAAAACTGGAAACGCCGTCCCGAAGGGGGACCCCGAATGGATCCTCGAAAAAGGCGAAAAAATGTATGAGGAGCTGTCCGAAGAAACCGGAAAATTCTTCCGCTTTATGAGGCAAAATAATCTGATGGATTTGGCGGCTAAGAAAGGAAAAGCCGGCGGGGGCTATTGTACATTTATTGAAAATTACAAAGTTCCGTTTATCTTTTCTAACTTTAATGGGACAGCAGGAGATATTGATGTTTTAACACATGAAGCAGGTCATGCATTCCAGGTTTATTCTAGTGCCCATTTTGATACCCCTGAATATTACTGGCCGACGTACGAAGCAGCAGAAATCCATTCTATGAGTATGGAGTTCTTTACATGGCCGTGGATGAAGCTTTTTTTCAAGGAAGATACAGATAAATATAAATTTACTCATTTAAGCAGCGGACTACAGTTCTTACCGTATGGTGTACTTGTTGATGAATTTCAGCATTGGGTGTATGAACACCCATCAGCTACTCCAGAAGAGAGGAAAGGTAAATGGAGTGAGATGGAAAAAACGTATTTGCCACATGTAGATTATGATGGAAATGCCTATCTTGAAAAAGGAGGCTTCTGGCAGCGGCAAAGCCATATATATACATCTCCATTTTATTATATAGATTACACGCTTGCTCAAATTTGTGCATTTCAATTTTGGAAAAAATCACGAGAAAATCATTCTAATGCCTGGAATGACTATATTAAGCTATGTAAACTTGGTGGCAGCATGTCATTTACGGAACTTGTAAAGGCTGCTGATTTAATGTCACCTTTCGAAGCAGGTTGTGTGGAATCTGTGATAGGAGAAATCCAGACCTGGCTCGATTCAGTAGATGACCGGGAGCTGTAGCTTAACATCAAAACATCCCGAAGCTGATGAAAAGCCTCGGGATGTTTTTGTATATATGCTAGTAATCTCTAAAGGGGTCTACTAAACGGTTAATGAGCTGGCAGTTGCTTTAATCACAATTGACCCATTTTCCATTACTGCTGAAAGTTCTTTTGTTTCAGGCTGATCAAGGATGAAGTCAGTTATTTTATCCTCAAGTTGATCCTGAATGCTTCTGCGAAGCGGACGAGCTCCAAAGGCTGGATGGTAACCTAGCTCTGCAAGCTTGGTTTTTACTTCATTATCCACTTTAAGTGTAATATCCTGGTCTTGCAGAGTTTCTGTTAAATCAGAAAGCATTAGATCTACGATTTGAAGTAGGTGAGTCTGTTCAAGAGAACTAAATTCTATAATGCTATCGAAACGGTTAAGGAACTCTGGTTTGAAAAAACTGCCCAGGGAATCTAGGATGCCAGTCTCTTTTACAGCCTCACTAGCTCCAAAGCCAACTTTAATTGTTTTATGACCTACACCTGCATTACTAGTCATTATAATAACCGTTTCCTTAAAACTAACTGTCCGGCCGTGGCTGTCAGTTAGGTGACCATCCTCGAGAATCTGCAGGAACATATGCTGAACATCTGGATGTGCTTTTTCAATCTCATCCAATAGAATAATACTATAAGGATTACGGCGCACTTTTTCGGTCAGCTGTCCTGCCTCCTCATGGCCGACATATCCCGGAGGTGAACCGATGATCTTGGAAACACTGTGCTTTTCCATATATTCGCTCATATCAAGACGGATTAAAGCATTCTTTGAACCAAATAATTCTTTCGCCAACACCTTTGTTAATTCTGTTTTACCCACACCCGTTGGACCAACAAACAAGAAAGAACCAATTGGACGATGCTTGGATTTTAATCCTGCCCGACTTCTGCGAATCGCCTTGGACACCTTTTGCACTGCTTCGTCCTGGCCAATCACCTGACTGGAAAGGTTTGTGGATAAAGCCTTCATCTTTGTATGCTCCGCTTGCTGAAGTTTACCGATAGGAATCCCCGTCTGTTTCTCGATAATCCCTTGGATATCTTGGATTTTAATAATTGGACGTTCCGCACTGGTATCATTAAGCAGTTCTTTCTCAAGCGCAGCTTCCTCATCCCGAAGCTTTGCAGCCGCTTCATATCTCTCGTTTTTCAAAGCGTCTTCTTTTTGGTTTGCGACTTCCTTTAAGCGGTTTTCTATAGTCTCTGTGTTTGTATAAGGTGAGCTAAGGTTTAACTTCGATCCTGCTTCATCCATTAAATCAATTGCTTTGTCAGGCAAGAAACGATCCTGGATGTACCGGTGCGATAATTGGACACACGCTGTAAGAGCCTCGTCTGTAAAAGTTACTTCATGATAGTCCTCATATTTTGCTTTGAGTCCTTTAAGGATTTGGAGAGCCTGCTCAACAGTTGGTTCAAGAACTTGAACGGGCTGGAAGCGCCTTTCCAATGCTTGATCCTTTTCGATCTGACGATATTCCTTAAGCGTAGTTGCTCCAATAAGCTGTAATTCTCCACGTGCTAAAGCGGGTTTTAAAATATTTCCAGCATCCATGGATCCTTCTGCAGAACCAGCCCCTACAAGGAGGTGAATTTCGTCAATAAATAGAATGATATTCTTTCTTGATTGAAGTTCAGATATCAGCTGCTTCATACGTTCCTCAAATTGACCGCGAATCCCGGTATTTGCTACCAGGGATGCAACATCAAGCAAGATAACTTCTTTATTTAACAGCTTGTTAGAGACTTCGCGATTTACAATTTTTAGTGCCAGCCCCTCAGCAATTGCTGTTTTCCCGACTCCCGGTTCCCCAATAAGGACGGGGTTATTTTTATTCCTGCGGTTTAGAATCTCTACGACACGAGTAATCTCGTCATCGCGTCCGATAACAGGATCAATAAGTCCTGCTTTGGCAATTTGGGTAAGGTTACGGCCAAATTGATCTATAAAACCACCACCCCTGTGTTGAGAGCTTGGAGTTGGGTCCTGTGCGGACTTGTCTGATTCACTACCAGGCTGATTTGCAAAGTTTTTAAATAGATCATCTAGTGAATGACCGCCAAATCCTGAAAATCCATTCATGGATGGGCCAGTCCCAGTTCCGAATTTTTTCCGTTCTTTCGTATAACAATCCTGGCAGAGCATTAAATGCTTTTCACTGCCATTAATATAAAGTTTAAGCTGGATATTGGCTTGATTATCTTGACATTGTTGACAAAGCATTAGTAACCACTCCTTTTATAATAAGTCTGTTTGACTTTGACTATATTTGACCTTATTATAATTTGACCTTATTTGACTTTCAAGTATTTACACCTGGTAATTCCTTCTAATAAGATTTCAAAAAAGCTCGTCTTACTTTCTGTACTGAATCATATATTGAAATATGAAGGAGGGATTAGGTGAAAACAAATTGGAGAGCTGCCTTCCAGATTGCTGCAGTGTACGTCGGGACCGTCGTGGGTGCTGGATTTGCTACAGGAAAGGAAATAGTCGAGTTTTTTTCGCGATTTGGCTTTTTCGGGCTAATTGGCATTCTGCTAGCTGGCTATCTATTTATTTACTTGGGATCTAAATTAATGAGAATGGCGGCGTCGATAAATGCCCGTTCATATCAAGAGTTAAATGAACATTTATTTGGTAAAACCTTTGGAAATGTAATTAACTTTTTACTGCTGTTTATGCTTCTTGGCGTATCTGGGGTCATGCTTTCCGGTGCGGGTGCTGTCTTTGAGGAACAGCTTGGTCTCGATAAAACGACAGGTGTGCTCTTTACTATCGGCCTTTCTATAATTGTAATGATCATTGGCATAAAAGGATTATTTATGGTCAATATCATTGTTGTCCCGATGATGATTTTGTTCAGCCTTATCTTATTCTATTATTCGGTACAGCTTCCTTATTTTATGGATCAACTTTTATATATTCCATATGCGGAAGATGGATGGAAGTCGGTTGTTGCCCCGTTTACATACACCGCATTTAATTTGGCACTTTCACAGGCCGTGCTTGTACCTGTCGCTTCAGAAATTAAGGATGATGCAGCCGTAAAATGGGGTGGGATTATAGGGGGAGTAGCCCTCACTATCATCTTACTGTCTAGTCATATGACTTTGATTATGCTCCCTGGACTAGAAAGCTATCAAATACCGATGGCCACAATTATGAAGGGTTTTTCCACTGGGATTTATGGGATCTTTGTGTTAGTTATTTATGGTGAAATATTTACTTCTATCATTGGCAATATCTTTGGATTGGAAAGGCAGCTTAATAAGTATTTGAAAATCCCCAGCCTCATGATTGTTTCGTTCATTTTTATATTCACTTACTTTATAAGTCTTATTGGCTACGGAACATTGTTATCGTATTTATATCCCCTTTTTGGATATATAAGCCTCGCATTTGTCATTCTACTATGGATGAAACCCTTACATGGACGTGCAAAAACCTAAAAAAGCAGAAAGCCCTGTTTAACTCTGGGCTTTCTGCTTTTAGTTCTGTTGTTAGGTCCACGATCCCCCATATACTTATCTAAGCGGAATGAACAAGAATAACAGTAAATCAAACACTATGTGGGAAATAATTACGAGCGGAATGCTCCTTTTCCAGGCATATAGTGAGCTCCATACCAAACCAGCGGCTAACGCAGCAAGAGGAAGTGCTAAATGTCCAGAATAAAAATGTACGGATGTATACATCAATGTTGAAACAATAATACTTGTCCAGGCATTTGTATGTTTTAAAAGGCGTTTCTGAATAAATCCACGCCAAAAGATTTCTTCACCCGGGGCAATAATTAAAATTAAAATTACATATTGCCAAAGCATACTAGGGGCATATTCTCGATACAGCGTATCGATCTGATCCTGCATGGGGAGGTTCAACAAGTCAATAACAGAACTTCCTGCCCAAAAAACACCAAATAATGCTGCCCCCGAAAGAGTACCGTAAAAGAGATAGGTACCTGTGGGTAGTTTATCATCCATTTCTTCATGAAGAATAGCATAACTTATTAAAACGAGCATTGTGCCAGTAAATATATACCAAAAGACAGCTTTATCTTCATAGGAAAAAAATAATAATAAGTGTGCGATCAAAAATCCGATTATAAAACGGTGATCGGGAATCCATTTTTTCATTTTTCTCTAGACCCCTTCCTTGAAACAACCCTTATTGTACCAAATTTCCAAGCTAAAAAGTAAGGTAAAGTTTTCTTTTCAGTAAACACAAAGAAAGTCTCTAGAACACAAAAAAGCAGCTTTTGCTGGCTGCTGCCTCTAAGATCATTAAATTAACAACTAAAGCATTCGCTAAAACTTTGTTTGTGGGAAGTATACTCCGCTTTTCTTGTCCAGCTCCGCCTCCTAGAAACTCAGTAAACTTCAGGTCCTCCGACAGAAGCAAAGAACGCTTCTTAGTCGGACCTTCCGACGGACAGGACGTCCTAGTGCCGACGTTGCCGCAGGACGCGGCGTTTTAGTCGGCCAGTTTACTCGTTTCTGGACAGTCGGCTCCGCTTTTCTATTAATATACTGTTTCTTTGATTATTTTGTAGTTTTTGTGGTTAATGACAGTTCGTTGATCAAGCTCTAGGTCTCGATAATTATCCATATAAGTAAGGTCTACAATAACTGAGTTTTCGTTTACCTTTTCAACTACACCCCGTAAACCCTCTCTAAATTCAATCACATTTCCTACATCTGCTTTTTTCAAATAGTCTCTCTCCCAACCTGCCATTATTTTCAATAATATTTTACTAACAGTTTGCCTTACTTTGATTTGTTCGTAAAGGCATTTGTAATAGATTCGAAGTTTGTTCACTTTTGCAGAGTTGTTGAATTGATTAGACATTCTAAATATTTCTTCTATTATACACTAGTCAGTCAAATATTTGAATATTCTATAAGTTATTTACCTTTAATTTGTGAAATACTTTTGGATAGAGATATTATTGATTATAATTACCGTGAACACTATAGATTGGAGGCTAACATGACACAGGAAGAGATTGAAAAATTATTTGAACGTTTAAAGAATGGAGAACTTAAAGAAGTATATGTATCCAAAGAAGAGTTTCTGCCGGTTAGAGAAGTGCTGGTCAACCGAGAGGATTTTAAAAACTTTAGGGGAATTGCCCAGCATGGTGGAGCAGTAATCTATCAGTATGTGGAAGTTGCCAGAAGTTAGCACGTAATTTTTTAATATATGGTCTAATACGTCCATTGAATTTATTATTGAGAATACCCTTCGTAACTAATTAATCAGTGATCAGCGCACTTTAATTAAACTAAACAGGTCACATGATTAGATTTTTTTAATCAAAGGGTCCTACATAGTCCATAAAAGGAGGGAGTCATTTGGGAAAATTTGAAAATTATTGTGTCATTGTAACTGGAGGAGCTAATGGAATAGGAAAGAGTATTGTTAAAGCCTTTGCCTTGGAAGAAGCTAAGGTAGTCATTGCTGATGTGGATGAAAATAACGGCAGGGCACTTGAACAGGAGCTGTCAGAACAGGGCTTTAAAGTATTGTTTATTAAAACAGATGTATCAAGTGAACAGAGCATTAAGGAAATGATTTTAAAAACGGAAAAATCTTTTGAACAAATTAATATTTTAATTAATAATGCTGGGATATCCAGCTTCCACCCATTTTTCGAAATGAGTATCAAACAATGGGACCAAGTAATAAATACTAATTTACGAAGTGTGTTCTTATGTTCTCAGGAAGCAGCAAGGTATATGAGAAAGACGGGGGGCAGTATAATCAATATCGCCTCAACGAGAGCAACAATGTCAGAATCTGATACTGAGGCTTACTCAGCTTCCAAAGGCGGTATCGTTGCTATTACTCATGCACTGGCTAGAACGTTAAGCTCTTATCATATTAGGGTGAACTCGATTAGTCCCGGCTGGATTCAGACAGAAGGATATGATGAACTAAGAGAAGGGGACCATAAACAGCACCTTACTGGAAGAGTAGGAGGGCCGGAGGATATTTCAAGATGTTGTTTGTTTTTAGCTAATCCAGAAAACGATTTTATTACGGGGCAAGATTTTGTAATAGATGGCGGAATGACCAAGAAAATGATATATAAACCTTAAGTTAGATTCTCTCAGGTTCAAAGATTACTCATTTTGTACCAATTGATTCGTGGGGAAATTTAACTATTTATACACAATCATCAATATTAACATAAATTTTTTTGCGAAAAAGCAAAAGTAACAGCAGAAAACCTTCCAACTATTTGGAAGGTTTTTTCATAATTATTTACTAACTTTCCAACTGGTCTTTGGCATCTTCTGCTGAGATAGATGGAATAACATCTACAACACTTTGCTGATCATGTGCGACTGCAACAAAGCCGTCTTTAACCTGAATGATTTGTCCTTTGTTACCATCTTCTAGGGGGACGGTTTCAAGGATTTCAGCCTCGCCCTGTTCCTCCCATGCTCTGATTTCTGAGTTGTATTGGTCGTAACTCATTCCCTCAACTCGATCAGCCAGCCAATCCATCGTAACGTCAACTTCTTCTGACTCTTGGTATGCGTCTCCGTTATCAGGTTCCACATTTTCGTTCGTATTAACACCTTCATTTGATCCGCAGGCTGCTAGTAGGATCGATACAAATATAAGATAAAGATATTTTTTCATTAAGATTACTCCTTTCGGTCAATTTAAGTCTATATCTTTTCATTACCCGGTTATTAGTGAATCAATCAAATTTGTGAAAAAGGTTTGTTGGGAATTCTTAGTGTGGTAAAGGATGAGGGTAAACCTAATTAGCTGGGTAAAGTGTGGAGGAATTCAAATGTACGAGCTTAGAAATATAAAGTATAAAGATATTTTAACGATTGATCATTTACAGCTTGAAGAAGGAAAAGTGTCTTGTATTACTGGTAAAAGCGGCACAGGTAAATCTTCATTATTGAAGCTTTTGAACTCCATCTATGTCCCGGACTCTGGTGAAATAACTTATTACGGTAGCCCGTTGAGTGAGATTGATCCAATAAAGCTGAGGCGCGAAGCTGTGATGTTAGCTCAAGCACCATTAATTTTCCCCGGAACGATTGAGGAAAATCTTCAAGCCGGACTTAAGTTTGCAGAAAAGGAATTGGCATCTGCCCAGGAGCTTCACCAAGTTATTGAAAGAATGGAGCTTTCTAAGGATCTAGGTGAAAATGCAGAGGAATTATCTGGCGGAGAAAAGCAGCGGATTGCCCTTGCAAGAGTTCTGCTTATGAGGGCAAGGGTTTATTTGCTGGATGAACCCACATCAGGATTGGATGAAAATACTGAAATCAAAGTATTAAGATCGTTTATTGACGAATCCAGAAAAAATAAGAGTACTGTCCTGATGATAACCCATTCAATTGCCGCTGCCGAAACCTTTGCAGACAGGGAGATTTCACTAGACACCTAAGCCGAAAAGGTCTACTTAGAAGGGAGAGTCATGAATGGAGGAACAAGGAATAATAAATATTGAAACATGGCGGCTTATTTCAGCCTACATCTTTGTTCTCATTTTATTTTTTATCGTTAAAGCTAGGGGCATCAATAGGGAACGCCAAATTATAATTGCTACTTTTAGAATGACCATTCAATTAATTTTAGCAGGGTATGTCCTAACTCTCTTGTTTGCTCATTCTCATCCAGTTTTAACAATTGTAGTTCTTATAATTATGGCTGCGTTTTCCATTCATACCATATTCCGTCAAGCTGGCCAGCCACTGTCCTCACATGTTAAGAAAGCAATTATAGTTTCTATGTCAGTTGGATCGTTTGTTTGTTTGTTTTATTTTAATTTTGTCATAATTCATTTCACTCCATGGTATGAACCAAGGTATTTTATTCCGATTGCCGGGATGATTATTGGGAATTCGATGACAGGAATAACACTTGCTGTTAAAACCTTGCTTGACTCCCTTAGAAGTAACCGTGACCAGATAGAGGGTGCACTGATGCTTGGGGCAACCCCTAAATCAGCTATTAAGCCCTATGTTGACAACGCCTTTGATTCGGCAATTTTACCTACTTTAAACAATATGCTTGGCATGGGAATTGTCTTTTTGCCAGGTATGATGACTGGTCAAATCCTTTCAGGTGTGAGTCCGCTTTTAGCTATTGAATATCAAATTGTAGTCCTTCTTGGGATACTGGGAAGTGTCTCACTGGCAGTTATTTTATTCTTGCTGCTGGCTGTACGAGCGCTTTTTACAACCAAAGCACAATTAAGAGAGGATTTTTAAGTGCTTGATTCATTCTAAAACCCCATTAACCTGAATATACTTTCGGCACACAAGTTAATGGAGGGATAGCTATGAATAAGACGGATGAACGGAAAATCTACGAGCTGGCTGAGGAAATCCTGCTTTTGCTGCTAAAGGACCAAAATAGTTTTAACCAAGATAAAATGCGGTCGTCCATTGAGTTCCTGGCAAGAGCTGTTCAGGATTTGACGACTGAACGGGATGGAGATCGGGAAACCTTGTTAAAGGGAACCAAAACAAAGGTTAAGATTGCTGGAAACTGCCTGTCTTATAAGAAAGATACAAAGTCTGGAAAATGAAAACGCTTTAGATAAAAAAAGTGTGAACAAACGGTTAAACAAAGCATTTTTCGTTGTTTGTTTTGAACCAAAGTGCTATTCTTTTTTTTGGGATGTTACACTTCTGACTGGGTGCCATACATACAATACCTACAGGGAATGATTGGAAATAGCATTGTGGTGTGAATTAATAGACCAAATGGGTAAAATACAAGATAATGAAGTTTATTCGTTATGGGCAAAGTTCCATTCACTGATTTGGTTTAAATGTGGGACAGGCACCACGCAGGGCCATCTTAAATTAATATAGAAAAAGGAGTTTGATCTACATGGTAGAAAAGCAATTTAAAGTAACAGCTGAAACAGGAATTCATGCTCGTCCGGCTACTTTGTTAGTCCAGGCAGCCAGTAAGTTCAATTCAGATGTTCATTTAGAATATAAAGAGAAAAAAGTAAACTTAAAGTCAATAATGGGTGTTATGTCTCTTGGTGTTGGACAGGGTGCTGAGATCAAAATCAGTGCTGAGGGCAGCGATGAAAAAGATGCACTAAATACTCTTGAAGAAACATTAAAAAGAGAAGGCTTAGCAGAATAATGAGCAAACTTATAGGCATAGCTGCATCAAGTGGGATTGCTATTGCAAAAGCGTATCGGTTAGTGGAGCCTGATCTTACTGTTGAAAAAAAGGAAATTGAAGACTCTGCAGCAGAGGTATTAAGATTTCAGGATGCTCTTAATAAAGCAAAGGCTGAACTTGAGAAGATACGGGATCGTGCAGGCAAGGAACTTGGACAGGATAAGGCAGCTATCTTTGAAGCACATCTTCTTGTTTTAAGCGACCCAGAGTTGATTGCACCCATTGAAGATAAAGTTAAAACTGAAAAAGTGAATGCAGAATACGCATTGAAAGAAACTTCTGATATGTTTGTCAGCATGTTTGAACAAATGGATAATGAGTATATGCAGGAGCGTGCAGCGGATATTAGAGATGTCACTAAACGTGTTATTTCCCACTTATTGGGAGTTCAAATTCCCAATCCTAGCATGGTAACTGAGGAAGTAATTGTTGTGGCCGAAGATCTAACACCTTCTGATACCGCTCAATTAAACCGGACATATGTTAAAGGGTTTACCACAGATATCGGAGGCCGTACATCTCATTCTGCGATTATGGCTCGGTCGATGGAAATTCCAGCAGTTGTTGGGACAAAGGCAGCGACAAGCGAGATTTCAAATGGTGATCTGGTTATTGTAGATGGATTGACTGGAGAAGTTCATATTAATCCTTCTGCCGAGCTTGTTGAAAAGTATCAGAAGATTTCATCTGACTTTGAGGCTCAAAAAGCAGAGTGGGCAAAGCTTGTAAATGAACCAACTGTTTCAGCTGATGGCCATCATGTGGAACTTGCAGCCAACATCGGGACACCTAAAGATTTAAAAGGTGTTAAAGAGAATGGCGGCGAAGGTATTGGTTTATATCGTACAGAATTTCTTTATATGGACAGGGACCAGCTCCCGACTGAAGAAGAGCAGTTCACTGCATATAAAGCTATCCTTGAAGGAATGGAAGGAAAGCCAGTTGTCGTAAGAACACTGGATATTGGCGGGGATAAGGAACTGCCTTATCTAAATCTTCCCAAAGAAATGAACCCTTTCCTAGGGTTTCGCGCTATCCGCCTTTGTCTTGAAGAGCAGGACATCTTTAGGACTCAATTGCGTGCTTTGCTAAGAGCAAGCATACATGGTAACTTAAAGATAATGTTTCCAATGATTGCAACATTAGTTGAATTCAGAGAGGCTAAAGCAATTCTTGAAGAAGAAAAACAATTATTAATAAATGAAGGTATCGCTGTATCGAAAGATATCGAACTTGGCATTATGGTTGAGATTCCTTCGACTGCAGTAATGGCGGAGCAGTTTGCAAAAGAGGTCGACTTCTTCAGCATCGGTACAAACGATTTAATTCAATACACTATGGCTGCGGACAGGATGAACGAAAGAGTCTCCTATCTTTACCAGCCATATAGCCCGGCTATTTTACGTTTAGTTAAGATGGTCATTGAAGCCGCCCACAAAGAAGGCAAATGGGCAGGTATGTGTGGTGAAATGGCTGGAGATGAAACAGCGATCCCCATTTTGCTAGGCTTAGGTCTTGATGAGTTTTCAATGAGCGCTACATCTATTCTAAAGGCTCGATCCCTAATTCGGCATCTAAACAAAGCAGAGATGGGGCAACTGGCTGAAAGTGTACTCAGCTTGAGTACAACTGAAGAAGTAATTGAAGCTGTAAACTCTGCAATCAAACTGTAATAATAACGTAATGAAAATTTGTTTATTATTTTTTGATATGGGGTATAAGACGAGTAGCACTTTAGTATAGCTAAGGTTAGCTAATCATTCTCATTTTCCCCCATTTTAGCCGGCTGTTCATTCAGCCGGCTTCTTTTTGTCATGCACCCTTCATAGCAAGCGGGTCTCTTCCTATGTCCCCATTTTTTCAAAACGGTTTTTAAACGGGTTTTTCCATTCCATTAAAAGACCATAGTTATGAGATTCTTCATCTTCTAAATAGTTTGAAACAGGAACAACAGGTGTCCTGCCACAGCGTAGTAAAAATGTGATGACTGGGTCCTTAAGTTCGCCTGTTAATAGTTTATCCACATACTCGCTAATGTTGATCTTTTTGCTATGCAGGTGATACCCGGGCAGTCTGCCTCCACCCAGCAGCCTATCAAGATTGAGATGAGTGACTGTTTCGTACATTGACTGCATTAACCACTTTCCAAGTCCGAGCTTACGATATCTTGGGCTTATACATATATCAACAATATATAATGTATTGCCCTTTGGATTGTGATTGCGAATATAGCCATTATCTGTTGCTTCTGACCAAGAGTGATCTGGCTCATCCGGGTTAAAGTTAATAATAAGCCCAGTGATCGAACCACAAAGTATACCATCAACCTCTACACAAAGTGCTCCTTCTTGAAATAGCGTGACATGGTTTGTTAACTGTTCCGGTTTCCACCATAGGTCTGAGGGAAATGGCGGAGGGAAAGCCTCTTTCTGAATGGAAATTAGATCATCAAAATCCTCTTTTGTATAGTTTCTTATTAAGCATTTTAATGGTTTGTTTTCAGCAAAAACATAAAACTCTTTATTAAACATTAGTATACTCCTTTCCTCGCCTTTCCATTGATTGTAAAAGGTTAATAAAGATAGGTCAATAATGCTAGTACTTGTCAATTTAATTAAAAAGCTTGGTGTGCGGCGAAGTATGCGAAAATTTTGTATAATACATATGAAAGTTAAGAAGGGGGAGCGAATAGATGGATTTTAATTTAAAAGGAAAAACGGCGATTATCGCAGCTTCAAGCCAGGGCTTAGGCCGAGCAATTGCAGAAGAGCTTTTAAAGGAAGGCGCAAATGTAATAATTTCTGGGAGAGATGAAGAAAAGCTAAAACAGCTTTACAAAGAGATTGAGGTATTGGGTGAAGGCCATCTTGCTTATCAAAAAGCAGATATAACCAAACTTGAAGATATTAGTAGCCTTGTGGAAACAGCAGTCAATCGGTTCGGCAGAATTGATATTTTAGTCAATAACGCTGGTGGTCCTCCTGCAGGTTCTTTTGAAACGATAACCGATGAGGAATGGCAGTCAGCTTTTGAACTTAATCTACTGTCATATATACGCCTTATCAGGGCAGCTCTTCCTTATTTAAAAGAAAAGGGAGGAAAAATTATTAATATTGCTTCTTCCTCTATAAAAGAACCCATCCCAGGATTAATTTTATCCAATACATTCAGAACAGGAATTGTCGGACTGACAAAAACGTTGGCTCAAGAGTTTGCTTCCGATCAAATTTTAGTTAACACAGTTGCTCCAGGCAGAATAGCTACCGACAGGGTAAAGCATCTTGATGAAGTTAACGCTGGAAAGCAAGGGATTTCAAGAGAAGAGATGGAGAACAGGGTGAAAGAAACCATTCCATTAAAACGCTATGGTGATCCAGAAGAGTTTGCAAAAGTTGTTGCTTTCCTGGTTTCCGATGCCAATACATATATGACTGGCAGCTCGTTTGTAGTAGACGGCGGAATGGTAAAGTCTATTTAATTTCAAGGTTGATAGGCTGCAGACAGTTAGAAGGGTAAACCTGGGCTATAACAGTCCAGGGTTCCTTTTATTCTCTATAGATACTTTTAAGGAGTTGATGAAATGCTAAGTAGGGATAATACGGTTATTGGTTTTATCGGGACAGGAGTCATGGGCAAAAGCATGGCCAGCCATCTAGTGAATGCTGGATATTCTGTTATTATCTACACAAGAACAAAAGAAAAGGCTGAGGAGCTTATTAGCATGGGTGCTGAGTGGGCTGACTCACCTAAAATTTTGGCACAGAGGGCTAATGTAATTTTAACTATGGTTGGTTATCCTTCAGATGTTGAGGAAGTCTACCTTGGAGATAATGGGCTTATTGCAAATGTGAGGTCTGGTTCTTTCCTGATTGACATGACTACCTCAGAACCAGCTCTTGCTGAAAAAATCTATGCTGCAGCCAAGGATAAAGGAATACATGCCATCGATGCCCCGGTCTCCGGCGGTGATATTGGGGCAAAAGAGGCTCGGCTGGCTATTATGGCAGGAGGAGATTATGAATCTTATCAGGAAGTTAAACCTCTGTTAGATAAACTCGGTACAAATATTGTTTACCAGGGGAAAGCAGGCTCAGGGCAGCATACAAAAATGTGCAATCAAATAGCCATAGCTTCTAATATGATTGGTGTATGTGAAGCTATTATATATGCAGAAAAGGCGGGGTTAAATCCCGAGGATGTTTTAAAAAGCATCTCATCCGGAGCGGCCGGAAGCTGGTCCTTGTCAAATCTTGCTCCTAGAATGATTTCGGGAGACTTTAAACCTGGATTTTACATAAAACATTTTATTAAAGATATAGATATCGCCTTAAAAGAGGCCGAAAGATTGGATATGGAAACGCCAGGATTATCACTTGCGAGGGAGCTATATTCAAAGCTAGCAGATAACCAGGAACAAAACAGCGGTACACAAGCCCTCTATAAGTATTGGAAAGTAAAGTAGACAAACAATAAAGCAGCCGTCCCAAGGGATAAGGCTGCTTTACTGTTTATAAGAGAACTTTTAATTGTATACCGTTCTAGCATCTTGACCTAGTTACAGAACGACTTCATCTATCAGGAATTTTTCGAGTCTGTTAAGTCCTTCTTCAAGGGTTTCCATACTATATGCGTAAGAAAGACGAATATATCCTTCTCCCAGCTGAGAAAAGGCACTGCCTGGAACGACAGCCAATTTAGCTTTATCGACAAGTGCCAAGGAAAAGTCAACGGAAGATACATTATGAGCGGGAATTTTAATAAAGAAATAAAATGCTCCGTCTGGCATAACCACTTCTAAGCCCATCTTTTTCAGCCGGTCATAAACATAATCTCTTCTTTTATGGTATTCAGCTCTCATTGGTTCGGCATCATTCACTCCTGCAGTTAAAGCTTCTAGTGCAGCCATTTGTGAAATAGATGAGGCGCAGCTGACATTATACTGATGCACTTTGAGAATATGCTTAACTAGATATTCTGGAGCAAACAGCATACCAATACGCCACCCAGTCATTGAGTGAGATTTTGAAAGGCCGTTTATAATAATCGTTTTCTCTCTTAAATAGGCTCCGATTGATACATGTGGTTTTTCATAAACTAGTTCACTGTAAATTTCGTCTGCCAGGATAAATATTTCTTTTGTTTCAGCTAGCTTTGCAATCTTTTCTAGCTCGTGTTTATCAAGGCTAACCCCAGTGGGATTAGATGGATAAGGCAGGACAATACAGCGAGTTTTCTCAGTTAATAAAGGCTCAATCAGTTCGGCTGTAAACTTGAATTGATTTTCTGTTATATCAGCATGAACAGGGACAGCTCCACATAAAGAAATTAATGGCTCGTACCCTGGGTAGACCGGCCCTGGCAGAATGACCTCACACCCAGGTTCAAGAATCGTCCGAAAGGCAATGTCAATTGCCTGGCTAGCTCCAGTTGTGATAATAATTTCAGTACCCGGATCGTAAGACAGGCTATATTTCTCTTGGTAAAATCTTGCTGCTGCTTTGCGCAGCTCTAATGTTCCAGCATTACTTGTGTATGTAGTGAGATTGTTATCGATAGCTAGTTTGGCAGCATCCTTAACATGTTGAGGGGTGGTGAAATCTGGCTGTCCAATCGTTAGAGATACCATATTCTTTGTGCCTTCTACCATATTAAAAAATTTTCTGATTCCGGAAATCTCAATACTCCGGACATTTTGGTTAATTAAATGTTCCACATCATTCATCCTTCCTGTACCTTAAATCTATTTTAACATGACCGCAGTGAATTCAAATAGCGTCTTTCTACAGGCTTTTCTTTGTGAATTTCAAAATAAAAAAGCCCGCAATTGGGCCTTTTATTTTAAGCAGTATAGCTGTTTTTTAGAAAAAACTTTCACCCAGTTTTTTGAATACTGGCTTCTGATAGGTACGCGAACTATTCCTTGGAGTGCCATCGTCCTCCTTAATTCCTGTGTAGGCAATCAAAACTTTTTTTGCCTGTCCTAGTGATAACCTGGATTTAGGGTTACGGACTGAACTGTCGAGCTTTCCTAAATGGGGGAGTGACTCAAAATCTTTCTTTGTAGGAGGTATATGGAAGGAGTAGTTTCCGCAAACCACCAGGACATCCGATTGTTGCTGGCTGCGTTTTGGATTTTGAGAAAAGTGCATCCCTATTTTTTTTGCTTTGCCCTCTTTAAGCAATTTAGTTAGAGCTTCTTGCTTAAGCCTATACAAGTATTTGGGATTTGGTGCAGTTTTTGCATGGCGGTTAACAATGAAGATAGCCTGAGCGAGGTTTTCTATCGTTAGCTGGGGCTGATCGGCCGTATTGTTGTCACTATTCAAAATTAAAGCTCCTTTCTTTATAAGGGATACAAAGTTATTATACCCCTTTTAAAGAAGGATGAAAATAAAACATAGGAATTATTACATCTGGACTGAATTCCTTTCGAGTTTAGAGGTCGAAGACAGGGCTTTTACGATAAAGATTATCATATACAATCCCAGAAGAGTTGTCGCAATGCCGGCGCCCATCATTACTATTGAGATTCCCATCCATTTTGCCAGCAATGCTCCTGCAGCAGGTGCTATGAGCATGGAAAACGTCTGCAAAGCCATAGCCGTAGAGGAGACGCGCGCCATCATATGCTTTGGAGTTTGTGCTTGTAATACATATCCATAGGGTATGCTTTGTGCTGAGCCAAGAATACCAATAATAAAGCCTCCAGCGAGCCAACCGGACCGAGGAAGATTAAAGATGCCTAAACAGCCGAGGCCGAGAGATAGAATCAACATGCCGCCAAAAACCGAGGCGGCAGACATAAGATGAACAGGCTTACTTTTCCACTCTGTCCATTTGCCTAGCAATAAAGCGCCAGCAACACTTCCAAAACCTACGGAGCTAATCAGCAAACCGAAATCTTCTTTTCCAAAACCCAGCTCCTGAGCAATAAATACGAGTAGACCATCGTAAAGGAAAATAATAAAAAAGGCGGCAGAGGAAAGTAAAATGGCAACCTTTAATAATTTTACAGAAAGAATATGCTGAAACCCCTCCCGTAAGTCACCCCAATAAGAAGTGTGTTTCATTGTCTTCTCAGCAGTTATTGTTTCTTCGAGCTTAGGAAGAGTCAAAAGGATAAGGACAGCCAGCAAAAAACCGGCCGCTTCAAAAATTAGCGGACTTCTTACTCCGAATCCGGCAATTAAGCCACCTCCAAGGGCGGGACCTATAATTTTCGTTAGATTAACTGAAAGCTGGCTTAGCGTAACCGCTTCAGGGAGCTGATCCTCTGGAACTGTCAATCTTATTGAACTTTGTCTAGCTGGATCGTACAATGCAGCAACTGTTGCTTTTAAAAACACAAATAAAAGCAAGATATAAAGGTTTGGTGCAGCAAATATTCCAGCAACAAAGACGATACGCAAAACTAAACAAGCAATCATGGTTTGTTTTTTGGGGAGTCTGTCGACGAACACACTTGCAAGCGGGCCAACTATAACCCAAGGAAGGGCAAGAGCAATTATAACTGCTGCTACAGCTGTTTCCCCAAGCCCCCATTGATAGGCAACTATTACTTGTATCGTGACAAAGTCTAGCCAGTTACCAAGATCAGAGAATACTTGTGCACTAAATAATGAGCGGTAGGATTTATTTTGAAGTGGTTTAAACATACCTGTTTTCATGTTTAGTTACTCCTTATCCAGAGTTTTAAAAGCCCTTTCCCTGCGTTTTAACAGTTCTTCCTCTAACCCAAAAGGATCCTGGCCGTCAGGCATATCTTGGTTGTTGATCGCTTCCAGGGACTCATCAATCCACTTTAACTCTGCCTCCAGCTTTAATTCTGCGTAGCGGATCCCGAGCATTCCTACACTGTTAATATAAGATTTCTGATTATGACGCCATTCTTTTATATATTTCAATAAATCTCCAGATTCGTTTTTTCTGGATTCTAGGTGTAATGCGAGCAGATCTAGATCCATTTCACTGTGCCAGGATGCCAGCTTCATAAATAATTCATCTTTGATTATCGGGGGGGAAGGAGTCATTCCAAGCCATTTGTCCAATTCGCCCCAACCCTTTTTTGTTAACTCATATAGCTTTTTCTTTCTTCCATCGGTGTCTGCTTCTATAGTCACAATAAAACCATCAGCTTCAAGCTTTTTCAGTTTAGGATAAAGACTACCATAGCTCATCCCCCAGAACAGCCCCGCAGCCTTATGTTCAAACTCAGACTTTATATCGTACCCAGAACTTGGCCGAAAACTTATAACCGCTAGAATAGAATGTTCTATTGACATAAAAACCCTCCATATATCAACTTGATATATCAATATGATACATTTAAAAATGGAATATTTCAACATTTTTTAATAAACAGTTTTATTTTTTCATTTTAAAAAGGGTTTAAACGCTTCAGATGTTCGTAAACTCGAAGAATTTTAATTTTGTCTACTGTTTTTTATTTTAAAATTAAGATCGAATAACCAGTGATTGTTACGCTTCTCACGCTGAGTTTCCACCCTCGGTTCCAAACACCTTTATTACGCTTAATCAATAAATAATGACCTAAAAGTGGCCAACTATGATGACCAAGAATCAATTTAATAAGCGTGATCATTTAGAAATGATGGCTATAGATCAATTAGTTGTACACGACCACTTAGTACGTAAGCTTGAGTCAGCCATGGATTGTTCATTCATCTATTGTGTTTACAAATCTTTATTCTGAGGTAGCTTGTCCAGTTATTGATCCAGACGTTTTATTTAGGAATGTAATCATCCAATACATAGTAGGCATTCACTCAATGGGTCAACCATAAAAGAGAGGAAATCAGCATTTTCCACCTTTCCAACATCAAAGGCAGCGAGGAAAAGCTTCTCGCTGCCTTTTGTCGACAATCTGCATTAAGGTTGAATGAAGACCTTAGTACCGTTAGGAATCAATCCAGCCAGTTCAAGGACATCTTTGTTAAACATCCGGATGCACCCCTTAGAAACAGACTTACCAATAGACGAGGGATCGTTAGTCCCATGAATTCCGTAACCCGCCTTTGAAAGGGAAAGCCACATTACTCCGAAGGGCCCGCCAGGATTAGGTTCTCGGTTAACAATAACGAACTCTCCAACAGGAGTTTGACTGAGCATTTTTCCAATGGCAACTGGATAGCTTTTTGCCGTTTGACCATTTCTAAGGAGGGTGAGCCGTTTACTGTTAAGACTAACCCGAACTGTATAAGGGATTGAATTGGGGTCAGGAAGCCCAGGGATATTTATCGGCTGTCCAGGATATAGCAGATTAGGATTTGTAACTCCGCTGTTCGCCTGTAAAATTTCTCTTATCGATCTTCGGTAGTTAACGCTGATGATTCCAAGAGTTTCACCAGGCTTTACTCTATGGATCATACTTATCAGCCTTTCTTTTCTTTTATGATCAGCATATGCCACGAAAAAGTTCTGTGATAATGGTTTTGGTGTATTGAAATTGTATTGTTAAATTTCAATATTTAACAAGGAGGCAGAGCTGCAGAGGTCAAATCTGGTCGGATAGAAGTAAAACTCTCCCACACTAGTCCAGAAAACGAGTGTGAACGAGCGATACTCAGAACAACTCTCGATGTCAAATAATTTTTTTTAGGTACAAAGTCATGAAAAGAAAAGCGATATAAAAATTTCATCGATATTTGTTGTATTTTGCATGTAATATAGAGTTATAAATAACAAGTTCTTGTCCGTATTTCTCGCTTAGCAGGGCAAGTTTTAAGGATGAATCTAATGGCCGATATTACGCATGTTTTTACTGATATAGATAACGACTTTCTTGATAATACCATTTTAAATATTATCTTTAACCATGTTAAAGATATGGTTTTTATAATGAAGGTTGAAGAAGGCCCACGGTTCCAATATGAATTTGCAAATGAAACAGGCTTATCCCATGCGGGAATGACAAAGGCTTGTTTCAAAAAAACCATCAATGAAGTCTTACCGAAGGATCGAGCTGTTCCTCTTCAAGCTGAATATGAACGTGTTCTAATAGTTAAAGACACAGTTACTTTTTTTGATGAAATAACATTGAGTGAAGAAAAGACAGTATATACTGAGACAATTTTAACTCCTGTTAAGGATGACAAAGGTTCTATAAACTATATAGTTGCTGTAACGAGAGATGTTACGGAAAAGTTATTGGAAAAGAAGCAGCTGATCGAAAGTGAGCAGCGCTATCGCTCACTTGTTGAAAATAGCCTAGATGCCGTCTTTTCGATTGACTTGGAAGGTATGATACTTGAAGTTAACCCTGCGGCTGTAGGGTTTTCAGGACATACAGCCAAGCAGTTATCGGGAAAAAAAATCTCTAGCTTTGTCTCAAAAAAAGATCAGCATACATTCAAAATGCTGATAGCTCATACACAAGCAGGTTTTGCTCTAGAATCCTTAGATTGCCGGTTTTTACATCGCTTAGGACATCATTTAACCGTACATATAAAAACAGTTCCCATTGTTATTCACGCTGAAATAAAGGGAATTTATGTCATCATTAGAGATATGTCTGAACACGCCAAGAGTGCTGAAACAATTAAATATATGGCGTTTCATGATCAGCTTACAGGCTTGTTGAACAGAAGGGCATTGCTTGATGATCTAGATGAATTAATAGCGGGAGCTAAAACGGGCAGGGAATTCGCACTATTGTCGATCGACCTTGATAGATTTAAATACCTAAATGATACATTTGGGCACTTGGTTGGCGATCGAATCTTAAAGAAAGTAGCCGAAAGGTTAATTGAAAATCAATGTTCAGATTGCCGGGTCTACCGCCAGGGCGGGGATGAGTTTATAATTTTACTTAAACGTTCAGGACGAAAGTTTGCAGGTGCATTCGCTCAAAAAATATTATCATCGTTTGCTGAATCCTTTTATTTATATGCCCAGGAATACTATATTTCTCCTAGTATCGGAATCAGTATTTTCCCTAATGATGGAAAGGATCCAGATACACTGCTAAGAAATTCGGATGAAGCCTTGTTTCGGGTTAAAGAAAAAGGAAAAGCTCATTTTCAGTTTTATCGCTCTGATATGAACCCGTCTTTTATCAATGTTATATCTCTTGAAACCCAGTTGCGAAAAGCCATTGAGAGGAATGAATTAAAGCTGTTTTATCAGCCTCAGGTTCAATTATTTACAAATAAAATAAATAGTTTTGAAGCATTACTTCGATGGGACAGCCCAGAGCTGGGACTGATTAACCCGGCTGACTTTATTCCTTTAGCCGAAGATACAGGCTTGATTACCCCAATCGGAAAATGGGTGATTGATCAGGCCTGCCGGCAAATAAAAGCTTGGAACGAGATGTCTGAACAGTCAATCCGCGTTGCTGTCAATATTTCTCCTCAGCAATTTCCACAGAGTCTAGTCGGATTTATAGGAGAAACCCTTGAGAAATACGGTGTGCCGTGGGGAACACTGGAAATTGAGATAAGAGAGGGGGCAATGCAAGATACCAAGGAAACTATTCCGATCCTCAAGAAATTAAAGGAATTAGGAGTAACCATTTCAGTAGATGATTTTGGAACGGGTTATTCGTCTCTTCACTATATAAAACAGTTTCCGATTGATGTATTAAAAATTGATCGGGCCTTTGTACAGGATGTACTTATCAACGAAAAGGATTCAGCTATTATTACAACGATTATTCACCTGGGAAATAGTCTCGGTTTAGAGGTTGTAGCTGAGGGGGTAGAGAACAAGGACCAGGCGGCATTTTTGTTGAAGGCAAGCTGCGGGAAAGCACAGGGATTTTATTTTGCTCGCCCATTACCAGCAAAGGAAGCAGAGAAAGTATTTATTCGAAGACAATAAAAGGCAGCCAGCCGGCTGCCTTTTTACTTTGTGTAGTTAATTTATCTTTCCTCTATTGTTCTTCAGACCTTAACGTAAAGACGGTTAGTTCAGGCCGTGAAAGAAACCGAAAGGGTAAACGAGTTGTACCCAAACCTCTGTTAACATAAGCCGTTAAAGGTGATTCAGTGCCTAACGTATAAAAACCTTCATAATATTTTTCTGCGTATGGAGGTTTAACGAGCGGTCCAATGAAAGGAAGCTGAATTTGGCCTCCATGGCTGTGTCCGCTGAGTTGCAATTGCACATCAAATCCTGAAGCAGCATCAGCTATATCAGGAGCATGGGCTAATAAAATCGTGTATGAATTGTCAGGTACCATTGCTTTTGCTTCCTGAATGTCAGGTGTCCCCAGCATGGCATCATCTACTCCGATCACCCAGATCTTACTCCCGTCCAAAAGCGTGATTGGTTCCCCATTATTCATCAGCAAGGTGAAGCCAGAACGCTCCATCATATCGCGATATATATCTGAACCATACCCGCCATGATCATGATTTCCGTAAATCGAAAACCTTCCTAAAGGAGCTTGTAAACGGCTCAGTTCTTTAACTGCACCATCGATATTTTGGTATTCATTAGGTTTGTCCATTAGGTCACCTGTAAAAAAAATAATATCAGGATTCAATTTATTAATACGGCCCACTAATTCCGACAGTTCATTCAAATCGTATTGGAAGCCAAGATGGGTATCACTAAACTGAATGATTTTAACACCATCAAAACTAGATGGGATTCGGATATGCCGGATTTCATGTTGAGTTATATCCAGCATGTGAGGTTCAATATTCCGAGCATAAAAGTATCCACCCGACGCAGCAGCCCCTGCACCGATTAGTCCGCCAAATATTCTTTTTAAAAACGATCTCCTCGTCATTTCTTCGGACATAATCATCGACCAGCCTAACTTTAAATTTCACATTTTATATACTATCAGACAATAAAATAAAAATGAAGAAAAACTATTTCCAGTAAATAATACACAAAGAAATCCAGTATGGTTAATGGCAGACTAAAAAGCTGAGGAAGGCTTTCCTCAGCTTTGGTAAACTACTTGGGTTATTTGTAACTGATTGCTCTGGAACTTAATGCTTTCCAGGAAGAAATAAATTGCTCTCTTTCAACCTTGACTTTTTGCTTGCCAGATAAAGGATCATTTAGGTAAACAAATTCAGCATCGAATCCAACAAGCACGACAGCATGCAAATCTAAAGGAGTCTTTATAAGCTGTTTGCCGTGCTCCCAAGCTTCCCAGCGGTCAGGCAGTCTATAGTCACCAGTAGTCCAAACAACTACAGGAAAGCCTCTGCCAACGTGTTTAAGAACGTCTTTGAATGGCTGGCCAGTCAAATTAACAGCCCTTCTTGGCAAGTACTCATTAACCAATTTTTCCATGGGTTTATCGAAGACTGCGTATCCTGGCTTATTGCCTTTCATATCTCCTACAAATCCTACTGCAGGATCTCCCCATTTCAAAATGTCCCCGCTTGGGGATTTGACAATCGGATCGGGGTCTTTTGCAATTTTTTGATATAGCTCCATCTTACTGACATTAACACCGGCATAGTGAAGAACCATGCTTAAACTTGTTACCTCACAACCGTATTTCAACTCAGGATTTTGTTTAATTAGCGGAACGCTGAGCAAAACACTCTGGTTTTTCTCGGCCGACTCAAAGGTTAGAGGATTAAGGAATTGTTTTTCACTAACCACCAATTCTTTTTTACTCTCAGTTAATACTGTTGCTTCCTGCTCTTCAGACAGGTTATGTCCGCATCCTAGCAAAGGAATCAGGGCGCTGATGAGGTACCATTTGTTCATTAAAAACATCCCTTCATCAGGGCTCTATCCATATTATTGTGCTTCGGAGCAAACTTATGTTATGAGGAAACTGGCAACTAAGAAATGAATATGAAGGAGAGAACTTAAAGCGTAAAATACTACGGAAATATTCTGAAATAGATTATAATATACAGAAAAGATTTTATGGAGGGAGGGGAAACGGATGGATATATTAGATGTTCTAACAGATCTAGAGAACGTTGTCCCTTTTTTTCAGCCGATTTTTAGTGCTGATGAACATCGGATTATCGGATATGAAATTTTAGGGAGATATCACTCACCTGACTCAGGTGTAGTAAGTCTGGGGCCTTTTTTCTTAGATAGCCAAATACCTGAGGAATATAGACTTGAGGTTGATAATACGGTTTTAATTAAAGCATTAAACAAATCATTGATGCTCGAAAAAGATATGCTGTTATTTATCAACCGGGATGCTGATATCTTAATGCTGGATGACGGAGAGCAGTTTTTGGAACAGATCCTCCAATTTTCTAAACAAGGAATCTCTCCTGATCGGATTGTATTAGAGATCTCGGCACGTAACTATATTGGGGAATTGGAACATCTCGACCATTTATTAAATTATTACCGGACATATGGAATAAAAATTGCTTTCGACAAAATAGGTGATGACAGCAGCCATTTGGATCGGATTGGACAGCTTTCGCCTGATATTCTAAAAGTGAATTTGCAGGTTCTCCGTTCGACTGCAGCCGGCGCAGCCTATCGCGACATTTTATATAGCCTTTCGTTATTGGCAAGGAAAATTGGAGCAACTTTATTGTTTGAGAATATCGAAACAAGCTTTCAGCTGCAGTTTGCCTGGAAAAACGGCGGACATTACTATCAAGGTTATTATTTATGTCCCCCTGAGGAAGAATTCTCTCCTAGGAATATTCTAAAAGAGAAGCTTAGAGGTGAGTGTCATTCCTTTATCTTGTCTGAGAAAAAGAAGCTGGAGCAGCTATTTTCGTTGACGAATGATCTGCAGGAAAGGATACAGGACCTTCTCGCTAAAATGAAGAAGCAGCAAAGTTACGCAGAATTGCTTCGGTCCTTAAGTGGAGGTTTGGAAGGAATTGCTTTTCGTATGTATATCTGTGATGAAGACGGTTTTCAGCTGTCACCCAATCTTTTTAGAAACATCCGGGAGTGGGAGCTCCAGTCAGCATACATCGAGAAAAACTGGAGTTGGCGTCCTTACTTTTTGGAAAATATTATTCGGATGCGCTACGGGAAGAAAGGGATTTTATCGGATCGCTACAGCGACATTGAAACTGGGGAAATTATCAGGACCTTCTCTTGCCCATTGGCAGATAAAGACTTTTTATTTGTAGACCTCTCGTCGACATACTTATATTCACGCGAAGGAATGCTATAATAACCGGCTGTTTGTATAGGAACTCAATAAAAAAGCCACTCTATGCTTAAGAGCCTTCTTAAGGAGGAATGGTGCTAATGAGTTTGTATATGATGATACTCGCGGGAATAGGTGCAGGAATCTTGCTTGTTTCGTTTTTTTATACATTGTCGTTGTTCAGGTCGCGTGGTGTAGTGGCTGAGCATGACTCTAAAATCCCTGAAAATGTGCAAGAACATCCTTATTTACGAAATCCTGTCTTCCTCACTTATATAATTGCTGCAGCCCTCGTCGGTCTTTTAATCATCATTTATGCATTTTCTGGCCCCTGGTAATTCTAAATTACCTGGGGCTGTTTCTATTTATAATTTTATAATTGGGGCCTATTCTATCTTATTTGACAAGCCCTTTCACTTTATGTGTGTTTTTTCGAGCGTTAATTTGGGTATCAGGAAGATAAGGTAAATTTAATGTCAGATGATAAGGTAATTTTACGAACGATATATTGTTTTTTGACGCAAAATTGTTGATAGAATAGGAATTACTTAAGTTTTACTAAAGGGGAGAACAAGATGGACAAGCGCCCGGCATTATTGTTACTGCTCATTTTTTTATTACTTCCTTACCACGCAAGTGCTGATTCTAATTTCGACGATAAAAATGAAGTATTTGGCTTTTTAAAGTCAGCTTTTCAGGCCCAAGTATCGCTGAGTGAAAAGAACCGGACAATGCAGGAAGTTGATGCTGTATTAGATGAATATTTTTCACAATCGTATAAAGAACTGTTCAAACAGGAAAATTTAGTGCAAGAGGGGAATTCTTATCGTACATATGGATCAGATTTTGCCCCCTATTATATTCCTTTCTACAACTTTTCGGATAAAACAAAGGTTATAGAGGATGAGGGGAAGATCTATGTGGTTGAGTTTTTTTCTGGAGATCACGAAGGTCCTGTCAATTATGAGGACCATTATGAGGGCCTGCTGTTAGAAAAGGAAAGCGAAAAGTGGAAAGTTGCGGAGTACATGTTTGATAACATTCCGGAATCTGTGCTTGAAAAAGGTTTTCCAGTGGAAAATGAAGTAAAGGATGATCTTGATTTAACAGTTCTGTCTGCCGATCCTTTTTCGTCGATTTCCAATTCTGGCCCCGCGTTTAGTCCATCAAAAAAGCTAATTTTCTTTTTATCTCTAACGGGTAAAGGGGTTAAACAAAAATATTTAGCATCTGTAAATCGTGACTTTTATGTAGCCTGGCAATAAACTAAGGTGTCCCAAAAGGGACACCTTAGTTTATTCTTAATACCTCTTTAAGGCGTGGAAGGTCAAATCCGGTAATAATCTGTTCTCCAACAATAACTGCAGGTGTAGAGGACAGTCTGTAACCATCTAAGAACTCCTTCTTGGCGGACGGATTTTCACTTATATTTCGTTCTTCAAACGCAACCCCGGATTCCTGAAGAAATAATTTAACGATTTGGCAGGTAGGGCACTCGTTTTGAGAATATACTACTACTTTATCCATTGAATTAGCCTACTTTCTTTTTTGCAAATAATCAATTAAGCCCATTGCACTTACACTCAAGTCAAGTGACAAAATTTCAAAGGCCTGATGATTTCTATCAATGCCTTTCTCCAGTAAATAAATTGCAACTCTGTTTTGCAAGCGTTCTGTCGTCATAAAGACTTTTTCAAGGAATTCATTCCCTTCTAAAAAAGCACTCTCTGCTTCTTCTAAAAAGACTTTCAGCCAGTCCTCTACCTGCTTATAGACCTCCTCAGGATTAGAGGACATCCCATAATGACCAAAATAAATGTATTTTAGGGAGAGACTTTTAAATAGCTCCAGCGAGTGTAGCATTTTCTCGGGACTAAACTGATTTGGAGACGTAGACGGAAGATAGAGCTCAATTCCTTCTCTTACTAGCTGCGGATATCGGATTCCCGCTGTATCTCCTGTAAACATACCTGATGTATTCGGATGGAAAATGCTGAAGTGGTGGTTAGAATGGCCAGGACTATCATAAAACGTGAGAGTACAATCAGGTCCAATAGTTAGGGATTCACGGTCGTTTTTGACGATCAGCTGCTCACTGGCAACTGGTAAAATAGGGTCAAATAATTCATCAAACCTTTCTCCATAAACGGACTTTGCACCAGCAATCAGCCTAGAAGGATCCTCTAAATGCCTGATGCCTTTTGGATGAACGACAACCTTCGCCTGAGGGCAATGGGTAAGCAGCAACCCTGCTCCGCCTGCATGATCCAAGTGGATGTGAGTAACTATAATGTATTTAACATTCTCGGGTGAGAGCCCCAGCAAATTTAATCCCTTAAGGATTTTGGGGACGGATGGGCTGGCGCAGGTTTCAATCAAAGTTAGATCTTGTTCTGTAAGAACGTAAGTACCAGTTCGTTCTTCCATCTTTAAATCGTAATCATCAATTAAATACAGATTTTCGGCTAACTTCTCTGGTTTTTGCAAAAAAACACTTCCTTTACATCCTTTTACTTGTACAATCTCTCTCATTATTTTATTCTGTTAATATTGACATGTAAAGAAATGGGTTTGAATTTTCAGATTACATTCTTTACGGTATAGAAACAAATCAATAGTTAATCCTATTGATAGTTGTTTCTTTGGTTGAAAGGAGAGGGAATATGTCACAGCTTCAAGGAATAATTACACGATTAAAAAACCTTCAGGAACAATCCAACGGAGGAGAACCGGCTCAGCGCTTTTTCGAGGTTAACGGTGAGCGTAAGTGCCAAGTAACATATCACCCGAAAACAGAAACATACGAATTGGAAGTATACTTGGAGAAGGAAAAGCCTAAAAAGTATCAATTCGACAATATCGATATGATTACGATCGAAATTTTTGATTTAATTCAGTAGGACAAAAAGAACTCGTCAAGAGTTCTTTTTTTATTTGACTTTGTAATGGTTTAAGCTGATTCAACCCTAATGACATTAGTCTAACAACGCGCCTTCCAGCGGGAAAAGAGACATCGAGACCGTGAAAGTGAGGTGCGAATGAGATGGAAAAAGGCGGGTACAGTGAATCGGCAAGTAAATTCCATAGCCTTTTGTTGTTTAGGTAAGTAGAGCAACGAGATTGAGGCATGCTAAGAATAAAAATGGGGGTGAGGCATATGATGCCATTCATACTTTGTCCTAAGTGCCATAATCAATCGGAGCTGGACAGGACCTTAACAGCTCAATCAAATCAAAATGTCATTTATAAATGTCCTAACTGCAGCTATGAGTTGAAAAATATAAAAACTAGCAAAGGCTGAGCGCCAAAAACGCAAAAGTGAGGAAAACTGTGATAAAATAATGAGAGGTGAAATCAATTTTAGAGGAGTTTTCGGCAATGATAAGTCTTCATAGCGGAGAGTTTTTAGAAATGAATGTTCAAGAATTAATGATCCCCTCTGAACGGGTCGCCCATGTCCAATTGGGCAATAATCTTGAACATGCGCTTTTGGTTCTGACAAAAAGCGGGTACACTGCTATTCCTGTCTTAGACGTTCACTACCGTCTGCAGGGCTTGATCAGTACCCCGATCGTTATGGACGCAATTCTAGGGCTGCAGCGCATCGAATTTGATCAACTTGATCAAAAAAAGGTTGAGGAAGCGATGAACAGCAGCATTCCTAGGCTGAAAGCAAATTCTACAGTCCAGTCTTCATTAGCATTGTTAATCGACCATCCTTTTCTTTGCATAGAGGATGATGAGGAAGTATTCGTAGGAATTTTAACTAGAAGGACAGTATTGCAATTGTTAAATAATAACGTGCGGAGATTTAAAAAATAACACTCAGCTCCCGAACATGGCCGGGGGCTGATTTTTTGAGTACATAGGTTTTAAAATTTAGTAATATTATAAAAGTTATTTTGAATAATTTGTTGGAGTGCAATCTTTCTAGTGAGGTGAGAACTATGGGGGAGGCTGCTGACAAGAGCAGTAAAAAGGGTGTTCGAGAGACAAAGCGGCCACTAGTATTAGCAACTGTAATGCTCGCTATGTTTATGGGAGCTATTGAAGCTACAATTGTATCAACAGCTATGCCTGCGATTGTAGGGGATCTCGGAGGCTTTACGCTGTACAGCTGGGTGTTTTCTGCTTATTTGTTAATGAATGCTGTTACCGTGTTGATTTATGGAAAGCTTTCTGACCTTTTTGGCCGCAAGCCAATCCTGACGTTCGGGATTGTCGTTTTCCTTATCGGGTCACTATTATGCGGATTTGCGAGTTCGATGGAATGGTTAATTGTTTCTCGGTTTATACAAGGATTTGGAGCAGGAGCGGTCATGCCGATTGCTACCACAATCGTTGGAGATATCTATACAAAGGAAGAAAGAGCGAAGATTCAGGGCTATTTATCAAGTGTATGGGGAATCTCCGCAGTCATGGGACCTGCTATTGGCGGACTGCTAGTTGAATTTGTGAGCTGGAGATATGTCTTCTGGATCAATATTCCGCTTGGATTTTTGGCAATTGCGGGACTTTGGTTATTTTTAAATGAGAAGATTGAAAAGAAAAAACACAAGATCGATTATGCAGGAGCCATTCTGCTTACACTATCGATCAGCTCCTTAATGATTGTGCTAGTAGAAGGCGGCGCGAATTGGCCTTGGTCTTCAATTCAGGTACTGAGCCTTATAACAGTAAGTGTAATAGCGTTCGGATTGTTTATTTTCCAGGAAAAGAAAGCTCCAGAGCCGATGATGCCCTTCTCTATATGGAAAGAGCGAACTATTTTTGTGGCAAATGCAGCATCTCTCACGACAGGGGTAATGCTCATTGGAATATCCAGTTTTTTACCTGCTTTTGTCCAGGGGGTTATGGAACGTTCTCCTATAGTAGCAGGGTTTACCTTAACAACAATGTCAATAGGCTGGCCAATTGCGGCTACTGTTGCTGGCAAGCTGCTGCTGCGGATCGGCTACCGAATGACTTCCCTTATTGGAGGTATCCTGCTCATCTTAGGCAGCATTATGTTTGTAACACTTACCCCAGAGGCAGGACCTCTTTGGGCTGCTGCCGGCTCGTTTCTAGTTGGAGCGGGTATGGGAATGACAACAACATCTTTTATTGTGTCTATTCAGAGCTCTGTCAGTTGGCAACAGCGAGGGATTGCCACAGCTTCTAATATGTTTATGAGAAATCTGGGGAATACCATCGGGGCAGCACTCCTGGGAGGAATCCTAAACAGCCAAATTCTAGCTTATATTAACGAGCATGGAGGCAAGGCTGGAGAAGGCTTAACAGTGGATTCTGCTAATGTTCTTTTAAATGCTGACGAGCGAAGCAGACTCCCTCAAGAAGTTAAGACTGTGCTGCAAGATGGTTTAACTTTTTCACTGCAGTCTGTTTATATCGGTGTTTTATTATTTGCTATTATTACCATTATTTTAATAGTCTTTATTCCAAAGAAAGATCAAGAAACACAGGCCCAATGATTTATTTTTAGAGGAGGAGTTAAATGTCTTCCCTGTCAGAATTTAATCTGTTATCAGTCCTTGCCCAGGAAATGAATATGAGAAAAGCTGCCGAGCGTTTATTTGTCTCGCAGCCCGCCTTATCACAAAGGCTTCAAACGCTCGAAAAAGAATGGGGCACTCAGCTGTTTATCCGCTCTCAAAAAGGTCTGACACTGACTCCTGAAGGCGAGCTTGTTATCCGGTTCGTTAACGAGGTGCTTTCAAAGGAAGACAAAGTTAGAGAATCCATCCATGCTTTAAATTCTGAAGTGCATGGGACACTTAAAATTGCAGTAGCTTCAATTGTTGGTCAGAATTGGCTTCCACAGGTGCTTAAGAAATTTATTAATAAACATCCACAGGCCAAAATATCTCTTATTACTGGCTGGAGCAGTGAGATTTTAAAGTCTCTTTATGAAGATCAAGCTCATATTGGAATCATTAGGGGCACGCCTGATTGGAAGGGGGTCAAAATCCATCTGTTTAAGGACAGCCTGTACCTTGTTGATACAGTAATGACGAGGCCTGAACAGGTGCTGGAAACAGACCGCCCCTTTATCCAGTTCAAAAGTGACTCTAATTACTATCAGGAAATACAGGATTGGTGGATGCGCCAGTTTAAGACTGCACCGAAACGGACAGTGGTCGTCGATCAAATTGAAACCTGCAAACAGATGACATTTAACGGGATTGGCTATGCAATCCTGCCTGCAATTACGTTAAATGGTGAGGAGGAAAATATCTTTAAAATTCCTCTGCTAGATGAAAATAACGAACCGATTAAACGTGATACCTGGCTGCTTGGGTATGAATCTGCCTTTCAATTAAAGCAGGTTCAGGCGTTCATAGAGGTAGTTAAGGAATATATAGAAGAAACAGACCAATAACAAGGATGGTTTTTCTTGTTTTCATCTCTTTTGTTTGTTAAAGTATTTTTTAGTTATACATAAGGAGGAATTACAATGAAAATGATGGATGCTAATGAAATTATCTCATTTATTCAAAATAGCAAAAAGTCTACCCCAGTTAAGGTGTATGTTAAGGGCAACTTAAAGGGTATCGACTTTGGAAATGAGTCAAAATCATTTATTTCAGGGAACAGTGGAGTTGTGTTTGGAGAATGGGCTGAAATTAACCAAGCCTTAGAAGCGAATCAAGGCAACATTGAAGATTTTGTTGTAGAGAATGATAGAAGAAACTCAGCTATCCCCCTTTTAGATATGAAAAATATTAAAGCTCGTATTGAGCCGGGTGCGATTATTCGTGACCAGGTTGAGATTGGTGATAACGCAGTTATTATGATGGGTGCAAGCATCAACATCGGAGCTGTAGTTGGTGAAGGTACCATGATCGATATGAACGTAGTTCTTGGCGGACGTGCAACAGTCGGGAAAAACTGCCATATAGGTGCAGGTTCTGTTCTTGCAGGTGTAATTGAGCCTCCTTCAGCAAAGCCTGTAATTGTTGAAGATGATGTAGTTATTGGTGCAAATGCAGTTGTCCTTGAAGGTGTAACTGTAGGTAAAGGTGCTGTTGTCGCAGCTGGAGCCATTGTAATTGATGATGTCCCTCCATACACTGTGGTCGCGGGTACTCCAGCTAAAGTTATCAAAGAAATTGACGAAAAAACAAAATCAAAAACCGAAATAAAACAAGAACTCCGCCAGTTATAAAGAAAAGCGGAGGTGCCTTGAACAGCCCCGAAAAGCGCTGGAGAGCCAGAGGGTGAAAGTCGCTTTTTGACTTCGGCAGCTGGATCGAAGCGACTCGAGGGGCTAGCACCGCAGCCAGCCAAGAAAAGCGGAGCCGACTGACCAGGGGCGACTTGGATACTCAATATTTTTCGTTAATGAGCGTGGATGATACATCCACGCTTTATTTCTACATAAAGAGAAGCTGAAAGCCAGCATCTAAAAGGAGATGGAATGATGACAATGCATCCGCTAGTCAAGATAAGACGGGACTTACATAGGATACCTGAATTAGGTTTTGAGGAGTTTAAGACACAGGCCTATTTATTAGACTGCATTCGTTCTCTTAACAGCTCAATAATAGAAATAGAAACATGGAGGACAGGCATATTTGTCAAGATCAACGGCACAAACCCCTCTAAAACAATTGGTTATCGGGCAGATATCGATGGACTCCCTATTACAGAAGAAACGGGATGCAGCTTTGAATCTGAACACAAGGGAAATATGCACGCATGTGGACATGATGTTCATATGACAATAGCGTTGGGACTTATTAACCACTTTGCATCAGCGCCGATAAAAGACAATCTCTTATTTATCTTTCAGCCAGCCGAAGAGGGACCCGGCGGGGCAGAACCGATGCTGAAATCTGAAACAATGGCAAAATGGAGGCCAGATATGATAATGGGTCTGCATGTTGCACCAGAGTATCCGGTCGGAACCATTGCAACTAAGCCAGGTCTATTATTTGCTAATACTTCTGAGTTATTTATAGATTTAAAGGGGAAGGGCGGTCATGCTGCCTATCCTCATCAAACAAATGATATGATAGTCGCTGCTTGCTCACTAGTGACTCAACTGCAAAGTGTTGTGGCGAGGAATGTAGATCCGCTTGACAGTGCTGTAGTAACAATCGGTAAAATCACTAGCGGAACGGTCCAAAATATCATTGCTGAAAAGGCGAGAATCGAAGGTACCATTCGTACTTTATCCAGTGAATCAATGGATAAGGTAAAAGATAGAGTTCGTGCTTTAGTAAAAGGAACAGAAATAGGTTACCAGTGCGAATCCGCAATTGATTTTGGGGCTATGTATTATCAAGTATTTAATGAGGAATCAATTACGATGGAATTTATGGAGTATGTTCAGTCAACATCAGATATGAAGCTGGTTGAATGCCGGGAAGCAATGACTGGAGAAGACTTTGGTTATATGCTTAAAGAAATTCCAGGATTTATGTTTTGGCTAGGTGTTGAATCTGATTGGGGCCTGCATAATGCTAAGCTCTTTCCAAATGAAGATGTAATCGAAAAGGCAGTCAAATTTATTAGTGGTTACATTCAATATAAAGGGAATTAAAAACCGGGAAGAATTCCGGTTTTTTTATATTGTTAAATTCAGATAAATTTCTAAGAGATTCGGAGTCACCAATTTGAAGTTTGTCCAGTTAGAGAGTTATATTAAAATTTTTTAAATAGTATTGGTTTGCTGTTGACACGATCCATTCGGGTATAGGTGTATCAACTTAGCCATATAGTATCAGCCTTGCACGTGAATAATCTTGCTGCGATTTCCAATGTGGCTCATAAAAATACAATAAATGTTTCGAGTAATAAGGGCAAATCGAGTATGATTTTGTCCTTTTTAGATTGCTCATATTTTACACTGCATATTTTATACTGGAAAAACAGTGGAACACTCGTATTCGGCCAGGGCTTAATCCCTGGCTGCTTGTGCTGTGAATGAGCCCTGTATTCGGACAAGGTCCAGTTCTTCGCTGCTTATGCAAGCCAAATGACCTCCACATTCGACTTACCCGAGCACATTCCCCCTCGTGCTGTCTGACTAGTCTTAAACTTGGTGGATATTTCCCACGAGTCTCATATATTTCAGACTTCATTAAGGTATACAGAACATTCTAAATTACAAAAAAATCCTAAAATTCACTTATTACTGGAAATATATTTCGAAACCCGATATATTTATTTATACGTGCTTAAAAACCAAAGGGGGAGAACAGGTGGAAACTTTTCGGAAATTAAAGAAATTTTACTGGCCCTTCAAAGTATATTTTATTTGGTCAATAATGTTCCTGGTGGTTGTAACAGCGATAACAGTTGTTTATCCTATTGTGCTGCAAATTACCATAGACGAAGCAGTTCTTGGAGGAAGGTATGAGTTAATTCCGTTGCTTACTATTGGTTTTGTTGGAATTATGATTATAAAAGGTGCAGCTACATATATCTACCAATATACTGGAGATTTATTTGGAATCCATTCCGTTTACCAGCTTCGTAATTCCCTTTATGCAAAACTCCAATATCTATCCTTTAAATACTACGATAATGCAAAAACCGGGGATCTTATGTCAAGACTGACAGCAGATGTGGAAGCATTTCGCTTCTTTTTATCATTTGGTTTTTCAGAACTGATCCGTTTCTGTTTGCTAATTTTAATTAGCTTTTCGGTAATGTTTTATTACTCTATCACTCTTACAATTGTTACTCTTATTACCCTGCCTTTCCTGGCAGTTGTTGTATTTAAATTTGATAAAGAGGTTCATCCTGCATTTAGAGGGATACGAAAGTCGTTTGGCAGTCTTAATACTAAAGTGCAGGAAAATATCAGTGGTATTAATACTGTAAAATCTCTATCTCGTGAAGACTTTGAAATCAAAAAATTTAATGATTCCAACAGAGACTATAAAGATAAGTATTTGTTCACATCAGAAATATGGGCAAAATATTTTCCGTTAATGGAGCTCCTCGGGAACCTAAGCGTGGTTTTATTGCTCGGCTATGGCGGCTACCTCGTTATGGTAGAAGAGATCCTGCCTGGGGAACTAGTCGCCTTTTATAGCCTTCTCTGGTATATTATGTGGCCGATTATGAATCTCGGTTTTGTTATTAACCAATACTCGCAATCAAAAGCATCTGGCGAACGACTTCTGGAGATTTTAGAAGCTGAAGAGGAAATTGTGGAAAAGGACGGGGCTGTTCACGTATCTGCTTTTGAGGGTAATGTGGAATTCGATAATGTGACTCTTCGTTATGGAGTTGATGACAAAGCAGCGATTTATAATCTTTCTTTTACTGCGAAACCGGGTAAGATCATTGGTTTAATTGGCTCCACGGGATCAGGGAAGACCAGTATCACCCAGTTGCTGACCCGTTTTTATGAACCGAATGAGGGAGAAATACGGATTGATGGACAGGAAATCAGCAATTATTCAATCCAATCTTTAAGAGGGAATATTGGCATTGTTCTGCAAGAGTCGTTTCTATTTTCATCTTCAATTAAAGCGAATATCTCCTACGGCAGGCCTGAGGCAGAAATGGATGACATAATCGATGCTGCTAAAAGAGCCCAAGCACATGATTTTATTTCAGCTCTTCCCGATGGATATGACACGATTCTTGGAGAAAGAGGGATGGGGCTCTCAGGAGGCCAGAAACAACGAATTGCGATTGCTCGGGCTATATGTGTAAATCCGAGTATTTTAATTTTGGATGATGCCACTAGCGCTGTAGATATGGAAACCGAATTTGAAATTCAAAAGGCTCTTAATGAAGTTATGAAAGGAAAAACAACTTTTATCATTGCACACCGGATTTCCTCCTTGCAATATGCAGATGAAATTCTAGTGCTAGAAGACGGCAGAATTGCCGAAAGAGGAAATCATAAACAGCTTGTTCAAAACGCAGGCCTATATCAAAGAATCTATGAATTGCAATATAAAGATCGTGATAAATTACAACGTTCCTATACTAGCTAAAATTAAGGAGGTGCGCTCGTGACAAAACATAAGCACGATAATACAGCGAACAGGTTTCATTATTCCACTGACCTTGTCATTGAAAAACCGTTTAACTGGAAGCAAATGCTTAGGCTTTTTTCTTATATACTTCCGTATAAAAAAAGTCTAGTGCCGTTATCAATTATTATGGTCCTGATAAATACAGCTGTACGGCTCATGATTCCGATTTTAATTGGTGTGTATACGCTTGATCAGGCAATTGTTGAGCGGGATACTTCAATGCTGATTAAGCTAGTGATATTAATAGCAGCTTTATATGCCGTTTCTTATTTTGCTAATATATTTAGAATCCGCTGGATGAACGAACTTGGACAAAACGTGATTTATGATTTAAGGAAGCATCTATTTACTCATGTACAGAATCTTTCCCATCGTTTTTTTGATCAGCGTTCCGCTGGTTCCATTTTAGTGAGAATCATGAATGATATCAACTCACTGCAAGAGCTATTTACGAACGGTGTTATAAATTTATTAATGGATATGATCTTACTGGCAGGGATTTTTGTTATCCTGTTTTCATTAAGTCCTGAGCTCACTCTTGCGATAATGGTTATTCTGCCTGTTATGTTTTTTATATCGACAAGTCTTAGGAAGAAAATACGGCGATCATGGCAGACTGTCCGTTTAAAGCAAGCAAAGCTTAACTCTCACTTAAATGAAAGTATACAAGGAGTCAGAGTTACCCAGTCTTACACGCAGGAAAAAGAAAATATGCTTTATTTTGATGGCGTTAACAAAGAAAGTTTCGAAAGCTGGAAAGAAGCATCCCAGAAAAATGCAATGTTCAGGCCTCTTGTCGAACTGACTAATGCACTTGGAACTGCTGTGCTTATCTGGTATGGCTCTTCCTTAATTGGGAATGGTATTTCGATCGGAGTCTTTGTATCCTTCGCTTTTTACCTAGGAATGTTTTGGGAGCCGATTTCCAGGCTGGGGATGGTCTATAACCAGCTTTTAATGGGAATGGCCTCATCAGAAAGAATATTTGAATTTCTAGATGAAAAACCAATTGTATCTGAAAGAGAGAATACAATTGAACTTAAGGAAGTTGAAGGACATATAGAATTTGATAAAGTTATGTTTTCCTATGATGGAAAAAGAATGGCTTTAAACGAAATAAATCTTGAAATTATGTCAGGACAGACTGTAGCCTTTGTTGGTCATACCGGTTCTGGAAAAACGACTATCGCAAGCCTGGTCAGCCGGTTTTACGATCCGGATAATGGACGGGTCCTCGTAGACGGTAAGGATTTAAAGGATGTGTCTATTTCAAGCTTGAGAAACCAAATAAGCATTGTCCTGCAAGATACATTTATTTTTTCTGGTACAATTATGGATAATATTCGTTTTGGACGCCCATCAGCAACCGATGAGGAAGTTAAATCAGCAGCAAAAGCAGTCGGGGCGGCAGATTTTATCGAGGAACTTCCTAAAGATTACCTTACAGAAGTAGAGGAACGGGGCAATATTTTATCTGTAGGGGAAAGGCAGCTTATATCTTTTGCACGTGCACTTTTGGCTGACCCGCAAATTTTAATACTTGATGAGGCGACGGCTAGCATAGATACGGAAACGGAAGTTAAAATTCAAAAAGCGCTTAAAACACTTTTAAAAGGGCGAACTGCGATTATGATCGCACACAGGCTTTCCACTATAAGAGAAGCTGATAATATTTTCGTGCTTGAAAATGGCAGGATTATTGAAAAAGGAACACATGATGAACTCATGAATTACGAAGGAGAATATCACGACCTTGTAAAATCCCAATTTAATATGCTTGATGCAATATAAAGCCTTCGATAAGAAGGCTTTTTTCTTAAAATTCACCTCTTAGCTTTTCTTTGTAACTATTTTACAGTGAAAACCGTCAATCCATATAAAGAGAAAAAGGGGTGAACAGTATGAAAGCTATAAGATTAATAGTGATTTGTTTAACAGCATTGCTTATAAGTGCATGCAGTTCTAATGATTCTGCAGAAGATCATAATATGGGCGGCAATGAGGAAGCTAGCAAGGCGCCCTCTGAGTCCGGGGATTCAATGCTTAATGAAGACACCTCAGTAAGCGAGAATGTTAAAACAGACGTTCAGGAGGAAGCTTTCAGAAAGGATAGAAAAGTTATCTTTAATGCGTTTCTTAATCTTAGGGTTGATAACTTTAAAAAAGCACAATCAAGTTTAGAGGCGAAAGCTGAAAGCTATGGAGGCTATATTGTAAATTCACAAACAAATAATTACGATGATCAATTGAACGGAAATATGGTGTTTAGAATTCCGGACAACCATTTTCAGGATTTTCTACATGACTCTGAGGGAATTGCTGCAGAAGTGACGGAGCGCCAAGTAACGGGGAATGATGTAACGGAGGAGTATGTTGACCTAGAATCAAGGCTTAAATCGAAAAGGACCGTCGAGGCACGCTTGCTTGATTTTATGAAGGATGCAGCAAAGACTGAAGACCTATTGAAAATATCAGAGGATCTTAATCGAGTACAGGAAGAGATTGAACAGCTTCTTGGCAGAATAAAGTACATAGATAATCAAACAGCTTATTCTACCGTGACCATTAACATGATGCAAAATCTTGTTAATGTTCCTAAGGTAGATAGTACCCAATTAAACACTTGGGAAAAGACAAAAAAGCAATTTGCAACAAGTTTAAATTTTCTGCTGGTAGTATTTTCAGGGTCAGTTATTTTTCTAGCAGGAAATTTACCGATCTTTTTAATCGGCGGACTTTTAGGCTGGCTTTTTTATTTTATCTATAAAAGGAAAAAGGATAAAAGAGCTTCAAGGGATTAACAAAGATATGTGCGAGCCTTTTTGTAAGTAGGAATTATCTGAAGAAAATCTTTTCTTTTTACTCTAGTGTGCTAAAATGGGGAAAGATTCTAGACTTAACATAAGTGGAGGAATAGGTTGTGAAAAAAGAATTTGCTGTGATCGGACTTGGCCGTTTTGGGGGAAGTATTTGCCGTGCATTGGCCGAGGAAGGTCTCGAAGTTTTGGCAATCGATAATAATGAAGATAGAGTAAATCAATACGCAGCAATAGCTTCTCACGCCGTGGTAGGGGATACAACGGATGAAGCTGTTTTAAAAAGCCTTGGAATAAGAAACTTTGATCATGTTATCGTAGCAATTGGCGATAATATTCAGGCTAGTATTTTAACTACTCTTATTTTAAAAGAGCTTGGAGTAAATAAAGTAACTGTGAAAGCGCAAAACGATTATCATGAGAAAGTATTAAGAAAAATTGGAGCTGACCAGGTAGTTCACCCTGAACGAGATATGGGCAGGCGAATTGCGCACAATATTGTTTCAAACAACGTTCTTGATTACCTAGAGCTTTCTGATGAACATAGCATTGTTGAAATTGTAGCCAATGACCGTCTGAGTGGCAATTCTATTATTCATCTTGATATCCGTGCTAAGTATGGAATCAACATTGTAGCAATAAAACGAGGAAGAGAAATTATCGTTTCACCGCAGGCAAACGAGCTGATAGAAAAAGACGACATCCTAATTGTCATTGGTGCAGACGCCGACATAAACCGCTTCGAAAAGAAAGTAATGGGTTAAAGAAAAGCGGAGCCGACTGTCTAGCTTCGACAAGCGCTGGAGGGCCAGAGGGTGAAGTCGTTCTTTGACTTCATCAACTGGACCGAAGCGACACGAGAAGCTAGGAGGCGAGGCTGGAGAAAGAAAAGCCACGCTCGTAGCTCGCCGCGTCCTGCGGCACTCGCCTGACTAGGACATCCTGTCCGTCGCTCGCCGACTGTTTAGAAACAAGCAAACTGGAGAATCCGCCAAAGAAGCGTACTTTGCTTCTGTCGAAGGATTCGAAGTATGCCAGTTTCTAGGAGTAATACAATAATGAAACGCAAAAAGAGCCTTCGGTATTGAAACCGCAAGGCTCTTTTGTTATTTATTATTTTCCTACTTCCATAATGATAGGAAGGATCATAGGGCGGCGCTTTGTTTTCTCATACAGGAATGGGGATAATGTATCCGTGATTTCGTTTTTGATCTCGGACCATTGAGTAGTTTTGCGTTCCATTACCTTATTAAGATGACCAGCGATAAGTTTCTGAGCATCATTAATTAAATCACCAGATTCTCTCATATAAACAAATCCGCGGGAGATGATATCTGGTCCAGCAGCCACTTTAAATTCCTTCATATTGATGCTGACCACTACGACTACAAGGCCTTCTTCAGATAAAATCCGACGGTCGCGCAGCACGATATTCCCTATGTCACCGATACCGCTTCCGTCAATATAAACGGATCCGGAAGGGATCTTACCTGCCACTTGAGCTTCGTTTTCACCCAATGCAAGCACTTCGCCATTATCCATGACAAAACAGTTTTCTTCAGGAACACCACAATCAATAGCAAGTTTAGAGTGCATCTTCTGCATTCTAAATTCACCGTGAATCGGCATGAAGAATTTCGGTTTGATAAGACGAAGCATAAGCTTCTGTTCTTCTTGGCTGCCATGGCCTGATGTATGGATATCATTCAGTGAGCCATGAATAACTTCTGCTCCAGCACGATAAAGCTGGTTAATTGTTCTGCTAACACTGATTGTGTTCCCAGGGATTGGTGAAGATGAGAAAATCACCGTGTCACCAGGGTTAATCTGGATTTGACGATGTGTCCCGTTAGCGATCCTAGATAATGCTGCCATCGGTTCACCTTGGCTGCCAGTACATAAAATCGTTACTTGATTAGCTGGAAGGCGATTGATTTGCTGAGGTTCAATAAAGGTATCCTTTGGTGCTCGGATGTATCCAAGATCTAACCCAATTTCAATTGCATTCTCCATGCTGCGCCCAAAGACAGCTACTTTTCTTCCCGTCATGACAGCGGCTTCAGTAGCCTGCTGAAGACGGTGTATGTTAGAAGCAAACGTGGCGAAAATAATCCGTCCATCAACTTTACGGAAAATATCCTGAATGCTTTCTCCAACACGTCTTTCAGACATTGTGAAGTTCGGAACTTCACTGTTTGTGCTGTCAGAAAGTAAGCAAAGCACTCCGTCTTTTCCAATCTCAGCCATTTTGGTCAGGTTAGCTGGTTCTCCAACAGGGGTGAAATCAAATTTGAAGTCACCAGTGTGGACTACTTGTCCAGGAGGTGTTTTGACAACGATACCATATGAATCAGGAATGCTATGAGTAGTTCTGAAAAAAGTCACAGAAGTTTTCCTGAATTTAATGATGTCATCTTCTTTGATTTCAATTAACTTTGACTGTCTAAGCAGTCCATGTTCTTCCAGTTTTTTTCGGAGAAGGCCAAGGGCAAGCTTTCCGCCATAGATCGGAATATTAATCTGCCTCAATAGATATGGAATGCCGCCGATGTGGTCCTCGTGGCCATGGGTAATAAAAAGGCCCTTAATTTTGTCTTCATTTTTGACTAGGTATGAGTAGTCAGGTATCACGTAATCTATTCCAAGAAGCTCGTCCTCAGGGAATTTAATGCCAGCATCGATCAGAATGATTTCATCCTGAAACTGAACCCCATACGTGTTTTTACCTATCTCTCCGAGTCCTCCTAGTGCAAATACTGCTGTTTGATCGTTTTTGACAAATTTCATAAATTATTCAATCTCCAATACTTCAAAGTCTTCATTCTGTTGTTCGTATTCCAAATATTTACCCTTAACAGCCTCAACATATTCAATATTAAAAGGACGGTCTGAAAGTTTAGTTCTTACTTCCCGCTCCGAGTCCGCGGCCATGTAAATCGTTTTTGTGTTTTCTCGAACAGGTACCTGTTTGAGGGATTCCTGATAATAAACTTTAAAAATCATTATATTCTCTCCTTAGTCCGATATATCTTTTTCTATTATATATAAATCTTATCACATTTTCATTTATTTTCTAAATTGGAAGAATCAGTCCAGTATCCCATTTTGAAAAATTTTCCGCTTTCACCAATTTACAATAAGGAAGGAGCCCTTCGCAAGTTTGAAGGGCTCGTAAATTCTAAGCGATTGTTTTTTTTCGAAGCATGTCATTCCACTGTTTTAAAAGCTTGCGTCTCAGCTTCTTTAACATTGTGGTCAACTCCTTAATTCTTATTTTAAACGATCCTTGTCCAAAGTAAAGCAATTGGGGAAGATTTATACAGTTTTACCTTGTAAAAAAGGCTTTCTTTTTATCTATATTATATGATAAAATATCGTAATTTTCCGTGGGTAAACATGGAAATTATGTAACTGTACTAAAATTGACAATTATATGTGAAAGATATAAGTTTTAAAAATGCTGACTAAAATTATAAATGCCATATTTTTTTATTGGGGGATATGACATGGCCAAGCTTTATGGAGCTTTGGTTGTACTCAGTTTAATTTGGGGTACATCTTTTTTATTTATTAAAATATTGCTTGAATCACTGGAGCCTGCAACTGTTGTATTTGGAAGGTGCTTATTTGGTGTTTTATTTCTTGCTGTTGTCATCCTTGTAAAAAGGGAAAACTTTCTGCCTGAAAAAAAGCTAGTAGGAAAGATCATTATTGTTGCAATTTTAAACAATGTGCTTCCTTGGCTATTTATTTCATTAAGCGAGACACAGATCTCTACTAGTCTTGCTTCTATTATTAATGCCACCACACCCATCTGGACATTGATGATCGGATTTTTCTTATTTTCCTCAACGCTGTCTAAAAATCAGTGGGCAGGCATTGGAATAGGATTTATAGGAATTTTCATATTATCAGACATACGGCCGGGAGAGCTTATAGCAGGAAATACAATGGGGATTTTCTTAATGTCTGCTGCAGCATTTTGCTATGGTACAGGAACTCACTTAACGAAAAAGTATTTAACGGGTTTAAGTGTCTCCCAAATATCCTTTTTTACTCTCGCTGCTTCCTCGATACTAAGCTTCCTAGGTGCTTTATGGATGGAACCGGCCTCCGTTGCGTCTGTTTTTGAAGCAAAGACCTTTCTGCCGCTTCTTGGAGTGGGTACCTTTGGCTCTGGTGTTGCCTATTTGTTATACTACTTTCTAGTCAAGGAAGGCGGTCCGGAATTTGCTTCACTTGTAACCTATCTCGTTCCAGTGTCAGCTATCCTATGGGGAGCTTTGCTTCTGCAAGAGAAAATTAATTTAATGATGATTTTGGGCTTAATCATAATTCTTTTAGGTGTTTTTATCACTTCACGCAAAGACGGGAAAGAAAATACGCAGCTTGAAATTAAAATGAAGAGGAGTATATGATGAGTAAAATAGTTTTTTTTGACATTGATGGAACTTTATTAGATCATGAAAAATCCTTACCTGCATCAACTATTAAGGGAATAGAAGAACTTAGAAAAAATGGTGTTTATGTTGGAATTGCAACGGGACGAGCTCCCTTTATGTTTGAGTATTTGAGGGATCAGCTAGAGATAGACACTTTTGTGAGCTTCAACGGGCAATACGTGGTTTTTGAAGGAGAGGTTATTTACAAGAATCCGCTTAAAACCAGTAAGCTTGCCGATATTCAAAAACAGGCAGATTCCAACGGTCATCCCTTGGTTTTCATGAATGAGCAGACGATGAAAGCTAATGTATCCCACCATGAAAGAATTGAAAAAAGCTTGGGCAGCATCAAATTCCCTCATCCGGAAGAAGACAGGGATTTTTATATCGGCCATGAAATCTATCAAACACTGTTATTTTGTATAGCTGATGAACAAAGTGAATACATCTCGGACTATCCTGGTTTTAAATTTATAAGGTGGCATCCTTTTGCTGCCGATATTTTACCTGCAGGAGGTTCTAAGGCGGAAGGCATCAAACTGGTAAGTGATCGGCTTGGTTTTAAAATGAAAGATGTTTATGCATTTGGAGACGGTCTTAATGATTTAGAAATGCTAAAAACAGTGGGCACTGGCGTAGCGATGGGAAATGCTGAAGCGGAAGTTAAAAATGTCGCGGACGTTGTGACCAAAGATGTTAGTGAGGACGGAATCTGGCACGGTTTAAAAACAGTTAAACTTATTTGAAATTAATTCATTTGAGCAAAGAACCTTCTCTATGGGATTAGTCCTTTTAGTCTCCTTTAATTAAATTTCCACCATGAAAATAGGCCGATTTCTAAATAGATTCGGCCTATTTTGGTTTGATATGGAATTAAAGCTCCAAGTAGTTGGTGACTAGCCCCTCGAGGTCACATCAGTCCAGCGCTTTGTCAGTTGCGCCTCCTAGCATAATCAACATGAATTTACTCTTTGGGACCATCGCTTGAACATGCTTGCAGTATTCTTACTTTAAAGACAAATTTATCTTCCTACTGGAACCGCATTTTCAATCGGTTTAAAAGGATCGTTTTTGTCTATGTGGTCGTAGAACATGACACCGTTAAGATGATCAATTTCGTGCTGGAATGCAATTGCGGGAAGGCCTTTCAGACGGAGCTTTACTGGGTTGCCCACTATATCAGTTGCCGAAACAGTTATCCTTGCATACCGTGGTACATATCCAGGAACAGAGTAGTCTACAGAGAGGCAGCCTTCCCCGGTTGTCAGGTAGGACTTCTCAACAGAATGGCTGACTATTCTAGGGTTAAACAAAGCATAACTGAATAGGTTCCCCTGGTCGTCCTCTAGGTGAACAGCAATCATTCGCTTACTCACATTGATTTGTGGTGCTGCAATTCCTATCCCAGGTCTAAGATTGTATTCTTCAGCAATTTCGGGATTCTGGCTGTTTTTCACATATTCAATCATGCTTGCTAAAATATTCTTGTCTTCATCTGATGCTGGCAATGGAACATCTACGGCTATTTTACGCAACGCAGGATGCCCATCGCGGATGATATCGTCCATAGTTAACATCGTACCAAATCACTCCTGTAATTTATGCAGTATAATATAGATTATATGTGTTACTCCTTTATTGGGGCAATGTCATTTTATGTTGTACATTTAGAATATCAAAATAACTTAAAAAAGTTAAGGAACGGAGTGTTAATTAAACTAGAACAAGGGAATAGAGAACATATGATACATTTCTGCTAGGCTTGTGAGGTTAATTTGTTGATTTTGACGCTTCAATTATTGACAATAAGCCTAACAGTGTCTTCTGCTAAAGAACCCTCTACATAGTTATTTAAACTTGAATGTAATAATTAAGAGCTTCGAGAATAGACTCTAGTAATAAAAGCGCCAAGCGCGGCAACTGCTAGAAGCTGGCAGGCATTGTCAAAAGCAGAAACTATCGATATAGTAATGTTGGCTAAAGATTAGGAGGTCACGCATGTTTAAATTTCAAAAATTAAGTCTTTTTTTATTGGTTATTGCAGGGTCCGTTCTGCTTACTGGCTGCTTGGACCGACAGACGCCTGCAGAAAAAATATTTGCTGAATTAGAAAATGTTGTTGCATTGGAAGAAGAATTTGAGCAGCAGCAAGATCCACTTGTGCAACTTGAGAAAAGAGAACAGGAAATATACGAGGAAATCCTGGCGCTAGGATTGAAAGAATATGACCAAATTACAAAGTTGTCAGATGAGGCTTTGGATGGAGTCGCTCAACGTAAAGAACATATGGAAAAGGAGCAGGAGAGCCTTAAGGCTTCTGAAACTGAATTCCAAAAAGTAGACGAACATATCCAAAATATCGAAGATGCAGACCTTAAGGAACAAGCAACTGAGTTGTTTGACATTATGAATGAAAGGTACGCTATTCATGATGAACTTTATGAGAGTTACCAAAGTGGCTTAGAGCATGATAAAGTCTTATATGAAATGTTCAAGGATGAAGAATTGACTCTTGAGCAGTTAGAAGATCAGATAAATAAAGTGAATGAAGCTTATAGCAAGGTATTGGACGCTAACGAAAGGTTTAATCAGCAAACTGATAAATACAATCAGTCAAAGCTTGAATTTTACGAGGCAGCCGGACTTAACGCACAAACAACGGAAGAATAAATAGCCAAAGGCCAGCGTAAAGTGCTGGCCTTTTTTTGTATCAGGATTTATATAGTTGATTATCATCATCCAGCTCCAGCGCCTAGGTTCTCGAGATCGCTTCGGTCCATTTATGTCAAAAAACGAGTTCACCTAAGCCTGTCAGCTTTTGACATAGCAAAACGTTGGACAATAAAGATTTGTCGCCTGACCCGTTAAAATCATTTTTAACTTGAACAGATCTATAACAGATGAAAGTGATATAGTACAGAATATATATTTTTATAATACAGATATAATTTAGAGAGAATAACATAAAGAAGGTAATAAATATAAAAAACATAAAACTTAGTATTTGACTGTACAATTCCCGATATTGTAAACTAAACAACGTCAGGGTGTGTTGTATTAATTCTGTCATTTAAAAAAGTGATACAGAATCTAAATTCAGGTTAATATAATTATTAAAGTTTTTAAAAGCAGATTCTGTGGAAAACTACATAAAGACAGTTTTGAAGCAAATTCCTGTAAACCCGTGTTAGCTGGAATAACTTCAAGAAGCGGTTCCGTAAGTTCTCGGAAGGCAGCCTCATGAAAAAAAGAGCTAAAATACATCGGAAACACATAAACAACGTCTATAAGGGCAAGTTTCGCTGTGTTTTTGGGTAATCTAGATTTGTATGTTTACTTTTAAAAAACAAGTTTTTTATAAGAAAGGAAGAGGTGACTCAAGTGGCATCTAAAACGAAGAAAACAACTAAGGCAGATGCTTTACAGCAGCTCGAAAAAATTGAGGATCAATTTCAAACACTTCAAATTCTTAATGAAGAAGGAGAAATTGTTAACGAAGCTGCAATGCCTGATTTAACGAATGAACAGCTGCAGGAATTAATGACACGCATGGTATACACTCGAATCCTGGATCAGAGATCTATTTCTCTGAACAGACAAGGGAGACTAGGTTTCTATGCTCCTACTGCAGGGCAGGAAGCGTCCCAACTGGCTTCTCAGTTTGCGTTAGAAAAAGAGGATTTTATTCTTCCGGGATATCGTGATGTTCCTCAATTAATCTGGCACGGATTGCCATTGGCACAAGCCTTTTTGTTTTCGCGTGGCCATTTTAAAGGTAACCAGATGCCGGAGGGTGTAAACGTGATTTCACCTCAAATTATTATTGGTGCTCAGTATATTCAGGCTGCAGGCGTGGCTCTAGGTATGAAGAAACGCGGAGCAAAATCAGTTGCTATTACGTATACAGGTGACGGCGGGGCCTCGCAAGGTGATTTCTATGAAGGAATCAACTTTGCAGGAGCTTATAAAGCCCCGGCTATATTCATTGTCCAAAATAATCGCTTTGCCATTTCTACACCAGTAGAAAAGCAGTCAGCAGCGAAAACAATTGCTCAGAAGGCTGTTGCAGCAGGTATCCCGGGAATTCAAGTTGACGGAATGGATCCTTTAGCAGTTTATGCGGCTGTCAGTGAAGCCCGTGAGCGTGCAGTGAATGGAGAAGGACCAACTTTAATTGAAACATTAACGTACCGTTATGGTCCACATACAATGGCTGGCGACGACCCAACTAGATATCGGAGTTCTGACCTTGATAACGAATGGGAAAAGAAGGACCCGCTAGTGCGTTTCCGCAAATTCCTTGAAAAGAAAGATCTCTGGAACGAAGAAAAAGAAAATGAAGTCATCGAAAAAGCTAAAGAAGATATTAAAGAGGCAATTAAAATTGCGGATGAAACAGCGAAACAGAAAGTCACCGATTTAATGTCGATCATGTACGAGGAGATGCCTCCTCACCTACAAGAACAGTATGAAATTTATAAAGAAAAGGAGTCGAAGTAAGCCATGGCTCAAATGACAATGATTCAAGCTATAACGGATGCGATGCGCAATGAACTTCGCAACGATCCTAATGTATTGGTTTTTGGTGAAGACGTAGGATTGAACGGCGGGGTATTCCGTGCCACTGAAGGTCTGCAGGCGGAATTTGGAGAAGAAAGAGTATTTGACACTCCGTTGGCAGAGTCGGGAATTGGCGGTCTCGCTATTGGACTAGGACTTCAGGGTTTCCGTCCGGTTATGGAGATACAATTTTTCGGGTTTGTTTATGAAGTGATGGATGCTGTTGCTGGTCAAATGGCACGAATGAGGTACCGCTCAGGAGGGCGTTATCATTCACCTGTTACGATTCGCTCACCATTTGGAGGAGGCGTTCACACACCAGAACTTCATGCCGACAGCCTAGAAGGATTAGTTGCTCAGCAGCCTGGCTTAAAAGTAGTTATCCCTTCAACTCCGTATGATGCAAAAGGTCTGCTTATCTCTGCAATCCGTGACAATGATCCTGTAGTGTTCTTAGAGCACATGAAATTGTACCGGTCTTTCCGTCAGGAGGTTCCTGAAGAGGAGTATATGATTCCGATTGGGAAGGCGGACGTTAAGCGAGAAGGTACGGATATGTCGATTATTACTTACGGAGCAATGGTTCATGAATCTTTAAAAGCTGCAGAAGAGCTAGAAAAAGAAGGCCATTCAGTTGAAGTTGTTGATCTAAGAACTATTATGCCGTTTGATATTGAGACTATTATTGCTTCTGTTGAAAAAACAGGCCGGGTTATTGTTGTTCAAGAAGCACAGAGACAAGCAGGCATGGCTTCCCAAATAGTTGCTGAAATAAATGAGCGCGCAATATTAAGCCTTGAAGCACCGGTACTTCGAGTGACAGCTCCTGACACTGTTTTTGCATTCTCACAGGCAGAATCAGTATGGCTTCCAAACTATAAAGATGTCATTGAGGCAGCTAAAAAAGTACTTACTTTCTAAGTTATAACCTGAAACATTTTAACCAATGCATATACTTAGCATTAACTTTAGGAGGGTGAATTCCATTGTCATTTCAATTTAAGCTGCCTGATATAGGAGAAGGTATTCACGAAGGTGAAATCGTTAAATGGTTTGTTAAGCCTGGTGACAAAATCCAGGAAGATGATGTACTTTGTGAAGTACAAAATGACAAAGCTGTTGTCGAAATTCCTTCACCTGTAGCAGGTACAGTAGAAGAGATCCATGTAGACGAGGGAACAGTTGCAACAGTTGGACAAGTGCTAATTTCCTTCGATGCTCCTGGGTATGAAAATTTAAAATTTAAAGGTGAAGAAGAAGAGGCTCCTGCTAAATCAGAAAAAACTGAAGCGCAAGTTCAGTCGGTTAATGAGTCTGGTCAGGAGATTGAGAAGGAAAAAGCACCGATGCAAAATAATGACGGTGCCACAGGGGCCGGAGAAAAAGCAGAAGAAACGGTTGATGCTGATCCGAACCGCCGAGTTATCGCGATGCCTTCTGTTCGAAAATACGCTCGTGAAAAGGGTATAGCGATAAGCAAGGTACAGGGATCCGGTAAAAATGGGCGTGTACTAAAGGATGACATAGATAGTTTCCTTGAAGGAGGAACAGCCGCACCTGAAGCGCCAGCCGCTTCTGAAGCAGTGCAACAGGAAGCAGCTGCACCGAAGGAAGATAGTAAGACAGCGGCTGCTATTCCACAGGGTCAATACCCTGAAACACGTGAAAAGATGAGCGGTATGCGTAAAGCAATCGCTAAAGCAATGGTTAATTCTAAGCACACTGCACCACATGTAACATTAATGGATGAGATCGATGTGACTAAGCTTGTAGCACACCGCAAAAAGTTTAAAGAAGTTGCAGCTGCTAAAGGAATTAAGCTTACATTCCTTCCATATGTGGTAAAGGCATTAACAAGTGCACTGCGTGAGTATCCAGCTTTAAATACATCTTTAGATGATGCAACTAGCGAGATCATTCACAAGCATTACTATAATATTGGTATTGCTGCCGATACAGAAAAAGGACTATTAGTTCCGGTTGTGAAAGATGCCGACCGCAAATCTGTATTTAATATTTCAGATGAGATTAACGAACTTGCCGGTAAGGCTCGGGATGGCAAGTTATCTCCTGACGAAATGAAGGGCGCATCATGCACAATTACTAATATCGGATCCGCTGGCGGACAGTGGTTTACACCAGTTATCAATCATCCTGAAGTTGCAATTCTTGGTATTGGCCGTATAGCTGAGAAACCAGTTGTTAAAGACGGGGAGATTGTTGCTGCACCTGTATTAGCATTATCATTAAGCTTTGATCACAGAATGATCGATGGTGCTACGGCGCAGAATGCATTAAATCACATTAAACGCTTGTTGAATGATCCAGAACTTTTGTTAATGGAGGCGTAATAAATGGTAGTAGGAGATTTCCCAATTGAAACAGATACTCTAGTTATAGGTGCAGGTCCTGGCGGTTATGTAGCTGCTATTCGAGCTGCACAGCTAGGACAAAAAGTTACAATCGTCGAAAAAGGAACGCTTGGCGGCGTCTGTTTAAACGTAGGCTGTATCCCTTCAAAAGCGCTAATTGCTGCAGGACATCGTTATGAGACTGCAATCCATTCAGACTCGATGGGGATTACCGCTGAAAATGTTAAAGTCGATTTTTCCAAAGTGCAAGAATGGAAAGCTAGCGTCGTTAACAAATTGACAGGCGGTGTTGAAGGTCTGCTAAAAGGAAATAAAGTCGACATTATTTCTGGAGAGGCCTATTTTGTTGATTCAAATACAGTACGTGTGATGGATGAGAACTCAGCTCAGACGTATAAATTTAAGAATGCAATAATCGCAACTGGATCTCGTCCAATTGAAATACCAGCATTTAAATACACTAAACGCGTTCTTGACTCGACAGGAGCTCTTGCTCTTAAAGAGATCCCTAAGAAAATAGTTGTCATTGGCGGCGGATATATCGGGACCGAGCTTGGTGGTGCCTATGCAAGCTTTGGAACAGAAGTAACAATTCTTGAGGGCGCTGACGAAATCCTAAATGGATTTGAAAAGCAGATGACTTCCCTTGTAAGCCGAAACCTTAAGAAAAAAGGTGCATCAATCATTACTAAAGCTATGGCAAAAGGTGTCGAGGAAACTGAAGACGGTGTGGTTGTATCGTACGAGGTAAAAGGCGAAGAGAAGAAGGTTGAAGCAGACTATGTTTTTGTTATGGTAGGAAGAAAGCCAAATACAGATGAACTTGGTCTTGATCAAGTAGGGATCGAAATGTCAGACCGCGGGGTTATTAAAATTGATAAGCAGTGCCGGACTAATGTCAGCAATATTTATGCAATTGGTGACATTGTCGAGGGACCTCCGCTTGCCCATAAGGCTTCTTACGAAGGGAAGATTGCTGCAGAAGCTGTAGCAGGCCATCCATCAGAAATCGATTATTTAGCTATTCCGGCAGTTGTATTCTCAGATCCAGAACTAGCATCAGTAGGATATACTGAGCAACAAGCGAAAGACGAAGGAATTGAAGTGATTGCAGCGAAATTCCCATTTGCTGCTAACGGCCGTGCTTTAGCACTAAACAATACAGATGGGTTTGTAAAATTAGTAACCCGTAAAGAAGACGGTTTAGTTATTGGAGCCCAAATTGCGGGAGCTAGTGCATCAGATATGATTGCCGAGCTAGGTCTTGCAATTGAGGCAGGAATGACGGCAGAAGATCTTGCTATGACTATCCACGCTCACCCAACTCTTGGTGAGATTACGATGGAAGCAGCAGAGGTTGCTCTTGGAAGCCCAATTCATATCGTAAAGTAAAGCTAAAAGTCCCCCTTTCAAATAGGAAGGGGGACTTTTATAATGGAATATTAATAAAAAACGCAGCTGGAATTTTCCAGCTGCGTTTTGCATATTAGCTTATTTTTTAAGTGATTAGTTAATTAAGTCATATGAAAGGATTTTTGATACAGATCCAACAATTTGATCTTTAGGAACACTGCCATTTATTTTCGCCATTACCTTATCCTGTTGTATCACTAAAATAGCAGGACTGTTATCTATATCATAAGTGCTGTAATATTTTTTTGCGTTAGCTGCTGTAAAAACCACCATATTATTAATTTCAGCCGGGAATTCCTTTTTCAGCTCAATAATTGCATCATAATATGCGGCCTCATGGCGATTGTCTGACTCGTTGGATAAGAATACAATCTGCATGTTATCATCTTCAAATATCAAAGGTTCTGCCTTGCCTGCAGAGTCGTTACACGAAGCGGTCAAAAACAGGAACGAAGCGACAAAGATTAAAGACAATCCTTTCATTTCAATTAGCCTCACTTTTTTGCAGATTCAGTTGCCTGCAAATCTGCAGGTTTGTCCATATTCTATCACAGCAATCAAATAAAACAGGAGTTGTCATTTAAATGTTACAGAAATGAAAAATATCCTGAGGTTTTATTCATATAGTATTTTAAAGGCATGTTTTCTTAGCTGATAGACAGGGAATTATGTTTATAAATGGTGGTGGCCAAGGTGGGAATTTATTCGGTAATCATTTTGCAATTAATGGTTTGGAGCGGTTACACCCTTATAGAGTGGCTATCAAAGCACGACCAGCCTATCTATAATGTCATTATGTTCTTTATCTTCTTTTACTTGGCCGTTGTTATAGGAAACTATATTGTAAGGTCAACCAAGAAAACTTTTTTGGCAACGCTAATTAGTTTGGCTATTTATACGACGTTCCATTTGATGATGAAACTCCTTTTATTTTAGGAAAAGAGGATGATATTCCAGTCAAAGGTAAACGTTGGAATCATACCTCTGGACATGCTACCATTGAGAGAAAGAAACAAGTTCTAAAAGGGGAGGACATCTTATGAGTAGAAACTTTATTCTTTTTTTAGGGGCAGTTATGCTCCTCAGTTCTTGCAGCTCTAATCCAACTTCTGAACAAGAATCCGCTGCCCAGCCGTCGGAAACTGAAGCAAGCACGAAGGTAAAGGCTGAGGAAACCCAACGTACCGAGGAAACTGCCGGGAAAGAAAAAGAGGATCAGATAGAAGAAGAAAGCGCTGATAGTAAAGAGGCTAGCCTGCCTTTATCTCCAAAATACCGTATCAATCAAAATAACTGGTCAATTGAACTAATTGAACAAGGTGAAGAGAAGCCCGTTCTTTTGACAATAGATGATGCTCCTGATAAGCATTCACTCGATATGGCAAAAAAAATGGATCAACTAGGAGTTAAAGCGATCTTTTTCGTTAATGGACATTTTCTGGATACTCCTGAAGAGGCTGAAATATTAAAACAAATACATGAACTGGGATTTCCAATTGGAAATCATACTTACAATCATGAAAGCCTTCCGAAACTAAGTGAAGAGAAACAAATTGAAGAGATTATTTCTCTTAATGACAGGGTTGAGGAAATTATTGGAGTACGTCCCCAATATTTTAGAGCGCCATTTGGACAAAACACGGAGGTCAGCTTTAAAGTTGCCGAAGAAGAAAAAATGACCTTAATGAATTGGACATATGGATATGATTGGGAAAAAGATTACTTAACAAAGGAAAAACTTGCTGATATTATGGTTAATACACCTTTACTTAATTCTGGAGCAAATTTGCTAATGCATGACCGTGAGTGGACAAGCGCTGCTCTTGAGGATATAGTCAAGGGCCTGCAGGCTAAAAGTTATACCATTGCAGACCCGGCACTAATTGAAACCCCAAAATAGCTGCAATACAAACAGGACTGCCAGCCGGCAGTCCTGTTTGTAGAAATCTGACTTTTCATTATTTCCTTGGATAAAAGTACATGACTCGTCCGTTAAATAAATGGAGTTCACCCTGCAGTTTTTTTGCTAGGAATTTACAAAACTCATTTGCCTTTCCTTTGTCACCATGAGTGGCGTTTTCAGGGAGTGTAACCTGTATGTATGTTTGTTGAACTGGAGTGTTCCCATCAGAAAAGACTTCTTCTTGATCAACCCCAAGTAAGATAACGTTATAACGGTCCTCGGTTGCCAAAAGGTAAAACCAAGATCCTCTTCCGCCCTCTTCTTCTTTAATTTCGTACGGAAATGCAGAATCAGAATATGCCCAGCTAACCTGATTGCCGGTTTTAGCGGTGATCTCCTTATAATATTGGAACAATTCCTTTAGTTCATCAGTGGTAATCGATTGTTTTGAAGATGAAGGAACTAACTTAATATAAGCGTTCGCTTTCATGCTCTCTCCCCCTGTATCTATGCTCTATGATGTTCTCATTCTAGCACTGAATAAAATAAGCTGACAACTAATTAAGCAAAATTTAGAATATCCCTTGATAATTAACAAAAAACAAATTATAATAATATTCTAAATGTTTTAACAAAGGAGGAGAGATACATGGAACTTTTCCAAAAGCTCTATGATGAGCACGAGAACGTTAGGGTGCGATTTGTTGGTTTTACGACAGATCATAATCGATATGATTTTGGTATTGTGTATACGAATATGTTTTTCGGAAAACCGTTGGTCGTATGTATGCAAACAGGAAGATCAAGTCTCCTCGAAACAAAAGACCTCGAAGATATTGACTATATCAAAACTGTATTCCGTATCCCGGATGTAAAACAGGCTGAAGACCTCATTGAATTTTTTAAGGATTCACTTCCGGCCGTCCCTTTTGGAACACAATATGAATAATTTTGTATGAAAGAGAGCAGGCCATTTAGGTCTGCTTTTACTTTTAGTTTCTAATGTTGAAATTGCGGATCGGATCAAAATAGCGAGACTCTCCTAAACTTACATTTATTTCCTGTTTTTTATTATGCTTATTAATAATGGTCCTTGGATGAACGTACTAGTCAAGCCCCCTGCTATGAGGAGAGGAGGGAGAGAGGTAGAAAAACGGAAACAGAAAGTCCATTCTAGGCGATCTCACTGGGGAGTCAAAAGGTGAACCTCTTGGTTTCATTATAAGGATCAAAACACCCTCGAGAGGCTTCACGCTCCTCAAAAGCTATCTCTCTAACGCTTATAAAGATTACTCTCGTGCAGCTAGACTTGCTTGATGGTTCGTCAGCGGGAAAGAGCGAGTTGACTCACTTCAACCTTCAAGTTTTAGTAGAGCTTAAGCAAAAAAACTTTAATTAAGCTCATTTTTTTTATTCCTCATCATATATTGTGTTTAAATAGAATAAAAATAGGAAATATGTTATACAAATAACACTTGATTTATTTAATGTGTTATATTATTATTCAATTAAGGATATTAAAGCGCTTACAGCAACGTGTTTAATTTTAATCTGAAAAGGGGTTTGTAAAATGGGAACGATCGTATGTCAAACTTGCAATTCAACAATTGACCATTTTGAAGATGAAAAGGTAACTACGCTGTATTCTAATTGCGGCTGCTGTGACCAAGAAGAAGAAAATTAATAACAAACTTAAATAAAGCATGCGGTCTCCGCATGCTTTTCTTTTATATTGGAAATTCTGTAACCTACTAATCTAAGAATTTTCACAGCTTGTCGTCCCCTTGCTGAAGGCAAAAAGCGCCTTCATTCAGGCCCTGTCTTATGCTGTTCGGGGCTGAACATGGCGCTTCCGCTTTGGTTGGCTTCTTTGTCGGAGTCTCCAGTTTCCGCGTTTCTAAACAGTCGGCTTCCGCTTTTGGTTTTACCTAATGGCTTTGTGTTCTTTTATGACACGCAGTGATTTTAACTGGTCATCTTCTGGCCCTTGAACAGGAAGCCCTACTTCAATATTCTTTTCAATATATAAAAGGTTATCTTTAGTTATAATTTCTCCAGGGATGAAAATTGGGATTCCCGGGGGATAGACCATAACAAACTCTGCAATAATTCTGCCTTCAGATTCATCAATTGGTACAATTTCAGTTTCTGAGTAAAAGGCGTCACGCGGCGTGAGTGCCAGCAGAGGGATATCCGGCAGCATTACTTGTATATGGACCCTTTCGACGTCACTATGATGCTCGGCTGAAAGCTCTTTTAGGGCGCTAATCAGTATATCAGCCTCTGTATCAGTATCCCCAGGTGTAATTATACATAAAATGTTATACAAATCTGAGAGTTCAACTTCAATATTGTATTTTTCACGAAGCCAGTTCTCAACATCATAACCAGTTATGCCTAACTCTTTCACCGAAACAATAAGCTTCGTTGGGTCATATCCAACTGCTGCTTTAGTTTCAAGAATTTCCTCTCCTACACAATAGAGATTTTCAATATCATTGATTTCAGAGCGCATGCGCTGGGCAAGAGCTATCGTTTTTCCTATTAGCTCTCTACCTTCAGTGACAAGCCTTCTTCTGGCAACATCAAGTGATGCTAAAAGAAGATAGGAAGTGGATGTTGTAGTCAGCATGCTAAGGATAGATTGTACCCTTTTTGCAGACACAAGGCCCTCTCTTACATTTAGAATGGAACTCTGTGTCATAGAGCCGCCAAGTTTATGTACACTGGTTGCAGCCATATCGGCTCCAGCTTGCATAGCGGATAGTGGAAGGTCTTCATGGAAATGAATATGCACACCGTGTGCCTCATCGACAAGAACTGGAACCTCATAAGAATGGGCAATTTCTACGATCTTTTTCAAATCTGCTGCAACCCCAAAATAAGTTGGATTAATAACAAATACTCCCTTAGCATCCGGGTGCTGCTCTAAAGCTCTTGCAACTGATTCTGTCGTGATCCCATGTGAAATTCCTAAATCTTCGTCAATTTCAGGGTGTATAAAGATGGGAATGGCCCCAGAAAACACTACTGCCGACATAACTGATTTATGAACGTTTCTGGGAACGATTATTTTATCTCCGGGCCCACAAACTGCCATGATCATTGTCATGATTGCGCCGCTAGTGCCTTGTACGGAAAAAAATGTATGATCAGCACCAAATGCCTCTGCTGCTAAATCTTGTGCTTCTTTTATCATACTCTTTGGCTGATGAAGATCATCGAGTGGTCCAATGTTAATCAAATCAATCGATAGCGCATTTTCACCAATAAATTCTTTGAATTCAGGATCAATTCCTGTGCCTTTTTTGTGGCCTGGAATGTGAAACTGGACGGGATTTTTTTTTGCGTGCTTAACTAGTCCGCTGAATAGTGGTGTTTCATATTGAGACAACTGCGAATCACACCTTTGTTAGAAGATAAGAAGTAATAGTTCTAAGCTAAAAATTAGTCAATGAACATTCTAAAACAAGTTGCATTATAGCATTATTCAAAACCTTTGCAAAGAAATTAGTGCATTCTAATGAATTAGTCTATATCCACCCTTTTAGGCGGACCAATCATTAGTTTACGGATTTAACAGGAAAATAAACAAAAAAGTAGAAATAGTTCTAGTAAGAGTAAGAAGGGGGTAAACGAAGCATGAAATGGAAGACAAGAGTAACCGAGGCTTTAGATATAAAATACCCAATCATTCAGGGAGGCCTAGCCTACCTAGCATATTCTGACCTTGCAGCAGCAGTCTCAAATGCAGGGGGCCTCGGCCAAATTACTGCAATGTCGCTGGCGGATCCAGAAGATCTTAGAAATGAAATCAGAAGAGTCAGGACTTTGACTGATAAACCGTTTGGAGTCAATTTTGCAGTTGGACAGCAGGGAAGGCCATATGATGAGCATCTTGATATTGCAATAGAAGAAAATGTACCTGTAATTTCAATGACGGGAGGTAATCCGGCTGCGATTTTTGAAAGGTTAAAAGATACTAACATAAAAAAGCTAGTTCTAGTGGCCGCAAAACGTCAAGCCCAAAAAGCTGAGCAGCTTGGTGCTGACGCTGTTATGGTCGTCGGACAGGAGGGGGGAGGACATTTAGGGAGAAACGATACAGGAACGATGGTATTGATTCCTGGAGTAGTCGATTCAGTAAACATCCCAGTAATTGCATCAGGCGGGATAGGTGATGGGCGAGGCTTGATGGCAGCGCTTGCCTTAGGTGCTGAGGGAATTGAAATGGGTACTCGGTTCATTGCGACAGAAGAGTGCATTCATGCGAGCAAAATCTACAAGGAAAAAATTCTTTCAGCTACGGAATCGGATACGGTCGTTATTAAAAGAACCTTAGGAGCACCGGCGAGGGCCTTGTCAAATGCATGGACTGATAAAATTCTTGAACTAGAAAAGTCTAACCCAGGCTATGAAGCTTTAAAAACACTAATCAGCGGATCTGCAAATAAACGCTTTATTTATGATGGAGATGAAGAAGAGGGCTTTGCATGGGCTGGTCAAGTGGTTGGGCTGATAGAAGACGTGCCTACAGTTGAAGAATTAATCAGCCGTATTATTGAGGATGCAGAAAAAATCAGGGAAAATTGGGGAATGGATTAGAATCAGAACATTGCATTCATTTGCAGCAATAGGTAAAATACAAACCAGTATCTATGATAAAAGCAGGTGAATTAGAATGGAATATCAATACCCAATTGACTATTCGTGGTCTACAGATGAAGTAGTCGATGTGATAAAATTTTTTGAATATGTTGAAAAGGCATATGAAAAGGGTGTAGACCGCGATGAATTTCTAGCAGTGTACCGCAGGTTTAAAGAGATTATTCCTGGTAAAGCGGATGAGAAGAATATTTGTGGGGAATTTGAAGATATTAGCGGGTACTCCAGCTATCGAACTGTCAAAGCAGCTAAGGAAGCTGAGGCAGGTAAAAAAATAAAAGTTCGGCGTTAACAAAAGCGCCTGGGTCCAGCAGGGACCCAGGCGCTTTTGTTCTATATTTAAACAATTACTTTAAGCTAAGTTTATAGAGGGGAAGCAAGGTCTTAAATGTACTCTGTATAACCTTCATCAACGCCTCTCCATCGTTTAAAAGCGGATCGAAGGCAGCAATATGCTGCCCAACAAGAAATTCAGCTTTTTTAACCGATTCAAACCGTTTTAGCGTCTCTTTTAAACCTTTTTCACCAAGAGAGTCCATTGGCTGGGCATCTTTTTTCATGTGATCCTGTGATATAACATAATCTGGTTGAATTGTGTGATTTACCTCATCAAAATGGTTTAAAAATTTGGAAGCTATTTCAGATTTGTTAGGCAGTTCGTAGATAAAAGCAAGCCAGATAAAAAGATGATCATCAAACAATCCGACCTGAAAGTGCGGGTGTTTTTTATAACCGCGTTTGTCATGGCATATGGCCATCCAAGTATCTTTAGGAGGGTTAACTGTACGTCTGGCATGCTTCGCAATGTGGAGGTTCATTTCGTTACCTGTTAAGATTTCCATTTCCTGTGTTATCGATTGTCCAATCTGCTCGAACTTAGGCCTAATCCTTGTTCTGATGGCTTCCATTCTTTCATCTAGACCATCAATTTTAAACGTATCGAAATCATTTTGAGTAAAACCATTAAATTGCATGTGCCCATTTCCTTTCTAATGCGTTTTATATGTTTAGAGAGGGGGTATAAATTAAGCAACAGAATAAATAAATATCAGGTGCTTTCTACCTCCCATGTCTTATTGCCGATTATAAGCTAGGTGTAATGGTCCAACTGCCGTTGACCGACGGTAACTCTCCAGTTCGAAATTCTCGACCGTTGAGCCGAAATTGTATGAGGATGGAGAACCCCACCTATAAGAATTTTCAGCCCAGCTTAAATCACGATGATCAATCACGGATTAATATTCCTATGACGAATATTGTAACAAATTGATCGTAATTAATGAAACATGAAGAATCGGACGATAAAAAACATGGGTTAACACACAAATTTGTTGCACGAACGACTTTCGGCTCATACTATGATAATAAAATTATCTGAAAATTCTAAGGAAGGGGTGTATTGTCCGTGAAACAACTAATTAATTCTACTCGCAAAAGGGCTGGGGAAAAACAAAGGACAGCGGTATTACGGCTGGAAATGGATTATGAACTAGCTACCCTTTTTGAAGCGATGAATCAATCTGATAAAAACAAACAGAAGGAATGTAAGCAAAAGCTTGAGAGAATTAGACAGGAGCTGTTAAGGTTAAAAGCTCTGTAGATCTGAAATAAGCAATAGATAAAGGATTATAATAAAAATGAAAAAACACCAGTTGAATGACACGTAGAACGAACTCCTGACTGCTGCAGGGAGTTCGTTTATTTTATCTGGTATTTTAGCTTTGAGGCCAGGTTACACCCATCTTACATATTAGCAACTAGAATCAATTTATATGGTTCAGAATGAAATTAAAACAAAGCGGGGAAGGATATTACTTGAAGCAAGAGGACAAATCCTATACTCTTGTTTTAATACTTAAATTTGGCTAATACTGGTTTAGATTGTAAGACTTTTTCCGATTGGAGGATAAGAAATGGCTAATAATTGGGAAGAAATTGATACATATGCAAAAGTTTGGATAAAGGAGGCTGGTGAGAGAATAAGGGCTTCTTTTCCGAAAACTCTAAATGTTCACGCGAAGTCAAATCCCAATGATTTAGTGACAGAAATTGACCAGCAAACTGAACAATTTTTTATAGAAAAGATAAGAGGAAATTACCCTGATCACCGAATTCTTGGTGAAGAAGGATTTGGTGACAACATTGATCAAGATTCAGGAGTCATTTGGATTATAGACCCAATTGATGGAACAATGAATTTTGTGCATCAGCAGAGAAACTTCGCTATTTCTATCGGAATATACGAAAACGGCAAAGGGAAGATTGGCCTCATCTATGATGTGGTTCATGATGAACTTTACCATGTGAGAACAGGGAATGGCGTTTATTTAAACGATAGAAAGCTTCCGGCCCTCAATAAAGCGGCCGTACCTGAAGCCATTTTGGCACTTAATGCAACTTGGGTTGTTGAAAATAAACGAATTAATCATGAACTTCTTATCCCATTGGTTCAGAAAGTCCGTGGTACACGTTCGTATGGATCTGCGGCCTTGGAGATGGTTTATGTCGCTACTGGAAGAATTGATGCCTATATCAGCCTTCGTCTTGCACCGTGGGATTATGCGGCCGGAATCCTAATGGTCGAAGAGCTTGGCGGTCAGGCGACCACGCTAAGAGGAGATAAGCTAGATATAATAAATGGCAGTTCAGTGTTTGTCTCAAAGCCAGGCCTGCATCAGGAAATCATGCGAAATTATCTAAAAGATGGAAAATGGTGACCCTTACAAGCAGAGCAATGATTACTGAAGATCTCCCGTTTTTTGAGCAGCTGGTTTCAGAGAGCCAGACGTGGGAAGAGTTAGAGTTAACTGGCCTAACACTGGCAGAATATATAAGTCACACTCAGCATCCAGCCGGCCGATGGAGAATTTGGGAAGCAGAAGGTAAGCAAGTTGCGATTACCTTTGATGTGAAAAGCGCACCATCAAACCAGAAGCCATGGCTTGGTACCATCCTAGTCGCCAAAGAAGCTAGAAGAACAGGGCTTGCCCGCAGGATTATTGATGCTATAAGCACAGAGCTATTGCTTCTGAATGAAAAGGTTTTGTTCACTGGCTTCCCGGCAGAACAAGATGCATGGCGGAATTTTCTTTCATATTGCGGATTTGAGCAATTTAAACTTGAATCATCAGAAGGAAGAGAATACCTAATAATGATTCGGCCATTGGAATAAATAAAACAAGTCTGCTGAAATCCGGCAGACTTGTTTTATGTTTATCGACTATATTCTTTTATAAACGGCCCGCTTCTCGCATTTTCTTTTTTGTTTTAAAACCATAGCCCATCACTGCAATTAAAGCAACAATGCTGGCCAACGCTCCTAGAAAGCTTCTCTCACCAATGGAAACGCCAATTCCCATTATGCTAACAGCTGCAGCAATTGCCAAAAATAAAAACACCCATTTTATTTCTTTCATGGTGATCCCCCTTTCAAAATCCTGATATAAAAAGGCTGAAGCCTCAAGAAAATTCGTTTAAATTAACAAAAAACATACAGGATAACTATATTGTACATAAAATGCTATTAGGTTTCTACTGTAAATGTGTTATAATAATTTAGTTGTATAATAACACTAATAAAAAAACTTTAGATAGACTAAAGGCAGGAGTGACTTTTTTGAAGTTAAGAGAAGATATTCGAAATATAGCTATTATTGCACACGTTGACCACGGAAAAACGACATTGGTGGATCAACTCCTTAAGCAGTCGGGTACATTCCGCATGAATGAACATGTTGAAGAACGTGCTATGGACTCTAACGATATCGAGAGAGAACGCGGGATTACGATCCTTGCTAAGAACACAGCTATTCAATATAAAGATACTAGAATTAACATACTTGACACACCTGGACACGCTGACTTTGGCGGTGAGGTGGAACGCATCATGAAAATGGTTGATGGTGTTCTATTAGTGGTTGATGCTTACGAAGGCTGTATGCCTCAAACAAGGTTTGTTCTTAAGAAGGCACTTGAACAAAATCTAACACCAATTGTTGTTGTTAATAAGATTGACCGTGATTCAGCTCGTCCTGAGGAAGTTATTGATGAAGTCCTGGATTTATTTATCGAGCTTGGTGCAAATGAAGACCAGCTTGAATTCCCTGTTGTATATGCATCTGCGATTAACGGTACAGCGAGCTTGGATCCTGCCCAGCAGGATGAAAACATGCAGTCTCTTTATGAGTCTATTGTTGACCATATTCCGTCGCCTGTTGATAACCGTGAGGAGCCGCTTCAGTTCCAGGTTGCTTTACTTGACTACAATGACTATGTAGGCAGAATCGGAATTGGCCGTGTGTTCCGCGGAACAATGAAAGTTGGCCAGCAAGTTGCTCTAATGAAACTTGACGGGTCTGTAAAACAATTCAGGGTAACGAAAATTTTTGGTTTCTTTGGATTAAAGCGCCTGGAAATACAAGAAGCAGTAGCTGGTGACTTAATTGCCGTTTCAGGAATGGAAGCAATTAACGTCGGTGAAACTGTTTGCCCAGTAGAGCATCAGGATGCCCTTCCTGTGTTAAGAATTGATGAGCCAACCTTGCAAATGACGTTCCTTGTTAACAACAGTCCTTTTGCTGGAAGGGAAGGGAAGTTTTTAACATCAAGGAAAGTAGAAGAAAGACTTAGAGCACAGCTTGAGACAGATGTGAGCTTGCGAGTTGAAAATACTGACTCTCCCGATGCTTGGATTGTATCAGGTCGTGGAGAACTGCATCTTTCCATTTTAATTGAGAATATGCGCCGTGAAGGATATGAATTACAAGTATCAAAACCAGAAGTTATTGTTAGGGTTATTGATGGAGTAAAATGTGAACCGGTAGAGCGAGTTCAAATTGATGTTCCAGAAGAACATACGGGATCTGTTATGGAGTCAATTGGGGCGCGTAAAGGTGAAATGCTCGATATGATCAATAATGGAAGTGGACAAGTTCGGTTAATCTTTAATGTCCCAGCACGTGGGTTAATTGGTTACACAACAGAATTTTTAACACTTACACGGGGATATGGCATTATCAATCACACGTTCGACAGCTACCAGCCAATGCAGCCTGGACAAGTTGGAGGCAGACGCCAAGGTGTTCTTGTTTCAATGGAGTCAGGTAAAACTTCAACATACGGAATTATGCAGGTTGAAGACCGTGGTACAATCTTCCTCGAGCCAGGAACAGAGATTTACGAGGGAATGATTGTTGGTGAGCATACACGTGAAAATGACATTACGGTTAATATCACTAAAGTCAAGCAAGCAACAAATATCCGTTCAGCTAACAAAGATCAAACATCTACAATTAAAAAGCCGAGGATCATGTCTCTTGAGGAAGCACTTGAGTACTTGAACGAAGACGAATATTGTGAAGTAACACCTGAATCAATTCGTTTACGTAAAAAAATCCTTGAAAAAAATGAACGTGAAAGAGTTACGAAGAAAAAGAAAATTGCAGAAAATTAATTAAGAGGGGATTATGAGTATGGATGTAAGTGAAAGATTATCATTTTTTGCAGCGCTCTTTAGAGTGGACGAAAACCCCGCTATGGGGATGTGGCTTCTGTATATCACGATTATATTGTTAAGTATCGTAGTATATAAGCTTGGCTTTGCAAAGAAGCTTCCACTTTTCCAAACCATTCTCATTTATATCTTTTTGATTCTGGGCTGTACAGTCCTGACTTTCCTGGGAGTCTTTCTCCCAGTTGCGGAAGGTCTTATCGTAGCGGCACTAATTTTGATCATCTACAAAATTCGGCTGCATCAGCAAAAAAAACAGGACGCAGCTAATCTCGAATAGCGGGGGTCATTGTGAAATCTTTACAGGATGTCATATACAACTGGTTAACAATTAAGGTAGTTTGCGATGCAAGACCAGAAGATACGGCCGCCAGGGATACTATGGAGCTTTTTGAGGGCATGTTAAAGGATGACCATGGACTTAGCGACATCGTAATCACGATTGAGGATGAAATGTACTATGTTTCTTTCGTAAAAGACGGCGAACAGAAGAAGCAGCGCTTTCCTCGTGAATTGATCGATATCATGCTCAATCAAATAAACGAAGAACCAGAAAAATTCAGCAACTATCCTGAGAACTAAAAAACGTCTTATTGGGTTCAGTTTTCAAATAGCTAAATTAGCACACCAATAAGCAGTCTATTCGTAACTGAATTAGACTGCTTATTTTTGTTGATATTTATTGGTTCTTTCATAAAATGAACGGTGAAAATTGTGTCCTGAAAAATGATATTCATACTATTAGGGGTTTTAGTTATGGAAGAGTTGGCGATGTTGTTAATGGTTTACAGGGTGGCGGATAAATAAAAACATTCTTTCTATCCTTAATTCATTAACCAGTAAAATAAGCGGAGATTTTCCCGTTATACTGCAGAATAGAGCTTGGTTCTGGATTTATAAGCGGAAATTTTCCCGTTAAGTAGGGCAAAACGATCGACTTTCATGTTTTTGGAGTAAATAGGCGTAATCTCTCCCTCTATTTAGCTATATTTTTGTGCTTTTTCTAAAATAAGAGGAATTTCTCAGCTTATTTATCAACCATGCAGATTCCCCCCCTCGGGCCTGTGCAAATCCGCTCTTTTATGGTTTGGGTTGAGCAGAATATTGAAAAAGAGGGTGCATCCCTAATAACCAAGGAAAAAATTAGTTGAAAATTTTTTATGGTAAAGAATTAGGTGGTATAGTGCAGGAGTTGTTTACATGAATGATGTTATCATTATCCTGCTTTGTAAATTAGTTACAATATTAGCTTACTCCACTAACGAGTAGCTATTTTTGAAGAATCAGGAATCGCTAATGGACTACTGGGTGCTTTATCTTCCATAAGATTGGTAAAAAAAATGCTTGGATATGCTCCAAGCAGTAGTGCGGATTACTTTTAGAATTCCTAACTTCAAAACAGAATCCGCTTTCTTGTCTAGCTGCGCCTCCTAGAAACTCGGCAAACTTCAGCTCCTCCGGCAGAAGCAAAGAACGCTTCTTGGTCGGAGCCTCCAGTTTGCTCGTTTCTGGGCAGTCGGCTCCGCTTTTCTTGTCTAGCTGCGCCTCCTAGCATCTCGAGTCGCTTCGGTCCTGATGATGAAGTCAAAGAGCGACTTCCTCTTCAGGCCCTCCAGCGCTGGTCGATGCTGGCAGTCGGCTCCGCTTTTGTTTTTACCATTCGTCGTCTTCTGCTACTGAACGGTAAAAACGAAAGTTTCCAGTATCGGTTCTTTTTTTTGTGTTTACCGCAATTCTTTCTCCGCATGGCTGGCACATATAGGTATGGATAGGCCGGTTTCTAAGTTTTTTTGCCAACACCGAATGGTCTTCAATGGATTCGATTTTATCACATATTACACATTTAACTCTCATTATTTTGCACCTCTGGTAATTAAAAATACATCAAGTGGATGGAATAAGGTTTTACCTATTACCTTTTATACTTTTCTCAGATGAATTATAGTATAGTATATCATTTTTTCATATATCATGGCGAGGGCAATAAAATCGTTTAATTTGCTCAGGAATAGGGATAGTAGTAATATAATGGTAGCTTTTTAAGGAGGGATAGGCTTTGGCAAACCAAGTAGAACCTAAATTGATTAAGCCTTTGTTTAATGAACTGCAAACAGAAAGGTTTGTAACACTGGCAACAGTGGACTTTGAAACTGCTGGCCCAAATGTAAGTGCAATTTCATGGGTTTTGGCAAAGGATGAAGAAACCATTTATTTTGCGGTAGATAACCGTTCAAGAATTGTAGAAAATATTAAGGCGAATAATAAGGCAGTCATTAATTTGATAGCTAATGAATCTACATATTCGATTAGTGGAGAAGCTGCTTTGAAGGCGGAAAAACTTGAAGGTGTACCGTTAAAGCTTGGGCTCATCGAAATTAAGATTCAGGAAGTCAGGGACGTAATGTTCTATGGATCAAAAATTGTAGCAGAACCACAGTATGATAAAACTTATGATAAAGATGCCGCTGCTCGTTTGGACAGGCAGGTAATGGATGCAATGAAAAAAGCTTAGTCATGAAACTAAGCTTTTTTTTCGTTTTATCATCGTTTGTTTAAATTAATCCATGTGGTGTTTAGACTGCTCCTGCTGACGATTATCGAGTTTTTGCTGATCTTGCTGATCCATTTTACTCTTGGGCTCCTCGGGCGCATTTTCAGGTACAGGGTCAACTAAATCTGCAGGCACCTCTGGCATTAGCCGCCCAACAATATCTGAGAGTTCATTCATAATGCCCTGAACAGGTTTCCCTGCTTGTATATCCTGGCCGATTTCCCTTAACCTTGCTGTTACGTCAGGGTCAGCAATAACAGTTGCCCGGGCACCGTGAGGATCATCCTTCATACCTTCTGCGACTGCATATTTGACTGAGTCCACATCCGACCGCTCCATTTGCCCGTTAACGTCAATCCCTACAACAGCATACCTTCCCAATACAACAGCAGTTGCTCCTTCAACATTAGGAACCCTCGTGGCCAATTCAACTAAGTGCTCCGATACTTCTTGTCCAGTCTGTCTGTCTACATCTTTGATCGTACTGTTTTCGACATTAAGTGATCTTTGGTTTCCGTTTCCCTGTTGTTCAGTTGTATTGTCTTGAGCGCCACAGCCTGAAACAAGAAGCAGGAACAAAATGATAATGATTTTTTCCAATATTAGCACCTCCAGGAGAATATTATTGAGCATTAAGCCGTGATATGGGGAGCAAGTCCACGTGAGATTCAGTTAGGTCTTATATAAAGAAAGAAATGCCTATTGATTATTGTGCAAAACTCCTTCTATCTTTATTCGGGCAAACATATATTTTAGCAAGTACCAGCCGCGCCGTTTTTTTTAGCGGTATATCCGGATCCAAAACACAGAGGCGGGAGGCATCAATTTGAGTAAAATTTACGTACTGGACACGAACGTACTTTTGCAAGATCCTTTTTCTATTTTCTCTTTTGAAGATAACGAAGTGATAATTCCAGCGGTCGTTCTAGAAGAAGTTGATTCAAAGAAAAGATATATGGATGAGATCGGAAGGAATGCACGGCAAGTATCCAGACTAATTGATGGACTGAGAGAAACAGGAAAACTGCACGAGAAAATCCCTCTTGAGAATGGGGGAGCCATTAGAATTGAGTTAAATCATCGTTCTTTTCAGCAGCTGCAAGATATCTTTGTAGAAAAAACAAATGATAACCGGATTTTAGCTGTCGCTAAAAACTTATCTCTTGAAGAGCAAACGAGAGAAAATGGCAGACCGGTAATCTTGGTAAGCAAGGATGCACTCGTCAGGGTGAAGGCGGATGCTATTGGTTTGCAAGCTGAAGACTTTTTAAGTGACAGAGTCGTAGAGATAGACGATATTTATGCTGGTTTTACAGAAGTCTTTTTAGAGAAGGAGCTGTTGGACTCCTTTTATGAGAAAGGGGAATTACGTACTAAGGAAATTTCTGGACAGTCGTTTTATCCCAATCAGTTTTTAATCATTAAAGGTCTAAACGGAAACTCGACATCTGCACTTGGAATGGTAGACAAGAGTAGAGAAATGGTGAAAAAGCTAATTTTTGATCATGAAAATAGACAAATATGGGGAATTCGTGCACGAAATGTTCAGCAGATTATGGCACTTGAACTTCTATTAAGGCAAGATATTCCCCTTATCACATTAACTGGCAGAGCAGGAACTGGAAAGACGTTGCTTGCATTAGCTTCAGGCCTGCTTCAAACAGAGGATATGGGGTATTATAAAAAATTGCTAGTCGCTCGCCCGATTGTCCCAGTCGGAAAGGATCTAGGGTTTTTGCCTGGGGAAAAAGAAGAAAAGCTAAGACCGTGGATGCAGCCAATCTTTGATAATTTGGAGTTTCTTTTTAATACAAAGAAACCTGGAGAACTCGATGCTATTCTTGCAGGTATGGGTTCAATCGAGGTAGAGGCACTGACCTATATAAGAGGACGGAGCATACCTGATCAATTTATCATTATTGATGAAGCGCAAAACTTAACTAAACATGAAGTAAAAACGATACTGACTAGAGTTGGGGAAAGAAGCAAGATTGTTTTAATGGGCGATCCAGATCAAATAGATCATCCTTATCTAGATGCCTATAATAATGGTCTTACATATATTGTGGAGAAGTTTAAAGACCAGGCTATTGCAGGGCATATAAAACTTATAAAAGGGGAAAGGTCACCGCTCGCCCAACTGGCTGCAGATTTATTAAAGTGAAGTCTGTTTAGATTATCGGCAGCTAACGATAAAGCTCCTCGAGAGTTTTTTGACAAAATTAAAGAAACGGAACCAATCCGTTTCTTTTTTGCTGGTTATTTAATGCTAATTCCCTTTACGTCCTTAATGGGATCTGTATGGTTTGTCCCATCTCCAAAATAAACATGTACAGGGCCATTCTCTTTTAGCGGTTTTCCTTTGTGCGAGAATCCGAGTATTAACTCCCTGCCTTCATCCAAAGAGATCTCAATCTCTCCGGCTTCTGTGTGTAGAACAAGAGTATCAGCCGAATCAAGAGGCTCAGCATTAGCAAGGAAAGGTTTTAAAGGAATGCCAAAGCTGCCGGTCAGCACTTTTTGCCGCTCATACTTCTTTTCTGACTTTAAGGTTGGCGGATAAACAGCGCCTTCCATAATCTCTCGATCCCAATGCTTCGAAATAGCCTTCGTATATTCTTCCAAATTATTATCATTGCCTTTATTATCATCTGCAAAGTACTCTGTTAATTCCACACGTCTGTCATCAAAGATCCAGACTCCTGGGTCCAAGGTAATTGGATATTTTACATTACCCTTAATTTCCACGATATTTTCCATAAATTCCTCCTGAGCTCCAGTAACACTTTGGTATGTATCGCTGCAAAATCCGTTTGGTCCATCTTAACAAAATAATTAGTCAGAGTAAATTTATGAATCCCTAATATTCTTGCATTTTTATCTTTATACCGTTAAAATTTAAAGATAGGATCGGGTAATTGCTCGGAAACGGGGGGATCAATGTTGGCGTCTGAAACAATATTAAATCATCATGAAAAAGCCCACGCCATACTCAAGGCTGACGCTGATAAAATTTTAAAGCTGATCAAAGTGCAGATGGATAACCTCACTATGCCGCAATGCCCTCTTTATGAAGAGGTTCTGGACACGCAAATGTTTGGGTTATCGAGAGAGATAGATTTTGCAGTGCGGCTCGGCTTAATTGAAGAGTTAGAAGGAAAAGCAATTCTTGATTCTTTGGAGCAAGAGCTTTCTGCCCTTCATGAAGCTTCAGTAAAAAAATAATTCGCATAAAAACTCAAACAGTTCATGTAAATTGTTTGAGTTTTTTTGTAATAATTGACAGATAAACAGTGGATGTGTATTTACATATGTTAGGTGTCTTTTCTATTTCTCTTTTAAACTCTGTAATTTTAAGAGGAAATTTCATATTTTAGCAGAATAGATACTAAACGGGAAGATGGGGAAGAGTAGAATGCTTAAGAAAATTTTAAAATCGTATGATTACTCTTTAATCATAGTAGTGTTGATGTTAGCCTTGTTCGGTTTGGTAATGGTATACAGTGCAAGTATGGTAACGGCTATGCAAAGATGGGATTATGCGAGTGACCATTTTTACCAGCGCCAAAAAATCTTTTTATTAGCAGGAGTCTTTGTTTTCACTGTAGCGGCCCTGTTTCCCTATAAAGCAATGAAAAGCACAAAAATATTAGGGCCAATGGTCTTATTTTCGCTAGTAGGGCTAGGCGCATTATTTGTTTTTGGACATGTTGCTGGTAACGCTCAAAGCTGGTTCAATCTTGGGCCAGTCAGAATTCAGCCGTCTGAATTCGTAAAATTATGTGTAATCATTTACTTGGGAGCAGTCTATGCCAAGAAACAATCCTACATAAACCAGTTTAACAAGGGGGTAGTACCGCCATTGGTATACCTTGTGTTGGTTTGTTCTCTTGTTGCGATTCAGCCGGATTTTGGTACTGCCGCGATTATTTTTATGATTGCTGCTGCTATCATTCTATCCTCAGGTATGAATTGGAAGAACATATTAAAGCTTGCGTGTATTGGCCTGTTTATTTTAGCTCCTGTTTCGCTGATTATGAAGGATGAGATCTTCTCCGAAAATAGGCTCTCTCGTTTGACAAGCTACAGTGACCCATTTGCTGATGAGCAGGTTTCAGGATATCAGCTTGCCAATGCGTATTACGCGATTGGATCTGGCGGATTAACCGGACTCGGACTAGGACAAAGCGTCCAGAAGCTTGGGTATTTGCCCGAGCCTCATACTGATTTTATAATAGCTGTTATTTCAGAAGAACTAGGGATCTTTGGAGTTGGCTTCGTATTATTATCGCTGGCATTCATTGTACTAAAGGGAATTTACATTGGATTAAGGTGTAAAGACCCTTTTGGCAGTCTGCTGGCGATAGGGATATCAAGTATGATTGGTATACAGTCATTCATTAATCTAGGAGGGGCGAGTGGGATTATCCCTTTAACCGGTGTCCCCCTTCCTTTTGTAAGCTATGGTGGCTCGTCCCTTTTGCAGCTGTTTATTAGCATGGGTATTCTAGTAAATGTTTCAATGTTTGTAAACTACGAAGCAAAGTATAAATCTGAGAAGGCGCAGCAAGAAGAGCCTAAAACTAAGCAGAATGTTTCTGCTTATAGAGTAAGATAGTTAACGCTCGGAATTTTCCTGGTGTTTCTTATAAATAAAGTGTAGATGAGGTGTTGTTGTGACTAGACGAATTAACAAGGTTTTGGTGGCTAACAGAGGTGAAATAGCAATTAGGGTGTTCAGGGCCTGTACTGAATTAAATGTAAAAACTGTTGCAATATACTCTAAAGAGGATTCTGTATCCTATCACCGTTACAAAGCTGATGAAGCCTATCTTGTTGGTGAAGGAAAAAAGCCAATTGATGCATATCTCGACATTGAAGGGATAATTGAAATTGCGAAAAGCAGCGGGGTTGATGCGATCCATCCAGGTTATGGTTTTCTTTCGGAAAACATCGAGTTTGCCAAGCGCTGTAATGAAGAAGGCTTAATTTTCATAGGACCAGAGACTCGCCATTTAAACATGTTTGGAGATAAGGTTAGAGCAAGAACTCAGGCTCAGCTAGCGGATATTCCTGTTATCCCTGGAAGTGACGGACCTGTAACTGATGTTAGGGAAGTAGAGGAATTTGGTTCACGATTTGGGTATCCTCTGATTATTAAAGCAACGCTCGGCGGAGGCGGCCGCGGCATGAGAATCGTTAAAGACAGTGACGAAGTAAAAGAATCCTTTGACAGAGCAAAATCAGAGGCAAAGGCAGCCTTTGGAAACGATGAGGTTTACGTAGAAAGATTTATACAAAACCCAAAGCATATTGAAGTACAGATCTTGGGGGACGAACACCACAATATCGTACATCTTTATGAACGAGACTGCTCTGTCCAACGCCGTCATCAAAAAGTCGTTGAAGTAGCGCCATCTGTATCTATTACTGAGGAACTTCGTGATAAAATTTGTAATGCTGCTGTAAGGCTGATGGAAAAAGTCCAATATAAAAATGCCGGAACCGTCGAATTTCTAGTTTCGGGTGAAGAGTTTTATTTTATAGAAGTTAATCCTCGTGTTCAGGTTGAGCATACGATTACTGAAATGGTAACAGGGGTAGACATCGTTCAATCACAAATTTTAATTGCCGACGGACACGAGCTGCATGGAAGTATCCTGGGGATTCCAAAGCAGGAAGATATTTATGTGCATGGATTTGCTATTCAATCCCGTGTAACTACTGAAGATCCATTAAATAATTTTATGCCGGATACAGGAAAGCTAATGACATACAGGTCCGGAGGCGGATTTGGAGTACGTCTTGATGCAGGAAATGCATTTCAAGGAGCGGTTATTACGCCTTATTATGATTCACTGCTCGTTAAACTTTCCACATGGGCACTAACCTTTGAACAAGCTGCATCTAAAATGGTCAGAAACCTCCAAGAATTCAGAATCCGGGGGATTAAAACCAACATTCCATTTCTGGAGAATGTCGTAAAGCATGAAAATTTCCGGACTGGTCAATACGATACATCCTTTATTGATTCGACTCCTGAGCTATTCATATTTCCGGTAAGAAAAGACCGTGCAACAAAAATGCTTACATACATAGGAAATGTTTCCGTTAATGGATTCCCTGGTATAGGTAAACAAGAGAAGCCGAACTTTTCAAAGCCAAGAGTCCCTAAACTAGATAAGTCTATTTCTTTTAAAAATGGGTCAAAACAGATTCTCGATGAGCAAGGCCCGGAAGGCTTAGTGCAGTGGATTAAGGACCAAAAAGAAGTGTTGTTAACCGACACGACTTTCAGGGATGCTCATCAGTCGCTTCTGGCAACCAGAGTGAGGACCAATGATTTAAAGAATATCGCCGAGCCTTCAGCTAAGCTGCTGCCTGACCTATTTTCATTTGAAATGTGGGGCGGAGCTACTTTCGATGTATCTTATAGGTTCTTAAAGGAAGATCCGTGGGATCGATTAATTACACTAAGACAGCAAATACCTAATGTTCTATTTCAAATGCTGCTGCGAGCTTCGAATGCTGTCGGGTATAAAAATTATCCTGATAATGTTATCCGCGAGTTTGTAGAAAAGTCTGCTCAGGGTGGGATAGATGTCTTTCGTATCTTTGACAGCCTTAACTGGGCAAAGGGAATGGAAGTAGCGATCGATGCTGTCCGAAGCAACGGTAAGATCGCGGAAGCGGCTATCTGTTACACAGGGGATATTACAGATCCTAATCGTTCCAAGTATGATTTACGTTATTATAAAGATCTGGCAAAAGAACTGGAGCAGCAGGGTGCTCATATTTTAGGAATTAAGGACATGGCTGGGCTATTAAAACCAAATGCTGCCTACCAGCTTGTTTCTGAATTGAAAGAAACAGTGAATATCCCAATCCATCTCCATACACATGATACAAGCGGCAATGGGATTTTCACATATGCAAAAGCAATTGAGGCTGGAGTGGATGTGGTCGATGTAGCTTTAAGCAGTATGGCCGGCTTAACATCTCAGCCTAGTGCAAGCACTCTTTACTATGCCTTGGAAGGATCTGAACGCCAGCCAAAGGTGAAGGTGGAGGCACTAGAGCAGCTTTCCCGCTATTGGGAGGATACAAGGAAATACTATCAGGATTTTGAAAGCGGAATGGTTTCCCCACATTCGGAAGTGTATCAGCACGAGATGCCTGGCGGTCAATACAGCAACCTGCAGCAGCAGGCCAAGGCTGTTGGTTTAGGGGACAGGTGGGATGAAGTAAAAGAAATGTACACACGCGTGAACCATTTATTTGGGGATATTGTTAAAGTAACCCCTTCCTCAAAAGTAGTCGGGGATATGGCATTGTTTATGGTTCAAAATGATCTTACAGAAGAAGCCGTTCTTGCTAAAGGAGACGCCCTTGATTTTCCAGATAGTGTTGTAGAACTGTTTGAAGGTTACCTGGGTCAGCCATACGGAGGTTTCCCGGAAAAACTTCAGCAGGTTATCCTTAAAGGACGCCAGGCTATTACAGTCAGGCCGGGAGAACTTTTGGAAGCGGTAAACTTTGAACAGCTTAAAGAAAAGCTATTTAATGAACTCGGCAGGCCAGTTACAGATTTTGAAACCATTTCGTACGCACTCTATCCAAAAGTCTTCCAAGAATACGAAGCAACCTGCGATCAATTCGGGGATGTATCAGTCCTTGATACAGCTACGTTTCTTTATGGGATGCGTCTCGGTGAAGACATTGAGGTTGAAATTGAAAAAGGAAAGACGCTCATCGTTAAGCTTCTGGAAATTGGCCAGCCTCAATCGGATGGGACTAGAGTCTTGTACTTTGAATTAAACGGTCAGCCTCGTGAGGTTATTGTTAAAGATGAAAGTGTTAAATCATCTGTTGCTGTAAAGTTGAAGGCAGATCCGCAAAATCCGAATCATATCGCTGCCAGCATGCCTGGCACAGTTATCAAGGTTTTGGCTGAAAAAGGAAAAACGGTTAAGCAAGGGGAGCATCTAATGATCACCGAAGCAATGAAAATGGAAACGACAGTACAAGCACCATTTTCAGGGACAGTGAAGGAAATCCACGTAACAAATGGAGAACCGATCCAAACAGGAGACCTTCTGATCGAGTTAGATAAACTGTAATAAAAGAAGGTAATTAAATAAGCTTAAATAGTTTCTTAAAAGGCATCGGTAGTAACCGATGCCTTTTTTACGTGATTAAATCGAGGGAAAAAGAGGGTCGATTTTTCTTACGTGATTTAAAAAATTCCAAATAAAAAAGGAGTTCAATTCAGTTAGAATTGAATTCCTTTTGGTCGTCTAGAAACTCATTTGTTGAACTCAGTCGGTGTGTTTCTGTCCATACATCGCTTACCGGACTTTTACTAGGTTTTTACTTGGCTGAAGTGGTTGAAGGTATGCTGCTTTCTTCTATGTTAGCTTTCTTCTCGGCGGCTGCGTTTTTCCTGCTGCGAACGTTTAACAGCATAAGGTAACTTAGCATTCCGAACAGACAGGAAATAAAGAAGGCGTGTGCAAGAGCGATATATAGATTCAAACGTGAGAGCACGACAATTGCACCAGATACTACCTGAAGCGATACCAGGATAAAGGACACCATCCAGCCCCAATAAAGAACCTTTTGATGTTTATAATTTTTAACAGCAAGGTAAGTTGCATAAGCAATCCATAAAAAGATAAGCCCCGCTGCAGCTCTATGTCCCATTTGCACCCATTCAAAAAGATTTACTGGAAGGGTTGGCTCAGCATTATAGCATAAGGGCCAGTCAGGGCATACAAGACTGGAATCAGTATGTCGGACAAGCGCTCCGGTATAGACGACAATAAAACTGTATATAGTTATACCAATGATGTGAAAACTCATCCTTTTATCAATAATCAGTTTTTCTGCCTTGAATTTTTTATCAACTTCAAAAATTAGAAGTGTCAGCAAAAATACTGAAGCAAACGATATCAGGGAAATTCCAAAGTGGATCGCCAGAACAAAATCATTTTGTCCCCATACAACTGCAGCAGCACCGATTAATGCCTGAAGCAGAAGAAAGCAAAAAGACAATACAGCCAAAAACTTTGTTTCTCTAATATGGCCAATTGCCTTCCAGGACCACACGGAGAGCATCAGCACCAGAATGCCAACACTGCCTGAGACAAGTCGATGAGCAAGTTCAATGACTAATTCAGGGGTAATGTCGGTTGGGACAAACTGGCCGTTACATAATGGCCAGGAACTGCCGCAACCGGCACCAGATTCCGTTTTTGTTACCAAAGCTCCACCTAATAAAACAAACAACATTCCCAATGTAGTTAAAACGGCTAACCACTTTAGAGATGGTTTCATACGCTTCCCCACCCTTTAAAAGAAAGTTCAAAAGTTGTCATGTATTACGCTTGACATGTATAATATAAGAGATTGTGTGAATCATGGAGATGATTCACTATATTAAGTTTGTATTTAAACGTTAGCATAATAATGAAATCACTTAATCGATAGTACACAATAAATGAGTATTTTACAATACCAATGATTCTCTATATCAAGCAAGTTAAAAAGGTTGAACTCTTGCCAGGACTCTGATAGAAATAGATTTAGGAATCATTTAGCCAATTCTCTTATCATAAACACTTAGAAGGAAAAAAATGTTATCGTTCAATACATAAAAAAGGATAGGTAATTTAGCGTTTTGTTCTAAAAAAGACTGAAAATAAAACAGCAAGTCCTTTTTCATTATACTGACTTTCAAAGTACTTCCCTGTTTTAGCAATGGTTTGACACAAAAAAGTCAAATATTGTTCAAAAAAAATTCACAAAAAAGCCAAGAAGTATGATTTAATAGACATCAAGAGAGTTATTTTTCTACACAAGTATTTAACTGCCTTTTCACGATGTGAACAGTGGAAAATCCAGTCACATAAAAACACGCAAAGTCTCTTGACTAAAGCAGAATTGTTGATCGTTTCAAGGTGAACTTTTCTGGATAAAGGAGGAAAAAAGATGTCTAATTCAAAGGCTTTTAGTGAGGCTGCAATTGAAAACAGTCAGACGGGCCTTGAGGCTGGAATAACGGAAACAACTGCTCTTAAGGATTTTCTGGCTTTAATAAAGATTGGCATTGTTAATTCAAACTTAATTACTACCTTTACCGGGTTATGGTTAGCACTTCATTTTACTGGGAATCGTTTTCTTGATAACTTGGATATAGTCTTTTTTACGTTAATCGGGTCATCGCTTATCATTGCCGGTTCATGCAGCTTGAACAATTATATTGACAGGGATATTGACCCTTTAATGGAGCGGACAAAAGATAGGCCGACTGTAACAGGGAAAATCCAGCCTGGCAAAGTTGCCTTAATGAGCGGATTGCTTATCGGATCAGGACTAGTGCTTCTATTACTAACAACAGTAACTGCTGCGTTAATCGGTGTTATTGGTGTTTTTAGCTATGTTGTGCTATATACGCTTTGGTCTAAACGCCGGTATGTTTCAAATACAATTGTCGGCAGTATATCAGGTGCTGTACCCCCGCTAATCGGATGGGCAGCTGTTGATGGAAATCTCAGTCTTATGGCATGGAGCTTGTTTTTAATTGTGTTTATTTGGCAGCCCCCACATTTCTACGCACTCGCTATGAGAAGAGTAGAAGAGTACCGGGCAGCTGGTATTCCAATGCTGCCTGTAGTAAAAGGTTTTAAAGCAACAAAGCGCTCTATTATTCTTTGGGTAACTGCATTGCTCCCATTGCCATTCTTACTGATGTCCCTAGGAACACCTTTCCTTATCCTTGCTACTCTGCTGAATGTAGGATGGCTTGCCTTAGGTCTATATGGCCTAAAATTAAAGGATGACATAAAATGGGCAAAGTTAATGTTTATTTATTCTTTACAGTATTTGACGATTATGTTCGTCGCTATGGTAATCGTTACACTTATTTAAGTCAGGTGATTCTTTCTTATCCATTATCTTATTTGAAAGAATTTATCCATAAATTTTACATTTAGAATTTTTTACGAAAGAGGGGTTTTATTAAGCTATGAATTGGCTTGCAAAAGGGCGTTTGTTATCATTGTTTACACTTATGGCGTTAGTTCTCGCCGGCTGTGGCGAACCATACGTTTCAACGCTAAGACCTGCAGGTGAGGTTGCTCAATCGCAATTTGACCTGATGGTACTAAGCACAGTAATTATGGTTGGGGTAATCCTTGTTGTAACAGTTATATTCCTTATTGTTATTACAAAGTTCCGCCGCAAAAACGAAAATGAAATTCCAAAGCAAGTTGAGGGAAGTCATAAACTCGAGATTCTTTGGACTGTCATTCCTATCTTGTTACTGTTAGTTCTTTCGGTTCCAACTGTAGCTGCAACATTTAAGCTTGCAGATGTATCTCCGATGGACAAGGTAAATGAAGAAGGCAAGACTGATGCACTGGTTGTTAATGTCCGTGCTAATCTGTACTGGTGGGAATTTGAATATCCTAACCAGGAAATTATCACTGGTCAGGAGTTAGTAGTACCTACCGATGAGAAAGTTTACTTTAATTTAATTGCTTCAGATGTAAAGCATTCATTCTGGGTTCCTTCTGCTGGAGGAAAGATGGATACAAATACGGAAAACGTTAACAAATTCTACCTTGAATTTGATGATCAAAAAGCAAATGAAGCAGGAAATCTTTTCTATGGAAAATGTGCAGAGCTTTGCGGACCATCGCATGCATGGATGGATTTCAAGGTCAAGGCCGTTTCACGTGCAGAGTTTGATCAGTGGGTAGATGATATGCAAACTGCTGAGGAGCCACAGGCTGAAACTGCATTAGCTCAGCAAGGGGAAGAAATCTTTAACCAAAGCTGTATTGGATGTCACGCAGTAACACCTCAGGACGGCAGACCAGAGCAGGCACGGAATGCACCTAACCTTGCAAACTTTGGTGAGCGGTCCCGTATCGCAGGTATCCTTGAACACAATGAAGAAGAATTGAAAAATTGGTTAGATGACCCTGAAACATATAAGCCTGGCAACAAAATGACCAATACTTACGGAGATTTATCCGATGAGCAGCTTGACGCGCTTACTGAGTATCTAATGGGACTTAAAGTTCAGGAATAACAAGGGGAATTGTTTAAAAGGGAGGTAAAATTGTGAGTACCTATGCTCAAAAGCAGGGATTCGGCGCAACTATTTGGGACTACCTGACAACGGTAGACCATAAAAAAATCGCCATCCTATATCTGATTGCCGGTGGATTCTTTTTTATCGTCGGCGGACTTGAAGCTATGTTTATCAGAATTCAGCTTGCTGTGCCAAATAACGATTTTGTCAGTGCTGGATTGTATAATGAAATCTTAACTATGCATGGAACGACCATGATTTTCCTGGCTGCGATGCCACTGATTTTTGCGTTTATGAACGCTGTTATGCCATTGCAAATTGGAGCAAGGGATGTAGCTTTTCCATTCCTTAACTCTTTAGGCTTCTGGTTGTTCTTCTTTGGAGGAGTGTTTCTTAATCTTTCATGGTTTTTAGGAGGAGCTCCAGACGCTGGGTGGACTTCTTATGCATCATTATCGATAGCATCTGAAGGACATGGTGTTGATTTTTATGCACTTGGATTGCAGATTTCCGGGGCAGGTACATTAATCGGGGGTATTAACTTCCTCGTAACGATTATCAATATGCGTGCACCAGGTATGACTTATATGAGAATGCCGCTGTTTACATGGTCTACTTTCGTTGTTTCAGCACTAATCTTATTTGCATTCCCGCCCCTTACAGTAGGTTTATTCCTATTAATCTTTGACCGTATGTTTGGAGGAAACTTTTTCGATCATACTATGGGAGGAAACACAATTATCTGGGAGCACATGTTCTGGATATTTGGACACCCAGAAGTTTACATTTTGATCTTGCCAGCTTTTGGTATCTTTTCTGAAATTTTTGCTACGTTCTCTAGAAAACGCTTATTCGGTTATTCTTCTATGGTCTTTGCGACCGTTTTAATCGGTTTCTTAGGATTCATGGTATGGGCTCACCATATGTTCACAACTGGATTAGGCCCGATCGCTAACTCAATCTTTGCTGTAGCAACAATGGCAATTGCCGTACCGACCGGAATAAAGATCTTTAACTGGATGTTCACGATGTGGGGCGGAAGCATTAAGTTTACAACACCAATGCTTTGGGCAGTAGCATTTATTCCATCCTTCGTTGCTGGTGGTGTTACCGGGGTTATGCTAGCTGTTGCAGCAGCTGATTACCAATACCACGATACTTATTTTGTTGTAGCTCACTTCCACTATGTAATTGTTGGTGGGGTAGTATTCGCTCTATTTGCAGGAGCGCATTTCTACTGGCCGAAAATGTTTGGAACAATGCTAAATGAATTTTTAGGGAAAATCACGTTCTGGTTATTCCTAATTGGATTCCACTTAACATTCTTTATCCAGCATTTCCTTGGCTTAATGGGGATGCAGCGCCGTATTGTATCCTTCCTTCCTGGCCAAGGCTTTGAAACAGGAAACCTGATTAGTACAGTCGGAGCTTTCTTTATGGCTGTAGCGACAATCATATTATTAATCAATATTATTATGACAACTGTTAAAAATGAAAGAGTCGGAAATGATCCATGGGGCGATGGACGTACGCTTGAGTGGGCCCTTCCTTCACCACCGCCTTTCTATAACTTTAAGCAGCTTCCGCTTGTTCGTGGTCTTGATGCTTACTGGCTTGAAAAAATGGAAGGTAAGAAGGGAATGACGCCTGCTGAGCCGCTTGGCGATATCCATATGCCAAACAATTCCTTCATTCCGTTTGTAATTTCTCTTGGTCTATTTGTTGCAGCATTTGGTGCAATGTACCGTGCTGAGACTGCATGGGGAATTCCTGTCCTGATCATTGGATTATTAATTACTCTTGGTTCAATGGCCATGCGTTCTATTAAGGATGACCATGGATACCACATTCATAAAGAAGATTTAATGGATGATGATGATAACAAGGGGGTAAAGGCATAATGCAAGCAGAAGAAAAATTCACGGCTGAAACATGGCCGACTGCGCCTGAACGAGCAACCCTTGAAGGGAAAAATAAATTCTTAGGTTTCTGGTTATTCTTAGGCGGAGAGACAGTGCTTTTTGCTTCTCTCTTTGCCACCTATCTAGCATTAAAGGATAAGGTACCTAATGCAGAACATACTTTAGCCAAAGACTTATTCGATCTTCCGCTTGTTTTTGCAGCAACCATGCTTCTTTTAACAAGCTCGTTAACAAGTGTGTATGCTATGCATCATATGAAAAACTTTAATTTCAAAAAAATGCAATTGTGGCTTGGTGTAACTGTATTGTTAGGGGCTGCGTTCCTTGGTCTTGAAATTTACGAGTTTAATCATTATGTTCATGAGTATCATCATACTTTTACAAGTAGTGCCTTCGGGACTGCGTTCTATACTTTGGTAGGATTCCATGGAGGCCATGTTGCCTTCGGACTTCTCTGGATTGTTACTTTAATGATCCGCAACAGCAAACGGGGATTAAATTTGTATAACGCACCGAAGTTCTATGTAGCAAGCTTATACTGGCACTTTATCGACGTAGTTTGGGTATTCATCTTCACGGTAGTATATTTAATGGGAATGGTGGGATAAACTGATGGCAAATCAACAACCAAACTCAGAAAACCCTAGAATCGACATTGAGTATCGCCGCAAAAAAAGCACAGAGGAAATGCGCTACCAAATCATTTCCTTCACGTTAATGATCTTTCTAACACTAGTCGCTTTTTTTGCAGTAGGTTATGATGGCTTTTCCGGCTGGTTTACAGTTCCATTTATTATCCTTTTGGCTGTAATACAGGTAATTTTCCAACTTTACTATTTTATGCACATGAGCCACAAGGGACATGAAGCACCAGCTCTTTTCTTGTACTCAGGAGTGCTCGTTGGAGCAATCACGCTATTAGCATTCCTAACCATCATCTGGTGGTAAAAAGAAAAGCGTAGCCAACTGTTCAGCTCCGACAAGCGCTGGAGGGGCTGAAGGTGAAGTCGTTCTTTGACTTCATCGGCAGGACCGAAGCGACTCGAGGAGCTAGTCGCTGAAGCTGGACAAAGAAAAGCGTAGCCGACTGTTCAGAAACGCAGAAACTGGAGACTCCGACAAAGAAGCGTTCTTTGCTTCTGAAGGAGGAGTTGAAGTTTCAAAGTTTCTAGGAGGCAAAGCTGGACAAAGAAAAGCGTAAACACCTTGAAATTAAAATAACAGAGCCAATTAGGCTGACCTTAAACGAGAAAATCGGCTTTTAGCCGGTTTTTTCATTTTGAGAATATATTGTGAAAATATAGGAAATTGTATTCCATTGCAGTTCAATAGTGAGATAGATATAATAAATATAAAGTTCTTAAATTGGGGTGAAGTACAATGTCACTTGATATATTTGGTTTTCGTGCCCTTTGGAGTCCCTTCTTTCTGATGGCTCTGATCCTTTTGCTTTCTGGCTACTTTTTATTGACTGGGAAATACCGAAGTCGGTTTAAGGACAGTGAACCACGAACAATGAAGGAAACAATTCTTTTTACGATTGCTATTGTCTCGCTTTATGTTATTAAAGGTTCTCCTGTTGATCTGATGGGTCATATTACCTTTTATTTTCATATGATCCAAATGGCAATTCTGTACTTGGTAATACCGCCGTTGCTTATTAACGGAATACCGAAATGGGTTTGGAGGGCGGTCCTGTCAAAACCAATAATAAAGCCTGTATTTCGTTTTATAACAAAGCCGCTAATCGCTTTGATTGTTTTTAATGGAGTTTTTTCTCTCTACCATATCCCTTTAGTGTTTGACTTCGTTAAAACGGATATGCTGCTTCATGCTGGATATACCACGTTGCTGTTTATTCTGGCAATCGCTATGTGGTGGCCATTAATTAATCAGCTTCCAGAATACGAGACGCTAACAGGCCTCAAAAAAGTGGGCTATATTTTTGCAGACGGAATCCTTCTGACGCCAGCTTGTGCATTGATCATCTTTGCTGATGCACCTATGTATTCAACTTTTTCTGATCCCAACGCCTGGGCAGAGGCAATGAAACTCTGTGTACCTGCAGGAACCCTTGCTTCACTTAATCTGAGCGGCCCGGAGATGTTTAGCTCGATGTCGCTTCTTGAAGATCAGCAGCTAGGCGGAGTCCTAATGAAAATCATTCAGGAAATCGTCTACGGTATTGTACTGGCTCAGGTCTTCTTTAGTTGGTTTAGAAAGGAGCAGGAAGAATCTGACGCAGAGTTGGCTGCCTACGTTCAACCTCAATCAGCTGATTAAGCTTTAAACTCAGAGGCTTATCGGGGTGCCGAGGAGCCTTTTCTAAAATTGCTGTATGACCTTATTTTATTGATAAATTCAACTGAGCCACTAAAATTATTTTGTAATAATATAAGATAGAGAGGATTTACTGAATATGACTTCCCTACCGATATTACCTACAATCAGTACAACCTTTATTGTTTTAAGTGCAATTACTGTCGCAATAGGCTGGTGGCAAATTAAGCAAAGAAAGCTAGAGTCGCATAGAAAGACCATGACTTTAGCAGCAATATTTGCTATCATATTTTTTATTATTTATGCTTCACGGACGATCTTCGTAGGGAATACGTCATTTGGCGGACCAGATGATATAAAAATCTATTATACAGTGTTTTTAATCTTTCATATTACTTTAGCCACTTTAGGAGCAATAATGGGAATAACGACATTGTATGCTGGTTATAAAAACAATTTGGAACTGCATAGAAAGATAGGGCCTGTTACGAGTATAATTTGGTTTTTTACAGCAATAACTGGAGTGGCTGTTTTTCTTCTGCTTTATGTGTTTTATAAAGGCGGAGAAACGACTTCAGTTCTCAAGGCTATTTTTGGATTTTAATAGGATAAAAATAGGACTGCATAGGCAGTTCTTTTTTATTTATTTTTTTAAAAGGATTTTAACGTATTTTAGCGAAAATTTAAATGATAGAATCTGAATCGAGGGAGCATTATTATGGAAATAAGGGTCTTAAAAGAAGAGAATTATCTTGAGTCCTTAAAATTATCGGAGTATGCTTTTCAATACGAGGTTGCGCCTGAAGATGTGGAGGGGAGACTGGAAAAACTCACAAAGCACCACATTTTAGGGATATATGAAAATGAGCAGGAACTTGCTGCAAAGCTGCATATTCTTCCGTTAAAAGTATTTATTGCCGGAAAGGAATGGCTTATGGGTGGAATTGCCGGAGTGGCAACCTATCCAGAGTTTCGCAGAAAAGGCTATGTAAAAGAACTATTAATCGAGTCACTAAAAGTTATGAAAGAAAAAAAACAAGTAGTTTCCTTTTTACATCCTTTTGATATTTCCTTTTACCGGAAGTTCGGTTGGGAGATGATCGCGGATATAAAGAATATGACAGTCAGCAAAAATGATCTGCGCAGGCTAAAAGCATCTAATGGCCACATTAGCAGATTTAAAAAGGAAGGCCATTTGGTGGAAATAGAAGAAGTGTACACTAAGTTTGCTAAAGCCTTCTCTGGGACACTTGTACGGGACCAGTACTGGTGGATTAACCATGTTTATAGCAATCTTACTGCAGCGGTTTATTTTAACGACAGCAAAGAGGCTGAGGGGTATATTTTATACAGTGTAAAAAACCAGCAAATGGAAGTCCATGAATTTGTTTCTCTAAACCAGGAGGCTAAGAAGAATCTCTGGAATTTCATATGTCAGCATGATTCCATGGTTGAAAAGGTAAAATTCTATTTACCTGCACACGACCAGCTTAATTATTTACTGTCACAGCCGAAACAGGATATTAGCTCATATCCTTATTTTATGGGGAGAATTGTTGATGTTGAAAGTTTCTTGAAAGATTATCCGATAGCACAAACAACAGGAAAGGTTTTCTTGCATGTTAATGATGAATTTGCTCCTTGGAATACAGCAACTTATTTATTGAATGAAGGAGAGGTAAGAACCTTTCGGGAAAAAGCTGGGAGCTCGTGCAGCCATCCGCCCAAAAAGGGTCTAAGCCTGGATATCAACACCCTGTCCGCAATTCTGCTTGGGTACAAACGTCCCTTAGAATTATACGAACTAGGCTTTATAAGTGGGCCAAAACAAGAGGCAGAAGAGTTAGAACAGAAAATTCCTGTCCAAAAATCACTATTTTACGATTTCTTTTAGGTCTTACATAATTATCTAGGACTTTTCAATTATCAGCAAGAGGTATCGAGAGGACGTCTTTCGGTGCTTTTTTTATAGAATTACAAAGAGAAAGAATTGCTCCCGCTCCAAAACACTCTTTACAGGAGCCTAAGGGAAGCAGCAAAGAATCCGTTCTTAATTTTTCTGCGGAAAACGTCCACCAGCAGGATTAAGTTAACGGTGCCTGCTCATAAGGTCATACATTAAAAAAATGACTGTAGACAAACTCGAAATTCTTCGGGTTATGTCTACAGTCAGTCTGAGCAGATCAGTTTTTAATCTGTTTTGTATTTCCTAAATTTTGAAATTCATTTTGATTAATCCTGCTTCTTTAGCTGAGTTGAAGGCAATTAACACTAAAGGACCAACAATAAATCCTAAAATTCCTAATAACTTCAAACCAAGATACATTGCTATTAAGGTAGCAAGAGGAGAAAGGCCAATATGGCTGCCCATCATTTTTGGTTCAACTGTTCTTCTAATAATAAGAAGGATCGCTGCTAAGATACCGAGTTTTGTCGCAAGAACAACATCTCCCGTAATTAAGTGAAACAGGGCCCAAGGACCAAGAATAACAATAGACCCGATAATGGGAATGAAGTCTATAATCCAGATGATAAGTGACATTACGAGCGCTATTTCAGGAACTATAAACCAGAGTCCGATTAGAGAAACGGCAAAAATAATCAAGCTTACTAAGAACTGAGCTTTCATAAACCCAAGTACGACATAAGAAAGCCGCGAAGTCATAAATTTCACTTTATCAGCAGTTTTTTCTGTTAAATGTTTATACATTCCTATCCGAAGCCGCGGTAACTCGAGAAGGAAAAGAAATAGTGCAATAATATAAACTAAAAAGCTGACTAAATAATTTGGAATATTTGTAAGCAATGCTTTTACATTATCGATATTGATATAGGCAATTAAATCGTTTTTACTATTATTTAAAAATTCCTCTACTTGTCCGCTAATTTCGTGGACTAGATCCTCTGGAAGATCTTTAGCAGCTTCAACGAATCTTTCCTCTACATTTTCCCACTCTTTCGTAATTTCGTTGATATAAGTCGGAGCATTTTCAACGATGTTAATGGCTTCCGTAACAACCTTAGTTATGATGAAATAGCCTGATAATCCTACGAATAATAAAAATAGAATAAAAACAATCAACACTGAAACCCTTCTTGCAATTTTGGCTCTTGCCTGAATAAGTTTGACCAAGGGGTCAAGCAGGAGAGCAGTAATAATGGCTGCTATCAATGGTACCGATACAGGAAGTATGATGTAAAGCACCAGGGCAGCTACTATGATTCCAAGTGTGGTCAATATTAATCGCTTAGTGAAGAAACCGAACAAAGTTGTACTCCTTTCTAACTCTACAAGAGCCGGGAACATCCAAAATCATTTAACAATTAAATTATAGTACGCATTTAATGTAATAAACAATAAAAACCTTTCTAACTTCTTCATAATCAGATTTGGAACTTTATAAGTACTGATATCCTACAATGCTATAGTTCTTAATGACTGTATGGAAGGAAGGCCAATACAGGAAGGGTGATTTGAGTGAAACAATGGGAATTCTTGTCCATTAATGAGGTTTGCATGGTTATACTAGTTATTATACAGGCAAACGTTATGGATAGTAATGGTTTTGTCCTTTCAAATTTTAAAGGAAATAGTCTTTCAGTAACTAGAAGTCATAAAAGCATTGAGATTAAGGTAACAGAGGATGATATCCTGGTCTATATCAGTGTTGAAGCAAGATGTGAAGCTGGAAACCTTATTGAAAGTGCCAAATGTCTTCAGCAGAGGATTTGTGAAGAAATTTTACACCTAACAGGGTTGATCATTAATAATGTAAATATTCGCATTACCCACATGTTAAATGAATAAAAGGGACAGTTTTCATCAAATCTAATGTCATTTTGATCAGTCTGGCATCAGTTTCTTCCTTGGTGCAATCACCCAAAAATAAAAAAGAGACGCATGTCTCCATGCGCCTTCCTCTTAATTATAATGCAAAGCTTTCCACTTTTTCTTTTACATCAGCAAGAATCTTTTCACAGGTTTTTACAAGTGAACTTGGGAATTTTTCGCCTTCACCATATTCAACACCATGCGGGTAATAGTGTTTTCCAAGCAAAGGGTCCATTAGTTGAATAACAGCCTTGTGGGCACCTACATCCCCTTCTACTGCATGTCCAAGGATACGCAAGTAGAACGTTCCTTCTTTTTGCTCAAACTTACGGTCGTATGTAACGCGCTCATAATCCCATTGGCCTTCCCGTACTAAACCATGGTCAAGCATGACATCATCCAAACGATTGAGGTCGGCTTTAAGCTGTTCTATACCAGTGTTTTCAAATTTCATTCTTATCCCTCCTAGAAACAGTTCCGACAAGTCTTTAGTCTTTTACTTATAGTAACATCTCAGATTTAATAATAGTAAAAAAGTTCAAAAGATGCAACGAATATAAAAGAAAGTTAATGTAAGTTTAAAATTAATGAAATGGAAACAATAATTAATGAATTTACAAATAAGGGAGTTTTAATATGAAACACGGCTTTTTGATTTTACTTATGTTAGGAGCTTTTTGGCTGTTTACTCTATCAGCAAATGTTTTAGCCGAAGAGTATTTAGTAGGAAGAGGGGATACTCTTTGGGAAATATCAAAAGGGAATACGAGTACCCTCCAGGAAATTATTAAACAAAATCCTCAAATATCTAACCCGAATTTAATATTTCCAGGACAAAAGATTAAATTAACAGAATTTCCTGCCAGCCATTCTGTAAGAGCTGTCAATTTATTAAATAGAACAAATGAATTAAGAATTAAGGCTGGATTAATGCCATTAAAAATTCATGAAAAACTAAATGAAGCTGCTGCAAGAAAGTCAGAAGACATGAAAAATCAAAGCTATTTTGCACATAAATCCCCCACTTATGGAAATCCTAGAGTTATGTTAAAAAAACTTGAAATCCCTTTTTTAACTGTTTATGAAAATATCGGGGTTGGGCCAGAATCAGCTGAGCATATTTTATATGCGTGGATGAACTCATCGCTTCAGCGGGGGGTCCTCTTGTCAGAGCAAGCTACCCATATGGGAGCGGGTTATACAGATGGAGGCACCCATGGTCATTATTGGACTATTTTTATTGTTAAAATGAAGGAGGAAGAAATAGGTGGAAAAAATACGTGATATTATGACAGATGACGTAGAAGTTTGTTCAATGCTAGATAATGTATATGAAGTAGCCATTAAGATGAAGGAATTAAATGTGGGAGCCATTCCAATCATGGATGGTGACAGGCTTGCTGGGATGATTACCGATAGAGATATCGTAATCCGGGGTGTTGCAGAAAAACACCCGCCGTCCTCAAAGGTTGAGGCAATCATGAGCACCAAGCTTATAACCGCTACACCTGATATGAGTACACAGGAAGCCGCGAAAATGATGGCTGAGCATCAAATTCGAAGGCTTCCTATCGTTGAGGGCGACAACTTGGTTGGAATTGTTGCGCTGGGCGATTTTGCTGTACGTGAGCTTACTGATGAGCAAGCGCAGCATGCCTTAACCGACATATCTTATCCGAGTAATGAATTGCAGTAATCTAAGCTGGGCCTAGGGGTATTTTTTTTGCCTTATGGCCCATTTTTTTATTTTTGCATCATTAAAACTAGATCCAGCATTCAGGTGCTCCTGCTTTTTGAAAAGAATTCAGTTGATTATTGCCCAGAATAGGATACAGGGCAAACACTTCTATTAAAAAAGAAGTGCAAGAATGCTATACTAATTCTTATAGCTAGTCATATAATGATAGCAGTAGAAGAAGATGATAGAAAGGGGGTTAACCTCTGCGCACTCTCGTGAGAATTTTGTTGTTTGCTTGTTTAATTTTGGTCATTGGGCTCTACATGGGAGCAAATAATGAAAAAGAAGATCAGTTGATCAACCATGAAGAACCAGTTCCGAAGGTTGACCAGGATCTTTCTGCATCAGAAGAAAATCAGAAAGATATCGAGTTACCAGAGAAAGGGTTGTTAACCCTGTTGGGCGCTAAGTCGGATACTCTAAAAACAGAATACGGTGATCCTGCAAGAATTGATTCATCTGCATATGGGTATGAATGGTGGATTTATAATAATAATTTAAACGAATATTTCCAGGTAGGCATTTTAGATAACAGAGTGGTTTCCATATATGTAATTGGCCCTGATACTCTTATTCCTCCTTTTAAAATTGGCCAGCCTGTTAACGAACTTTTTGCCCAAAATATGATACAGGCAGAAGTTAGCCTTGATCATGAGAGCAGTGCCTATAAGTTTGAATTATCAGAGGGCGACATGAATACACGCCCGCTTGTCCCGATCGGTGATTTTTTTGCACAGCTTTATATAGATAAGTTTACAGGTAAATTATCAAGTGCCAGGTTCGTCGATGCTAAGACATTAATCAAACAGAGACCTTATGAATTGGTTTACCGTGGGGAATTATTAGACTCACCGGAATTAAGTGAGGAACAGTGGCAACTTATTGAAAAGGGTGCGGAGCTGCAAATATTTGATATCACTAATGTCATGAGAATCCGCCACGGTTTAAATAAACTCAGTTGGGATGAAAAAACATCAGAAGCAGCATACGGACATAGCAAAGAGATGTATGACTTGGAGTACTTTTCGCATACATCTGAAACCTTTGGAACACTAGCAGACCGATTAAAAACAGCAAATGTATTTTACAGGGTGGCAGGGGAAAATATTGCTGCTAACTATACAGATGGTCCTGCGGTGGTAGAGGGATGGCTTAATAGCAAAGGGCACCGGGATGCACTTTTAAACAGTGCTTTCACTCATATTGGAGTAGGGGTGTATCGCAAGCATTATACACAAAACTTTATTGAACACTGGGAAGAATAATTACAGTTGTTATATTCATTACTTAATGTAATCGTATAAGCGTAAAAGGAGCACAGAAATGTTTGTAGCCAAAAGGCCTTCCAACAAGCTTGACAGGTCCTTCAGATCGCCCATTATGCCGTCTGGAGGAACTAGCTTGTGAAAATGGGGAAATAGGCTTTTGGCTGGACAAAATGGCTCCTTTTTATTATGGAATTATTTAATTGCTATGTATCCGCCTTTGGGTTCTTAACAATACGATTTATTCGAAAACGATCTTCCTTCCAGTTCCCATAAAGATGAACCATCTCCCCAACACTAACATCAGGAAATTGAGCATGAGACGTGAGGGGGGTTAGTTTCTGTACATTATAAATCTTATACCCATCTTGAACTTTGAGAAGTAAAACATGATTACAACGGTGATAGTAAAAACGCTCTTTTGTTTCACTTATTTCGATTACTTTACCTGAAACGATAGCCTCTTCTGGAATTGATTCAAGCTCCAGCCACTTCTTATAGTTAACCTGCATTTCTTTTCGCGTAACCCAATAAAAATAAATGCAAATGACCGGAATTAGAATAGCTGTTACCATATGAATATCCGCCTTCGATTAATTAATTTCCAATTATAAAAAAACTGCCAGTTGCATGAGCAACTTTCTTACCGTCCGGCCTGTATACTTGAGCCTCCAAGACAATCGTTTTAGATCCTTTATGAACAAGCTGGGCCTTACAAGTAAGGGAGTCTCCGATTCCAGGTCCAATATAATGGATATTAAGCTGAGTTGTAACTGCGCCCTGTCCTTCAGGAAGAACTTCCATCGCAAGGCTGCCCATTGCTGAGTCGATTACGGTTGCAGTGATGCCTCCATGAACAATTCCTAGCGAGTTTTTTACTAGCGGTGTAACGGGAATAGTTATTTCATATGAATCTTTTGTTGCAGCCCGTTCCATATGGAGAACTCGGCCAATATAGGAGCTATTTCTTTTCTTCTGCTTATCACGAATTCCTTGAAGAAGTCCGTTTAGCACTTCTAAGTCTTGATCATCAGCATGGCCTATACATTCTTCAAATAGTTTATTTATCTGTTCTGACATAATTTAACCTCTTTCTGTTATTAGGTATTTTTAGTTTACCATTTGTAGTGGACAAATAGTTTAGATGATTCACATTTTTTAGGCTATTTCATATGGTATTATAGGCTAATTGTAATCAGTTGAGGTGAGTAAAATGGCAAAAAACAATCTTCATCCTTCTGTTCAGCAGTTTAAAGAATTTGTGAAAAATAAGCCGGAGCTTGTCCGTGAAGTCAGAGCGGGAAAAGTAACATGGCAGGAATTATTTGAGGATTGGTACTTGCTAGGGGAAGACGATCCACGTTGGAAATCGGCGGGAGAGGGTTCCTCTGCAGGAAAAAGTAAGGATGATGAAAAGAAGCCTGATTGGATATCTAAAGTAATGAAGGCAGTTCAAAATATGGATCCTAATCAAGTTCAAGGACAAATCCAGAATATAAACCAAGCTTTAGGTGCTGTTCAGGGCGTGTTATCACAGTTTCAGGGAAGCCAGCAGCAAAAACAGAGCAGTGGAAACACTTCACCGCCACATCCCTTTCAGTTTAGAAAAGATTAGTAAAAGGAGTCCAGGCAATGAGAAAAGATGTGATGGATTATTTAAAGCAGCGAAAGGATCTGAGAGATTTTGTGCGTGCTCAGCCTCAGTGGTACCGTAAGCTGAGCAGAAACCCTCATGAACTGCAGTCTTTGGAAGTCATGTCGCTCCACTACTATGAAAAAACGATTCCGCACAGAGTACAAAAATTTTCAAACGGTATTCAAATGGCTTCGATGATGATGCACATGTTTGCCAACAATAAAAACTCATGATAAAAGCTTTCTCATCAGGAGAAGGCTTTTATTTTCGTTTAGAAAATGGAAAGTTATAAATCTTGGTTTAAAAACAAATTCCCTGCAAAAAATAGGTTTATTGGAGGGATAATCATGAAAAAATGGATGCTGCCCCTATTGGTAATCGTTGTAACACTGACTGGCTGCCATCGAGATTTGCCAGAACCGGAGACAGAGATTGAGAAAGAGATAGAAATAATTGAATAGTAAAAGCTGTCAGTTGGATTGAGCTGCCTAGGGTTTTTTAATCCTAAAAATCGGAAACTCTTCGCTTTACAGAGGATTCATGATAGAATATGAATCGGAGGTGGGCGCAATTGCTTGCTACATTAGAAAGATTAGCGTTAATTGAAGAAGCAGAATACCTGGTGCAAATGATTCTCCAATCGGAAGAAGCTGAACAGTACCGGGATCGTTTATATAAGCTGAAGAACAGCAAGGAGTCACAGCAAAAGATCTACTCTTTTACTGTTATGAAAGAAAGGTACGAAGAGGTACAGCGTTTTGGCAGATACCATCCTGATTACAAGGTGGTAATGATGGAAGTACGCACACTTAAGAGGGAACTGGATATGGATCCTAACGTAGCCGAATTTAAAAAGGCAGAAAACGAACTGCAAAGTATCCTTGACGAAGTGAGCATGGTCATTGGCCGGTCTGTATCGGAGCATATTAAGGTTCCTACAGGCAACCCGTTCTTTGATACGGGCTCAAGCTGTGGCGGAAGCTGTGGAACTGGCGGAGGCTGCGGATGTTCGGCTTAGCATAGAAAAAAGGCATGGATTATTCCATGCTTTTTTTTATTGTTTAGCGTACTATAAAAAGAATCATCCCTGGAGTCCTGCTACCATGGCTAAAGCCGCGTCGCAAGGCTGCAAGTGGGGACTAATTCTTTGTGTGCAAGGTAATTCAGGGGAGTTTAGAGATATTTCCTTTGAATTTTACAATAATTCAGGGGGGATTCAGATTAATTCCCTTGAGTTTCGCGTTAATTCCTAGACGCTGAATATTCAAAAAATAAAGTGGAGTCCAACCCCCACCTTAATATCCTCCTACCCAAATGCCTGTTCGTTTGTGGTAAAATGGTGATATGAGTTTACAAAAAATTGTCAGTTTTTTATAAAAGGGCGACTGTTTATTTTATGTGTGGGAAAAAGACAGAATTTGGGTGAGAATCGTACAGCAAAACTATTCGCCTTCTGTACTTCATTTAGATAATTTAAGGTGTTAGGCGGATACAATCGGCGCAAAGGTTACCACAACAAAACATTTTCCGCTGAGGGACAAAGAAGCGGTGACGGTAGACTAACAGTGAGGATTCTTCTCTTACATAAATAGTCTCGCAATGAAGCTGTTTGCCTTTCATGACACCTGCAGCTCTCTTTTTTATTAGCTGCTCAACTTCGGTTATGGAGACGTCCTCAAATCGGTCTATATACAAAAAAGGAATTCCAGCCGATTTCTTATAGGAAGCATTTTTTAGCGAAGGATCAGACCTTAATGAAATGATGAACAGGTCCCAGATGTCCTCTAAAACCATTAGTATCACCACATTTTCTTTTAGCATCATTTTATGTAAGATTTGGCTTTTGTTCAAATAAAAAGCGGTAAGTAGATTGAAAAATTAGGTTTTATTATGCTAGACTAGTGAAAAGCCATTCGTTGAAGGGGAAAAAACCATGATAGGACAACGCCAGGGTATAATCATTTGGCTGTACTCTTTAAAGCAGGCAAAAATGCTGCGCCGGTTTGGAAATGTTCACTACGTATCAAGGCGCCTTAAGTATGTGGTGCTTTACTGTAACCAGGATGAAGTGGACACGCTAATAGATAAGATTAGTTCATACTCCTTTGTCAAAAAGGTTGAGCCTTCCTATAAACCATTTCTAAAAATGGAGTATGAAGGCAAAAAGCCCGACAAGGCTAAAGAGTATGACTATAAAATGGGTATATAAAAAGGTGAGGGATTTCCCTCACCTTTTATTTTTATTAGGAAAACAATAATTGGATTCCTAAACAATCTTCAGCTCCAGCGCCAACAGATGTATCTGCCCGCCTCATTCACTTTCGCTTGTGTTCATGCCCATTATTGAAGCGGTGGTATAAAATGGTTCATCCTAAGAATGCCGATCAAATGCTGATAGTAAAGTTCCTTCTCTGCAAACATGTCTGAGGGTTTTACATCCAGTTCAATTATACTTTTATTGAGTTCGGCTGCGGTTTGAACAAAAAGGTCGAACCGTTTATTAGGGGTGGAAATGGGATTGGGAACGCCTTCTCTGCATATGTAAAGGGGCTGGAATTTCCCTGGACTGGTTGGGGTTAATATGACAACCAAAGAGGTTACCTGTTTACCCTTCGAGGTTGTGTGCAGGGCCATCATCCGAGATAAACGCTCACGGCTTGCTTTGGCAATTTCTATTAGTTCATAAAGGTCAGAGTAACCTTCACCAAGTTCTATAAAGCGCTGTATCATAAAAAGTCCTCCTTCTGCATCTCCATATCATACTGTAGCATTTATTACCTTAAAAAAACAAATACATTCTAATGGTGTTTTCAATATTGTCTTTGCGGATACTAATCTTTTATTTAGCATACCTGTTTTTACAAATGGCTGTATTAAACTGATCGTTGATTTTGGCAATATATTAATCAATAACAGGCATCAAAACTTCTTAAAAAAGAATTTTAGAAAAGCAGGCTGACGATTACCTTTAGATCTGATATTGTAGAAACAGGAACACAAAAGGGGATTTCAATGAGAAAAATGTTGTTTTTTATCTTTCCTGTCCTGCTCTCTATATTTGGTTTAATTCTTATTTACCAATGGCAAGGATTTACTCAGCAAAGTGAGGGCTCCAGCAGTTTTCCAGATCAGGCAGAGCAAGCGATTACTATAAATGCCTATTCAAATAAACTTAAGATTACTCAGGAAATTCAAGGCTTATCAAAAATGAAAGAATATAAACTTTTAGTCCCAAAGTCACTTTCCGACTTTACTTGCAATACTGGAGAAGCGAACCCCTGCAAAGTAAACGGACTCAATCCAGATACGTTTTTGACGGATACCGGAACATTCAATCTTACCTATACCATTTTAATTAATAAAGATTCTAACTCTCTTTTTCTTCCACAATGGTCAGTAAGTTTTCCTGGTTTGTCTGATAGTAAAACAACCCTTGAAATGATTGATTATGATAAAGGAAATGGAACATGGGCTGCGGGAATTCCAGTAAAAGGTTTCAAAGAAGAAGAGCTAATTAATTATTACGTCTTTGAAGGTAATAACGAAGATCCTGCTCTGTATTGGCAGAGTGCCCCTATCATAAATATAAGTGTGAAGCAGGGTATTAGCATATTTGCGCCCAAATTATACGAAGAGAAAGCAGCCTCCTATGATCCGACTACTGTTGCAGGTAAATGGACAATCGTTTTTACGGAATCCGGTTTTGAAACAGTGGGTGGAGGAATGATTGTCACAGGGGTAAATACAAAAACTGAGGAATTAAATAACAAATTGGTTCAAACATTTATTTCTGGAAGGTTTACGGGACAAGAGGATGAGAGGTTACTATGGCAGGATGTTATGGAATCGCTAATTTTGGATAAAGAGAGTGATTCTAAAAAGGGTCAAAAAATGGTGGAAGAAATCCAGCGGGCTATTACACCTTCTCAATTTGAAGAATTAAAGAAATTAATTCTTCAGGAAACGGAGAAGCTTACGTTTAGAAAAGCGGATGAGATTCTAAGTGCTGTTCTGGGGAAGGAAACTCGTTTTCTTAATATGAATAGCCAACAACAAGAGTTTGTTCCTCTTTTTTTCATAGACCAAAGGGACATTGTGATTAATGGAAACAAGGCGGATATTGAAATTATTATTTATAAGGACAAGCTGCTTTTTCCGCTAAAAACAGTATTGCAGAACATTGGATATAAAGTGACGGAATTTCCCGAAGAAAGAGAGATAAGCATAGGCAGCAAAGGGAAAGAATACCTTTTCTACTTAGATAAGAATATATTTCACCTAAACAATGAGAAGTTTGGATTTTTTAAGAGTCCGTTTATAGAAGTAAATGGCTTAGTGTATATGGAAACTCATGCGCTAAATTCAATTTTTCACCTTTTTATAACAACTGAAGAGAAAGAGATCGTAATACATGAATAAAAAACAAAAACCCTGCAGAAAATTCTGCAGGGTCCTTCTATATCCTCATAAAGGAAAGAAGGCAAAGGGAGAGGAGAAACCGGAGGAAGAACTTATGGGGAAACGTAAGTCTTCTCCGCGGTTGGCAACAACATCCTCGAATAGATGCTGTTGATTTCAGTATCTCCACAACCAAAGGGGATATACACCTTTTTTTAATCTTTTTAAAAGAGTCCATTTTTGGCTTAGCAGTTTGACAGAAACTAGCTCGCTGACTAATAATAAAACACAATTACCTGGTCATCATATCTTATACATTGCTAAGATATGAGGCGACAGGAACTGACGCTTTTCTGGTGTTTTAAATTGTGGTAGGATAAGGAAAAAGAAATTCTTGTTGATTGGTAGTGATGTATGCCTTATGAGAGTGGTATCAGGTGAATATAAGGGGCGTTTTTTAAAGGCGGTGCCGGGAACTTCAACCAGGCCAACGACTGATAAAGTAAAGGAAGCAATTTTTAATATAATTGGTCCTTATTTTTCAGGGGGCATTATCCTTGATTTGTTTGCAGGAAGTGGCGGACTTGGAATTGAGGCTTTAAGCCGAGGTGTTGAGAAGGGTATCTTTGTTGATCGAGATGGAAAGGCAATTCAAGTCATTAATGAAAATATCCAATCCCTCGAACTTGGCAACAGGGCTGAAGTCTACCGTAACGACGCTGGCCGTGCCCTAAAAGCAATTCAGAAGCGAGAGCTCAAATTTAATTACATTTTTTTAGATCCTCCTTATAAACAGCAACAGCTGATTAAACTATTGGAAACCATTAATCAAGAGCAATTATTAGAACCAAAAGGAATTGTTTTATGTGAACATGCTTCGGAAATTAAACTGCCTGACTTCATTGGAAGGCTTAAACAGACAAAGCATGAGAAGTACGGTATCATCGGGGTTACGATATTTTCTGAGGAGTCAGAGGGGGCTGAGTAATATGACTAGCATTGCAGTTTGTCCAGGCAGTTTTGATCCGATTACATATGGTCATTTAGACATCATTACCAGAGGAGCAAAAGTATTTAACGAGGTTTATGTAGTGGTATTAAATAATTCGTCCAAAAATCCGCTTTTTTCTGTTGATGAGCGCATTGAGTTAATTAAAAAAGTGACAGTTGATATACCTAATGTAAAAGTCGATACCTTTCAGGGGCTGCTTGTCGATTATGCGAAAAGTGTTCAGGCAAACACGATTCTTCGAGGTTTGAGAGCGGTTTCCGACTTTGAATATGAAATGCAAATTACGTCTATGAACAGAGTCCTCGATGACGATATCGAAACCTTTTTTATGATGACAAATAACCAGTATTCGTTTTTGAGTTCCAGTATTGTAAAAGAAGTAGCTAAATATAATGGAAACATTACAGAGTTAGTCCCGCCGGAAGTAGAAAAGGCTTTAACTAGCAAGTTCAAATAATAAAACGAGCAGGATGCATTCCTGCTCGTTTTTATATTTCCTACCTAGTAAAAACCGTCCGTTTAGCAAATATTATTGTATAAATAGTAAGGCTGATTATAGTGATTGCAGGTCCTGCCTGGACCATCTTGTTATAAATTATGGCCATATTTATTCCTTCTTCTGTCAGGCGGCTGAGAACCGGGATGCTGCCAGATGATTTTTCTGAACTCAAAAAACGTTCGTAGACAGGATGCCATAATAGAAGTGTAAACAGGCTGGCGAGAAACCCATGCAAAATTCTTGCAAAAAAGAATGGTTTAAACCTAATATCAGTCTGTGCGAGGATACTTGCAACCTGAGCTTGTACGCTAAACCCGCTGAAAGCCAAAATAAAGCTTGTGATTATTGCCTGATGCATCAGAGTAGCTTCTTTCACCTGACTGGTCATCTGGCTGCCAAGGGTAATTTCAAACATTCCCGAAATAAAAGGCAGGCTTAGCATTTCAGGCATTCCAAGCATGCTTAACAATATTTCCAAAAAGTCAGCCAGAATGGATGTAATATGCACATGAAAGAGCAGTTTATTAATAACTGAAAATAGGATGATAAATCCGCCTATCATTAGCAAAGTCTGGATTGATGACATGACCGCATCACCAAGAAGCTTCCCGATTGGCCGATTGTCCTTAATTCTTGTGCGGTGAAGTTGAGCGAGGGCATCCCTGATGGAAAGACGCCGTTCTCTCTCTTCTCTAGTCGTTTCCTGTTCAGACCCGTAAAATCTCATGAAAAGGCCCACTGACATATTTCCTAGATAATGTGCAAGTGCGAGAATGACTCCCAGCTGGGCATTGTAAAAGAAGCCTACTGAAACTGCACCGAATATAAATAAAGGGTTTGAACAGTTTGTAAACGAAACAAGCCGTTCCGCTTCCAACCGGGTCAGCTGTTTTTCTTGTCTTAGCCTTGCCGTCAGCTTGGCTCCAGCAGGATATCCAGAGGCCATGCCCATAGCCCATACAAATCCTCCTACACCTGGGACTCTGAACAAGGGTCTCATTAAGGGTTCCAGAAGGACGCCGATAAACTTTACTACGCCGAAGCCTATTAGCATTTCGGATACTATAAAGAAGGGCAGAAGGGAAGGGAAAACGATTTCCCACCACATATCCAGGCCTCTGATTGAAGCATCAAAAGATTCCTGAGGGAATGATATAAGCGATAGTGCCATTGCTGTGACAGAGACAGCAAGGACAATAGTTTTTAATTTTGAACGTAACACCTTAAGATCCTCCCCCCGCGGGTGTACAGCTGTAAAACTTAAATAAACAATGCTAAAATAAAAGAACCAATTTCCAGTTTCCGTAGCTGACTTGTCCTCATCTATAAATCAATATACTCATAGAACTTCAAATTAGACCATAAGATTAAAAACAGCACTCGATAAAAAACGTACTCTAAGGAGGAAACAACTTTGCGTCGTCCGAAAGTAGGATTAGCCCTTGGATCGGGAGGGGCGAGAGGGTTCGCGCACCTGGGGGCGATAAAGGTACTGGCCGAAGAAGGAATACCCATTGATTTAATAGCAGGGAGCAGCATGGGAGCCCTTGTAGGATGTTTTTATGGGGCCGGTTTGGATGTTGAAAGGCTTTATAAGCTCTCTAAATATTTTAAACGAAAATATTATCTGGATTTTACGGTTCCTAAGATGGGTTTTATCTCGGGTAAACGTGTCAAAGAGTTTATAAGGGTTTTTACTCATGGTAAGAACATTGAAGATCTAGATATTCCAGTAGGGGTTGTGGCTACTGACCTTGTTTCCGGAGAAAAGGTTGTTTTTACAGCGGGGCCTATTGCTGAAGCAGTAAGGGCAAGCATTGCTATACCAGGTATTTTTGTCCCGGAGAAACTTAATGGAAGGCTTCTTGTTGATGGAGGCGTCATTGATCGGATTCCTGTATCTGTCGCCAAGGATATGGGTGCAGACATAGTTATTGCAGTTGATGTGGCTCATGTGAAAACAAATGCCGAGATCACTTCAATCTATGACGTGATCATGCAGAGCATTGATATTATGCAAATGGAACTTGTTGAACACCGTGAAATAGCTTCAGATGTGATGATCCAGCCGCGAGTTGAAATGTATAGCTCTAGAGCGTTCACAAATATTCAAGAGATAATAACGATTGGTGAAGAAGAAACCCGTAAGCAAATAGAAAAAATCAAAAGTGTTATTGCAGATTGGAAGGAGCCTCAAGAGAATGGGCCGTAAATTGTATATCCGTTTTACTGTTTTTGCAGCTGTTCTGCTGCTAGCAAGTTCATTTTATTACCTGCCCTATTATGTTTCGAAGCCAGGTATGGCACAGGAACTTGAGCCTATAATTGAAGTGGAAAATGGATTCGATGAAGAGGGCAGCTTTATGCTGACAACGGTCCGAATGGGCCGGGCTAATATTTACTCGTATATAATTGCCCAGTTCAGCAAATATCAGGAAATTTATACATTAGAAGAAATCAGGGGAGAGGGGGAAACCGACGAACAATACACTGCAAGGCAAATGCACTTAATGGCTGGCTCGAAGACATCTGCTATTGAAGTAGCCTATAAGAAAGCAGGGATTCCTGTTAACTATGAGTACAATGGCGTCTATGTGTTTAGTGTTCTGCCTGATATGCCTGCTGAAGAAAAGCTCAAGCCCGGTGATCTTATTGTAGAAGTAGATGGGCAGGAGTTGACCACCTCTGAGGAATTTATTGAGTATGTTGGAGGAAAGCAGGCAGGAACTGAAATTGAATTGTCCTTTAAAAGGAATGGCAAATCCAAAAGTGCAGAGCTTATTTTAAAACCGCTTCCAGGAGAGCCTGAAAGAGCCGGTGTTGGCATCTTTCCCGTAGATGATAAAGAAATAATCGTCAAACCTCCAGTTAATTTAAAAACGGACGAGATAGGCGGGCCATCTGCAGGCTTTATGTTTTCGCTGGAAATCTATAATCAGCTTATAGAGGAAGATTTAACAAAAGGTTATGAAATTGCTGGGACGGGAACGATTTCTTCCGATGGCACAATTGGAAGGATTGGCGGTATTGAGCAAAAAATTGTTGCTGCAGATAAAGCAGGTGCCGACATTTTCTTCGCTCCCAATGAAGATGGTGCAGAAGGATCAAACTACGAAGCAGCTGTTAGAACAGCAGAGGATATTGAGACAAATATGAAAGTAGTACCGGTTAATAACTTTAATGATGCAGTCTCTTATCTTGAATCCCTAAAAGAAGAAGCAAGCTGAGGATATCAGCTTGCTTTTTTGTTTCATCTTTTAAAAATGCCTGCTGGAGAATTAGAATTCCCTAATATAAATAGGCGGCTGAGAAAACTCATCCTTGAGCATTTTCGATTGTCCATCTTTTGATAGGCCCATTGCATATACTCGGGCTGCTTTAATATCAAGCTTAATAGCATCCTTTTTAAAGGCTGAAAGCTTCGCAATTAGCGGCAGCCCTAAACTGGATTTCTGTTCACTCAGATAAGAACGGCCTATTTCTGACATTCCTAATAATCGTAGATACTCTGCTGTTTGATTGTTCTGAAGCATTTCTTTTTTAGAGGCATTTGTTAAAATGTGCACGCAAATTCTCTGAAGTCTAGTCCATGTATAGCGTTTTGTTTTTATCTGCTGCATAAATTCTTGAAAAGAGTCAGCATGCTGTGCCGCACCATGCAGCCGGTGTTCAAGCCCTTCTTCAACTTCGTAAATTAACTTCAGATCAGAAGGATCGCTCTGGAGAAGCCGGAATTTTAAAAACGGCCAGTACATTTCCCAGTGATGCATAGCTTGATATTCTTTCTGATAGTCCTTGAGTATTTCATAGGTTGTAGGGGGAACATACTGTGTAAGGGCCTGGATTTCCTCATTTTTAGAAAATATTGCTTTTCGTAAGCTGGTTGCACTTGCAATCGATGCAGATGAAAAGTGCTCATCATGATAATCGGCATTTTTTCTTGATACAGTAAATGCCTTCATGGGGCTGTTTTGCCGAAGGATAGCTTGAACATATTGAAAACCAAGTATATTATTGGGCTTTGACAGGTCAATTAGGTCATCGCCAGGTACGAGGCTCTGGTATGCGAGTGATACTGCCTTTGGATAACTAAAACCTTTAGAAATGTTCCTTTTGATGCTTTCCTGATAAGTATCATCATGCTTTTGCAGATACTCAGCAGTTTTTATAAAGCTGTCAATGCTGCCAGATTCACTGCCAAAGCATACGGAGGAACAACCCACAGCTGTTAAAATGGATATCGCGCCATTGGCAAAGGTTTCAGCCTTTTGGGTTGCAAACTTGTAAGGAAGTTCAAAGACAATATCGGCTCCGGCCATAAGGGCCATTTTCGTTCGGCTCCATTTGGAGACAAGTGCTGGTTCACCACGCTGCAGGAAGTTACCGCTCATTACAGCGATGAGCAAATCTGCTCCGGACTGCTCTTTAGCTGACTGCAAATGATAGGCATGACCATTGTGGAAAGGATTGTATTCTACTATTACACCAACTGCTTTCATGTGATTCTCCTCAATAAATAACTTTTATTTGACATTGTATCCAAAAGCGTATAAGTTTAAAGTTCTATGATATTGACTACATTATAGTGTAAAGAAAAAACATTGACAAATGATTATGTGAAAGCTATAATTACCTTTGTTGCCTTGGGGTGATACTTTTGAAATGGACATTAATTCAATTACAGAAATACCGAAACAAGGACTTTTTGATTGATGAATCAATTAAATTGGACGGACTGAAAGAGATCGACCCGACGATTAGGGAAGTTTCTCCGATGCATATAACTGGAAGAGCAGATATTAGCGCATCGAAGGTTACTTTCCATTTAAATATTAAGGGTTATTTAATCCTTCCTTGTTCCCGTACATTAATTGACGTACATTATCCAATTAATGTTGACACCACGGAAACTTTCCTTTTCAACGGCTATGAGTATGGTGAAGCTGACGAGGAGGTTCATCAGGTAAAAGATGATGTAATTGATCTGGATCCCGTTTTCCGGGAGATTCTTTTGCTTGAGGTTCCTATGCAAGTTTATTGTGAGGATGATACAAGTCAAGAGGGCGCTCCACAGTCTGGCAAGGACTGGGAAGTGGTTCAAGAACAGGACCAAGAGAAAAATGTGGATCCCCGGCTTGCAGGACTTGCGAAGTTTTTTGATCAAAACGACTCATCGGAATGAGTCAACCTAAAAAAGAGCATGAAGTACCAGAATTGACTGGCCTTCATTAACTTTCTTAATTCTCTTTAAGGAGGTGGGAAGAATGGCTGTACCATTTAGAAGAACGTCTAAAACTGCTAAAAGAAAACGTCGTACTCATTTTAAGTTACAGGTTCCGGGTATGGTAGCATGCCCAAACTGCGGTGAAATGAAACTTGCTCACCGAGTTTGCAAAGCTTGTGGAACATACAAAGGTAAAGAGGTTGTTGCAAACGACTAATTTGCTGGTAGAAAAAAGGCACAGGATGCAGAGGCATCCTGTGCCTTTTTTCTATTTTTTAATTTTCTGGAGCTGTGTGGGGGGCAACTTAGAATTAATATCGTTATGAAATATAATCCTTTTTTTGGAATATATTAAATTTCCCAAGTGATCCAAACCAAATTCTTATCCAGGTGTGTATTCTTGCTCCAAAAATAGAACAAATTCCTCGAAAATTCCCCTAAGCTTTATCTAGAACTTATGGGTTTTCTTTCATATCAGCCCGCTAATTGGTAAGATTATATCTATACATAATAGAAATAGTGAGGGGCCTTATCATGAAACCATATTTAATAACTAAAGATGCCAATGGATTATTACAATTTACCATTAATAAAATTGAGAAGAGAAATGCAATCTGCTATAACGTTATGGATGGCCTGCTGGAGGCAATTGAGCTAGCCGGCGATGAGGATGTTAAAGCGTTAGCGATTACAGGAGCAGGTGAGCAGGCTTTTTGTTCAGGTGGTGACCTTTCTGTTTTTCATGAACTGAGAACAGAGGAAGAGGCTTACGGAATGCTTTCGAAGATGTCTGAGATCCTTTATAAATTATTGCTTCTTCCTAAGCCCACAGTGGCTATCTTGAATGGCACCGCTGTCGGTGGTGGCTGTGAGCTGGCGGTTGCCTGTGATTACCGAATCGGCAGCCAAGGAGTAAAAGCGGGCTTTGTCCAAGGAAAACTAGCAATTACGACAGGATGGGGAGGCGGAACCATCTTGTTTGAGAAGCTGTCTCCTTCAAATGCTCTTAAAATGTTAACTGAAGCCCAGGTCTATACCGCTGATGAATTACAGAGGCTCGGTTTTCTTGATGAAATCTACACCGGCAGTAAAGATAATGCCTGTCAGGCCTTTCTTGAGAAAAGCCTAACTTTAGGTACCTCTGTTTTAAGTGCCTACAAAACAATGCTAGTTCAAAAGTGGAAAGTACATGAGATTAAAGAAAGAATAGATGAAGAAGTAAAAAATTGCTCTATCCTGTGGGCAAGCGACCTTCATCATTCTAAGGTAGACGAATTCAGAAACGGAAAATAAACTGAAATATGGTGTAGTTTCTGGCGGATATCAGTCTATCTTTCCTAGTAGAAGCATATGAATAAATAAAAAAACTAGGAGGGATCATTGATGCCATTAACCCGACAGGATGCCTGGACACAGGATGAAGATTTAATGCTTGCCGAAGTGGTTTTACGTCATATACGAGAAGGCGGAACACAGCTGAGGGCGTTTGAAGAGGTAGGTAGAAACCTTTCGAGAACGGCTGCAGCCTGTGGCTTTAGATGGAATTCATATGTAAGAAAGCAATATAAGTCAGGGATTGAGCTGGCCAAAAAGCAAAGAAAAGAGTTAAAAAAACAAGCGAAAATCAACGAATCTCAAAATGACGCCGAACAGGAGAAGCTTATTTCTCAGGCAGCTGTAAAAGCGCCAATAGCTGAGAGGCAGTCCGAAACCATTCTGGACTTTAGAGATATAATAAAATATCTAGAAGATCTCTACGAAAATTTCAGCCAATTAAGCTTCAAAGCAAAAAACATTGATGAATATGAAGATAAAACAAGAGAGCTAGAAAAACAAATCTACTACTTGTCAGCCGAGAATGAGAAACTAGAAAAAAACTTAGAAATGATCAAGAGTGATTACCAGTCCTTGATTGAAATCATGGAACGGGCAAGAAAAATGGTCATTTTAAGGGAAGATAATAGGCATGAGCGAGCACAATTTCAAATGGAAAAGAACGGCAACCTAGAGAAAATAGAAAGATGAAAAAACGGGCATCTCTGGGATGCCCGTTTTTGATTATAAAGATTTATTCTATTAATAATCTTGTCTGATTTTGCAGTACCGCGTTTCTGGATAGTCGGCTTTGCTTTTCTTTGTCTAGCTGCAGCGCCTAGCCCCTCGAGTCATAAGCCATGCCTTTACTGAAGGCAAAAAACGCCTTCATTCAAGCCCTGTCTTATGCTGGTCGGGGCCGAGCAAGGCGCTTCCGCTTTTCTATTTGTCTAGCTTCGCCTCCTAGAAACTCGGGAAACTTCGGTTCCTTCGACAGAAGCATAAAGCGCTTCTTTGTCGGACCCTCCAGTTTCCGTTTTTCTGGATAGTCGGCTCCGCTTTTCTATTTTTGTTCGTTTACTCCGGCTGGGAGCCAGACAATCGGATTTTCGCCGAGGTCTCTTTCTACTTCATATGTGACTGGAATGAAGCCCATTTTGTTCCAAAAATCCTGTGAACGAACTCTTGGATTGGTTTTGATAGGACGTCCGAAAGTTTTAGCAAACTCTACGAGTGCTTTCCCATAACCCTTTCCTTGATACTGAGGAAGTACTTCAAGTTTCCAAAGTTCCAGATATTCTTGGGCGGGTTCAAAGTAACGGTCGAACTTGGCTTCGAACTGATACAGGCTCATTCTGGCAACAAGCTTCTCGCCAAAATAGATTCCGTAAAATGGAGACTCGCTGTCATTTTCAATTATGTTAGCTTCAAGATCCTCAAGCATGGATAGTTCCTGATGCCCATACTCTTTAAACTTTTTAAATTCTTCTAATGTTTTATAATTAATTTTTAATCTTTCTACTTTTAAGTCCATAATAATTCCCCCTCCGTCTGTGCTTTGCTAATAATTTGGCTGTATATCTTAAATACCAACCGAATAATATGATTAAGTGAAAACAGTTTCATCCCGAATTCGGGATAAGTTCATTATAGTATAAAAACACAAAAAATTCCGCCGTTAAATTCAGAAAGCGTTTACAAATAAAGCAGGAATCTAAGCAAGATTGTAGAACTTTGTTATATTAAGAATCTTTTGCAAGAAAGGGGAAACAGGGTGCAAAAAATATTAATTGCTAACAGAGGTGAAATTGCCCTGCGTATAATCCGGACCTGCCGGGAAATGGGGGTCACAACAGTAGCTATATACTCTGATGCAGACAAAGAAATGGCCTATGTCAGGGAAGCTGACTCATCCGTTCGGATTGGGGAGCCGCCAGTACAGAAATCGTACCTAAATGCAGACGCGATTCTCGATATAGCAAAGGCGGAAAATGTAGACGGGATCCACCCAGGGTATGGATTTCTTTCGGAAAATGCTGAATTTGCCAGAAAAGCAGCAGAGGAAGGGTTAGTGTTCATAGGGCCATCACCTAAAACAATTGAACAAATGGGTGACAAAATTGTTTCCCGTCAAACAATGGAACAAGCGGGGGTGCCTGTTGTACCTGGAAATTCGAATGGCATTGATAATATAGAAGAAGCATGCAGTCTTGCTGATTCTATTGGTTACCCTATTATGCTGAAGGCCAGCGGCGGCGGCGGCGGCATCGGAATGGTTCGCTGTGAGAATAAACAAGAACTGCTCAAGAGTTTTGAGTCAACGAAAACTAGAGCAAAAACATACTTTGGATCAGATAAAGTATTCATTGAAAAGTATATTCAAAATGCCCGGCATATTGAAGTCCAGGTTTTTGGAGATTCATACGGGAATCTCGTACATTTATATGAACGGGACTGTTCCATTCAAAGGCGTCACCAAAAGGTAGTGGAAGAAGCTCCTTCGCCGTTTTTATCTGAAGAAGCTCGTGAACGCTTATATGATCTGGCATTAAAGGCGGCAAAGGCTGTAAGCTACATAAATGCCGGTACGATCGAATTTATCGTTGACGAAAATGAAAATGTCTATTTTCTTGAAATGAATACACGCCTTCAGGTTGAGCACCCAGTAACAGAAGCTATTACAGGGCTTGATCTAGTCAAGTGGCAGATATTAGTTGCTAGAGGAGAGAAACTACCGCTCCTTCAGCAGGAAATTCAGAATCAGGGAAACGCAGTCGAATTTAGGCTGTACGCTGAGGACCCTGTAACATTTATGCCTTCCCCTGGAAAAATAACGTTATTTGATTGGGAACCAGGACATGGTGTCAGGGTTGATTATGGGTACGAGGAAGGCAGTTCAGTTACACCATTTTATGATCCAATGATAGCTAAATGTATTTTTTATGGATCAACAAGAGTGGAAGCGTTAGCGATCTCAAAAAAGTTTTTTGCAGACATGAAAATAGAGGGGATTAAAACAAATGCTCCTCTTTTAAAAGAAATCATTGAGGATGAAAACTTCCAGTCAGGAAGATACACAACATCATTTTTAACTGAATGGATAGCAGCCAAAAAATAAGGGGGAAAACAGATGAAAGAGATTACAGCTTCTATGGCAGGTACGGTGTTAAATATAATGGCAACGACTGGTGATGATGTTACCGAGGGACAGGAGGTTTTGATGCTCGAATCAATGAAGATGGAGATTCCTGTCGAAGCTTCTGTTGCAGGGAAAGTTGCTGAGGTTCGAGTAAGTATAGGAGATTTCGTCAATGAGGGAGATATTTTGATAACCCTTGAATAAATAAAAATCAGACAGCCTTTTCACCGTAATGCTTAAAAGATAGGAGGAATAGCATGGCTTCAGCAAAAACACTTTCCGAAACCCTGCGTGATAGGATCGATGAAATAAAAGCGGGCGGACAAGAAAAGTATCACCAGAAATTAAAGGAACAAAATAAATTGTTCGTACGGAATAGGCTTCAGCTTTTATTTGATAATGGTGATTACGAAGAAGATGGGCGTTTTGCCAATTATCAGGCTGGAGACCTTCCTGCTGATGGGGTCGTAACGGCGATCGGAAAAATTAATGGGCAGACAGTTTGTGTTATGGCTAACGATTCAACCATCAAGGCAGGTTCATGGGGTGCGAGAACAGTAGAAAAAATTATTCGAATCCAGGAAACTGCAGAAAAATTAAAGGTCCCGATTTTATATCTTGTTGACTCTGCAGGAGCCAGAATCACTGATCAATTGCAAATGTTTCCAAATAGACGAGGGGCTGGGAAGATCTTTCATAACCAGGTAAAGTTGTCGGGCATGGTACCGCAGATTTGTCTGCTGTTCGGGCCATCAGCTGCTGGGGGAGCGTATATTCCAGCATTTTGTGACATTGTCATCATGGTAGATCAAAACGCGTCAATGTACTTGGGTTCCCCAAGGATGGCTGAAAAAGTGATCGGTGAGAAGGTGTCGCTTGAGGAAATGGGTGGTGCCCGGATGCACTGTTCGGTCAGCGGATGTGGAGACATGTTGGTATACAGTGAAGAGGAAGCCATTAATGCCGCTCAAAAATATTTATCCTATTTCCCAGCCAACTTCCAAGCTAAGCCAATTAAGGTGGAAGGGAAGGAGGCCAAGGAAGGCCGCGGCCTAGAGGATATCATTCCGAAGAATCAAAATGCACCTTTTGATATGTATGAATGTATTGATTCTCTAATAGACAATGGAAGCCTTTTTGAAATTAAGAGGCTGTTTGCTCCTGAACTTGTTACCGGTCTTGCCAGGATGGATGGCAGAGTGGTCGGCGTTATTGCTAACCAACCTAAAGTTAAAGGTGGAGTATTATTTGTTGATTCAGCTGACAAGGCAGCAAAGTTTATCCAGCTTTGCGATGCCTTTCATATTCCGTTGCTCTTTTTGTCAGACGTGCCTGGATTCATGATTGGCACAAAGGTTGAACGGGCGGGAATTATTCGCCACGGAGCTAAGCTGATTGCAGCCATGAGCTCCGCTACAGTCCCTAAAATTTCGGTCATTGTCCGCAAAGCATACGGTGCAGGATTGTATGCAATGGCAGGGCCTGCCTTTGAGCCGGATTGTTGTATTGCTCTGCCAACAGCGCAGATTGCAGTAATGGGACCAGAAGCAGCCGTGAATGCAGTGTATTCTAACAAAATAAATGAAATAGAAGATCCAAAAGAGAGGGCTGCCTTTGTACAGCAGAAGCAGCAAGAATATAAAGAGCATATTGATATTTATAAGCTTGCCTCCGAGTTAATCGTTGATGATATTGTTTCTCCTGCTAAGCTAAGGAAGGTCTTATTGGACAGATTTGCTCTCTATGAAACGAAAGAAATAACATTCAGTGTCCGCAAACATCCTGTCTATCCAGTTTAGCCAGCTGTCTGTGAATCGCACACAAAACCCAACTTGGTAACGATCAAGGGATTCGATTCTCGAGAAGAAAGCAGTCTTTCTTAAGCGGATTTAAATTATAAAAAGAAACAAATTCACAGTAACCTCAGTGAAGCCTACTAAGACATATTTGTTCAATCAGATCGTTGATCCCGTTAGGTAACTATCGGGTTGTTTTTTTTGTTTTCCTTTCAGTCAAAATAAAGCGGCTGCAAGCTTTACTAAAGGGTGGGCGGCGGGTAAAAACCCTGTGTAAATAGAATTCATAGAAACAATTTATACGATTGTTACCTTGGCGCAAATTATTTGATAAAATAGCACTAACTAAAAGTTGGAATTAGAGGGGTAATTATGAGAATTGGGATTATTGGAGGCGGATCAATTGGATTGTTATTTGCCTGCTATTTAAGTAAGATCCATCAGGTAACTTTGTACACAAAATCTCAAAAGCAGGCAGATGAAATTAACATTCATGGTGTCAGCCTAGAAAAGGAACTGGATAGATTTCATGCGAGAATGGAAGCAACACCTTATTTTAACTGGACAGGTGAAGAGCACCTAACCCTTATTGCCGTAAAACAGTATCAGCTGCAAGACTTGATGCCTATCATTATGGAAAAGTCTTCCGCCAATAAAAACCACTTTCTTTTTCTTCAAAATGGTATGGGCCATTTAAAATGGCTTAATGATTTAAGAGCTGCAAGTATTATTGTTGGTTCAGTAGAACACGGGGCAGCAAAGATAAATGCCCACACAGTTGACCATAATGGAATGGGTGTAACCAGAGCCGCTGTCTACCGGGGCGGCGACAAGCTCCTGAACGAGCTAGCAGATTCCCTCTCATCCTCCTTTCCCATAGAAGTTGAAACGGACTACCGGAGCATGCTGATAAAAAAACTCGTAGTTAATGCTGTAATAAATCCTTTGACTTCAATTTTAAAAGTGAAAAATGGCCAATTAATCGAAAACCCCTATTATTATTCTGAAGTCATATCTTTGTTCAATGAAGTTGCTGATATTCTTAACTTAGAACGTAAGCAAGATCACCTTGAGAATCTGATTTCAATATGCAGAAATACGGCAAACAACCGATCTTCCATGCTAAAGGACTTAGAAGAAGGGCGGCCTACAGAAGCAGATGCAATATTAGGTTACCTGGCAGACGAGGCTAATAGAGAGAATAAAAACGCCCCTCTTATTCAACTATTTTTAAATTGTATAAGAGGGAAGGAGTTAGAGAAGGAGAGGTTTTAAGATGCCAGAATTCTTTTCCGCATTTATTGCAACACTAGTGACAATCCCTTTGCTTGGTTATCTTCTTGTCTTTATTTTGTCTAAACAGATCACGAAAAACCACCGGCGTTCAGTCCGCCTCGCAATCGATAGCAGTACATTTTTATTTATAGTATCAGTCCATTTTATTATTGTAGCCATTTGGGATCGTTCCTACCTCTGGGCTATTCTTCTGCTATTAATTGGTATCGCGCTCATCTTTGTGGTAATTCACTGGAAGTTTAAAGAGGAAATCGTCCTTCCAAAGGTATTTAGGGGTTATTGGCGATTTAACTTTCTTTTGTTTTTCTCTGCCTATATTGTTCTCGTTTTGGTCGGATTAGTGCAAAGGGTATCTGCTGTCATTTCGGTGCCCTAAAAGGCAAGAATTTTTCTTTTCATTCTTATAAGTGCTATACTCATAAGAGTTAAATTCGTTACTGAAAGGAAGTTACATATAGATGGAGATTGTAAATCTCTCCCTGCCGGCTGCCAATCGGTTTGCAACAGAGTACCTAGCGTCAAGTCCAAATGTACTAGGATTCTTTCATTACAACTATAATGAAAACTCACAGTTCCAAGACAGACTTGAGGAACTTGGCTCGAGAACATTTTACCGGGATGAACTAGCAGATCATATTGATCACTTTATGACGGCTTATCCAACTTCCGACAGGGTTCGAACTAATATAGAAAAACTGAGAAAGAATAATAGTGTAGCTGTTATAGGAGGGCAACAGGCCGGCCTTTTAACCGGACCTTTGTATACGATACATAAGATAATCTCCATACTTAAGTTGTCAGAGCTAAAAGAGAAGGAACTTGGAGTACCCGTGGTTCCGGTTTTCTGGATTGCAGGTGAAGACCATGATATTCAGGAAGTAAATCATTTATTTGTCTCTGTGAACGGAAAGCCAGTTAAATGGAATTATCCAGAAAAGATTTATAACAAACAAATGGTTACAGATATAAATCTGAATAAAGAGGTTGCCTCGAAGTGGATTGAAGATATTCTAGCTGTGTATGGAGAAACAGAATATACGAATAAGCTGTTGAAATTTTTAAATGAATCTGTTGAGCTCTCAAAAACATTTGTTGATTTTTTCGCACGGATTATCATGGAGATGTTCAAGGATAAGGGACTTCTAATCGTAGATTCTGGAAACCGGGATTTACGTAGGCTTGAAAAGAACTTTTTTATAAACCAAATCCAGAAATCATCTGAAATAACGAGAGCAGTGATTGATCAGCAAAAAGAGACACTTGCTGCAGGCTTCAGCAAAGCGATCGACATAACAGATCATGCAGCTAATCTGTTTTATTATGATGATTCTTATAATGAACGGGTTCTTTTACATTATGATCCTGAAAACGATGTATATTTCGGAAAGAATGACGGAGTTCGGTTTACTCGAGAGGAACTTTTAAAGATCGCTTCAGAATTTCCGGAAAGGTTAAGCAACAATGTCGCAACTAGGCCACTGATGCAGGAATGGCTGTTTCCAACGCTTGCCTTTGTAGGCGGGCCCGGGGAGATCGCCTACTGGGCTGAATTAAAGAAAGTATTTGAAGAATTCAATTTAAAGATGCCTCCTTTGGTTCCAAGGCTAAACCTGACTATTTTAGACAGGTCGATTGAGAGAGATCTTAACGAGCTGGAATTGGATTTGACAGAAGTACTAGTGAATGGCACTAGTAAAAATGAACTCATATACATTGATTCTTTAAAGGACAGAGAACTTGAGGCTTTATTTGAAGAAGCCAAAGACCAGTTGCAGCAGCAATACCGCGCAATTGAAGCGAAGACTGAAAAGCTTGACCAAGGGCTGATTCCACTTCTTAAAAAGAATGAAAGCATCCTGCTAAAACAGATCGAATTTATGCAGAATAAAGCGGACGAAGCGATCTGCAGCAAGCATGACCACTATCTTAAAAAGTTCAACAGAATCGACCATGCTTTAAGACCAGCAGGAGCTCCACAGGAACGTGTCTGGAATCCTTTTTATTATGTGAATCAATATGGTTTTGATTTTATCCAAGACCTAATGGATCTTCCCTATCAATTTGACGGAACGCATAAAGTAATAAAAATGTAAAAGCTTTGCCCTCATAGGGTAAAGCTTTTTTTCTGTTTAGAACCCTCTGGATAACTGGTTTAGAATGACTGCGGTGCCTGGCTCGAGTGCTAAGGTGGGTTAATAAGAAGATTTTGGTATTTAAAAAAATGGGGGAGGAATTTTAAGCTTTGGCGCAGAATATAAAAAATAAGTGGTGAAAAGTGGGGGGATGTGGTAAAGTTGTTTTAGAAAGTGGGGGTAATGGCTATGTTCATGGGTGAATATCATCATAACATTGATAATAAAGGCCGTTTGATTATCCCTGTAAAAGTTCGGGATCACCTGGGTGAACTGTTTGTTTTGACCCGTGGTCTTGATCAATGTTTATTTGGTTACCCGCTTTCTGAGTGGAAGGTTATTGAAGATAAATTAAAAGCCCTCCCATTAACAAAAAAAGATGCCAGGGCTTTCACCCGATTTTTCTTTTCAGGTGCTACCGAGAGTGAAATTGACAAACAGGGGAGAACCAACATTCCTGCCCCGCTTCTGCAGTATGCAAAGCTTGAAAAAGAGTGTGTGATTTTAGGTGTTTCCAATCGAATTGAAATTTGGAGCAAGGCCATTTGGGAAGAATATTTTACAGAATCAGAGGAATCTTTCGCTGAAATTGCGGAAAATATGATTGGGTTCGATATTTAATGGACAACTTTGTTAAAGATAAACCCGATTATCGATTGGAAGGATGAAATCATGTTTAAGCATACAACAGTGTTACTTGAAGAAGCGGTTGATGGGCTTAATATAAAGCCTGATGGGATATATGTGGATTGTACTCTCGGTGGAGCAGGTCACAGCGAGCTGATTCTGTCCAGGCTCACAGGCAAAGGAAAGTTGTATGCATTTGATCAGGATGATACAGCTATCGCGCATGCTAGAGAAAAGCTTGCCCAATATGGTGAGCGCCTGACCATTATTAAGAGCAATTTTTTGTTTTTAAAAGAAGAACTAGGGAATATAGGGGTTCATGGGGTTGATGGCATTCTGTACGACCTTGGGGTTTCTTCTCCGCAGTTAGATACGGCTGAACGGGGATTTAGCTACCATAATGATGCTCCGCTTGATATGAGGATGGATCAGGATGCTGAAGTAACCGCTTATACAGTAATAAACGAGTGGCGCTATGAGGACTTGGTTCGGATTTTTTTTCAGTATGGCGAGGAGAAATTTTCTAAACAAATTGCCAGAAAAATAGAGGCAGCAAGAGCAGAAAAGCCAATCAGTACAACCAGCGAACTTGTAGAGCTTATAAAAGATGCAATTCCAGCGCCGGCCAGAAGAAAAGGCGGGCACCCAGCTAAAAGAGTTTTTCAGGCTGTCAGAATTGCTGTAAATGATGAACTGGGAGTATTTGAAAAATCCCTTGAACAAGCTATGGATCTTCTTAATATTGGGGGGAGAATCAGCGTCATTACCTTTCACTCATTAGAAGATCGGATTTGTAAAACGACTTTCAAAAAGGCAAGCGAAGGTCCACCCCTTCCGCCAGGTCTCCCGGTTATACCAGAACAGTACCAGCCGGAAATGAAGCTTATTACCCGTAAACCAATTGTCCCATCTGACGATGAATTGGAAATGAATAACCGGGCAAGATCGGCAAAACTTCGTATTGCTGAGAAAATGAAATTTGCAGATAGATAAAAATTATATAAATTTAAATTAATCAGGAGGGAAGAAAATGAGCAATCTGGCAAGAAAACTGCAGCAAGAACAGCAACAGGACATTGTAAATGTTCCGAAAAAAGATGAGGTTAAAAAATTTTGGCTGTCTCCTGGGGAAAAGGCGTTAGTATTGATGTTTGGAGTTGTCTTTTGTTTTGGAGGAACATTTTTGGTATCGAACCAGGCTGCCATTTATGAGGTGAACAAGGAAATTCAGGTGATGGAAACGACAATCCAGGAGCAACAAAAGGAAAACAGTGACCTTACAATGCAAATCGGCGAACTAAGTACATACGAACGGATCTGGGAAAAGGCAAAACAACTTGGACTTACGCTGAACGAAAACAATGTTAAGGTTGTGGAGAATTAATGGGAAAGAAACAACCAAATATGAATTTTGGAGCAGCGATATTATTTGTAATATTCAGCCTGCTCTTTTTTGTCTTAATTTATAGGTTTATTAGTATACAGGTAACTGGAGAAGCGGCAGGACAAGCACTCGCAGCCAGGGCAGAATTAAAGTATGAAAAGAATCGTATTATTGACGCAGCGCGGGGTACAATCTTTGATCAAAAGGGAGAAATAATTGCTCAGGACACAGCGGCATACACTCTAGTTGCTATCCTGGATGAATCTGTTACGGTGAGTAAAGAAAACCCCAAGCATGTAGCCGAACCGGAAAAGACGGCCAAGATGCTTGCTGAGCATATCGATATGGCAGAAAGTGAAATTTATAACAGGCTAACGACAGAAGGCAGGTTTCAGATTGAGTTTGGGAAAGCTGGACGGGACATTTCTCATCAGGTTAAAAGGGAAATAGAAAACCTGAAGCTGCCGGGAATAACGTTTATCAAAGATACAAAGAGATTTTATCCGAATGGTGTGTTCTCTTCCCATTTAGTCGGCTTTGTAGAAAAATCCGAAAATAGTGAAGGGAAAGAAAATGAAACTGGCAAATTAGGGCTAGAAAAAACATTAAATAACCAGTTGACTGGAAAAGACGGTTCACTCACTTTTGACAGTGACTTTTGGGGGTTTTTACTGCCAAGTGCTGAAAAGGATATTACCCCGGCACAGCACGGTAATGATGTTTATTTAACGATCGATAAAAAAATCCAAACTTTTTTAGAGGATGCGATCAACAAGGTTGATAATGAATACAAACCGAAAAAGATTGTTGCCATTGTGGCTGATCCGAAAACAGGTGATATTTTAGGAATGGGCCAGCGCCCAACCTTTCATCCAAAAACAAAGGAAGGCCTCGATGCAACCTGGCACAATGAGGCAGTTGAAAATTCGTTTGAACCTGGTTCAACAATGAAGATTTTCACCCTTGCGGCGGCTGTTGAGGATAAGGTATTTAATCCAAATGAATTATATAAGTCCGGAACGTATCGAGTTACCGAAAAGTCAAGCTCTATAGGGGATCATAATAGTGGGAGAGGCTGGGGACCAATCTCTTATCTTGAAGGGATCCAGCGATCTTCCAATGTTGCTGTTGCAAGGCTTGTAAGTGAAAAAATTGGCTTTGAATCATTCAGAGAGCATTTAGATGCTTTTGGCTTTGGAAAACAAACAGGAATTGAGCTTGAAAATGAAGCGACCGGAAAAATCCTATATGATTGGCCAATTGAAAAAATCACAACTTCATACGGACAAGGCTCTACTGTAACCGCAATGCAGCTTGTTCAGGCTGCAACTGCAGTGGCAAACGATGGGAAGATGATGAAGCCGAGGATAATAGATAAGATTGTGAATTCAAACACCGGTGATATCATAGAGCAGAAAGACCCGGTTGTTGCAGGACAGCCAATATCAGCCGAAACGGCGAAAGAAGTAAGAGAGGTCCTTGAAACGGTTGTAACATCACCTAAAGGTACCGGGTTTGAACGTTATAATATCGAGGGATATAATGTCGCTGGGAAAACAGGCACCGCCAACATTACAGGCGGAAGTAAATATTTGACTGGAGCTCAGGATTATCTATTTTCATTTTTGGGGATGGCTCCTACAGATGATCCAGAATTAATCGTTTATGTGGCAGTACAGCAGCCTCAAATTGATCATTATTCAGAGGGTTCCGTCCCGGTTTCAATGATTTTTAATACTGTAATGAAAAGCAGTCTGCAGTATTTAAATATCAAGCCTACCCAGCTGGAGAAAGCGGATGCCGGAAAGGTTCCAGATTACAGAGAATCAACTGTTGATGATGCTGTTAAGGATATCCAATCTAAAGGATTTACACCTATTGTCCTAGGTAATGGCAGCAAAGTAATTAAACAGCTGCCAGCAGCAGACTCAACTGTACTAGAAGGCGAAAAGATATTAATCATGACTGAAGGCAAGACGATTGTACCTGACCTTACTGGCTGGTCATTAAGGGACGTAATGAAGGTTGCCCAAATTGCTAACCTTAAATTAAATAAGGCGGGCAGCGGTTATGTCGTCAAACAGAATGTCCAATCCGGAGGGGTACTAAAGGAAGGAGAGTATCTTATTGTTCAGTTGGAAACACCTCTCGAGCAATTTGAAAAATCACTTGAACCTGAAGGAGAATTAGAAGAAGACGAAGTGGTCGATTAAACATTGCAATGAAGATATTGCAGAATGAAAGTTATATTCAATAATGTACAAGCATATATTGGAACGAGCCAGATAAAACTTTTCGGTTTTTTGGCGAAATGAGGAGCTGCGGCTGCTTGAGAATAAAAGGTATTTTCTTTTAGGCTCTGGCATTTGCAGCTTTTTGTTTAATCGGGATCCGTTCAAGAAGGATCACCGATAAAGAAAGGGAGGTTCGTTCTAATTATGCGTGTTTCAAATGTGACAGTTCGAAAACGGCTAACCCTGGTTTTATTGGTAGGGATTCTCGTTTTTTTTATTATCGACATCCGACTTGGTTATGTTCAATTCATATTAGGAAATGAATTGACTGGAAAGGCAAGAGACTCATGGAGCCGGAATATTCCATTTGAGCCAAAACGGGGGGAGATCGTAGACAAGAATGGAGTTCCGCTAGCTACAAATATCAGTGCCCCAACAGTTTACGTTGTACCTCGACAGGTTGAAGACCCTGAAAAGACTGCAGAAGCGCTATCTGCTTCTTTAAATATGCAAAAAGAAAAAGCATATGAGTATGTCACAAAAAATTCATCAATTGTAAGAATCAATGAAGGCAGGAAAATTTCACATGAGAAGGCGAAGGAAGTAAGGGCCCTTGAGTTAAAAGGAGTATACATTGGAGAGGATTCAAAACGCCATTATCCATTTGGCAGCTATTTATCCCATGTACTTGGGTTTGCAGGAATCGACAATCAGGGCTTAATGGGACTGGAGCTTTTTTATGATAAAGAATTGAGCGGTTCTGAAGGATCAGTGAAATTTTATGCTAATGCAAAGGGGCAGCGCATGAATGATATGGCTGATGATTATCAGCCTCCTGAAAACGGGTATGATTTAAGATTGACGATTGACAGCAAAGTCCAGACAATCATAGAGAGAGAATTGGACATTGCTGAAGCAAAATATGATCCTGACGGCCTTATTGCAATTGCTATGGACCCGAATAACGGTGAAATTCTTGCCATGTCAAGCCGGCCTGGTTTTGATCCGGCAAATTTTCAAAATGTTCCTCAGGAAGTTTATAATCGTAATTTGCCAGTGTGGAGTACATACGAACCTGGTTCTACCTTCAAAATCATTACGCTGGCTGCCGCTCTTGAGGAAGGAAAAGTAGATTTGGAAAATGATCAATTCCATGATCCAGGCCATGTAGAAGTTGGAGGCTCTCGTCTCCGCTGCTGGAAAAAGGGAGGGCACGGGACCCAAAACTTTCTTGAAGTAGTCCAAAATTCATGCAACCCAGGGTTTGTGGAGTTAGGTGAACGGTTAGGGAAGGAAACACTGTTTAAGTATATTAAAGATTTTGGATTCGGACAGAAAACAGGAATCGATCTACAGGGTGAAGGAAAAGGGATTATGTTTAATTTAGAAAGAGTAGGTCCAGTCGAGCAGGCTACTACCGCATTTGGCCAAGGGGTATCGGTAACGCCGATTCAGCAGGTAACGGCTGTAGCAGCTGCGGTTAATGGAGGGATTTTGTATACTCCCTATATTGCCAAGGAATTAATTGACCCCCGGACAGGCCAGGTAGTTATGAGTAAAAACCCTGAGGAAAAACGCAGGGTTATTTCAGAGGAAACTTCAAAAAAAATCCGCTATACATTAGAAAGCGTGGTTGCTCAAGGGACAGGGAAAAATGCGTTTGTTGAATCATATCGGGTCGGTGGGAAAACCGGAACAGCACAAAAAGCGAAAGACGGCAGATATCTTGAGAATAACCATATCGTATCCTTTATAGGCTTTGCACCTGCAGACGACCCGCAAATTGTAGTCTACATTGCTGTAGACAATCCAAAAGGTACGGTTCAGTTTGGTGGTGTGGTGGCAGCCCCGATTGTTGGAAACATAATGGAAGACAGCCTGAGAGCCTTAGGGGTGGCCCCAAGAAAGGATCAAATCGAAAAAGAACTGACTTGGCTGGACACACCAATGATGGAAGTACCAGATCTGATTGGTATGGAAAAAAAGGAACTTCAACAACAATTGATCAATTTGAGGCTTGATGTTAGCGGAGAAGGGAATACAGTTGTTAAGCAGGCCCCTTCCCCTGGAACGAAAATTAAAGAAGGTTCTATTATCAGGATCTATATGAACGAAGGCGATTAACTGCTGGGGCGGCTTAGGATTAGATATCCGCCGCCCATTTTTGTGTTTGTTGAAAATCAAAATGGCGAATTCCTTTGTTTTCATGTAAAATAATAAGCGCTATAATGTTTTTTCTGATAGTATATAAATTTAATTATAGGGAAAATAACAGTCAGTGGTTACGAAGCTGACATATTTGTTTATGCTTTTCTTTTTTGAGAGGATTGGTTGATAATGAAGTTACTAGAATTGCTTGAGCACTTACATCCTTTCGTTGACTATAAGGGTGAAGACCCCGAGATTACGTCAATTGAAAATGATAATAGAACGGTAATACCGGGCAGTTTATTCATCTGCATTAAAGGTTATACAGTAGATGGTCATGATTTTGCTGATTCAGCAGTAAAAAATGGCGCTGCAGCAGTAATTGCTGAACGAGAGCTTTCTTTAAATGTGCCTGTTATAGTTGTTAGAGATACGGTTAGAACCATGGCTGTGCTTGCGGATGCCTTTTATGGTCAGCCGAGCCACAGTCTCCACATGATTGGAATCACCGGTACTAATGGCAAGACGACCACAAGCCATTTAATAGACAAAATTTTAATGGATTCAGGGATAAAAACGGGGCTTATTGGTACGATGTACACTAAAATAGGAAACCACACTTATGAAGTCCAAAATACTACACCCGAAAGCCTTAAGCTGCAGAAAACACTTAAACAAATGGTTGATGAAAAGGTATCTTCTGTGGTAATGGAGGTTTCTTCCCATGCCCTTGCATATGGCCGGGTGCATGGCACTGACTATAATGTAGCCGTGTTTACCAACCTTACCCAGGACCACCTTGACTACCATAAAACGATGGACGAATACCGCAAAGCAAAGGGTCTTTTATTTGCACAGCTTGGTAATTCATTTTCTCATAAGCATCCGAAGTTCGCTGTTTTGAATGCGGACGATCCTGCTAGTGACGAATACCGCCAAATGACATCAGCACATATCCTTACATACGGGATCGACAATGATGCTGATTTTCGGGCAGTTAAAATTAAAATGACAGCCAGCGGGACTTCATTTGATCTTGTTTCACCTACTGGTATACAAAAGGTAACCATTCAGTTAATTGGGAAGTTCAGCATTTATAATGTCCTTGCCAGCGTCAGCGCTGCTTATGTATCAGGAATACCGATAAATCAGGCCTTAGCTTCAGTTGCGAGTGTTCAGGGAGTCTCAGGACGTTTTGAGTTGGTCGATGCGGGCCAGGATTTTTCTGTGATTGTTGATTATGCCCACACTCCTGACAGTCTTGAAAATGTACTGAAAACTGTTAAACAATTTGCTGAAAAGAAAATCTTTGTCATCGTCGGCTGCGGCGGGGACAGAGACCGGACCAAAAGGCCACTTATGGCGAAAATTGCATGCGAATATGCTACTGATTCCATTTTTACATCAGATAACCCAAGAAGTGAAGATCCTGAACAAATCGTGAGAGACATGGAGGAGGGGGCTTTGGAAGGTCAGTATATAAAAATAATTGACCGTAAGGAAGCGATCAAGTATGCCGTTAACCGCGCCACTACTGGAGATGTCGTTTTAATTGCCGGTAAGGGGCATGAGACTTACCAGCAAATAGGTGATTATGTTTATGATTTTGATGATCGAATAGTTGCCAAACAGGCTATAGAGGAAAAATAAAATAATGCGTTTCACTATGCAAATGACTATTGAAAGGTTTTAAAGAGATAATGAGACTTATTTTAAAAACAAAACAAACGGAACTACCATACAAAATAGCACTGCTTTTTTTGGAAGAAAAACTTCTTAATAAATCAGGTGGAACATATGATATACCTGTGATGTTTCAAGAAGCTGACCGATTTCTAATCGGGATAGGGGGGGAATAAAATGCTGGAGCAAGTTATTTTTTTCACAATAATATTAGGCTTTCTCATCACTGTCTTACTTTCTCCGATTTTTATTCCTTTCTTAAGAAGGTTGAAATTTGGACAAAGCATTCGGGAAGAGGGACCACAGTCACATCAGAAAAAATCAGGAACGCCTACTATGGGCGGGATCATGATATTGATCTCAGTAACTATTACGACATTGGTTATGACCGGGAAGTTTTCAGAGCCAACGGTTAAAACTTACTTATTATTATTAGCGACACTCGGATTCGGGCTGCTTGGCTTTTTGGATGATTTTATCAAGGTCGCGATGAAACGGAATCTTGGATTAACATCTAAACAGAAATTGCTCGGACAAATAGTTGTTTCAGTCATTTTTTATCTTATTTTAAAGCAATCAGATTTTTCTACGGTAATAAGTATACCGTTGACAGATATGTCCGTTGATTTGGGCTGGCTGTATGTTCTGTTCATTATCTTCTGGATGGTTGGATTTTCAAATGCGGTTAATCTGACTGATGGTCTTGACGGACTGGTATCGGGAACAGCTGCGATTGCATTTGGAGCTTTTGCAGTGCTAGCCTGGAGTCAATCACAATTTGAACTTTCTATTTTTTCTGTTGCAGTTGTGGGAGCTGTACTTGGCTTTTTAGTCTTTAATGCTCACCCTGCTAAAGTTTTTATGGGTGATACAGGTTCTTTGGCGCTAGGAGGAGCGATTGCTGCAGTGGCCATTCTTACGAAGCTTGAAATCATCCTTATTATTATCGGAGGCGTTTTTGTTATTGAGACCTTATCGGTAATCCTTCAGGTTATTTCATTCAAGACAACAGGAAAAAGAATCTTCCGAATGAGTCCGCTCCATCACCATTATGAGCTGATTGGATGGTCTGAATGGCGGGTAGTCGTAACGTTTTGGACAGTAGGCTTGCTGTTTGCTGTACTTGGAATTTACATTGAGGTGTGGTTGTAAAATGAAACAGATTAACGAGTATAAACATAAAAAAATACTGGTCTTAGGGCTAGCAAAAAGCGGCGTAAGCGCCGCTTCTTTATTACATAAACTTGGAGCATTCGTTACTGTAAATGATAAAAAGCCGCTTTCTGAAAATCCAGAAGCGCAAGGATTGTTAGAGCATGGCATCACTGTAATTTGTGGCTCGCATCCGGTTGAACTGCTCGATGATGGCTTTGAGTTAATTGTCAAAAATCCCGGAATACCCTACTTCAATCCTATGATTGAGGCTGCAGTGGAAAAAGGGATTCCAGTCATTACAGAAATTGAATTGGCTTACCAGATATCTGAAGCTCCTTTTATTGGAATAACAGGGACTAATGGAAAAACAACAACTACTACTCTGTTGTTTGAGATGCTGGCTAGCGCAGAAAAACATCCTTTAATCGCAGGGAACATCGGTACCGTCGCAGCAGATGTTGCTCAAGAGGCAGGACCTGGAAATTGGATCGTAACTGAGCTTTCCTCATTTCAACTGATGGGTGTTTCTTCTTTTAAACCAAAAATTGCGATCATTACAAACTTATATGATGCTCACTTGGATTATCACCAAACAAAAGAGGGCTATGTCAGCGCGAAAGCGAACATTACAAAAAACCAGACAGAAGCTGAGTATCTGATTGTAAACGCAGATCAGGAAGAAGTTATGAAGATTGCCAGCCAATCTAAAGCCCATATTGTTCCATTCTCTGTTAATAAAGAGCTGAACAGCGGTGCATTTGTTAAAGATGGGTGGATCATTTTTAATGGGGAACAAATCATTGAAACCGATGCAGTTGCCCTGCCAGGACGGCATAATTTAGAAAATATTTTATCTGCAGTTGCAGCTGCCATACTTTCAGGTGCAAACACTAGGGCTATTTGCGATGTGTTAAGGACTTTCACAGGAGTAAGGCACAGACTTCAATATGTAGACGAAATCTCTGGTCGGAAATTCTTTAATGACTCCAAGGCAACAAATATATTAGCTACAAAAAATGCGCTTGCTGCTTTCCACTCACCTGTTGTCCTTCTTGCAGGGGGACTTGACCGGGGAAATGAATTTGATGAACTAATTCCTGCTTTGGAAAATGTCAAGGTGCTGGTTACCTTTGGACAAACTGCAGATAAGATCGGACAAGCGGGACAACAAGCAGGAATAAAAACAATTCTGCATGTCGATAATGTTGAAAAAGCCGTTCCTGAAGCATTCAAGCATTCTAAGGCTGGAGATATTATCCTGCTGTCCCCCGCATGTGCCAGTTGGGATCAGTACAAAACTTTTGAGGTAAGGGGAGACATGTTTATTGATGCGGTGCATAAGCTTAAGTAAGGGCTTGTCTTTTACCGCGCATCTAGTATAACCTCTCAATACCAGCTTGCATTCTGGATATAAGAACGGTACAGCCCAATACTTGCAGCCGAGGTGTGGAGCTTTGCCAACAAAAAAAACGACTCCTGACTTTATATTAATGATTATTACTTTTTCATTGCTCTGTGTAGGCTTAATCATGGTGTATAGCGCAAGTGCGGTTTGGGCCGAGTACAAATTCGACGATTCTTTTTTCTTTGCAAAGCGCCAGATGTTATTTGCCGGGGTTGGAATAATGGCTATGTTTTTTATCATGAATATTGATTATTGGACATGGAGAACGTGGTCTAAGTTAATCCTGATAATCTGCTTTGTCCTTCTTGTTCTCGTCTTGATTCCAGGTATAGGCAATGTAAGGAATGGTTCAAGAAGCTGGATAGGAGTCGGAGCATTTTCCGTTCAGCCGTCGGAATTCATGAAGCTGGCAATGATTGCGTTCCTTGCCAAATTTTTATCTGTTAACCAAAAGCTGATTACTTCCTTCAAAAAGGGACTTGGTCCAGCGCTCCTTCTGGTCTTCACAGCATTCGGGATGATCATGCTTCAGCCGGATCTAGGCACTGGAACTGTAATGGTTGGCACGTGCGTAGTGATGATATTTATTGCTGGGGCGAGAGTTAGTCACTTTGCAGCATTGGGACTATTAGGAGCGGCCGGGTTTGTCGGGTTAATTTTATCAGCACCTTACAGAATAAAACGGATAACTTCGTTTCTTGATCCTTGGGAAGATCCGCTCGGGAGCGGCTTTCAAATTATCCAGTCGCTATATGCGATAGGTCCAGGCGGTTTATTTGGGTTAGGATTAGGACAGAGTAGGCAAAAATTCTTTTATCTCCCTGAGCCGCAAACCGATTTTATTTTTGCTATTTTAGCTGAAGAACTTGGTTTTATCGGTGGCTCGTTTGTTTTGCTCTTATTCTCTCTCTTATTATGGAGAGGAATAAGGATCGCCCTCGGTGCTCCTGATTTATATGGCAGTTTCCTTGCGGTTGGAATTGTGGCTATGATTGCCATACAGGTGATGATCAATATTGGTGTTGTTATTGGCTTAATGCCAGTTACAGGGATTACTCTCCCCTTCCTGAGTTACGGCGGCTCATCACTAACCTTAATGCTCATGGCTGTTGGAGTGCTCCTAAATATAAGCCGATACTCGAGATATTAACTAATGACCCTGTCTCAGGGTTTCTTTTTTTTATTGCTGATTTTCGTAGGGGGTATTTAATCACTAGCCAAAAATCGCAAACTATATACTGTAACTGGTATTTCTTTGTGAATTGATTTTGATAATAAAGCAGGCTCTTATCAATCGGCCGATTTCAACGTTTTACGGATGATCTCACTTTTGTTTTAAACAACTGAAAAGGTTATGAGTATAATGATAAAAAGTTTTTAAACTGCCAAACATACCAGTGAGCCTTACTTTATTGAAAAATTACATTTTGTTAACAAAATGATTTTCAAGGGTGGTTGGGTTTAGAATGTAGTAGAATAGGGTAAAAGCCGGGGAGTGCTTTTCTTTGCTCAAAGCAGCCTTGGCGAATACAAGAATAGAATAAACACTCTTTAAGAGGTGAGAAGATGAGAATAGCAGTAAGCGGCGGGGGAACGGGCGGCCATATTTATCCGGCCCTGGCTCTAATCAGGGAAATAAAAAAAGATAATGAAAATGTTGAATTTTTATATATCGGTACTGAAAAAGGGCTTGAAAGTACACTTGTCCCCAGAGAAAACATACCGTTCCAATCAATACATATAACAGGATTTAAACGAAAGCTCTCGTTTGATAATATCAAAACAGTAGTCAGGTTCATTAAAGGAGTCTGGGATAGTAAACGAATCCTGAAAAAGTTCAACCCAGATGTTGTCATCGGTACTGGAGGATACGTGTGTGGTCCGGTTGTATATGCTGCAGCAAAACTCGGAATCCCAACAGTTATACATGAACAGAACAGTGTTCCTGGTTTAACAAACAAATTTTTAAGCCGTTATGTTGATCGGATTGCTGTTTGTTTTGAAGAAGCAAAAGCTTACTTCCCACAGGAAAAAGTGTTTTTTACCGGTAACCCAAGAGCTTCCGAAGTAATTGGCCAGGACGGCATAGCTGGACGGCTTTCGGCTGGTTTAAATCTTTCGAAGCCTGCAGTACTAATTTTCGGTGGCAGCCGCGGCGCCAAGCCGATTAACGAAGCGGTGTTAAAAAAGCTTGGTGAAATAGGGCAAAAGCCATATCAGATACTTTATATAACTGGAGATGCCCATTATGATGAGGTTCAAAAAGAAGTAGACCTGATCGGCAATCCAGAAAATGTAATAATCAAACCATTTGTCCACAATATGCCTGAAGTATTAGCTGGGATAGATTTGACTGTTGCAAGGGCAGGTGCGACAACACTTGCAGAGCTGACGTCGCTTGGTATTCCAAGTATTCTGATTCCAAGTCCATATGTCACAGATAATCATCAGGAAAAAAACGCAAGGGCATTGAGCGAACATGGAGCTGCAGAACTTTTACTTGAAAAAGATTTGACGGGTTCTAAATTAATTGAGCATATTGATGGTATTTTAATGAACGAAAATAGATTAAATGAGATGAAAAAAGCAGCCAAAGACTTGGGCATTCCTGATGCAGCGGAACGGCTTTACAGGCTGATGAGGGAGCTTGTTAAGTAGCCCTGGCATTTCAGACAGCATATTATAAATGGTATATGCTGCATAAGGAAAGGGTGGAAAACTATGAATGAACTGAATAAGAGGCTTACTGAACTTAATATTGGAAAGGTTAAAGAAAATGAACCTTTAGCAAATCATACAACAATCAAAATCGGCGGACCGGCTGATTTGTTTATCGAACCTTCCTCAATCGAAAACCTAAAAAAGACCATGGATTTCATTATCGACAACAAGGTTAATTGGAGGGCGATTGGGAGAGGTTCAAACTTACTGGTCTCTGATAAAGGGATAGACGGGGCAGTAATAAAGTTAGGAACAGGTCTAAATACTCTTGAGCTTGATGGAACAACTCTTCGTGTTGGCGGGGGCTACTCATTAGTTGCGCTAGCTACTAGCATTAGCCGAAAAGGACTATCAGGTCTGGAATTCGCGAGTGGTATTCCAGGTTCAGTCGGTGGAGCGGTCTACATGAATGCGGGAGCCCACGGATCTGATATCTCAAAAATTTTGGAGAAAGCCTGCATTCTGTTTGAAGACGGTACAATGGGCTGGTTGTCAAATGAAGAAATGGAGTTTTCTTACCGTACATCTGTCCTTCAGAATAAGCGGCCTGGCATTGTGGTTGAGGCCGTATTTAATCTCACAGAAGGTGATAAGGATCTTATTTCTGCGGAAATGCAGAAGAACAAAGATTACCGCAAAGATACTCAGCCTTGGAATTCGCCATGTGCGGGCAGCATTTTTAGGAACCCGCTTCCAAATTACGCAGGGCAGCTAATTGAAAAAGCTGGTCTTAAAGGACATTCTATTGGAGGAGCCGAAATTTCAAACATGCATGGCAACTTCATTGTTAATACAGGAAGTGCCAGTGCCGAAGATGTGCTTGCACTTATCCAGCATGTTAAAGATACGATCTATGATTTGTACCAAATAAAGATAGAAACCGAAGTAGAAATAATAGGGAGAAAATAACAGAAAAGCCGCTTCATCTAGCAAAATATATGCTATAATAATTCATTAGATTAGGCATAACAAGTTCAATAAAATGAACGGCATATCCCTTAAATGCTGTTGTTTTTATGAGAGAGTCAACCTCATAGGCATTGAGACAGAATCCACTGAATTTAAGGCAGGATGCTGGCTAAATGCAGGAACTTGCTGGAGAAGAGGTGATGGAATTGGATAAAGGGAAAGTTGTCTCAATAGAGGACAGAATCCCTAAATTAAAATTACAACGACGGAAAAAGGCCAATCGGAGACTCATTTTCTTGTTGCTGTTATTTTTTGCGCTAATTGCGTGTATTATTTACTTCCAATCTCCGTTAAGTAAAGTCAAATCATTGGTTGTTACCGGAAACTCTGCTATGAGCAGTGAGGAAATTTTGGCACAGACCGGTATTACAACCAGTACAAATATTTGGAAAGTTAATAAAAGTGGCGTAAAGGACGAGCTTGAGAAACTTCCAGAGATTCGTGAAGCAAAAGTAAAGGTGAAGTTTCCAAATACAATCTTGATTTCTGTTATAGAATATGATCGGATTGCTTATATAACCAAAGGGAAAAATTTTGTACCTGTTTTAGAAAATGGGGACACTTTAGATAAAGAGAAGATGACGGACATTCCTGTAAATGCTCCGATTCTAATTGAATTTAAAGAAGGAAAAGTGCTCAACGAAATGATTTCCGCGTTAGAGTTTTTGCCTTCTGAGCTTTTGAATTCAATTTCAGAAATCTATTATACTCCTATAGAAACCGATACTTATAGAATTCGTCTGTTTATGAATGATGGATTTGAGGTTCATGCCACACTTCGAACGTTTGCTGACAAATTTGCACATTACCCTTCTATCGTTAGTCAGCTAGACCCGGGGATAAAGGGTGTAATAGACCTGGAAGTAGGCTCTTATTTTAAAGCTTATGAAGCGGGGGGAGCTGAAAATGTTGAAATTCAGGAAGCTGAAGGGTAATCAGGTTGTGCTTTCCCTTGTGGCATTGGTTCTTGGATTTTTGGTAGCATTCTCATACAGTATTACTGAACGTGAAAGTGAAAGCAAAGGTCCTGTTATTACCGATAAACAATGGGAACAGAACATAAATTTAAAAAAGCAGCTTGCCGATCAGGTTACCAAAAATCGGGAACTTCAAACCGAACTAAACGATAAGCATGATTTAGTGAGGGAATTTGAACAAGAATTAGCACAAGAAGCGCAAGTGTTTTTTAACCTTGCAGAAGATGCTGAGAAGTACAGAATGTATCTTGGAAAGGTGAAAGTAAAAGGGAATGGTGTACAAGTTACACTTAAAGACGGTGAGTATAATCCTGATGAAAAAAATATTAATAATTATCTAGTACATGAACATCATGTGTTTAAGGTAATTAATGAACTATACATTTCAGGAGCTTCTGCTATTTCCGTTAATGGAAAGAGGTTAACCCATCAATCTTATATCGTGTGTAACGGTCCAGTCATAACTGTCGATGGATCACCCTTTCCAGCTCCATTTGTTATTACTGCTCTCGGAGATCCAGAAGTACTTTCCTCTGCATTGAACCTTACTGGTGGAGTAAAGGATCAGTTAGTAAATGATAGCATTCAGTTTTCACTTGAAGAAAAAACTGGTGTTATTATGGATCCTATTCTTGGAGGTTAATTGGTATCTAACTGGCTTGTTGTTAACAGAAAGATAGGTGAAATTGGGTGAAGCATCGAAAGAATACCGGTTTTGTTCTCATCGCCGCGGTGATAGGACTAATGATCGCCATCCAATTTCAAACGGTAAGCGAACCTGTCGAGAGGGATACAAGAGATACATGGGAGCTGCGTGAGGATTTAATGGAAGAAACAGAACTTCAGACAAAGCTGATCCAAGAGATCCGTTCCGTTGAGGAAAAGCTTGCTGAATATAAGACAGTGCGTGCACAAAGTAAGGAACAAGTGCTTAAGGGCACCCTTGAGGAATTAAAACAGGAAGCGGGATTAACTGAAGTAACAGGAGCGGGTCTTGTTCTGTCTATTGAACCAGACTTTGACCTAATGCCATTGGGCAACCCTGCTGTATCTGTATCACCAGAATTGCTTAAAAGGCTGATTAATGAATTGAATATGTATGGAGCCCAGCACATCTCTGTAGATGGACAGCGTGTTATTAATACAACGGTGATTAGAATCATAAACAGAGATACAAAAATAGATGGGCACTCGCTGAATAGGTATCCTATTAACATCAAGGTGATCGTTGACACAGTAGATACAGCTGAAAAGCTTTACAACCGCATGAGTGTTTCCAGTGTAGCTGATGACTTTTTCATCGACAGCCTGCGTGTTAATGTAAACAAACCTGAACCTGAAATAACTATACCTTCTTATCAGGATACTATTCGTATACGGTACATGGAACCAGTTAATACGGAAAAAGGAGACAATGGATAATATGTGGCTTCCCCTTATGGGGTTAATCATCGGAGTCATCATCGGGCTGCTGACTGATATCCGAATCCCCGATGAATACTCTAATTATTTATCAATTGCTATTCTGGCTGCTCTTGATACTCTGTTTGGAGGAATCAGGGCCCAGCTTCAAAATATTTATGATGAAAAGGTATTTGTTTCAGGATTTTTCTTTAATATTTTGCTTGCAGCAAGTTTAGCTTTTCTAGGTGTCCATCTTGGTGTAGACTTGTATTTAGCAGCAGTTTTCGCGTTTGGTGTCAGGCTTTTTCAAAATATTGCAGTCATAAGGCGCATACTTTTGACCAAATGGACCACGAACGAGGAAAAGTAGAAAAAATTCATGTATAAAAAAGGGAATTAACTAGTTGTGACGAATAAGGTTATTGTAATTAAACACAAGTATTAAAGGAAAAAAATTGTTGTTCGATAAATGATGTATTGCTAAGGAGGTGCCAGAGAATGAACAGCAATGACATATTTGTAAGTCTTGACATCGGTACATCCAGTGTTAAAGTAATCATTGGAGAAATGGTCAATGACTCTTTAAATGTAATTGGTGTTGGCAATGTGAAGTCCGAAGGTTTACGAAAGGGCTCAATTGTTGATATAGATGAAACCGTTCATTCCATTAAACGGGCAGTTGAACAGGCTGAGAGAATGATAGGGATGGAGATTTCCAGTGTAATTGTAGGTGTGACAGGGAACCACGTCTCGTTGAAGCCTTGCCATGGTGTAGTGGCAGTTTCAAGTGAAAATCGAGAAATAACGGATGAAGATGTTGCTCGGGTAATAGATGCAGCGCAAGTTGTGTCAATTCCTCCTGAGAGAGAAATTATTGATGTTATTCCAAAGCAATTTATTGTGGACGGGCTTGATGAGATCAATGATCCTCGCGGCATGATTGGCGTGAGGCTGGAAATGGAAGGAACCATCATTACCGGTTCAAAAACAATCTTACATAACACACTTCGCTGCGTGGAGCGGGCGGGCCTGCAAGTTTTAGACATAGTGCTTCAGCCTTTGGCAGCTGGATCTTTTGCACTTTCTAAAGATGAAAAAAATATGGGCGTGGCTCTAGTAGACATTGGTGGAGGTTCAACGACTGTTGCAGTGTTTGAGAACAGCCATTTAAAAGGAACTTCGGTCATACCTATTGGCGGAGACCATATCACAAAAGATTTATCAATTGGACTGAGAACGACCACAGAGGATGCAGAGAATATCAAAGTAAAACATGGACATGCTTTCTATGACCATGCTTCAGAGGATGAAATATTCAGTGCTGCAATGATTGGGAGTGACCAACAGCAGCAATTTAACCAGGTTGAAGTTGCGGATATCATTGAGGCACGCCTGGAAGAAATTTTTGAAATGGTCGGAAATGAGTTAGGAGTAATGGGTGTAAGGGATCTGCCCGGCGGTTTTGTATTAACTGGCGGAATTGCAAACATGCAAGGGGTTCCAGAGCTGGCCCAGCTCGTTTTCCAAAACCGAATTAGAATTGCGATTCCAGACTATATTGGCGTACGTGAATCGCAATATACCACGGCAGTGGGTTTAATAAAATTTGCGTACAAAAATGCAAAGCTTCAAGGCCGGGACTTTGGCAGCGCTTTGAGTGAGCCGGAAATAAAAGAAAAACGCATTCAAAAACAGCCGCACCCGAAATCGAAGACGGAAAAACAACCTGAAGAAAAAGTAACATCAAGAGTGAAAAAGTTTCTTGGCTACTTTTTTGAGTAAGCATTAATTTGCTGACCAGGAATACGACGAATTAGGAGGATTTGTCATGTTGGAGTTTGATACAAATTTAGATTCATTAGCAACTATAAAAGTAATCGGAGTTGGCGGCGGAGGTAACAATGCAGTAAACCGGATGATTGAGCATGGAGTTCAAGGTGTGGAGTTTATTGCAGTAAATACCGATGCGCAAGCGCTAAACCTTTCTAAAGCAGAAGTGAAAATGCAAATTGGCGGCAAATTAACCCGAGGATTAGGTGCTGGAGCTAATCCAGAAGTTGGGAAAAAGGCTGCAGAAGAAAGCAGAGAACAACTGGAAGAAGTGCTTAAGGGCGCTGATATGGTTTTCGTAACTGCTGGAATGGGGGGAGGTACTGGTACAGGTGCTGCGCCTGTTATCGCTGGGATCGCCCGAGATCTTGGCGCATTAACAGTTGGTGTTGTAACTCGGCCATTTACATTTGAAGGCCGTAAACGTGCAACACAGGCTGCTGGCGGAATCTCTTCCATGAAGGAAGCAGTCGATACCCTGATTGTTATTCCAAACGACCGTTTATTAGAAATAGTAGACAAAAGCACACCAATGCTTGAGGCATTCCGTGAAGCAGATAATGTTCTCCGTCAAGGGGTTCAGGGTATCTCTGACTTAATTGCTGTACCAGGATTAATCAACCTTGACTTTGCTGACGTTAAGACTATTATGTCTAGCAAGGGTTCTGCTCTTATGGGAATTGGTGTTGCCGGTGGTGAAAGCCGTGCAACAGAAGCAGCCAAGAAGGCAATCTCTTCTCCATTATTAGAAACTTCAATTGATGGAGCACAGGGTGTCCTTATGAATATTACTGGAGGATCTAACCTTAGCCTATATGAGGTTCAGGAAGCAGCTGATATTGTAGCTTCTGCCTCAGATCAAGAAGTAAATATGATTTTTGGTTCAGTTATTAATGAAAACCTGAAAGATGAAATCATTGTTACTGTTATTGCAACAGGATTCAACGAGGAAGTTGCCCAGCCCAAGCCGACAAGGCCTGTATTCGGACAGCCTAAACCAAATCTAGGCGGAGGAGTAAAGCGCGAACCTAAACGCGAAGAGACTCAGCCGCAACCTGAACCAAGCAGAAACAACCAATCTTCTCAGCATCCGGAGGATACACTAGATATCCCAACGTTCCTCCGAAACAGAAACAGAAGAAGGTAAATAGAAAAGCGAAGCCGACTGCCCAGCTTCGACAAGCGCTGGAGGGCCTGAAGGTGAAGTCGTTCTTTGACTTCATCAGCAGGACCGAAGCGCCTCGAGAAGCTAGGAGGCGCAGCTAGACAATAGAAAAACGGAAGCGCCTTGTTCAGCCCCGACCAGCATAAGACAGGGCCTGAATGAAGGCGTTTTTTGCCTTCAGAAAGGGCATGGCTTATGACTCGAGGGGCTAGGCGCTGCAGTTGGACAATAGAAAAGCGAAGCCGACTGCCCAGCTTCGACAAGCGCTGGAGGGCCTGAAGGTGAAGTCGTTCTTTGACTTCATCAGCAGGACCGAAGCGCCTCGAGAAGCTAGGAGGCGCAGCTAGACAATAGAAAAACGGAAGCGCCTCGTTCAGTCCCGACAAGCATAAAGTGGGGCCTGAATGAAGGCGTTTTTTGCCTTCAGTAACGTAAGGGCATGGCTTATGATTCGGCTGCTAAACCTTACGAGTTAGCAAGATGTTCAACGAGACTAATACATCGATGAAGGCCAATTAAACGCATAGGTTGTCCCCAAAAAAACGAAGCTAGTTGCAAAAAAAGATTTATGTTGGAAAAATCGAAAATAGTTTAAATAAATGGAAGTGCGGCATATATTGCCGTACTTTTTTATCGTTTTTTTAAACTCCTAGTTGGGGATAATCGTATGATTTAATTCAATCAGCACCCAGTACCCACCGATTAGCGTACTTTGTGAAAGTCAATAAGGATCCCTTCCGCTCTCTATGTTGGCTCCAGTCCATCTGTCAGTTTTGTTGCTTTTAGATTTATCAGTCTGCTGGAAATATGACAAATTCCGTACAGATGTGTGAAAACTTCTGTTGTTTTGTATACAGAAAGTGACACACTTCTTAAAGGCAGGTACGTTATACTTTGTCGTAACGGAATGGTAGAAAGAAAACTCTTAATCTGGCATTTAGTTAGTAAAGAAAAAGGTACTGGGGGTTCTGCCAGAATAAAGGGGGGGCGATTTTGACTATTTATCTGGATGTCATATGGGCTTTAAATTTCTTGTTTGACACCCTGCTCCTTTATTTAACTGCCATTTTTCTTAAAAGGTCCGTTCCGAAATGGAGATTAATATTAGGCGGCTTTATAGGTTCACTAATTATTTTATTATCTGTGACTCCTTTAAATGCCTATAGCGCAAATCCAATAATAAAAATGATTGTTTCAGCGTTAATGATCCTTTCTGCTTTTGGGTACCACAGATTCCGCTTTTTTTTGAAAGGACTGATGACACTTTATTTGGCAACCTTCCTTATTGGCGGAACATTAATTGGTCTTCACTACTTCGTTTCGTTCGATATGAATTTGAGCTCGGCTGTTATGTTATCGAGTGTGAAAGGATTTGGCGATCCAGTCAGCTGGTTATTTGTTCTTCTAGGTTTTCCTGCTGCCTGGCATTTTTCAAAGCGAAACGTTGAACATATGGAAATGACAAAAATTCAATATGACCAGCTAGTGGACGTTACCATTACCCTCTCGGAGACTAGATTAAATCGGAGAGGTCTTATTGACAGCGGAAACCAACTATATGACCCGCTATCCAAACTGCCGGTAATGTTAATTTCTCTCAATGGGGTAAATTCGGAGGTTCCGGCCCCAATATTAAAAATGGCGGAAAACCCCGATTCTATACTTTATGGAGAAGAAAGCCTACCAAAGGAGTGGGAAAGCAGGATGAGAATTATCCCTTGCAAGGTTGTTGGGCAGGATCATCAGCTCATCCTAGCTATAAAGCCAGACGAAATTTGGATTACAAAAGATGACAAGCAGCATCTCATTGATAAGGCCCTTATATCATTTAGTATGCAGCAACTATCGGCAGATGATAGCTTCCAGTGCATCATTCATCCTAAAATGTTGACAGGTCTGAGTACAGCTAGACCTCCTGCAAGAGTAGGTTAATATACTATACTCGGAATTTCACAATTTAGAAGGAGGACAATTCATGAAAAATTTGCGACTTAGGTTTTCTTATTATTGGTATAAATTGCTGATTAAACTGAGGATAAAAACAGATGAAATCTATTACATTGGCGGAAGTGAAGCTTTGCCTCCCCCTCTAAATAAAGAAGAAGAAGAGCACTTGCTAAAAAAACTTCCGAATGGTGATAAGGCTGCAAGATCAATTTTGATTGAAAGAAATCTAAGGCTTGTTGTCTATATTGCCCGGAAATTTGAAAATACAGGAATTAATATTGAAGATTTAATCAGTATTGGAACGATTGGGTTAATTAAAGCAGTAAACACATTTAATCCTGAAAAGAAAATAAAACTTGCTACATATGCATCCAGGTGTATAGAAAATGAAATTTTAATGTACCTGAGAAGAAATAACAAAATAAGATCTGAAGTATCTTTTGATGAACCACTTAACATTGATTGGGATGGAAACGAACTGCTCCTTTCTGACGTGCTTGGTACAGATGAGGATATCATTACAAAGGATCTTGAATCTAACGTGGATAAAAAGCTTCTTGTAAATGCTTTGCAGTCACTCACGGACCGGGAAAAACAAATTATGGAGTTAAGATTTGGCCTAGGTTCAGAGGAAGAAAAAACACAAAAAGATGTAGCCGATATGTTAGGTATATCACAATCTTATATTTCAAGATTAGAAAAAAGAATTATTAAAAGGCTGAGGAAAGAATTTAATAAAATGGTTTAAGTTTTTAAACATAATTACGTAAATAACAAAAAAAATTAGCGTCTTAAAACCGTTGATATTAATTTGTTTTGCTGGTTTTTTCTTCATGTTTTCCTTCTAAGCAATTCATGAATGTGCATATTTTTCCTTCCCGCGGAGATACTGAATTTTGTACAGCAGCTCCTGTGAGGAGGGAAAAGATTTGACTCGAAATAAAGTAGAAATTTGCGGTGTGGATACTTCAAAGCTGCCAGTTTTAAAAAATGAAGAAATGCGTAAGCTTTTCAGACAGATGCACGAAGGAGATATTTCCGCCAGGGAAAAGCTGGTGAATGGGAACCTTCGCCTCGTCCTCAGCGTTATTCAACGCTTCAATAACCGGGGTGAGTTTGTGGATGACCTGTTTCAGGTCGGGTGTATTGGACTTATGAAATCCATCGATAATTTTGATTTAGGTCAAAACGTTAAGTTTTCCACGTACGCTGTTCCGATGATTATAGGTGAAATAAGACGTTATTTAAGGGATAATAACCCAATTAGAGTATCTCGGTCTTTAAGGGACATAGCATACAAAGCCCTTCAAGTCAGAGAGAGACTTATGAGTGAAACTTCAAGGGAACCGACTGCGGAAGAAATAGCAAAAGTGCTAGAAGTCCCTCATGAAGAAATTGTGTTTGCTCTTGATGCCATACAGGATCCTGTATCCTTGTTTGAGCCGATCTACAACGATGGCGGGGATCCGATTTTTGTAATGGATCAGCTAAGCGATGAACGAAATAAGGACAGCAACTGGATTGAGGAAATTGCCTTGAAGGAAGGCATGAGGCGATTAAATGAGCGAGAAAAGTTGATACTCCGTAAACGATTTTTTCAGGGTAAAACACAAATGGAGGTCGCAGATGAAATCGGAATTTCCCAGGCTCAGGTTTCACGGCTTGAGAAAGCGGCGATCAAACAAATGAACAAAAACATTCAAAGCTAGCTGCCGGTATGGCAGCTTTTTATTGTTATAAAAACTTTTAAAGTCCCAAGCGTTTTTAAAACGTTTGGATTGTCGTCAGCATCCAAGCTACAGGGTTCAGTGAGTATTATTTTACTTAGCCAAGAGACCAGGATGGCAGGCGTAGGGCAAGTGACTGGAAAGAGAATAAACCAATGATTAATATTAGGAATTTAGACCAAAATAATAATGAATAAGGTGGTGATACCATGAAGAAAAAGGGGATTCAAAACAGCAGCATCGAGCAAGTAAAGAAGGATCACGAAACCGAAAGTGCCTTTCAGCAGGACCAAAAAAGACCTAAAAAAACGCGATAAGTACAGAAAAACAGATTCCAGCGATGCTGCCGGGTCTGTTTTTTATTTAGGAAAAAGTTTCGATTTTAAAGCAAAAAATAAAAGATACATGAATACCTGATCCTCTCTCATATATTTTATTATAAAGAGAATATCTGGAGGGAGATTAATATGATTAAAGTCTCTGATTTTCAAATAAAAGATGTGGTTAATGTGGCAGATGGAAAAAAGCTTGGAAATATAGAGGATTTTGAAATCAACTTAACAACAGGTAAAATCGAAGCTGTTGTAATTGGCGGGCCAGGAAAAATGCTTGGTTTTTTTGCAAGGGAGGACGCTGTAACGATTCCTTGGCGGAACATTTTAAAGATTGGGCATGACGTTATTTTGGTTCGCTATATGGATACTGGAGAAGTTAAATATAAGGACGAAGAAGCATAAAAGGCTTATTTTACTGGGACCTTTAACCTTTCTATGGTAAACTAGAGAAAAAATAAAAGGGGTAAGCAAAATGGAGCCGTTCCTCCTGAAGAAGAAAGAGTTTTTTGCTATTTCGGACTGGATGGAGAAATTCCCTGGACTGACTGCTGGTTTTTCGACCAGAAATGGAGGAGCCAGCGAGACGCCCTTTTATAGCTTGAACTTAGGCCATCATGTTGGCGATACACCAAAGGCCGTCTTTGAAAACAGACAAAGATTTTCACAGAAAATAGGATTTGCGCTAGAGAATTGGGTGGGCGCAGAGCAAACTCATGGAAAGAGAATTCAATATGTAACGAAGAATGATCGAGGAAAAGGAGCAGCCATTTATGATTCCTCAATTGTTGATACAGACGGTTTTTATACACAGGATAAAGATGTTCTTTTAACCTTGTGTTATGCTGACTGTGTCCCTCTTTACTTTATCGCACCCGAATCTGGGATGATCGGTATTGCCCATGCTGGCTGGCAGGGTACCGTAAAAGGCATAGGCCGTGAAATGGTCAACGCATTTGCAGAAAAGGGCATTTCACCAGATAGTATAAAAGCAGTAGTCGGGCCTTCAATCTGCCAAAAATGTTATATTGTTGATGAAAGAGTTATCACTTTAGTACAAAATATACTAGAAGATGTCGAAAAAAAGCCCTATAATTTAATATCAGAGGGGCAATACTCTCTTGACTTACAGGAATTAAATAAGCAGATCCTTATCACCGCAGGGGTGAAAAAAGAAGCTGTTTCTGTGACAGAGTATTGCACAAGCTGTCATGAAGATTTATTCTTTTCTCATCGCCGTGATAAAGGGGCATCTGGGAGAATGATCAGCTTTATTGGCTGGAAGGAGGATATGAATCTATAAATGGAAGTTTCAGAAAACCTTCGTTACATAAAAAGTCAAATTGAAAGTGCCTGTGAAAGATCAGGCAGAAATCCTGAAGAAATTACGATTATTGCCGTGACAAAATATGTAGATGCAGACCGTACCCAGGAAGCAGTGAAGGCAGGTATAACCCATCTTGGTGAAAATCGAGACGAAGGTCTTCTTGCTAAATGGGAAATTCTAAAGGACAAGCCTGTTTGGCATTTTATTGGCACCCTTCAGTCGAGAAAGGTGAAAAATGTCATTAATAAAATAGATTATCTTCATTCCTTAGATCGTTTCTCTCTCGCTAAAGAAATTAATAAGCGAACAGAGAAACCGTTGAAATGCCTTGTTCAAGTAAATGTTTCCGGAGAAGAATCAAAGCATGGAATTGAACCTTCAAAAGTATTGGATTTTATAAAAAGCCTGGAAGGTTTTAAGAATATTCGGGTTTCCGGTTTGATGACGATGGCCCCTCATATAGAGGATGAAGAGGCTCTGAGGGAATGTTTCCGAAGCTTAAAAAAGATTCAGTCTGAGGTTCAGGAATTGAATCTTGTTTATGCCCCGTGCAAAGAGCTATCAATGGGGATGTCCAACGACTTTGGTGTCGCCGTCGAAGAAGGAGCAACTATGATTCGCATTGGAACGGCCTTAGTAGGGATGGGAGGTCAGTAGTATGAGTTTAAAGTCAAAAATAAAAACATTCTTTTTCCTGGAAGATGAATATGACTATAGCGAAGAGGAAATGCTCGAGGAGGAACACCAGACTCCCATGCAAACGAAACAACCTTCTCAGAGACAAAATGTAGTCAGCCTGCAGAGTGTTCAGAAGAGTTCAAAAGTAATCTTGGCTGAGCCAAGAGTGTATTCTGAAGCCCAGGAAATTGCGGACCATCTAAAAAGTCGCCGTGCGGTTGTAGTCAACCTTCAGCGTATTGAGCATGACCAGGCGAGAAGAATCGTTGATTTTCTGAGTGGGACCGTTTATGCAATTAGCGGTGACATCCAAAAAATCGGACTAAATATGTTTTTATGTACTCCAGATAATGTGGAAGTTTCAGGTAATATTTCAGAATTATTAAAGGAACAGGATATTCAAGAGTCGAGGTGGTAGGTTAATGTTAACAATTCTTAGTTTAATTACATCTTTAATAGGCTTATATTCTTGGGCGCTTATCATTTATATTTTAATGTCATGGTTCCCTAATGCGAAAGAAACGGCAATTGGTCAGTTTCTTGCAAGGATTTGTGAGCCATATCTTGAACCATTTCGGAAGTTTATCCCGTCACTCGGAATGATCGATATTTCCCCAATTGTCGCCATTCTTGTGCTGCGGTTTGCTTCGGATGGCCTCAGGCAGCTTTTTATTTGGCTTGTTTAGTAGGGAACTGATAGGGTCTCAATAAGGCCCTTTTTGTTTTCAGCAAGGATACAAGGAGAAGAATACATGTCAGTTTATCAGCATTTTCGCCCTGAGGAACGGGATTTTATCGATCTGGTGCTGCATTGGAAAGAGTACGTTGAGTCAAATTACGCACAAAAGTTGACCGATTTCCTAGATCCAAGGGAACAACAGATTCTTAAAATCATTGTAGGAAACCACCCTGATGTTAAATTTGATTTTTTCGGCGGAGTCCCTGGAACAGAGAGGAAAAGAGCAATACTATATCCAGAGTATGTAACAGTAGAGCCTGATGATTATCAAATCGTCCTTTTTGAAATTGAATACCCTAAGAAGTTTGTCACAATAGAACACAGGCAAATCCTCGGAACACTAATGTCTTTGGGACTTAAACGGGGCAAGTTTGGGGACATTTTGCTTAAGGATGGTACAGCACAACTCTTAGCTGCCAAAGAGATAGGCGATTATCTGACACTTCAGTTAGAGTCGATTGGCAAAGCCTCTGTCAGCTTAAAAGAGGTCGTTTTAAGTGAGGCTGTCCAAATTTCCGAGACATGGACAGAGGTATCCGTAACAGCTTCATCACTTAGGCTGGATACAGTCATTTCAGCACTCTACAATCTTTCGCGCCAAAAATCACAACTGTATATTCAGCAGGGGTTAGCAAAGGTGAATTGGACTGCAATTGAAAATCCTGCGTTTGAATGTGGAGAGGGTGACATTCTGTCGGTTAGGGGACATGGAAGAGCCAAAATCGATGAAGTTGCCGGTAAAACAAAGAAAGATAAATGGCGGATTATCGGGCAAAAACAAAAATAAATTAAAATTAAAGCAGGATTAATGGTTTTTTTGTCGAATAAAAGCAGAGTACATATTTAGGATACTATTGGGAGGTGGCGTCATGCCGTTAACGCCGTTAGATATACATAACAAGGAATTCAACAAAGGATTTCGTGGTTATGACGAGGATGAAGTAAATGAGTTTCTCGACCAGGTTATTAAAGATTATGAACTAATTATTCGTGAGAAAAAAGAGCTGGAAGAAAAGCTTAATGATCAAAGCAGCCGGCTTGGCCATTTTACGACTATAGAAGATACATTAAATAAATCGATTGTTATTGCCCAGGAGGCTGGCGAAGAAGTAAAGAGAAATGCACAAAAAGAAGCAAAGCTAATTGTTAGAGAAGCAGAAAAAAATGCTGACCGCATAATAAATGAATCTTTGTCTAAGGCTAGGAAAATCGCTTTGGAAATTGAGGAGCTTAAAAAGCAGTCGAAGGTTTTCAGAACACGGTTTAGAATGTTGATTGAAGCTCAGCTTGATATGTTAAATACGGATGACTGGGACCATCTTTTAGAATACGAACTAGATTCGACAGAATTAAAGTCAGCTGTAAAGGAAGAAGAAGATTCGTTAGCTTGACGTCTGCCGGCTTTTTCGCATATAATTTCATAACAAATGCAAAACATGATGAAACGATGAGAGGGACAGTACAGTTTTCAACGCTTATTTAGCGACTCGGGGATGGTGGAAGCCCGACATAAGCAGGAAGCTCGAAGATCACCCTTTAGTTCCCAGCTGAACATCTATTTGATAACTAGGTGCGGGCGTATAATTCACGTTACGAATTCTTAAGAGGGCAGCAGCAGCTGTCTACTAGGGTGGTACCGCGGGATTTAAAACCTTCTCGTCCCTTTTTGGGATGAGGGGTTTTTTTGTTTTTTTCAGGAAGTTTGGAGTTGTCATTGGATATTCTCCAAGGTCTGATATCATGTCATGTGCCGTATAGATTGTTGGGAGGAAAAAGGAATGGAATACAAAGACACATTATTAATGCCAAAGACAGAATTTCCGATGCGTGGAAATTTGCCAAACCGCGAACCTGATATGCAGGCGAAGTGGGAAGAAATGAATCTGTACAAAAAGGTGCAGGAGCATACAAAGGATAGGCCACTGTTTGTTCTTCACGATGGACCTCCATATGCAAATGGTGATATTCATATGGGTCATGCCCTTAATAAAATTTTAAAAGACATGATTGTTCGCTATAAATCAATGAGCGGCTATTGTGCTCCTTATGTACCTGGTTGGGATACTCATGGGCTTCCTATTGAGCAGGCACTTGCCAATAAGGGTGTCAAAAGAAAAGAAATGACGGTAGCAGAATTTCGGAAGCGTTGTGAAGAATATGCTTATCAGCAAATCGACAGCCAGAGAACACAGTTCAAGCGTCTAGGCGTCAGAGGTGACTGGGATAATCCTTATGTAACTCTAAAGCCTGAGTATGAGGCTCAGCAGATCAAGGTGTTCGGGGACATGGCAAAAAAGGGTTATATCTATAAGGGCCTTAAACCAGTTTACTGGTCTCCTTCAAGCGAGTCTGCCTTGGCAGAAGCGGAAATTGAGTACCAAGATAAACGCTCTCCATCCATTTATGTCGGATTTAAAGTAAAAGACGGAAAAGGCGTTTTGGCTGCTGATACAGAAATCGTCATCTGGACTACAACCCCATGGACGATTCCAGCAAACTTAGCAATCTCGCTTCACCCAGAGCTTACCTATGTTGTCGTTGCTGTTAATACCAATAAGTACTTAATAGCAGAAGACCTATTGGAAAGTGTAACAACTGAAATTGGCTGGGAAAATCCTGAAGTGGTTCAGAAAGTGACAGGTAAAGAGCTGGAGAATGTTGTTGCGAGCCACCCTTTGTATGACCGCGATTCCCTTGTTATTTTAGGGGAGCATGTCACAACAGACGCAGGAACAGGCTGTGTCCATACAGCTCCTGGTCACGGGGAAGACGACTTTATTGTCGGTCAGCGATATGGATTGGGTGTATTAAATCCAGTTGATGACAAAGGAGTCATGACAAAAGAAGCACCTGGGTTCGAAGGCCTGTTTTATGATGAAGCAAACAAACCGATTACGGAAAAACTTAAAGAAGCTGGAGCACTGTTAAAACTCACATTCATCACTCACTCTTATCCGCATGACTGGAGAACAAAGAAACCAGTTATCTTCAGGGCAACCGCTCAGTGGTTTGCATCTATTAAGGATTTTCGCAGCGAGCTCTTACAGGCTGTTGAGGATACGAAATGGGTACCAGCCTGGGGTGAAACAAGACTTTATAATATGGTTCGTGACCGCGGTGATTGGTGTATTTCCCGTCAGCGTGTCTGGGGCGTTCCAATCCCTGTTTTTTATGCGGAAAATGGGGAGCCGATTATTACAGATGAGACGATTGAACATGTCTCAAACCTTTTTAGAGAACATGGGTCAAATATTTGGTTTGAACGTGAGGCTAAAGAATTGCTTCCAGAAGGATTTACTCATCCTGAGAGTCCGAATGGCAAATTTACGAAAGAAACGGATATCATGGACGTTTGGTTCGACTCAGGTTCCTCCCATCAAGCTGTACTATTGGAAAGGGAAGACCTACAGCGCCCCGCTGATCTTTACTTAGAAGGATCTGATCAGTATCGCGGCTGGTTTAACTCATCCTTATCTACTGCTGTTGCAGTAACCGGAAAGGCGCCTTACAAAGGAGTCTTAAGCCATGGGTTTGCACTTGATGGAGAAGGACGCAAGATGAGCAAGTCTATAGGAAACGTGGTTGTTCCATCCAAGGTCATGAATCAGCTTGGGGCCGATATTTTGAGGCTGTGGGTTGCATCGGTTGATTATCAGGCAGATGTTCGTGTCTCGGATGCCATTTTAAAGCAAGTTGCAGAAGTGTACCGCAAGATTCGTAATACATTCCGCTTCTTGCTTGGAAACCTAGCGGATTTCGATCCGAAAACAGATGCGGTACCGTTTGAAGAGCTTCGTGAAGTAGATCGTTTCATGATGGTTAAGCTGAATAAATTGATTAAAACGGTACGCCAGGATTACGAGGACTATGAGTTTGCGGGCATCTATCATGCGATTAACAATTTCTGTACATTAGACTTGAGCTCATTTTATCTGGATTTTGCTAAAGATGTCCTATATATTGAGGCGGCTAATAATTCTGAACGTCGTGCGATCCAGACAGTTCTTTATGAAAGCCTTCTGGCAATGGTCAAATTGGTTACACCAATTCTTCCTCATACTGCTGATGAGGTATGGGCCTATATTCCTTCCGTTTCCGAGGAGAGCGCTCAGCTAACTGAGCTTCCTGAATACGAAGACCTTCCAAATGCAAAAGAATTGGAAAATAAGTGGAGTTCATTCATGAAGCTTCGGGATGAAGTTCTAAAAGCACTTGAAGAAGCACGTAACCAAAAGATCATCGGGAAATCACTTACTGCCAAAGTAACACTGTATGTGGATGATAAAACGAAAGACTTGCTAGATTCAATCGAAGAGAGCTTCAATCAGCTCTTTATTGTTTCAGGGTTTGATGTTGCAGGGGCATATGACAAGGCACCAGATTCCGCTATCAAACTTGAGCAAGCTGCAATTGTTGTTACAAAAGCAGAAGGTGAAACTTGTGAGCGTTGCTGGGTAGTAACACCGGAGGTAGGCAAGTCAGAAGAACATCCTTCACTGTGCCTGCGCTGTGCCAGCGTAGTAAGCGAAAATTACTAAAAGAAAAGCGGAGCCGACTGTTTAGAAACGAGCAAACTGGAGATTCCGCCAAAGAAGCGGTTTGTGCTTCTGACGGAGGAATTGAAGTTTGCCGAGTTTCTAGGAGGCGCAGCTGGACAAAGAAAAAGAAAAAGCAGAACCTTGCAAGACCTGGGAGTTTACCCCAGGTCTTTTTTATGCTTAAGCTTTGTTAAAAATAGTGTTGATAACATTATTGAGCGGCGAACGCAAGTACACTCATTCTTTTCGGACAGAAGAAGAGCGAAAAGATCAAAGCGAGTCCGAATAGAGGGCAATTCGCCGTAGATAGCAAACAGCTATAGCGGAAACCATAAGCCCTTTTTAACAAAGCTATACTTAAAATTCAAATTTAAAAAAATTTCCACCTTCGTTAATAGTTGTACACTTTGTCAAAAAGTTTAGCGGGTGTATCAAACCGGGAAGGGTAATAATAATTGAAAGCGCAAAAGGGCCGTTAAGCCTCAAACAATTATTAGACGAATATGGAAGGCGCTTTTTGACCTTGTGTACTAGTGGTGGAGTCGACTACATTGTCAGGCTGCCACTGGTCAACCTTTTCACAAAAAGCAGAAACGGAGGTACTGCAATGAATGAGAGTTTCGAAAGTCTCAGCACCCAACTCCGTCTTTCAAGAGAGGAACTACTGGTAAAACTGGAAAAAAGGCAAGGTTCAGAGGAAATTCTCCCTTATGTTATTGAGGAACTTGAGGATATTGAGCGTACTTTAGCAAAGATGGATAACGGTGAATTTGGAAGATGTGAAATCTCTGGAGAGTTTTTGCCAGAAGAAATTCTGTTTATGATGCCAACAGTTAAGACAATGTTCGACGCAGAGAATGTAGAAAAATACTACCGTAAATCCATCTATTCTTAAACATGCCAGTTTAACTGTAGTTTTCAGTTCGTTTGTGCTAAAATGCAAAGGTATATGAATCGCTTTGAATGTGGAGGTTGCCTTTGTGTTTTACTACATAATTGCGTTAGTGGTTATTTTGCTGGATCAGGTTACAAAATGGTTGATCGTTAAGAGAATGGCTTTAGGTGACAGCATTCAGGTTATTGAGAATTTTCTTTATATAACTTCTCACCGGAACAGAGGCGCAGCATGGGGGATTCTCCAGGGGCAGATGTGGTTCTTTTATATCGTAACGGTCATTGTAATCATAGGAATAATTTACTATATCCAAACAGCTGTAAAAGGTAAATGGCTGCTGGGAATTTCTCTCGGTTTAATGCTGGGAGGAGCAATAGGGAATTTTATTGACCGTGTATATCGAAAAGAGGTAGTTGACTTTATTAACACTTACATTTTCGGATACAACTTCCCGATCTTTAATATTGCGGATTCTGCTCTGGTGATTGGAGTAGGCCTGCTTATGGTTCAAATGATTCAGGAAGAGAGACAGATGAAGGAGCAATCGAATGGAAAAAATGGAACACACAGTTCTTGAAGTAAATAAAGGTGAAAGAATTGACAGAGTCGTTTCGGCACTTGAAGAGGAATGGTCAAGAAGTCAAGTTCAACAATGGATTAAAGACGGGATCGTTCTGGTTAATGGTAAGCTGGTAAAAACGAATTATAAATGCTCAATTGGCGATGAAATCGAAATTATTATTCCGGACCCAGAACTATTAGATGTCGTTCCAGAAGAGATGGATCTTGATATCCGTTTTGAGGATAGTGATGTAATTGTTGTAAACAAACCTAAAGGAATGGTTGTTCATCCTGCACCTGGCCACATGACTGGCACGCTCGTTAATGGTTTAATGGCTCATTGTACTGATCTTTCTGGTATTAATGGAGTCTTAAGGCCAGGAATTGTCCACAGAATTGACAAAGATACCTCAGGTCTGCTTATGGTTGCCAAGAATGATCTTGCTCATGAGAGACTGGTCAATCAACTGGTGGCAAAAACAGTTACGCGCAGATACAAAGCAGTGGTGCATGGAGTAATTGCCCATGATCATGGCACGATTGATGCGCCTTTAGGACGAGATACGCGCGACAGGCAGAGCATGACAGTGGTTGATCATGGAAAGCATGCAGTCACACACTTCAATGTAGTTGAACGATTTGACGAGTTTACCTATATTGAGTGCCAGCTGGAAACCGGAAGAACTCACCAAATTCGGGTTCATATGAAGTACATTGGCTATCCGCTCGCAGGGGATCCGAAGTACGGACCTAAAAAGACGATTTCGCTTGATGGACAGGCGCTTCATGCTGAAGTTCTCGGCTTTGATCATCCAAGAACAGGTGAGTACATGGAGTTTGACGCTCCTCCTCCACAAAACTTCTTAGATTTGCTGGACTCATTGCGTAAATAATCGTTGACAAAATTCTACACCAAGTTTATGATATCTATAGTTAAATAGGTCCTTTAAAACAGTCCCGTGAGGCTGAGAAGGTACGGAGTGGCAGACATTATTAGAATGATGCCTGAACAGGATTCGTATACCCTCTCACCAAGCCGGTGAGAGGGTTTTATTTTATACCAAAGGAGTAAACCTGATATGACTAAAAAAGCTGTAGTACTTGATGAACAAGCCATCCGCAGAGCCTTGACAAGGATCGCGCATGAAATCATTGAGCGGAATAAAGGAATACAGGATTGTGTACTGGTAGGAATCAGAACGCGCGGCATCTATCTTGCCAAAAGGCTTGCAGAAAGAATTGAACAAATAGAGGGCTCACCGATAGCTGTTGGAGACCTCGATATTACCTTGTACAGAGATGATTTAACGAAAAAAACGGCTAATCAGGAGCCTGAAGTCAGAGGTTCGGATATACCTGTTGAAATATCGAACAGAAAAGTAATTTTGATTGATGACGTTCTTTATACTGGAAGAACAGTAAGAGCCGGTATGGATGCTTTAATGGATATTGGGAGACCCTCAGCCATCCAGCTAGGGGTTCTAGTTGACAGAGGACATCGGGAATTGCCTATCAGGGCAGATTATGTTGGTAAAAACATTCCTACTTCTAACTCAGAGAAGATTGTAGTCCAGCTAAGTGAAGTGGACGGAGAAGATCAAGTCAGTATTTTTGAAAAAGAATAGATGACCCTTTTAACTCAGTCCAGAGAGGCGGGAAAAGGAGGAGCATGCACTTACCCTTGCATGCGTTTGCCTCTTTGCGCCAGCTGCAAAGAGGTTTTTTAAAAAAGAAAAATGAAAATTGACTGCCGTCTAGCTCCAGCGCCTAGCCAGTTTTCACCCAGAGTATCTTGCGAGGAGCCGATAGGCTCGGAGCAGCTCGAGTCCCTAATGCATCACTAGAGGAACCCCCCCGGTAGTCCTGCTCTCACGGCCAAAGGCCGCGTCGCAAGGCTGCAAAGAAGCCATTTCAGGTAGATGCCTAGCTGATGAAATCAAAGAACAACTTCATCAGCTGTCCAAGACGCTTGTCGGGGCTGTCCAAGACGCTTGTGCTTTTCTTAGAAAGGAGTATTTATAATGAAGAATGAGAATATGGTGTTAGATGTACGAGATATCCCTCCTGCAGGGCAATGGTTAACCTTAAGTTTACAGCATTTATTCGCAATGTTTGGAGCAACGGTTCTTGTTCCTTTTCTGGTAGGCCTCAGCCCAGGTGTGGCCCTAATCTCAAGCGGACTCGGGACGCTTGCCTACCTCCTGATTACACGAGGGAGAATCCCAGCTTATCTTGGTTCCTCCTTTGCTTTCATAGCCCCGATCATTGCGGCTAAAAGCCTAGGCGGGCCCGAGGCTGCGATGGTCGGAAGTTTTCTCGCTGGACTAGTTTACGGGGTTGTAGCTCTCTTAATATCTAAGTTTGGCTTAAAATGGCTTATGAGAATCCTGCCTCCAATCGTCGTCGGACCTGTCATTATTGTTATCGGTCTTGGTTTGGCAGGCACAGCAGTAAATATGGCCATGTATGAAAACCCAGGTGCACCCCCGCAAGATTTGATTTATAGCAATACTCACTTTTTAGTCGCATTAGCAACACTGGCAATTACCGTTGCCTGTGCCATTTTTATAAAAGGCTTTTTCGGACTTATTCCTATTCTGGCAGGGATTATCGGCGGATATATCATTGCCTTCTTCGCAGGAATCGTTGATTTTAGCGGAGTTATCGCAGCAGACATATTCGAAAGGCCTGGATTCTTAATCCCATTTGCTCACTATACACCGTCGCTTTCCTGGGAAATTGTCTTAATTATGGTACCAGTAGCGATTGTCACACTTGCTGAACATACAGGTGATCAGATGGTGTTAAGCAAAGTAGTCGGGAAAAATTTTGTTGAAGAACCTGGCCTGCACCGCTCGATTTTAGGAGATGGTGTCGCAACAATTATAGCGTCGCTAATTGGCGGGCCGCCAAATACAACATACGGAGAGAACATTGGGGTTTTGGCGATTACAAGAGTGTTCAGTGTATTTGTAGTCGGTGGAGCAGCAGTGCTTGCAATCATGTTTGGCTTTATCGGAAAAATCACGGCATTAATTGGATCGATTCCAACGCCTGTCATGGGCGGGGTTTCCATTCTCCTTTTCGGGATTATTGCATCAAGTGGATTAAGAATGCTGATTGACAATAATATCGACCTTGGCTCTAAAAGAAACTTGATCATCTCATCCGTTATCATCGTCATAGGTGTAGGCGGAGCGTTTATAAAGGTATCTGACCAGCTGCAATTATCTGGAATGGCACTTGCTGCAATTGTAGGTGTGGTCTTAAACCTAGTGCTTCCTAGAGAGGATAATGAATCAGATTTATCAGAACTAGCAGAAACTGAAAAATAACATATCCACCTTTTAAAAGCAGTACAGAGAGACTGAAAGGGTGTATCAGCAAACGGAAACCGAAGTGTGGTTCTTTTAATGAATCATTTCGGCTAGTTTGCTGAAGATTTACACCCGGAGCACTGTGTCCGGGTGTTTTTTTGTGAGAATTTAAATCCAAGCAGGGGGCGTTGTGAAGTGAATCATTTATTAACGACGACGGATCTTATGGTATCAGACATTCAGAATATTATCGGAGATGCTCAAGAATTTGCGGATGGTAAGGTATGGCAGCCAAACTCGCAGACCTTCGTAGCGAATTTGTTTTTTGAGCCTAGCACACGAACAAAAGTAAGCTTTGAAGTTGCGGAAAGAAAAATGGGTTTGAATGTCATTCCTTTTGAGGTGCAGACATCCAGTGTCCTCAAGGGAGAAACTTTGTACGATACGATAAGAACCTTAGATTCTATTGGAGTAAACGCAGTCGTAATCAGGCACAGCGTAGATCGCTACTTTGAAGAATTGTGCGGACGTATCCAGATTCCGATTATTAACGCCGGTGATGGCTGCGGCCACCACCCAACACAATCCCTGCTTGATTTATTAACAATCAAACAAGAATTTAACACTTTTTCAGGCCTTAAGGTAGCCATTATTGGCGACATTCGCCACAGTCGTGTCGCTCGTTCCAATGCTGATGCACTATCAAGGCTAGGAGCAGAAGTAGTTTTTTCTGGTCCTCCGGCTTGGTTTGATCATAGAGATGTACCGGAAGGCTGCAGATTTGAAGCAATTGATAAGGCAATAACAACCTCAGATGTGGTCATGCTGCTTCGGATCCAGCACGAACGGCATGAAGAAGGAGGAAGCTTTTCAAAGGAAAGCTATCATCAACAGTATGGCTTAACCATTGACCGGGAACGAAAGATGAAGAAAAACAGCATCATTATGCACCCTGCACCTGTTAACCGTGGTGTTGAAATTTCTGACTGTCTAGTGGAATGTGACCGGTCAAGGATTTTTAAGCAAATGCAAAATGGCGTCTATGTTAGAATGGCTGTCCTAAAAAGAGCACTCGAAAACGTTGAAGGAGGAGTAGATTATGTCAATTTTAATCAAAAATGGCCTGTTGCTTACTGAGGAAGGAAGTTTTACCAAGGCTGACATTTATATAGAAGGCAACGAAATTTCCGAGGTGGGAAACGAGTTAGACCGAGCTGCAGACGAAGTGATTGAAGCTGAAGGCCGGTTTGTATCTCCAGGTTTTGTAGACTTGCATGTCCATTTAAGAGAACCTGGCGGAGAGCACAAGGAAACCATCGCAACCGGTACCTTAGCAGCAGCAAAAGGAGGATTTACTACAATTGCTGCCATGCCAAATACAAGGCCGGTACCGGACACAAAGGAAAACCTCGAGGCTTTAAACAAGCGGATCGAAGAGACTGCAGCTGTCCGTGTTTTGCCATATGCTTCTATTACAATAAGGGAAGCCGGCAAGGAACTTACTGATTTTGTAGTGTTAAAAGAGAACGGAGCCTTCGCTTTTACTGATGACGGGGTAGGGGTTCAGTCAGCTGGAATGATGCTTGAAGCGATGAAGCGAGCTGCCGAAGCTGATATGGCTGTAGTAGCACATTGTGAAGAAAACACATTAATCAATAAAGGATCAGTTCATGAAGGAAAAGTTTCCGCGCAGTTAGGCTTAAACGGTATACCTTCTGTTTGTGAATCTGTACATATTGCAAGAGATGTCCTTCTCGCTGAAGCAGCAGGCTGCCACTATCATGTCTGCCATATTAGTACGAAGGAATCAGTTAGAACAGTCCGTGATGCCAAGCGGGCCGGCATTAAAGTTACTGCAGAGGTTACTCCGCACCACTTATTACTTTGCGAGGACGATATAACTGGAAATAACACGAATTTTAAAATGAACCCCCCTTTAAGAGGAAAGGCAGATCAGGAAGCACTGATTGCTGGCCTGTTGGATGGCACAATTGATTTCATTGCCACAGATCACGCTCCCCACAGCCAGGATGAAAAAGCGGAAGGAATGGAGCTGGCTCCGTTTGGGATTGTGGGTTTAGAAACAGCGTTCCCACTTCTAAATACATTTTTGGTTAAGAAAGGCATTATAACCTTTAAACAGCTTATCGACCTTTTAACAAAAAAGCCTGCTGAAACGTTTGGACTTCCTTTCGGCAAGCTGGGTGCCGGAATGTCTGCAGATCTTGTGCTGATTGACCTCAGCTATGAGCAGGCAATTGACCCCGCAGATTTTCTTTCTAAAGGAAAAAATACACCTTTTGAAGGATGGGTTTGCAAAGGCTGGCCAGTTTTAACAATTGCACAGGGCAAAATAGTATGGAGCAAAGGGAGTGTCAAGGCATGAAGAAACAGCTTATCTTAGAGGACGGCACTGTTTTTATAGGAAAAGGGTTTGGCAGCAGTAAAAGTACAATTGGAGAGATTGTTTTTAATACGGGAATGACAGGATACCAAGAAATTCTTTCAGACCCTTCCTACTGCGGTCAAATTGTAACGTTAACTTACCCGCTAGTTGGAAACTATGGGATTAACCGTGATGATTTCGAAAGCATTCACCCTGCTGTTCAGGGCTTGATCGTAAAAGAAGCTGCAGAATATCCATCGAATTGGCGCAGTGAACAGTCATTGCATGACTTTTTCACTGCAAAAGATATACCTGGCATCGCCGGTATTGATACTAGGAAACTGACAAAAATTATCCGCAAATACGGAACTCTCAGAGGAGCCATTTGCAGTGAGGGGGAAAGCCCGGAAGTAATCATTGAAAAATTGAGAGCTACAAAACTCCGCAAGGATCAGGTTAAGCAAGTCTCTACAAAGACTGCTTATCCAAGTCCAGGAAGAGGCTTTAGGGTTGTTTTAGTTGATTTCGGCATGAAACATGGGATTTTACGAGAGCTAAACCATCGTAATTGTGATGTGATTGTTGTGCCGTTTAACTCAACAGCTGAGGATATCCTAAGCTTAAGCCCTGATGGTGTCATGCTTTCAAATGGACCAGGAGACCCGAAAGATGTTCCGGAAGCGGTTGGTATGATCAAAGGGCTGCTTGGCAGAGTTCCCCTTTTCGGCATTTGTCTTGGTCACCAGCTATTTGCTTTAGCTTGTGGAGCCAACACAGAAAAAATGAAATTTGGCCATAGAGGCTCAAACCATCCAGTAAAAGATTTACAAACAGGAAAGGTTGCAATTACCTCCCAAAATCACGGTTACACGGTTGACGAGGAATCTGTTTCTTTCACCCGTTTGAAGGTGACACACCTGGCCTTGAACGATGGAACAATTGAAGGACTGGCTCACCTTGATGTGCCAGCCTTTACTGTTCAATACCATCCGGAGGCCTCACCTGGACCCGAAGATGCAAACGGCCTGTTTGACAAATTCTTGAGTATGATAGAATCCGAGAAAAGGGAAGGTGCAGTCTAATGCCAAAACGTATAGATGTAAACAGTATTCTAGTAATTGGTTCAGGACCGATTGTAATCGGGCAGGCAGCTGAATTTGATTACGCAGGCACACAGGCTTGTATTGCCCTTAGAGAAGAAGGCTACAAAGTTATTCTTGTAAACTCCAACCCTGCTACGATTATGACAGACGCCGAGATGGCTGATGTAGTGTATATTGAACCTCTTACTGTCGAATTTGTCAGCAGGATTATCAGGAAGGAACGCCCAGATGCTGTTCTGCCTACTCTTGGTGGACAGACGGGTCTTAACTTGGCAGTAGAACTTGCGAAATCAGGCGTCTTGGCTGAATGTGGTGTCCAAATTCTAGGAACCAAGCTGGATGCTATTGAAAAAGCAGAAGATCGTGATCTTTTCAGAAACTTGATGAATGAGCTTGGTGAACCAGTTCCTGATAGTGAAATCATTCATACAGTTGAGGAAGCATTGCAATTTGTGGCTGAAGTGGGTTATCCAGTTATTGTACGGCCTGCCTATACTCTTGGAGGCACAGGGGGAGGAATTTGCCACGATGAAAGCGAGCTGCTCGAGATAGTGGCTGGCGGGCTAAAGAGCAGCCCAGTAACACAGTGCCTGCTGGAAAAAAGCATTGCAGGCTATAAGGAAATTGAGTACGAAGTAATGCGGGATGCTAACGATAATGCAATTGTTGTTTGTAACATGGAAAACATCGATCCTGTTGGAGTTCACACTGGGGATTCAATTGTTGTTGCCCCTAGCCAAACCTTAAGTGATCGGGAGTATCAGCTGCTTCGCAATGTATCCTTAAAGATCATCCGTGCCCTTGGGATTGAAGGGGGCTGTAATGTCCAGCTTGCTCTCGATCCTGATAGTTTCAATTATTACATTATTGAAGTTAATCCTCGTGTGAGCCGATCTTCTGCGCTTGCATCTAAGGCGACTGGATATCCGATAGCCAAGCTGGCTGCTAAAATAGCCGTGGGCTTAACGCTTGATGAAATGCTGAATCCTGTAACGGGCAAGTCTTATGCCTGCTTTGAACCTGCACTTGATTACGTTGTTACGAAGATCCCGCGCTGGCCTTTTGATAAATTTGAATCGGCCAATCGATCTCTGGGAACACAGATGAAAGCAACAGGGGAAGTTATGGCGATTGGCAGAACGTTTGAAGAATCGCTTTTAAAAGCAATTCGCTCCCTTGAAGCAGATGTTTACCATCTGGAACTAGCTGGGAGTGAAGAAATCAGTGATAGCCTGCTGGAAAAAAGAATTACAAAGGCTGGCGATGAAAGACTGTTTTACCTTGGTGAAGCATTCAGGAGAGGGATCAGCATTGAAACACTGCATGACTGGAGCAAAATTGATCTTTTCTTCCTTTATAAAATGGAACAAATCGTTTTATTTGAGCAAGAGATTGCTAAAAAGCCATTCGACCTGGAAACAGGCAAAGCAGCTAAGCAAAAAGGTTTTGCTGACCGTGTAATAGCTGGGCTATGGAATACAACAGAAGACAAAGTGTATGAATGGCGTTTAGCAGCCGGTTTAATTCCTGTCTATAAGATGGTTGATACGTGCGCTGCTGAATTCGAGTCTGAAACACCTTATTTTTATGGAACATATGAGGATGAAAACGAATCCGTTGTAACAGCACGGGAGAGTGTGATTGTCCTTGGTTCAGGACCAATCCGTATCGGGCAGGGGATTGAATTTGATTATGCAACCGTTCATTCTGTCACAGCCATTAAAGAAGCGGGCTACGAGGCAATCATCATTAATAACAATCCTGAAACGGTTTCAACTGATTTCAGTATTTCCGATAAGCTTTACTTTGAGCCATTAACAATTGAGGATGTCATGAGCATTGTTAACCTCGAAAATCCAATTGGAGTGGTCGTTCAGTTTGGCGGGCAAACGGCTATTAATCTAGCTGCTCAATTGGTTGAACGAGGCATTAAAATACTGGGAACTTCACTAGAAGACCTTGACCGTGCAGAAGACAGAGATAAATTCGAACAGGCTCTATCCCGCCTTGAGATTCCGCAGCCACAAGGAAAGACTGCTTTATCTGTCAATGAAGCTGTGGCAATCGCACGCAATATTGGTTACCCCGTTCTCGTGCGCCCTTCATATGTTCTTGGCGGAAGAGCAATGGAAATTGTTTATAAAGAAGAAGAACTGCTTCTTTACATGAAGAATGCTGTCAAAATTAACCCAGCTCATCCTGTCTTAATTGATCGATACTTAACAGGAAAAGAAGTAGAGGTAGATGCAATATCTGATGGGGTTGATGTGTTGATCCCTGGCATCATGGAGCATATCGAGCGCGCTGGGGTACACTCTGGAGATTCGATCGCGGTCTATCCGCCGCAAAGCTTCTCAAACGAAGTAAAGCAAAAACTAATTTCCTATACTGAAAAGCTTGCACGAGGCTTAAACATTCTCGGACTTCTAAACATCCAGTATGTCGTTGTAAATGAAGATGTATTTGTTTTGGAAGTTAACCCACGCTCCAGCCGGACAGTCCCGTTTTTAAGTAAAATTACAAACGTGCCGATGGCCAAAATTGCAACAAAAGTTATTCTTGGCCAGTCGCTTACTGAACAAGGGTATCAACCAGGGCTTGTTGAAGAGAAGGAAGGTGTATTTGTAAAGGTTCCGGTCTTTTCATTCGCGAAGCTTCGCCGGGTTGATATAACACTCGGACCTGAAATGAAATCTACCGGAGAGGTAATGGGAAAAGATACGACTCTTGAAAAGGCTCTTTACAAGGGGCTAATCGCTTCGGGCATGAAGATTCAGGAGTATGGAACGGTATTGTTGACGGTCGCCGATAAAGATAAGGAAGAAGCATTGACGCTTGCAAAGCGGTTCGTAAACATTGGATACAGCCTAATGGCTACGAGTGGAACTGCGAAATCATTGAAAGAAGCAGGGGTCCCCGTCCAGGTGATCGGAAAAATCGGCTCTGAAGGACCTAATTTGTTAGATGTGATTCGCAACGGTCAAGCGCACTTTATCATCAATACCCTTACAAGAGGCAAACAGCCTGAAAGGGATGGTTTCCGAATTCGCCGAGAATCAGTAGAAAATGGCATACCGTGCCTAACTTCACTAGATACAGCTGAAGCGATATTAAGAGTAATAGAATCAATGACTTTTTCTGCAGAGGCTATGGGTCATCCTCTAAAAAGGCCTGAGGAGGCTTTAGTATGATTAAAAATGAAATCTGTACCGTGGTGTCACAGGAGCAGATTGCCGATTCTATTTTCGAGCTCACTCTTAAGGGGGAGCTTGTCTCCGAGATGTCCCAGCCTGGCCGATTTGTTCATGTTAAAGTGACAGCAGGCGCAGAACCTCTTTTAAGAAGGCCGATTAGTGTAGCGAATATAAATCCGTCTGAAAGCCAATTTACGATGATTTATCGCGCTGAGGGGCGGGGCACACAGCTTCTTGCCGAAAAAAAGCCTGGGGACGGTGTGGATATCCTTGGTCCGCTAGGAAACGGTTTCCCAGTAGAAGAGGCGGAAGCCGGTGATACAGCCCTCCTTGTTGGCGGTGGAATTGGTATACCTCCGTTATACGAGCTTGCAAAGCAGCTGACTGCCAAAGGAATTAAAATAATAGCGGTCCTTGGTTTTCAGTCGGCAAGTGCGGCATTTTATGAAAAAGAGTTTGCGCAATTGGGCGAGACCTATGTGGCAACTATTGACGGTTCCTTAGGAACGAAAGGGTTTGTAACTAATGTTCTCACTAGTCGAAGCATACTCGCGGACGTTCTATATGCATGCGGCCCTATTCCAATGCTTAAAGCATTGGAAACAAGCCACAAAGGTCAAAAAGCATTTTTATCCTTAGAAAAACGGATGGGTTGCGGAATTGGGGCTTGTTTTGCCTGTGTTTGCCATACAGCAGAAGATCCTGAAGGCCATTCTTATAAAAAGGTCTGCAGTGATGGCCCAGTTTTTCGGGCAGGGGAGGTAATTTTATGAGTATGCTTCAGGTAGAGTTGCCAGGCCTCAGCTTGAAAAACCCAGTGATGCCCGCGTCTGGCTGTTTCGGATTTGGCAGGGAGTATAGCCAGTTTTATGATTTGAATCGTCTTGGCGCAATAATGATTAAAGCGACAACCCCAGAACCGAGATTTGGTAACCCTACACCAAGAGTAGCCGAGACGCCAGCCGGAATGCTGAATGCGATTGGTCTTCAGAATCCGGGGTTGAAAAAAGTACTTGGTGAGGAGCTTACGTGGCTAGAGCAATTTGAGACACCTATTATTGCCAATGTAGCAGGCTCGACTGAAACAGACTATATCGAGGTAGCAAGAGAAATATCGAAAGCACCCAATGTGCATGCACTCGAACTGAACATTTCCTGTCCGAATGTTAAAACAGGCGGAATTGCATTTGGGACTGTACCCGAAATGGCAAAAGAGCTTACCATGAAGGTAAAAGCGGTATCGCAAGTCCCTGTTTATGTAAAGCTTTCACCTAATGTGACTAATATAGTCGAAGTTGCTAAAGCAGTCGAGGCGGGCGGCGCAGACGGTTTAACGATGATTAATACCCTTCTTGGAATGAGACTTGACCTAAAAACAGGCAAGCCAATTTTAGCGAATAAAACCGGAGGCTTATCTGGCCCTTCGATCAAGCCAGTCGCAACTCGCATGATTCACGATGTAAGCCAGCAGGTTTCAATCCCGATTATCGGCATGGGCGGAGTACAATCGGCTGAAGATGTAATTGAATTCTTTTATGCGGGTGCAAGCGCCGTAGCAGTAGGAACTGCAAACTTCGTTGACCCTTTGGTATGTCCCAACATCATTGATCGGCTTCCAGCTTTATTGACTGAATTGGGGTTTGGCCATATATCGGAATGCATGGGAAGGAGCTGGAAAGCTAATGAAAAACTCACTTATAATCGCGCTTGATTTCCCTGGGAGAACCGAGGTTAATGCCTTTTTAGACCCTTTTGGAACTGAGAAACTATTCGTCAAAGTAGGAATGGAGCTTTTCTATCAAGAAGGCCCTGTTCTAATTGCGGGCCTAAAAGAGAGGGGATTTGAAGTATTTCTGGATCTAAAACTCCATGATATCCCCAATACAGTAAAGAGTGCAATGAAAGGTCTTGCGCGTCTCGGCTGTGATCTGGTCAATGTTCATGCCGCTGGCGGCAGGGCAATGATGGAGGCTGCGCTTGAAGGTTTGGAACAGGGAACTCCAGCAGGAACCAAACGGCCTCACTGTATTGCTGTTACCCAATTGACAAGCACATCTGAACAGCAGATGCAGGAAGAGCAACTAATTGGTGTTCCGCTAGAAGGTTCAGTTTTACATTATGCTCAATTAGCGAAAGCAGCTGGTCTAGATGGTGTTGTCTGTTCTCCTCAGGAGGCAGGAATGATTCGCACAGAGGTTGGCAGTGGCTTCCTTACAGTGACCCCAGGCATTCGCTTGGCAGCGGAGGCAACACAGGACCAGAAGCGAGTTGCTACACCGCAATTTGCGAGGGAAGCTGGCGTGTCAGCAATTGTAGTTGGGAGGCCCATTACTAGAGCTGAGCAGCCAGTAGAAAGCTATCAAACGATTAAGAGTTTATGGGAAGGAGCGATTGTATGAAGAAGCTAATAGCATACCGCCTGCTCGAGATAGAGGCAGTTGCCCTGAAGCCGAATGATCCGTTCACATGGACTTCAGGAATTAAATCTCCTATATACTGTGATAACCGGTTAACAATGTCATATCCCAGCGTTCGGAATGAAATTGCTGGTGGCCTTAAGGAACTCATTAACCAGCATTTTTCTGAGGCTGAATTAATTGCAGGAACAGCGACAGCTGGAATACCCCATGCTGCCTGGGTAAGTGAACGCCTTAATCTTCCAATGTGCTATGTTCGATCCTCTGCAAAAGGTCACGGGAAAGGCAATCAGATTGAGGGAGTAGCGGCACCAGGGCAGAAAGTCGTAGTCGTGGAAGATTTAATTTCCACAGGGGGAAGTGTTATCACAGCGGTTGAAGCACTTAGGGAGGCAGGCTGTGAAGTATTAGGCGTTGTTTCAATTTTTACATACGAGCTTGAGAGCGGGACAAAAAGGCTGAGTGAGGCAGGCATTAGAACGGTTAGTTTGACCGACTTTTCAACACTTGCTGAAGCAGCAGTAGAAAAAGAATATATCGGTTCAATCGAAAAAGCAAAGCTGATGGAATGGAAATCCAACCCGCTGGTGTGGGGAAATTAGTTGCGTTTAGTCAAATCTTCACTGCTTTAAAACCAATAGGACAGTAATTAGTCAATATTTTTGGCAAAAACAAAAAAAGAGGCTGACTCAAAAGGTCATGGATCATGACACTTTTTGAGTCAGCCTTTTAATCTCCCTTTAGGCTTAGAACGGTTTCTTCATCAGGAGTTATATAAACTGTTTGCTGGTTGTCATAAATGACGAAACCGGGCTTTGCTCCAGCTGGTTTTTTAACATGCCGGACCTTCGTATAATCTACAGGTACGGAACCGGAATTTCTGGCTTTGCTAAAATAGGCTGCAAGTGATGCTGCTTCAAGAATTGTGGTTTCATCGGGATTTGAATCTCGAATCACAACATGAGAACCAGGTATATCCTTCGTATGCAGCCAGATATCATCCCTGCTGGCAGCCTTATTTGTTAAATAGTCATTTTGCTTATTATTTTTTCCGACAAGAATATCAATCCCAGTGGAAGACCGGTACTTCTCCAGAACTGGTTTGGTTGGTTTAGCTGGTTTCTTGGACCGTTTTTTACGCTCTCTTAGATATTTTCCTTCGATAAGCTCTTCACGAATTTCCTCAATATCCTGTGGTGCAGCAGATTCGAGCTGCTGCAATAAAGATTCAAAGTAAGCAACCTCTTCCCTTGCCTGCTGGATCTGCTCTGTTACAATAATTAACGCCTTTTTACTTTTTTGGTATCTGGAAAAATACTTCTGGGCATTGCCAGACGGGCTTTTTTGAGGATCCAGTGGGATTTTAATTGAAGCCCCTGACTCATCATAATAATTAACCACTTCGATTTCCTTCATCCCTCTATTAACGGCGAATAAATTTGCTGTTAATAGTTCCCCAAATAGCTGAAATCTTTCAGCATTTCTTGCTTCCTCTAATGTATCCTCAAGCTTTGATATTTTTTTAACATTTTTGTCTCGTTCATTTTGAATAAACCTCTCAAGATCATGAGATTGCTGTTTAACACGATCGCGTTCGGCTTTTCCGAAATAAAATCGGTCAAGCATAAGGCTAAGAGATTCGAATGATTTTACAGAACCTTTAAGATGCTCAAGCGGCAGCATGTAAAAGGACTCTTTGTTGGAACCCAATGTAATGGATGGGTTTGTCTGATGCTTACTTAGTTCGTTCAGAATTCCCTGGAACGTTTTCGGAAGAGTCATTCTGTTGGCAATGCCGCTTCGGTGGACAATTTCTTTTGCTAAAAGAGGTGAAATTCCTGCAAACTGCTGGACGAGCTGTTTGTCCAGTTTTCCTGCATTAAAATCTATTTTTTGCAAAACGTCCTGCTCTCCGGCTTCATAAGGGTTCATCTTGTCCTGCTGCGGAGGCAAAATATACTCCTGGCCAGGGAGGATGGCGCGATGGGTATTAACAGCAAATGAGACATGCTTAATGCTGTCAAGAATCATATTCCGCTGTTTATCAATCAAAATGATGTTACTGTGCCTTCCCATAATTTCGATATTCAATTGTTTATAGGAGAGGTCGCCGAGCTCATTCCGGCCTTTGACTTCTAACACAATGATTCTATCCATGCCAACCTGATAAATATCTTCAAGTATGTAGCCTTCAAGGTGCTTTCTCATCAGCATACAGAACATTGGCGGTTCGCTCGGGTTCCCGTACGATTCATTGGTCAGCTGAACTCGTGCATAGCTCGGATGTACAGAAAGGAGCAGCTTATGGTTTTCCCCGTTTGCGCGGACAATCAGGATAATTTCATTTTTATAGGGCTGATGAACTTTGCTTATTCTTCCGCCTTTTAACTTCGTTAATAATTCATAGGTCATCTCTCTTGTAAATAAACCATCAAATGACATTTAGGACTCACCTTTTTCTTAATTATTTATAGGGGGTTTGCTTAGTAAGCAGTATTTTTTGAGAAAAAGCGCTTCTTTGGCCGGAATTTCTGACGGACAGGATGTCCTAATGCCGACGTTGCCACAGGATGTGGCGTTCTAGTCAGCCAGTTTCTGCGTTTCTGTTCACTAAGGAATAGCTTCTGAGAGTAATCCTCGCAGAAACAAGCTGTGCTTGTTTCGAGTCGGCTTTGCTTTTCTTTGTCCAGCTCCAAAGCCAAGCCCCTCGAGGCGCTTCGGTCCTGATGATGAAGTCAAAGAGCGACTTCACCCTCAGGCCCTCCACCGCTTTTCGGGGCTGAACTGGCTTTTCCGCTTTTCTGTCTAGCTGCGCCTCCTAGAAACTCTGAAACTTCGACTCCTCCTGCAGAAGCAAAGACCGCTTCTTGGTCGGATTCTCCAGTTTCTGCGTTTCTGTTCAGTCGGCTCCGCTTTTCTTTGTCCAGCTCCAAAGCCAAGCCCCTCGAGGCGCTTCGGTCCTGATGATGAAGTCAAAGAGCGACTTCACCCTCAGGCCCTCCACCGCTTTTCGGGGCTGTACTGGCTTTTCCGCTTTTCTAGTTTATCATAGCATTTTTTTGGACATGTCTGAATAAGCTTTCTTTAGGTGAGGACAACTCTTGTTCAAAACAAAAGGAGGAAGTGAGATGGCCGGATGAAGTTTCATGAAATGAGAGAAAAAGATGTAGAAAAGGCCTTAGGTACAGATTTATCAGCAGGATTAAAGGAAGCAGAAGTGAAAAGCCGCAAAAATCAGCATGGTTATAATGAGCTACAGGAAGGAGAAAAGCAGTCCGCTTTACTCTTATTTTTTAGCCAATTTAAAGACTTTATGGTCCTTGTCCTGTTAGCGGCTACTTTAATATCCGGTCTTCTTGGTGAAGTAATTGATGCGGTTGCGATTATCGCTATTGTGATTGTCAACGGGGTCCTTGGATTTTTCCAGGAAAGAAAGGCAGAAAAATCGCTGGATGCTCTAAAAGAGCTGTCTGCTCCTCAGGTTAATGTGTTGAGGGATGGAAATTGGACTAAGATACCCTCAAAAGAAATTGTTCCAGGCGATATTCTGAAGTTTACTAATGGAGACCGTATCGGAGCAGATGTTAGATTAATAGAAACAAACAGCCTTGAAATTGAAGAATCAGCTTTAACTGGTGAATCCCTACCGGTTCAAAAGTTTACTGAGCCTCTTGAAATGCAAAGTCCCGGAATAGGGGACATGGAAAACATGGCCTTTATGGGAACGATGGTCACAAGAGGAAGCGGAACGGGAGTCGTGGTGGCAACAGGGATGAAAACTGCCATGGGCCAAATTGCAGATTTGCTGCAAAATGCTCAAACGACAGAAACCCCTCTGCAGCGAAGGCTTGAACAATTAGGTAAAATTTTGATTTCTGCAGCCCTGCTATTAACCTTGTTAGTTGTTTTAGTAGGGATTCTTCAGGGCCATGATTTATATACTATGTTCCTAGCAGGAGTCTCGCTTGCTGTAGCAGCGATACCTGAAGGTTTGCCTGCTATTGTAACGGTAGGACTTTCCTTAGGAGTACAAAGAATGATCAGGCAGAATGCTATTGTCAGAAAGCTGCCTGCAGTGGAAACACTCGGATGCGCTTCAGTCATTTGCTCAGACAAAACAGGTACTTTGACACAGAATAAAATGACGGTTACTCACCTTTGGAGCGGAGGGAAAGTATGGTCTGTAAGCGGCGGAGGCTATGAACCAGAAGGAAACTTCTATTCTGGGGGAGAGATGGTCCAGCCGGCTAGTGAAAAAGCTCTGCAGCAATTGTTGTCGTTTGGAATGCTTTGTAATCATTCAGCCATTTCCTATAAAAATAAAGAGTATGTCATTAACGGGGACCCTACAGAAGGAGCTTTGCTTGTAGCTGCTATGAAGGCTGGGTACAGCCGTGATGCTCTAACAAACCAATTTACGATTGTTAAAGAGTTTCCTTTTGATTCTGGACGAAAAATGATGAGCATTATTGTGAAGGATGAAGGCGGAAGACAGTTTGTTGTTACAAAGGGTGCACCTGATGTACTAACTGGTGTGAGTAAATCAATCCTTTGGGATGGCAGACAAGCGCAGTTTTCAACCAAATTAAGAGATGACGTTCAGGGGGCAATCGAGCAACTGGCATCCGAAGCACTCCGGACAATTGCAATTGCGTTTAAGCCAATCCCTTCTGGAACAATCATTCTTCAAGAGCAAGAAGCCGAGAAAGATTTAATCTTTATCGGTCTGCAAGGAATGATCGATCCTCCTCGGCCAGAAGCGAAAACAGCTGTAAAAGAATGCCGGGAAGCTGGAATTAAAACGGTTATGATTACAGGCGACCATTTAATCACAGCAAAGGCAATTGCCGGCCAACTTGGTATTTATACAAAAGATAGTAAAGTGCTGGACGGAAACACCTTATCAAAAATGTCAGTCGAAGAACTTGAAGATATCGTCGATGATGTTTCTGTATTTGCCAGGGTATCACCAGAGCATAAATTAAAGATCGTTCAAGCGCTTCAGAATAAAGGTCATATTGTCGCTATGACTGGAGATGGTGTTAATGATGCACCGGCAATAAAAGCGGCCGATATTGGTATAGCAATGGGGATTACGGGTACAGATGTTGCAAAGGAAGCTTCTTCCTTGGTCCTGCTTGATGATAATTTTGCAACCATTAAAGCAGCAATTAAAGAAGGCCGAAATATATATGAAAATATTAGAAAGTTTATCCGATATTTGCTTGCTTCAAATGTCGGAGAAATCTTAGTGATGCTGTTTGCCATGATTCTTGCCCTGCCGCTCCCCCTAGTTCCAATCCAGATTTTATGGGTAAACCTTGTCACTGACGGGCTGCCGGCGATGGCCTTAGGACTGGATAAGCCTGAGGATGATGTTATGAAAAGAGCTCCGAGAAGTCCGAAAGAAGGAGTTTTTTCGAGAGGACTTGGCTGGAAGGTTATTTCCAGGGGCTTTCTAATTGGATTAGCTACCTTAATTGCGTTCATGACCGTGTATTATCGTAATCCTGATGATCTTGCCTATGCCCAAACAATTGCATTTGCAACGCTCGTATTGGCGCAGCTCATCCACGTGTTTGACTGCAGAAGTGAAAAATCGGTATTTGCTAGAAACCCGTTTGGAAACAAGTATCTAGTATGGGCTGTTATATCCTCGCTAATACTCATGCTGGTTGTTATTTATTTTCCGCCGCTGCAGCCAGTTTTCCATACGGTTGCCATCCTTCCTGTAGATTGGTTTTTAATAACAGGAATGGCCTCAATTCCTACTTTTTTACTAGCAGGGTCATTTTTGGCAAGAAAATCAAAATAAAATATGATATAATCCAAAAGGTAATAGAGAAGTCTCTATTACCTTCTTTATTTGAATAGATATCTCCAGATGGCCGGGATTAGCATAGTTAAAAAGTGCACAAACTACTTTCCATCTATATAATGTGTAGGTAGTAAGGGTTTGTACATTATAAACATCAATGCGATTTTCGACTTTCTTAAGAATGGGATGTGTCATATATGATCGTCAGTATGACTGGATTTGGAAGAAGCAAAGCTGAATCTGAGCGGTTTTCTGTGACCGTTGAGGTAAAAACAGTAAATCATCGCTTTTGTGAATATCATATTCGTATGCCCCGTCAGCTTCTGAAAATGGAAGATAAGGTAAAAAAAAAGCTTGGGGAATTTATCAATAGAGGCAGAGCAGAGGTCTTCGTGACACTAGAAGGGGAAGGAATTGTCAACCGGAGTGTCAACATCGATTGGAGTCTGCTAGATGAATATTATCAATACATAGCGAAGATAAAAGAGAAGTATGACTTATCTGGAGAAGTCTCAATCCGGGAGCTTATCAGCGGCGAAGGAATTATCACGATCGAAGAAAATGAAGCAGGGAATGAAGAACTTTCTATCCTCCTGCTTTCAGCCGTGGAAGATGCCGCGTCGCAGCTGCAGCAGATGCGTGTCATTGAGGGAGAAGCACTTGAAAAGGATGTTTCAGGACAAATAAATCTGCTTAGTAATCATATAGATAAGCTTAAAGATCTTGCCCCTCTTGTAATCGAACAATATCAAACAAGGCTGGAGAAACGAATGTCAGAGTTTTTGAACGGCCATTTGGACGAAGCTCGTATCTTAGCGGAAGTAGCTATTTTTGCAGAAAAAGCTGATATAAATGAAGAGCTGATCAGACTCTCCAGCCACATTGGCCAGTTTCTAAAAACACTTCAGAAAGAGGAGCCGGTTGGACGAAAGCTCGATTTCCTTCTTCAGGAAATGAACAGAGAAGTGAATACGATCGGTTCAAAAGCCAATGATTCGGCCATTGCTAGTGGGGTAGTGGAAATGAAAAGCACGATTGAAAAAGTAAAAGAGCAGGTCCAGAATATCGAATAACCGTTTAGAAAGCCGCTGATTCGGCAAAAATAAATAACTGATGATCGGGGGACCATCATGGCCATAAAGTTAATTAATATCGGCTTTGGAAACATTGTTTCCGCTAACCGTATTATCTCAATTGTAAGTCCTGAATCTGCTCCAATTAAAAGAATTATTCAAGATGCCCGGGACAGAGGTTCACTAATTGATGCCACTTATGGAAGAAGAACACGTGCTGTCATTGTAATGGACAGTGACCATGTAATTCTTTCGGCAGTCCAGCCGGAAACAGTAGCTGCCCGATTAAATGACCGTGACGAAATAATGGATGAAGGGTAGGAGTTTTTTAACATGCATGAAAAAGGACTGTTAATTGTTCTTTCTGGCCCATCTGGAGTTGGAAAAGGCACGGTGCGAAAAGCGATTTTCACCCAAGAAGATACTTCTTTTGAATATTCAATCTCAGCGACAACACGATCGCCAAGAGAAGGTGAGGTTCATGGGGTTGATTACTTTTTTGAATCAAGAGAAACCTTTGAAAAACTTATTGAGCAAGATAAACTCCTAGAGTTTGCAGAGTATGTCGGCAATTATTATGGCACTCCTGTTGACTATGTAAGAGAAACGCTTGACGCAGGAAAGGACGTTTTCTTGGAAATTGAAGTTCAGGGAGCCCGGCAGGTTCGTGAAAAGTTTCCTGAAGGTCTCTTTATATTCCTTGCACCGCCAAGTTTGTCTGAATTAAAGAACCGAATCGTAACAAGAGGCACAGAAACCGAAGATTTAATTAACAACCGAATGTTGACAGCCAGGGAAGAAATTGAAATGATGGACTTATATGATTTTGTAGTAGAGAACGACCAGGTCGACTTGGCCTGTGAACGGATTAAATCCATTGTGGTGGCGGAACACTGCCGCAGGGAAAGAGTACAACATCGTTATAAAAAAATGCTGGAGGTCGATTAATTTGCTAAATCCCTCAATCGATTCATTATTAACTAAGATTGATTCAAAGTACTCATTAGTATCTGTTGCCGCTAAACGGGCACGGAGCATGCAGGTTACGTTTAACCCAAGGTTGGATAAGTACGTTTCCCATAAATACGTCGGTAAAGCACTTGAAGAAATCAATGCTGAACGTTTGCATTACCGTCTTGCACCAAGCCTTGAAGGCGAGGAGTAAAATTAAGTAAAAAGCCATTCTGGCGGTCATAATTTTTATGATGAAATAACAACCTTTCTATAAGGTTGTTATTTTTATTTTTCTTGAAACAATAGAAAACAATAAAATAATTGGCGCTAGAAATAATAAATCGATGCCGAAATAGATGAAAAAAAGCGGCCGTTCTTGCATAATGAAGAAGAAAGCCATTGAACAACAAACGGGGGTTCATGCCATGTTGAACGGAAAGAAAATTTTAGTATGTGTATCAGGCGGTATTGCCGTATACAAGGCAGCTGCGCTAACTAGTAAATTAACGCAGGCTGGGGCCGAAGTGAAAGTCCTTTTGAGTGAATCTGCAGGGAAATTTGTTACTCCATTGACTTTTCAGTCCTTATCCAGGAATGAAGTCTATACCGATACATTTGATGAAAAAAATCCCAAAGTGATTGCCCATATAGATGTAGCGGATTGGGCAGATCTTATTCTAGTCGCTCCTGCTACGGCAAATATAATCGGGAAGCTCGCTAACGGCATTGCCGATAATATGATTACAACTACTCTTTTAGCAGCCACAGCACCAGTCTGGATTGCCCCGGCGATGAATGTTCATATGTACAATCATCCTGCGGTTATCAGGAACATGAACACCCTTCAGGAAATGGGCTGCCATTTTATTGAGCCTGGCGATGGTTACCTTGCGTGCGGGTATGTAGGAAAAGGCAGGCTTGAGGAGCCTGAAACGATTGTTGCGTTAGTGACGGAGTTTTTCAAAGAGGATAATCGGATGTTAAGCGGCCAGAAAGTGATTGTAACAGCAGGACCGACTAGAGAGAAGATTGATCCTGTCCGATTCATCTCGAACCATAGTACCGGAAAGATGGGCTACGCAATCGCTGAGGAAGCTGTGAAACTAGGAGCTGATGTAACGCTTGTTTCTGGTCCTGTCAGCATCGCAGTGCCTGCTGGTGTAAAGCTTGTTTCTGTAGAGAGTGCCAATGATATGTATCATGCAGTGATGGCTGAATTTGAAGACGCGGATATTGTCATTAAAACTGCTGCTGTCGCCGATTACAGGCCTAAGTTCGTTTATGATCATAAAATAAAAAAGAAAAATGATGATCAAGCAATTGAGCTTGAACGTACAAAAGATATTCTCTTTGAAATTGGCCAAAAAAAGACCCATCAAGTTCTTGTGGGATTTGCTGCTGAAACCGACCGCGTCGAGGAGTATGCACGCGGAAAATTAGTTAAGAAAAATGCGGATATGATTGTTGCAAACAATGTGAAGGAGAAAGGTGCAGGTTTTGGGTCTGACACTAATATAGTTACAATTTATAAGAAAGACGGAACATCAGTTAATCTGCCTCTAATGTCAAAACGAGAGGTCGCCCGAAAACTGCTGTCCGAAACCGTCCTTTTTCTTAAAAAGGATGATCTAAAATGAATATAGCAAGTGTGATTGTTGATGTACCAGCCAAACAGACGGACAAGCCCTTTGATTATAAAATTCCTGAGGGACTAAAGGGGGCCGTGCTGCCCGGGATGAGAGTTATTGTTCCGTTCGGGCCTCGCAAAATTCAGGGGTTTGTCGTGGAAATAAAAAAGGAATCTGATTTTCAAAAGTTAAGGCAGATTTCTGAACTGTTGGATCTTGTCCCTGTTTTAAATGAAGAGCTGCTAACGCTTGGTGAATGGTTAACGGATTTTACTTTATGCTACAAAATATCAGCTTTCCAAGCAATGCTTCCTGCTGCTTTAAAAGCGAAGTATGAAAAAAAGATCGTATTATCAGAGAAAACCAACAAAGCTAGTTTACCTGGACCATTGCAGTTGTTTTTTAGTAAAAGCATGAGTAGTACATGGGAAGCAGCTCAAACGGAGGGGCTCGTTCCATTGCTGCAGAAAGAAGCAGCTAAAGGAACAGTCGAAGTGATCTATGAGGTGAAGGAACGAGTAAAAAAGAAACGTCTCAAACATGTTTCGCCAGCTATCCCTAAGGAAGAATTGGCAGCCGTAATTGAAACCTTGTCAGCCCAGGCAAAAGGTCAGAAAGCTGTACTTGATTTTTTCATAGATAATCCTGAACCAATTGAACTCAGACAGATTGTGGCTGCCCTCGGAACTTCTGCGTCTACCATCAAAGCCTTGGTAAAGAAAGAATGGCTAGTTGAGCAGGATTTAGAGGTTTACCGTGATCCATTTGAAGCCAAGTCTTTTGAGAAAAAGGAATTTCTTCAGCTTACTGAAGAACAGGAAAAGGCTATTGGCCCGATTCTAGGTTCGATTGAAGCCGAAAAACAAGGAGTTTTCTTGTTATATGGGGTAACAGGCAGCGGCAAGACAGAGATCTATCTTCAATCTATCCAAAGGGTACTGGAAAAAGGCGAGGAAGCAATTGTGCTTGTACCTGAAATCGCGCTGACTCCGCAAATGGTCACAAGATTTAAAGAGCGATTCGGCGATTTGGTAGCTGTCCTTCACAGTGGTCTTTCTGCCGGAGAAAAATATGATGAATGGCGAAAAATCCAGCGCCAGGAAGTCAAGGTTGTCGTTGGAGCTCGATCAGCGGTTTTTGCGCCATTCAAAAATATCGGAATTATTATTATTGATGAGGAACATGAGACAAGCTATAAACAGGAAGAAAATCCAAGGTACCATGCTAGAGATGCAGCGATCCAGCGTTCTCTCCATCACCGCTGCCCAGTCGTTCTAGGAAGTGCAACGCCGTCGCTTGAGTCATTTGCGAGAGCTCAAAAAGGATTATACACTTTGCTTACGCTGTCAAAAAGAATGAATGACCGTGACCTTCCAGCTGTTGATATAGTTGATATGAGAGAAGAACTAAGATCAGGAAACAGGTCGATGTTCTCGATCAAGCTGTTTGAAAAGCTGAAGGACCGGATTGATAAAGGAGAACAATCCGTTTTATTCCTTAATAAACGAGGACATTCTTCATTTGTTATGTGCAGAGACTGTGGATTTGTAATGAATTGCCCTAACTGCGATATTACGCTTACCTATCATCGGTCCAATGAAGAAATGAAATGCCATTATTGTGGACACGAAGATAAGGTGCCAAAAACATGCCCTGAATGCACAAGTGAGCATATCCGCTATTTTGGAACTGGTACTCAAAAGGTTGAAGAAGAGCTGGCCCGCTTACTGCCAGAGGCTAGGGTTGTAAGGATGGACGTGGATACGACTGGGAGGAAAGGTGCCCATGAAAAATTGCTGACCGTATTCCAAGAAGGTCAAGCAGATATTCTGCTTGGTACCCAGATGATTGCCAAAGGATTGGATTTTCCTAATGTAACACTTGTCGGCGTTTTGTCGGCTGATACGATGCTTCATCTGCCTGACTTTAGATCTTCGGAAAAAACCTTTCAGCTCCTTACTCAGGTCAGCGGCAGAGCTGGACGCCATGAGCTTGAAGGGGAGGTTGTTATCCAAACTTATTCTCCAGAGCACTACAGTGTAGAGCTTTCGGCCAGCCAGGATTATAATATTTTTTACCAGCGAGAAATGATGATTAGGAAGTTGCATCAATACCCCCCTTTTTATTATTTATCCTTAGTAACTGTAAGTCATGAAGAGCTTATGAAGGTTGTATCGATTACAGAAAAAATTACAAGTTATATTCAATCTCGTCTGACTAATGCAGCAGTTGTCCTGGGACCGGTTGCGTCACCGATTCCGCGGATCAATAATAGATATCGTTACCAATGTTTGATAAAATACAAACGGGAACCTGAACTTCATGAAGCGTTAAAAACAGTGCTCGACAGGTATCAGCAAGAGACTGCTTCTGGAGGTTTACAAATTTCAGTGGATTTGAACCCATATATTTTAATGTGATGGGTATGAGCTTATTTTAATTGGCGAAAAATCTAGATAAGGAATAGATGGAGGCAATATTTTGGCAGTAAGAAAAATAATCACCTATCCTGCCGATGTCTTGGAACAGCAATGTGAACCAGTAACGGTTTTTGACAAAAAGCTGGCTAAGCTTTTGGGAGATATGTATGATACGATGATAGAATTCGACGGAGTCGGTCTCGCGGCACCGCAAATTGGGATTGCAAAGCAAATAGCGATTGTCGATATAGATGATGAATCTGGTACAATTGAGCTAATTAATCCAGTCATACTGGAAGAGAACGAGGAACAGACTGGACCTGAGGGGTGTCTAAGCTTTCCGGGCCTATACGGAGAGGTTACACGTCCGATGAAGGTTAAAGTGAAAGCACAGGATCGCAGTGGTAAGCCCTTCACCATCGAAGCGGAAGATTTTTTGGCAAGGGCTATCCTCCATGAAATTGACCATTTGCATGGAATTCTGTTTACATCAAAGGTAATCAGGTACCTTGACGAAAAAGAATTAGAAGGGTTGGAACTGAATGACTAAAATTATCTTTATGGGGACTCCAGACTTTTCTGTACCGATTCTTAAAAAGCTGGTGGAAGAAGGCTATGATGTAATGGCGGTCGTTACACAGCCTGACCGCCCAGTTGGCAGAAAGCGTGTACTTACACCTCCGCCGGTCAAAAAGGCAGCTGTAGAGTTGGGTATACCTGTTTATCAGCCGGAAAAGATCCGTGAAAAGGATGAACTTGATAAAATACTCACTTTAAAACCAGATTTAATTGTAACAGCTGCATTTGGACAGATTCTTCCTAAGGAGCTGCTTGAAGCTCCCGAGTATGGCTGTATTAATGTCCATGCCTCGCTGCTTCCGGAGCTTCGCGGAGGAGCACCGATCCATTATGCAATTTTAGAGGGGAAGAAGAAAACAGGGATAACAATCATGTATATGGTTGAAAAGCTTGACGCAGGTGACATTTTAACTCAAGCTGAGGTTGTGATCACAGAAGAAGATACAGTTGGAACGCTCCACGATAAGTTAAGCAAGGCTGGAACAGACCTTCTGTCAGAAACACTTCCCAAGCTTCTCGAGAGAAAAATTAAGGCTGTTCCCCAAAATGATAATAAAGCATCCTATGCTTGGAATATTAAAAGAGAACAGGAAAAAATAGATTGGTCAATGCCTGGTGAACAGATCTTTAATCATATTAGAGGCTTAAATCCCTGGCCTGTCGCCTATACGACTTTAGATGGTATAACGGTTAAGATCTGGTCAGCAGACAAAGTCCAAGATGGAAAGCTGGGAGATCCCGGAATGATTTATGCACTTGAAGAGGACGGAATAGTGGTTTCAACAGGAGACCAGACTGCCATCAAAATCACGGAGCTCCAGCCTTCTGGAAAAAAACGGATGGTTGCTGGAGAATTCCTGCGTGGTGCTGGTTCGTCCGTCACAACAGGAACACAGTTAGGAGCAAAGCATGAAGGGTAACGCGAAAAATGTCAGGGAAGTTGCACTTGAATTATTAGAAACGATTGAAAAAAGCCAGTCATACAGTAATCTCTTACTTAACAACCAAATTAAGAAAAACCAGATCAACCCAAAAGATGTCGGATTGCTAACTGAGCTAGTCTATGGTACTTTACAGCGAAAAATGACGCTTGATTACTTTCTAAAAGGTTTTATCAAAAATGACAAAAAACTTGAAAGCTGGGTGCTTCAGCTATTAAGACTTACTGTTTACCAAATGGTTTATCTGGACCGAATTCCCGACAGGGCCGCTATTTTTGAAGCAGTAGAAATCTCAAAAAAACGCGGTCATAAAGGGACTGCTGGCCTAGTGAACGGAGTTTTAAGAAGTATCCAGAGAACAGGATTGCCTGATGTGGGAACGATTGAGGATCCAATTGAGCGTCTTTCAGTGTCAACCAGCCATCCTGTCTGGCTGGTAAAACGATGGGTCGGTCAGTTTGGCTACGATCGTGCCCAGGAAATGTGCGAATTAAATTTGACAGCACCTCTTCAAACAGCAAGAGTGAATGTAACAAAGACAACGAGGGAAGAGTGTATAAAAAGGCTTGAGGAAGAGGGATATTTAGTTGAGCCGAGTCCCATCATTCCTGAAGCTATCAAATGTCTCAAAGGTAATCTTGCCAATTCCCAATTATTCAAAGATGGTCACTTAACCATTCAAGATGAAAGTTCCATGCTTACAGCATATGCAATGGGGATTAAGTCTAAAGAAGAAATCCTTGACGCCTGTGCAGCGCCAGGAGGAAAGTCGACTCACATCGCCGAGAGGCTTGGAAACACTGGCCGAGTTATATCTCTGGATCTTCATGAGCACAAAGTTAAGCTAATTGACATGAATGCATCCAGGCTGGGTCTTTCTAATATTCAAACCATGCAATTGGACAGCCGAAAAGCAACCGAACATTTTGAAAATGAAACATTTGATCGGATCCTACTTGACGCTCCGTGTTCAGGCCTGGGAGTCATGCGTAGAAAACCTGATATGAAATATACAAAACGGGAAGAGGATCTGGACAGGCTTCAAACTATCCAGCTTTCGCTGCTGGAGGCAACAGCTCCGCTATTGAAACATGGTGGTATTTTAGTGTACAGTACATGTACTGTAGACAAGGCAGAAAATAATGAAGTAGTCGAAGCGTTTTTAGCAAATCATCCTCAGTTTGAAGGAGATTTATCTTTTAAAAAGAGGATGCCAGAAGCGATTCAACCGTTAATAGAAGGATTTAATTTGCAAATCCTTCCCCAGGACTTCGGTTCTGACGGATTTTATATCGCTTGTCTAAGAAAGAAGGTGGAGTAGTATGGAATTAACAACAACCGAGAACAATACAGCCGACACAACGAAACTACCATCAATTTACACTCTTCAATTAGAGGAACTAAAGCAATGGTTAACCGAGCACAACGAAAAGGCGTTTCGTGCTGAACAAATTTTTGAATGGCTTTACAAACAAAGGGTCACTTCTTTTGAAGATATGTCCAATTTACCTAAGTCTCTAAGAGATAAACTAGAGAAAAATTTCACTATGACTTCTTTAAAAACCATTATAGAGCAGACTTCATCAGATGGGACGATCAAATTTTTATTTGAACTCCAGGATGGTGTTTCAATAGAAACAGTTTTAATGCGGCATGAGTACGGAAATTCTGTTTGTGTAACCACTCAGGTAGGCTGCCGAATTGGCTGTACGTTTTGTGCATCAACCCTTGGGGGCTTAAAGAGAAATTTAGAAGCAGGAGAAATCGTTGCTCAAGTCGTAAAAGTACAACAAACCCTTGATAAAACAGATGAACGTGTCAGTTCAGTTGTTATAATGGGAATTGGAGAACCGTTCGATAATTATGACGCCATGATGTCATTTTTGAAAATTATTAACCATGACAAGGCTCTGAATATTGGAGCTCGCCATATAACTGTTTCAACGAGTGGTATCATCCCTAAGATTTACCAGTTTGCTGATGAAGGAATGCAAATCAATTTTGCTATCTCTCTTCATGCACCAAACTCTGAGCTCAGAAGCAGATTAATGCCGATCAACAGGGCTTATAAGCTCCCGGACCTAATGGACGCAGTGCGTTATTATATTGACAAAACAGGCAGAAGAATCAGCTTTGAATATGGCTTGTTTGGTGGAGTAAATGATCAGGTTGAGCATGCAGAAGAACTTGCGAAGCTCGTCAAAGGAGTAAAATGTCATATCAACTTGATTCCTGTAAACTATGTGCCTGAGCGTAACTATGTTAGGACACCTAAGAGCCAAATTTTCAAGTTTGAACGTACATTAAAGGATCTCGGCGTAAACGCTACAATTCGTCGTGAGCAAGGTCATGATATTGAGGCAGCATGTGGACAGCTTCGGGCCAAAGAAAGAAAAGAAGAGACGAGGTGACAGAATGAAAGCTGTTTTCATGACTGATAAGGGAAAGGTTCGTCTTCATAATGAAGACAATGGAGGAGTATATCTTAATCGGGATGGACACCGCCTTGCCGTCGTTGCTGATGGCATGGGCGGCCACCGTGCCGGCGATGTTGCGAGTGATTTAACGGCTAAGAGCCTGCAGTCATTCTGGGAGGAGACATCGAACATACAAACAGCTGAATCCGCAGAATCATGGCTGAGAGAGTCAATTAACAAGGTTAATAGTCTTTTGTTTGAGCATGCCCAAAACAATAAGGAATGTGAGGGTATGGGTACTACAGTGGTGGCTGTTATCACGACGGAGTTGTTTTCGGTGGTTGCAAATATTGGGGACAGCCGCTGTTATATTAAAAACGATGCCGGTTTTCAGCAGATGACAGAGGATCATTCCTTAGTAAATGAGCTTGTTAGATCAGGCCAGATTTCTAGAGAAGACGCAGAGCATCACCCTCGGAAAAATGTCCTTTTGAGAGCGCTAGGTACAGAAAACTCCGTTCAAATGGATATTAAAACGATCATGTTTGAAGAGGGAGATCTATTGTTGTTATGTTCAGACGGTTTGTCGAATAAGGTTGCCCAAACAGAAATGGAAGAGGTCCTGTCTCAAACATCCCCGCTTGAAGACAGAGGTGCTGAATTAATCGCACTTGCCAATCAGTACGGAGGCGAGGACAATATTACCCTTGCGATCCTGGAACACCTAGACCAAAGCGAGGGCAGGTGAAGTCATGATCATTGGAAAAAGAATAAGCGGTCGCTATAAAATCCTTGATATGATTGGCGGAGGAGGAATGGCGAACGTCTATTTAGCTCACGATATGATTTTGGATCGGGATGTAGCCGTTAAAATGCTTCGTCTTGACTTTGCCAATGACGAGGAATTCATTAAACGGTTTGACCGCGAAGCTCAATCGGCGACCAGCCTGGCTCATCCGAATATAGTCAGCATCTATGACGTTGGCGAAGAGGACGATTTGTACTATATAGTGATGGAATTTGTTGATGGTCAAACCCTCAAACAATACATACAACAGAAAGCTCCTATCCCTGTTCAAGAAACCCTAGACATCATGAAGCAGCTTACCTCTGGCATATCGCATGCCCATCAGAACCATATTGTGCACCGTGATATTAAACCGCAAAACATTTTAATAGATCCACAGGGTAATGTGAAGATTACAGATTTTGGAATTGCTATGGCTATGAGTGCTACAAGTATAACGCAAACTAATTCTGTTCTTGGATCTGTACATTATTTATCTCCTGAACAAGCAAGGGGAGGCATGGCGAATAAAAAATCAGACGTTTACTCGCTAGGTATTGTTATGTTTGAACTTTTAACAGGGAGGCTTCCTTTTTCAGGTGAGTCTGCCGTGTCAATTGCTTTAAAGCATCTGCAATCTGAAACACCAAGTGTGAAACGGTGGAATCCCCATATTCCTCAGAGCGTCGAAAATATAGTCCTAAAGGCGACCGCAAAGGACCCTTTTCATCGCTATGAGAGTGTATACGAAATGGAGGATGATCTTCGATCTGCGCTCGACACTAACCGGTTAAATGAGTCTAAATTTGTCATTCCGGTAGATGAAGAAGCAACGAAAGCCATCCCAGTCATCACCGATGATAAACCATTGCGTAATTTAGATGAAACCATTGTCCACAGCAATACCGGTCAAAATTCCGATTCCGCCGGAGCTGTAAAAAAAACGGGCAAGAAAAGTAAGAACAAGACCAAAAAAAAGTGGAAATGGCCGATTATTCTCTTCTCCATATTTATTTTTATTCCTCTGTTGGGAATTTTGTTCTTAACTGTGCTGCCTGATGTTTTTGGACCTAAAGATGTTGCAGTTCCTGATGTAAGAGGCTTTGAGTTAGAAGAAGCAGTAACGGATCTTATGGAAGCAAGGTTCGTGATCGGAGAAAGAATCAGAGTAACGGATGAAGAAGTGCCTGAAGGCCTAATCATTAAAACAGATCCAGGAGCCGGCAGATTTGCTAAAGAAGGCAGGGAAATAAATCTATACATCAGCACAGGAAAAGAACGGTACCAGCTCCTTGATTACAGGGGCCGTGACTATGAAGAAGTTATCAGGCTATTAGAAAATAAGAACTTCAAGGATATAAGAAAAACGACAGAACACAATGAGAGTGCAGCGGGAACCATTTTGGAGCAATATCCACCTGTAGGAGAAGAGGTTGTCCCAGAAGAAACCGTACTTGAATTCACTGTCAGTGAAGGCCCCGCACGCATTCAGCTAAAGGACCTGACTGGAAATAATGAAAAAGGTCTTCAAGATTATGAAGAAACAAGCGGTTTGAAAATTGTAGTTGCGCAAGAAGAGTATCACGATACGATTGGGGAAGGTCTGGTTATTTCACAAAATCCTGAACCAGGTACTGAATTGGAAAAAGGCAGTACAGTCGAGGTGGTTATATCCAAAGGGAAAGAAGAAATTCCTCCAAAGGATGTCACGGAGGAAGTGACAATTCCCTATGATGCAACACTTGAAGGTGAGCCTCAGGAGATCCGGATTTATATAGAAGATATGAACCGCAGCATGACTGAGCCAGCCGATACCTTTTTTATTACCGAAACAGAAAAAAGAATCCTCGAATTTAAAATACCGTTTGGGGGACGGGCTGGATACAGAATTATTCGTGATAACAGTGTTATAGATGAGGATGTTATCCCTTACCCCGAAGATTAAGTAAGAATAATACTGCTGTAGTGTCTTTTAAGAATGAAAAGAACTTCGCTTTGTTTATAGAACTCAAGTTAGACAGCTAGATCCAGCTTAGGTGCCATCTGCTTGGATTAATTTAAAGAATCTTATACACAGGGGTGCTGCTATGCCAGAAGGCAAGATCATTAAAGCGTTGAGCGGATTTTATTATGTGTTGAACGAGGATGGCATTACCCAATGCCGCGGCCGGGGGGTCTTTCGCAAAAACAAAATAACTCCTCTTGTTGGTGATGAAGTTGTTTTTCAAGCTGAAAACGACATAGAAGGCTACATCTTGGAAGTAAGGGATCGGAAAAATGAGCTGGTTCGCCCTCCTATAGCGAATGTAGATCAGTCTATCCTTGTCTTTTCCGCATTGGAACCAGAGTTTAGCACCACATTACTTGATAGGTTCCTTGTGCTTGTTGAATACAATCAAATTGAGCCTATCATTTGTATAACAAAAATAGACTTAATAAACAGTGAACAGCTAGCAAAACTTAATTCGTATGTGGAAGACTATCAAAAGGCTGGCTATGAGGTTATTATGACCTCCTCAGAAACCGATGCTGGAATAGAGGAGCTTTTCCCTCGATTGGACGGAAAAATATCTGTGTTTGCAGGCCAGTCAGGAGTTGGAAAGTCATCACTGCTGAACGCTATCCGCCCTGATCTGGATTTAAAGACAGATGATATTTCAAGCCATCTAGGCCGTGGAAAGCATACCACCAGGCATGTGGAACTCATAAAAGTTGGAAATGGGTTAGTGGCAGACACACCCGGTTTTAGCTCCTTAGAGTTTACGGGAATTGAAGTAGAAGAATTAAACTATTGTTTCCCAGAGTTTGAAAAAGCGAGTGAAAATTGCAAATTTAGGGGCTGCCAGCACATAGCTGAACCAAAGTGCGCTGTAAAGGCTGGAGTGGACACTGGGGAGATCCCTAAATACCGTTATAAACATTACAAAGAATTTCTTCAAGAAATAAAAGATAGAAAGCCGAGGTACTAATTATGGTAAAGATTGCCCCATCAATTCTATCCGCGGATTTCGCGAAACTCGGACAGGAGATCCTGGATGTCGAGCGTGGCGGTGCTGACTTCATACATGTGGATGTTATGGACGGGCACTATGTTCCAAATATTACGATTGGGCCCTTAATTGTAGAAGCAATCCGGCCCATTACAAAGCTCCCTTTGGATGTCCATTTAATGATCGAGAATCCGGACCAATATATTGAAGCATTTGCTAAGGCTGGTGCAGATTATCTGACTGTCCATGTTGAGGCAACACCTCATATTCACCGGACGATCCATTATATTAAATCATTTGGAGTGAAAGCAGGGGTAGTACTGAACCCTGCGACACCGGTTGAAGCTATCAAACACATTATTTCAGATGTGGATATGGTGCTGTTGATGTCCGTTAATCCAGGATTTGGAGGACAAAAATTTATTCCGTCTGTCCTTGAGAAGATCAAACAGGTTAAAAAAATGGCCGATGAAAATAATGTAACCATAGACATCGAGGTAGATGGAGGAGTGAACGAGGAAACAGCTCGTCTCTGTGTGGAAGCGGGAGCAACTGTTCTCGTAGCCGGATCAGCTATTTACAATGCAGAAGACCGTGAGAAAGCTATATCTGTTTTAAAGAGCTAATGCTTACAAAAGTCAGCTGCGTAATGGCTGGCTTTTTCTGTTGTTGTTTAGGAGACTATAAAAAAACCAAGTTGTGGATAATCGTATGCGTTGTCTTCATCCAGCTCCAGCGCCCAGCGACTAGTGTACTTCGCCTACCTCTCTACGATAAGTCAACATCGAATCGCATCCGCTCTTCGTGTTTCCTATATCTCAGTCGGTGTGCTCCAGTCCATACGTCGCTAAACGGGCGCTTGCGCTTTTGTTCCTTTCTGGGCAGTCGGTTCAGCTTTAAGTTTATCCAGCTTCACCTTCTAGAAACTCGAGAAACTTCAACTCCTCCGTCAGAAGCAAACAACGCTTCTTTTGTCGGAGTCTCCGAAGTACAGGATGTACAAGTGCCGACGCCGCCACAGGACGTGGCTTTCTAAGTCGGCCAGTTTTCTCGTTTCTGGGCAGTCGGTTCAGCTTTTGTTTATCCAGCTTCAGCGGCTAGCCCCTCGAGGTCGCTTCGGCCCTGCTGATGAAGTCAAAAAACGACTTCATCTTCAGGTCCTCCAGCGCTTGTCGGGGCTGGCAAGCCGCTTCAGCCTTTAGTTTGAAAGGGGTTTTTTATGAAAATTCATATCTTAGCAGGCGGTCCTGTGGAATTGCTTCCCGATTTGACCGAGTATGACTTGGAATCATGCTTGTGGGTCGGCGCAGATAGAGGAGTCTATACGCTGCTTGCCAATGGTATCAAGCCTGACTATGCTTTTGGGGACTTTGATTCAGTTTCTGCCGAGGAGCTGATGGAAATTGAAAAAAACGGTATAATGTTCAAAAAGTTTAAGCCAGAAAAAGATGAAACAGATTTGGAGCTCGCTTTAGATTGGGCGTTGAAGAAAAAGCCGGAAGTCATCCGGATTTTCGGTGGTACTGGCGGCCGTCTAGATCATATGTTTGCAGGTCTATCCCTTCAATTGAGACCAATATTGGAAAAAAACTATATCCCTATTGAACTAATTGACCGAAATAATATCGTTTACCTGGTTACACCCGGAATTCATCAAATAAAGTTCATGCCTGAAAAAAAATATGTTTCTTTTTTCCCTGTCCTAACTTCTGTCAGCGGGCTGACGCTTACTAATCTCAAATATCCTTTGACTGATCACCATGTTCCACTTAGTTCCACGCTATGTATAAGTAATGAACTTATTAGCGATTATGGTACTTTTTCATTTTCGGAAGGCATATTAATGGTGGTAAGAAGCTCCGATTAAAAAAATCTTAAGCAAATATCCGAAATTAATGAATAGGATAGTAAAGCGAGGTTATTTTGCGGCAGGATTTGTGCGAGATGATGAGGAGGGACATTATGAAGTTTTATACGATTAAGCTGCCCAAGTTTCTAGGGGGCCTTGTAAGGGCTATGTTAGGTGCATTTAAAAAGGGATAAATAAAGCAAATCAAAAGCAATCTATTTATATTCCATTTTTCTTGAGCAAGACAACCTTTTGTATGTGTTGGCACCCTGAACCTTCAGGGTGTTTTGTTTTGCCGAGGGTATTGGTTCGATAGAAGGGTACTCTGCTGTCACAATCCAACCGAAGTCTTTGTACAGTGATCCGAACATAAATTATTAGTTAATTAATAAAATAATGGGAACGCTAATTGATAAGTTTTAAAAAAAGAAAAAAGCGCCTCTCAGGCCCTGGCTTTTAGCAGTCCGGACTGATTTTGGCGCTTCCGCATTTCAAACATTATTAAACGCGTTCGATTTTTCCTGATTTAAGAGCTCTAGCTGAAACCCAAACACGTTTAGGTTTGCCGTCAACAAGGATTCGAACTTTTTGTAGGTTAGCACCCCAAGTACGCTTTGTAGCATTCATTGCGTGGGAACGTGCATTTCCAGAACGAGTTGATCTACCAGTTACAACACATTTACGTGGCATCTATATTTCCCTCCTTACTACCGAAAACTCAATCTTTTAATATGAGTTGCCTGTTTGTCAAAGCAATCGATTATTATCGCGCATAATTGACATTCGAAACATACTTTAATAATTTATCACACAACGATTTTTAATGCAATAGGAGAGAAACAAAGCTTTCAAGAAAAAAACCTTGACATATAACCTCGCATATAGCTCAATATTAAGTTGGTAGAGTATGACTTTCAAAATTGACTGGCTTATAGTAAAATGGCTATAGTCAAGAGCAATTTTTCAAAGGGGGAACTGTTCATGTCCATCGAACTCAAAACAAAGTACGGACAAATTGATATATCCAATGATGTCATTGCTACGATTGCTGGCGGTGCTGCGGTCGACTGTTACGGAATTGTCGGAATGGCTTCCAAACATCAGATCAAAGACGGGTTAACCGATATTTTACGCAGAGAGAATTTCACTCGCGGTGTTATCGTTCGCCAGGAAAATGAAGAAGACGTACATATTGATATGTATATTATTGTCAGCTATGGAACGAAAATTTCCGAGGTTGCTCACAACGTCCAATCAAAAGTTAGGTATACTCTTGATAAAACCGTTGGATTAGCCGTAGAATCGGTAAATATTTACGTTCAGGGTGTTCGTGTTACGAACCCGTAGTGAGGAGGAAAGATTTGTGTCAATTACAGTTCTAGACGGAAAGCGTTTTGCAGAGATGATCATCCAAGGGGCAAATCATTTATCAGCAAATGCCAAGTTTGTCGATTCGCTTAACGTATTCCCTGTTCCAGATGGAGACACCGGAACAAATATGAATTTATCGATGACTTCCGGTGCCAAGGAAGTAAAAAACAATGTTCAGGAGCACATCGGCAAGGTTGGTACAGCTTTGGCCAAGGGGCTGCTGATGGGCGCGCGCGGAAACTCAGGGGTAATTCTGTCTCAGCTTTTCCGCGGGTTTGCCAAGGCAATTGAAAACAAACCGACTATATCGTCAAAAGAATTTGCAGCAGCTTTAGAGATTGGCGTTGAAACAGCCTACAAAGCTGTAATGAAACCTGTAGAAGGAACAATCCTAACTGTTGCCAAGGACTCTGCCAGGAAAGCGGTACAAGCCGCTAAGAAACAAGAAGATATTATTTTGCTGCTTGAAGAGATCCTTGTAGAAGCTAAAGCTTCGTTGGACCGTACTCCTGACTTGCTCCCTGTTTTAAAGGAAGTAGGTGTCGTGGATAGCGGCGGGCAGGGCCTTGTCTACGTTTATGAAGGATTCCTGGCTGAATTAAAGGGAGAAAAACTTCCTGATTCGCCATCTAATCTGCCTAATATGACTGATTTGGTCAGTGCAGAGCACCATAGAAGTGTACAAAGCCATATGAACACAGCTGACATTGAATTTGGCTATTGCACAGAATTCATGGTGAAGATTGATCCTGAGAAGCTGGGAAAAACAACATTTTCTGAAGAGCAATTCCGTCAGGATTTAAGTAATTACGGAGATTCTCTCCTTGTAATTTCAGACGAAGAGCTCGTAAAGGTACATATACACGCGGAGCATCCTGGTGATGTACTCTCGTATGGCCAAAAATATGGCAGCCTGATTAACTTAAAAATAGAAAACATGAGAGAACAGCATTCCAGTATTGTGGGTGAGGCACATACACCTCTTCGTACGGGAGAAATGTCTCAAAAGAAAACCAAGCAAGAGTATGGTATTGTGACCGTTTCTATGGGAAGCGGGATTGCAAAACTATTTCGCAGCATTGGCGCTCATTCCGTCATCGAGGGCGGCCAGACAATGAATCCGAGCACAGAGGATATCGTTAAGGCAATTAAAGAAGTGAATGCGAAGAAGGTTATTATATTACCGAACAACAAAAATATTATCATGGCTGCCCAGCAGGCAGCTGAGGTTGCTGAAGAAGACGTCGTTGTTATTCCATCAAAGACGGTTCCTCAGGGAATGACTGCTCTTCTATCTTTCAATCCTTCTGCAGATTTACAGGTGAATGAGGAAGCAATGACCGATGCGCTGAAGCTTGTTAAAACAGGACAGCTAACTTTCGCGGTCCGGGATACAAGCATTGATGGCCTTGAAATTGAAAAAGATGATTTTATGGGAATTGCGGACGGAAAGATTATTATTAAAGATAAAGATAAAGTGACTGCTGCTAAGGAACTTCTAAAATCGATGCTTGATGAAGATTCCGAGATTCTGACGATCTTAAGAGGAGAAGATGCTTCTGAAGAAGAGGTAGACTCTTTGGTTGAGTTTGTTGAAGAAAAGTACGCGGACGTGGAAGTTGAAGTCCATAACGGCGAACAGCCCCTATATGCACTTATCTTTGCAATAGAGTAAGGCTGCGAAACCGGAAAAAGTTTAAACTGGACAAATTAGCATTCTAATAATAAATTCATAGTATGTCACGAATAGAAGGGGGCAGCCCCTTCTATTTCATTGTGGCCTAAAGTGCCTTAAAACAGAGACTGCATTCAAAGGGGGAACGTTGGCATGAAATATAGAAGTGTTTTTGATATTATTGGCCCCGTTATGATCGGTCCATCAAGTTCTCATACTGCCGGGGCAGCCAGGATTGGGAGAATCGCAAGAAGCCTTTTTGGCCGTCAGCCAAAGTGGGCTGATATATCCTTTTATGGCTCTTTTGCCAAAACCTACCGCGGACATGGTACAGATGTAGCAATTGTGGGAGGGCTGCTCGATTTTGATACGTTTGACGAGCGAATTATTAACTCCGTCAAAATCGCAAAAGCGGCTGGTATGAAGATTAAATTCACAGAAGAGGATGCCGTGACTGACCACCCGAATACAGTAAGAATCACAACAGGGGACGAAAAGAGTGAATTAGAGCTTGTCGGGATTTCTATAGGCGGAGGAAAGGTAGAAATCATTGAGCTTAACGGTTTTGAATTAAAGCTTTCTGGACACCACCCTGCGATCCTTGTCGTTCATGATGATCGTTTTGGCGCAATAGCAGCTGTTTCTAAAATTCTTGCAAAGCATGAAATCAATATCGGGCATATGGAAGTTTCCCGCAAGGAAAAAGGTAAGCAAGCGTTGATGACTATCGAAGTGGACCAGAATATCGATGATAAAGTACTGAAAGAAGTAGAGCAGCTCCAAAATATTACTCAGGTGACCAAAATCGTTGATTGATATCGTAAAAATATGACACCGCTTACATTCTGTATTCATCAAGAGGGGGGAGACGGCAATGTTTAGAAATGTAGCCGAATTAGTAGAGCTCGCAACAAGCCAATCCAAAAAAATTTCCGAAATTATGATTGAACAAGAAGTATCTGTCACGGGCCGGTCACGAGAAGATATTCTATCCAATATGGATCGGAATTTGCTTGTCATGGAACAAGCCGTGGAAAAAGGAATTAAAGGTGTAAAGTCCCATTCCGGATTAACGGGAGGAGACGCAGTCCTTCTTCAGCAATATATTGAAAAAGGAAATTTCCTTTCAGGTGAAACCATTTTAGATGCAGTTAGTAAAGCTGTAGCTACGAATGAAGTTAATGCTGCAATGGGGACAATTTGCGCAACACCTACAGCGGGATCAGCCGGTGTGGTGCCAGGCACGCTCTTTGCTGTTAAAAATAAATTAAATCCTACTCGGGAAGAAATGGTCGCATTCTTATTCACTGCTGGAGCGTTCGGTTTTGTTGTTGCCAACAATGCATCTATCTCTGGTGCAGCTGGGGGCTGCCAGGCAGAGGTGGGTTCAGCTTCAGGGATGGCTGCTGCTGCAATCGTAGAAATGGCTGGCGGTACGCCAGAACAAAGTGCCCAGGCGATGGCAATTACGTTGAAAAATATGCTTGGACTTGTATGTGATCCTGTGGCCGGTCTTGTTGAAGTCCCTTGTGTCAAAAGAAACGCAATGGGGGCGGCAAATGCAATGGTTGCTGCTGACATGGCCTTAGCAGGGATTACGAGCAGGATACCATGTGATGAAGTAATCGATGCAATGTATAAAATTGGCCAGACAATGCCTTCTGCATTAAGAGAAACAGCACAGGGAGGGTTAGCGGCAACACCGACAGGCCGTGAGCTGGAGGCCAAAATATTTGGTATGTCGCTTGATAAACGTGATTGAACCATTAGATCAATCTATAACTGCAATTAAAGGTGTCGGCGAGGAGCTTGCAGAGCAGCTGGCTGACATGAATTTATACACAGTAAAGGACTTGCTCGAACACTTCCCTTATCGCTTTGAAGACTATCGGCTGCGTGACCTTGCAGAAGTAAAGCATGGAGAAAGGGTGACGATAGAGGGGAAGGTTCATAGTGAACCTTCCCTTGTCTATTATGGCAAAAAGAAATCTCGCCTGACGGTCAGGCTTCTTGTCGGGCGGCATTTGGTTATGGCTGTGTTTTTTAATCAGCCTTATTTGAAGCAGAAGATTTCAATCAATGATACTGTTTCTGTTTCGGGAAAGTGGGATCAGCATAAACTTACTATCACAGCTACCGAAATAAAAACAGGGGCAGCTTCGTCTGGGAGCGATTTTGAACCGGTATATGCTGTAAAGGGAAAACTGGGTGTAAAAGGCTTAAGGCGAATTATTAAAAATGCCTTTTCACAGTTTCATGGTTCTATAGATGAAATTCTTCCAAAGTCACTTTTACAGCAATATAAGCTCATTGGGCGGCGTGATGCCATCCGATCCATGCATTTCCCTCTATCCTCTGAGGATATGAAACAGGCGAGAAGGCGGTTCGTGTATGAGGAATTCCTGCTTTTTCAATTGAAAATGCAGGCTTTAAGAAAAATAGAGCGAGAACAGACTCCAGGGATTATTCAAAAATATGATCTTGAAAAGGTCAAAGAATTTATCGGCAGTTTCCCCTTCCCTCTTACCAGCGCACAAAAACGAGTGGTAAATGAAATTATGGCTGATATGAAAACGCCCTATCGAATGAACCGGCTTTTACAAGGAGATGTTGGATCAGGAAAAACGGCAGTTGCTGCAATCGCTTTATATGCCACTGTTACAGCAGAATTTCAGGGAGCACTAATGGTACCAACCGAGATTTTGGCCGAGCAGCACGCGGAGTCCTTAAAACAAATGCTTGAACCGTTTGCAATAACCGTAAAACTTTTGACAAGTTCCGTAAAAGGCAAGCGGCGTAAAGAAATCCTTGCAAGCCTGGCCGAAGGGGAAACACATATCTTAATCGGAACCCATGCATTAATACAGGATGAGGTCCATTTTAAAAGGCTTGGGCTAGTCATTACTGATGAACAGCACAGGTTTGGCGTCGAGCAGCGTCGAGTCTTAAGAGAAAAGGGCGAAAATCCTGATGTGTTATTTATGACGGCTACTCCGATTCCAAGAACCCTCGCTATCACTGTGTTTGGGGAAATGGATGTGTCGGTGCTCGATGAAATGCCAGCTGGCCGGAAAATGATTGAAACGTACTGGGCTAAGCATGATATGCTTGACCGGGTTCTCGGCTTTATGGAAAAAGAATTAGCGCAGGGACGGCAGGCATATGTAATTTGTCCTTTAATTGAGGAGTCAGAAAAACTGGATGTCCAGAATGCGATCGATGTCCATATCACACTGTCGATGCATTTTGCAGACCAGTACAAGGTTGGCCTCATGCATGGCCGGCTCAGTTCAGATGAAAAGGACAGTGTCATGAAGGAGTTTAGTAGTAATGAAGTTCAGGTGCTCGTATCGACGACAGTGGTGGAGGTTGGCGTGAATGTTCCGAATGCCACGGTTATGGTGATTTATGATGCAGAGAGATTCGGTTTATCCCAGCTGCACCAGCTTCGTGGACGCGTAGGACGGGGAAGTGACCAGTCCTACTGTATTCTACTGGCAGATCCAAAATCAGAAGTTGGCAAGGAAAGAATGCGGATTATGGCAGAAACAAACGATGGCTTTGTTCTCAGTGAAAAAGACCTAGAACTAAGAGGCCCTGGCGATTTTTTTGGCAAAAAACAAAGTGGTCTGCCTGAATTTAAAGTGGCTGATATGGTTCATGATTACCGGGCTCTTGAAACAGCGAGAAGCGATGCAACTAAGTTGATCCAGTCAGAAGCATTCTGGAGCTCACCCGATTATGAACCACTGCGGGCCTACCTTGCTTCCAACGGGGCGCTTAAAGGAGAAAAACTAGACTGATTAGCTAAAAGAAGCATGCAGTTGCTTCTTTTTTTGCCGCTTGTGGTTTAATAGGGATTTGATTTTAAAAAAGACCAGTATTTACCTTTGATTAGACTTATTGTGTAAACAGTTAACGTCTAGTATTTTTTACCTTTGATTAAATAAATCGAGTGTCTTTTCCCTCGATTAAGCATTAAGTTTCTTCTTGCAATCAAGTTTTTTTATCTATATACTACTATTAGTACCTAGTCTTAATATCACGGACGGTGTTATCTAACGATGAAGCGAACAAAAAAAGAACGTCAGCAGCTGCTGACGGATACCATAAAAGACAATCCTTTTATAACGGATGAAGATCTTGCCGATAAGTTTTCGGTCAGCATTCAGACCATTAGACTTGACCGCCTTGAGCTATCTATTCCGGAACTAAGGGAAAGAATAAAGCATGTAGCTGAAAAGCGATTTGAGGATGAAGTAAAATCGCTTCCGCTTGAAGAGGTTATCGGTGAAATTATCGATATTGAGCTTGATGATAGTGCCATTTCGATTTTTGATGTAAAAGAGGAACATGTATTCATCAGAAACCAAATAGCGAGAGGGCATCATTTATTTGCCCAGGCAAATTCGCTCGCCGTAGCTGTCATAAATGATCAGCTAGCGCTAACAGCGAAAGCCAATATACAGTTTACGAGATCTGTCAAACTCAATGAACGGATTATAGCGAAAGCAAAAGTAACCGAAATCAGTGAAGAGACTGGGCGGACTAATGTTGAAGTTAATAGCTACGTAAATAGTGAACTCGTGTTTAAAGGCAATTTTGATATGTACCGTTCTAAAAAATAAATATAAGGGTGAATATGATGAGACTAGCCATTGATGCTATGGGTGGAGACAACGCCCCCAGAGAAATAGTCTTAGGAGCAGTTAAGGCTGTAGAAACCTACGAGAACTTACATATAACGCTGGTTGGAGATGAAAGTAAGATAAAAGAACATTTATCCAGCGATAAAAATATTGAAATCATCCATACAGACGAAGTGATTCTTAGTACAGACGAGCCGGTTAGAGCCGTTCGCCGCAAAAAAAACGCTTCAATGGTGGTCGCTGCACAGCTCGTAAAGGATGGGAAAGCGGACGCTTGTATTTCAGCAGGAAATACAGGAGCATTGATGGCTGCAGGATTGTTTATAGTTGGCAGAATTGACGGAATTGAGCGGCCTGCTCTCTCTCCCACTCTTCCGACAATCGGAGGAGAAGGATTTTTGCTGCTTGATGTTGGAGCGAATGTTGACGCGAAAGCAGAACATTTACTGCAGTACGCACTAATGGGCTCAATCTATACAGCAAAGGTCAGGGGAATTCAAAAACCGCGAGTAGGACTATTGAATATCGGAACGGAAGAGAAAAAAGGCAATGAGCTTACCAAAAGCGCTTATGACCTGTTGGAGAAAGCAGACATCAACTTTATCGGCAACGTAGAAGCCCGTGATTTGCTAGAAGGTGTTGCTGATGTAGTTGTTACCGATGGTTTTACTGGTAATATGGTGCTTAAAACAATTGAGGGAACGGCTATGTCTGTTTTTAAGATGCTAAAATCCTCCCTTACATCAAGTTTTAAAAGCAAGATGGCAGCTGCTGTTCTTAGACCGGATCTTGTTCAGCTGAAAAATAAAATGGATTATACAGAATACGGCGGTGCAGGCCTTTTCGGGTTAAAGGCTCCTGTTATTAAAGCACACGGCTCTTCAGATGCAAATGCTGTTTTTAATTCGATTCGCCAGGCAAGAGAAATGGTAGAGAATAATGTTTCTGAAACAATAAAAAAAGCGGTTGAAACAGAACCGGTAAACATCAGTCAATAAACAGGACAAAGGGGAAATTAATCATGGGAAAGATAGCTTTTTTGTTTCCCGGCCAGGGATCACAATCAGTAGGAATGGGAAAAACGCTGGCTGACTCGCATGAACATGTCCAAAATATTTTTTCGAAAGCTGACCAAGCCCTTGGAGATCAGCTGACCCGCTTAATATTCGAAGGACCGCAGGAAGAGCTAACCTTAACGTCAAATGCACAGCCTGCATTATTAACTGCGAGTATAGCAATTCTGCAGCTGTTTAAAGAGTCCGGAATTAAGCCTGACTTTGTCGCGGGCCACAGCCTTGGTGAATATACTGCGCTTGTTGCTTCAGGTGCATTTTCCTTTGAGGATGGTGTAAAAGCAGTACGCAGAAGAGGCGAACTGATGGAAGAGGCTGTTCCGAATGGTGAAGGAGCAATGGCAGCTATCCTAGGACTTGATAGAGTAAAGCTAGAGGAAGTAACGTTAAGAATCTCAGAGAGCGGCCACGCCGTTCAGCTTGCAAATTTGAATTGCCCTGGTCAGATTGTTATATCTGGCACGAGGGAAGGGGTCGAACTGGCCGGTGCTGCCGCTAAGGAGGCAGGGGCGAAACGGGCTATCCCGCTCGAGGTCAGCGGGCCATTTCATTCGGCGCTGATGAAGCCTGCAGCCAATAAGTTTGCAGCTGTTCTGGACAACATCATCATAAAAGAAGCCGAAATACCGGTCATTGCGAATGTTACGGCAAAACCTATGCAATCAGCTTTGGATATTCAGCAAAAACTCATTGAACAGCTTTATTCGCCTGTGTTATGGGAAGATTCGGTAAGAACGATGATTGATTCAGGTGTCGATACTTTCATTGAAATTGGTCCAGGGAAGGTCCTATCAGGTCTGGTAAAGAAAGTGGACCGCACTGTCAAGACATTGCCGGTCTTTGATCAGGAAAGCTATTCGGCTGCAATTGCGGTTTTAAAGGAGGAAGTGTAATGAAGCTTGAAGGTAAGGTTGCCCTTGTTACAGGTGGTTCCAGAGGAATTGGAAGAGAGATCGCACTTCAACTTGCAAAGGAAGGCGCTAATGTTGTCGTCAACTATGCTGGGAGTGAGGCAAAAGCGAACGAAGTTGCAGACGAAATTAAGTCGCTGGGCAGAGAAGCCGCTGCCATCCAAGGTGATGTCGCTAATGCAGATGCAGTAGCAGAAATGATTAAGGAAACGGTCGATCGTTTTGGCAGGCTGGACATTCTTGTTAACAACGCCGGCATTACGAAGGACAATCTGCTAATGAGAATGAAAGAGTCTGAGTGGGACGATGTGATCAATACAAACCTGAAAGGCGTGTTCCTCTGTACAAAGGCTGTTAGCAGACAAATGATGAAGCAGCGAAGCGGAAGAATTATTAATATTTCATCGGTTGTCGGTGTCAGCGGAAATCCGGGCCAGGCAAACTATGTAGCTGCCAAGTCCGGTGTGATCGGATTGACTAAAACAGCTGCTAAGGAGCTTGCTCCAAGAGGCATAACGGTTAATGCTGTCGCTCCTGGGTTTATTACAACAGATATGACAGATAAGCTGACAGAAGAGGTTAAGACGGAAATGCTCAAGCAAATTCCGCTTGCACGTTTCGGGGAACCAGGCGATATTGCCAAAGTAGTCGTATTTCTTGCTTCTGAGGACAGCAGCTATATGTCAGGCCAGACGCTGCATGTTAATGGCGGCATGGTGATGTAGCATCGAACTGCCGATCGAAAAAATAGCTAATCCATTTATTATTTGACAGAAATCATCTATAATGGCTTGAGGGGAGGTGAACGAGCATGGCAGACGTTTTAGAACGTGTAACAAAGATCATTGTTGATCGTTTAGGAGTAGATGAGTCTCAAGTAACACTTGAAGCATCCTTCAAAGATGACCTTGGTGCTGATTCCCTTGATGTAGTTGAGTTGGTTATGGAATTAGAAGATGAGTTCAACATGGAAATCTCTGATGATGATGCTGAGAAAATCTCTACAGTTGGTGATGCTGTAAATTACATAAATAGCCAAGTGTAACTGTTGGATTGTTTAAAAAGCTCCGTTTTTATAACGGGGCTTTCTTCTGTAGCTAAGACTTTTTTCCGTTAAAGGGTCTTTTTTTAAAAAGGCTTCTTTGCGTTTCTGTGTTTTTTTTGTAAACTAGAGTAGTGTGTAAATTTTTGATCAAGGTGGAGTCACTATGCGCAAGAATGGTAATGAGAAGGATAAAAGAATAAATCGCGCTAAAGAAACCAAGTTCAAAGAATTCCAGGCTAAACAGGGAATTGTCTTTGAAAATGAAAAACTGCTAAAGCAGGCTTTTACCCATTCATCCTATGTGAATGAGCATCGCAGAAGGCCGTATGAGGATAATGAACGGCTTGAATTTCTCGGAGACGCTGTTTTGGAGTTAACTGTTTCCCAATTCTTATATAAAAAATATCCAATGATGACTGAAGGAGAGCTGACTAAGCTGCGTGCGGCTGTCGTATGTGAACCTTCGCTTGTTGCGTTTGCTAATGAACTTCAATTTGGAGAGCTTGTTCTTCTTGGCAAGGGTGAGGAAATGACAGGTGGAAGAGCAAGACCTGCACTCCTTGCAGATGTTTTTGAGGCGTTTATTGGCGCATTATATTTAGATAAAGGACTAGAAACGGTTACCTCATTTTTAGAAAAAGTGGTCTATCCGAAAATTGATGATGGTGCTTTTTCTCATGTGATGGATTTTAAGAGTCAGCTTCAAGAATTGGTTCAGCGGGACGGAGCCGGCATTCTCGAGTATAAAATTTTAACAGAAAAAGGACCTGCCCATAATAGGGAATTTGAATCAAGAGTTTATTTAAGTGGAGAAGACCTGGGAACGGGCACTGGCCGTTCAAAGAAAGAAGCAGAGCAGCATGCAGCCCAAATGGCACTGGACAAGCTTAAAACACTTTTGCAAGCAGTCACCAAAGACCAAGACAATCATGATATTTTATAACTCGAAAGGGAGAGCAAAAAGTGTTTCTTAAACGTTTAGATATAGTCGGCTTTAAGTCGTTTGCGGAACGAATTGCTGTCGATTTTGTCCCAGGCGTCACCGCTGTTGTCGGCCCTAATGGAAGCGGCAAAAGTAATATTACCGACGCAATCAGGTGGGTTCTCGGAGAACAATCGGCTAAGTCACTGCGCGGGGCAAAAATGGAAGATATCATCTTTGCCGGAAGCGACTCTAGAAAGCCATTAAATTTTGCGGAAGTGACACTGACCCTTGATAACGAGGATCAGTCTCTTCCGATTGATTTTAACGAAGTAAGTGTAACAAGAAGAGTGTACAGGTCTGGAGAAAGTGACTTTCTAATCAATAAACAGTCATGCAGGCTTAAGGATATTATTGACCTCTTTATGGATTCAGGCCTCGGCAGAGAAGCTTTTTCCATTATTAGCCAAGGTAAAGTAGAGGAAATCCTAAATAGTAAGCCGGAAGAGAGAAGGACGATCTTTGAAGAAGCAGCCGGTGTCCTGAAATATAAGATGAGGAAGAAAAAGGCAGAAGCAAAGCTCTTTGAAACTCAAGAAAACTTGAACCGGGTCACAGATATCATTCATGAGCTTGAAACACAGGTTGAGCCATTAAAAATTCAAGCATCAATGGCCAAAGATTTTCTGGAGAAAAAAGAAGAGCTCGAAAAAATTGAAGTAGCGCTGACCGCCTATGAAATTGAAGAGCTTCACGCCAAATGGGAGCACCTTTCCGGCCAGTTCGACAATCACAAGGCCGATGAATTACGGCTCTCAGCCGGCCTGCAGAAAAAGGAAGCTGAAATTGAAAGGCTTCGGGACCACTTAGCGGCTCTTGATGATTCAGTCAGTGATCTCCAAACAGTTCTTTTGCATGCGAGTGAAGAGCTGGAGAAGCTTGAAGGACGAAAGGAAGTCTTGAAAGAGCGAAAGAAAAACGCCTCCCATAATAAAGCCCAGTTAGAGCGAAATATTGAAGAGCTTTCGGTTAAAATAACAGCTCTGCAAACCCAGCGAACCCAGCAGGCAAAGGTGGTTGCACAGCTGGACGGAGAAGCGGCAGAAATTGGGAAGGTACTTAAAGAAAAAGAAGCCCAGCTTAAGCTATTTAGCGAAGATGCTGATGAACTGCTGGAAGCGCTAAAGGGTGATTATATAGAACTATTAAACCAACAGGCAAGCGCTAAAAACGAGTTGGGTTACCTTACCCAGCAGACCGAACAGCAGTCTGCCAGAAGCTCCCGTCTTGATGGTGAGAATAGCAAATATATAACGTTGAGAGAAGAAATTGCCAAGAAACGCGAAAAGATTGCCGGTCTGCTTGAAGCAGCCCAGTTTAATCTGGAAAATCAGGCAAAGCTTTTTTATGAAGAACAGCGGAAGCTAGAATCATTGAAAAATCAATATGAAAAGCAGGAAAAAACTTTGTACCAGGCTTACCAGTTTCTTCAGCAGGCTAAGTCCAGAAAAGAAATGCTTGAAGAGATGGAAGAAGACTATTCTGGTTTTTTCCAGGGTGTCAAGGAAGTATTAAAAGCAAGAGGAACACGCTTAAAAGGGATTGAAGGAGCCATTGCAGAGCTAGTCAAGGTGCCTAAACAGTACGAGGTTGCACTTGAAATCGCTTTGGGCGGGGCGATGCAGAATATTGTCGTTGATACAGAGGAAAATGCGAGAACGGCAATTGGATTTCTGAAACAGAATCGGTTCGGCAGAGCAACTTTCATGCCCTTAAATGTTATGAAAGGCAAATTTCTTGGCGGCTCACAGCTCAGTGCAGCTCAAACTAACCCTGCTTTTATCGGTGTTGCAGCTGATTTAGTTGAGTATGAGAACAAGTTTGTCGAAGTAATTAGAAACCTGTTGGGCAATGTTCTGGTTGCCCGTGATATTAAGGGAGCAAATGAACTGGCTCGCTTGCTGCAGTATCGGACACGAATTGTTACCTTGGATGGTGACATCGTCAATCCTGGGGGATCTATGACAGGTGGAGCCGTTAAACAAAAAAACAATTCATTGCTTAGCCGTAAGGGAGAGCTTGATGATCTTACAGTGAAGCTGGCTGATATGGAAACGAAAACAGCCAAGCTGGAGGAGCGGGTAAGAGCCTTAAAAGCTGAATTGTTCCAAGGAGAGACCAATCTAGAGGATCTTCGTAAACAAGGCGAAGACTTTCGGATAAAGGAACAAGCGTTAAAAGGGGATCTGCGTGAGATTGACATTGAAGTAAAAAATGTCAATGAACGATTATCTGTTTATGACCTGGAAATGGCCCAGTTCTCTGAAGAAAAGGAAAACATGGCCTCCCGAAAACAGCAGCTCACGCTTTCGCTTCAAAAGTACCAAAATGAACTGGCAAAACTTGATGAAGAAATGGCCAGGCTGACAGAGCAGAAAAATCAGGATACCAGTTCAAGAGAAACTTTGACCCAATTTATTGGCGAATATAAAATTTCGTTAGCAGCAAAAAAAGAGCAGCTGATTCATGCAAACGAAAAGCTGACAATGACAGTGCAGGAACTCGAAGAACGTGAGCAAAGCTGGAACAGTCAGAAGGAAGATTTGAACCTCCTATCTTCAGAAATGACCGATAGCTTTTCTGGCGAGTCATTGCTAGAACAAGCTGCCCAGCAAAAGCTTGCTGATAAAACGGAGACACTTAATCTTATTTCAATGAGGCGAGAAGAGCGGCTTCAGCTGCAAAGCAAGCTTGCAGATGAAGAGCTTGAAGTGAAAGAGCTCAAGCGCCTGCATAGAGGGATGACAGAAAGTCTTAAAGACGAAGAAGTAAAGCTAAACAGGCTTGATGTAGAACTTGACAACCGCCTCAGTCATTTGCGTGAAGAATACCTGCTCACTTACGAAGCGGCTAAGGAACAGTATCCGCTTATGATTCCAGCTGATGAAGCAGCAAAAAAAGTAAAATTGATTAAGCTATCGATTGATGAGCTTGGAGTGGTTAACCTAGGTGCCATTGAGGAATATGAGCGTGTTTCGGAACGTTATGAATTTTTACTTGAACAAAAAACTGACCTCCAAGAAGCGAAGGACACATTATATCTGGTCATTCAGGAGATGGATGTCGAAATGACGAGGCGCTTCCAGCAGACGTTTGAAGCGATCCGCTCTCATTTTGAGACTGTGTTTCAGGCACTGTTTGGGGGCGGGCGTGCTGATCTTCGGCTTACCCAGCCAGACGACCTTTTAAATACAGGGGTAGAACTTGTCGCCCAGCCTCCAGGAAAAAAGCTGCAGAACTTAGGGTTGTTATCTGGAGGAGAGCGAGCACTAACAGCGATAGCCCTGCTTTTCTCGATCCTGAAGGTAAGGCCGGTCCCGTTTTGTATTCTGGATGAAGTGGAAGCCGCACTCGATGAAGCGAACGTTTACCGTTTCAGCCAATACTTGAAGCGTTACAGTGAAGGCACTCAGTTTATAGTGATTACCCACCGCAAAGGAACGATGGAAGAGGCAGATGTGCTGTATGGGGTAACGATGCAGGAGTCAGGTGTGTCCAAGCTTGTCTCAGTGCGTCTTGAAGAAACAAAAGAACTAGTCAAATCATGATAGAAAGGAAGTGAAAGAATGAGTTTTTTTAAAAAGCTTAAAGAAAAGTTTACAACTCAAACTGAGACTGTTACGGAAAAGTTTAAAGATGGCCTAACGAAAACAAGGGGTAATTTTTCTGGAAAATTGAATGATCTTGTGGCGAGATATCGGAAAGTTGATGAAGACTTTTTTGAAGAACTTGAAGAAATTTTAATCCAGGCAGATGTTGGCTTCGATACAGTGATGGATTTAATTGAAGAACTGAAAATGGAGGTCAAGCGCCGCAATATAACGGACCCTAATGAGGTTCATGGGGTTATTTCGGAAAAGCTTGTAGAGATTTATGAGGGAGGCAGTGATGCGTCTTCCGAACTAAATATCCAAGAAAACAATTTAACGGTTATTCTGTTTGTGGGTGTCAACGGAGTCGGGAAGACGACCACAATCGGAAAGCTCGCCCACTCTTTTAAATCAGAGGGCAAAAAAGTCCTGCTGGCAGCCGGCGACACATTCCGTGCTGGTGCTATAGAACAGCTTGAGGTATGGGGCGAAAGAGTCGGTGTGGAAGTCATTAAACAAGCAGCAGGATCTGATCCTGCTGCGGTAATGTATGATGCAGTTAAAGCAGCCAGCTCCCGCAAGGCGGATGTTTTACTATGCGATACAGCAGGACGCTTGCAAAATAAGGTGAACTTGATGAAAGAGCTTGAAAAGGTGAAAAGAGTCATTGAACGGGAAATTCCTGGAGCTCCTCATGAGGTTCTTTTAGTCCTTGATGCAACAACGGGACAAAATGCTTTGATACAGGCCAAGACATTCAAAGAAGCAACAGATGTCAGCGGGATCGTACTCACAAAATTAGACGGTACAGCTAAAGGCGGAATCGTGCTCGCCATTAGAAAAGAACTGGATATTCCGGTCAAATTCGTGGGTCTCGGTGAAAAAATGGATGATCTACAGCCATTTGATGCTGAGAAATATGTTTACGGACTTTTTGCAGACGATATAGAAAAAGGTGAAGCTGAGGAATAGGCCGAGAAAGGGACTGGTAAGGAATACCTGTAAAGGTGCTGCCTTGACAGATACAAAAAATCTGTGTAAACTATTTCTTTGTAAAGGCTTTTCACTTAACAAGGGGGAGGACTTTCAATGCTTGAAAAAACGATGCGAATGAATTATCTTTATGATTTTTATCAAGCGTTGTTAACTCCTAAGCAAAGAAGCTATATGTCTCTTTATTACCTCGATGATTATTCTCTCGGTGAGATTGCTGAAGAATATGGGGTCAGCCGCCAAGCGGTCTACGACAACATAAAACGGACGGAAGCTATGCTTGAAGAATACGAGGAGAAGCTTCTGCTATTTCAAAAGTTTCAAGAGCGCAGCAAGCTGATTGGCAGAATGAAAGATCTGCTTGACAATAATGATACCGTGACCCGGGATCTGATTGAAGCAATGGCGGATCTTGAGAAATTAGATTAGGAGGCGGCATATAATGGCATTTGAAGGATTGGCCGACCGACTGCAAAATACAATGAACAAAATCCGCGGCAAAGGTAAAGTCAATGAAGCGGATGTTAAGGAAATGATGCGTGAGGTTCGCCTCGCTCTGTTGGAAGCCGATGTTAACTTTAAAGTAGTAAAAGACTTTATTAAAAAAGTAAGTGAACGGGCTGTTGGCCAAGAGGTAATGAAAAGCCTGACGCCGGGACAGCAGGTTATCAAGGTTGTTAAAGAGGAATTAACTGCACTAATGGGCGGAGAACAAAGCAAAATTGCAGCTTCCAGCCGCCCGCCGACCGTCATCATGATGGTTGGATTGCAGGGTGCAGGTAAAACCACTACCACTGGTAAACTGGCTAACCTGCTCCGGAAAAAATACAATCGTAAACCAATGCTTGTTGCAGCGGATATTTACCGCCCTGCTGCAATTAAACAGCTCGAAACCTTGGGCAAGCAGCTCAGCATGCCGGTCTTTTCACTTGGTGACCAGGTCAGTCCTGTTGAAATTGCCAGGCAGGCAATTGCTAAAGCAAAGGAAGAACACCATGATTATGTCCTGATTGATACCGCTGGGCGCCTTCATGTCGATGAAAAGCTGATGGATGAATTGAAGGACATCAAGGAATTGACCAAGCCAGATGAAATTTTTCTTGTTGTTGATGCGATGACCGGTCAGGATGCAGTCAACGTTGCTCAAAGCTTTAACGAACTGCTGGGTTTAACTGGTGTTGTTCTGACAAAGCTTGATGGAGATACTCGCGGCGGGGCAGCCTTGTCTATTCGGGCAGTAAGCAATACTCCAATCAAATTTGTTGGTCTCGGCGAGAAGCTGGATGCGCTCGAGGCTTTCCATCCCGAGAGAATGGCTTCACGGATCCTTGGCATGGGTGATGTGCTGACCTTAATTGAAAAGGCACAAGCCAATGTTGATACGGACAAAGCGAAAGAGCTTGAGCAAAAAATGCGTACGGCTTCCTTCACGTTTGATGACTTTCTCGATCAGCTGGGTCAGGTCAGAAACATGGGGCCGTTGGACGAACTGCTTAAAATGATGCCCGGAGCTAATAAGATTAAAGGGCTTAATAATTTGCAGATTGAAGAAAAACAGATTGCCCATGTTGAGGCGATCATTAAATCGATGACAAAGGATGAGAAAAGCCATCCGGAAATCATCAATTCAGGCCGGCGCAAACGGATTGCCAGGGGAAGCGGAACTTCTATTCAGGAAGTCAACCGTCTGCTTAAACAATTCGAGGAAATGAAGAAAATGATGAAGCAAATGACTGGAATGCAGCAAAAGGGCAAGAAAAAAGGTGGTTTCAAGCTTCCGTTTAATCCATTTTAAACGGGTGTTTACCAAATATTTACTATTAAACACAACTTGAAATTCCTGAAAAAACATGTTTTAATATGTAAAGAAAAAAACCTTTACAACACTAATACATTTTGATATTATTTTATCTTGTGTGAAACTATTCGGAGGTGCTTATTTAAAATGGCAGTTAAAATTCGTTTAAAGCGTATGGGAGCAAAAAAGTCTCCTTTCTATCGTATTGTTGTAGCAGATTCTCGTTCTCCTCGTGACGGACGTTATATTGAGACAGTAGGAACTTATAATCCTATCACTCAACCGGCACTTGTAGACATCAACGAAGAATTGGTACTAAAATGGCTTCAAGATGGTGCTAAGCCATCTGATACTGTTCGTAACCTTTTCTCTAACCAAGGCATCATGGAAAAATTCCATAACGCTAAAAACGGCAAGTAATTGTGGCCGAAATGAAGGATTTAATCCTGACGATTGTTAAGCCCCTTGTTGATTTTCCGGAAGATATTCAAGTGAATGTTCACGAAGAGGATCAACGCGTTACCTATAAGCTTTCAGTCAGCAAGAGCGATATGGGAAAAGTAATCGGAAAGCAAGGGCGCGTTGCAAAGGCGATTAGAACTGTCGTCTACGCAGCAGGATCATCACAGCAAAAGAAGATCTTCTTAGAAATCGTTGAATGATTGAAAAGCTGAAGCGCCTTGACCAGCCCCGACAAGCGCTGGAGAGCCAGAGGGTGAAGTCGTTCTTTGACTTCATCAGCTGGACCGAAGCGTCTCGAGGGGCTAGGCGCTGAAGCTAGATCAAGAAAAGCTGAGCCGACTGTCCAGAAACGAGTAAACTGGAGGCTCCGACAAAGAAGCGCTCTTTGCTTCTGTCGGAGGAGCTGAAGTTTACCGAGTTTCTAGGAGGCAAAGCTTGAATAAAGAAAAGCCACGCTCGTAGCTTGCCGCGTCCTGCGGCACTCGCCTGACTAGGACATCCTGTCCGTCGCTCGCCGACTGCGTGCAAAGCTGATCTTGAAAGAAGGAGGGGAAACCCTTCTTTTTTTTCTATAAAAAAATAACAACATTAAAAGGTACCGAGACATAGCAAATTGAGAACGCACCATGCGTTTAGGGAGGCGATGTTGTGAAAGTACTTCAAACTGTTATAGTAAAGCAGATTCTCACAGAAACGAGTAAATCAGCGTTGCTTGAGAATTACCAAAACAGGAAGTTTCAACTTCAGAAGGAATGCGACCAGCTGAAGTTTGCCATGAAGAAGTTTGAAAAAGCAAACAAGCACCAGGCAGAAGCTGCTATAAAGCAATATGATAAAGAGATCAGGGGAAAAGAAGAAAAAAGCAAGCTAATAGATTTTCAAATCGAACAATTACATATCCTACCGTTAGGGAGCGAGCTGAAAGAGACGGAACTTCAAGCTGTGGTAGAGCTACAGGTAGGTGACAGCTGGGAAAGCTTTCTTGGCAGCCAAACGATTATTATTAAAGATGGCGTTGTGGCTGAAATTCGCGAGAGGTGATAAACGAAATGGAAAACTGGTTAAATGTCGGAAAAGTAGTTAATACTCACGGAATTAAAGGCGAAGTTCGGGTTATTTCTATAACCGACTTTACCGAGGAACGCTATAAGCCAGGCAGCAAGCTGACTTTATTCATAGATGGAAAAAACCCGGAAGAGCTTACTGTAAGCAGCCATAGAAGCCATAAATCTTTTGACTTGCTGACATTCGAAGGGCTAAACAATGTTAATGAAGTCGAGAAGATGAAGGGCGGAGTGCTAAGGGTGCCAAACACGGAGCTCGGTACTCTTAATGAAGGAGAGTTTTACTATCACCAAATCATTGGCTGCCAGGTTTTCACTTTAGATGGAGAGGAAGTCGGCAAGATCACCGAGGTTATGTCCCCTGGTGCAAATGATGTTTGGGTCGTAAAGGTTCCAGGCAAAAAAGATGTCCTGATCCCTTATATAGATCAAATTGTAAAAGAGGTTAATATAGAAGAACAAAAAGTGATCATTGAGCCGATGGAAGGGCTTTTATCATGATGAAAATTGATGTGCTGACTTTGTTTCCTGAGATGTTTGCAGGCGTGTTTGGCCATTCAATTTTAAAAAAAGCTGCTGAAAAAGGCGCCGTTGATTACAATGTTGTCAATTTTCGTGACTATGCAGACAACAAACACCAAACTGTTGATGACTACCCGTATGGGGGCGGAGCAGGCATGGTGCTTAAGCCTCAGCCTATTTTTGATGCTGCAGCTGATTTGAAATCCAAATCACCCGAGAGTTCGCCGCGGATTATCCTTCTGTGTCCACAAGGGGAAAGATACAATCAAAAGAAAGCAGAAGAATTGGCTGATGAAGAGCATTTAATTTTTATATGTGGTCATTACGAAGGCTATGATGAGAGGATCCGGAAATATTTGATTACAGATGAAATATCAATTGGTGACTATGTATTGACCGGAGGAGAGCTTGGAGCGATGGTTGTGATTGATAGTGTGGTCAGGCTCTTGCCAGGTGTCCTAGGCAGCGAGGAGTCTCATATTCAGGATTCATTCAGCACTGGCTTGCTTGAGCATCCTCATTACACCAGGCCGGCTGAATTCAGGGGGATGCAGGTTCCTGAAGTTTTGTTGTCTGGGAATCATCGCTTGATAGAGGAATGGAGAGTTAAGGAATCGCTCAGGAGAACCTTTACAAGGCGGCCTGACCTCCTAAAAGATGCAGATTTGTCGAAAGACCAGGAAAAGTGGCTTGCCGAGATCGCAAAACAGCAAGAATAGCTGTTGCAGTAGGCCTTGGATTATGGTAAGATACTTCTTGTGACTTAAGACATTCGTCTGGTCGTTATAACGGTGTTCCGCTGCATATAACAATATGTGCAAGAGCATCTGTGGGAGGAGTTGAAAACGATGCATAAATTAATCGAAGATATCACAAAAGACCAGCTGCGTGCTGACCTTCCTTCGTTCCGTCCTGGTGACACTGTACGTGTACACGTTAAAGTTGTCGAGGGTACTCGTGAACGTATCCAGTTATTCGAAGGCGTTGTGATTAAGCGTCGTGGTGGTGGAATCAGCGAAACTTTTACAGTTCGTAAGATTTCTTACGGAGTAGGCGTTGAGCGTACATTCCCTGTACACACACCAAAAATTGCGAACTTAGAAGTAATACGTCGCGGTAAAGTACGCCGTGCTAAGCTTTACTACTTGCGCAACCTTCGCGGTAAGAAAGCCCGTATTAAAGAAATTCGCTAATAAGCCAAAAAGCGTAAGCGTTCAGTTGCTGGACACAAAGCCGGTACTAATAGCGCATACAATGAAAGGAGCTTGCCTGTCAAGCTCCTTTTTCATACTTTAAAAAAACCAAAAACAGTCTTGATATTATTAATTTATTATTAAAAAAATGCTCCCATCGTGTTTATTATAGATAACTTATGTAAAATAAAGCTATAGTGAAGCATTACTTTAGAATGGTGGGGAAACGATGGCAAAAAAGAAGAATGAACTTTGGGAATGGACAAAAGCTCTTGTGATTGCTGTTTTGCTTGCAGCAGTAATCAGGTACTTTTTGTTTGCCCCAATTGTAGTAGATGGCTTATCTATGATGCCTACACTTCATAACCAGGATCGGATGATTGTTAATAAACTGAGCTATAAGATCGGAGAGCCAGAGCGATTTGATATTGTCGTCTTTCACGCTCCAGAAAATAAAGATTACATAAAAAGAGTAATCGGACTGCCTGGTGATACAGTTGAATATAAAGACGATACTCTTTATGTGAATGGAGAAGCATATGAAGAACCTTATTTGGCAGAATATAAACAGCAGGTCATCGATGGCCCGTTAACCGATCCGTTTACATTAGAGGAAAAGATCGGCAGGGAAACGGTGCCAGAGGGGCATTTATTTGTCATGGGGGATAACCGAAGATTCAGCAAGGACAGCCGTCATATTGGAACAGTTCCAATTGAAGAGGTACTCGGAAAAACGAGAATCGTATACTGGCCTGTTGAAGACATTCGGATGATTGATTAATTTGCCGAGTACAATAGCCATGAAAAAGGCGTGTACATAGGCAGTATAAGATAGGGAGGTGACTGCTTTGACGATCCAATGGTTTCCAGGCCATATGGCCAAGGCTCGCAGAGAGGTCACGGAAAAGTTAAAACTAGTTGACGTTGTGTTTGAACTTGTAGATGCAAGGATTCCTTACTCATCCAGGAATCCGATGATCGATGAAATCATTCAGCATAAACCGCGCGTAGTCCTGCTTAATAAAGCAGACATGGCCGATAAGGGAGTCACAGCAGCTTGGGTTAGGCATTTCAAGGAAAAGGGCGTTACGGCCCTTCCAATCAATTCTCAGGCTGGTGTGGGATTAAAACAGATTGTTTCAGAGGCGAATTTAGTATTGAAAGAGAAATTTGACCGTCTGAAAGCAAAAGGTGTCAGGCCAAGGGCTATTCGTGCGATGATCGTTGGGATCCCTAATGCAGGAAAATCGACGCTGATTAACCGTCTGGCTGGCAAGAATATTGCCAGAACAGGAAATACTCCAGGCGTCACGAAAGCGCAGCAGTGGATTAAAGTCGGTAAAGAAATGGAATTACTTGATACACCCGGGATTTTATGGCCCAAGTTTGAAGATCAGAACGTCGGTCTAAAGCTTGCGCTAACGGGGGCTATTAAAGATACGATTCTAAATTTGCAGGATATAGCAGTATATGCGCTCAGATTTTTGGAGGAAAATTATCCTGAACGGCTGAAGGAGCGGTATAAGTTAGCTGAAATCCCTGAAGATATCGCCGTTTTGTTTGATAAAATTGGCATTTTGAGAGGCTGCAGAATCTCCGGGGGAGAAGTTGATTATGACAAGGTAGCAGAGCTGGTTATCAGGGAAGTCCGGTCAGAGAAAATGGGTCCGCTTTCCTTTGAAAGACCTGAATCCGCTTCCCAGAATGACCAAATAGCCGACACAGTTGAAAGGTCCTAATAGGGCCTTTATTTTTTGCCATATAAACCGATACATATAATATTAGTGGTGTAACGTGAGGAGAAATTCGATGAAAAAGTGGACAATTGATGAAATTGAACAACGTTTATTTAGTAAAACAAAACCGGACTTAGAATGGATTAAAGAACTGCGGGCCGACAGCCGCAAAGGAGCTCAGAGGCTGGTTGCCCGCTGGGAAAATCAGCAGGAAGCTGCCAGAACCGTTGAGGAGAAATTTATTAAGATGACCCAATTTGAAAGCCGGCTGAGAAAGGAAGGCTTTCAGATGATTGCAGGTATTGATGAAGCAGGAAGAGGCCCTTTGGCAGGACCTGTTTCTGCAGCCGCTGTGATCCTCCCGGAGGATTTTTACCTTCCTGGACTTAATGACTCGAAACAACTAACCGAACTAAAACGAAACCAATACTTTGATTACATTATGGAGAATGCTGTTTCAGTGGGAATCAGTTTGATTCATGCAGAGGAAATTGATCAGATTAATATTTTGGAAGCTTCCAAGAAAGCCATGCTTACCGCCGTGGCGTCTTTACAGGTACAGCCTGATTATCTTCTAATAGATGCTGTCAAGTTAACGGTGCCCTACCCCTCTGAAGCAATCATAAAGGGCGATTCGAAAAGCATTTCCATAGCTGCTGCCTCTGTAATTGCAAAAGTAACCAGGGACAGGCTGATGCGGAAAGTGGATGCTGATTATCCAGAATATGGATTTTCCAAAAATATGGGATATGGGACTGCTGAACACATTACTGCTCTAAAGGAATACGGAGCGACTCCCTTACATCGAAAAAGTTTTGCCCCGGTCAGGGAGACTGAACAAATAAATAATAAATAAACTTTAAGGCGGGGTCGTATGAGAACAGCTGGATTATTTGACAATCTCTTTCAATCAAAACAGAAACAGCTCAATCATCTTAGCCTCCGGCCAGGTCAAATGATCCAGGCAAAAGTAACAAAATTATTCCAAGATAATACTGCTGAGCTTCAAATTGGAAGCACTCGATTAATCGCTCAGCTAGAAGCACCAATGACAGCCAACAAGCTTTCATGGTTTCAAGTCCAGCCTGGTGAAGGGAAGACGAGGCTGAAGCTTGTTGGTGCGCTGTCAAAAGGGCACCAAACTGTGGAGGAGACGAGTGCTAGAATTCTTAAAGAGTTTTTTCTAGAACCATCGAAGAAAAATCTTGAAATGGTCGGATTCTTTCTAAAAGCACAGCTTCCAGTAACAAAGGAGCATCTTGTTGTGGTTTCGAACTGGCTCAATGAGGGTGAGCCATCCAGTAAAAGGCTTGAAACAGTAAGGCTGTTGTTTGAGAATGGCTTTCCCTTGTCTAAGTCTGTATTATCTGCTTTGGAAGCCTGGCAAAAAAACAGCTCGTTCACAGGGCTTATGGACAGCATCGTTTCGGGCTTAAAAGGCGACTCAAAGACTGAGGTAGAATTAGCTGCTCTACTAAGAAATATAATTGCTACACAAAAAGACCAGGTGGGCCGGGAAGCATTGGCTCAACTGATGAAGCAATGGCTTCATACAGAAGATCCCCGGGCTTTCCCTCTCCTCCAGCGGGTAGGGGCTTTACCGGGGTCTATAACCGAGCAAGAGTTCTTCGGCCTTTTAATACGAGATTATGCCAGCAGTACAGGGCAGGCAGTCAAAGGAGACAGCCCTTTAGCCTCATCAATCCTGCAGGTTCTCAGCACTATAAGTGCAGATGGAGAACAAAAAGATTTGGGAAAACTTGTAAATCTTATTTCATCACACTATGGTGCAAATGCTAAGGTCTCTTCAAATCAACTTGAATCCATAGCAGCTGCGATCAAACAAATTCAGGCAGGTGTAAACCCTGAGAAAGCTCTAGGAGATAATAAGTTGATGCAGAGTCTTAAACTGCTCCTGTCCCTGCAGACGAACCAGTCAGTGAACGATACTACCATCCTAATACCTGAAGTAATAACTAAATTCAGTGGAGGAGATTTCTCAATGGCTGAAGCGAGGCTGGCTGAACTTTTAAAGTCGGCAACACATCTTGATGATGGGAGAGCTAATCCCTCTGCGTTTACTCGCCAAGACATCGAATTACTGTCTAAAATTTCCGCACAGGCTGAGCTAAATCAAAAACTAAATCAGGGTGGAACTGAACTCACTCAGCACCTTAAAGAGATAATCGTGAAACTCGGGCTATCTCATGAAAAGGCTGTTTTACAGGCATTTAAAGGAACTTCAGAATTCGAAATTCAAGAGGATACCCTAAAGCCATTATTGCTAAAGTTTTTAAATGAAGGTATGCATCAGCCTCAGGCTTTAAGAGAAGCTGCAGAGAATCTAGTTAACAAGCTGACAGCTTTCCAACTGATGTCCCAGGAGATTGGGCCTATTCAGCAATTTGCTGTGCAAATTCCATTTCCTCTGTGGACGAGGACCTCTGAAGTAACCCTGCAATTCAGCGGCCAAAAAACAGCAGAAGGAAAAATTAACCCTGATTATTGCCGAGTGTTATTTTACCTTGAACTTGAACATCTCGGTGACACGATTATTGATATGCAAATTCAAAACAGAATCATTAAAATAGGAATAATTAATGATGATCATTCCATCGAGTCGACGGCCCAACCATTAATTGGAACCTTAAAAGGAGCGCTAACTGAGATGAATTACCAGCTTTCGGCTGTAACCTTTAGCTCAGCGGCGGATCAGCCGAAAAAACAGCCAAGGTATAATCAGTCGGGGAACTATAGTGGATTGGATATTAAAATATGAAGAAAAACCAACATAATAACCCACGTAAAGAAGCGGTTGCGCTCTCTTATGACCCTGGAAAGGCGGATGCTCCAAAAATCGTGGCACGGGGAAAGGGGATTACGGCAGAAAGCATAATTGAAAAAGCAAAAGAGAATCAAATTCCGATCCAGGAGGACGCTACCCTTGTTGAGATTTTAAGCCAGCTTAACATAAATGATAAAATTCCTGAGGAACTCTATGAGGCTGTAGCCGAGGTATTTGCATTTATTTACAGGGCAGATCAGGAGGCAGGAAAAAAGTAAATTTTAATAGAGAAATACAAGCGCTCTTTAAATCGGTGCTTTTTAGTAGTGATAAAAAATATATTTTGTCACATTTTAAGGAAGTTGCCAGGTTTATCAATTAGCTTTAGGGCGTGGGGTTATTTGCAAATTTCTTTATCATTCTTGTGGTATAACTTTTCGAAATATTTAAAGTGCCGAAATATTTAAATCATAAAGGTAGACAAGGCTTATTTCATTATATAAAATGAAAGCGCAGTCTAATTTTTGTGTAAAATAAAAAGTATAATAATTTCTGCCAGAACGAGTTTTAAACCTTTAAGCATCCAAAGATACAAGTGAGAAATTCAGGTTATCCGGCTTTCTTGCCAATCTTGCCTAATGCTTACAAAAGGTGGAGCTCTTCTGAAAGATAGGAGGATGGGAAATGAATATCCATGAGTACCAAGGGAAAGAAATCCTCAGAAAATACGGGGTAAAAGTACCTAATGGAAAGGTTGCCTTTACAGTTGAGGAAGCTGTAGAAGCTGCCAAAGAATTAGGCACGGCTGTGTGTGTCGTAAAAGCTCAGATTCACGCAGGCGGAAGGGGTAAAGCCGGCGGAGTCAAAGTTGCAAAGAACCTTGACGAAGTACGTACATATGCCAGTGAAATTCTAGGGAAAACACTAGTAACTCACCAAACTGGACCTGAGGGCAAAGAAGTAAAGCGCCTGTTGATTGAAGAGGGGTGCGACATCAAGAAAGAGTACTACATTGGACTTGTACTTGACCGCGCAACTTCCCGCGTTGTTTTAATGGCTTCAGAAGAAGGCGGTACTGAGATTGAAGAAGTGGCAGAAGCAACGCCAGAAAAAATCTTCAAAGAAGAAATCGACCCTGTTTTAGGATTAATGCCATACCAAGCCCGCCGTGTTGCTTTCAATATCAACATACCAAAAGAGCTGGTAAACCAGGCAGTCAAATTTATGATGGGCCTATATAAAGCTTATATTGAAAAGGATTGCGCTATTGCAGAAATCAATCCGCTTGTTGTAACAGGAGACGGCCAGGTAATGGCATTGGACGCAAAGCTAAACTTTGATTCAAATGCTATGTATCGCCAAAAAGATATCATGGAATACCGTGATCTCGAAGAGGAAGATGCAAAGGAAATCGAAGCTTCTAAATATGACCTTAGCTATATCTCTTTAGAAGGAAATATCGGCTGCATGGTAAATGGTGCTGGTCTTGCAATGGCAACAATGGACATTGTAAAGCACTATGGCGGAGATCCCGCTAACTTCCTTGACGTTGGGGGCGGTGCAACAGCTGAAAAGGTTACAGAAGCATTTAAAATCATCCTTTCTGATCCAAATGTTAAAGGGATCTTCGTCAATATCTTTGGCGGAATCATGAAGTGTGACGTTATTGCCACAGGTGTTGTAGAAGCTGCTAAGCAGGTAGGATTGGAAGTTCCGTTAGTAGTCAGATTAGAAGGAACTAATGTGGATCTCGGCAAACAGATCTTGAATGAATCCGGCCTCAATATTATTGCAGCAGAGTCTATGGCAGACGGTGCGCAAAAAATCGTATCACAAGTTAAGTAACAGGATAGAAAGGAGAATTTGACGTGAGTGTATTTATAAATAAAGATACTAAAGTAATTGTCCAAGGGATCACTGGTTCTACAGCCCTTTTCCATACGAAACAAATGCTTGAATACGGTACGCAGATTGTCGCTGGTACAACACCTGGCAAGGGCGGACAGGAAGTAGAAGGTGTTCCTGTTTTTAACACTGTAAAAGAAGCGGTTGAAGCAACGGGTGCTAATGCTTCAGTTATTTATGTTCCAGCTGCATTTGCTGCAGATGCAATTGTTGAAGCGGTTGATGCTGAACTCGATCTTGCTATCTGCATAACAGAACATATTCCAGTGCTTGATATGGTAAAAGTAAGACGGTATATGGAAGGCAAAAAAACACGCCTTGTTGGTCCAAACTGCCCTGGTGTAATCACGCCTGACGAATGCAAAATCGGTATTATGCCTGGCTATATCCATACAAAAGGCCATGTTGGTGTTGTTTCACGTTCAGGAACACTTACGTATGAGGCGGTTCATCAGTTGACACAGACAGGCATTGGCCAATCAACAGCTGTTGGAATTGGTGGAGACCCTGTTAATGGAACGAACTTCATCGATGTATTAAAAGCTTTTAACGAAGATGAAGACACATATGCAGTTATTATGATCGGAGAAATTGGCGGTACAGCTGAAGAGGAAGCAGCAGAATGGGTTAAGGCTAATATGACTAAACCTGTTGTTGGATTTATCGGCGGACGTACAGCACCTCCAGGAAAACGCATGGGCCATGCTGGTGCGATTATTTCAGGCGGAAAAGGAACTGCAGACGAAAAAATCCGTGTCATGAATGAATGCGGAATTAAAGTTGCAGAAACACCTTCTGTAATGGGAGAAACTCTCATTGAAGTTCTAAAAGAAAAAGGCCTATATGAAAAGTGCAAAACACACTAGGCGATAAATAGCAGACAGACTTTCAGGCCCTCTTGTAAAAGGGGGCTGTTTGTCTATCTATCTTTCGAACAATACCGTCTCACTGAATCACACTGCAATAAAACCAGGGAACTAATTAGGAGGTCATTATGGACGAATTTAGGAAAAGGTTGTTACATCTTCATCTCTCAACCTCTAGCTGGAAAACAATTTTCACTATACTAAAAGCCGATCCGACTCTTGAAAGACTTTATAAAATACCACTTGCAAATTCACCCAACTTCTCCTTTACTGACCCCTCCGTACAAGCAGCAATCACTTATTTGCGCTCAACTTCTATCGAAACCAACATACAACAATATAACAATGGAAAAATATATGTACTTACCATTTTCGATGAGATTTACCCACAAGCTTTAAAAGAGACTTACCAGCCTCCATGGATATTATTTGCAAAAGGGGACATTAGTCTGCTAAGGGAGAAACACCTTTTGGCTGTGGTAGGCTCACGGGCAGCATCCTCCTATGCAAAAAGAACAGTTGAATTTCTCATGCCTGAATTAATAGAAAGCGGGTTGGTTATTGTAAGCGGACTTGCTAAGGGAATTGATGCACTCGCCCATAAGACTGCAATTGAAAATGGAGGAAAAACTATTGGTGTCATAGCTGGGGGATTTTGGAATTTATACCCAGCCGAAACAAAAAGGCTTGCAATGTATATGATGGAAAAACAACTAGTGGTTTCTGAGTATGCACCAGAATCGAAACCAGCCAGGTGGCAATTTCCAATGAGAAATCGAATAATAAGCGGGCTCTCAAAAGGGACTCTCGTTGTTGAAGCCAAGAAAAAAAGCGGTTCATTAATCACAGCTGATTTTTCCATGAGCGAGGGAAGAGAAGTTTTTGCCATCCCGGGCGATATCCTTACAAGCGAATCAGAAGGCGTGCATGAGCTTATTCAACAAGGGGCAAAGCTTGTTAAGAGTGCGAAAAATATTTTGGAGGAACTAAATTTGTCCTATTAACTTAAATCGGTCATACTAAAAAAGTAAGTAAAAGAGCACTTTTCTAATCTTTTTCCATCCAATTGGGGAATTTCACAACAAAATGGTTGAAATAATTCTGAATCTGTTATACATTTTGCATCAGGTATTTTAAATCAATTTATATGTTTGTAAACGTTTTCTTATGGTCTTTGTTGACAAGTGCGAACAAAGTATAGAATAATTATGGATAATTTTATACCTCTAAGGAGGATTTTGGATGTCAGAGTTTTTAGTCATTGTTGAGTCGCCTGCAAAGGCCAAGACAATTGAGCGTTATTTAGGCAAGAAGTATAAGGTAAAAGCCTCCATGGGACATATCCGTGATCTGCCCAAGAGCCAGATGGGTGTAGATGTTGAACATAACTATGATCCTAAGTATATTACGATTCGCGGCAAGGGCCCGGTTTTAAAAGAATTGAAAACTGCCGCAAAAAAAGCTAAAAAGATTTATCTCGCGGCTGACCCGGATCGCGAAGGGGAAGCAATCGCCTGGCACCTGGCCCATAGCCTTAACCTTGATACTAGCTCAGATTGCCGGGTAGTATTTAATGAAATTACCAAGGATGCCATCAAAGAATCATTTAAGCATCCTCGCCCAATCAACATGGATCTTGTTGATGCCCAGCAGGCCCGCCGTATTTTAGACCGGCTGGTTGGCTATAATATCAGCCCGCTACTATGGAAAAAGGTGAAAAAAGGTTTAAGTGCTGGACGTGTTCAATCTGTTGCATTACGCCTGATTATTGACAGGGAAAAGGAAATAAAGGATTTTGTTCCTGAAGAGTACTGGACAATCGGAGCCGAATTTATGAAAGGCAAAGAAGTATTTGAAGCAAGCTTCTATGGCCAGAATAATGAAAAGATAGATCTTAAGTCCGAAGAAGAAGTTAATTCGATATTAAAAGAATTAAAAGGAAATAAGTTTAAAGTAACAAGCGTGACAAAAAAGGAAAGAAAGCGGAACCCAGCGCTTCCTTTTATTACATCGTCCCTTCAGCAGGAAGCTGCGCGTAAGCTGAACTACCGCGCCAAAAAGACGATGATGCTTGCTCAGCAGCTTTATGAGGGCATCGATTTGGGGAAAGAAGGAACAGTCGGTTTAATCACCTATATGAGAACAGACTCTACTCGAATCTCTGAGGTAGCGATAAAAGAAGCAAGCGAATATATTACTTCGACATTTGGGAAAGAGTATCTGCCTACAGAGGCTAGAAAAGAAAAGAAACAATCAAATTCCCAGGATGCTCATGAGGCGATTCGCCCTACAAGTACATTAAAAGAACCAAGCAGCATAAAGGAGTTTCTTTCGAGAGATCAGCTTCGACTCTATAAGCTGATCTGGGAACGCTTTGTGGCAAGCCAGATGGCACCAGCAGTAATGGATACAATGAGCGTGGATATCGTAAACAGCGGTGTTACTTTTCGGGCAACAGGATCTAAAGTGAAGTTCCCAGGATTTATGAAAGTGTATGTAGAGGGGACCGATGATCAAGTCGAGGAAAAAGATAAACTTCTTCCTGACCTGAAGGAAGGCGATGAAGTCCTTAAAAAGGATATTGATCCAAAGCAGCACTTTACCCAGCCACCTCCAAGGTATACTGAAGCAAGGCTAGTCAGAACACTGGAGGAAAAGGGAATTGGCCGGCCATCAACATATGCTCCTACCCTGGATACAATTCAAAAAAGGGGATATGTCACGTTAGACAACAAGCGCTTTTTACCAACGGAGCTTGGTGAAATTATCCACCAGCTCGTCATGGAGTTTTTTCCTGATATTATAAACGCGGAATTTACTGCCAAGCTTGAACAGGAACTTGATGATGTTGAAGACGGGAAAGTAAACTGGGTCAGCATTATTAATGAATTCTATGTCGATTTTGAAAAGCACCTACAAATAGCAGAAAAGGAAATGCAGGAAGTCGAAATCAAAGACGAGCCTGCCGGTGAAGACTGTGAACATTGCCAAAACCCGATGGTCTTTAAAATGGGCCGTTACGGGAAGTTCATGGCATGCAGCAATTTTCCTGAATGCCGTAATACAAAAGCAATTGTTAAAGAGATCGGTGTAAAATGCCCTAACTGTAAAGAGGGCAACGTTATTGAACGAAAAAGCAAAAAGAGGCGGATCTTTTACGGCTGTGATCGCTTCCCAAGCTGTGAATTCCTATCATGGGATAAGCCGCTGCCAAGAAACTGCCCGAAATGTGAGAGCGTACTGGTTGAGAAGAAACTTAAAAAAGGCGTACAAGTACAATGCATGAACTGTGACTACAAAGAAACCCCACAAGCATAGAATAGCGAAGCCGACTGTTTAGAAACGAGCAGACTGGAGATTCCGACAAAGAAGCGTTTTGTGCTTCTGTCGGAGGAATTGAAGTATGCCGAGTTTCTAGGAGGCGCAGCTGGACATAGAAAAACGAAAGCGTCTTGTTCATCCCCGACAAGCGCTGGAGGGCCGACAGGTGAAGTCGTTCTTTGACTTCATCAGGCGGACCGAAGCGACTCGAGGGGATAGACGCTGAAGTTGGACAACGAAAAGCGAAGCCGACTAGGATCAAACACAGTTTGTTCCCAGAAACGAGCAAACTGGAGATTCCGACAAAGAAGCGGGTTTTGCTTCTGTCGGAGGAATCGAAGTATGCCGAGTTTCTAGGAGGCGCAGCTGGATAAAGAAAAACGAAAGCGTCTTGTTCATCCCCGACAAGCGTTGGCCGACTAAAGTCGCCGTGTCCTGCGGCAACGTCGGCACTAGGCCTTCCTGGCCGTCGGAGGGCCGACAGGTGAAGTCGTTCTTTGACTTCATCAGTCGGACCGAAGCGACTCGAGGGGATAGACGCTGAAGTTGGACAACGAAAAGCGAAGCCGACTAGGAACAAACACAGTTTGTTCCCAGAAACGAGCAAACTGGAGATTCCGACAAAGAAGCGGGTTATGCTTCTGTCGGAGGAATCGAAGTATGCCGAGTTTCTAGGAGGCGCAGCTGGATAAAGAAAAACGAAAGCGTCTTGTTCATCCCCGACAAGCGTTGGCCGACTAACGTCGCCGCGTCCTGCGGAACCAAAGCGGAAGACAGGAAGCAGAGTGAGCAGAGTGCCAAAAAAGTGGGTTGTCGGATAATTTGCCGACGAAACCAGCTGGAAAAGTCATAAAAAAAAGAGTGAGCCCGAGGGCTCACTCTTTTACATTGCTTAAATAAGATAAAATAGGACAATTTATGACTATATAGTAAAGCATGAAACTTTTTTCTTTTTGATTCGTAATGTACAATGCAGAATGGAGATACATGTGATAAGAAACAAAATAGTGGGTAATGATGAAAATGTTTAGTATACTCATAATTCTACATAGAGCGTTGGAGGTAAACAATGGCTGAAAAAACAGTAAATGTAATCGGTGCAGGGTTAGCGGGAAGCGAGGCGGCATGGCAGCTTGCCAAAAGAGGAATATTAGTAAATTTGTATGAAATGCGGCCAGTTAAACAAACACCCGCCCATCATACAGATAAATTTGCGGAATTGGTTTGCAGTAATTCATTAAGGGCTAATACATTAACAAACGCAGTAGGAGTTTTAAAAGAGGAAATGAGAATGCTGGACTCTGTAATCATTAGTGCAGCGGACGCTTGCTCTGTTCCCGCCGGCGGGGCACTGGCGGTGGACCGCCACGAATTTGCTGCCCAAGTCACAGAGCGGGTAAAAAATCATCCGAATGTGACTGTTTATAATGAAGAAATCACACAAATTCCAGAAGGGCCAACGATTATTGCAACAGGTCCGCTGACAAGTGAAGCTTTATCAAAACAGCTGAAAGAACTGACAGGTGAAGAGTATTTATATTTTTATGATGCTGCTGCGCCAATTATTGAAAAAGACAGTATTAATATGGAGAAGGTTTACCTAAAATCAAGATATGACAAAGGTGAAGCAGCCTATTTAAACTGTCCTATGAACGAGGAAGAATTCAATCGTTTTTATGAGGCGTTAATCGCCGCTGAGACGGTTCCCTTAAAGGAATTCGAGAAAGAAGTCTTTTTCGAAGGATGTATGCCAATTGAGGTAATGGGCCAGCGGGGCCGAAAAACCATGCTTTTTGGACCATTAAAGCCAGTCGGGCTGGAAGATCCACGTACAGGTAAACGTCCTTATGCTGTTGTGCAGCTGAGACAGGATGATGCAGCGGGAACTCTTTATAATATTGTCGGATTTCAGACACATTTAAAGTGGGGCCCTCAAAAACAAGTCATCCAGCTGATTCCAGGTCTGGAAAATGCAGAGATTGTTCGATACGGTGTAATGCATCGCAACACGTTTATCAACTCGCCAAGAGTACTCCATGCGACATATCAGTTCAGAGAGCGGAGCGATTTGTTCTTCGCAGGACAAATGACAGGCGTTGAAGGGTACGTAGAATCGGCAGCAAGCGGACTTATAGCTGGAATTAATGCAGCAAGGATTGCCAGTGGGCAGGAGCCGGTTGTGGTACCCCATGAGACAGCGATTGGAAGCATGGCCCGATATATTACTACAGCTAATCCAAAAAATTTCCAGCCTATGAATGCTAATTTTGGACTATTTCCTGATCTGGAACAGAAGATTAAAGGTAAAAAAGAACGCAATGAACAACACGCTAACCGAGCATTAGAAACAATTCAGAAATTTGCGAAAAATTTGTAACTTTTATTGCAAGGGGTATTTAAATATGATACTATTTAATAACCCTTGAGGAGTGAGACCTTGGAAGGAAATGTGAACAATTCTTTAAAGTTGTTTATTGAATATTTACAAATTGAAAAAAATTCTTCAAAATATACAATTGAACATTACCAACATGATATTAGGAATTTTTTCATGTTCATGTCTGAACAAGATATTAAAAATTTAAAAGACGTTGAATACTTAGATATTAGGATTTACTTAACCAACTTGTATGAGAACCAATTATCAAGGAAATCAGTTGCACGAAAAATCTCTTGTCTCCGCTCTTTTTTTAAGTTCCTGCTGAGAGAGGAGATTGTGCATGAAAATCCTTTTGCACTTGTCTCCATCCCAAAATCGGAAAAACTTCTTCCGGACTTTTTTTATGAAGAAGAGTTAAAAGATATATTCGCTGCTTGTGATACGAGTACCCCGCTTGGCTTAAGAAATAAAGCCATTCTGGAACTGCTTTATGGAACAGGTATTCGAGTTGGCGAATGCTGTCAGATCCAGCTTAATGATATAGATTTCTTTCTTTCAACAACCATGATTCATGGCAAAGGAAATAAGCAAAGGTATGTCCCGTTTGGGAGCTTTGCTCATGATGCCTTGGAATCATACATAAGAGACGGGAGAAGGGTTCTGTTGAATGGGAAGCACGATCACGGGCATTTATTTGTAAATTTTAGGGGTGGGCCATTAACCGCGCGCGGGGTCCGTACTATTTTAAACAGTTTGATTGAGAAATCTTCTCTGAATGTGAAGATACATCCCCATAAGCTAAGGCATAGCTTTGCAACACATCTTTTAAGTAATGGCGCAGACATGAGGACGGTTCAAGAGCTGTTAGGGCATGCCTTTCTCTCATCCACACAGGTGTACACACATGTTACAAAAGAATTTTTGAAGAAAACGTATATGTCCCATCACCCGCGGGCATAGACTCCAAAAGGAGGAAATCAGGGATGTCACAACAGTTTCATGCAACGACAATCTTTGCTGTCCAGCATAAAGGCCAAAATGCAATGGCTGGTGACGGACAGGTAACCTTTGGAAATGCAGTAGTAATGAAACACACGGCGAGAAAAGTAAGAAAGCTTTTTAATGGCAAAGTAATTGCAGGTTTTGCTGGCTCCGTTGCAGATGCGTTTACTTTGTTTGAAAAATTTGAAGCAAAGCTTGAAGAATACAACGGAAACCTTCAGCGTGCAGCTGTTGAGCTGGCAAAACAATGGAGAAGCGACAAGATGCTTAGGCAGCTTGAAGCAATGCTCATTGTTATGGATGAAAAGCATTTGCTGCTGATTTCGGGAACTGGCGAAGTAATTGAGCCGGATGATGGAATCCTTGCAATAGGCTCAGGAGGCAATTATGCCCTTGCGGCTGGCCGAGCCCTTAAAAACTACAGTGGCGAACATATGGATGCAAAGGGCATTGCGAAATCCGCACTGGAAATAGCTGCAGATATATGTGTTTATACAAATACCAACATCATTGTTGAAGAGCTCTAAGGCGGAAGGAGTAGAAATGATGAAAAAAACAGCTAGTTTAACTCCCAGGCAAATTGTGGAGCGGCTTGATCAATATATAGTCGGGCAAAAAGATGCAAAGAAAGCAGTAGCAGTTGCGCTTAGAAACCGATATAGACGCAGTCTGCTAGCTGAAACCTTACGCGATGAAATCAACCCGAAAAATATTTTAATGATCGGTCCTACTGGTGTGGGAAAAACAGAAATTGCCAGAAGAATTGCCAAACTAGTCGGAGCGCCGTTTGTAAAAGTTGAAGCGACAAAGTTTACCGAAGTTGGCTACGTTGGCCGTGATGTTGAATCAATGGTCAGGGATCTTGTTGAAACATCGATTCGTCTTGTTAAAGAAGAAAAGATGGTCAGCGTTAAAGAGCCGGCAGAGCAAAATGCTAATGCTCGCCTTGTAGAACTATTAGTCCCAGCTGCTAAAAAAGGCAATAACTATAAAAACCCGATTGAAATGCTATTTGGCGGCGGAGGGGCTAACCAGGATGAACAGGAAACCCCGGCCGAAGATATGAGCATACAAGAAAAGCGAAAGATCGTTAAGCAGAAGCTTGACCAGGGCGAGCTTGAGGATGAGATTATCACCGTCGAAGTAGATGAGCAGCAGCCGTCAATGTTTGATATGCTCCAAGGCTCAGGAATGGAGCAAATGGGCATGAATATGCAGGATGCGCTCAGCAGTTTTATGCCAAAGAAACGAAAAAAACGCAAGCTTCCAGTACGTGAGGCTAGAGTCATTTTGACTAATGAGGAAGCACAAAAGCTAATCGATATGGATGAGGTTACCCAGGACGCTGTTTTTAGGGCCGAACAAAGCGGGATTATCTTCATCGATGAAATTGATAAAATCGCTAGTAAAAATGGCGGCGGATCATCAGCAGATGTATCCCGTGAAGGTGTTCAGCGCGATATCCTGCCTGTTGTAGAGGGTTCGACCGTCGTTACGAAATATGGCTCCATAAAGACGGACTATATCTTATTTATTGCTGCCGGCGCTTTCCATATGGCGAAGCCTTCAGATTTAATTCCGGAACTGCAAGGGCGTTTTCCGATTCGTGTGGAATTAACAAAACTCACAGTCGAAGATTTTTATCGGATTCTGGTAGAGCCCGATAATGCCCTGACAAAACAATATGAAGCTTTATTGGAAACTGAAGGTATAGAAATTGAATTTTCTGACGATGCTATTCGTAAGATTGCAGAAGTAGCATTTGAAGTGAATCAGAACACAGATAATATTGGTGCACGCAGGCTGCACACAATTCTCGAAAAACTGCTCGAGGATCTCAGTTTCGAGGCTCCTGATATTACTTTGGAAAAAATAACAATTACGCCTCAGTATGTGGAAGAAAAGCTTGGTGTAATCTCAAGGAACAAGGATTTAAGCCAATTTATTCTGTAGTTCGTTTCGTTTTAAGTTATACTCGCAGGGGTAGACAAATAGGGCATCTAATAAAACAGCTACTGCCGATATAAATTAGGAATCAAAAATAGGAACATTTGTTGAAGCAAATAGGAGGAAAAATCATGGACTTACTATCGAAAACAAGAAAGATTAATGCACTGCTTCAGAAAGCAGCTGGAAAGCCGGTTAACTTTAAGGAAATGGCCGAAACATTAAGCGGAGTAATTGAGGCAAACATATTTGTTGTAAGCCGCCGCGGAAAATTGCTGGGCTTTGCTGTTAACCAGCAAATTGAAAATGAGCGTATGAAAAAAATGCTCGAAGACCGTCAATTCCCTGAAGAGTATACAAAAAGTTTGTTCAACGTTCAGGAAACGTCTTCAAATCTGGATGTAGAAAGTGAATATACAGCTTTCCCAGTTGAAAACAGAGAGTTATTCAGTAACGGACTGACTACAATTGTTCCCATCATTGGTGGAGGTGAACGGCTCGGTACGTTAATCTTGGCAAGGGTTGAAGAACAATTCCATGATGACGACCTAATTCTTGGCGAATATGGTGCAACTGTAGTTGGAATGGAAATCCTTCGCGAAAAAGCTGAAGAAATTGAAGATGAGGCCCGCAGCAAGGCTGTTGTCCAAATGGCAATCAGCTCACTTTCCTACAGTGAACTTGAAGCGATTGAGCATATCTTTGAAGAACTTGATGGCAAGGAAGGTCTGCTTGTCGCCTCTAAGATCGCTGATCGTGTCGGAATTACCCGTTCTGTTATCGTAAACGCACTTCGTAAGCTGGAGAGTGCTGGAGTAATTGAATCCCGCTCACTAGGTATGAAAGGGACCTATATTAAGGTTCTAAATGATAAATTCCTAATGGAATTGGAAAAACTAAAAACTAGCTAACCAAAATATAAAATAGAAAAGGGATCCGGAATGCTTCATTGAGCTATACCCCGTATAACGGACACTGATAAAAAAGTGTCCCTTATACGGGGTTTTTTGTGTTTCAATAGAATTATTGAGGGGACGGAGGAGTATCATGGGGAAGAATTTATATACCGATTTTCAGATAAAAGAAC
>NZ_JABUNR010000013.1 GCF_013343715.1 Mesobacillus harenae
ATTAGACATTTGGTGTTAGAAATGACCAGTCACGTTTTATCGAGTGGTCATTTTTAACACCCCACCAAACGAAGTGCGGTAGTATTCTGAGGAGAATCTAGTCTCATTTTTTTGTGTCTACTTTCTTGACAGAAGTCCAATAGAACCCTCATTCGGACTCGCCTTGGTCTTTTCCCTCTTCTCCTGTCCGAATAGGACCTCTATTCGGACTCGCCTTGGCCTTTTCCCTCTTCTCCTGTCCGAATAGGACCCTCATTCGGACTCGCCTGGGTCTTTTCCCTCTTCTCCTGTCCGAATAGGACCCTCATTCGGACTCGCCTGGGTCTTTTCTCTCTTCTCCTGTCCGAATAGGACCCTCATTCGGACTCGCCTTGGCCTTTTCCCTCTCCTCCTGTCCGAATAGGACCCTCATTCGGACTCGCCTTGGCCTTTTCCCTCTTCTCCTGTCCGAATAGGACCCTCATTCGGACAATTTTCACTTCTCTCCTGGCCGAATGAGACCAGTCCTTAACGCCTCCAGAATGGTCGGAATTGGTGTCCCGTTATTGTTTCATTCAACTCCGACTAATAGAGACTAGAACCAACTTCTCCGCCTCCGTTAGTAACAAAGCTCCGCTTCTTTGTCGGTACTTCTAATTTAACCGTTTTCTGAACAGTAGGCTTACGAGAGCTCTTTACCTAATAATTTAAGCTTTTCACCTACTGTACATTCTCTAATACAAAAGCGATGTGCGTATCTTTTCCCCTTTTCCTTTCTAAAGTGCTGGTACACGAAACAGCCTTTACAAAAGGTTGCTGTTAAATCGTCAACTTCAGCAAAAAGTTCTTTTTTACTCAACCTGGACCCTCCTTTCCCCTGTTGTTTATATGATTTGCATCTTACTATTTATCATTTTGCCTTCGAGCGCTTGAGTAGCCAGTTTATCGGCTTCTTTGTTTTCCTTCCTTCCAACAGTTTTATAAGAAGGACGAAGCCCGATTTTTTTTATTTTCTCTTCAATTCGATCAAGCCAGCGATTTAATTCTTCCTCGTAACAAGGCCATTCACCCTCAAGCTGCTTCAAAACGACCTGCGAATCCCCAATCAATTCACAAGGCATTTGGCGGACCTCCAGTTCCTCAAGCAGGGTAAGCGCATAATACAGCGCTGCATACTCTGCTTCATTGTTGTTATTTAATTCATCAAATACCTGGTTGGCCCTCAGTCTGAACTTCTTTTTACCTTGTTTAAAGTAAATTACTGCTCCCAGCCCGGATTTTTTAGTTTCCTTATCAAAGCCTCCATCAAAATAGATGAAAAGATCGTGAGGCTCCTCATCTATTTCTTCAGTCAGTTTTCTCAGTTCCTTCGGTGTCCATGAAGTTCCCATTTCATCATAAAATAACAAGTCGGCTGTTTTTCCGGATTTTTCAAGTTCGTCACCGGTGGCTAAAGCAAGCTCACTATCTATCCACTCAGACGAGAACAGCACTTTCTTATTGCCTTTTAATTTATATGTCCATTCTAATTTATATTTCATATCAGCCCTGCCTTTCGCGATCATGGTTAATGATCTACTTTAAAGCGATAAATTATAACTTCTGTTCATCATATTGTACTTATAAAAACTTATATGGTTATATCTTTACCCATCTCAAAAGGAACTTTCCAAAAGAAGACTAATAAAGGCCAAAAAATAATGGCAATTGACGCTCGTGGTTTCCTGTGAGAACTTATCGCACCAAAATCCCTTTTAAAAGAATCTGTTGGTCTTTTTTTACATGATATCATAAAAAATTTGTCTGTTTGGTTTCCAGCTCAACGTTTCCGTTGTTTTATGATACACTAACTAGTATCTTTATAAACTGTTCGGAGGTATGATCTTGATTGAAGTTTACATTGACGGTGCTTCCGCCGGAAACCCTGGTCCAAGCGGAGCTGGCATCTTTATAAAAGGAAATGGCGAGGTAATACGCCGCTCCATTCCTTTAGGAATAATGTCCAACCATGAGGCAGAATTTCAGGCGTTTATTTTAGCATTAGAAATTTGTCTAGAAAAGGATTTGAAGACTGTATCCTTCCGGACCGATTCAGAGCTTGTGAACCGGGCGATTGAAAAAGAGTTCGTTAAAAATTCATTATATGTTCCTCTTCTGGAAAAAGCACTTTCGCTTACAAGCCAGTTTGACCTGTTTTTTATCAAATGGATCCCGAGCAGCGAAAACAAGACAGCCGACGAGCTGGCGAGAAAAGCAGCTAGAGACGTTCAAGCGAAAGGGTAAGGTGGAAGCTTTGCAAAAGCCATTGATTGCTGATATTTGTTTACTTTTGGTAGCACTTGTCTGGGGTGCTACATTTGTGCTGGTTCAAAACGCCATTTCCTTTTTAGAGCCTTTATCTTTTAATAGTGTGCGTTTCTCATTAGCTGCTGCCCTGCTTGGAAGCTGGCTTTTGTTATTTGAACGCAAACAACTAAGAATGTGTAATGGTAAACTGCTATTTGCAGGGACTTTGCTGGGGGTTTTACTATTTGTAGGTTATGCGTTTCAGACGCTGGGGCTTCTGTCTACTACTTCATCTAAAGCGGGCTTTATCACCGGTTTAAGCGTAGTTATGGTACCTCTTTTTTCAATAGTCTTTTTAAAAATAAAACTTGGGATAAACGCGATTACCGGGGTAGCAGTGGCAGCTGTCGGTCTTTATTTCCTGACAATGACTGACTCTGCGCCGCTGACAATAGGGGACGGCCTTATCTTTATTTGTGCGATTGGTTTTGCTCTTCACATTGTTACAACCGGAAAATTCACTGGAGAATTTCCAGCACTTGCATTAACCGTGGTGCAGCTGGCAACTGTTGCTCTCTTATCTGCAGCAGGGGCTTTTTTCTTTGAGGATTGGAACAAGGCCTTCCAGCTTGATATTTTACTAACTGGGCAGGTGCTTTCAGCCTTAATTGTAACAGCTCTTTTTGCAACCGCGCTTGCCTATTATGCTCAAACTGCCTTTCAGAAGCATACCACACCTACCCGTGTTGCCTTGATTTTTGCTATGGAGCCCGTCTTTGCAGCAATTACGGCTTTTATATGGGCACATGAACGTCTATCAATAAGTGCTATTATGGGTTGCTTATTAATATTTGCAGGAATGATTTTTGCCGAACTGCCCTCGGGCTGGTCCATTTTTAAAAGGGGACATAAACAGGATTTACTGGCGAAAAAAATGTGAGCTAAAGCATTCAGCATCATTTAAATGAAAGGCTCTCTTTGACACACCTGAGTGATCTCCCCTGGAGTGCTGGTTCCGGAAGAAATGATAAAACACCAAGTCCACGTACAAAGGAAATGCCTAAGCATTATCGGATAGTCGATCCCTTAACTCTAATCAATATTATTCTTAACAGGGCCAAATATAAAAAAAAGCATGTTTTGGAACATGCTTTTTTATATAGCCAAAAGATCAGTCTCTTTGACGAATTTTATAGCTTCCTGCCTTGATTCAATTTTATTTGAAACAAGAGTTTCCAGAAGCGCAACATAGAAACTTCCGTCAAAACTCTTTTGAGCTTTAAGGGTAAGCTCAATAGCAACATTCGTTAATTCATCTGTAGAATCAGTGTATTGTTTTCCAAAGTATATGAATCCGATTGCATCCTCACCAAACTGAAACCCTTTGCTTTGCAGGTAGCGCAAATACTCTTCGACTGTTTGCAACTATTGTCAACCCTCTCCGGCTTAAACTCTTAACAAGTTAAATTTTACCTGAAAGTTCGACAATATTCTACCTTTTCTTCGTTAAGAAATGTCCAGCGGCCCCCATGATTACTCCCAAAATGGCACCTCCAAGAACCTCCATTGGCTGATGGCCTAGCATTTCCTTCAATGGGTCTGGTGACTTCTCCTCAAATTCCACGGGATCATGTTCATGAATTTTATCAATAAGCTCATCAAGGTCATTAACCTTTAAGGTCAACTCGCCGGTTTGTCTTCTAATTCCTTGTGCATCATACATAACGATTAGGCCGAATACAAGAGAAAGTGCAAAGTCAACCGTGGGCATTCCCCTATCTAAAGCTACGTATGTGGTCAAAGAAGCTACGCCCGCTGAGTGTGAGCTAGGCATTCCGCCGGTTTTAAAAAAAAGTTCAGGACGCCATTCCTTTGTATAATAATAGTGGATTGGTATTTTTAAACCCTGCGCCAGGCCAATACTAGACAGGGCTATAGCTGCTCCCTTGTTCATAATTTTTCACCTCTTTGTTATTTTGAAGAAAAACGAGTGAATCTATTCCCCTCTGTTAATAATAAGGGAGTAAAGCTCGTCCAAAAGAAAACCATTATTAGATTTTCATTTCTGCCTATTAGCTTAATTCACTTTTATCGAGCCTTTTAAACTAAATGTAGACAATAGGAGGAGAAATTATGAGTAAAAAGCACAATCGGGGAACGAAAGCACCTGGAGTAAATCCACAAGGCTTCGGACAGGATGCTGAGTTAACTGAAAGTCCGAAAACAAAGCTTGAAAATGCCGCTAAAAAGAAAAATACAAAGTAAAACCTCCGGTATGTAAGCAGCAAAAAACCCCTGAAGGTTACTCAGGGGTTATGGTTATCACGCATATGCTCTATGATCTTCAAGAAAACGGTGCAGACCCTTAAACTCTACTTCGGCAAATTTGGCAAAAACTTTGTCGCGGTCTACTTTAAGTACAGCTTCTGGCAGCTTACATTCTACCGGAACATCACACTTAATCTCAGCAAGCTTCCTGCTCAAGTGGAGCATGTCCAGATCCTGTTCAATTTTTGCCCTTTGTGATTTGGTTAATTCGTGAAGATTTTCGAGAATCCCTTCAACATTACTATACTGCTGAAGAAGTCTTAATGCCGTTTTCTCCCCAATTCCTTTTACACCAGGATAATTATCACTAGGATCACCCATCAAAGCTTTTAAGTCGATCATCTGGGTAGGCGAAATGCCTTTCTCTTCAAAAAATGAAGCAGGATTATGGACAAGGTAATTTCCAAAGCCCTTTTTTAGAAGAGCAACAGATATATTATCATCGATTAATTGCAAAATGTCCTGATCACCGGTGAGAATTAGTATTCTTGCCTCTTCCTTTTTGGTCATACGAGCTATTGTTCCAATACAATCATCAGCTTCAAATCCTGCTAATCCAATATTTGGCAAATCGAACGCCGCAACTACATCTTTCACCAATTCAAATTGTGGAATAAGTTCAATGGGTGCTTCAGATCGATTTGCTTTATAGCCCTCGTACATTTCAGAGCGGAATGTCTTGCTTCCCATATCCCAGCATATAGCAGCATGGCTGGGCTTAAATTCTGAAACAGCCATTAGAAAATGCTTAACAAAACCGTATACTGCATTTGTCGGTACACCCTTTGAGTTTATCATAAATTGCCCGGTAACAGCTGTAGCATAAAAGGCTCTAAATAACAGGGCCATGCCGTCAACGAGCATAAGTGAAGGTTGTTTTGTCTCCAACTTAATTCCCTCCGTTCCAATAACTTGCTGATCTATTATAACATGGCCAACATAAAAATTTTGTTGGTAATGATTATTGAGAGCAAGTCGTTTAACGATTATTCAAAAGGTTTCTCGTCATCTACAGCGCCGTCTTCAACAGGATTCTCCGGATAGGAGATCCAATCACTAAAGCTTCCGATATAAAGCTTTATGTTTTTATATCCTGCTGCTTCTAAGGCTAAAAAGTTTGGGGCAGCTGTTACCCCTGATCCACAATAAACAATCACCGGCAGCTCTTTTGGTACCCCGGAGAACCGCTGAAGTTGTTCCTCAGCAGATTTGTATTTCCCATTTATCAACGCGTCATTCCAAGGATAATTTAATGCTCCAGGTATACGTCCTGCTTTTTTATCAATTGGCTCCTCGAGCCCAAGGTACCTTTTTGGCTCACGGGAATCGATTAAAATTGCTTCTGTCTTCTTCCCGTCAGCAGATGACTTGACTAGCTCAGTTGATGCAATAATATCTTCATTCAGGTTTATCTGAAAGTCTGCCCTTGGATGGCTATGAAGGTCTTTTGTGACTGAATACCCTGAGTCTGTCCAGGCCTGCAGTCCTCCATTTAGAACAACAATTTGTTTATGTCCCATATACTTCAGCAGCCAGTAGAACCTGGCTGCAAAGGCTCCGTTCCCCTGGTCATAAGCAATAATTGTGTGCTCGCTGCCGAACCCGCTTTTTTCAAGCAAATCTTTGAAATTATTTAAATTAGGCAGAGGGTGACGGCCTCCGTGCTCTTGTACTGGGCCGGATAAATCTTTTTCTAAGTGAAAGTATACTGAACCTGGTATATGCCCTTCCGTAAAGGCATTTTTTCCTGCTGCAGGACGGCCGAGTTCAAACCGGCAATCTGCAATCCGTATTGATGGTTGATCTAGATTATCTTTCAGCCACTCAACAGTTACAATATTTTTCATAAGCTCCCTCCAGGGTTTATGCTCCGCTTTTCCATGAGCTTTATGATATGCTGCTTTGGTTTCCAGCATTGAAATTTATAGGCTGGTTTTGTTTCAAATCCAAGTCTGCTGCAAGTATAAGTCATATTGCCTGCAGGTTTGTCGGCCCGAAAATGGACACAGGTGGCACAGGCATGGAACGGATTTTCCAAGCTAGGCTCTTCCTTCTGCCGAAGCTCGAATGCTTGCGAGTGCCTCTTTTAATACATCAACCGGGAACTCATCATTTAAAGCATAAACCAAGCCAGTCACATATTCTTCAAGTTGAACTTCTATCTCAGCAAGAATTCGGTTAAACTCCGTTTCAAGTGCCTGGGTATAATGGTCCTTCATTTTACTATTACCTGATTCAAGATACTGTTCCGCTGGAAGCTGAATTCCTTTTTCTAGTTCATTTGCCATGAGTACCTTTTCATTTTTTTCAAAAAATGATTTAGGATTTTTAAATAGAGATAATGCTTTTTTGAAACTGTCAGGGTCTGTATCTTTAAAAGCATTCTCAAAATTCGGAGCTGGAATATCTCCCAATTCAACTTCTGAAATTGGAATTTTAGCATTACCATCCTTAATTTCTTTCCTTAAGGTTTGTTGCAGTTCCTTTAGCTGCTTGCCAATGAAAACTTCAAGCCTAAGTGAAGTGGCCCTTAATTCCTGGGCAAAATCGTATCCGATGCTCTCCAGAAGATCATGTAAGGCTCCTTGCAAGGCTTTGTTTAGGTTTCTGCCATCATCTTTGATGACAGAGGGGTGAAAGCTTTCTCTGAAAAAGTCACCGAACCTGAAAAAGACTCTTTGCTTAATGTAATAAGTTAACTCATCGCTTTCCTGGCTAAGCCGCTTAACTAATAGTTCTGGACTGTGCTCACGAAGGTTATGAATCATGTCTGATTTTTCTGTTTCTAAACTTCTTCTTTTTTGCTCTTTTACATCGCGATCTTCTTCTGAGGATGTAATCATATTTTCAAGCAAATTTAATGATTGTTTCCACTTTGCTTCAGCAGATTCAATCGCCATATCCATTAAGCCGCCTGATATAAAGGAGTAGAATGCATGCTCAAATGCAGGGAAAAGTGAAGGGCCGTTCTTCTTGGACTCTTGTTTCTCCTTCAATGCCAGCAGGCTGGATACTGGATAGACATGGGGCTTTCGTATTCCGTATAAGGCGAGCTGCTCTCTTACATAATCCACGACCGAAACCATCTCGTCCTTTGAACCTGCTAAATCCACCGCGTTTACAATAAAAAACATTTTGTCGAGCTCAAATGAGTCTTTTACCCGTCCAAGCTGGATAAGAAATTCTCTGTCAGCTTTAGAAAAAGCATGATTGTAATAGGTAACGAACAAAATGACGTCAGAGTTTTTAATGTAATCAAAAGCCACTCCTGTATGGCGTGTGTTAATGGAGTCAGCCCCAGGAGTATCCACCAGGCTGATGCCATGCCTTGTTAGGCTGCAGTCATAATAAACTTCAATGTACTCAACCAGACAAGATTTCTCTTCTTCCGCGACAAAACCTCGGAACTCTTGCAAATCTGTTACTAGCAATTGTCCTTCATGATGTTCAAAGAGTGTGTAACCTTCAGTAAAGGCCTGTAAGAAGGCTAAGTGTGTTTTATCTGCTGCACCTGCGTCTTGTTGTATATCTTTGAGGCCTCGTGCCTTTTCTAATGCTTCTTTAATACTGCCGGCTTTCATATCAAACATTTGCAATGAACGGGCAACTTCTTCAAACAGTCTCCTTTCAGTTTTAAATTGAACGAGTACGGTCCCATGCGGGAACTCTTCAGTCACCGGCTTTATTTTATTTATTGCAGCCGTTGTAGGATTAGGTGATACGGGCAATATATTCTCGCCAACGAGGGCATTAGCAAAAGAAGACTTTCCTGCACTGAAAGCACCAAATAATGCAACCGTAAACTCTTTTTCAGTTAGGCGCTCGGCCTTTTGAACCAATTCCCTAGCCACTCTTGTTAATCCTGGGAATTCTTCAATCTGCTCCGCAGTAAATGTCAGTTTCTCAACAATTTGCTTTACCCGTTTCTCATCCGGTGCATCTTGCTGCTGCTCTTGAAGATCAGTTTCTGTTTCTTCATGATGCTTGATGGCTGCTGAAGGTATTGTTGCTTGATGGTCAGTATCCGCTTTAATAGCAATCTCAGCCTCTTTCTCGGGTATAAAAAACGCCTTAGAAATCGCTTGCTCGTCTATCATCTGCTCGGCATTTCCAGACAGGATTTCCTCGGTAAAATGCTGGTTTTGTTCGAGCTTGATTTGTATTGATAGTAAATTTTCTTGAGCTTCTTCAAGCCTTTTCAAACGGTTATGCTCTTCTTTCACACGTTTCTTTTCCTTGGCTGTCAGCTCGGATATCACAGCAAGATAACGATCTTTAAATAGAGTAAGCTTGGTTCTTGCTAGCTTTTTGAGTTCATTCGCTACTTCTTCTGTGTAGTTCAGAAGGTACTCTCCCGAAAGTCTTGCTCCTGGCTTAAGAGTTTTAAGAAGGATTTCTTTTTCAGCGTGAAGAGAAAACTCTTGTGCCATTGACGTAAGTTCCAGATCATTAATTTCTTTTTTATTTAATTTCTTCAATAATAATTCTTTTAAATGCCAGGAAATTTGAGTTTGAACTTTATCTTCCAAATCACTATAAAATTGATTTAGCCTTGCTTCTCGCTCCTGCTCTGTCTTCTGTTTCGAAAATAATAAGCCCACTTTAAATCCAGGTTCCTGTGACTGCAGGTAGCTTTCTGCAAGTTCTCTCGTTTGAAAAGGCATTAGATAAGCATTGTCCAGTACTTTTCTCGCCTCGGAATCAAATTCCTGATCAGCTTTTTTAAGCTGCACATCTAAGTCTTTTATTTGTTGGGAAGATACAGCAAGCTTCTCGGTTATTTCTTTCCCTTGTTCAGGGGCATCTGCAAGTACGTTTTGGAGTCTTTCTATTTCCACCTGCTGTTCCTCAGAAAGAAAGGACAAATGGTCTTTTGCTAGTTTTGCAGCCGAATTAGAAACAGATACAGGCAAAAGAACTGCTCGAGACTCCATCCTGTCTTTAATAAAAAGGCGCAATTCTTCAAACTGGTTATGCTGAAGCTCTTCATTTCGAAGAGATGTATAGAAGATGCCAGCCGGTTCCACACCCCAGGCTTCAAAGGAAGACCTAACACTCTCTTTAAAGGATTCAAAGCCTAATTCAATATCGCGATGCTTATCAATTTGATTCACGATGAGATATAGCTCCTTACCTGCAGCAGCGAGCTCCCTCGTAAACATAAAATTTAGTTCAGATTGAACATGATTATAATCCATCACATAAAAAACAAGGTCTGCCAAATGAAGCGCAGATTCAGTTGCTATTCGATGGGCATCATCAGTAGAATCAATGCCAGGAGTGTCCATTATGGTGACTTCCTGCGGTATTACTTTACTATTTTTGCTTATTTCAATAGAATCTATTTGGTAACCGTCCTTACAGAACGCCTTTACTTCATCGTATTCATAAGGAGCCGGATAGAGCTTTGGCCGTCCTTCTTTAAAGAAAACTTTGGCGTATTCTTCTCCAGAACGGATCTTAACGAGATTAGCACTCGTAGGAATTGGGCTAGACGGCAGGATAGGCTCTCCTACAAGTTTGTTGATCATGCTCGATTTGCCTGCAGAAAAATGGCCGCAAAACGCTATTGCAAACTCCTTATCCAACAGCTTTCTGCCTAATTCTTTCGCCTTAGCTGCCGTATCTTTGTCATTATTCTCGACAAATAGTGAATGCAAGGCAAAAATCTTGTTTAGTACTTCTTTGTTTTGTGACTTCATTGTTTGGCCCATACGTAATAACCCCTTGTTTTTACTTATAATGTCTTTATTTTATACAACTTTTCACTGTTTTCCCACTGTTAAAATCGCAAAAGGCCAGATTCTATGTAAATTTCCAAAAATACACAAAAAAACCCGAATCACTTGATCGGGTTTTAGGTATAAGTATTTAGTTTGGCTTTAGTATGTGTTGAAGGACGTATTTCATAACAAATGAATATACCGCTACTGTTGAAATTATAAACAAAGATAGCACGATAACACCTTCCTTACACCGAATGTGATTGATAATGATTTTCAACTTCATTTACAGATTAACATAAAAAGGCTTTCATTTACAAGAGAGTTTGTTAATTGTCATACTTTTTTAACACTTTCGGAAAAAAACTGCTGTTATTGTTAAATGTCTTTTCATATTCTGTAAGTGTTTTTAGAGCACGTTCTTCCTCCGGGATTCTAATCGAAAGAATCATCAGGTTCAAAATGGAAAATGTTATTGCTGTTATATACGCTTTAAACATAAAAGGGATTATGATAAATTCTAATGCGACTATTACATAATTAGGGTGCTTAATGAACCGGTATGGCCCCTTTGCCACAACCTCTGCGTTTGGCAGGACTATGATTTTAGTGTTCCAGAACTTTCCTAATGAAGTCAGCGCCCACACTCTTGCACCCTGAGTCAATAGAAAAAGCGGCAGAAGAAGCGGCCACCATGATGATAGTTCTTTATTAAGGGTGACCACTTCAAAAATATAGACCATAAAAAACGATGTATGAATAAGGACCATGACTCGATAATGGCCCCTTCCAAACTCAAGGGCACCTCTATTTTTCATCCATGCTTCATTTTTCCTGGCTATAATCAGCTCGGTAATCCTCTGGAGTATAATGAAGCTAATAAATAGTATAAACGCCATTTTAGTCCCACCTCATTAGTAGAAGCTCTGAACTGAAACCAGGTCCAAGTGCTGCGCCAAGTCCCACGTCCCCTTTTTTGGCCCGCTCCATAAATCTTTTTAATACAAATAGTATGGTAGCCGAAGACATGTTTCCAAACTCGCGCAGTACATTTAGAGAAATATCAGCCTTTTCACTATCGATGCCTAACCCTTTTATATACGCTTCAATTACCTTTTTCCCTCCAGGATGAGCAATGAAATGATCAAGTTGGTCAATGGCAATATCGTGGGAGCTAAGAAACTCACTTATATTTGGTTCAAGCCAATTTTCAGTTATAGAAGGGATGTCCTTTGAAAATACGACATATAAACCGCTATTTTTCACATCCCATCCCATTACATCCAGCGAATCAGGCATTAAAGTTGATCTGGTCGCAAAAATTTGCGGAGAAGATTCTTGCTTTTGAATTTTTCGATAGTCAGACTCCTGCCCGCAGACGAGGACACAGGCAGCACCATCAGCAAACAAGCTAGTGCCAATTAAATTGCTTTTTGAGTGATCATTTCGTTGAAAAGTCAAGCTGCAGAGCTCTACCGAAAGCACGAGTACCTTTGCTTCAGGGAAAGCTCGGCAATATTCAAATGCCCGCGAAAGACCTGAAGCTCCACCGGCACAACCAAGCCCCCAAATCGGTATGCGTTTTGTATGAGGGGAAAACGGGAGAATGTTCATTATCCGTGCTTCAAGGCTAGGTGTCGCAAGCCCTGTAGTAGATATTGTAAATATGGCATCAATCTCTTCATAAGGAACATCTTCTTTTAAAAACAGCCGGTTGGATAAACAGTCAATTATCGCCTCAGTTCCTAGTGTTATAGCTGTATCCAAATAAGCATTGTTCTTTTCTTCCAAGGAACGGTCCTGGCTAAACCAGTCCAGGTCCTTGGCAAAATGCCGTTTATTAATCTGTCCGTTATGAAAAACGTTTAAAAGCCGTTTAATATCCTTAAAGGACTCTGAAAATAATTCCTCTGCAAACTCCATCACTTGATCCTGTTTCATTACATTAGGGGGAACGGATTCTGCTGCTGAGATAATTCTAGGCATATAGGATTCTCCTCTTGTTCTGTTATCGTTACTTTTTTCCAATTCCCTTAAGGTTATGCAATAAAACAAAGTAAAAAAGGATCTTAGTCCTAAAAATGAAATTTAAACTTTTTTATTAATAAGTTTTCAAAGAGGCAAAATACACCTGCTCGGGGAACCTAAGAGGGATATAGATATAGAAAAAACTTGAATCTTTATTCCCTTACATCTTTTCAGCACAAAAAAAGCCCCCTCCAATAAGGAGAAGGCTAGACGTTTTGAAGGAGTTGCTGTGCATGTTTATTATAAAAGATCCTCTAGTTCCTTTACATGATTAAATCTTTCCAATTACCCTGCCCTCAACAAGGTTGACTATTAAAACCCATGAATTGTCATACCGCCATCTACAAACAAGGTTTGCCCGCTCACATAGCTCCCAGCCTTTGAACTAAGAAAGACAACAGGCCCGACAAGCTCTGGCAGCTCCCCAATTCTTTTTAAAGGAGTTACAGCCAAGATGTCACTCACATATTTTTCATCCGCTAATAGTTTTTCCGTTAATGGTGTTTTGAAATACCAAGGTCCGATAGAGTTAACATTTATATTGTATTGCCCCCATTCAAGTGCCAGTACTTTTGTCATTTGAATAAGAGCAGCTTTTGTTGACGCATAAACAACACCTGTCCTCAGTGCTACGTGGCCTGCTACTGAGGCAATGTTAATAATTCTGCCGCCTTGCTGATCTTTCATTATCCGCCCGGCTTCCTGTGACATCATAAACGCCGATTTTAAATTCGTATTCATAATGGATTCCCATTCTTCATCTGTTACATCAAGTGCTTTAGAACGAATATTCATACCGGCGTTATTAACCAGAATGCCTATCCTTCCCCATTCTTCAACTACGCCTTGAATGGCGTTATGTACTTCAATCCTATTCGTTACATCTGCTGGAATAACCAAAGCCTCTCTTCCTAGCTTTTGAATAACAGCTGCAGTTTCCTTTAAATCACTTTCGGTCCTCGATAATAACGCAACGTTGGCACCTGCTTCTGCAAGACCGATCGCTATAGCTCGTCCGATGCCTCTCCCTGCCCCTGTCACGATCGCCGTTTCACCTTCTAACTTAAAGGATGGCAAATACATATTAATCCCTCTTCTCTATAGGTTAGATTCCGATTTAGTTTACCATATATTCCAGCGAGTTTTCTTACATCCAACTATTTTAAGCCTATAGGAATAAGGGGGTGCCACGATTTGGCACCCCGATCATCCCTTACTTTGACTTCCCATGCTTTTGCACCTCAATGTGAATCTTTTTTGTCACCAGTGCCCCACAGCCATTGCAATTCTCTTGCTCACTATATATGAGCCTGCAGCGCTCACAATAATATTTCTGCATTTATATTCACTTCCTGATCCTTCTCAATTTATTATATAGTTTATTTTTCATGCCAGAAAAAGGTGCGAAGCTGGGATAGTATCTACCACTCTATTGCATATTCCATTTTCAATAATCAGACTATTGGGGTTAAAAGATGAGTTTGTGCACATTTTCACATAAAAAGGCTTCACATTATTGACACAATTCTGCCTAGTTAGATGTGATTTAAATCACTGTTATGTCAATTTAACACCATTATCATAGTAGATACATAAGGAATGAATAATTTGTGAACTGCTTAGAAACCTCTAGCGCTTTCAAAATTGTCTTGTATTATGGGATTGTATTCATTAATTTTTTATCATTCAAAGGGAGTGAATTGGATGGCACAACCTCAGCTGCACAAAAAAACAAATAGTAAACTCGAAGAAACTAACTCTTTAAAAGGGACTTTGGCTTCTGTAATTCTGCTGGGATTTTTTATTATTTTCACGTGGGTGGGTGTTTATTTTTTATTTTTAGATCGTTTTTAAAAAGAAAGGGGATAAAAGTCTATGCATATGCATAAATTCGAGAAAATTTGGCTTATTTTCGGAGTAGGAGCCTTGCTTGTTTTTCTAAGTGTACTAGGTGTCAGTGCTTTTTATCTAGGAAATCAGCCGCCTAGCTGTCTGGCTACAATCGATCAGGAAAAAGTGGATACATTGCCTCCATTTAATGAACCTGGATTAAAAAAGGTAGAGGGCAAAGATTGGGATTATGAATTAATCTTTGTTGCTGCTGCCTTTGCATATACCCCGGGAGAGGTAGAAGTTCCATTAGGTGCTAAGGTAAAGGTCATTGCAACCACGAAGGATGTTATTCACGGTTTTCAGGTCGCAGGAACTAACATAAATATGATGCTTGAACCCGGTTATATTAGTGAGTATGTAACAACATTTGATAAAGCGGGGGAATACTTAATTCTTTGTAACGAATATTGCGGAATGGGGCATCACATGATGACCTCTAAGATTGAGGTGGTTGAATAATGGGAATCGCAACAGAGAAGCTTAATGTAGATCGACGAGATGGAAGACTGGTAATGGCCCATTTTTACGTTGCTTTTATTGCACTTGCTGTTGGCGGGCTTGCTGGCCTCCTTCAAGTGCTGGTACGCTCCGGAAAATTTGAATTGCCATTGGGAATTGGCTATTATCAGGTTCTCACCGTACATGGTGTTGTATTGGGTTTAGTTCTGACTACCTTTTTTATTATGGGCTTTCAAATAGCCGCAGTCAGCCGTACTTCTGGAACTCTTACTAATAAACAGCGCGTTATTGGCTGGATTGGTTTCTGGCTGATGACTGCAGGTACAATTATGGCTGCCGTTATGATTCTATTAAATGAAGCAACTGTGCTTTATACTTTTTATGCTCCTCTGCAAGCACATGCGATCTATTACCTAGGTTTGACCTTTGTAGTTGTTGGAAGCTGGTTTGATGGAGCTGCGATTATTTTGGCTTATTCTAAATGGCGGAAGGCTCATCCAGGGACACCAAGCCCCCTTCTGACTTTCATGGCAGTTGTCAACACATTAATGTGGATTGTAGCAACTATAGGAGTCGCTACCACCGTTTTATTCCAGCTGCTACCTTGGTCACTAGGTCTAGTTGACAGGGTTGATGTGTTATTGAGCAGAACATTATTTTGGTACTTTGGCCACCCGCTTGTTTATTTCTGGCTGTTGCCCGCTTATATGTGCTGGTATGCGATCATTCCAAAAATTATTGGAGGCAAAATATTCTCTGATTCGTTAGCACGATTGTCCTTTATTCTGTTTTTGCTGTTTTCCATACCTGTTGGATTCCACCATCAGTTAACTGAACCGGGTATCGATCCAGCATGGAAGTTTTTGCAGGTTGTCCTAACCTTCCTAGTTATTATTCCATCTTTGATGACAGCTTTTTCATTATTTGCAACCTTTGAGTCTTTTGGTCGTTCCAGAGGGGCAAGAGGTCTGTTTGGATGGGTGAGAGAACTGCCATGGGGAGATGCACGTTTTTCCGTGCCTTTTATTGGGATGCTTTCATTTATTCCAGCAGGAGCAGGCGGAATTATTAACGCATCACATCAAATGAACCAGGTTGTCCATAATACTATCTGGGTTACCGGCCATTTTCATTTAACACTCGCAACTGCAGTTATTCTTACGTTTTTTGGTATTTCATATTGGCTCGTCCCTCATTTAACTGGACGAAAATTAACAAAGGCAATGAATAAACTTGCGATCATCCAAGGAGTACTGTGGGCTATTGGCATGACGTTTATGTCAGGTGCTATGCATGCTGCCGGCTTGCTGGGTGCACCTCGCCGATCTTCCTTTTCGGAATATGGCGGAGCACCACAGGCGGCTGAGTGGATTCCTTATCAGATAGCTCAGGCTGTTGGAGGGTCAATCCTATTTCTAGCCATCATTTTAATGCTTTATATTTTTATAAATTTGGCCTTTTTTGCCCCTAAGGGTGAGCAGGACTTCCCTGTCGGTGAAGTAGCAGATGAGGCAGAAAAAGCACCAATGGTTTTTGAAAATTGGAAGCTATGGCTAGGAATTACCGTTGTTCTAATATTATTCGCTTATACCATCCCGCTGATTGATATGATTGAGAATGCACCTATTGGGTCTAAAGGTTATAAGCTCTGGTAAATTAGGTCCTAATGAGATTAGAATAATACTATTCTTAATTAAAACAGCGCTCCAATCATATGGAGCGCTGTTTTACATATGGACCGTTGATTTTATCTTAATGGAATTCTTGTTAATTAGCAGGACACCAGAAATGATTAGCACCATCCCAGCTAACTGGAAGCTTCCAAGTGTCTCATGAAAAACTAAGATTCCAATTGCAGTAGCAACAACCGGTTCAAAGGTTGCTATAACAGCCGCCTTGCTGCTTTCCGTTTTTTCAAGGCCTGCTGAATACACAAAATAAGCTAAAACGGTTGGGAATAAGCCGAGTCCGAAAATATACAGCAATGAATCTGTCCTAAAAAGCAAATCTGCTTTCCCCCAAAGACCTGAAACTGGAATTAAACAGGCTGACGCTACTAGAAATGTGTAGAAGATTACTGTAAATGGCGAATAGTTTCTCATGGCTACTTTAGCGAAGATACTATACAGAGCATAACCAACCCCCGCCCCCAAACCTATTAATATACCCAAAATTGGAATCTCACTCCCTGAGCTATTAAAGGCACCAGCTATTAACGCGCTTCCGATAATTGTCGCTATAACTGCAATTACCTTTCGAGGATACAGGGACTCCCCAAGAAAGATCCTGGAGAGTATAGTGACAAAGGCTGGTGCTGTATAAAGCAAAGCGACCGCCAAGGATATATTCAACTCATTAATAGCTGTAAAATAACACCAATTAAAAAAAACAATACTTAACAGGCCTGTGCCAATAAAAAGAGGGATATCGCGCGGGCTAGCCTTTAATTGAGGCCGATAAAACAGAGCGCCGATGCTTGCCAATATAATAGCGGCTGCCACCACTCTAACTGTAACAATCTCCATCTCCGTGAATCCAATATCCGTTAGACCTCGTACAAACAGACCTATTGCTCCCCAAAGGGAGGCTCCAAGCGCGATTAGGAGATAGGGCAAAAACCTATTCATCTCGATAACCACCTACTGCCTTCCTAGCTCAGTTTATTGTTTCAGCTGGTATACCTTACTGTACTTCTCAGACAAGTACTCTAATAAATATTGTACATTTAAACCTTCACCAGTGACGTCTGTCAGAATCTCCAACGGCTGCTTTAACTTGCCATGCTTATGTACATTCTCAGTAAGCCAATCTTTTATCGGGCCAAGATTTCCATTTGCCAGGAGCTGCTCAAAGTTTGGCAGGTCTTTTTCCATTGTGTTCTTTAACTGGGCTGCATACATGTAGCCTAGCGCATATGATGGGAAGTAGCCAAAACTCCCCCCTGCCCAATGGACATCCTGCAGCACTCCATTTGCGTCTTTGTCTGGGCGTATTCCCAAATACTCTTCATATTTTTCATTCCAAATACGTGGGAGATCCTTAACATCAATTTCGTCGTTAAATAATCCTTTTTCAATTTCATATCGAATGATGATATGCAAAGGATAGGTTAATTCATCAGCTTCAATACGGATTAATGATGGCTTTGATTCATTAATTGCCCGATAAAATTCATCTAGTTTTACTAAATCAAATTGTCCACTTGAATATTGCTTAAGGAGGTCATAGTTCTTTTCCCAGAAGCTATAGTTCCTGCCAACAAAATTTTCATAGAATAAAGATTGAGATTCATGTATTCCCATCGAAGTTCCCGTACACAACGGGGTGCCAATTAATTCTGTCGACAGATTTTGCTCATATAATGCATGACCTCCCTCATGGATGGTCCCAAACACAGCAGTTCTAAAATCTGCTTCATCGTACTTCGTGGTAACACGGACATCTCCAGGGTTAAGTCCAATCGCAAATGGATGAACCGTCGTATCCAGCCTGCCGGCATTAAAGTTAAATCCTATTTGCCTTAAAATCTGCTCACTAAAATCTCGCTGGTCTTTTTTAGGAAAATGTTCGAATAAAAATTTAGTTTCAGGTTGATTTGGAGCTTCGTTGATTTTCTGAACCAGGGGCACGATTTTTTCCCTTAATTCACCGAAAACCTGATCTAGGATCTCAACCGTTATACCAGGTTCATACATATCTAGCAGTGTGTTATATTTATTGCCTTTATAGCCCCAGTAATTAATGAATTTTTTATTAAACAGAACAAGCTTTTCAAGGTAAGGCTCAAATAATTCAAAATCGGATTTATCTTTTGCTTCTTCCCAGACACTCTCAGCTTTTGATTGAAGAATAACATATTCTCTGTATTCTTCCGCAGGGATTTTCTTGTTTCTATCATAGTTTTTACGGCACTCCACCAGTGACCTTCTTGTAATCTCCGAAAGCCCACCATGAGAAGAAAGCTTAGCTATGTATGCCGCCATTTCTTCCGAAGTTGACATTTTGAAAACTTCAGAGCTCAGCACGCCGATCACTTCAGAACGCTGGTCAACCCCTTGCTTAGGTGCGCCGGTTCTTAGGTCCCAATATACCAAAGAAAGAGCCTCCTGGTAGGCTGACATCTTTTTTATGTATTCTAAAAACTCTTTTTCTATTTTGGTTTCACTGCTCATCATTGATCCCCCAGTTTTAAAATTCTCTTCATTTTATCATAGTTTTTGAATAAATGACTAATAATGGAATTTCCTTCTTAATTAACTGGCGGTACCCTTAACAAAGACTCTTTCCCTGACTTTTAGGCGTGAATTTTCCGTTTTTGAAAAAAATTTCCTCTTAAAGAAGGAGTGGGCAGTATCGGGTGGAATCATTCAATATAATAGATACGGTGAAAGAGGTGTAAATCATTGAAAGAGTTCATTGGACATTGTCATAACTGCAAAAAAGAAATCTATTGTCTAGAAGGTTTCTTAAACGGGGTAATTTTGCCTGAAAATAGACTGCTTTGCTTTCAATGCGAGCAAAAACAAAGCCAACCCAACAGCCAATAAAACCCCTACTGGAACTGCGCTACTCGAGCAGCTAGGATGCATAACTTAACCGGCATAATACAGGGCTTTAATACAGCTCTCTTTGCTTTCCGGGAACCAACGAGCCTCTCTTCGCAATTATTTAAACTATGATTCAGGTCACTTAAGGACTATGACCAACATGTTACACTAATGATAGGTAATTTGAGATGGTGCGGAGGGAACTGGAAATGAATATTGAGGCTATAAAGCATAGATTAAGCAATGTACCTCTTTTCAGAGAGCTGACAGAAGATGAGTTAACTCCTATTATAAAAATTGCTCAAAACCGTTATTACAAACAAAAAATGTATGTTTTTATGCAAGGGGATTCGTTGGACAGGGTCTTTTTTATCCATTCAGGAAAAGTGAAGATTTATAAATCTGACTACTCCGGGAAAGAACAAATCGTTTCAGTTCTAGAAGCAGGAGAGATGTTCCCGCATGCTGGTTTTTTTCGAAAAGGGCATTATCCTGCACATGCAGTAATTATGGAAGATGCAAAAATAATCATGATCCCGATAGCAAAATTCGAGGAGATCCTAATTGCGTACCCAGAACTTTCAATCAAGCTTTTTCGAGTACTCGGAGAAAAAATTGTCGACCTGCAAAAGAGGCTTGAGGAACAAATGCTTCACAATACCTATGAACAAATTATCATGCTGCTGCTCCGTCTGAGCAAAACAAATGGCCAGAAGGTTAATGAAAGCTATAAGCTCACAACCCACTTTACAAATAAAGAGCTGGCCAATATGATTGGAACCTCACGAGAAACGGTCAGCCGGACCATTAATTACTTAAAGAAAAAGAACTGTATTACAACAGATACTAACGGAATGTACTTATTGGATCCCCACCTGCTGCATCAGGAACTATTTTCAGTTAAAAATGCCTAAAATTCCACTTGTTAGGATAGGAGTTGTTTTTCATGGAAAAAACAAAAGTCGAACTTGATGTCAGAAAAGATTTAGCTAATGGGCTAGAGCCTTTTCCAAAGATTATTGAAGCAGTTGCAAGCTTGGGTCCTGATGATGTATTTATTTTGCATACACCATTTCAGCCTGTTCCGTTATATGGTGTTTTAGGAGCAAAGGGCTTTGAGTATACTGAGCAAAAAGTTGACAATAAGCATTGGATCATTACATTTGCTAAAAAGTAACCTTGGTGTTCCGTATACTAATGGGCTAGCAAAATAGGCCGTAAGGATTTATTGTAAACAAAAACGCAGGCCCTATTGGCCTGCGTTTTATTTGTTATTACCAGGGAGAACATTTCTTACTTCGTTTAGGATTTCTGGCTTTACATCTTGATCCAGTAATATATGAACGGATCCATGGTCAGACTGGGTCCTGATCAATCTTCCAATCCCTTGTCTTAACCGAAGAAGCATATACGGCATGTCCACCTCTTGAAAAGCATTTGGTGTCCCTTCCCTTTTAGCCGAAAATACTGGGTCGTTTGGAGGATACGGGAGAGAGTGAATAATCACATTCTCAAGTGATGAACCCGGTATATCCAATCCTTCCCATAAATGAACGGAACACAGTACAGAATGTTCATCATTCTGAAAGCGGGATACTAGAGAACTAATTTCCGCCTCACCCTCATAAAAAACTGGGTAATCAATTAGTCCAGCCGAGAATTCCTTAAAGTGAAGTAAATCCTGTTGGTTTCTAAATAATATAAGTGCTCTGCCTTCTGTGGCCTTAATTTGGTCTATTACATACATGGCCTTTGCTTCTGCATTGTTTTTTTCAAATTCAGGCATATACACTTTCATATTTGTATCATAATCAAAAGGTGATTCCACTGAAAAAGAACTATACTTATCTATCCCAAGGCTTGAGGCCAAATAGTCAAAAGAATTACGTTCAGAAAGGGTGGCAGAAGAAAATATAAACGGTTTCTTCTGGCTGAAGACATCGGTTCTTAAAATTTCCTCGACCATCTTTGGCATGATAACAAGTGTTTGTTCGCCGCCTTCTGCCTCAAACCATGTGATACCGTTCGTTGTGCCCTTAAATAGAGATAGGGAAAAGACTATTTGCTCAAGATACTCTTCAACAATTTTTAAGCTATAGTCGTCTATTACAAATAACTCACTTTCAAAGACAAGTTCTTCCTCCAGGGATTCTAGAGTGCTATGAAGTGTCTCGGCTATCTTTCTAAGCTTGTCATCCTTCAGAACCGTTCTTTTTTCAGAACCGCTGTCTGTTACTGACTTTTCGGAAAGATTCTCGAAGAATAACTCATTTTGCTCCAATGCTGTCTCCATGATATTTAAGGTCGTTTCTCGAACATCATTTTCCATTAGTCTGGTTAATAAGGTTTCAAGAGTTTTTTCTGCATACCTATATGTTAATGCTTTTTGGGAAGCGAATTCGAGCAGGTGTCCTTCATCAAAAACGACACAGCTTGATTCTGGTAAAAACGGTGTCTGTCCTTCTCTTTTGCGTGATTCCATTGTCCAGATATGTTCCATGTAAAAGTCATGAGAACAGACAATTAAATCGGCAGCACTTCTATAATAATCCCTGTGCAAAGTTTGAGCACAACGATGGCGCTTTTCGCATGTAAAGCAATCCTGAAGAGAATCCCAAGAAACTCGTTCCCATTGATTATCGGTTAAATCCGGATAATCTTTTCTGTCTCCATACCGCTGAAATGCCTGCATCGAACTGCCAGAATGGATAAACCCTGGCAGACTGTCAAATATAGCGTTATATGCGTCGTCTTCATCTCTAGCCACCAGGGTGTCAAGCTTATTTAAACATAAATATTGATCCCTCGATTTAGCGAGACGTACGTCTACTTTTAAATCAAGTGCTTTTTCAAGCTTAGCAATATCCCCTTCTCTTTTAACCAGCTGTTCAATTAATGTTTCATCAGCACATGCAATAATAGCTGGCTTGTTTAAATAACGGGCATAGCAGATCGCATACAGCAGATAGACGATGGTTTTACCAGTTCCAACTCCTGCTTCAGCAAAAATAACTTTTTTCTCTTTAAAAGCTTTTTCAAGCTGAAAGGCCATATAAACCTGTTCGTCTCTAAGTTCAAATCCTGCTTCAGGCAGAATGTCGTAGAATACATCTCCAATCCATTCATTCATTTTATCAAAAAAGGTGTCTGTTTTTGTTATTGCAAAAGGCAGTTTGCCTGGCATGGTTCATTTCCTCCAATACAGTACGCTTTTGGTTGCGCCCGGCTCATTTCATTGCTTACTTATTTAGACCGTAAAAAACTAATTTTAGCAAACCAGCGCAAAGAGTCAAGGAAATTGAAATTTTGTCTCGTTTTAATATAAATGTTCTGTTAAACCTCGCTATTGATTTCCGCTACAGTGCTCGCTTTCCGCGTACGTTCTTTAACACAATTAAATATAAAAGAAACGCCAGTTACAGCGTTTCCTGTAGTTTTATTTAATTTGGGACGAAAGGTTGAATGACCATGCCTGTCGGAAGTTTTCCTCTGCTGCCTCCAGTTCATTTAGCGCAGGCTCACTTACAGTGTGGTCTTGTTTAAGAACTTCCAAACTTGTCTCTAGAGCCTTTGAAATCTTATTAAAATCAATAGATGGTTGGTACATTGCCACTCCTCCAATCAAAAATAATGTAATTATATTTTATTCGGAGGAATTTTAATTTATTCCTTTCATTAGCCCATCCCTGGCTGACGCCGTTTAAGCTGATTCTTGATCGCATTATCCCGGTCGCCGCCATCAGCTAGCTCTTCTGAAAAATGGTGTTCTTCATGCTTCCGTTTCGAAATTCCTTCAGAAGAACGGATGGTTTCAGATGACAGATTAAGATTTGGTGCACCCTGTTCATTCCAGTCACCCATGCATGTCTCCCCTTTCCTTTCTTATAGTATTTCAGGTTAAAATAAAATTCATTCATCAATCCGTGTTCGAGGAGGCGTCGGACAAAAAATGATGTTTGACTGTTGATTTCATAAAAGATAATGGAGATATACTCCAATCTATACCTAATAAAACAAGGGAGAACTTCGTTTATGCTGAAGAAGTTCCCCCTTGCTGTTTTTTATTCGTTTAAATAAATGAGTCGTAAACCAACAATATAATGAAACACGCCGGTTAGTTAACAGGAACGCTGAAGCCGCAAGAAAATATTTATGGGTTATTCCTTGGCGGCCGTTTCCCCCAGTATTGGTAAAGGTCCGTTTCAATAAATCCGTTAAAAAGTTTACGTTTTTTTGTTGCCTGTCTTCCATATAACTGTTCAAAGGCTTTGTGGGAGGTCAATATATAGATGGACCAAGTATCAAGCGAGCCAAAAGCCTGTCCCATTTCTTTATACATCTGTTCCACAGCCTTTTTGTCTCCAAGCCTTTCACCATACGGTGGATTGCTGACTATTACCCCGTAGTCATGCTTTGTGGTAAAATCCTGTACCCGCATTTGTTTAAATTTAATTAGTTCGCCGAGCCCAGCCTCGAAAGCATTTTCAGCTGCTATGCTTACCATTTTATGGTCAATGTCAGATCCGATAATTTCCAAAGGCTGATCATAATTGGCAAGATCTTCAACCTCAGTCCTAGCTTTATCCCAAACAGTTTGCGGAATCCAATTCCAGTCTTCCGAAACAAAATCACGATTGAAGCCAGGTGCAATATTTTGGCCAATCAGTGCAGCTTCTATTGGAATGGTCCCAGAGCCGCAAAAAGGATCTGCAAAGGGTTTATCAGGATTCCAGTTAGTCAGTAAAACGAGAGCTGCAGCAAGGGTTTCCTTAAGGGGAGCTTCCCCCTGGTCTGTTCGGTATCCGCGTTTATGGAGACCGTAACCGCTGGCATCAATGGTGAGAGTTGCAACATCCTTATTAAGGGCTATCTCAATTCTAAAGAACGCTCCCTTCTCTTCAAACCAGGTAGTATTTCGATACTGGGTCCTTAGCCGCTCGACAACAGCCTTTTTAACGATTGCCTGGCAATCCGAAACACTGAATAGTTTTGATTTTACAGACCTCCCAATTACAGGAAACTCCCCATCTTCAGGGATAAATTGTTCCCAGGGCAATGCCTTTGTTTTTTCAAATAATTCATCAAAAGTATAAGCTTTAAACTCACCTATTTTAATCTTTACCCTATCAGCTGTACGAAGCCATAAATTACTTCGTGCGATGGCAAGTTCATCACCCTGATAGGTTATTCTGCCATTTTCAACCTGGCAGTCATACCCGAGCGCCCGAACTTCTTTTGCCACTACAGCTTCCAGTCCCATTGCAGAAGTTGCAATCAAATCAAATTTACTCATAATTTCACCCTTAACCATATGTATTGTCCTTACTGTCTTTTCTTTAGAATGCCCTATTACTTATAGTTCATATATATCAATCATACCATTTATGTTTCCCTTTTGCAGACAGAGTATTTAAACAAAAGCGCAAGCGCCCGTTAAGCGACGTATGGACTGGAGCTCACCGACTGAGATAAAGGAAACACGAAGAGCGAACGCGATTGGATGTTGACTTATCATAGGGAGGTGGGCGAAGTACACGAGTCGCTGGGCGCTGGAGCTAGATGATAAACAAAAGCGCAAGCGCCTTGAACAGCCCCGATAAGCGCTGGAGGGCCAGCGGGTGAAGTCGTTCCTTGACTTCATCAGTTGGACCGAAGCGACTCGAGGGGCTAGGCGCTGGAGCTGGATGATAAACAAAAGCGCAAGCGCCCGTTAAGCGCACGACAGGACTGGAGCTCACCGACTGAGATAAAGGAAACACGAAGAGCGAAAGCGCATTCGTGCTTGAATTATCATAGGGAGGCGGGCGAAGTACACGAGTCGCTGGATGCTCGTTTCCTAACAATGAAAAAAGCTCTCCAAATTGGAGAGCTTATAAACACTCATACATATTACATTAATAGCGTTCTGTAAGCCATGTTTTGTACCATTGTACTGCAAACGACCCTAAGTCTCGTACTCCGGTGGCAATCATCTATCTACAAGTGTTAAACACTTGTCCTTCTCTTCGTTCATTTCCTCCAAGAAAGTGCCCCTACCATAGTTTGGGTTTCTCGCTCGCGGGGTTTACCTCGTTCCACCCTTTTCATTTCTGAAAAGGCTCCGTCACTGTGGCACCTTTATAGGTATTCATGCCATATCCAAAGACTTAGGCATTTTCCCTGCCGTCAACCGCGCCTAAGCCCGGCTGCCCTAGCTTATGACTTCGCTAGGCACGAACACTACAGGCATCTCAGCCCGTGCGAGCATGGACTTTCCTCTGCAGAGAACTGCAGCGATTACCCGAACGCTATTAATGTCTACTTTTATATTATATGTAATCTGGGACAAAACAGCAATGGATAATCCTTTGCATTTTTGTAAAAAGATGTCAATCGTAAAGCTTATTGCCAAAAACATGTTTCTCAAGATTGGATAAACGTTTCAGAATGTCAAAGTTCGTAGTGCCTGCAGCCTGTGCAGCAGGTGGGCGTCTTGTACTTTCTTCAAGCTGTTTTTTCAACCGCAAGTTTTCTTGCTGCAAATCTTCTACCTCTGAGTGCAAAGTTTCATAATCCTTTATGATTAGGTCCAAAAATTTATCGACATCCTCCGGTTTATACCCTCGCATAGATGTCTTGAACTCTTTTTCCAATATATCTTTTGCCGTTAACTTCATTTTATCAGACAGCATAATTTCACCTCAGTTTATAGCCAATCATCTCTTATTATTTTTTCAAAAACAAGCGTGTTTGTCAATTTTTCTTTCTTTGGTCTAGAAGTCCGCCTTTCTTAAGGCTTCTTCTTCCACAATAAGCTGAAGGTCATAAAAATCAATCAGTCGTATTTCGTAGGTATTTTCAGCTTGATATTTCTGTGCTGTTTCATATAAGTATCTTGGGCTTCCATCTTTTTCTGGATCGAACAAAAGCAAAAGCACATCACTTTTCCCAACAAAAAATTGATTTTTGGCTCTGAATTGCCAGGGTGCTTGATACGGTTTTTTAGTTAAGCTGTCCACATGATCAGCCTGCATTAAAATTGACTCGTACCATTCTTTATTTTCATCCTTCCAGTTAGTCTCTTGTGCCAGAAATGGAGTAATAACCGATAGCTTAAGATTCGGAAACTCTTCCTGTATGTCGAATACCACCTCGGCTGCCCAGAGCTCTACCCCAAGCTGGCCGCTGATGATCACCCATTCTAGCCCTTCTTCTGCAAGGCTCTGCAGCTGGCGTTTCAGGGCAGCTTTTATATACCCGACTGCAGGATCATCTTTTTTAAAAACTCCAAGTTCAAAGGGTTTATAGCCAGATACTGCAGCCACCTTTGCCATTCAGAAAAACTCCTTTTAATTAAGTTACCATACGAATGTATTCCGAAAATCCGGCAAATATTATTAATTTATTAATCCCCTTATAATTCTAATTATTTAAAGAATTACAGAATTAAATTTATAACGCTCAAATTGGACGGCAGTCACTCTTCCCCAAAAAATCGGGCTTGTTTGTTTAAGTAATAGTAAAAAACAAGGGCTAGGTGCCCTTGTTTTTACCTGGTTAACGGCCGAAGAACGGGCCTGCGCCAGGAGCAGCCCCAAATCCTGGACCAGCACCATATCCTGGGCCAGGGCCAAATCCTGGGCCAGGGGCATACGGAGCAGCAGGGCCAGCTCCAAACGGAACAGGGCCAGGGCCTCCGTAGAATTGCTGATTTGTCACTTCGGTTACAGTTGACTCGGTATGCGGGAAATAATGCACATGATCATAATTAATATGATTTACATTGGTCGTATGTGACGGGTGAACGTGCGGCACTACATTGTTAACGTGGTTATGATTCACACAGCATTCGGTTGGATGAACCACCGTTGGGCAAATATTTGTTGGTCTCGGTCTGCAATGCATTATCAAAACTCCTTCCATTAGACTTTTTTATTGTTTACATTAACAGCCTATGTGGGAGGAGTTACTCTTGTACTAATTAAAATACCTATTTTAGGGGGTTTATTTTTTATAAAAGTGTATAAAAGTTATCTTTCATTGCTGTAAATACTACAGCAGTTAAACAAACGACAACAAAAAACAATACCAGAATTGCTTTGTACAACTATACCAGCCCCGTTTAATTTTCATTGTATAAAAAAGTATCATACAATCTAATATTTTACTCTTGATAGCTAGTACAAACAACAGGATTTTGCAAATTTTGTTGAAATTTGCATTAAATTTTTTGCCAATTCGATTTGTTCCAGCATTTTCCGCTCACTAGCAACCTATTATTCCTCTTCATCATCTGTTCGGCTGTTAATTTTTAGAGGCAGCTCCAGTTTTTTTTTCAGCCTTCTAATCCTGTGTTCTATTTCTGTTGACAGCTTTTTATGTTTTTTTTCGTTTTTCTCAGGAAACACTTCATGCAGTTTTTGAGCCTGATAGCAATATTCTAGTGCAGTATTTAAACTTTTTTCTTTATGCTCAAAATACATTGCTAGTTCAATGGAAGCTGTTTTACTCAGTGGATGTTCGACATGGCTGGAAACGAATATCCACAGTTCAGCTGCTTTGGCCCAATTTTTGTTTCGCTTGTGTTCAATAGCAAGCCCATGATTTGCACTAACGGCCTCGGTTCCACCAGAAACATCCTCAAAAACCTGTTTGGCTTTTTCAGATTGACCGATATAAGAGTACCACTTTCCAACTTCAAGCCGTTCCCGCTCTGTTTGTTTCTGGTCAAGCTTTAAAAGTTGAAATGAGAGGTGGGTATATAACGTTATAAGAGATAAAATATCCATTTCGTTATGTTTAATTATTCCCAATAATCCTTCTGGGTTGTTCCGCTCCAGAAAATCGAAGTAAATCATCGGTGCTAAAAAGCCTGGTATATCGTCTTTTCTTTCAAAACCAAGTATTTCTTTTTCCACAATAGAAAGCTTCATTTTTTCAAGTTTATGCTTCCACATTCGTCTTGAAGCATGAAAAAGATCAAAGTGACCAAAGGCAGGCAGTTTAGGAACATGATCCCTCACCAAAGTGTGCCTTGTTTTAACCTGTGGCCAGTCAAATGCTTTTCCATTGTAAGTAACAAGCGTTCTGTAATCTACATTCTCGAGAAAGCTGTTATATAAAGCCACCTCAGCCCCAGGGTGGGGAAGAATATGCTGTGTGAGCTTAACTGTATCTCCTGAAATTCGTGCATGACCAAGCAAAAATATCGTATTTCCCGCTCCCCCGCTAAGACCGGTAGTCTCTGTATCAAAGAAAAATAAATCATCAGGAGAATGGCCGGCTGCTGATAAAGGATGATCCGCTCGCTCCTCATTCCATTTGTCAATAGCTCTCAAGCAATCGGAAAAAGGATAGTTTCCATGTTTATGCGATAGTGGATAAGTTACTTCTCTTATAAGGCAATAGGACCCGTCAAAATAATATGGAACAACATTTTCTTTTGTCCAAGTATCAAGAAATGGTATATCTGATTCTTTCTTTGCAGGCCCCTTAGGCTCCAGTACTTGTTCATCCCTGACTATATGAGGTTTAAGGCGATTTAATTTGTTTTTTAAAGACATTCCTTACCCTCCGATTATTAATTAACCTTCTTCATAAACAGGTCAATAATCCTCAACACATCACCTTTTGCGGTTTCTAAGGCTGTATCGGTCCCTATGCAAGAAGGACACCCATGCTGGCATTTACACCCCATAACCATCTGCCTTGATTGAGACAGAATATCCTCAATCCCAGAAAAAATCTTTTCGCTTAAACCTATACCACCCGGATACCGGTCATAGAAAAAAATCGTTGGTTTCTCATTATGTGATGCTTTTACCTGGGGTACGACATGAACATCTTGTGGATCACACATCACAAAAAGTGGGGCAATATGCCTAAGAGCTTGTGCTGTGCCGATAAGTCCCTGTTCAAGTCGTTCCTCGCCAAGCGAGGCCATATTTTTATCTATTGCGATCCAAGTTGAGTTCGTATGTAGCTCTTCCTCAGGGAGCGAAATTGGCCCAGACCCTATATTTTCATGTGTTTCAAATTTAATCTTTTTAAAAATAGTAGCCATTGCCCTTACGCTAACATCACCATACCCAATCTCTATCGCTTCTGTGCTACGAAAGTTATCAATTTCAAGTACATCAAGCGAGACAGCCAAATTAGCATCTGTAAAATAGTCCACATCGACCTCTCGCACAAAGGCTTTTTTTTCCTCCCAATCAAGTATTTCCACCTGATATTGTATTCCCTGATGAAGGTATATAGCTTCCTCATGGAGTAAAGTCATTGCCGAAAAGCGGTCCATCTCTCCAATGACTTTTGCATTAGCAATATCAGATTGATCGATAATCACGACGTTTTCCTGTGACGCAGATCGTAAACTTATGTTATGAGCCGGGAAAGCATCATTCATCCAATACCATTTTCCGCTGTTCTCATACAAAACTCTTTCTTCTGTCAAATAGTCGAGGATTTCACCGATTTCAGCCTTGCCAAACCGCTCCCCTTCCTTAAATGGGAGTTCATAGGCAGCACACTTAATATGGTCTATCAAAATGATTAAGTTGTCTGAATTGATTCTGGCTGTTTCGGGATTTCTCGAAAAAAAGTAATCAGGATGCTGTATCACATATTGATCTAATGGGCTAGAGCTTGCCACCATGATAACAATTGATTCTGCATGCCTTCTGCCCGCCCGCCCAGCCTGCTGCCAGGAGCTGGCAATCGTGCCTGGATAACCATTCATTATACAAACCTGAAGCTGTCCAATATCAACTCCAAGCTCCAGAGCATTGGTACTGACTACTCCATAAATATCACCATTACGAAGCCCTTTTTCAATTTCTCTTCTTTCAGTCGGCAAATATCCTCCCCGGTAACCCCTAATAGCTTTAGGTCCTAACTTATTTTTCACAAGTTCCTGCAGATACGTAAGAAGGATCTCTACACGAACACGGCTTCTGGCAAAGACAATGGTTTGAATCTTATTTTTCAAAAACTCTCCGGCAAGCCTTCGTGACTCGAGCGTAGCACTCCTTCTTATATTTAGTGGTTTATTAACGATTGGCGGATTGTAAAAAAGAAAATGTTTCCGTCCAGATGGGGCTCCATTATTATCAATCAGAGACATCGGCTTTTCGGTAAGCATCTCAGCAAGCTCAAGAGGGTTGGCAATTGTGGCAGAAGTGCAAATGAAAATCGGGTCACTACCGTAGTATTGACAAATCCTTCTCAGCCTGCGGATAACATTCGCTACATGGCTCCCGAACACTCCCCGATAAATATGAAGCTCATCGATAACGACAAACTTTAAGTTCTCAAACAATGATACCCATTTCGTATGATGCGGGAGTATCGCTGAGTGCAGCATATCAGGATTCGTAATGACAACGTGTCCTGCCCTCCGAACTTTTTGCCTAATATTTGAAGGAGTATCTCCGTCATATGTATAGCTATTAATATTCAGGTCCGCGTCATCAATCAACTCATTAATTTCGCTCTTCTGATCCTGAGCAAGTGCTTTTGTAGGAAACATATATAAGGCTCTTGCATTTGGATCGTCGAGTATCGTTTGGAGAACAGGCAGATTGTAGCAAAGCGTTTTCCCAGATGCTGTCGGGGTTACCGCAACAATGCTTTTCCCTTCCATCACTTCCTGATAAGCCGCGTTTTGGTGGGTATAAAGCTGGCCTATTCCTCTCTTAATCAAACCTGCTTTTAATGACGGGTTAAGTCCCTCTGGGAGATCATCCGTCCTGGCTTCCCGCTCCTCGATTGTATGCCAATTAACGATATTCTGTTTTGTTTCCTCACCCATCTTTAGACTATCTATAATTTCCTGTAAGCTTTTTCTAAGCTTCACGTCTCTCACCTCAGTATCTCTATAATACCGAATAAACGTTCGTTCAAAAAGGGAAAAGTTTGTATTTGAAATGTGTTATATTATGGAAATATCTATTTTGTTTGTTCTTGGTTTAAATTCGGCAGGCTATCTTGCTGTTAATTTGTTAAGATAATGGTACATATGAGTACTTTCGAGTTATCTGGAGGAGATGAAATTTTGAAAAAAGAAGGAATTAGTAAGGTATTGGCAGGGTTCTCGCTTTTTAGGGATCTTAGCAATGCTGAACTGTTAAAAATAGTCGATATTTCTATATCAAGAGAGTGGACCAAGAATAGCCATGTATTTATGCAAGGTGATCCGTTAGAAAATGTTTATTTCATAGAAAGTGGAAAAATCAAAATCTACAAAAGTGATATTAATGGGCGGGAACAAATTGTTGCGATCCTGAAAAATGGTGAAATGTTTCCCCATGTCGGCTTCTTTAGACAGGGAGGTTATCCTGCCTTTGCAGAAACACTAGATAAAACGACACTTGTTGCTGTTCCAATTTCTCAGTTTGAAAGAGTATTAATTGAAAACCCGGAGCTAAGCATTAAGGTCTTTAAGGTACTTGGAGAGAAAATTGTTGATTTGCAGGACCGCCTTGAAGCCCAAATCCTTAACAATACGTACGAGCAGATTATTAAGCTGCTCATTCAGCTTTCTCAAATGCATGGAGAAGAACGAAGCGATGGTTCCGTACTTTTAAAAGCTGAATTCACAAATCGGGATCTTGCGAATATGATCGGAACCACTAGAGAAACGGTTAGCAGGACCCTTACAAAAATGAAACGGAATAAGCTTGTTAAAGTAGATGAAGATGGGAATTTGATCTTAGTGGTCAACGAACTCCTTGATGAATTACTTTAATACTGCACTTCATTTCAGTTGTTAGGACTTTTTAGGTACGGATGTTGTAAATTTTATCTTTGAACAAAACCCGCACCAGTTGGCAGCGGGTTTTTACTTTCGTTCACTTTTTTACCAGTTCAAGCATTGGGTCCGTACCTTCTTGAGGCGTACCTATTAGTTTCAGGTTGAACGCTTCCTGAAGAACAGCAAGTACACCACCCGAAATAAATTCTGGAGGCTTTGGTCCAATCCGAATGTCCTGAATGCCAAGACTGAACAAACCTAATAATATTGCTACAGCCTTTTGTTCAAACCAGGAAAGTACAATGCTGATAGGCATTTCATTAATTTCACACTCAAACGCCTCTGCAAGTGCTTTGGCAATTTTCACTGTTGAACCTGAGTTATTGCACTGGCCCAGCTCAATATACCGGGGAATATTTGTGCCTGGAACAACACCGTACTCGACATCGTTATACCGGAACTTCCCAGAGGAAGTTGTTAGAATAATTGTTTCTGGCGGCAGGGAAGCAGCCAATTCACGGTAATAACCCTCGCCATTACCCGGGGCATCGCACCCTGAGATCACAAAGAATCGTTTGATTTTACCCTCTTTAACGGCATCAATTACTTTAGGAGCCAACCCCAATACTGTTTCATGATCATTCCGGGTAACGCGGATAGGCTGCTGAATTCCAAGAAGGCTGGTATGCGCCTCATCTAGTACTTCTATTATTCTTACTGCCGACTGACCAACTTTCACAGCCATTTCGATATGCTCCTCAACGGTAAAGTTGGAGTTAGTTAGTGTCATATATAAAGCTTCATGAGTTGTTGCATCCACGAAAGAGTCTGTGTACCCCATTTGGCTAGCGTGACTCCGATATGCCGCAATACCTTTTAAGGCAAATATAATCGTATCCTGTAAGCTTGCGATTGTTTCAGCTTTTCCACAAACCCCGATATCTTTGCATTCACCCGATGGAGTCTGTTCACACTGATTACAAAACATTTAGTATCCTCGCTTTCAATTCAATATACAGTTACAGCATACATTTAATTAAGGGTAATAAATGGTGATAATCGTCACAATAAACCCGATTGTCAAAAAACTTTCAAAGTATCACCTTTTTATTAGAAGTCGCATATCATATCGTGAATTTTTGTGAACGGAAAGGAGATGAAGCGATGTCTTTCAATCAGCCGGGCGGCAATGATAAAAAAAACAGGAATGAGCCTTTTGGAGATTTAATGAGATCGATGAATGTTTTTTTTAATGAGAGCTCTGGAAAGGGGATTTTAAGAAGCATAGATGATTTCTTTCAGCGTCCCCTACTGCACTCGTCTTTTATAATTCAAGTTCAGGAAACAGATAATGAGCATATTGTTACTGCTGAACTGCCAGGTATTAAAAGAGAACAAATTGACCTAGATATCTACGATCGACATATAAAAATCACGGTAAAAAAGCAGGATATTCTTACAGAAGAGCATGACCGTAATCAAACCTATCGCCGCCGAGAATCCATGCAAACAATGAGCCGGACAGTGGCATTCACCCATCCTATCAACGAAAGAAATGTGAGAGCTTCCTACCGGGATGGGCTCCTTGAGATTCGAATCCCAAAACGAAAAGGTAAAAAGGTTACTATTCTAGAAGATGAATAAACATAAAAAGAAGCAAGCAGCTGAGCCGCTTGCTTCTTTTATTCTTCGGTCTGAAGCCAGTCCGTAAACGATCCTCTAGGAACCTTAAAGTAATTCATCGTGAATTTTAGAAACTCCTCTGTATTTACCTCTTTATACCTGAACTGATGGTAATAATCAGATAAATATTCCATCACCACAATATCGAATTCGTTTTCTCTTTGATAGGAATTCTTTTTTACCATTTCTGTAAGTTTTAGGGCAGGTTGTCCATAGATATACCCAGAATGTTTATTTTCATGAAGAGGCAAATTTGAGTGCTGCCGGCCAAGGCCTTTTTCTTCAATACTTTTCATCCGGTTTTCTGATATTCTTTGTGCCAAAGCCAATGGTTGTTTCTCAGCCAGATAAAAGTACATATTGGTTGCAAACTCCGTAAAACCTTCATCAAGCCATGCTTCGTTATACGGATCATTGGAAACTACCCCATAGAAATATTGATGAGCGATTTCATGAACAATGGAGATCTCATAAAACTTATCATCCTCAATATAAGGATTGATTGTCACAATGCCTGGATATTCCATAAACTGGCCTTTGTCAAACATGATATCAAGTTGCTTATGCGGGTACTTCCCTATATTATCCTGATAAAACCCAAGTGCTTTTTTTGCGAGCTGCAGTGCTTTCTCAGGGTCTTTGTCATGATTATTTCTGGTGAACAGCCTAATGTTCACTCCCTGTGATTCTGTTTCATATATATCCATGTCTTTAACGACAGCAATGAAGAAATCCCTAACGTATTCCATTTCTACTTTCCCCGACTTGCCTTCCAGCTTGCCGTCTTTATCTGCAGTAGATACGAAGGAATAACCAGAAGGGATACTATATTCTACATTAAAATCAGAGAAGCCAGTGTGAAAGGTTTCTAGTCCATCTGAATAGTCTTCTTTATTCCATGCTCTGTTCTGATAGGTTGCAAGCATTGGATACCACTGGGCGAGATAGTAATTTCCTCTCACAGTTGAGAAACGAACACCTTCTTCAGGAACGGTAAATTCATATGACACTGTTACAGTACGTTTTTCGCGATTTTTCATTGGACTATCAAGAGCTATTTTTAAAGTGTCTTCAGCTAAACTAAACTCAGTTTGTTCTCCGTCAATTTTAACAGTACGAATGTCAACTGCAGAAAACCCTTTAACATTTTTGAAAGGATGTCCTTCTGTAAAGCTATTTGGAATAAAATAGAACACTAACTCATCCCATTTTTCTCCTGATTGATTTTTTACATTTATTTCAGCCTCGGTTGAAAACTCCCCGTCTTTATTCATTTCCAGGCTTAGATTATAAGCCGCCTGGCTCCCATTTCTCACCCCTATATCACTGTCTTTAGTTGCATATACATACGTTCCTGCAGATATGAACAAGAGTATAAGTGCAAGAAAGGCAAATTGAGGAGGTGTAAGCTTCCACCACTTTTTAGTTGAGCTATAAGACTTACGTTTTGGCATTAGCCGCGGTTCGATCCCTGTCTTTATCCATGGGGATCGCTGGTAATTTGATTGAAAGCGATTTTTCAGCCCATTAGCGAGCAGGCTAAACGAAGCCGTTGTAATTAATAAAGCTGCTAATGGAACCAGCAGGATAAAATGGGAGCCATATATATTCCCTCTCGCCTGTCCCACCAGTCCTGCAAGCTCCTTTGTTTTAGAAAAATACATTAAAGGATCGTATGTTACAAAAGTTCCGCCTACAAAAATATTCATTAATGCGAGTTGACCCATGATTGCTATTACATAAACGATTTCTAGAATAAACATAACAAGAAGAGATTCTTTCATTTGCGGAAAAATATGCCCCCATACAATTCTACTTCTTCTAGCCCCGAGGGCGCGGGCTGCTTCAACATAAACTGATTTATAAAACTCAGCAGACTTTTGTCTAACAGACGAAATAATGCTTGGAATACTAATGATTGATGCAATAATAATAAAATAAAACACCAAGAAAACAGGATCTATCTGGCTATTAAAAGGAATAGGAATTAATAGAAAGTACAGAATTAAAAATAAAGGTACATAACTCCAGGCGTTTTCAAAGGCGACCATCCATCCAGGAGTTTTTTTCCAGGTGCCTATGTATAGCCCAGCAATCGTACCGAAAAGCATCTTAATAACCGTAACAGCAACGGCTATAAAAACAGTATATCGGATACCATGTAAAACCATTGATAATAAGTCATAGCCCCACTTATCTGTTCCAAGTGGCCACTCTTTTGAGGTATACGGATCAAGCGGCGGGGAGATTATTGTCCCATTTGTATATTTTGTTTCAAGTGCCTCTGTTAATGTATGGGGCGCCAGTATTGGGCCAAATAATGTCAAAAATAAAAGAACCGTAACAAAGAAGATTCCTGCGTATAATTGATAATTAACCCTTAACAGTCTATTCATGGATAAAACCCCATTTAAAGAGATAAAGTAGCAGTCTTACAGACAGATAGACTGTAAAAGATATAGCCAACATTGCGAGCAATCCAATTGCCACTGGCTGGAAACTGTAGGCCGCTGCCCCCGAGGTTGAACTTTGAAAAATAAACTTAGTAATTCCTGAAACGTTCAGCAGGTACTCGATAATAAATAAATTTCCAATTGCAATGGAAATAATTTTTGTCAGTTCCGCTACGATAAACGGTTCAACATTTTTAAAAACATGCTGAAAATTTATGTAATTTAATTTCATGCCTTTTGCAACCGCTGTTCTGATAAAATCTTCTCCACTTGTCTGATAGTACTTAACTGAAATTAACTTAAACATATACAGAGTGGGAGCCAAACCAACCAGGATCATTGGAAACCATATATTCATTGCCCCTGCATCAGGTCTAAGTGAAATGATTCTAACTCCTGTAGCTTGATAGAAATTCACCGCTAATATCATCGAAACGATGATTAAAATAAAATCCGGTACAGCTGCAAGAGCATTCATAAAGCTGTTAAAAACTTTCGTCGGCCTAAACCTGCTTACGAAAATTCCGAAGAAGAGGCTAATCACAAGGGCCACGTTGACTCCTACCACCATTATTTTCATACTGGTAAAAAAGTTATCCGCTATGTCGTCTTCTATATTTCTTACCTGGGCCCCTGCAGAATATGTTCCCAGAGACCCGCTGCTAATAGTGTTTATAAATTCGCCAGCCAATGAAATCACGATTTCAGGATGCCACTCCAGCCCCATTGAAATCGAACTATCAGGCCCTCCATCCCCTAAAACTGGTTTAACGACTATTGTAGCTGGCAGCGCAGCCAGCAAAAGGACAAAGATAAATATAATGCTTATCTGTTGTAAAGTCCTCATATATACAACCCACCATCCCTATAACAGCTCTCTATTTTAATTTCAACATTATGTAAATATCTGCATAAAAAAATTAACATATAAATCACAAAATTAAAAGAATAAACCTAGGTACCTTGAAGAAGCCGGAAAAATATTCTTCCTTTTACTTTTATTAGACCTATTATTAATGAGTGGGCCAAAGGGCTCGCTTTTCCTAAGGGAGAGAGCCTGCCTGCGATTTATAATGTATAGAGCTCTTTAAAAGAAAAACGGCCCGATATTGGACCGTCGGAACAAAATTGTTTAAATTTTCAGGACGCCTCCTAGTCCCTTAAACATGGAAGAAACTTGGGTAAGTGCATTCACCATTTGGCCTGCCGTATTTGCCATTTTATTTATATCCAGAGTCCCATCCTGACCTTTAAATGAATTTAATACACTTTGAAACCCAGATGGAGGCCTTGGCATGAAAGACTGTGCTGGATAGGGATGCATATTGGAATATTGACCAAACTGCTGGCCCTGAATTCCGTAACCGGTTCCTTCAGGCTGCTGAAGGGGATTTTGAAAAAGCATTTTTGACATTTGATTTTGCTGATACTGGGGAACAAATCCTCCCCCCATCATTGGCGGCTGTAAACCGCCGGATGGCATGGAAGAAAACTGCGGAAAACCAGTAAAGGCCTGCGATGGCGTTGACCCGTAATTCCAGTTACCCGATCCCCCCCATTGCGAATTAAATAACGGTGGTATCTCGTGTTGCTGACCTTGGGGATAATACATATTCCGGTTAAAGCTTCCGGCCTCTATATACCCATAATTTTTCCATTCTGCCGGATGATGTCTTCGATAAGTGTGTCGGCCGAACATGATAGGATCCTCCTCAAATTTCACTACTAATCACTTTATGAAGCACGTGCCTACTTTGTGCCTCCTTGGGCGTCATTTTACATTCATGTCTAAAAACAAAGGAATTTGTCGGAAGTTTAAATATTTTAAAAACGGTGGATATGTATATTTTCATGCTACCATATAAGAAAGCGTTTACTTTATTCGCGGCAGCCAGGTTCAATCCACCTACAAAAACGCTAAAGTTACATTAAACATTTGTAGGTTTAAGACTTATTCTTTTAAAAAGATGGAGGGGGAAAACCATGAACGTCAACGAACTTAAATTACTATTTGCCCAGATGAGGGATTATACACCAGAAAGCGTAAATGAATTATTAGATTTTGCTAAAAAATCATATATTCATAATGAGATCTCTATAAATGATTACCGTATCCTTGTTCGTGACCTTGAATCACAGGGCGCTGTTGTTCCTGAGATCTTAAAAGAAAACTCACTGGTTGAAACCTCTAATTAAAAGCTAACTAAAACGGCGAGAGAAGGATCACAGTAAACTTGCAACTCTAGAGTTGGTGACCAGCAAATTGCTGGCTTCGCGAGGCAGTAGAGATTAACGAAGCAGATTGTCCAGGGGGTTTGCCTTTTACCATGCTCAGAAGACTTAAAGGTGGACAAGTGTTAGCCGACTATAGCTTCGACAAGAGCTGGAGGGCTTGAAGGGTTCTTTGACTCCTGCCCCTATCTAGTATAAAAAGCACCTTTTGAACGAGGTACAGTTCAAAAGGTGCTTTTATTTATTAAATGAATTTAAAATCCCAATCAGAACATAATTAATAGCTTGAATATGGTCAATAAATCGTTTACGGCTTGTTTCAGGAAAAAATGCCTGTATTGATACCATTTCAATGTTATCTGCTGTCGTGCTAATTTGCATGCTATGCAGGTTTTTGGGTCTAACCTCAGTTACCCAGACTAGCGCCTCCTCCTTCCAAACCTCTACCTTTCCTTTGACTTCATCTGCGAATGGCTTTACCTCCGTATAAAAGTCACTTTTACTTCCAGTTTGTTTTACCAGTTCAAAACGATCTGCTGACTTTTTTATATACTGTGCCATTTCCTCTGTTAAAGTTTGTAGTCTATCGAACTGTGCAATACTAATCACTCCTTAAAAAATAAGAGCAGCTTTGAATATTTTCAGAGCTACTAAAGGTTACTATTATTTTACGGGATAAGAAAAACCTAATTCAAGCTTTAGTCCCTGACTTTTCTCTTTTTTTTGATAATCCTGCTTTTGCTCCTTAAAATTGGAGTATTGGGTTTCTAGTGCTTCTAGCCGGTCACTGCATAAACTAAGCCGCTCCTCTTGATCGGCAAACCAAACAGTCCTCATTTCAGCAAGGCTCACATTCAGTTCGTTCTCAAATAATTCCAGCTGTGAGTTCACTTCCGAGAGCATCATAAGAATTTCTTCTTTTCCCTGTCCTTTTCGTATCATCAGTTCCTGCCTCCTCTTTCTGTGCGCTTTGATTCCCTTACCTTATAAAGTCAAAATAACAAGCAGCAGACAAGTTAACTAAAAATATTATTAATGAGTTAATTCTTGATCTGTTTAAGACTTCCTTCCTTGGTGACAAAACTAGAAGTTTTTCGGCAAAGAAAGAACCTATTCCCTAGGTCTTTTTCAAGATTCGACACACAGTGTCCGCATGAAAAATCAGCCTTTGAACAAAATAAAAACGGAGGTGTTAAAAATGACTAAGAAGAAATCAAATAAACAAAATCAACAGCAGGTTAAAGAAAATAAGCCTGGATACGGTGACAAAAAACTTGAAGGACCCGATCGTCCATCCACTTAATTTTACTGCATCCTAAATGCTTAATTCTATGGGCTCTTACATTAATGCAGACAAGCTGTAAAAGCGCTGTCTGCATTATTTTCTTTTTAACAATTATTTTCGGAAAGTCAGCCAAAAAACGTTTCCGGATTTTTGAATGCTCTCAACTCCAGATTCTCCGTTTTTGCTTCGTCCAAGGTTACTCATGAGCTAGCTTCTCGAGGTCTTTGTTAAGTCAGTAATGGAACTAAGCGTATAGAGCTGCTTCCGCTTATGAAGGTACCAGGATGTAAGATTTGTTGTATGTTGATGGACCACCTTGTTAGAGAACCATTTGTTGTTAAACTTACTTATTGTAAACCAATCTTTCTGCTTATGATAATCATGTGCGATGACAGGGTAAACCATTCTTAGGAAAGGGGTATCCCGTTGCTTTGGGGAATGAAAATATTGCTCATAATCATATCTTGACCCAGTATGCTCCGTTTTTAAGGCGAATTCGAAAATCTGTTTATAATATTCTTCGCTAAATAATATATCAGCCAGACGCTTTCCCAGGTCAATTCTTTTATTCAGGGTTTTAAAACCATTTACACTTGCCCCATACAATTCACCATGACAGGTTGGAAATAGAACAGAGTTAAAGTGAAATAAGTCTTGAAAGTTAAACATCATTGTATTAAAAATTTTTCTTTTATAGAATGGATGCTCGATAACTGGCCGCTGGATAACATTTTGTTCATTAATAATTAATGCGATCATCAATCTTTTCTTATTTTTAAAGTTCCAAAATTCAGTCCATTCATTTTGCATGAAGACAGAAATATCAAAATACGGAAGCAAGTGAAACATTGGGCGCTTCATTTTCGTCGAATAGTAATAGAGCAATAATTGAGGGTAAGCATCCCTAAAAATTGTCCAATTGGCACGCTCATAAGTTAAATATAGACGGTGCCGTTTTTTCTCTGTCAGCATCTTTTGGAAATAGCTGCTTTCAAGATCGCACATATTCCAGCCCGCATTTCTAGACACCATACTTGCAAGCAAGGACCAAATCATATCTTGCTGTTTTAAATACAACTCAAAATAAGCCTTAGTACGAGAAATATTATCCAAATTTTTTTTCTCGGTCTCATTTTGGATCTTCTTTAAAATTTTTTGTTCCTCAGAGGTTGGCTCGCAGAGACTCGGAGTATTTTTTATCATGAAGCATCTTCCTTCGCGTTTAGCATATCTTTAGGGTGAATGTAAATAGGACAATTTATTCACCAAAACCGAACGGATATTTGGTATGATAGAAAGTAGTTTTGCGAGGTGGCTTAAAATGGACTTTCATTATCCGAATGGCAAACGGTATAAACCTGCCCACAGTCCCGCGGCTAAACCCAAAGCCGATAAGAAGTGGACGTATAGTAACAGGGGGATGACTCTTGAGGAAGATCTAAATGAAACAAACGAATTTTATTTAAGCAGGGGCTTGGCGGTTATCCATAAAAAACCTACACCTGTACAAATTGTGAATGTCGACTATCCGAGAAGAAGTGCGGCCGTTATCAAAGAAGCTTATTTCAAAACAGCATCCACGACGGATTATAATGGAGTATATAAAGGGAAATATATAGACTTCGAAGCGAAGGAAACTAAGTTTTCCACCTCCTTTCCTTTGAAAAATTTTCACAAGCATCAGATTGTTCATATGACGTCTGTTTTAAAACATAAAGGAATCTGTTTTGTTATCCTTCGATTTTCTTCTGAAGGGGAAGTCTATCTGCTTGAGGCTGAACACCTATTGTACTTTTGGGAGCGTATGGAAACAGGAGGCAGAAAATCGATCACCAAAGAAGAAATTGTGCAATATGGCCACCCAATTACGCTTGGTTATCAGCCAAGGATTGATTATATTAAAGTGATAGACAGTCTTTATACTCTTCATTAATTTATAATTGCGTATTCGGAAAGGAAGGAATTAATATGTCCCAAAAATCCCAAACACGAGAGGAGCGCCGCAAAAGCACCTCTGCAAACAAAAAAGGAGGCAAAAAAGCAAAGGGAACTTTCACCCGGATTTTTATTGCTCTATTTGCCCTTGGAATTGTTGGAATGCTTACTGGCGTTGCCGCTTTCGCGTTCATGATCCAAGATACACCAAAATTAGATGAAGCAGCTTTGATGGATCCGATTTCCTCTAAGCTTTATGATAAAGATAATAACTTATTTACAGAAGTAGGCTCTGAAAGGCGTGACTTCGTTCCTTATGAAGAAATCCCTAAACTTGTAGAAAATGCAGTTTTAGCTACCGAAGACGTGCGTTTTTACAAACACAATGGTATTGATCTTATTCGTCTCGGAGGCGCTGTACTAGCCAATATAACGGACGGTTTTGGATCCGAGGGAGCAAGCACGATTACCCAGCAAGTTGTTAAAAATTCGTTTCTTGGCACGGAAAAAACACTAAACCGCAAAGCACAGGAAGCCTGGCTTGCCTTCCAGCTCGAACAAAACTATACAAAAGAACAAATTTTTGAAATGTATGTAAATAAAATTTTCATGTCAGAGCGCAGTCATGGGATTGCGACAGCCTCTAATATTTATTTTGGAAAGCCACTGAAGGATCTTGAACTTCATGAAGCCGCACTGCTTGCGGGCATGCCGCAAAGCCCAAATAATTATAACCCTTTCAATTATCCTGAAAATGCTGAAAAGCGGAGAAATATTGTTTTATCTCTAATGCATCAACATGGCTTTATTAATCAGGAAGAAAAGGAAGCTGCACAAGCTATCCCAGTCGAGTCCTCGCTTGTAAAAAAAGAAGATCGTGAAAAGGATAGAGACAAATTCGATTCATTTGTTGATATCGTTATAGAAGAAGTTCAAGAACACGGTGAATATGATATCTTTACCGATGGACTTCACATATACACTACACTAGATCCCAATGCACAAACATATGTAGACAATATGCTTAATACAAATGATGTAATTAATTACCCTAATGACGAATTCCAGGCTGGTATTACCCTCCTGGATACAAAAACCGGTGAGTTAAGAGCTATTGGCGGAGGGCGGAACAAAGAGGAAGTACAACGTGGTTTTAATAATGCCATTGATGCACGGAGACAGCCTGGCTCAACCATTAAACCCGTTCTTGATTACGGTCCGGCAATAGAGCACCTGCGCTGGGGAACCTATCACACTCTTGTCGATGAGCCTTATAAGTATGAAGGCGGCAAAGAACTAAGGAACTGGAATAATAAATATGAAGGCCCCATGACTATGCGAGTTGCATTGGCTAAGTCCAGGAATATTCCAGCTCTAAAAACCTTTCATGAAGTTGGAGCAGACAGAGCAAGAGACTTCGGGGTTCAGCTTGGGATTCCTTTTCCTGAATCAATCCCTGATTCTGCGGCAATTGGCACTTTTGAGGTTTCTCCACTGCAAATGGCTGGAGCATACAGTGCTTTTGGGAACAACGGCTTCTATACCGAACCGCATTCCGTAAGAAAAATTGTATTGAGGGACCAAACTGAAATTAATACTGCCCCAGAACCCGAGGTAGTAATGAAAGATTACACAGCCTTCCTGGTTACGGATATGCTTAAGAGTGTTGTAAAGGATTCCTATGGAACCGGGCATCAATTTGCGAACATTCCAAACCTGCCGGTTGCTGGCAAAACAGGAACAACCAATTATACCGATGAAGAAAAACAAGCAAATGGAATTCCGGATGGAGCAGTTCCTGATTCCTGGTTTGTCGGCTATACCACAAATTATACGGCTTCAGTCTGGACGGGTTATGCTGACAGAAAACAATATCTAGCAGCGGACAACTATCAGCAAAAGATCGCGCAAATCATGTTTAAAAATTTAATGGCTCATGTATCACAAGGTATTGATACGCCTGACTTTACAGTTCCTAAAAGTGTAGAAGCTGTTAAAATCGAAAAAGGAAGCAATCCTGCCAAGCTTGCCAGTGAGTATACTCCACCTGATCAAATTCTATATGAGTATGCAGTTAAGGGGAATGCTCCACAGGAAGTATCAAAGAAATTCGATAAACTTGATAAGCCAAGTGGGCTAAAAGCTGAGTATAATGAAGAGCTAAACGAGATCATCCTTTCATGGGATTATGATACCGAAAAGCATTCAAATATTAGTTTCGAAGTAACGGCTGCTCTTGATGAAGGCCCAGAACAACCGTTGCCACAAACAAACAAGACTGGATTGAAGATTGCCAACCCAGTACCTGGGGGCATTTACTCCTTTAAAGTTACAGCTTTTCGAGAAGATCAGCGCAGTGAGGCTGCTGCCATCACCATAGAAGTTCCACTCCCCCCTGAACCTCCAGAAGATGAGGAAGAGCCAGATGGAGAAACTGAAGGCGAGAATGGGAACGGAAATGGAAACGGCAATGGAAACGGGAACGGGAACGGAAACGGAAATGGGAACGGGAACAATGATGGTGAAGGTAATGGTAATGGTGAAGACGGTGGTGACACTGAAACCGATGTGCCGCCTGACGAGGAGGGAGAAGAAGATCAAGAAAACATACTTGATCTTTAACATGGACAATAAAAAGCATTTAAATACACAAGAAATGACGTATGAATTATCATACGTCTTTTTCTTTATTTATCAAGGTACTACGGACGTAGGGACCGAACTTATCGGCTGGGGGATCAGGTTAAGCACCCACTCCATCAAATAGACGGAAAGATTCCCCTTAATTAGTAAATAGCCATGAAAATAGTTAAAATAGAAGGAGAAATTCCCCTCAGTTGTTTCAAAAACGAGAAAATAGGTGATTTTGAATAGCATAGGTGGAAAATTTCCCCTATTTACCCCAAAACGAGCTCTATATTACATTTGACGGAAAAAATATCCGCTTATTTTACTTTTAGCTGATTACTCGATCTTTTAAGGATAAGACATCTTTTATTTAAAAGATGTGAGTTTTATCTCAAAACAGGATCCCATTTAACCATAGCGGTGAACCATATCAAAACAGTGAGGTGTTAAATAAATAAGGTTGTTTTATTCCTAATAAAGAACCTCGCTGAATACTAATGCGAGGTTTACTTTTTTAAAAATACCAATAATGCCAATACGACTGTCATTTCCGCACCTATTTTTTAGAAAGCACCTCAAAACAGAACCCTTTAAGAATTAACTCTGGCTGCTTTTTAATTTTTTCAATGCTTTAGCCTTTTCAAATTGTTTTTCCTGCTCAGCGAAAAGCTCTGACAGCTGAATAAAAGAAGGAAATGAATTTGGCCGGTCAAGTATAAAGGATATTCTCTCTGTTGCATTTACCGGCTTTACATTCAGGTGGTTTATTAGACTGAGCTCATCTAGTCTTACAGGCTGTCCGTTAGTCCAATAAAGGTATTCTAGCAGAAGTCCTGCTGAATTGGTCATTCCCATTATTGTTTCTTTTTTTGCACTTTTATTTCTTTTTTTAAATATTTCTCCAAGTAGGATCTTTTCTTGTTTCCACTCTTGCCATATCAGAGGGACGTTATCAATTGGATCTTCCCAGGGCTTTATAGCTGATATGTTTGAGTAGTGGGCGAGCTCGTATAATAGGATAGGCTTTACAGATAACTTTTGATTATATGTTTCTGACCAGACGAATGTCTGCTCTGGAAAAAACAGCGGACTAGAGAGTTCTTTTGGAATCATAAAAGAGAATTGATCTGTCATTCTGTTTGTTTCCCCTTCATCCGCTTCTTTCCTTCCCGGCAAAGCTCCAGTAACGGACATACCTCACATTGAGGGTTCTGAGCCTTGCAGTGATATCTTCCAAAGAAAATCATGCGGTGGTGGGTGACAGACCATTCGTCTTCAGGTACCTTCCTCATCAACGTTTTTTCTACCTCTAGAACGGAATCCTTCCAGCGGCAGAAACCTAGTCTCTTGCTCACTCTTTCAACATGAGTATCTACTGCAATAGCAGGTATGCCATAAGCAACTGATACAACAACATTGGCCGTTTTTCTGCCAACCCCGGCGAGGTTGGTTAACTCGTCACGATCCTGTGGAACAATTCCACCATATTGGTCAATAAGCGTTCTGCATAGTTTTTGAATATTGCTGGCTTTATTTCGGTATAGGCCGATCGAACGGATATCCTGCTGAAGCTCCTCTAAAGGAACAGATAGAAAGTCTTCGGGTGACTTGTATTTTTCGAACAAATTTTTTGTTACTTTATTTACAAGTGCGTCCGTACATTGCGCCGATAGAGCTACAGCAATGACTAGCTCAAAGGGATTGGAGTGGTTTAATTCACAATGGGCATCAGGAAACATCCTTCCCATTTCATCAAGACAATAACGAATTTGAGCTTTGTTTAACATAAAGACACCTTCTTTTCGAGTATTTGACATATAAAAAACGAGAGAAGAGATTCTCTCGTTCCGGAAACTAGCTCATTGCTCCAGCCAATTATAGAATGGGACCGGTTTTTGCACCGCCCGTTCATCATTGCTGGCCTTCTGAGGAGTTTGATGCTGCCTAAATTTTCTGCCGTAGCTCTTAGCCTGCTCAATCGTTTTAATACCGTTTTTCTTCCATTCGAAAAGAATCCGATCTATGTAACGAAAGTTCAGCTTCCCTGAGATAACCGATTCTCTTAAAGCTGCTTTAATGATCACCGGATCGTGATGATCATCATCGAGCCACATTCCGAGCGTCTCACATTCGAATGGAGATAAAGGTCTGCCAAATTCCTTTTCAAAACAAGTGTATAAATCAGTTTCTTCCCGCTCGTTTAATTTTGCAGCCTCTTCCTTACCTTTTGTGGCAAACCGATCAACAAGTTTTTCCCATAAAGGCTGCAGCGAATAGGATTCATATCTAATTCCCTCTGCAGAAGCACCGTCCACTATATTTATAAAACCTTTTTGAACGAGTGTTCTCAACATTTCTGTGCACTCAAAGGACGAACAGGTCATTCGGGCTGAAAGCTCAGTTGGGGTTGGAAATTCGTTGCCTTTATTACTAAAATAAAGAACTTGAAGTAGTAAAACCAATTCTTGTTCATTTAATTTTAAATTTTTGTATTCTGTTAGTAATGCGCCTGGAAGTGTAAGATTTCCTTCTTTAAGCCAGTCTAACAAATCTGATTTCATCATACCCGACACCTCATTTCTTAGTATATCATGAACAAGACCTGCTAGTAAGAGAATCGGTTGAGATAAAATAAGCAAATAATTCTAGTGTCGCAGTAAGCTTATAAAAGGGAAAAGACCCGCAAAAGCAGGCCTTGATTGTAATAGTTATGGGTATAAACGATTTAACAGGCGCGGGAAAGGAATTGATTCACGTACATGTTCAACACCACTTAGCCAGGCTACTGTACGTTCCAGGCCAAGCCCAAAGCCTGAATGAGGAACAGAACCGTATTCTCGAAGCTCCAAATACCACTTGTAGGCCTCAATTGAAAGTCCATGTTCTTCTAACCGCTTTTTCATTAGGTCATATTCATGAATACGCTGAGACCCGCCGATGATTTCGCCATATCCTTCAGGAGCTATCATATCAGCACATAAAACAACATCGTCCCTGTCAGGTGCGGGCTGCATATAAAAAGGCTTTAATGATGTTGGATAGTGGGTAATAAAGACAGGTTTATCATAGCTTTCGGCAATAGCTGTTTCATGAGGTGCACCCAAGTCGTCTCCCCACTCGATATCGGTAAAACCTTTATCTCGCAAGAACATGAGAGCATCATCATAAGTGATTCTTGGGAAGGGAGCTTTAATGTTCTCAAGCTTGGAAGTATCCCTGCCAAGCGTTTTTAACTCGATCTGGCAATTTTTCAAGACTGATTGAACAATATGGCTTACATACTCTTCCTGAACGACGAGGTTTTCTTCAAATTCACAGAAAGCCATCTCTGGTTCAATCATCCAAAACTCAATCAAGTGACGGCGTGTTTTTGATTTTTCTGCTCGAAAGGTAGGTCCAAAAGAAAAAACTTTTCCCAATGCCATTGCAGCAGCTTCCATATATAACTGACCGCTTTGAGACAAAAAGGCGTCTTCTTCAAAGTATTTCGTATGGAATAACTCGGTAGTTCCTTCAGGAGCACTCCCAGTTAGAATTGGCGGGTCGACCTTTGAAAAACCATTTTCGTTAAAGTATTCATAAGTGGCCCGAATAATTTCATTTCGAATCTTCATTACAGCATGCTGCCGGCGGGACCGAAGCCATAAGTGGCGATTGTCCATTAAAAATTCGGTTCCGTGCTCCTTGGGGGTAATTGGGTAGTCAACAGCCTGATGAATCAGTTCAACACCGTTTACTAACAGTTCAAAACCGAGCGGTGACCTCTCATCTTTTTGGACGACACCCGTAACATAAAGAGAGGATTCCTGTGTGATCGATTTCGCAAGCTGAAATATCTCGTCTGGAACCTCACTTTTAACTACAACACCCTGAATAAATCCTGTCCCATCACGCAGCTGCAGAAATGCAATTTTTCCGCTGGAACGCTTATTAGCAATCCAGGCTCCGATTCTAACTTCTTGATCCACATGTTTATGAACTTCTGAAATAGTTGTTTTAATCAATGTTATATTCCCTCCAAAGACTTAGCAAAACGAATGTTGTATTGCCTATATAGTTTCAGCTGCAAAAATGAATGATCTAAGCAACTGACGCCGGTATTATTCCATTTTGTTTGTCACAAAAAGATTAATTCTTTCTACTGCTCTTTCCAGCTGGTCTAAAGATGTCGCATAAGATAGGCGAAGATTATCAGACGCACCGAAACCAGAGCCAGGGACTACAGCAACCTTTGCCTCAGTAAGCAATGCTTCAGCAAATTTATCCACTGATTCGAAGCCTGACATTTCAGCTGCCTTCCTTACATTAGGAAAGAGGTAAAATGCGCCTTGCGGTTTGATGCACGTAAAACCAGGTATTTGTATGACTTTGTTGTAAATGATATTTAACCGCTCTTCGAAAGCATTTCTCATTTCTTCAACAGGAGCCTGTGTCCCTGAATAAGCAGCAATTGCACCATACTGGGCAGTGGTGGTTGGGTTTGATGTACTGTGGCTGGCTAGATTATCCATTGCATTAATAATCTGCTTGTCTCCTGCTGCATAGCCGATTCTCCATCCTGTCATGGAATGTGACTTTGATACTCCATTGATCAAAATGGTCTGTGCCTTTAATTCTGGAGAAATCTCTGCGATGGAAACATGTTTATGGCCGCTATATGTAAGCTTTTCATAGATCTCATCAGATATAATCAGTATGTCTTGTTCAAGACATACTTCACCTAAAGCTCGCAATTCTTCTTTACTGTAAAGCATTCCTGTAGGATTGCTTGGTGAGTTGATAATAACCGCTTTAGTTTTTGAGCTAATTGCGTTTTTTAGCTGGTCAGGATTAACCTTAAACTCGTTCTCCTCCAACCCCTCAATATAAATAGGCTTGCCGCCTGCAAGCTTTACCTGTTCCGGATAACTAACCCAGAATGGAGTAGGGATAATGACTTCGTCACCTTCGTCAAGAATAACCTGAAAAAGCGTGTATAGTCCGTGCTTGGCTCCGCTTGTAACAATAATTTCTTTGTTGGTATACTCAAGATTCTGATCTCGTTTTAGTTTATCAGCAATTTCCTGTTTTAAAGAAGCTAATCCTGCTGATGGAGTATACTTTGTATGTCCCTCTTTCATTGAGGTGTAAGCCGCCTCAATTATATGCTCAGGTGTATTATAGTCCGGCTCCCCGGCCCCCAGCCCTATAACATCATGTCCCTGTTCTTTAAGTTCTTTAGCCTTCGCTGTAATTGCTAGTGTGCTTGAAGGCGTTAAAGACCGTACTCTGTTTGCAAGCCTTGTTTTCACTTTGGTTCCTCCCTTATCAAATTAAAGGTTTTCAATGATACGCAATCTTTCCCCAGTATCAAAATGGACATAATAATAATTAATTAAATTCTGTTCAGAACGGTAATAAATTTCCCAGACTGGCCTATTCTCTATAACACCCAGTCTTACATCGATAATTTTCTGAGGAGTTTTCTCACTATAAAGGATATCAATCGCTTCTTGTCTGGAGATTCCTTCATCTGCTGATCTGGTAATTATATCCCCTTTTTGTTCAGGAATCCAGACGATGATGCTCTCATTGGCCTCATCTGTACCTGTAACCACGTAATATGTATTGTCCCCGTGATATAATTGGAATTCTTCCGCATGAATGAGGCTGGTTTCCTCGATGGCAGTTTCTATCGCTTTTTGCTCTGCGGCTTTAACCGGCTTTGTAGCATTGAGATAAATTACAACTGAGCTGCCTGCCAAGAATAGAATTAGGATGCTTCCAATGATGATCCACTTTTTCATTTTATTCACTTCTATGTACGATAAATGGTGAATACCGCAGTGTTTTGATCTTCGGGATCCAGGGCCAATCCGAACATGAGGTCATCATGCTTTAGAGTTCGATTTAGAGCATCGACAATTTTGTACAAGTCAGGGCTTTGCTGGAGTTTCACTGTCGATAATACATCGATTTTACTTTCCATACTGGTATTCCTCCTATTGCTCAACAATATTTGTTACTTATATTGCTGTATTAGATGGCAACACTAAAGATACATCCATTAAGGATTCTTACAACCCATTATATCAGGTGTTAACCTTTTTCGTTAACAATTAACGGTTAAGAATATCAAACAACAACAAATTTTTCTGGTTCACACACACTTTTGCTGCGCAGCAATGCGCGGCTTTTTTTGCTCGAAAAATCCCTTATATACTTACTTAACAGCCCCATAATGCACACTCTACTTAAGCTCATCTCCGCTGTAAATCGTTATTACTTCATAATTAATGTCGGTAAACTTCATTGTGACTGTACCATGTTTTTTTGTCAGATAAACATCAATCCAGTTTTCATGCAGCTCTTCTACGAAGTCTGCACTAGGCTTTTCAGATTTCGAATTAAAGATAACCGCTATCTGAGGATCCATGTGCATAATAAGCCTGTCTGATATTGATCCTTCTATCCCATAGCATGGTATTTTTACAACATTGACATCTTGAAGTGATTGATTTAAAAGTGAGCTTTCAACTTCTGGACCTATCGAACTTAAATAAAGAATCCGGTGCTTCAAAAATCTGAATGATAAGTCCATACCTTCCCCTGGTTTATTCCCTTCGTATATAACTTCCACGTTGAATTGAGGAAAAAGTTCTGTATTTGTCCCTTTTTCCCAAAGTTCTACAGTCGTTGATTTATCCAGGTCTAAATTGAGGGAGCTGAATGATTTTCCTATAATCACTTTCTTGACCTGATATTGTTCTATTAACATTCTCAGGTTTTTTTCATTGAAATCTCTTCTAGTTAAAATAATGGTCGATATATTCTCCACATCAAAAAGGGCTAAAAGTTTTTGAACTTCATCAGCTGTTCCAGGCCCTCCTGCATTAATTAGAATATTTTCACCGCTAGCATATTGCAGCAGACCTGCTTCTCCATCCGTTAAAGAAAGAAAAGTGACCGCTATCTCAGCGCTTTTAAGATTAAGATCAATCCCCTCAACTTCAACCGGCTTAGACGGTGAATCAGATGGAATAAAAAACCAATTATTTAAGGCTATTATTAATGTGAATAACACTTTCATAATCCATTCCTCCAGTACGTCTAGATATAGAGTGTGTTATTCACAAAAAAATATCAAAGCCAAGTTTCAATTGTTTTAACAATCTCGTCAATTGAGTATTTTCTTACCGGTATACTTGGAACTGAGTTAATAAATTCTTTTCCATATGATGTGGTCAGAATGCGCCGGTCAAACACAACTACCAACCCCTTATCATCTGAAGTCCTGATTAGACGGCCAAAACCCTGTTTAAATCTAAGTATAGCTTCTGGAAGAGCAAACTCTGTAAACGGGTTCCCTCCTTTTGCATTGATCATGTCACTTTTGGCTTCTGCAATAGGCTCCTCAGGTGATGAAAAAGGAAGGCGAACAATAATAAGGCAGGATAAATCCTCCCCAGGAATATCAATTCCCTCCCAGAAGGAGCTTGTACCAAACAGGATGGCTTTTTCGAATCTTTGAAAGTTACGCGTCAGCCTGGACCTGCTCCCTCCTGTAATCCCTTGGGCTATTAGTGCATAATCTTCTAGGAACCCGCTTTCCCTTATCAATTCATATGTCTTTTTCAACATATCATGTGAGGTAAACAGGATAAGCATTCTGCCTTTTGTAGCTTCAGCAATAGAAATTATATGCTCGGTAATCGCCGCTGTAAACTCTTCTTCCCTTACAGATTTGATATCTGGAAGATCTTCCGGAACAATTAGCTGCACTTGTCTTGAATAGTCAAAGGGAGACGGAATGATATCTGTATCACATTCAGCCAAATCAAGACCAAGCCCCTTTTGTACAAAATCGAAATTTCCATTGACAGAAAGTGTTGCAGAAGTAAGTACAACACTTTTTTTCTTGGAAAAAAAGTGCTCATGCAAATACGAGGCTACAGAAACTGGCTGTGCATATAAAGTTGTGGCATTTTGTGCAGCCCTGAAGTCTAGTTCAACCCATGTAACAAAATCTTTTTCCTGATTGAATATCATTGACCTTAAGGTTTGCCTCATTTCACCAATTTCCTTTATAAGCAAAGCTAAATCTTCCAGCACTGCTTTTTTCTCACTCGGCAGATTAGGGCTAAACCGCTCTAAATAGGCTAAACGCTTTTCAAAAGCAGCTATCAAGTCCTTGAGCAAAAATGAAAAACGCTCAGCACTTGCTTCAAGCCCCTTCCACACTCTACCTTCTTGTTTAGCAAGCCTTAAGTGAACCTTTGATATACCGGTTTTCCTTTGCTGCTGTTTATTACTTTTCACAACCATAGTAACCATTCTAAAAAAATCATCTGCTTCGTGCTGTATGTCTCCAATTAATTTATTTAATACAAAGGAGTGCTCAAGCTGGTCATGATTCCCATCCACTTTCTCCACCAACTGCTCCAGCTTAGAGAAAAGCTGCCCTTGCTCGAATAAGCCAAGCTGATTAAAAAGCAACCGTACACCCAAGTAATCAAGAGACTTGCCGAAGAGCCTGCCGGCTGCACGTTCCAAATGGTGGCCCTCATCTATAACGGCAAAGTCATAGGATGGTAAAATAGGCTGTTTAGCTACAATATCAGTTAATAAAAGAGAGTGATTCGTTATAATAAGATCCGCATCTTCAGAAGCTTTTTTCGCTTTCAGATAAAAGTCCCTGGAATGCCATGCTTTATTTTCAAGAAAAGATGTTTCATCATTTTTGACCTTATTCCAAAAAATCATTCCCCCGCTAGACAAATTAAGTTCATCTGAGTCGCCTATCTGAGTCTCTGTAAGCCAGACTAGAATTTGCATTTTTGACAAAGTGGTATCATAATTATCGTCTTCTTCACGGAGTGACTGTTCAAACCTTGGCAAACTTAAATAATGGCCCCTTCCTTTCAACAAAACAGTTGAAACAGGAAATCCAAGGATCTTTTTTAAAATTGGAATATCTTTTGCAAGCAGCTGTTCTTGCAATTGAGTCGTATATGTACTAATAATTACTGGAATATTATTTTGCTTAGCAAAGTATACCGCCGGTACAAGATAAGCAATAGATTTTCCAACTCCGGTTCCAGCTTCAATAAGAGCGTGTTTATGCTTATTAAATACATCTAAGACCATATCCATCATTATGAATTGTCCTTGACGATTTTCAAATGTAGGAAAGGCTCTTTTTAAGTATTTCTCCTTAGCCTCGTCGCTTTCTGGGTAATCAAGCTGAGCATCTTCTTTTGTGGAATTCTCAACCCAAATCGCCTGCCTTAAAGCAAGGCTTCTATATACCTCAATCCCATCAGGCAAAACTTCAATTGTTTTTTCCTTCTCACTTACTATATCTTCAAAAAGTAAATGAATGTCACTCTTTAGCCCATCTGAAAGACGAGCAAGGCTTTTAATGGTTACAAAAGGGAGCGCCCCTATTTGGCCCAATAAAATTTGCAGAAGTTCTGCCGTAACGTAGGCGTCGCTGTCAGCCTGATGAGGACGTTCATGGGTAAGGCCCATATTAGCCGCCAAATCAGATAATTTATAGCTATCGGCCGTAGGCAGCATAATTCGCGAAAGCTCAACCGTATCTAATACAGGTCCATAAAAGCCCTCTAATCCCGCCTCTATAAGTTCTTCTTGCAGAAAAGACAGATCAAAGAAAACATTATGGGCTACAAAATAGGCCCCTTCCAGCAAGTTTGAGACCTGTGGAGCGATCATCGAAAAGAGTGGGGCATCCTGAACCATATCAGCGGAGATTCCTGTCAGCTCCTCTATGAAGGCGGGGATCTCTTGTTCAGGATTTATCAGGGAAGAGAATTGATTTGTTATTTTACCATCTTCGATCACAACCGCCGCAAACTGGATGATACGATCTCCCCTTTTTGGGGAATTACCTGTTGTTTCCAAATCTACCACGACAAATTTATTGCTCATGAGTTACACCTCTTACATTCAGTCACTCCAAAACGTACCATAAAAACTAAGAAATCAAAAGTTTAATTCCCAACTTTTGATCTAAGTAACAAATTTATTGCCTGTTTCCAGCAGGGAAAAAGCCCCCGCTGCAAGCAGGAGCTTTTCGTTTTATAGGACGGTTGCTTCAGGTTCAGCATGGATAAGTTCTTTAATACGGTTATTTTCATCCATAATAGCAACTTTCGGCTGGTGATACTGAACTTTTTCATCAGCAACTAGAGCGTAAGAAATAATAATGACAATATCTCCCTGTTGGACAAGGCGGGCAGCTGCTCCATTTAAACACACTACGCCGCTTCCTCTTTCACCAGGTATAATATATGTTTCAAAACGGGCACCGTTGTTGTTGTTCACAATCTGAACCTTTTCGTTTGCTGCCAACCCAACTGCATCTAATATATTCGTATCGATCGTAATGCTTCCTACGTAATTAAGGTTCGCTTCAGTTACACGGGCTCTATGAATCTTAGCATTCATCATGGTGCGGAACATAACTTTTCCCCCTTGCTAAATTAAATATCAACAATGATATTATCAATTAGACGTACTTTTGAAAACTTAACAGCAAGTGCTAGTATTACTTTCCCTTTAATCTCTTCAATCGGCTTAAGATCGGGGTAAGTATATAGTTCAATATAATCCACAGTCGACTCGGTCGTTTTTTTAAGATGGGACTCAATGGTTTGTATAAGCTTCAGCCTATCTGTTTCACCTTTTTTTATCAAGCTTCTCCCTAGCTCCAGGGCTCGATAAAGTTCGGCTGCCTGTCTGCGTTCCTCAGGAGTTAGATTGACATTTCGGGAACTTTTAGCCAGACCGTCAGACTCTCTGACAGTTTCAATTGCTTTCAGTTGAACGGGGAAATGAAAGTCTTTAATTAATCCATCCACCACTGCAACTTGCTGTGCATCCTTAAGCCCGAAATAGACCCTCGTTGGCTGGATTATATTAAACAGCTTCGTTAAAACTGTTACGACTCCGTCAAAATGGCCTGGCCTGGATTTACCGCATAGAACATTTACCCGCTCTTTGGCGATTACACCTACCGAAGGCGAAGTTGAATACATTTCGTCAACTGAAGGGAAGAAAATATAATCGGTTTTTTCTTGAATAGCTATCTGCCGGTCTTTTTCGAAATCACGGGGGTAAGCATCAAGATCTTCAGATGGGCCAAACTGCAATGGATTTACAAATATGCTGAGAACAAGAATATCATTTTCCTGACGCGCCTTCTTCAGCAGACCGATATGTCCTTCATGAAGAAAGCCCATGGTAGGAACAAAACCAATTGTTTTCCCTTTTTGTTTTTCGGTAAGAATTTCTCGCTGCATCTCAGCTATTGTTGTGAAGACCTTCATTTATTTCCTCCGTACAATCCCTTTAATTCTTCATCCTTCATCGTGAAACTATGCTTATCTTCTGGAAAGGTACTATTTTTAACCTCTGTTACATAATCACTTAAACCCGAATGGATCAAGTCATTGACATTGGTAAATTGCTTTACAAATTTAGGGACACGGTCAACGCCATAAGAAATCATGTCATGATAGACGAGGACTTGTCCGTCCGTGTATACACCTGCACCGATTCCAATTGTTGGTATACCCAGCTGCTTTGAAACCTCTGCTGCTAGCTGCTTAGGAACACATTCCAGCACTATAGAGAACGCACCAGCCTTTTCACATGCTTGTGCGTCTGCAATCAGCTTTCGGGCAGCCTCAGCACTTTTGCCTTGCACTTTATAACCTCCAAGAACAGCTACAGACTGAGGAGTAAGTCCTAAATGGGCCATAACGGGTATACCGGCTGCTGTCAGTGCCTGAATATGCGGAATTACATCATCTCCGCCTTCTAGCTTAACAGCATGGGCTCCCGTTTCCTGGATCAGCCGGGCTCCATTTAGTAGAGTGTCCCTGACCGATAAATGATAGCTCATAAAAGGCATGTCGACGACAATAAAGGTATCAGCTGCACCTCGTTTAACCGCTTTGGCATGATGCACCATATCCTCCATTGTTACCGGGATGGTCGATTCATAACCAAGAACCACCATCCCAAGAGAGTCCCCTACAAGGATCATATCTGTCTCGGCTTGTTCAGCCTGCTTTGCAGAGGGGTAGTCATACGCTGTTACCATCGCGATTTTTTCTCCAGCTTGCTTCATCTTAACAAAATCTGTTGTCTGTTTCATGTCATTCCTCCTTTTTGTAGAGGAGATAAAACAATTCCAAGATGTCATGATAAGAGTAAGCCTGGTGACGGTCTATATTAACGATCTATATACTGTCACCATAGTCAGGATGCCGTCTTATCTTCATCAAAAAAGGATCCTCTAAAAAAACTCAGAAGGACCCTTAAGTGTTAATATCTTGTTTCATCCCTCTGTCCCGGTCCATGTGGATCTAGGCAGAACTGTTTAGTTTTTTGGGTGGTCTGTACGGTGCAGCTCCTGAGATACTGCCCATCAAGATTATAACAAATAAGTTGCTGGCTTGACTACTTAAACCTGATCACCTTTTAAATCAATGTCAGCAGAATATATATGATGGACCGTTCCAGCCTCATCCTCCATTAGCAACACGCCATCCTCAGTAATCCCGAGAGCCCTCCCGTTAATTGTTTTATTGAGTGTTCTGGCAGTGATAAACTCACCTATGCTGATCGCATAACTTTCCCATAAAAGTTTGATCGGCTGAAAGCCTTTATCCAGATATAAGAGATAGAGCTTTTCCAAATTTTTCAATAAAGATTGAATTAACTTAGCCCTTGAAACTGGTTGTCCCAATTCATTGAGTATGGAAGTCGCAATCTGTTTAATTTCTTCTGGAAAGTCTTCTTCTCTTTGGTTTACATTTATTCCGATGCCAATGATGATCGAATTAATTTTATCAGACTCAGCCTGTAGCTCCGTTAAGATCCCAGTAATTTTTTTACCGCTTAGCAATATGTCGTTTGGCCATTTTATTTGCGGGTGAAGCCCAGTTGTTTCTTGTATTGCCTGAACAACAGCTACTGCTGTTATGAGAGTAAGCTGAGGAGCTTTTTGCGGCGGTATTTCAGGCCGGAGAATGACGCTCATCCAGATTCCTGAATATTTAGGGGAGTGCCACTTCCTTTGCATTCTCCCTCTCCCTGCCAACTGTTCTTCGGCTATGACGATTGTTCCCTCTGGCGCTCCCTCATAAGCAAGACGGTAAGCTACTTTTTGAGTCGAGTCCAGCGTTTCCTCATAATGGATATTTGAGCCGACAAACTTGGTTTTTAAACCAAAACTGATTTCATCTGCCGTTATATTCTCAGGGGTGTTTGTAATTCTATACCCTTTTTTCCTAACAGCCTCAAATTCAAAACCCTCTTTTCGAAGCTCCTCTATATGCTTCCATATAGCTGTTCTTGAGCAGCCTGCCAGATCTGCAAGCGTCTGCCCCGATAAATATTCTGTTCCGGAGTTTGTAAACGCAGCAATTAGTTTTTTTCTGAGCTCAGATTGCATTTTGCCAGCCACTCCTTTATTTCTGCCGGATTATTATTTAATTCTTTTTGTAAAATTGCTGTTTCAAGTTTTCCAAGCAACTCCTTCAACCAAGGTCCGCCTGGTTTACCAAACCAGGCGATCAGCTCACTTCCGGAAACGTTAATATCCGATCTCTGTTTTATAGGTAGCGCATCATAAGAGAAAAGCCATTCAACTTCAGTGGATATAGGATTTCCTCTTATTACATGAAAGACCCTTTCCACATCCCTAACCGCAACTCTTCCCGAATGGTATAAACTTAACGGCGACCACTCATTTTCTAGCCGGTATTTCAGCCAAACCTGATGGTGAAGCAACGTCTTTATTTTCTTGGATGGGAGCTTCCACTCTCGCAAGAAGGATTCCGATTCCTGTTGACCAAGCTCCAAATAGTGCAGGAGCAATAGCCACATCTCCATGTTAGAGAGATCACTGCAAGGCTGGTGTGACAGTTTAACTAGGTTATTTTTAAAACCAGCTATGCCTGGCATGTATTTATATACCTCTGTATTAATCAGAAGTTCGATCGATTGACATCTGCTTTTGCCCGTCAACAGCTTTTCAAATTCGGCTGTCTTCCTCTCTACCGCTATATTTGCCATTAATGGGGCTAGCCTTGTAAGTGCCTTCAGGGTCTCTGCTTCAATCTCAAAAGAGAGCTGACTGACAAACCTGAGCGCCCTTAACATTCGGAGTGCGTCTTCACTAAACCGGTCAGCTGCAGCCCCAACTGTTTCAATCTTCCGCTCGGAAATAGCTTTTCTCCCGTCAAAAGGATCAATGATCGATCCACCTCTATCCATTGCTATAGCATTCATGGTGAAATCCCTGCGTCGAAGATCTTCTGTCAGTGACCTAACAAAAGTAACTTTATCCGGCCTGCGGAAATCAGAATATTCAGCTTCAGTTCTAAAGGTGGTTAACTCGTATGGCGTACCCTTAAATAATACTAAGACGGTACCATGCTCGATCCCTATGTCAACCGTGTTTGAAAATACACTTTTCACCTCTGCCGGCTTTGCAGAAGTAGCTATATCGACATCAGCAATTGATCTGTCAAGAAGATAGTCCCTTATCGCCCCGCCCACAAAGTAGGCTTCATAGCCCGCATTTTCCAGCTCAGTTAATAGTGGCACGGCCTTAAGAAATGGCTGAATCATACGATCTCATCCTTATTTAACAAGTGATTATAAATATCTTCGTATTGCTCAACAATCTTTTTTGCACTAAAATGGTCCTGGACTGCTTGCAAAGATTTTTCAGAAAAAGCCTTATGCAGGCTTGTGTCTTGAAGAATAAGCAATGATTTTTCAACAATGTCGCCTATATTTCCTACCTCGCAAATATAACCCGTTTCACCGTTTTGTATCACTTCCGGGATCCCTCCAGCGTTCGTTCCAATGCATGGAACACCGCAAGCCATAGCCTCTAAGGCAACGAGTCCAAAGCTCTCTTTCTCTGAAAGAAGAAGCAGTAAATCACTTAAAGAGTATAGTTCCTCCAAATTATCCTGTCTTCCCAAAAACAAAACCTGTTCCTCTAAATTCAGTTCTCTAACTAAGCTTGAGACTGTTTTCATCTCTGGTCCATCTCCTGCTAACAGTAGCTTAGCCGGCATCTTTTCAGCTATTTTGGCAAAAACTTTTATCACATCAGGAACTCTTTTAACGGCCCGGAAATTGGAGACATGGATAATCACCTTTTCCTCAGGCCGAATCTCATAATCTTTCCGCAAGTCCTGTGAATCGACACGCTTATAGACTCTTTCATCGATAAAATTATAGACTGGGTATATATCCTTATCTGTTTTAATTAATTCATGGGTCTCTGTAATTAAAGCATTCGAAACAGCAGTAACATAATCAGATTTTTCTATCCCATAACGAATCGCTTCAGTCAAAGAAGGATCATAGCCAAGAACCGTAATATCAGTCCCATGAAGGGTAGTTACGATTTTCAGATCAGGATTACTCATTTCCCGCGCTAGGATCGCACAGACAGCATGCGGGATGGCATAATGAACATGCAGAAGGTCAAGGTTCTCCCGAGTCGCTACTTCAGCCATCTTGCTGGCCAGAGCAAGATCGTATGGAGGATATTGAAAAACAGAATATTGGTTGACTTCTACCTGATGAAAGAAAATATTATGGTGCATTTTCTTTAACCTGAAGGGTAGACCAGATGAAATAAAATGAATTTTATGACCTTTTTCTGCTAAAAGCTTGCCTAGTTCCGTTGCAATAACCCCGGAACCTCCCACGGTTGGATAGCACGTGATCCCAATTCTTAGTTTTTTCATCTTTTATCTCCTAACAGGTCAGCCTGAATTAACAGCGGCTTTTTCGTAAAAAATCCTTCAGCAAATTCAACGCCTGTTTCCTTTCCAATAAGCATTTCCCGTGCTTGAACACTGTCGATATAGCTGTTAACAAGCGGAGTCTCAAAGCTCGCAGCTGTTTTTACAAACTGGCTCCGATAAGCCTGAAGTGATGCAACCTTTTGTTCCATATAATCCGAAATGTCCACCGCAAAATCAGGATGATGATAACCATTTATCATATAGTAATATGTATGTTTCACACGGTGAGCGGCTAAACCATCCTCTGAGTCGAATTTCCTTATTCCCGCGGAAAAAACCGCCTCCTCAACAAGTCGTGCACAGTTGCCATGGTCAGGATGACGGTCCTCAAAATATGGCACAAAAACGACATCAGGCTGAAAGCGACGGATAAGTTGTACAATTTTTTTTATATATACATGATTAATAGACAATCCTCTGTCTGGTAAATCAAGAGTCTTTCTAATGGCTGCTCCTAGAATTCCAGCTGCTTCACTGGCTTCTGATGCCCGCAATTCCACTGTACCATTAGAGGATAATTCTGCCCGTGTTAAATCACAAATACCTATCTTCTTCCCAAGAGCTGAAAATTTGGCAATAGTTCCGCCCATTCCAATTTCAACATCATCGGCGTGAGCACCAAATGTGAGAATATCTAATCTAGCTGGTTCCATTATCATCCGCACCTTTGTTTCCAGATACCTTTCTCCAGTCCAAATCGCCCTTTTCAATTCCTTTCGCCACCAGCTCTGCCGTTCCCATATTACTTGCTAGCGGAATGGAATATACATCACAAAGTCTTACAAGCGCTGAAACATCCGGTTCATGCGGCTGAACTGTAAGAGGATCTCTAAAAAAGAAAATTGCATCCATCCTATTATTAGCAATCATTGCCCCTATTTCTTGATCTCCACCAAGCGGGCCCGACTGAAATCTGTGAATTTCAAGTCCGGTCGCTTCTATCAAACGCAAACCTGTTGTTCCTGTGGCAAAAAGAGAGTGTTCCTTGAAAATATGTTTATACGCAACTACAAACTTGATTAAGTCATCTTTCTTTTTATCGTGGGCAATCAACGCAATATTCAACTTATCAGCCCCTATTCAATGATATTTTCAAGCCCATATACGAAAGTATCTAATTTCACGACTGTGTCAACCGCTAGCTTAACACCTGACATAAACGAGCCTCGATTATATGAATCATGACGTATGGTCAGAGATTGTCCATCAGAGCCTAACATAACCTGCTGGTGTGCGACCAACCCTGGCAGCCTTACAGAATGGATACGCATGCCCTCATAGTCTGCCCCCCGAGCTCCTGTTAGCGTTTCATGCTCATTTGGATGGCCCTGTTTCTTTTGTTCTCTTACCTGAGCGATCATTTCAGCTGTTTTATATGCAGTTCCTGAAGGTGCATCAAGCTTTTGGTTATGATGCAGCTCAATAATTTCGATATCCTCAAAATACTTGGCAGCCATTTGGGAAAACTTCATCATCAAAATTGCGCCTACTGCAAAATTGGGCGCAATAATACAGCCAAGCTCTTTCTCCCTGCAAAATCCCTCTAAATCATTCATCTCTTCTTTAGAAAAACCTGTTGTCCCTACTACTGGACGGATACCGTATGAAAGAGCAGTTTTTGTATGTAATTTTCCGACCTCAGGGGTCGTTAAATCAATCAAAACATCGGGTTTTTCCGTTTCAAAGCATGTTTCTGCGCTAGTATATATAGGAACATCCGCATTGCCAAACCCTTCGATCTCTGATAGCTTCATTCCTTCATATTTTCTGTCAAGGACTGCTACTAATTCATAGTTTTCTGTATTCATAACCAATTGCACGGCTTCTTTCCCCATCTTTCCTCGGGGACCTGCTACAACAATTTTAATCTTATCCATTTTACTTCCCACCTCTACTCTTCAATTCTTGTCCACCGATTTTTGTCGCGGGTATTAAACTTTGTCATTACCCGGTCATGTGATTCTTGAAGGTCAATATTTAAGGAATTAGCAAAGCAAATAAGAACGAAGAGCATATCTCCCATTTCTTCTTCAATCGTATTTGCTTCTTCTGATTCCTTTTTAGGCTTTTCGCCATGAAAATGGTTTACTTCGCGGGCTAGCTCTCCTAGTTCCTCGGTCATTCTTGCCAGCAATGCGAGCGGACTAAAGTACCCTTCCTTAAACTGACCTATATAGGCATCTACTTCTTCCTGCAGGTCTTTCATTGTTTTTGGCTTACTCAAATTAAATCCCTCCAAAAATGGACAGTATACTTTCATATGTATAACGGTTAAAGCCTTGTAAGTGATTCTTTATTATGTTAGCTAAAAGCAACCTCTTTGACAATATTTTCGACTTTTTTTAAAGCCTGCGTGTACCTCACTAATCATTGCTCATTAACTTTATCTTTTATATAATTAATAACGCTTGTGTTAGAAAAATACAAGCATGGGGGGAATTTACATGTTTTATGGTTTAAAGTTTAAAAATACGTTTTTTATCCTTCTGGGATCTGCTATATTCTCGTTTGGGCTGGTCCATTTCAATATGCAAAATAATCTAGCTGAAGGCGGCTTTACCGGCATCACACTGCTCTTATTCTTTGTATTTGACTGGAACCCATCGATTACTAATTTACTATTAAACATTCCGCTATTTTTTATCGGCTGGAAGCTATTAGGAAAAAATGTATTTCTTTATACGATCATTGGAACGGTTGGTGTATCAATTTTTCTGTTGATATTCCAGCGCTACCAATTTGATATTCCCTTATCTGATGACCTTACGCTTGCTGCATTGTACGCGGGTGTTTTTATTGGGATCGGCCTTGGAATTATCTTTAGATATGGCGGTACAACAGGAGGAGTAGATATAATTGCCAGGCTGGCACATAAATATATTGGCTGGAGCATGGGCAAGACAATGTTTTTATTTGATTTTTGTGTTATAGCTGTTTCCCTCATAACATATCTCTCCTATCGTGAAGCAATGTATACACTCGTAGTCGTTTTTATTGGTGCAAGAGTGATAGACTTTATGCAAGAAGGAGCTTATGCGGCCAGAGGAGCGATGATCATCTCGGAAAAAAACAGTGAGATTGCCGACAAAATTATGAAAGAGATGGATAGGGGCGTTACATCATTAAAAGCTCAGGGATCCTTCACTAAAAAAGAACGGGATGTTTTATACTGTGTGGTCGGTAAAAATGAGATCGTCCGATTGAAAAATGTTGTTAACTCTGTTGATCCGCATGCCTTTGTATCTGTATCAGTGGTTCATGACGTTCTTGGTGAAGGTTTTACATTAGATGAAAATAAAATTCCTATTGAGAGGTAAGCTGGTAGAGCATCCTAAATGCTGACGGCACTCTTTTTAGTTTCCTTTGTAAATCAGTCTGTTGTTGTTCGGTCCGGCGCGCGGGTGTACTAGTCTCTGGGAGCTGGATGCAGACAACGAATGCGAATATCCTAAACTTGGAATTTTTATAATTTCCAAACGATAAAAAAAAGCCATGCATGCGCATGGCTTTTTTGCTATTCTTCTCTTGTCATACCCGTATAGATTAAAACAAGACGAACTAATTCCATTACGGCTACAGCTGCTGCTGCTACATAGGTAAGTGCCGCTGCATTTAAGACCTTTTTCGTTACACGCTCTTCATCGTTGCGGATAACTCCGGCCGAAACGACCAGGTCCATTGCTCTGTTAGAAGCATCGAATTCGACAGGCAGTGTAACTAACTGAAACACGACTGCTGCTGCCATAAAAATAATACCAAGAAGAAGCATACCGCTTAAATTGGCAAAAATACCGATCATAATCAATACCCAGGAAAAATTAGATCCTAAGCTTGCAACTGGTACAAGTGTATGTCGAAGGCGCAGGAACGCGTAATCCTGGTCATCTTGAATCGCATGGCCTACTTCATGAGCAGCAATTGCTGCTGCTGCAACTGAGTGCCCGTGATAGTTCTGAGAGGAAAGCCTCACAGTTTTTGACCGCGGGTCGTAGTGGTCACTTAAAAAACCTCTTGCTTCTTCAACGCCTACATGATGCAGGCCATTATCGTTTAAAATTTTACGAGCAACCTCTGCGCCTCTCATTTGTGAAGAAGATGCAACTTGTGAATATTTCTTATATGCACTTTTCACTTTCATTTGGGCCCAAAGCGGAATTAATATAATAATCGCAAAATAGATTATAAAGCTACCCATTGTAAACCTCCCTATAACTCTTGGTGTTACCCTTATTTTATTGGTCTTAAGGGCAACTTGTCAATATTTACGTTCCTTTTTCCGATTTTGGAGTTTTTCCCTATCACCTTTATATTTTCTCCATCCCACATAAGAAAGAGTTAGGATAATAAGACTGCCTGTAGAAATGATCACCCACCACAGGGATGGGTCGGCTTCATCCTCAGTCATCTGGTCGAATATTTTTTTCAGGTCTCCTTCAATGGCATCAAGTTCCTTTTGGCTTGAAGGCTTAGCTAAAACCTGGGAGCGATAATGATCCAGGAAATTAATCCTTGCATCAATTCTTTGAACTTGTTCAGGAGTCAGATCAATTTTCATACTTGGATGAATAACATTATATAAGGCCAAAAATGAGTCTAGATTTTCTTCGAATCTGATATTGTCACCCATTCCAGCTGCTTCCTTCACATCCATAAACACATTCATGATCGGCCCTTCCAATTCAGCCCACAGCGGCTGATGGGTGGATGAGACAGCGTCTATCACGAGCCGGAATTGGGTTATACGGTTCATGCGTTCATCATGGTCCATAGAGGCGCTCACTGCCGCTTCAACGGCATGGTTATGGGATACAGTAATAATTCTCAGTTCATCCATCGTAAAAGGCCTGTCCTGCCCTGCAGCTGCTAAAAATTGTTCAGAGAAATAATCGAGAAGTTTTCTGGCATCAGAATAACGGTGTAATTTCACCATCTGTAAGGCTTCATTTGAAAGGTTATCAAGTTTCTCCACAGGCGACTTTTTTTCAGCATATGGTGACAACGGCGCCAGCAGCAGCAGCACCGAGAATAGAATCATAATCTTTGTTTTCATTCTTGTCCCCCCTCTAAATACTATTAAAAATGTATGTGAAGGAGGACAAGGTTAGACCGGCTAATTGATCAATCAGCAGATTTTAACGGTAAAACAAACCGGCCTGGCCGGAGGGAAAAATAATAGGCGACTGTAATCGAAGCAATGCTTAACCAAAAAGTAAAATAGCCTATTTCATTTATATATAGATCTAGGGACGAATAATTCGGCATCATTAAAAATACATAATCAATTATTTCGTTATGTAAAACCCAAACAGCAGCAATTGAAAGGTGCCATAATTTTATTCTGTAAAACGGAGAATACAAGAGTCCTTGTATGGCCATGGCCAGATGTGAACCCATCAGCATAAACCCTATCCAGTCGAGATTACCGGAAACAACATAGACTAAGATGTTCATTACAACTGCCCACACACCATACTTTAACAAGGTTACCATGGCAAGCGCCTCCATTAGCGGCCAGTTTTTGCCTAGAAGGAAAGCGATTAAAACAAACACAAAGAACAGACTGGCAGTTGGACTGTCAGGCACAAAAGGGATAAAAATGGGCGGAGTAACCTTAAGCTGATATCCATACCAATAGTATCCATAAATCGTCCCTAAGATATTAACTGCTAAAAGGAGTTTTAACATTGCCCTGTTGGCAAGCAAAGGATAGATTGAAGCCATAGTTTTGTCCTCTTTTCTCTAAATTCTACCTATTATATTACCATAACCAGTAAATTAAAAAGGAACTATTATTAGAAAAACGGAGCGACAGCTTAAAGAGGAGAGCTGAAAGTTTAAAAAGTAAAAATTTCCTTTTCCTCCCAAAAGTCAAACAAAGTCAACCCTGAAAGAATACGCTTTTTACCTTCTTTAGGTTTAGGCTTATGATTTGGAGAAGCAAGACATTGAAGACTGAAAGTAGTCACAGCAAATCTTAACATATTATAAAAAAGGCTATTTCCGTAAACTTTGGTGCTATTTAAAAATGCAGTCGTTGATTTCCGCTTCAGATGCTCGCTTTCCGCGGGGCGGGAGGTGAGTCTCCTCGGCGCCTTGTCGCCTGTGGGATCTCACCTGTCCCGCTGATCCCGCTGGACATTGTAGGGCTTCCTCGAATAAGCCCACGCAGGAAGGAAATGCGACAGCACAAGGAAAGCATCCGTGAATTTTCATCGCACGAAATTATGCTATAGCATAATGAGGAGTTTCGAGGAGTCTCGCATCTTCCTCTCCTATCAAACTTAGTTTTCAAAACTCATCCAAAAACAACAATTTTTTAGAAAAGAGCCTAAAAAAATAAGCTGGCGGATAACCGCCAGCTTACCTTTTATTCACCTGAAAGGCCTGAAATGAATTCACCAAGCTTTTGCTTTTCTTCTTCAGTTCCCTTGAAGAATCCTGGAGGCATATCTCCGACTCCATTAACAGCAATTTCACCAATTTCTTCAGGAGATAATCCTGTGTCAGTTAAAGCAGGTGCACCAGCTCCACCTGTAAGCTCAGCCCCATGGCAGTTAATACAGCCATTGGTTTCATAAATCTTATAGCCTTCAGAAGCTTTATCGATATCTACCTCAGCAACTATTTGCCCTTGCTGTTTTGCAGCCTCCCAGTCATGCTGGTCTACTGATTCCCAAGTAAGGAAAAATACTCCCGCAATGGAAAGAAGCATAAATCCAGTAGCAAGTGGACGCTTTGACGGACGGCGTTCAGGACCGCGGTCAATAAATGGAGCAAGCAATAACGCTCCAAACGCCAAGCCTGGCATAATCATTGCCCCAATAACCGTATAAGGGCCTGCTGCGTAAGTGTATTTCAGCAATTGATATAAGAATAAAAAGTACCAGTCTGGCAATGGAATGTACGCTGTGTCTGTAGGATCAGCCACTCTCTCAAGCGGAGATGGATGAGCAACAGTTAAACACAGGTACCCGATAAGGAATACAGCTCCAACCATCCATTCTTTTAGAAGGAAGTTAGGCCAGAACGCTTCCGTTTTACCGGGATATTCCGAGTAATCTTTCGGAATGTTAGGCTTACGTTCTGCAGGAACACGAGAGTCACCTACGAACTTCATACCTTTACCACGATGCATCGAGCAATCCCCTCCTTTTAAACAAAGCTAAGCCATTTTGCTTAACCTTATTTAACTGTTTTTTTACAACGGTCCGGAAATACCTTGTTTACGAATCATCAAGAAGTGTGCACCCATTAAGCCGAGCAGCGCTCCAGGAAGGAAAAACACATGAATCGCGAAGAAACGGGTTAAAGTTTGTGCACCAACGATATCAGCATGTCCTGCAAGCAGAACTTTGATCTGTGTACCGATAAACGGTGTTGCTTCTGCAATCTGCAAACCTACTTTTGTTGCAAATAATGCTTTCATATCCCAAGGAAGCAGGTACCCAGTAAATCCTAATCCAAGCATAACGAAGAAAATTAGCACTCCGACTACCCAGTTTAGCTCACGAGGCTTCTTGTATGCTCCCTGGAAAAAGACGCGTAACGTATGTAAGAACATCATTACGATAACGAGACTTGCACCCCAGTGATGCATTCCGCGCACAATTTGTCCGAAAGCTACTTCGTTTTGAAGATACCAGACGGACTGCCAAGCATTTTTAATGTCCGGAACATAATACATTGTTAGAAACATTCCGGATAGAATTTGAATAACGGTAACAAAGAATGTCAGACCGCCAAAGCAGTAAACGAACGCTGAGAAGTGATGAGCCGGGTTAACGTGTTCCGGAACTTCATGATCAGCGATATCCCGCCACATCGGCGTAATATCTAAACGTTCATCTACCCAATCGTAAATTTTGTTTAACAATGATTACGCCTCCTTATGTGGTTTGGCTTTACCAAGATAAAGAATGCCGTCACGTTCTTGATATGGAAACACATCAAGCGGTCCTAAAGGCGGTGTACCAGGAACATTCACTCCGTCCTTCGTGTACAGCCCATAGTGACACGGACAGAAGAACATGTCCGGATTTGCACTGTCAGAACCCCATGAAACTACACACCCAAGGTGCTTACACACCGGTGACAATGCAACGATTTCACCCTTATCATCTCTGTAAACCCAAGCCGTATTTGTTACTTCTGATTCGTACCACGCATCTTTTTGTGTGAATGTAAAATCGACGCGCTGTGGCTCTGTTGTTATTTCGTCCACTCTTTGTTTCGTTGCGATAAAATCTCCGCCCTCACTTGCTTTTAGGACAGGGTCGACCGCAAAACGGACCATTGGCATCAGCATTCCTGCGGCCATGAAACCGCCTACACCTGTAAGGGTATAGTTTAAAAATTGACGTCTTGAAACACGATGCTTGCTCACGCTTATCCCCCCTCTATTACCAAAGATAAGTCCATCGGACATTATTTAAACACATTTTAATACTAGGACATAACCATGATATATCAATCTGATTGCAAGGTCAATATAATACTATGGTAAAAACATATTACAAGCCAATTAGTTTTCTTTTTACTCTGATTCACGCCATTTTTGAATAAATAAATGCATTAACTGTTTAACTTGGTCTTCAATAATAGAAACTTTGTAGTTTTCATCCATGTGTTCTAGCGGAATCGAAGGCAGCCAGATCAAAGAAGAACTTAAATTTCGTTCATGTTTTTTCCATTCCGTATCGGCCGTTACAATAAAAACATGCTTAAACTGGTCTTTCCCTAACTCTCTTTCCCAGTTCTTTACGCCCTCTAGACTTTTTTCACTATCATTCTTAAAATATGTATATCCCGGTAGAAGGACCAGCCTTCCTCGAAACTGACGTTCAAGCTGATTCGTTAACAAAGCAATAAATTCTGCCATTGATGCTGCCTGCTTCATATCGCTGCCGAAAGAGACAGGGAGCATCGGAATTACTGCAGTGTCTACATATTCCTTTTCCTTCATATACATATCCATGTCAGAAGAAGTCCATCGCATTTATTTCACTCCAACTCGTTTATTCTCATCAATCATCATATCATTTTCACCATTGAAAGTGCTAGTATCAGATTGAATTGTTGTTCTAGAAAAAACAAAAAGCCTGCTGTTGTCAGCAAGCATAATCATTCTCCTATTTCCAGCCTGTTTAATTGCTTAGATAGCCGCTGAAATTCCCCTTTATCTTGTTTATCAAGGGCCTCATCAATGAGTTTAAGCAGTTTTTCTTTTTGGAAGCGCTGGATGCTGTCAGTCAGGAAGCGCTCAGCAATCTGTTTGTCTTTTTCAGAGATTTCCGCCTGCCTTGGCATGTACGGGTTTTCCTCGAGGACCGCGGCGTATTGATGCGCTTTGTTTGATGCATGGAAGTTCAATTGGATATAAATTTCCTCATCGCGGTTCAGACGAATGTCATGAAAAGACTTTTCTGCATCTGTGGTCATTACGTTTTCTTTATAAAAACGAAATGGCACTTCATCAACACAATGGGTAGACATAACCAGCCCTCTTGGACAGCATTGGGCTTTTTCCACGAAGTGGACTTTTTCCATTAGCTGGTCATGACTCATCAAATAATTAAGGATCCAGACGCATTCCCGTCTTTTCAGCTGATAATGGTTTAAAAACCAGCGGATAAAATCCTTTTTTTCGTTGACAGATACAGGGGTAGTCATGTTTGATTCCCTCCTCTGCTAACTCAACTTTTACCTAGGACTGTTCGTCCGTGAGCCGTTCAAGAAGCTCCAGGTATTCTTCATTACCAGGTTCATCTTTTAGCAGCTTACTAAAAATTTCGGCAGCCTCGGCTCTTTTTCCTTCTTCCATCAAAAAATATCCATAATCCTGTAAAAAATCTTTATTCTCTTTAAAGAAAGTATATGCTTGCTGGTATTTATTTAATGCCTGTGAATAATTCTCATTGTGCTGATTAGCAAGCGCCTCATCCCATAAAAATTGAGGCTCCTCCTCATCATTCGCATCTACAGCACGAATAATGTCCAAAACATCATCATACCGTTCCTGCTTTAAAAACAGCTTATTAAGCATCAGAGCGGCTTCTAAGAAGCCCGGATCCAATGCTAGTGCCTGGCGAAGCATATCTTCAGCCTCTTTCTCGCTGTTAAGTTTTAAAGATAATTTCCCGCCATAAAAGTATAAATCTTTATTGAACTCATCTTGCTGGATCCCTTGCTTTACTGTTTCAATGGCATTTTGAAGCAGTTCCTCCTGTTCATAAGCTCTTGCAAGATGCAGGTAAAGAGAATGGTATTCAGGATCCATAGCTCTCAGCTCTTCAAACTTTTCTATGGATGTCTGATTTTTCCCTGCCTGTAATGCGGTGAAAGCATAGCCAAAAAGGGTGTTAATTTCAAACTGTTCTTCATAAGCTTTTTCATAGTAGGTCAGGGCTTCTTCAAATGCCCCACCTGCGCTAAGGCTTTCCGCAAGTCTTTGGCTTATATTTATGCCCCCAACTTGAGTCTGCTTGTCGAGAACCTTTTCATACGATTTAATAGCTTCGGCAAACCTTCCTTGGCTTGCATATAATTCACCAATGGCAAAATCAATAATCGTTTCCTTAGGAAGCAAAGCTTTGGCTTTCAGAAGCTTCTGTTCACTTACCTCGTATAAACCGTTCATTTGATAAATGTCTGCAAGCAGAAGAAGTGCCTGAGGAAAAACATCATCATCCTCAGAAATTCCCTCTAAAATAAGCATTGCTTTTTCTTCATTTCCAATTTCGATGCAGGCTTCTGCCTGCAAAACAAGAAGCTCCCCTTCACCTGGATAGGATTCCAAAACCTTTTCAATCACTTCTATCGTTTCTTCCATAAAACCAAAACGAAAAAGCTCCTCGGCAAGGGTGAATCTCTCCTCGTCTGTACCCGCTCGTAAAATATCGCGATATCCATCAAGTGCTTTATCGAGCTGGCCGTTCTCCAATAAGTAACTGATTTCCTCTATTGAACGCATATAAATTCCTTTCGACACAAGTTAATAGCTGGCTTGAAAAAATGCTGGTGTTTTAATTTTAACATTTTCTCCGGCTCCTTCGTGGTAAAACACCTGAGAACCGGCACGAACCACTATTCCTTTATGAACCGTAATTAAAAGCCTATCGTTATGATAATGGAACAGCTGTGATATCTCAACATTCTCGACTTCCGGTGACCTGGAATAAAAGTTGTAGCTGATTTCTCCCCCGTTATATAAATTCGACTTGAAAGGAAAAATCCCTGTTTTCTTTAGTACTTCCATTTTCAAAGGATCTCCTTCACATAGCTCTGAGCGGAGGTGAGGAATTTTCATTGAGGTCATCAACTTAACCCAATCTGCAGCAGCCTCATCGCTCCTCCCTGTTGCTTCTGAACAGAATACCGGTGCAAGGGGGCTGTTATAAGGAAACATTGCTTCTTTAATCCATCCCCAAGGTCTATCCCTTAACTCCGAAAAGTCTGTAATTTCAAGCATGATAACAGGAATTTTTTCTTTCTTACATGCTCGGATTAAACTGGGAGTTAACAACTGGACAGGTATCCTTACACCAACAACGTAGTCGAGTGGACTGTCAGCCATCTCTGAATGCAAACGTTTAAGCTCCGGCTTTAGCTCTTGTTCGTACCGAATTGTAACACTGGTAAAAATAACAGTGCATCCCTTTAGAAGGAACTGATTCAGGAAGTAATTCTTTTTTTCGGACTTTGATGCTTTAAGCGGCAGGGAGGGATCAAACAGAATATGGGTCGGGGTCATAAGAAAGCTGTCTGCGTCCATCCTCATATGCTTGTACAACTTAAACGAAGGCCTGACTGAGCTTATCATTCCGTTTTCCATAAGAATACTTGAATTCTGTACGGTCTCCCCTTTTAAAATGTGAGCATTATCAATGATATATGTCATAAAACCACCCTTATAAACAGTCTTATGACAAGCTATGCTTTTCAAAAATAAATATGCCTAATCACAAAGGGTGCAATCTAGATTTGGTCACCTTTTAGTAACTTTTACTGCTTCCCCGAGTTGTCTTGATTAACATTAAAAAGCACCCTGCCTAATGGCTAAGGTGCCTGTTTTGATAAGCTTAAAATAACTTCTGCAAATCATCAAAAAAGGAAGGATAAGATACTGATATAGCTTCTGCCTGTTCAAGAGAAACATCCTTAGTACATAATAAAGCACCAATAGCAAGCATCATCCCGATCCGATGGTCTCCGTGACTTGATACAGCTTCTCCTCCCTTTAAGAAGGTGTTCCCATAAATAATCATTCCGTCTTCTGTCGCCTCTAATCTAGCTCCAAGCTTTGCCAGTTCAGCGACTACTGTATCAATTCGGTTGGTTTCTTTAACTTTTAATTCTGCTGCATCCTTTATGACAGTTATTCCGTCAGCCTGGGTTGCAATAAGCGCAATGATCGGTATTTCGTCAATTAGTCTAGGAATAAGGCTGCCTTCGACTACCGTCCCCTTAAGAGTTGAGAAAGCAACAGTAATATCACCTGCTGGCTCTCCGGATTCTGTTTGGTAAGGCTCAATGGTGATATCTGCTCCCATCGCTGTCAAAACATCAAGAATTCCCGTTCTAGTAGGATTTAACCCTACATTTTTCAGAATAATTTTACTGTCTGGAATGATCGCACCTGCAGCTAGAAAAAAGGCAGCTGACGATATATCTCCTGGGACACTGACATTTGCCGCAGTTAAACTTTGCCCGCCCCTGACGCTGACTGCCAGTCCGTTTGTTGTGACCTCTCCGCCAAATTGACGGATCATACGCTCTGTGTGGTCTCTAGTTTTCTCCGGTTCGATGATTGTTGTTTCCCCTTCTGCTTGAAGACCAGCTAATATAATGGCTGATTTCACCTGGGCACTGGCTACAGGGAGCTTATATTCAATTGAATTTAATTGCTGTCCAGATATCGAAAGAGGAGTATACTCTCCTTCCTTTCTGCCGCTGATATTGGCACCCATTAGGGATAAAGGCTTTGTCACACGAGTCATTGGCCTTTTTCCGATGGAATGGTCTCCCATAAGAACAGAATGAAATGGACGCCCTGATAGAATTCCCATGAGCAGCCTTATTGTTGTGCCAGAATTCCCAACGTCTAGGATTCCCTCTGGCTCTGACAATCCCTCAAAGCCTTTTCCGAAAACCACAACCCGGCTTCCTTCCTGCTCAATTTCAACACCAAGCTGCCTAAAGCAAGAAATCGTACTTAGGCAATCATCGCCTGGTAGAAAATTTTCAACTTTTGTTATGCCATTCGCCAAAGCTCCAAACATGACGGATCTGTGAGAAATAGACTTATCGCCAGGTACAGAGATTTCACCACGTAAGGACCTTTTATTTTTGTCCAGGTTCATTGCTCCCATTAGTTCCTCCTAATAGCTGAGTTTTACAATCCAATAGAAGTATCATAGTCCGTATGCTGCTTAATACAGTTCTCGGCCCGCAGCCTGTCTTCTTCAGTCTGAAAACTGATGACGAGCACTCCGTATACTTCCTCTCGCGTTTCAAGGATACGTATATTCGTTATACTAATTTCTTCTCTAGCTAAATAACCCGTTATTTCTGAGATAACCCCAGGGTAATCTGGCACATCAACAAATAAATCATAAAAGGCCGGTATAGCTCCTTTTTCCTTTACTGGGAGAGCGTCGCGATATTGTTTAGCTTCAAAAAAATACTGATATATATCTTCTCCGTTAGCTGAAACAAGCATTGAGCTAACAGTCTCCATTTCACTTTTCCAGCCCTGAAGAAGACTTAGGAGAACGTCTTTATTATTCAAAAGAATATCTCTCCACATTTCAGGATTGCTGGATGCAATTCTTGTTATATCCCTGAAGCCCCCGGCAGCCAGACGTGTAACCAGTTCATGATTTTCTCCTGACTTGTTTGCCTGATGAACTAGCGATGCAGCAATAACATGAGGGAAATGGCTAATGACACCAGTAAGAAAATCATGCTCTTCTGGATCAACTGTTAAAAACTTTGCTTTTGTACCTGCGAGCCATTCTTTTACTGTCTCCACCGCTTCACTGCTCGTGTGCTTGTCAGGGGTTAATAGGTAAAAGGCATTTTCGAATAAAAGTGCCTTAGCAGCAGTTACGCCGCTTTTGTGGGAACCCGCCATTGGATGGCCCCCAACAAATTCAATTCCATTTTGCTTTAAACAATATGCTTTTCTTACAATCTCCGCCTTTGTACTTCCAGCATCAGTGATAATCACTCCTGGTTTTAGTTGCAGTGTGGAAAGAGTTTCAATAATCTTCCCAGCCTCCACCACTGGAGTGGCAATAATGATTAGGTCTGCTTCCGCTGCTCCCTCTTGTATATTTGCAGCAACATAATCTACTACGTTGAGCATTTTCGCAAGGCGGGACTGTTGGCCATATACATCAAAACCGATAACTTCTGCATCTTTGTGCTGAGCTTTAATACAAAGAGCTAGAGATCCTCCAATTAATCCAAGCCCAATAACAAAAACGCGGCCTTTCAAAGGATCACCGCCTTTATAATGCTTTTTTAATAGAATTTTCGGTTACCATCATTTCAAGCTTCTCAATAATTTCTTCATTCTGCTCAGTTGAACCAACTGTTATCCTTACGGAAGTCGGAAAGCCCAGTGCTTGGCCAGAACGAACGATATAACCCCGCTCAAGAAGGTATTGAAAAACGTCATTTCCATCCAAGCCAAAATCAATTAAAATAAAATTTCCTTGTGAAGGGTAATAAGATAGATTATGCTTTTCGCAAAACTTGTAGTAAAGCTTTAAGCCTTCTCTGTTTGCTTTTTTGCAATTTTGGATGAATTTTTGGTCTTCAAGGGCGGCTATGCTAGCAGCCTGTGCAAGAGAATTAAGGTTAAACGGCTCTCTGACCGGCTCCAACGCATCAATGATTGTCTTTTGTGCTATCCCATATCCTGAGCGAAAGCTGGCAAGCCCATATATCTTAGAAAAAGTCCTCAATACAATCAAGTTTTCAAAGCTTTCGATTAGACTGATAGAATCGTAATAGTCCTCTGCATCAACATACTCATAATACGCTTCGTCCAAAACAATCAATACATCCTTTGGAACCTGCTGTACGAATGAACGCAGCGCTCCATCTTTTATGTAAGCTCCGGTTGGATTGTTTGGTGAACAAACCCATACTACCGCTGTATTTTCATCAATAGCCGCTAGCATGCCATCGAGGTCATGTGCTCCGTTTATAAGTGGGACTTCCTTCACATCACTTCCCTCTATAACAGCGTTATGCTTATATTGAGGAAAAGTAGGAGCAGCCATTACCGTGTTTGTTCCAGGCTTTAAAAGTGCTCTTGAAATCATCATAATTAATTCATCAGAACCATTACCAAAAATCAACTGGCCGGAATCTACTTTTAAATGCTGAGAAAGTGATTCTCTCAAGCCGGTCGCATACCCGTCAGGATACAATGCAAATGAAAGTTTTTCAATACGGTCAGCCACCTTTTGTGAACAGCCGAATGGATTTTCGTTTGAAGCTAATTTAACTATTTTATCCAGCCCATACTGCCGCTTTACCTGATCGATTGATCTTCCAGGCTGGTATGGAGTAAGTGACAATATCTGCTTTTTCCACTTCATATGAACACCTCAATCAATACTTGTTTTTTATGTGTAAGATTGCAGCCTTTGCAAATAAAGGCCGATTTTATCCCTTAACGGATAAATCAGGCCTCAAGCTTTTGGCACCCTCAAGATAAACATGAGTTATCTCGGATTGTGTTTGCTCAGTATGTACATGCATCATTACTCGTATACAAAGAGGCAGTGAATCTGGAACAGGAATCTCTTTCATACACATTACTGGCACATGAGTCCATCCGTCGATTAGCCTAAGTGCACGTGCAGGAAATGCTGCGGTTACATCATCTGTAACTGATATAAAAACAGAAGTAACTTCTTCTGGCTTAATTTTGTTGGTATCAATTACATTTCTCAGCAGTTTTTCGCTTGCTGAAACGATTTCTTCAGCAGTATCTTGGTTAATAGTTATAGCTCCCCTAACTCCACGGATCATTCACATTCCTCCTGTCTTCTGAAAGTTTATAAGATGGTTCTTAATGACTTTGTCGGGTACCTCCGTTAACACTGGCTCGCCCATTTTACCTAATAAAACAAAGCGCACCATTTGAGCCACAGACTTTTTGTCCTGTTTCATTCTAGCTACCAGCCGATCGACCGACATGTTTTCAGGCAGGTCAGTGCTATAGCCGAGTGTTTTTAGCCAACCTATGAACTGAGCTGTATCAAAGGACAATCCAAGCATAGACTGGCTGAGTTGGATCGCAAATACCATCCCTACAGCTACCGACTCTCCATGTGAAATGCCGCCATATCCAGCCTCTGCTTCTATAGCATGGCCAAGCGTATGGCCAAAATTAAGGTATGCGCGAATACCCATCTCCCTTTCATCCTGAGAAACAATCGCTCCCTTTATCTTAATTCCTTTTGTTAAAAAAAACTTTTGCTGTTCAGGTGTTACATGGTCCAGTGAGCTAATATTCTCAAGTAGCCAATCGTAAAAGCTTTTATCCTGAATCAGTGCATGTTTAATTACTTCTGCAAAACCTGAACGTCTCTCCCGGTCAGGGAGTGATTTGAGAAACTGCAAATCGTAAATGACAGCGTCTGGCTGATAGAAAGAGCCAACCATGTTTTTACCAAGCGGATGGTTAATGGCCACTTTCCCGCCAACTGCACTGTCATGGGCTAAAATTGTTGTAGGAATTTGAATAAAAGGGATGCCCCTCATGTAAGTGGCTGCCACAAACCCTCCCAAATCGCCAACCGCTCCTCCTCCAAATGAGAGGATGAGCGATTTTCGATCAAGCTTATTCTCTAATGCATATGAGAGACAATCAAAATAGACTTCAAAGGTCTTAGCTCTCTCCCCGGCCGGTACTGTCTTGACAGAAATTTTTTTACCCTGTAAGACACTCTCTAATCGGTCAAGGTAAAGTTTGCCTACGTTTTCATCGGTAATAATAAGAATTGATGTTAGATCCGTATATTTCTTGTCTACAAAAGAGTTAAGCTCTTTAACTGCTTCTTCGCCAATATATACCGGGTAGCTGTGGGAGTCTGTGGTAATTACTACCGAATCCATTAAAACTCCCTCATTTGTTTCCGCTGATCCTCAATCTCTAGCTTAAGAGTTTCGAATCGATCCCCATAATATTGTCCGACAATAGCTGCTGCCAGTTCCCATGCAATAGCAGCTTCAGCCACAACTGCTGCAGCTGGTACTGCACAGCTGTCAGATCGTTCAATACTCGCTGAGAAAGGTTCTTTTGTTTCAATGTCCACGCTCTGTAAAGGTTTGTAAAGCGTAGGTATAGGCTTCATAACACCCCTTACAACAATTGGCATTCCAGTTGTCATTCCGCCTTCAAAGCCGCCAAGGCGGTTTGACTTTCTGTAATAACCCTGCTCCTCATTCCAGACAATTTCATCATGTACCTCACTGCCAGGCTTTCGAGCTGCTTCAAATCCAATTCCAAATTCAACACCCTTAAAAGCATTAATACTGACAATTGCCGCAGCAAGCTTGGCATCAAGCTTTCGGTCATAATGGACATAGCTGCCCACTCCAGCTGGCATCCCTTCGGCGATTACTTCAACAATTCCCCCGATAGAGTCTCCATTTTTCTTAGCTTTATCAATGGCCTCCATCATTTGAACTTCTGCTTCAGAATCATAGCAGCGGACCGGAGAAGCCTCTGTTTTATCTTTCAATTCCTGAAGTGAATCATACCGCACAGGCTGTGCCTTTACTCCGCCAATTTCAATTACATGACATGCCAGTTCGATGCCTAGAAGAGAAAGCAGCTTTTTAGCAGCTGCACCTGCAGCAACCCTTACCGTTGTCTCTCGTGCAGAGGACCGCTCTAACACATTTCGCATATCACGGTGACCGTACTTAAGCGCTCCATTTAAATCAGCATGTCCAGGACGCGGCCGGGTAATTTTCCGTTTTACGTCATCAGAGTCTGTTTCCAGAGGCGCCTGCCCCATAATGTTTGTCCAATGCTTCCAGTCATTATTTTCAACCGCAAGCGTAACAGGAGAACCCAACGTATAGCCGTGTCTAACCCCGCTGAGAATTTGGACTTCATCCTTTTCAATCTGCATTCGTCTTCCTCTGCCGTAGCCTTTCTGCCTTCTTGCAAGATTCTCATTAATATCTTCTGCAACAAGAGGCATTCCGGCCGGCAATCCTTCAATAATGGCCGTTAACTGCGGTCCATGTGACTCGCCAGCTGTTAAATATCTCATACTCTTTCCTCCTTCAACTCATTAAAGGATTATGCTCCATAATATATCATACGAATTTAAATAAAAATAGCAAAAATTAAAAATTTTTTATAATCCAATAATTTAAAACTAATCTCGACATTCTATCATAAAAGAAATTCGAACCGCAATACTGGAGCCCTTAAGTCACAACTCTTGACTGGCTAAAATCATACAAGATGTTAAAAATCTTATAAAGCCTGCTAAATCTTTCGATAGAAAAAAGTATCAACTGTTTCGAGGCCAAACTGTAAAGGATTGAAGATCTGCTCAGTGCTTCCTACAAAAAGAATGCCTCCTGTTTTAAGCGCGGAGCTGAATTTGCGGTAGAGTTGATCTTTTGCTTCCTCAGTAAAATAGATAAGTACATTTCTGCAAATAATTAAATCGTAATCAAGGCCAAATGGGTCTGATAGCAGGTTTTGCTTTTTAAAAGTGACCGTCTTCTTGATTTCATCAGAAACCAGGTAAAATGCACCTTCCTTCGAAAAAAACTTCTCAGCCACCTGTTCAGGAACTTCTGTTAAACTCCGCTCAGAATATACTCCTAATTTGGCCTTTGCAATTACATTTTCATCAAGGTCAGTTGCTAAAATACGAATTTTTGATAAGGGAAGAAATCCTGAGAGCATCATTGCCATTGTGTAAGGTTCTTCACCTGTAGAACATGCCGCACTCCAAATCTTCAAATGTCTGCTATTTTCCATTAACTTTGGAAGTATTTTTTGCTCTAATACTTGCCATCTCTTTGAATTACGATAGAATTCGGAAACATTAATCGTCATTCTATCTAAAAGCTCTAAAAGAAGCTGGGGTTGCTGATTCAGTCCAAGTGTATACTCACGAAAGGATTTAAACCCCTTTTTTTGATAGAGCGTTGTAAGGCGGCGCTTCATTTGCGCTTCTTTATATAAAGATAAATTGATGCCAGTTTTCCGGTAGATATATTCTTTAAATTGGTCATAATCCTCAGCCATACGTAAACTCCCTTTAAGCCAAATTTCCCCAATATACTACAGTATAATAGAAAATCCGTTTAATAAGGAGACTTTTCTTTATAGACGATCATTTAGGTAAAATAAAAAACAGCATCTGTGTAAGCAAATGCTGTTTTTATTTTAAAATTAATAAACCCACTCATCATTCGTTTTAACATATTCTACAAGTTCTTCAGATTTGAAGAACAAGCCGATTTCACGCTCAGCGCTTTCGGCAGAATCAGATCCATGAATGACATTTTTCCCGACAGTTAAGCCAAAGTCCCCACGGAAAGTGCCTGGAGCAGCATCCTTTGGGTTAGTAGCACCCATCATTTGGCGAGCTGTTGCAATAACATTTTCGCCTTGCCAAACCATTGCAAATACTGGTCCGGAGGTAATGAAATCTACTAACTCTCCAAAGAAAGGACGTTCTTTATGTTCGCCGTAATGCTGTTCAGCAAGTTCCTTTGGAATAACCATTAGCTTAGCTCCAACTAATTGAAAGCCCTTTCTTTCGAAACGTCCTGTAATTTCACCGATTAAGTTGCGTTGAACTCCATCAGGTTTAACCATCAAAAAAGTTTTTTCCATGTTTTCCACTCCTAAAACGTATATGTATGGCGGATAGTCAAGAAGACATTCCTTGCAAATAGTAACATTTTTTTGAAAAATTGGCAACTTTTTAGAATTTCCGTTTACCTATAAACTTAGCAATATCTCTTAAGGTTTTTCTTGCGCGGTTAGGCGGCAATTCGTCAAGGATAGCAAAAGCTTTATTAAGGTACATATCACTTACACGAATAGATCTTTCAATAGCATCTGAACTTTTAACCATTTCAAGTATTCTATCCAACTCAGCCAGGTCCATATTTTCATGTACAGAAGCGATTTCCTTCAGGAGCCGTTCGTCTTCCATTGCATATAAGACTGGCAAGGTAATATTACCTTGAAGCAGATCTCCCCCTGCAGGTTTTCCAAGTTCTTTTTCGGTCGCGGTAAAATCGAGGATATCATCGGTAATTTGAAAAGACATCCCTACGTAATATCCAAATTGGAACAGTTTTTGGTGAACAATTGGCTCAACAGAAGAAGCAATTGCGCCAAGCTGGCAGCTGGAAGCAATTAATAGGGCAGTCTTCCTTTTGATTCTTCGCAAATAATCTCGTAGATTTTGATTGAAATTATATTTATCCTTGATTTGTTCTATTTCTCCTATACATAATTCTACAATGGTTTCTGAAAGAATTTTATGAGCTTCAGGATTATCAATCTTTGTCATCAGCTCTAATGAACGAGCAAAAATATAGTCTCCTGTGTACATGGCTGTCCGATTATCCCACTTAGACTTTATAGTGGGTTTGCCACGGCGCAGCTCAGCATCGTCAATAACATCATCATGTACCAATGAAGCCATATGAATCAGCTCCAAGGCTACAGCGACATCCTTGATGATCTCTATATCATAACTTCCAAACTTCCCCCCTAATAAAACAAAAACGGGGCGAATTCGTTTTCCCCCTGCCTGCAATAAGTGTAAGGACGCTTGATTAAGGAGAGGAGAATCTGCTTGAATAGAGGCTTCCAGCTCCTGTTCGATCTTGTTTATATCCGCGTTCAGATACGAATACACCATTTTTAACTTCATCGTTTCCACCCAGCTTTTAAAATCCTTCCTGCTTCTGTATCCTAAGAAAAGCTTTCAGCCTTCCTGGTTAGATAAGAAGAGGGGCTTCTAGTCTAGTGCTTATAACCAATATGCATGGCAGCAACGCCGCCGCTATATGGCTTATATGCTACATTTTCAAACCCTGCCTGTTCAAACATTTCTGCAAGCTTGACCATTCCAGGGAAATCCCTCGCAGATTCCTGGAGCCAGGAATACTCATTATAGCTTTTTGCAAAGATCTTACCGAATACAGGCATTATGAATTTGAAATAAAGGAAATACATTTGTCTAAAACCAATCAAAGTAGGTTGAGAGGTTTCAAGGCAAACTGCAATGCCTCCTGGTTTTAATACTCGCCGCATTTCTTTTAAGACTTGTAAATAATCCGGGACATTTCTTAAGCCAAACCCAATTGTAACATAATCAAAGCTGCTGTCAGGAAAAGGGAGTTCCATGGCATTCCCATGTATTAAAGTAACCTGGTCAAGATTAAGCTCCTTAACCTTTTCTTCACCAATCTTAAGCATATTCTTGCTGAAATCCAGCCCAGTAACTTTCCCTTCAGGGCCTACAGCATCTGCAAGTGCGATCGTCCAGTCACCTGTGCCACAGCAAACGTCTAAAGCATGTGCCCCTTTTTGGACGTCCATCCGCTTCATTGTCTCTTTCCGCCACCTTATATGCTGCTGAAAACTAATGACTGAATTCATCTGATCATAGTTCTTATAAATTTTCTCAAAGACATTATGAACACGCTGTTCTTTCGATTCTTGCATCGTATATTAACCTTCTTCCACCGAAATTTTCGCCAGCGTTGGCTGCTGTTTGATAATCGACTGTACTCGCTCCTTAAGCAGGCTATTTAAACCAGGAAGCTTGGCTAAGGCCTCATTAATTAATGTTTGTGCTTTATCTATATAGGAGTCACAAATGGTTATAAGCTGTACTTGCTGATCATGGGACAAAATGCTTAATTTTTTTTCTGGAAAAGTAAGTCTTTGTAAACAATCAAACACTAGTGAATATTCCAGCTCCATAAATAACTTTTTTTCGGCTTTAAGCCTTTTAACTAAAAGCAGATTCGAGGAAAATTCAACCCAGCCGGGCAAATAAAAGTGATTGGATAGTTTCTCAAACAAAGCAGACTCGATTACTTTTATGCTCTCCATTAACGTTTCTATTTTATCCATCTCGTTCTGGTAGACAACAATTTTTTGTTCATTTACTTCTTTAACACCATCTGCGAGTGATTTTATTAGCGGAATCTCACTTGAATGGGAAAGAAGCTGATAGTAAAGGCCACTATAATATGTTCCCGCTAGTACAGTAAGCTGTCGATTTTTATGTGTTGAACTTTCCTCTGTATGTGAATAGGAGTTCTCAACCATTTCATGAGTATCAAGGGCAATTTGAATAAGCATAGTTGCTAGGGCATAGCGTTCTATATTCTCGTCAGACATTTCTTGTTGTTTCATAAATGAAATAAGAAGCAGAAGTTTGTCTTCATCTATTTTAGGTTCCGCTATGTACTTAAGAAGATAGGGCTGTGCAGCTTTATTTACAATCAACTTCTTAATCTCCGTTAGTTTCACTTGTATTTCTTGCACCGGAATCACCCTTGTTTCCCAAAAGTATATGTATTCTATAGTCTTTCTGTAAAGATGCAGTACAAGCATCAATTGTTTCAAAGTAAAGGCAGTGCCAATTATATCACAAATGGCGCCGGATGGGCAGGATTAAGCAATTTATTCTCTTTATCTGCCGCACCCGATTAAATTACACAAAAAATAGTATGTTTTTTACTTTTTCTCACTCTCAATTTCACCATAGGAAGTGAGAATCTTTGCTTTTCCCCTAACCTTGACCGCTGAAGTATGTTCAGTAAACTGAGCAATCATTACTTCCCCTTTATCGAGCTTTTCCGAATGATGGAACCTGGTATCTGTCCCTCTTGTGAGGCCAATAACGTTGACACCATCCTCAATAGCTTTGATAACTATATAATCTGAATTTGCTGGTTGTCTCTTGTTCTCCATGCCTACTAGCCCCTTTCAGTTTTAATTAAATTTTAGCCCTTGATTAAGGAGAGGACTTCAGCTCTGGCGCTTACATCATCTGCAAATACTCCTCGAACAGCAGAAGTTACAGTCTTGGAGCCTGGCTTTCTTACCCCTCGCATTGTCATACACATATGCTCTGCTTCCACAACAACCATAACCCCATGAGGATCAAGCTTCTCCAAAATTGCGTTTGCTATTGTAGAAGTAATCCTTTCTTGGAGCTGAGGACGCCGCGTTACAGCTTCCACTGCTCTTGCAAGTTTGCTTAGTCCTGTTACCTTGCCGTTACGAGGTATATATGCAATATGCGCTCTGCCAAAAAACGGGACAAGGTGATGTTCGCACATAGAATGGAATTGAATATCCTTAACGAGTACCATTTCTTCATGATCTTCGCCAAATATTGTATCAAAATATTCTTTTGGATCTTGATTAAGTCCTTCAAAAACCTCTTCATACATTTTTGCAACCCTCTTCGGAGTATCAAGTAAACCTTCCCGATTTGGATCTTCGCCAACTGCTTCTAATATTAAACGTACCGCCTCTTCAATTTGGGCACGATTGACCTTTGTCATATTTGCTCCTCCTATGCAAGACAGCAGAATTATTAGTTTCATAATTAAGCTAAGCTCACAGTTAATAACATTTCAATATTAGCATAACCTTTTCATAACAGGCAAAGCAGAAAATTAAGGAAACCCATAATCCTGCGCTTTCGGTGGGTATTGGGTACACAGAGATGGCACTCAGGACAGCATACCGCGACCTGTATAACGCTCCTTAACAAAGAAAAAGACCGCGAAAGTTTCGCGGCCTTTTGCTTTAAGCATACGCTCAATGCAATATATGTAATTATTTAACTGCATCTTTAAGCGCTTTACCTGGTTTAAACGCAGGTACTTTGCTTGCAGCGATTTCGATTTCATCTCCAGTTTGTGGGTTGCGTCCTTTACGGGCAGCACGCTCACGAACCTCAAAGTTACCAAAACCGATTAATTGTACTTTCTCACCATTTTTAAGTGCATCTAAAATTGAATCAAAAACAGCGTCCACTGCTTTTGTTGCATCCTTTTTTGAAAGTTCGCCAGCTTCTGCAACTGCATTGATTAGTTCTGTTTTGTTCATGCCTTTCACCTCCTCCCAAAATTCATACATAGCTTAGAAAATAGGGTTGTTTACTACATTTCTAAACAAAATATGGGAATTCTATACGTTGCAGCGGGTATTTATTGATATAGTGTAAATAAAAACACTATTTTTCCCCTTTTTTGCTAGTAAACCCTTGTCTGATAAGGGTTTATTAGCTACAACGTTAATTCTGTTAAAAGATTATCATAATCATTTGCGCTTATCAAGATAAATTCGATAAATAATGGTAATCTTTTCATATCTGCAACATAATTGTAATAACTTAACCCCTTTTTTTCTACCCCATTCGACAACAATCAAACATTTATATAATATAAAAAAAACAAAAACCAAAACTGGCTATAAATAAATGACTGGACTGGAAAACGAGAAAAAAAGTAGTTTCAGGCTGCTTAGGTGGTACTGATATTATAGGCTCAATTGCATGACAGGCATAGGTTTCCTATTCCTTTAAGGTATATCCAGATCAGAGAGAAACTAAGGCTTAAACCCCCTTATAACAATTTCCTAAATAACAAAAAGGACTCCATTTAGGAGTCCAAAAATTATAATATAATAGCGATTAAGCCGCCGGATCCTTCGTTAATAATTCTCTCTAATGTCTCTTTCAGTTTATAGCGGGCATTTTCTGGCATTAGAGATATTTTAGCTTGAATACCCTCTCTTACAATCGAGCTTAAGCTTCGCCCGAAGATGTCTGAATTCCAGATAGAAAGTGGATCATCTTCAAAGTCCTGCATTAAATAACGAACAAGCTCTTCACTTTGTTTTTCAGTACCAATTATCGGAGAAAACTCTGATTCCACATCAACTTTGATCATATGGATGGATGGGGCAACTGCCCTTAGCCGGACGCCAAAGCGTGCTCCCTGCCTGATGATTTCAGGTTCATCTAGACTCATGTCAGCAAGCGATGGTGCTGCAATCCCATACCCAGTTTGCTTAACCATTTTCAAGGCATCCTCGATTTGATCATATTCCGCTTTAGCATGGGCAAAGTCCTGCATTAATTCGAGCAGATGATCTTTTCCTCTTATTTCAACTCCGACAATTTCCTTTAGAATCCCATCATACAAATCATCAGGAGCAAATAAATCGATTTCTGCAACTCCCTGGCCCATTTCAATTCCTGCCAGACTGGCACGATCGATAAATTCATAGTCACTGAACAAATGGACGACCCTGTCAACATCTCTAAGCCTCTTAATATCCTTAACTGTTTCTTTAACTGCATCCTGGTAGCTTTCTCGAAGCCAGTGATTCTCTCTTAAAACCATCACCCAGCTCGGCAGATTTACATTTACCTCCAAGACTGGAAATTCATACAGTGCCTCTCTCAATACACTCAATACGTCTGATTCTCTCATACCTTCGACACTCATAGCGAGAACAGGGATATCATATTTTTCAGCTAATTGTTCCCTAAGAGTTTCGGTATTAGGATGATAGGGCTGTACACTGTTTATCACCATGATAAACGGTTTCCCTACCTCCTTTAGCTCCTCTATCACCCGAGCTTCCGCTTCCAAATAATCCTGCCGTGGGATCTCGCCAATTGTTCCGTCGGTCGTAATGACTACACCAAGGGTAGAATGCTCCTGAATAACCTTTCTAGTACCAATTTCGGCAGCCTCATGAAAAGGTATCGGTTCTTCGTACCATGGCGTGTTGATCATTCTAGGGCCATTTTCATCCTCATATCCTTTTGCACCAGGTACAGTGTATCCGACGCAGTCTACAAGGCGGATATTTACTTCAAGCCCTTCTTCTACATGAATACTGGCAGCCTGGTTAGGAACAAACTTAGGTTCTGTTGTCATGATCGTTCTTCCCGCTGCGCTCTGTGGGAGTTCATCCTGGGCACGGGCCCTGTCAGCTTCATTGTTTATGTTAGGTAAAACAACTAGCTCCATGAACTTCTTAATAAATGTGGATTTACCAGTTCGAACCGCTCCTACTACTCCTAGATAAATATCACCGCCCGTTCTCTCGGCAATATCTTTAAAAATATCTACCTTTTCCAAGTGATTCCCTCCCGATCATAGAGTTAATGGGATAAAATTATCCAAATATTAATCTGGGACAGTATATGTTTATGATGTTGTCCTACATTAATATGACAGTTTTTTTTATCTTACCCCCTTATTTAAATCTTTGCCTTGTAATTGTCATCGCAACTGTGCGGAATTTAGCAGCTTTATACCATCCAGCCGGATAAAAGCAAAAAAAACCCTTCTCCTACAATATATTTAGCAGAAGAAGGGTTATGACTATTTCTCTAAAAAGATTGGTTCTTTTGTTTTAGGATCGATAGTATAAGGCAGAGAGTATGCGGGAACAAACATAGAGTCTTCCACAAGAAGCGGGCGTATATCCTCGCCAGGATTTAACTGGTGGCTAGTATCGTCCAACAGCTGAAATAGATCACTTCTGTAATCTACGTAAATTTCACCAGTCCCGCTCACAACGAAGGGAAGATTATGATTTGTATATGGGCTTACTGCAAAAGGAGGCTCCTTATACCCAAGTTCTGTAAAGTCTAAAGTGTAAATATTTTCTCCAATTCTTTCTTTATAGGGGGGATACCCGCCCGCTCGTATTCTCATTCTAATATCACGAATTGATTCAGCTATCCTCAGGTCGAACAGCTTAACTTTTGGACTTGTTTCTACATCAATTAGGACATACTGAAAGATTCCTCCCGCCTCAAAAGCATTACCTGGAGGCTCAGCCAGATATTGGGGAACTATTTTCGGAAAATCAATTGGATATTTCTGATAAATAGGAGTATCGCCTTCTTTTGTTTTTATAGGTAAAATACCGCCATTGGATTCCTGGAACTGATTCACTGCGGTTTGGACAGACGTTATCTGTTCTTCATAAGGCACCCTGTTCTGAGAAAGTTCATCCTGAGGGTACATGCATCCAGTCAGCAAACCGGCCAGAATCAGGCTAGATAAGGCCGTACGAACGTATTTCATATGTTACCAACCCTCTTATTCTATGTAATGTTTTAGTCTGTAGGACCACTTAAAACCACGAGAAATATTATGAGGCCAGCTGCTATCATAAAAACGTAAGCAATAATTCCTGTTATTATTTTAAAAGTACCTTTCAATTTAAACCGAGTCAAATATAGAAACAATAATGAAAAAAACATAAGGCCCATACCAACAAAGGAAATCCACATTTTAACTAAAGCCGGTGACAATATAACCACTCCTTTTCCGAAAAGAATTATACCATATCTGCAGGAGAATATCACAATGGATATAATGTTTAACTATGGGTATTTTGCAATTGCAATAACAATAGCGCCCATTAATGACGTATGAACTGGAGCAAACCAACTTGAGATATTGGAAACACGAAGAGCGGAAGCGATCGATGATGACTCATCGTAGGAAGAGGGCGAAGTACACTAGCCGCCAGGCGTTGGAACTGGATGAAAATGTTCAACCATAAAAAAAACTGAAGCAAAGATTGGGGCGACCTTTACTTCAGTTTTAAATTGACTAAATACCCAAACACCCGGTTCAATCACCAGTTTGCTTCGTTGCATTGTATGCAATTATAAGCAGAATCGCATCACCAAATGCCTAGTTTTAAAACAATTTGCTGAGAAGCACAAGGTTTAAAGCCTGTCTCCCAAAATGTTTGCAAGGTCTTCCATTTCATGGGTCTTTGTGCGCGCCATTAAATGATCGACTGCATCTTTAGGATTAACGCCATTAAACAAAACATCATAAAGAGCATTGGTAATTGGCATTTTCACATTATATTTTTGGGCAAGCTGATAAGCTGCTTTAGTTGTTCGAACCCCTTCAACAACCATTCCCATATTCTTGAGAACTTCTTCTAGACTTTGCCCTTTCCCTAATAAATTGCCAGCACGCCAATTTCGGGAATGAACACTTGTACACGTTACAATTAAATCACCAATTCCTGTCAGTCCGGAAAACGTTAATGGGCTTGCACCCATTTTAGCTCCAAGCCGCGCTATCTCTGCTAGTCCCCTTGTAATAAGAGCAGCTTTTGCATTATCCCCATAGCCAAGCCCATCGGATATTCCAGCGGCAAGAGCAATGATATTTTTTAACGCCCCTCCGATTTCAACGCCAATCAAATCTGGATTTGTATAAACTCTAAAGTTTTGATTAATAAACAAATCTTGGATACGTTCAGCAGCGGACATATCTTTTGATGTGACTGTTACAGTGGTAGGATGACGGAGACTGACTTCTTCTGCATGGCTTGGTCCTGAAAGAACCACAACGTCCTCCAGCAGGTCCTCAGGCAGCTCCTCCTCAATCATTTCAGAGATTCTAAGAAGAGTGTCAGGCTCGATGCCTTTACTCACATGGACGACCGTCAGTGAAGCTGGCTTAAGCTCGCTAATTTTATTTAATACTTCACGGATAGCCTTAGTCGGTACAGCCAATATGATGGTATCTATTCCAACAAGAACTTCTTCCAATGATGTATAACCCACAATCGTTTCAGGCAGCTTTATTTCTGGCAGGTATTTTTTGTTTGTATGCTCGCGGTTAATTTCCTCAATCTGAGCAGGAGTGTGGCCCCATATTCGAACCTCATGGCCATTATCTGCTAATACTAGTGAAAGTGCTGTTCCCCAGCTTCCTGCACCAATAACCGCGGCTTTTTCTACCTTTCGCTGCATAAAAACACATCCTTGTTATTATTTTCTTTCCCGAGGGAATATTTTTATCGGTGTACCCTCAAAACCAAAGGCGTCCCGAATTCTGTTCTCAAGGAATCGACGATAAGAAAAATGCATTAATTCGGGATCATTAACAAATACCACGAACGTAGGAGGCTTAACGGCAACCTGAGTTGCATAATAAATCCGCAGTCTCTTTCCGTTATCGGTAGGAGTCGGATTCATGGCTACTGCGTCCATTATCACATCATTTAGAAGGTTCGTCTGAACCCGCATTGAATGATTCTCACTAGCTTGATTTATGACTGGAATCAGAGTATGAATACGTTTTTTCGTAAGGGCTGAAAGATATACAATTGGAGCATAGCTAAGAAACTGAAAGTTATCACGTATTTTCAGTTCAAACTCTTTCATTGTTTTTTCGTCCTTTTCAATTGCATCCCATTTATTGACAACAATAATAATTGCCCTGCCCGCTTCATGCGCATACCCGGCTATGTGCTTGTCCTGTTCAATAATACCTTCTTCAGCATCCAGGACAACCAGCACTACATCTGAACGCTCTATCGCTCTCAAGGCCCGAAGTACACTATATTTTTCAGTGCTTTCATAGACCTTCCCTTTTTTTCTCATTCCTGCTGTGTCGATAATGACATACTCTTCACCATTGAAAACGAGTGACGAGTCGACGGCATCTCTTGTTGTTCCAGCAATATTGCTTACTATAACTCTGTCCTCTCCAAGAATGGCATTGACTAGGGATGATTTCCCAACGTTTGGACGGCCGATTAAAGAAAACTTTATAACGTCCTCGCCATACTCGTCATCCACTGCCTTCGGAAAGTTTTTTGCTACCTCATCTAAAAGGTCTCCGAGTCCTAAACCATGCGACCCTGAAATTGGATACGGGTCACCAAAACCCAGCGAATAGAAGTCGAAAATTTGGCTTCTCATTTCAGGATTATCAATTTTATTAACAGCCATTACAACAGGTTTATTGGACTTATAAAGTATCTTGGCCACTTCTTCGTCAGCTGCTGTTACTCCTTCACGTCCATTGGTTAAAAAGATAATAACATCCGCTTCATCAATGGCAACCTCCGCCTGCTGGCGTATTTGTTCTAGAAACGGCTCATCTCCAATATCAATCCCACCAGTATCAATGATATTAAAATCATATGTAAGCCACTCGGCCGAACTATAAATTCGGTCTCTTGTTACACCTGGAATATCCTCGACAATTGAAATTCTTTCTCCAACAATACGGTTAAAGATCGTGGACTTTCCTACATTTGGACGTCCAACTATGGCTACTACTGGTTTCGCCATGAACTTCACCCTTTCTTATCTTATTTAGGACCTGAATCATGAGCAGTTGAAAACTGTTCATACAGCCTAATTAAAAGTATCGTTTATCATAAAAAAAATTTGAAAATCAATACTTATAAAATAAACCCTTCTTAAAATAGAAGAAGGGCCTAACTTATTCAGTTTAACAAATGTCCTGTCCCTCAAGCAATGAAAACATTTCCATTCCCTAATGTTTCACTATAACATATAATTCATCAGAAAGCGCATGCGCAATCCCGTCTAATATCGCTTCGAGGTTGGCAGTAATATTTTCCATTTCCTCCTTTGTGTCACAGTGAAAGACCGCAGCACCTGCAGGAACCTTCTTAGGATTCGTTGTAATGATGGCAAGAATATATTTTTCTAAGTCCATATTACTCCCCACCCTTCTTAGTCTTTTTCTTTTCTGAAGGCATCCTTATAGCGTTTTCTAAAATTGGCACATCTCCAATTATTTCAATTGCTCTTTCAGCATCCCGTTCTTGCGGTAAAACGAATACAGCAATTCTGCCGTCATCCAAATCCCTTTTTGCGAGGGGCACGAGTGCAGGTGTTCCTGAATCACGATAAACACCTAAAGCAGTAGAAACATCATGCAATATTGCCTGTCTTTGCCCAAGATTCGCGATGGTGCTCCTGGAATTAAAATCTTTAGGCTTTAGAATAAAGCCCATACCATATCTAAGTATTTCCGCTTGCCTCACTGGCAACCCAATGTTCATCATATAAATATTATCAACATATAGCCCCACCCCATCAAACCTGGGTTCCACAAATTGAATATCGACAATTTCTTTCAATTTCCCGCCGCTCATTAAACTTTTTGAGATTAATACCGCAACAACGGCAGCAATAATTCCAACCCAAATGTTAAACATTAAATAGCCTAACGTACTAACAAGAGAGGTGAATATCACTAAATAATTTCTGCTCTCAAAAGCTATTGCAACCCCTTCAATATAGGTCTTTCCTCTTGATACAAGCTCATAGCTGTCTAATTCGGTTAATGTATTTCTTTCCATGTTCCTAACTTCACGAAATTGAGAGGCGGCAAGCGTTAAAAACGTAATAGCAGTAAATTCTTCTTCAAGAATGGCAGGAACAGCCACAGTCCCCAGTCCGGCAGCAATGAACCCAAGTGCTACATGGATAATTTTCCCATGAAGATAAGTCGGATATTGACGGTAATCTGTTCTTAACATTAACATCCTGGTCAGCGTTCCTATTATTACTCCAAATAAAATAGGCAAAGTATATTCATTCATGGTGATTGTGTTTTTCCCCCTCAGTATAATTCAAGTTATTCTCAATATAAGCTGACAAAAGCTCAAGACCGCTCCAGGCTAACAATACAAAAGACGAAATAGCTATAACATCCAAAAATTCCATTGATGCAATCAGATAAGGCATACCCAGTTTTTTTAGTATCAAGGAATAAAGAATCTCTCCTTGCAATGTTCCCACAAGCATTGTTACTATCCTCATCTTTTTATCTGTTTGGAGCAATAGGGTCAAATAGGCAATCATGACAGCTGCCATCCAAGTCCGGTCAAACAGAAGCCATACTGGGTCGAATAATTCAAAGATAAGAAAACTAACATATCCCAGCATTAAAATAAGCGAGGTGATAAACAAATACGTAAAGGTTTTTTTACTAATATCCTTTGTATGGAGGTAAATAAAAAACATAATGACAAAAGCACTTGCATGGAAGTGTATCCCTCCCGCTTCCATGTTATAGGGTGAAATGATGATCATACTCAAGATCCAAATTGACAGTGTCGTCCTTTGCGGGTGCTTGGGCAGCAAAAATGTGAAGATAATCCAAGACGCCCAGGCAAACCAGTAAAACAGAAGCCCTTCCATTCAGCTACCTCCTATCATTTCCATTATGGCTTTTGCTTATGTACTTTAATCTTTGCAGGATAAACTTTTTGCCATTTACCATTCTAAGTAATAGGAGGTGAGAACCATATGGGTAAAGATAGACAAGAACAAAAGCTTAGAGAAAGTGGACGGGTTGAGTCAGACAGAGATCAAGCGCTGCATTATCCTGGATCTGCAAGACTTTCAAGTCCGGGAGAAGCAAGAAGGTTAAACGACTCAAAAAGATAACGTGAAAAAGCTCCCTTTTTAGAAAGCTTCAGGCTGTAGGCAAACTCGAAGAATTTCAAGTTTGCCTACAGCCTTTTAAATACAAATAGGGAAAAATAGCATGTTGATTTAGATTTCGGAACTCTTATCACTTCTGCAGATTCATAATAAGAAAAGCGCAAGCGCCTTGAACAGCCCCGACTCAAGTGCTGGAGGGCCAGAAGATGAAGTCGTTCTTTGACTTTACTATCTGCACCGAGGCACCTTGAACTTCTCGAAGCCTATCAGCTCCTCGTAAGATACTTAGGGAAGCCAACTCTTGTGGAAAACTGACTAGGCACTGGAGCTAGACAGTATTCAATGTTAAAGATCTTTTAAAAAAGACAAAAAGCATCGAGAACAAGTTCTCGATGCTTTTTGTCTTTTATTTATTTTTTTAGATTCTTCTCTGACTGTAAGCAGCTGTGTCGATTCCTCTTTGAGTAAGCCAATGATGTGTTTTTCCTGATATCACCAGAGGAGCATTATGTAAATCACTTATTTGTTTGGCACCTAAGGCTGTCATTATAAAAGCAACCTCTTCTTTTATAAAATTAATTTCCTTGATCAGTTCGTCAATACCCTGTTCAATTAAAATTTTCAAAAAGTAGCCTGCCATCCCTACAGCATCTGCTCCTATTGCCAATGCCTTAGCAATTTCCATGCTCGTCTGTATGCCGCCGGATGCAATTATAGGAAGATTAGGGCTGCAAGTTTTAGCTTCAGCGACCGATACAGCCGTCGGAATTCCCCACTCATCGAAAAATGTTAATAAACGGGCACGTCGTTCATTTTCAATTTTTGAAAAGTTGGTTCCTCCAAAACCTCCAACATCAACTGCTTTAACACCGGCTCTGCAGAGTTTAGCTACAGTTTCCATACCCATCCCAAAACCAACTTCCTTAACAATAACGGGTACATTGACACTGCTCACAAGCATGCCGATTCGATCAATTGCACCTTTGAAGTTACGGTCGCCTTCAGGCATTGTCAATTCCTGAACAACATTTAAATGGATTTGGATAGCGTTGGCAGCTACCATTTCTATAGCTTCTTGGGCCTGAGATGCAGTTGCTTCGCTTCCAAGGTTAGCAAGAATGACTCCATCGGGAAACTCTTCCCTTACAACTTCATAAGTTCGCCTTTCCTCTGCGTCTTTAATAGCTGACATCTGAGAACCTACAGCAATCCCAAGGCCGGTCTCCCTTGCAGCGATAGCAAGGTTCCTATTTATATCATAGGTTTTTCTCCCGCCTCCGCCCGTCATAGCATTGATAAAAATTGGCGAACTTAAATGAAGTTCGCCAATTTTAGTATGCAGTTCGGCCGAGTCCAGTGAGGAATTAGGCAGGCTTTGATGTACAAATGTAATATCCTCAAAGCCTGTGTTCCGTGCTTGCCCTGTTTCAAGTGCAAAGCGTATATGATCCCACTTTCGAATTGATCTCGACACATTCATCACCATTATTGTTTTAAGTTCTTTAATTTATCACCGATCATCTCACCAAGCTGAAACCCTTTTGACTCTTCAGGCATTTCATAATCAAAGTTTTGGTCGTTTCTTTCTTCAAATTCCTTCATGCTTAAAGACAAACGCTGATCATCTTTATTGGCATCAAGTACCTTAACCTTAACTTCCTGACCTTCCGATAAAACTTCATGAGGAGTTCCAATATGACTATGGGAGATTTGTGAAATATGGACAAGCCCTTCTACTCCAGGAAATACTTCAACGAATGCCCCATAAGAAACTAACCGTCTTACAGTTCCTGTTAGAGTAGTGCCTTTTGGTGCCTTTTCTTGAATATCTGACCATGGTCCAGGCTGAGTTTCTTTAATTGATAAAGAAATTCTTTCGTTATCACGATCAACGCTAAGCACCTTAACTGTTACACTTTGACCTTCCTGAACAACATCAGTAGGCTTTGCAACATGCTCATGTGATAGTTGAGAAATATGGACTAGCCCGTCAACTCCGCCAATATCAACAAATGCACCAAAATCTGTAATCCTTTGTACTGTTCCTTCAATGACTTGACCTGCCTGTAAGGATTCAAGAATATCATACTTACGCTGCCCCTGCTCCTGTTCTACAACAGCACGATGGGAAAGAATCAGACGGTTTTTTTCCTTATCAAGTTCAACTATTTTAAAAGAAAGACTTTTGCCTTTGTAGTCTGAAAAATCTTCAACAAAATGAGCTTCAACTAGGGAAGCGGGTACAAATCCCCGGACACCCAAATCAACTACGAGACCACCCTTGACTACATCCTTAACCTCAGCTTCAAAAACTTCTTCACTTTCAAACTTTTGCTGAAGTTCATCCCAGGCTTTCTCTGCATCTACCTTTCTTTTTGAAAGAATCAACGCTTCTTCTTCTACCTTTAAAACTTCAAGATCCAAAGTATCACCCTCAGAAACAGCATCTCCTGCTTTTTCAACATGCAGACTGGAAAGTTCACTAATCGGGATGATTCCGTCTAGCTTACTGTTTTCGATGTGTACAAGAACCTGCTTTTCTTCAACTTTAGTAACTTGGCCTTGAACCTTGTCACCTACAGCTAAATTGTTTACTTCTACTTGATTCATATCTTCTGACATATGTACTCCTCCTTAATCCAATCACTGATCCAAATATATTGATATTGATGCAAGCATCACATACATAACAATTCAAGGGAAAAGAATAGAATATTCAAAATAAATCTCTTTCATCTAACTTCTTACAATTAGCCCAATTTGTCAAGCAAGAACAATTATTTGTGTGTGTGTATTAGTTTGCGGATTTCATCCATAATTAATTCAGTTGCTTCTTCTGCCGAGGATTTATTTTCTCTAAGTTTTCGCATATCAATTGGTCTTCCATAGACAACCTTAACTCTGCGAAAAGCCTTATAAGGGCCTATAATGGCACATGGAACGACCTGGGCATCCGACCTTAACGCAAAGAAGCCTGCACCCGCCAATCCTTTCCCGATTTCTCCTGTTTTACTTCTTGTTCCCTCTGGAAAGAGTCCTAAAACCTTTCCTTCCTTTAAAATGTTGAGACCTTTTCTTAAGGCTTCTCTGTCGCTCATTCCTCGTTTAACAGGAAAAGCATTTAAGTGAGGGACGAATTTTCCTAGTACAGGTATCGAGAAAAGTTCTTCCTTCGCCATAAAGTGGATTGGCCGCGGAAGCAATATCCCGACCACTGGCGGATCAAGATTATTTATATGGTTTGAGCATAGTAAGACTCCGCCTTGAGCCGGAATGTTTTCTTCTCCGATAACTTCAAACCGATAAATTGGTTTTAGTACCCCGTAAACGATGGCTCTCGTAAAAGAATAAATTGTCACTTTTATCCGATCCTTTCTATAGCCAATTCCATGATTCGTTCGACTACCTGATGAATGGACAGTGATGTTGTGTCAATTTCAACCGCATCGTCTGCTTTTTTCAGTGGAGCAATTTCTCGTTCAGAATCCAGCTTATCTCGACGGGCGATTTCTTCCATAAGGACAGCCAAATTAGAACTGTAACCCTTTTTAAGGTTTTCTGTGTGCCTTCTTTGTGCTCTTTCTTCCACGCTTGCTAAAAGAAAAACCTTTACCTCAGCATTAGGAAGAACATGGGTGCCGATATCCCGTCCATCCATTACTACGCCGCCTTGGGAAGCAAACTCCTGCTGCCTCTTGACCATTTCTTCCCTAACCTGTTGATGCTTGGCAACTAGGGACACGGAGTTGGTTACGATGTCCGTCCTAATTTCCTCAGTTCTATAAATTCCATCAAGCAGTACCTGTTGCCCGCTATCTCCCGGCAAAAGTTCAATCACTGTATCATTCAGGATATTCATTAATGAGTTTTCATCATTAATATCTGCCTTTTCCTGAATTGCTTTATAAGTCAATGCTCGATACATGGCACCTGTATCAATATATATGTATGTAAGTTTCTCGGCTACGATTTTTGCTACTGTACTTTTACCTGCTGCAGCCGGACCATCGATGGCTATTGAAATACGTTTGTTCATAATTCCTCCTGTAAACACATAGTACGTCTTTTTATTTCACTCCATTATTTTACCACAACAAACTACAATACTCTCTTTGTAATCACGATATTTTTTATCTTTATCGTTGTATTTTTGCTTTACGTAAAGTCCCAAAACAGAAGCTGTGTAATATTTAGTATTTGTTTTAACACACAAAAAAAATAAGCAGGTTCTTCACTGCTTATCTTGTATTTCCAATTGTCTCAAGTATTTCAGAAAAATTATTTTCACTCACGCCTTCATACTGAGTTATCTCTTTAAGTTCAGGAAGTGCATTCAGTCTGTGAAAAAAAACCTGAGTGAGCAACAAAATGATAAATTGAATAACTGCAGCTTTCAATAAAATTCTTTCGAACGTTTTCATAACTACTCCTAATTTCAGTTTTACCTTTATTATTGGTAGTTTCAACCGAAATTATGCCTAACGCTAAACAGAAAGACCTCTTTTCTTAGCTGCAAGCTGCCTTTCAAAACAGAACCTAAGCAAAAGCTGTCTGTCTGTTCCCGTTGCAGCTATAAATTGCAATGATACTTTATTTTTAATTTGGTTAGCGTCTATTGATCTGATAACCTTACTTTTCAGCAGTCTATAATGGAATTCCCCATTTTGCATTGGTAGAACAAACCAGCAATCTATAATCATACCAGGCTTTAGGTTGATATTTTTACCTATAAGCAAAGCAGCGCCTCCTGCGCTTATATCATCTGTTACTGTAGTAAATGGCGGAAAAGAGACATCTTCAGCATGAACTGCAACATCAACAGAAGTTTCAACCCTGACATATTGTCTTCTTTGAATTTTAATTGTATGTTCCTTGCCAGGATAGGAGAGATGTATTAATGGAATAGCCTGTTTAATTCTTCCCTTGACTTCAGTTTCAAAATGAAACTGTGTCCCATCAGCCAATGAAAAGGTAGCCGTTAAAGGAGTGCCCTCTAACAAATAAACGGTTCTGTTTGAGCTCAGGTCAACAGGATAACCTATAAAGAGACTGCTTTCGTTTCTCTCAAGCAGTTTACATTTATACTTTTCTTTTTCAGATGATGAATGTTTCGGTTCCAAAATTATGGTATCTCCGATTTTTATCATAGCGGACCACGCCTTCGCTTATTGTCCCATAAGGGTATTCCTGTCAATTTTAATATTACATGGAAGAAAAAAAACGGTCAATAGCTGAAATGCGAAAGCGCCATGTTCAGCCCCGAAAAGCGCTGGAGGGCCAGCAGGTGAAGTCGTTCTTTGACTTCAACAGCTGGACCGAAGCGACTCGAGGGGCTTGGCGCTGCAACTGGACAAAATGATTGTGGCGCCGACCGTCTAGAAACGAGCAAAATGGCCGACTAAATACGCCACGTCCTGTGGCGACGTCGGCACTTGTACCTCCTGTACTTCGGAAGCTCCGACTAAGAAGCGTTCTTTGCTTCTGCCGGAGGAGCTGAAGTTTGCTGCGTTTCTGGGAAGCGCAACTTGATAGCTGAAATGCGAAAGCGCCATGTTCAGCCCCGATAGTCCTTAATATGAAGCCGACTGTTTAGCTTCGACAAGCGCTGGAGGTCTTGAGAAGATGTAGTCGTTCTTTGACGTCAACAGCTAGGCATCTACCTGAAATGGCTGCTTGCAGCCTTTTGACGCGGCTTTAGCAGTAGGAGCAGGACTTCTAGATGCTTCCTTAAGTGATCCCCTGAGCTGTTCCAAGCCTATGGCCCCTCGCTAAATACTCGGGGAAGTTTATCCTGAATGAAAACTGGCTTGGCGCTGCAAGCTAGCAAGAAAAAAGTGCCCCAGCTGGGACACTCACTTTAAACAACATCTTCATACACTTGCTCAGCCTGCTTTAACTTCTCTACCTTTTCTTCGATACCGTTCTCGGCATTAATAAAGATTCTATAAGTATCATCACCAAGAGTACCTAATATTTCGTGACAAAGTACCTCTTCTTTTAATTCATTCATGATTATAGCCTGACGCTGCTCCATGACTTGCAAATTGGGATTTACCTCTCCTCGTGCCTCCTCTGCTGTTATAGCAGGTTCAGGAATTTCGCGAGTATGGTGTGATTTTAGATAATCACTGGCTGAAACGCCGATAATGTTTCCATTATCCAATGCTACCTTTACTTTGATGGCGTCTGGATAAATCCTTATGTCATTTTCATTCGTGACAAAAGTGAATACACCCACATTATCATATTGGGCACTTTCAAACATGTCCAAATTCTCGAAGCCATTTTCCTTCAAAAAAGAGATCGCCTTATTACTGGCGTCATTAAGACTAATAACTTGTTTTTCTACATCTCTTGAAAGCAGATACCAGATTGGCTGTCCGCCTTTTTTGGTAATATCCATGCTGGCCGTTATGTCGTTCGAGTTCTTTAATGTTACACTAAAAAATCCGTAATCAGAACCCTTACCATTTTCCGTTACCTTCACTTCGCTGTCTTCACCTAAGCCAGCATATTTTTTGGCTATGTTTACAGCCTCCCGCTTGGTGATCTTCTCGCCTTCAAGATACTTGAAATTCTCATCCTTTTTTTGCATATTTAGGTTAGCGACCCCGAATTCAGTTTCGGAATATCCTTCAACTGTTTTTTCTACCGTTTTAAAACCGTCTATAATAGTGTTATCGGCTTTTTCATCGCCGGCAGCTAATGCTAATTCTACATCCATCCATCTTAAATTATTCTTAAAAACTAAGTGTTGTACCTGCCTTAATTCATTTTGAATGTCTTGAGATTGAGTGTAAAGAGCCTTTAGTGTCTGGTATTCTTTATCCGATAACGGCTCAGCTGTTAAATCACGTAGCGCTGCTTTGTGGCTGAAGTTTCCGACATTAGCCAAAAATTGTTCCGTTTTATTAAACGGCAAGAGAGTCAGCGGCAATTGTCCAACATCATTATGTGCCTCTGATGTTATCTTCCACACATCAGCCAATGCAGGTGACAGAGACTTTTGGGAATTCATTGCAAGTGTAGTCCCAATTTTGTCATGCAGCAAGTCAACTTGAAATGTTAGGTCATGAAAAGCACGCTGATATGAGTTTTCTGCATGAATCAAAACAGCTGTCTTTTCTCTATGCTCCTGATAGCCCCAATAGGCTGTACCAGCCACACCTATTACCAATATACCTATAATAATATTTCTAATCACTTTACATCCCCCCTATTCACAGAATACATGTTTCCCGATCCGTTTAATCTGTGGCCTAGACCAAATCCATTTACTTGTTGCGGTAGCAGGGTTAAAGTAATAAAGCGCTTCTCCTGTTGGATCCCATCCATTTAATGCATCTATGACCGCTTCCTTTGCTCTTTCATTTGGAGTCAGCCAGATCTGCCCATCAGCCACTGCAGTAAAGGCTAATGGCTCAAAGATCACTCCTGAGACAGTATTAGGAAAGGTACCACTCTCTACACGATTAATAATAACGGCGGCCACTGCTACTTGGCCTTCATACGGTTCTCCTCTTGCCTCACCATAGACAGCATTCGCCATTAACTGGATATCATTTTGTGAAAATCCATTTGGCACGTTTGCGGCCGTCGGTTTTTTTGGAGTCGCTTGCTGCCCTTGTCCTGCGGGAGTTCCCCCACCTCCGCCACCAGCTGGCTTTTGTTGTTTTTTCAAATCCGTTCCGCCATAGTGGGTAAAATTATTACCTTTTTGCACCTGTTCTTTTACGAATTGTTTATTGTACTTAGAGGCCTTAACAAGTTTAGCTTTTGTTGCTTGGCCCGCGAGACCGTCAATTGGAAGACCGAATTCATATTGAAAATTCCGTAAAGCCCAATAGGTGCCCCAGCCAAACACTCCGTCAATTTTCTTATTGTAAAAACCAAGATACTGCAGACGTGATTGCAGTTCGATAACATCATCTCCAACAGCACCATGCTGTATTACTTGGTCGGAGAAAGCACTGACAATCTGTTCATCGCTGCTTACTGTAAACAAGCACAAACACATCACGGTTATAATCAACAACTTTATCGGTAAAGATTTAGTCTTCATCGTAAGTACCCCCCTAATTTAGCCTTTAAGATTAACCCTATTTTTTGTATGTCTAAGAGTTTTATACAAAAATCTCCTATAAAAAGAAAAAAACCCTCATTTTTCAATAATGAAGGGTTTGCTAAACATCTGTTGTTCGTAATGTTTATCACTTAATATTCTCGCTTTTTTCACCTTCCTCAAACCAAGCCACCAAAGAAAGATCATAAAAGGCACCATTAAAATAATCCATTGTTCAAGGGTAATCAAGATATAATTGTAGGTTCCATGAAGACAAACTGGAATCAATAAAGACAAAACAAGCCATCTCCACTTTGTGCCGGGAGTAAACTTTGCTTTACCAAGATAATAGCCAAGAATAACACCAAACAGAGCATGGCTGGAAACAGGCAATAAGGCTCGGCCCAAGGCGTATTCCATCCCATTCCCCAAGAGATAAAACACATTTTCCATTGTCGCGAATCCCAGTGACACAGAAGCGCCATAAACGATTCCATCATAAGGCTCATCAAAGGTAACATGCTGAAAGACCGTATAAAATAATATAAACCATTTAAAAAATTCCTCAAGCAGCCCGCTGGCTACGAATGCTGTCACAATATCAGACTGGATTATATTTTCTGCTTCCAAGACGTACTGAATAAACATGATTGGAAACACGAGGAGAGCGCCAAACAGAAAAGTCTTAAATACCATAGAAAACGGTTCTGACTCATAATGGTCTTTTAAATAAAAATAACTTAATAGAGCCAGCCCGGGTGCAATACCCGCAGTAACTATTCCTAACATGAGCTGTCCTCTTTTCAATTCGTTTCCTTCATCGTATCATGTTACTTATAGAAAAAAAATAGAATCTTAATCGGTAGTTGCATACAAGGGGGAAATATATAGCATGAAAAAGAATATTCTAATCATTCATACGGGCGGGACTATTTCAATGAGTGAGGATAATAATGGAGCTGTCAGCCCTGGAAAAGTAAATCCACTATCTTCACAAACTTCTACGCTCTCAAACCTTGCAAATTTTTTTTTAGAAGAGCCTTTCAATTGGCCATCTCCTCATATAACATCTATAGAAATGATGAAATTAAAAAAACTTATAGATGCCTATACTGAGAAAAATTTAATTGATGGTGTAGTAATCACACATGGAACTGATACTCTTGAGGAAACAGCTTATTTTCTGGAACTGACCGTGAAATCTGAAGTTCCGATTGTCGTAACAGGCGCTATGAGATCCAGCAACGAAATTGGTTCGGACGGGCTTTATAACTTTATTTCTTCAGTAAGGGTGGCATCTAGCTTAGAAGCGATTGGAAAAGGGGTTCTTGTAGTCCTAAACGATGAAATTCATACGGCTGATAACGTGACAAAGACCCATACAAGTGATGTATCAACTTTTCAAAGTCCGCAATATGGACCAATTGGGATCGTAACAAAACGCGGAGTTATTTTTCATCACTTACCTGCAAAGAAAGAAAAATATACGATTTCATCTGCAGATAAGAAAGTTGTCCTAATCAAAGCTCATGCAGGAATGGATTCTACGCTCCTATACGCCATTAAAGAGATAGGAGTTGAAGGAGTAGTCATCGAAGCACTCGGACAAGGAAACCTTCCCCCATCGGCCGTTCCAGGAGTAATTAGTCTTATTGCACAAAACATACCTGTTGTATTAGTTTCACGCTGTTTCAATGGTATTGCTCAGGATATTTACAGTTATGAAGGTGGCGGAAGACAATTGAAGGATCATGGAGTAATTTTTTCTAACGGACTTAATGGCCAAAAAGCGAGGATTAAATTATTAATTGCGCTAGAGGAAACAACGGAAATGACTGAAATAGAAAGAATGTTTCAGTTTTAAGCAAGAATTAGTTGATATATAAACTGGGAAGCTCTCGCTGCCCAGTTTATTATTTTTCTCGATCCTTAATGGTCTTGGCAATCTGACCCCCATGAAAACGACCGTTTTCAATAAAGATTTCATTAGCGTTATTGCCTGCTGCCAGAACTCCCGCAATAAATATCCCTTTTACATTTGTCTCCATAGTGTCAAGGTTATGGCTCGGTCTCCCTGTTACAGAGTCAATATCGACTCCCATTTTCTGAAGGAACTTATGATCGGGATGATAACCTGTCATTGCATAGACAAAGTCATTTTTTAAAATGAATTCTTGCCCATCTCTTTCATAAACAACCGTAGTGGGGGTTATTTGTTTAACCTGAGCACCAAACTCCATTGCGATATTTCCGTGACGGACTAATGATTCAAATTCCGGTAATATCCAAGGTTTAATGCTTTTGGAATACTCTCTACCTCTGTAAAGAACTGTTACCTTTGCCCTTGCCTTTTCGAGCTCAATTGCTGCATCAATACTAGAATTTTTTCCACCAATTACAACTACATCCTGATTAAAATGAGGATGGGCTTCTTTAAAGTAATGAGAAACTTTCGTTAATTCCTCTCCAGGTATACCAATATAGTTAGGGTGGTCATAATACCCAGTTGCAATTATGACATAAGGAGTTATGTATTCCTGAATACTTGTGGAAACACAGAAAGCACCATCGTCTAAACGATTTACCTTTGTTACTTCCTCATAAGAACGAATATCGAGCTCCTCCCTTCTAACCACTTCTCTATAATAGGTTAAAGCTTGGTTTCTCTTTGGTTTATAATTTTCTGTAATAAATGGCACTTCTCCAATAGAGAGCTTTTCACTGCTGCTGAAAAACGTCTGGTGGGTAGGATAATTATAAATTGCATTAACGATATTTCCCTTTTCTATAACAAGTGGTGCTTTCCCTATCTTTTTCAAGGCTATCGCGGCTGATAGTCCACAAGGTCCTCCGCCGACAATAATAACTTCTGCGTTTTCCATTTATATTCCACTCCTTAAAAACCGGCAATACACAGCCTTCGGCAGTTTCCCCTGCCCTTAGCCTATGCTACCCTTTAGTCTTAATAGTTCGTTATATAAATACTCAAATAAAAAATCTCCTACCTGTAAATGATAGGAGATTTCTCTATTTGATTCAACGGAGATGACTCGTTTCTATGATTTTTTCTCGTTTCTTGACAGTCGGCTCCGCTTTTATTTATATCCAGCCTCTGAATCGGCTTGCTTCTGCCATCTTTCTTACACCAACCATATATGCAGCGAGTCTCATATCAACACGGCGGGTTTGGGCTGTATCATAAATGCTGTTAAAACTCTTTACCATAACTTTTTCAAGCTTTTCTTCCACTTCTTCTTCTGTCCAGTAGTAGCCCTGGTTGTTTTGTACCCATTCGAAATAAGATACGGTCACACCACCGGCTGATGCTAAAACATCTGGAACCAATAAAATGCCGCGGTCGGTCAGAATTTCAGTTGCCTCAAGAGTTGTAGGGCCGTTTGCAGCTTCCACGACAATGCTTGCGCGGATGTTGTGGGCATTTTCCTCAGTTATTTGGTTTTCAATAGCAGCAGGGACAAGAATGTCACAATCAAGCTCTAAAAGCTCCTTATTGCTTATTGTGTTATTAAAGAGTTTGGTCACCGTTCCAAAACTGTCGCGGCGGTCAAGAAGATAATCAATATCGAGCCCATTAGGATCATGGAGACCTCCGTATGCATCGGAAATTCCAACTATTTTCGCGCCAGCGTCATGCATGAATTTCGACAGGTAACTTCCCGCGTTACCAAATCCCTGAACGACAACTCTTGCACCCTTTAGTTCAATGCCTTTCTTCTTAGCTGCTTCTCTGATACAAAGAGTTACTCCTTTTGCTGTCGCCGATTCTCTTCCGTGAGATCCACCAAGGACAAGTGGCTTACCTGTAATAAAGCCTGGTGAATTAAATTCATCAATCCGGCTGTACTCATCCATCATCCAAGCCATAATTTGTGAGTTGGTAAATACATCTGGTGCAGGTATATCTTTAGTAGGTCCAACAATCTGACTAATTGCCCGGACGTATCCACGGCTGAGTCTCTCAAGTTCCCTGAACGACATATCCCGCGGATCACAAATTATGCCCCCTTTACCGCCTCCATAAGGCAGATCAACGATACCGCATTTTAAACTCATCCATATAGAAAGGGCTTTTACCTCTTTTTCAGTTACATGTGGATGAAAACGTATGCCGCCCTTTGTAGGACCAACTGCATCATTATGCTGTGCACGAAAACCAGTGAAGATTCTTACAGAACCATCATCCATCCTCACCGGCATTTTTACTGTCATCATTCGAATTGGCTCTTTTAATAGTTCAAATACCTCTTCGGGATAACCTAGCTTTTCTAAAGCTCTGTGAATCACCGTTTGTGTAGATTTCAGTACATCATGTTTATCTTCTGTATGTGGTTTTTCATTACCGTTTTCGGCAACCATTTACAAACCTCCTAAAATCACTTTTGCGGATAGTTGTCTGCTTTCAAGACATAGTATACACCTTTGTCTGTTATATGCAAGAATAAAAGGCACTTTTCTGCATTTTAAGAACATTAAATGAAAACGCTGTCAAGAACGGCATAAAATTTCATGCCGCGAAATCTTATTTTTTATTTTCCCCTACAATTTAAAAAGAAACGTACAAATTCCATTCATAGTTAAATTCACTCTCGAAAATCATTCATTAGAGAAATCTCCAAAAAAAAAGCGGTGAACCCGCTCATTAAAAAAAGAAATGAACTAGGGTTTCGACCGCTTTTTCTTTAATAATTACTTTTCCATACTCTAAAATCCTGTGAATACTCATTAATGAAGGATTGCCAAACTCAGCAAGAATGGATACCGTTTTGTTCATTTCATCTGCAGATGGTTCCTCAAAGTAAAAATAGTAAGTATCATTCATGCAGTATAGGGATCCGCCGTAAATATCGCTTTCCTTTAGCCTTTTAGATAATTGAATGACATCCTCAATATTGTGAAACTCAAAAAGGATATCCTCAGACCCTTCTACAGTAACCTGCATTTCAATGAACCCGTCATCAAATGGTTCATCTTCTTCCTCATGTTCTTGCATGGTTACAATCATAACCATTCCCTGTCCTTGAAGGGAAAATATTTCAACTGTAACAGACCCTAAAATTTCAAAATCAAACTCTTCGCTTGCCTCAATAAGCATGTCGTAAAATAATTGGTGCCACTTCATTGAATCTTTCCAGATATCTTCTTTTGTCAGCCCTCTATCCGATAGATCGTCAATTGTTAAAAAAACCTTTATTTTATTGAAATTTATCCGCTCTAAGCGCATCATAATGCCCCCTGCCGTGAACAAAACTCTTATTTTAGTTTATGAATGATTCGCAGGATGGTGAGTTAATTTGTTTAAACGATGCGCAGTAATCCACTTGTAAAGCTTCCTTATTTCTATCCCATGTTTCACCGTATCAGCTTTCTCTTCGCTCAGAATGACTGAGCGTGATTAGATGGGTTTGAGCCGGAGCTCCAAGTCTTAAGGGTATTTTTGTCGTGCCATATCCATTACTCGTCAGTACAGTTGTATTTCCATGTTCTTTTATTCCTCCAAGTTCATATGGACCAAATCCAAATATACGGATTTGGCCTCCATGAGTATGACCGCTAATTACAAGCCGGATCCGATTATTCTGGTCTATTTTTTTAAAAATAACTGGATTATGACTGATTAACACTCTGAAACCATTGTCTCCAGCATCCGCTAATGCCAAATCAAGTCTGTCCCTTTCAAGCCCCACATCATCAACGCCAAGCATGACGAGTTCCTCACCAGAATCAGATTCAAATTTAACTGCCGTGTTATCCAATATTTTAATTCCCAAATCTAATAAGAGTGCGTCAAGTTCATGGGAATCTGTTTCGTAATCATTGTTTCCCCAAACAAAATAAACGGGCCCTAAATCTTTTAATTTGAGAAGATTTTCCTTTATTCTGGACATGGAAACTCCTTTTTCAGCCAAGTCGCCACCAATAACAATTAGATCCGCCTTACCCTTAACCTGTTCAATGATTTGCTGCGAAACTTTTCGATGATGGATATCCGAGATAAAGAAAATAGTGACTTCGCCAAAGCTTTTTGGAAAATCCGAAAAGAAAAGTTTATTAATTATGACTCGGTCTGTTTGTGCTTCTTTATACATATGTACTAACATTCCAACTGCAATTCCTAAAAAAACCAATAAAAAAATGACCATTGGCCGTTATCAAATCCTTTTCAATCTAATGTAAAAAATACTGAAGTCAATTCCTTGCTGCTTTATCTACTGAGATCATACCATATAAGCAAGAAAAACCGAAAAATATAGATGTTTGCCAAAACCCTTCGTTAAATAAGAAATAAAAGCCAATCAAAGTTAATACTAGAACGATCACCCCTAAAAAAGAGGTTCGTTTTCCTTTGAAGAATTTTACTGTATGGTCAAAGCCATCTTCGATGATGCTGCCTAGAGATGTAACTCCTAAAATGAATGCCAACGCAGCTGCAAAGAATTCAAGCGGGTCTAATACAAATTCCACTACAAGCTCTGAGAAGACAAAAGGAAGAGGTATAGGAACCCATTGAATAAACAAATACCCACTAACAAAACCTGTAATCAGCTGAATCAAATATTTAAGCATAAAAACCCTCCCATACCAATGTATGAAAGGGTTTAAGTTTTTTTCCTATATTCGAAAATCAATCTTCGTAAATATCCAATATACGAAATCCTGAATCTTCGAGTTTTTGCACAAATTTGTTAATATTATCTTTCTTTTCGATTTTCATGACGATTCTTCGGACTAGTTTATCTGTTTCATCAAAAGTAACCAATGATATTATATGTTCATGGAAGTGGTGGGCAATTTCTGACAGCCTCGCGATTCTTCCTTCGAGCTCTATTGAAGTGAACGCAATCCTGACTCCTTTTCGGTTCATTCCAAATGCACTTTGAAACTGATCGAGTACGTCGCTGCGAGTAACCACACCTTTAAAGACTCGATTCTCATCTACTACTGCTAGAAGCGGAAAATCCTTTAGTTCAATCAAGGTAGATTCAAAAATTTCATTTCCCTGTAAATACTTTTCCTGGTAAACAGCAACATCCTGTGCTTGCGTATTTTTTAAAAACTCTTCTTGGTTCTGCCCACTTTTAAAAAATTGTTCATATATTGCATTCCTGGTTACCACTCCAGCATACTGGTCAGCCTTTAAAACTGGCATTCCATCTATTTGATGGGCTTCAAGCCTTTCCAGCGCTTCTTGCAATGTTTCATTATACTCAACTTTAACGCACGAATAATTAGGTATCATTATACTTTTCACAAACATTTTTCACACCTCAGTCCAAATTAATTTTACATTACAATAGATTCAACAGCGGGTGAAAAAACCTCCTTAGTGTAGAAGGGTGAAAAGTTATTTCTATTGATAAATTTCGGAAGACTAGAAGCTACAATTTATTGGTTTATCCTTTTGACGAATAAATCATATATTATTTATTCTCATGATAGAGGTTTATGTCATATTTGGTGTTCATTAATTCAAACACCAAATGGCGGCTTTTCCATTCATCTTCCTTTTTCCAAAGATCTTTGCTTTTATCAATTATTTCACACCGTAAAGCGTGATACTCTTTTTCCGCCTTTTCTCTCTTTTCCCTAAGTAAATTCATCCAACCAAATGTGCCCACCACTATTACAAGCAAGTATAAATTTACACTATCACTGACGAATGCTGTAAACATTTGCGCAAATGAATAGGAATAAGGCTGAACCACTGTCAAAAATAAATAAAGGAAGAAAAAGAAGGCAAATGCCATTGTTAAGCACATGACAAGAATATGTCTGCTTTTCAAATTTTCAAATTTCCTTTTTCTTTTCACTACATTATCTAGCATCTTTTTTGCAGTTTGATCAGTCCGTTCATCAAGCATTAATATAGACGGTTCCATGGCTTCCTCCTCCTCTAAAACCATTATATGAACCTGTCCGAAAGGATATGATATTTAAGATATAAGCCTGCTTGTCTGCAAAAATTAGTTTGATTCAGGGTCTTAGTAACCTTATCAATTTAATCATGAACTGCTATTTTAAAAGAGACCAGCAATATTCCAACTGGTCTCTGCTTGTATCATTATAAAGGAATCGTTAACACCTGGCCGACCCAAATTTCATTATCTTTAATAGAATTCGCCTGTTTAATAATCTCTATTCCCTCTTGGGATTTATAATATTTCATAGCAACGCGGTAGAGAGTTTCTTTGGCCTGTACCGTGTGATACACAACCTGATCATCTGCTAAAGGCTCCGCGGGTTCGCCTTCAGTTTCGTCTATTTCCGGTTGCTGCTGTTCCCGGCTGGGTTCCTTAACAGCAGCAGGAGCCTTTACCGCTTCACCAGTTGAAACGGAGGAAGAAGGAGTGTTCTTATTTCCTTCTTCAGAATTATCCGCAAGGGGGGCAATTACAGGTTCAGCCCTGTTACCACCAGTTTCAGCAGTGTCGTTTACTTTCTGTTCTTCTTTATCCACAGGGGGGGCGGTCTTCTCTATTAAATTAACCATCTCAAAACCTTTTCGCTCCCCGGCAATAGAATCTAAAGCACTATTTCCAGTATCCGCGTCAAGATAGGAGTAGATACTGAAAATCGTTAATGGCAGTAAGATAAAGAATAGCACAAGCAGCCTAATCACAGGATATTTCAATTTTAATTTAGTTTTGGGTACTTTTTGTTGATGAACCTCACTTCTGGGCGGAAGGGTGCCTGAATTTTCATCCTCTGCTAATTTGGGCCTGTCAATCTTCTTCCTTAAGCGTTCAGCTTGGTCTCGATAAGGAGTTTCCTTATTCATTCAGCATCTCCTCCCGTTCCGGAGTTTTATATTTTATATATACTCCTAAAAGGAAATCTATCAAAAAATGCATAAAGATTGTCACTGATAAATTTTCCGTCCAAAGATAGATAAATCCAATAAAAAAGCTCAAAAGAATGATATTTAAAAATAAAAACCAGTTAAATAGGTAGCGGTAATGGACCAGAGCGAAAATCGTGCTGGAGATTAGTAATCCAAAGTGGGTTTGGATTACGCCACGAAAAAATATTTCTTCTCCCAGTGCGACAATAGCAGCAATAAAAGCGATATGAAGAATCTTTTTATTGCTAAAGATCCTTTTATTTAAGCCGCCATCATCATAACTTTTTTCCGGCAAGACCTTCATTAAGAATAGATCCGTCGCTACGATTAAAAGCGCTGCCGATCCACCAATCAATAGTATGTTAATATCGTTCCAATTAAATAATTGCAGGAATTCGGTAAAGTCATTAAACAAGAAAAAGCCAAAAATAAGCGAAAGCACCACAAGCAAAACCTGAGTTGCATAGAGGTGGAAAAGTAATTCCCTGTCCGAAAGCTGGTTAATTAATTCTGTATACTTATTTTTCATCTTGTCAGCTCACCTAGTTTAGTAATATCTGTTTCAATTCCTTTTTCCAATCAAAATTATTAACATTGCTTTTCTCCGGTTGGGAATTCTTTTTCAAAAAAGAATCGGTATTTATCCCGCACGAACTGCAGCAGTCTTCAGGAGGTTTTAAAGCAGATTCAGCAAAATAGTTCAAAACATACTCACGCTTGCAACTGGTTAGCTGGACCAAATGAAGCATCTTTCTGATTTTAGTTTTTTTAAGTTCTAATCTTTGCTCGATAAAAGTTTTTATTTTCTTTTTATATTCATCAGCTGTACTGCAGGATAAGTCTTCCATCAGCTTTGAGGCGACTCTCCACTGTGTATCTGTTAGACCGCAGTAATGCATGATTTCCTCTTTCTTAGACTCATGCACACTTAAATCAAAATCAGGGGCTAGCCATTCAATAAGACGGTCAATCTGAAACGGGTCTGGAAGTTCCTTTTCCGCAAGCTGATAAGCAAGCTGTTCATCACCTGTAGAATAAAGCAAAATCGCCAAACTCTTGTTTCCATCTCTTCCAGCTCTGCCAATTTCCTGAAGATATGACTCCAGCTGCATCGGCATGTGAAAATGAATAACATAACGGACGTTTTCCTTGTTTATTCCCATTCCAAATGCACTTGTTGCACAAATAACATCAAGTTGGCCATATAAAAATTGCTGCTGAATTAAAATTCTGTCTTCCTGCTCAAGGCCTCCATGATAAGCCATCACCCTGCTATTACCATGAGATCTCAGCATGCTTGCTGTTTGTTCTGCAACCTTTTTACTGGAGAAATAAATTATGCCCGGTCCTTCTAAATCCTGAATTAACTCCTGTATGCGGTTTGATTTGTCCTGAAAAGTTTCGGTATGTTCAAAAGACATTGAAATAGCCGGTCTATCGACAGAGTATATTATTTCATTGCAGCTTTGAAGATTTAATGAACGAATTATGTCCTCTCTAACTTCTTTTGTCGCTGTTGCAGTGAGGGCAAGAGTGATTGGATTTCCAAGCTTAGCACGGATCTCTCCTAATTTTAAATAATCAGGCCTGAAATCAAAGCCCCACTGTGAAATACAGTGAGCCTCATCTATGACAAAAAGAGAGATATTTATACTTTGCAGTTTTTCGTAAACTATAGGCATTCTAAGCATTTCGGGCGAAATAAAAACATATTTATAACTTTGCAAATTGGAAAGCACATTTTTTTTTTGATGAGGAGTCAGAAAAGAATTTAAGGCAACCACTCTTTTCTCTCCTCTTGCTTTCATTTGCTCAACTTGATCCTGCATCAGAGAAAGCAATGGGGAAACAATAACGACCAGCCCATCAAAGATATATCCTGGTATTTGATAACAAAGTGATTTGCCTGTTCCAGTTGGAAGCATAGCAAGAGCATGCTGCCCACTTAGGATAGTTTGCACAACTTCCTTCTGTCCGCTTCTAAATGTATCATAGTGAAAATGTTTTTTTAGAAGAGCTTCTAAGTTTATGTTCATGATTGATCCCCCAGCCTTGCCATGCTAAGACGAATTTCAAAATAATTGGCATCAGGAGCCTGTTCGCGAATATCCTTTAATTTCCGATAGGAAGCCACTGCTGCAACCTGCCCAATTCTCTGCTGTTTTTCTATAGTCACGTAGGGATTAATATCAAAATCCTTTACAGATAAAGCTATTTCTACAATATGGTCCTCAATTGTACTTTTTTTCAAATTCCTAATAGAAGCGACCTGCTCCAGTGTATAACCCTTTAACAATAGCTGATAAGTTTTTTCAGCCGACACTGTTATCGAAATTCCAAACCCTGACTCTGTAACCAGCGACGCTAATAAAGGATAACGTTCTTTATGGGTGGTGATACTATAGATCACAAAGTGCAGTACATTAAGAAATTGGAGATGAAAGTAGCTCAGTTCCACGCCAGCCCTCTCAGCAGCCTGACGAGAGGTAAGTCCGATTCTGTTATAGCCAGTTAACCTCATTACAAAAAAAGAGGGTCTTAATTCGTTCCTTATTTCTGATTCTAAGCAATCAGCTAGTTCACTATAAAGGTTTTCTGCCAAAGTTTCACGGCTGTTAGACTGCCTGATGATAAAGCTTTTCACCCATTCAATTGTTTCTTTTCTTCTTTGAACGGGTATATAACTGTTCTGATGATGTATAAGGTTGGAACAAACCTGAATCAGCAGTGTTAACCTTTCCCATAATGGACCTTCCATATGTTGATATCTCAAACCTTGCAAATACCTTGGTTCGGGATTCGCTGTCTGACTTTCTAAAAGCCTTAGTCCTGACGATGTTAATCTATATCGAAGAGGTTCGTGCTGTTTGCTCACAAGATCCATTTTTTCAAGAGTCTCAGCTGTTTCGGTAAGATCTTCCCGGCGAATAGAGGGAAATGAATGGAAGAAAGGCGAAAGCTCAAACAAATGTGCATCCTGGATCGTCTGAGCTGACTTTTTCCCCTGAAACAGATGATACAGAGAAGAGAGCGTTCTCTCACCATTTATTTGTTTAAGGCAATAAAGGATTATCATTTCAAAATAAGAAATCGTCATTAGAATCACCATTCAATAAAAAATTAGGAATGCATGCATGAACACTCCACTGTTATCATAATAATAATATTGGCATTAAACCTGTCCTATTAATTTTATTTTAGCATGAATATGCATGTAAGACTGTACTTTTTTGAATGACTATCTTTCTCAAAAGCTATTCTGATAAGCATTCTCATTACTTTTTTTATTGAAAAGTTGGTCATACAGTTTTACAATAAGTAAGAGGAATACGTTTCCGCGTTCGGAAGGGATACGTACGAGTAAATTGTTTAATACCTGGGAGGTTATATTCATGGCAAAGTACACTATTGTAGACAAAGAGACATGTATTGCTTGCGGAGCTTGCGGTGCAGCTGCTCCAGATATTTATGATTACGACGATGAAGGCATTGCCTTTGTTACACTCGATGAAAACGAAGGAATTGTAGAAATTCCTGACGTCCTAATAGACGATATGATGGATGCGTTCGAAGGATGCCCTACTGACTCCATCAAAGTTGCCGATGATCCATTCAATGGCGATGCATTAAAGTTCGAATAAATTTTTATCGTATGGCTCGAGCCCTTCATACCCTGAAGGGCTTTTGTCTGTTTGGAAACCACGATTGTTTTAAGTTATCACCAATCCTATTTGTTGTCTGTATCCTTTATAAGCACCTTGCATGCGTATAAATTGTTATTAGACCACCCCACACTTTTCGTCGGCCAGCAAAACAACTCGCATCTTTTGTTTATTTATTGTCGAATCATACGACTGCAACATAGAATTTATTAGCCTGGGATATCATAAGACCAGTCCAAAAAACTTTTTTTCTCGTTAATGTTATTAAATTAAGGAATGAAGCGTTTACATAAAAATATGAACATTTAATAGAAATTGACAGATGAATATTCGCCCTGTAAAATAATCAGAAAATTAGTGTATCTTTTAGGGGGATCGTTATGTATCAAATTCTTGTGGCTGATTCCATAAACAAAGAAGGGCTACAGCCGCTCTTAGAACTGAAAAACGCCAACATTATCCAAGAGAAAGTTGATTCACCTGAAGTCGACCTGAGCACAGTGGATGCTCTGCTAGTTCGAAGTGCTACAAAAGTTACTGACGAACTATTAGATAAAATGCCGAGTCTGAGAATTATTGCTCGAGCAGGTGTCGGTGTCGACAACATTGATGTTAATGCTGCTACCCGTCGCGGAATTATTGTGGTAAATGCACCAGATGGGAATACGATTTCGACAGCAGAACATACCTTTGCTATGATGGCATCGCTAATGAGAAACATTCCTCAAGCACACCAATCTGTAAAGAATTATGAGTGGAAACGCAACCAGTATATTGGCTCAGAACTTTATGGGAAGACGTTAGGAATTGTCGGGATGGGCCGGATTGGGACAGAATTAGCAAAAAGGGCAAAGGTTTTTGGCATGAACGTGAACGTATTTGATCCGTTCCTTACTAAGGAGCGAGCTAAAAACCTAGGAGTAGAATCCTCTGATTTAGAAACAGTTCTAAAACAGGCTGACATCATATCTGTACATACCCCTCTTACTAACGAAACAAGGGGACTTATTAATGAACAGACCCTTCCTTTAACCAAAAAGGGAGTTTACTTGCTTAACTGTGCCAGAGGCGGAATTATAGATGAGCTAGCACTCGCTAAGTTTATTGAAATGGGCCATGTCGCTGGCGCTGCTCTGGATGTTTTCGAAGTCGAGCCTCCAGGTGACCATCCGCTGCTAAAACTCGACAGCGTAATCGTAACACCTCATTTAGGGGCTTCAACAAGGGAAGCTCAGTTAAATGTTGCCACTCAGGTAGCACGCGAGGTTAGAGAGTACTTTGAAGAGAAACCTGTATCAAATTCAATCAACCTTCCAGCTATTTCTAAAGATGTATTCCAAAAGATCCGCCCTTTCCACCAGCTTGGCAAACAAATGGGTTCTATTTTATCCCAATGTATCAAAAAAGGGGTAAATGAGCTCAGCATTACTTATTCTGGGACAGTTGCCGATTTAGAAACTTCCTACTTAACAAAAGCATTATTGGCCGGCTTCTTTAGAAATCGAATCGATGTTAATGTGAATGAAGTAAATGCAATGCACACTGCTAAAGAACGTGGCATCACCGTTGGAGAGAAAATCTCTTCCAATACTCACGGTTACGCAAACAGCATATCCGTAACTGCTAAAGGCGAGGACAGTGTATTTACAATTCAAGGAACATATATTGAGAACTATGGGCCGAGAATTGTTAATTTGAATGGTTTTAATATCGATTTCCACCCTGAAGGAAATCTCCTCTATATTCAGCACATGGACCGCCCGGGTGTTATTGGCCGTGTTGGTCAAATAATTGGAGATCTTGGCATTAATATTGCGGCAATGCAGGTGGGAAGAAAAGAAGCTGGCGGTGAAGCGATCATGGTCTTGTCATTTGACAAACAAGTTGATGATAAAATTGTTGATATTCTTTCTAAATTGGATGATATTGTTTCAATCAATAGGATTTTACTCTAAAGGGATCGATAGGACCTCTTAGATACTCTTTTTAAAACGATAGCTCTCCTAATCAGAAGGCCGGAAAAATTTCCGGCTTTTTTTATGTTTACCTATTATAGAGTTCCAAGTTACGGATAATATGCGTTGTCTGCACCCTGCTCCAGCCCTAGCCAGTTTTCTGCAACCCTAGCTTCCATGAGTATCTTGCGAGGAGCCCATAGCCTTCGAGCAGCTTTAGGTCACATATGCTCACTAAAGTTCTTTTCCTTATCGCTCATGCAATTTAATATTTACCTTTAACTAATATTAAAGCAGTTTAATTTTGTGAGATTTTCAGGATTTGCTGAGGATGAATCCTGTCTGATTTTAGTTCATTTAAAGCCTTTAACTCTTTAACAGAAGTATTTGTTTTAGCGGCTATGTGAACGAGAGTATCACCTGCTGAAACGATATATTGTTTGGAATCATTCTTCTTCACGAAAAGCTGCTGACCAGGAATAATCTGGCTCCCTTTCACATCATTCTCGCTTTTAATCACCTCTACCGTTGAATCGTATTTTTGCGAAATAGACCAAAGCGTTTCCCCAGGCGAAACTGTATGAATAATTCCATCTACAGACTTCTGTTCTGTTTTATTGTCTGTTGGTTCGTAGATGTTAGGGTCTTGGCTTTTCAGTCCAGCTGCAGCCTCCATTGTTGAACGACTATCCCGTCCTGCACTTGCTGCGTATACTGATTGCCCTACTTCTGCCTCTCCCAGAGCTACAGCAGGATCAAAGGCATTTTCTTTGCCGTAGGTCCACTTGTTCTGATGAACCTCAAAGTGAAGATGAACACCGGATGAATCACCAGTATTCCCCATCTGTCCGATTTTTTCTCCTTGCTTAACAGGTTGTCCTTCAGTTACAAGTCTTTTATTTAAATGTGCATACACGGTTTCAAATCCATTTTCATGTGAAATAAATATGACATGTCCATAAGAATAAGAGTAATAGGATTTTGTAACCACACCATTATCTACCGAATAAATTGGTGATTTAAATTCTGCTGCAATATCAATTCCTTTATGATTACCCTGTCTTGTGCCGAATCCATCAGTGATTACCCCATCTGAAGGCCAGATCCAATGAGCAGTTACTTCCTCAATATTAACAGTTTGAGCCTGAATACTTTTCCCGCCCAGAAACAGCAAGCTTATAAAAAAAGCCATAATTCCCGCAATCAGGAATCGTTTTATGTAGTCTCTCATTTTTTTCCTCCTTAACATTTGTACTTCTATCCACCCTATGACAAGCCTTTTTAGAATAGAACAAACTGTCATCGGCAGAGGCCTTCAAAAAGCACATTTGTTATTATGTGGAAAGTCTTCACTCTTTTATGCATAAAAAAGGAAAAAGATTAGATAAGCAGTCGGTCCGTTGATGCTGACATCTTTCCGGATTGAATGAGCCAGCGGAGAAAAGAATTAAAGCACAAGCTCTTCGGAACAAGCAAAAAAAACATCTTGTTCCTGCGAAAATCATGCAATTAACAGTTTTCCTTAATGGCCAGCCCAAACAAACCAAATGCAAGCCGGCTGTTTAGCTTTGACAAACGCAGGAGAGGCTTAAACATCTGGAGGGAATCGCTTTCGAGGGGCTAGACATTGGAGCTAGATCGCATTCAATTAAAAAAGGGCCAAACATTGGCCCTTTAATTTCGAATCTCTCTTTTATTAGGAGCAATAGGAAGCTTTATTTCCTCATTAAGGTTGAACGGGCCTAAAGTATCTGTCTCTGCCCCAACAACTTTCACTGCTTGAAAACCAAAACTTTTAGCTGTTAGCAGCATAGCCTCAAAACTATGCAGCATATTTTCTGTTAATTCTGTTCCTTCTTTAAGTGTTATCTGTAAGGTTGCTCCCTCAACTCCACTTAGCTCGTGGACTTTAATTCCAGCTGGTATCGATGCTCTTAAGCCAGACGTTTCGTGATCCTTTGTCATTTGATCATACGCAGCATCAATCGTTTTAAAGTTCTCCGTAAATGGAACAAGATAAGGGACACTGCTGTCAGGCAGATAGTAGAAGAAATAAGCTTGGTTTCCTGGGTCCTTTATAGAGATTTCTTTAATTTCTCCAAAATTGCCAAATATCGCGCCGTCATTACCATCTGTATACAGGTTTATTTTCTCGACATTTAAATTTTCGAAGGTTTTTTCCATAGCTGAAAAAAACATAATTTCATTAGCAGATCCTATCCCATATTGATGATCTTTTGGAAGATCTGCTTTAACCGTTTTAATAGAAGGATCAAAGCTTAATTCGGCGTTTAGTGGGTAAAAGTCGGCTAGTCCCCATTCTTCTTCTCTTAAGCTATCCATCGTATCTTTATATTGATCAAAATCACTTTTAGTTTTATCTTCAGGAACTACTACACTAACAGGGATGGTAACCAAAGCATTAGGGTCAGGGATAGCGTAAGTAAGAACTTGGCTTCCATTCAAATCCTCCTCATAAACTGCTGTAACACCCAAATTTGCTTCTTTAGCCTCAGCAAGGGAAGTGATCTCCTCCTCCTGACCTGCCGCCTCAAACATACTTGCTGAGTCTGCTTTATCTGTATCTGCAAGTATAGTGTTGGCAGATTGGTCATTTTCACTTGTATCATACGCAGAAGAATTCTGTTCGCTGCTTTCTTGCATACTAAAATTCCAATCCAGAAGAGTTGGCGCTAATATGATGAACAGCAGGGCAGCCGCCGATGCTGCTAGCCCAGGAAAAAGCCAAACCGCCCGTTTCTTTTTTTCTACTTTGGAAGCAATATTCTGATAAATATCACGAGGATCACGTTGATCTTTTATCTTTGGCATTTGCCGAAGCATTTCTTCAAGCTGCTTATCGCTCAACTCTGACTTCCTCATCAGATAAACCCTCCTTTTCTATCCTATCTTCCATTAATTTTTTTAGTGCCTTAAGAGCCCTATGCTGTGTTGTCTTTACCTTACTTTCCGTCCATCCAAGGGATTCTGCTGTTTCAGTAATTGTCAGTTCTTGAATATAGCGAAGAATAATAACCATTCTTTGGTCTATCGTACACTGATCGAGACATTTATACATGAATTGGGTATTTTCATTTCTTAGCGCTAGCTCTTCTGGCATTAGTTCATCGTCTTTAATATCCTGAGTAGTGAAGTCGAACTTCTCTAGTATTCTCTGCTTCCAACCCTTTTGTTTCCGAAAATGGTCGATCGCTACATTCCGGGCAATGGAAAAAAGCCAAGTCTTTTCACTGCTTTTTCCTTCAAATCTTCCATAAGATTTTAATACACGGATATAAACCTCTTGAACAAGGTCCTCAGCTAATTCCTTATTTTTCACCATATAAAATAAAAATTGATACACGTCATGATGATATTTGGCATATAAGTCATCAAAAACGGAGTTCATAAGGCTGCTTCCTCCCCGTTCATTTATTTAGTCGGATTTTATGTATAAAAAGTTACATATTTTAAATATATTCCACTTTGATTGAAAAAGAAAGACTGTGAATGGATTGCTGCAGGAAAATTTTGTAGGATAATCCTCTGTTTTACGAGGATTCTATGGGAGACTACAGAAATGCTTGCGTGAAGCTAAGTGTGTTAGCAGGAGCTCAAAGGGAAAGTTTAACAAAGCCATATAAATATCGTCTATTGTCCTCTAACCCTAGCCTAAAAAAGAAAAAAGCCCATCTCTGTAGCAGGATGGGCTTTAAAGTTCTCTTGCCATATGTTTCTTGTGAATCAAGAAAAGTCGGCAAAAAACTGGCTATTAATCAAAATTTCGTGGAATAAAAAAGGAAAATGTCGTACCTTGACCCAGTTTGCTTTTAACCGAAATGTATCCCTTATGGGCTTCGATAATATTTTTAGCAATTGCTAAACCTAGACCAGTGCCAGCACGGCCACGGGTTCTAGCCTTATCTGCCTTATAGAATCTTTCAAAAACAAATGGAAGATCTTCTTCTGGTATTCCTTCTCCAGTGTCACTAACCTCGATAACAAGGCCCCATTCGTCCATTCTTTGCTTAACGGTTACGTGCCCAGCTGCAGGAACATGCCGAATGGCATTATCAATTAAATTTGTAAGAACTTGTTCAATTCGATCTGGATCAAATTTAAAGGATTCATCCTTGTCTTCAAGCTCAGCATACAGTTCAATACCATTATCTTTTGCTAACCCTTGAAATTTATGAATTATCCTATTGATATAGGGACCAATCTCAACTGGTTCGGCCGAAAGCAAAATATGGCTTGATTCCATACGAGCAAGGTCGAGCAATTCGTTTACGAGCCTTCCCATTCGAAGAGATTCATCATATATAACTCTAGCCATATCCCTTTTTTCATCATCTGTTTCAGCAATTCCATCAACAATTGCCTCACTGTAGCCCTGCATCATTGATATAGGGGTTCTTAGTTCATGTGAGACGTTAGCAATAAAGTCTTCCCGAAGCTTGTCGAGTTTTCTCTCTTCAGTCATATCCCGAACCACTGCAACTGCTCCGCGTATAGCCTTTTTGTTATAAAGCGGACTTACAATAATCACCCATGTGCGTCCCTGGAAGGCGATTTCACCTATCTGTTCTTTTTCCGTGCTTACAGATAACTGGAACAGTTCCATCAACTCAGCTGGGAGTGAATCGGCTTCATTCACTCCTTTTTTGTGTTGATCATAATCGCCGTAGCTAAGAAACTGCTCAGCAGGAGGATTGGTAATTAATATAGTTCCATCTCTGTTAAAAGTGATGACTCCATCAGCCATGCTGCTTAAAATACTAGCTAGCTGTTCCTTTTCCTGACTTAACGCATTCATGTTAAATTTCAGCTGCCGTCCCATTTGGTTAAAGGCTGTTGCCAGCTCGCCAATTTCATCGTGCGTCAAAATTGGTACCTTCGTATCAAACTTGCCTCTTGCAACTTCAAAAGCGGCTTCTCTCATTTTCCTAAGCGGAGCAGTAATTCTTGTTGATAGGAAAAAAGCAAATATAGTTGTTAATACAATTGCTACTCCAGCCGCAAGCAGGATAAATTTCGTTGTCTGCTGTGTTGTTTCCTTCATTACCTTTAGAGATTGATAAACAAACACCGCACCATTTTCCCATTCACCGTTCTGAATTGGGGCGCCGATTATTAAATATTGCGTATCTCCATTGCCATCACCTGAGGGAGAAAACGACACCTTGTCTATTGTTTGGTTCTCCTCAAATACTCTTGATAGCTGTTTGTCGTTCAGTATATAGGATACAGGTAGCCTGCCCGATTCTTGAATATTAGGGGAATAATAATAAGTGTCATAGTCCTCTATTACCACCACCCCTGTAACGTCATCAATAAGCTCCCAGGTAATTTCCAAACTGATCGGCATTTCATCTGAATTGTGCTCAGATAATATTTTTGAAATTTTTAAAGCTGTGTTTGTTAAATCACTTCTCGTTTCATTAACATGATAATTTTCAAAGAACTCTAAAAGCAAAACGGTCAGTATAAAAAGTACAAAAGAAACGAGTAAAAGGATAGTAATCCATAGCTTACCAACTACACTACGCCAAAACATCATTCATTGACGACCTCAAACTTGTATCCTACCCCCCATACTGTAACAATCATTTTAGCAGCCAGCTCGGACACTTTATTGAGTTTCTCACGAAGCCGCTTAACATGGGTGTCTACGGTCCTTAAATCTCCAAAAAACTCATAGTGCCAAACTTCCTTTAATAATTGTTCTCTGTCAAACACTTTATCTGGAGCTTTGGCAAGAAAGTATAAAAGTTCGTATTCTTTTGGTGTTAAACTTACATCTTTTCCGTCGGCAGTTACACGGTGAGCGTCGTTATCAATAGTCAAATGTGGAAAAACGATTACATCTTTTGTTGTCGTCTCAGTCTGTAAATAGCTGGTACTCGACGAGCGGCGCAGCATTGCTTTGACTCTTAAAACTACCTCTCTCGGGCTGAAAGGTTTAACAATATAGTCATCAGTTCCAACTTCAAAGCCTTGAACTCTATTAACTTCTTCTCCCTTGGCAGTAAGCATAATCACTGGGGTAGATTTTTTCTCTCTTAGTTCCCGGCATACTTCAATTCCGTCTTTCCCAGGCATCATTAGATCTAGCAATATTACGTCATAATCATTGGCTAATGATTTTGCAAGTGCCTCATTTCCGTCCGCTGCCTCTTCAATAATGTAGTTTTCACGCTCTAAATACATTTTTAGCAATCTTCTAATTCGTTCTTCATCATCTACAATTAATACTTTAACGTCTTTTTCCATAGGATAACCCCCCTGAAAATAATTTTACATACTCAAGTTAAAGCTTTCTGTGACTTTTAGCATAACGAATGTAATTAGAGCCTTTAACCTGCTTCTTTTCACTTGCATAGGAATGAGTGTTTTGAGTATACAAAAGGCCTTCACCGCATAAATGGACGGCCTTAGCAAAACAGCCTTATGAACCAGCGTAAGAGTGCAATCCAGCAATAACAAGGTTGACAGCTATAAGATTAAACATCATAATAGCAAATCCAATTACTGCAAGCCATGCTGACCTTTCCCCATGCCAGCCTTTTGACAGCCTCAAATGCAGAAACGCTGCATAAAATAGGAAAGTGATCAGTGCCCATACTTCTTTTGGATCCCAGCCCCAGAATCGTGTCCAAGCAATCTGAGCCCATATCATTGCAAAAATTAATGCGCCAAGAGTAAAAATTGGGAAACCAATTAATACAGATCTGTAACTGATTTCATCTACAAGATCAGCACTGATATTTTTAACCAATGGCTGAAGCATCGCAGAAACCCTTTTCCTAAAGATCAGTCTTAATAGACCATATAAAAGGAGACCGGATCCAAGAGACCAGATTAGGGTATTTAATTTCTTTGCATTAATGATTGCCGGCATTTCAATAAGAGGCTGGAAGCTTCCTTCTGACTGCAGTTCACCTTCATTAGGCCCAACAATTGCAGGCATAGCAAACTCAATTTGATCTTCAGCATTATTTTTATCAATATAATTAAACGTTGACTCATAATTAGCCATTGAAAATGCGGTTGATACAATAATGAATCCTAATGTGCTAATTAGTGTATACATGATCACTTCTAGCCAAAAGGTCTTCTTATCAGACTTGGTTTGATCAATAACTTTCACCAAATAGATTAAAGCAGCTGCAAAGCTTATTGAAAGTACCGCTTGGCCTAATGCAGCGGTGGTAACGTGAATATGAAGCCAATCACTTTGTAATGCTGGTATCAAAGGTGAAATTTCTCTGGGAAACATACTTGCATAGGCAATAATTAAAACGGCAATTGGAAGGGTGAACAATCCTAACAATGGTGTTTGATAGATAAAATAAATCACTATAAAAGCACCAACGAGCGCCATTCCAAAAAAGGTAGTGAATTCAAATAGATTACTTACAGGCGCGTGTCCTGCAGCTATCCACCTTGTTATAAAATATCCAACCTGTGCTATAAAACCAATAATAGTGATTAAGATTCCAATTTTAGCTGAGCGGCTTGGAGCTATTTTTGTCCCATCAGCAGACTTTGCTTTAATGGCTCCGCTAAAGAAAACAATTGAAACCAAATATAAAACAAAGGCTGTATATAATAAATTTGAACTAAGCTGTGCCATAGTTTACTCTCCTTATTCCTTTTTGTCTTCGCTCAACTGGTCTTTTGGAGCAGGAAGCCCTGTTTCATCAAAGACTGATTCCAGCTCTCGTTTAAGACCATGCCAGTTTTTATTTGTATGTCCTGCTGTCCATATTTGTCCGTCCATTTTTCGAATCCAAAGACGGCGATGGTTCCAGTATGCTCCCTGGATAACACCTATCATAAATATAGCTCCACCAAGACTGATAATCCATAGCGTAAGGTCTTTTCGAACTGTAAGTGCAGAAACATCCTTTGTTTCTACTCCATTAAATGCCATTTTGTATTCATTATCTCCAAGCGGCTCTATTGTCTGTTGAATTGCAACAAAGCTGACCTCCCCATCCGGATTTTCAGGAGTAACCATGTTAAAAACAAAAGCAGGATTATTTGGGATTCTAGATTTAGTAGTCGGATCCCCTTCCCCATCAAACTCAAAATCGGGGAAGTAGCTCATCACTTCAACATAGTACCCATTTCCAAGGTCGAATTCTGTTTGCGGGTCGAATAAATCAATTGTAATATTGCCATACGATTCTTTAGTTTGTTTATTTTCAAGCCTAAATAACATTTTGTTCAATTCATCACGCTTATAATCTACTTGATACAAAGCAAAGCCATCAATCTTTAACGGCTCATTGACACGTATCTCTTTATCCTTTATCTTCTCAAGCTCAGGTTTCTCACCGGGAATTGTATTCCCTTTTTTCTGATAGAGTGTTGCGTTCGTTTGATAGTTTTTTACAACTGTTCCAACCCGGTCAATTGCAGCATCAAAAACTTCATCATCAGTTTCTTTATCATAGATTTCTAGAATAAAATCATTATTAGTCAAATAATACTGCCCGTCTGTCCCAGGAATAACCTTTGTTTCCCCTTCACGGACCCACAGAATTTGATCAACATACATACCCGGCACAAACCGAAGCATCCCGCCGACAAGAAAGATGATTAAACCAACATGGTTAACATATGGCCCCCATCTTGAGAAGCGGCCCTTTTCAGCCAATAAATTCCCATTCTCTTCTCTAATATTATAACGTTTAGCTTTCAGCTTTTGTTTGATTTTCTCTAAATCCATATCTGCATCGGCTGTATCTGAGATCCCGAACAACCTTTGGCGCTTTAAATAGCCTTCATGTCTTGAAACACGCTGCGTTTTTAAAGCCCTATAAAGAGGCACCACACGATCCAGACTACAGATTACAAGTGAAACTCCAATACTCGCAATTAGGATTAGATACCACCAGGAACCGTACATATTATGGAGCCCAAGTTCGTAATATAGCTTACCCACCCAGCCATACTGATCCTCATAATATTCTGATGCTGGCATGACCGGAGGGATATACATTTCTTGCGGCAAAATGGTTCCTAACGCTGAAGCTCCAAGAGTCAGCACTATTAGCCAGACACCTACTTTTACGGATGAAAAGAAGTTCCAAATCTTATCGATAATTGTTTTATTATATGTTTGCGACCTTCTGGCACTTCCCTCGTAACGCATATCAAGGAGCTGTTTATCTTTCTCCTTGTCATCGAGAATTCTGCCGCAGGATTCACATAGTATTGTTCCATGCGGATTTACATGTCCGCATTCACACTTAACTTCATTCATAACAAAATCTCCCTGTATGCACGTTAAGGTTTAATTAACTCCATATACTCTTGAATCTTGTCTTCCGTCAACTCTCCAGTATGAGATTTAATTACTTCCCCATCTGGATTAACCAAAAAAGTAATTGGAAGAGGATTAATTCCGTATGCAGTTTGAACCTGCCCGTCTTTATCTATAACTACTGGAAATGTAAGGTTATGCCGTTCAATAAACTTATCTACGGCTACATCGGACTCACTTACATTTACAGCGAGAACATGTACACCCTGATCTTTATACCTTTGATATTGTGTTTCCATATAAGGAAATTCTCTCTCACATGGTTTGCACCAAGTTGCCCAAAAATTCAAAAACACACCTTCGCCTCTATAATCGGATAATCTCTGCTGTTCGCCTTCCCTATCAACAAGGACGAAATCAGGTGCCATTTTGCCAATTTCAACTTTTTGTATGTTATCTTTTGTCAAGTTGGCATAAAGCGTATAGGCAACGGCTCCCCCTAAAACAAGCAGAATGACCGTTCTGATTACTGTACGCCGTTTTTTCATTTTAAAATCCTCCACCCCATACGGATTACTATTATATCATTTTACAATACGGTCACGTTGTTTACTTGAATAACTGTGAACGTTCTATGACTTTTCACTGGTGTTTCATGGCAAGAGTTCTAAGCTGCTTAACTTCATGAGGCGTTAGTTCCCTAATTTCCCCTGGTTTTAAGCCTCCCAAATTCAATGTTCCGTATCTCTCACGTTTAAGCTTTACTACTTGATGTCCGATGGCTTCAAACATTCTGCGAACCTGTCGATTTCGGCCTTCACGAATAGTTATCTCAATAATGGAAGAGTCCTTTTTCTTATCCATTGATAGCATTTTGGTTCTTGCAGGTGCAGTTTTCCCATCCTCAAGGCGGATTCCCCGGTCAAGTTCTTTAAGTTTTTCACGCGAAGGTATTCCTTTTGTTTTCACTACATAGACCTTCTCCACCCCACTCCGTGGGTGCATAAGTTCATTTGCAAATTCCCCGTCGTTTGTTAAAAGAAGCAATCCTGAAGTATCGTAATCAAGTCTGCCTACTGGATAAATCCTTTCTTTAATAAATTCAAAGTAGTCAGTAACTACTCTTCGCCCTTTCTCGTCATTAACACTTGAAATGACGCCACGCGGTTTATAAAATACAAAATAAACTGGTTCTTCCCGCTCAATTTGTATCCCTTCAACCTCAACACGGTCAGATGGCGTAACCTTTATTCCCAGCTCTTTGACCACTTTTCCGTTTACTTTTACCTTGCCTTCTTGTATAAGTTCCTCTGCTTTCCTTCTTGAAGCTATTCCAGCGTGCGCGATTACTTTTTGGAGTCTTTCCATGAGGTCACCTCTATAATTGATATTTTAATGTTAATTCGAATATTTTTGTGATTCTACCATACTGAATTATGACATAAGTTGTCCGAATTTCAAAGCAAGGGCGCAAGAACAAACAAAAAAAGGCCCCATTTCTGGAACCTTAGTTTAACTAAATACAACTGTTACTACAACTATGGCTGCCACAATCCCAACTAAATCAGCTAACAGGCCTACTTTCAGCGCATCTCCCATTTTTTTTATACCTACTGCACCGAAGTAAACCGTGAGCACATAAAACGTGGTATCCGTGCTACCCTGTAAGACTGCAGCAAGTCTGCCAATGAATGAATCAGGGCCATAAACACCAATTATATCACTTGTCATTCCAAGAGCTGCCGTCCCTGAGATCGGCCGAATAATGGCGAGCGGTACGATTTCAGGTGGTATCCCAACCATTTCCATTCCTGGCCTAATGAAATCCATTAAAAAATCTAGTGCTCCCGAGGCTCTGAAGACTGATATTGCGACCATCATGCCAATTAGGAAGGGGATAATAGATACAGCAATTTTTATTCCTTCCCTGCCGCCCTCTACAAAACTTTCATAGGTTGGGACTTGTTTTATTGTTCCATATATCAATACAAACCCAATCAGTACAGGGATGAACCATAGAGATATTGCAGAAATCATTTGCATCGGGACTCATCCTTTACGACTTCTTCTATAATAGAAATATCGATCAATCATGATCGCCCCAATAGTGGAGCAAAGGGTAGCAATAATGGTCGGGCCAACTATATCGGTTGGAGAGGCTGAATTGTAATTCATTCGAATAGCAATCACAGTAGTTGGAATAAGTGTCAGGCTGGACGTATTAATGGCCAGAAAAGTAATCATTGATCGGCTTGCCGAATCCTTTCCTCCGTTAAGCCGCTTTAATTCCTCCATCGCCTTAATGCCTAACGGGGTAGCCGCATTCCCGAGCCCAAACATATTGGCAACCATGTTAGAAAGAATATATCCCATTGCAGGATGATCTTTTGGAACTTCTGGGAACAAGCCTTTAACAAGAGGACGGCATAATTGAGATAATTTAGCCAATAAGCCAGCTTCTTCTGCGATTTTCATCATTCCAAGCCAGAATACCAAAATACTTATTAAACCGATACAAAGGGTAACAGCTTCTTTAGCACCCGTGAAAATAGCTTCGTTAACCTCTGCCATCGTTCCATTTACTGCAGCAAAAACAAGGCCTATTACCGTCATGCTTACCCAAATGTAATTAACCATTTTTGTCCAGGCCTATAATAGATGTAAAGATACTTTTGAAAAGCTTAAAGAAGGAATTCTCTTCTTTCTTTTCTGTTTTTTCAAAATGGACAGGCAGCTCTTTAACCGGTTTTTCATCAAAATATATAATAGCTTTACCAACTATATTTGGTACCTGTGTACTGTCCTTCCATTCTTTTCGGGGTTTTAGAAGCTGATATTTAACATTTAGCAGTTTTTCTTCCTTTTTGGTTACTGGGTAGTATACTGGGTGCTCCAGATACAGCTTGTTTTTGTAAACTTTGCTTTTTACTCCCTCGATTTTACCCTCTGGTAATACCTCCACTAATTTATAGTAACCAAAAGTAGATTCATACATTTGTATATGGTCATTCCAATCATCAGGGCCATTGAGCGTCACTGCAATTAAATCTAAGCCTTTTTTTGATGCTGTTGTTACCAGTGTTCTTTTAGCCCTCTTTGTATAACCTGTTTTTCCTCCAGTACAATATTCATAGAGATCTGTTAACAGCCTGTTTTTGTTATGCCACACTCTTTCCCAAGATTCATTGGGATTTGGAGCGCGGTGAACTTTTGTACCTGCAATTTTTCTATAGATTTCGTTATTCATTGCATATCTTGTTAATATGGCCATGTCATAAGCTGTAGAATGGTGGTTTTCATGGTCGTCCAACCCGTGGGGATTAGCAAAATGAGTGTTTTTCATCCCAATCTCTTCTGCTTTTTGGTTCATAAGATAAGCAAAGCCATCCAGGCTCCCGCCAACATATTCAGCAATGGCAGCAGCTGAGTCGTTACCAGACCTTAGCATCAAGCCATATGTAAGGTCTTCTAGTTTAATTTTTTCTCCTGGCTTTAAGTAGATCGCGGAACCTTCTGTCCGAGCTGCATTTTCACTTACCTTTACCTGTCTGTCTAACTTCCCAGATTCTATGGCAAGAATTGCAGTCATAATTTTTGTTATACTTGCAATTCTCCGGACAGTATGGGCGTCTTTCTCATAAATAACCCTGCCGGAATCCTGCTCAATTAAAATAGCGCTTTGGGCACTCACAGAAACTGCCTCGGTTTTTTGCGGGGTATTCATAAAAAGCAGGACCGCAGCCAAAGCCAAAATAATCCATTTTCTAATCATTGAACAAACCTCGTCTCCTTTATGGGTTTGTACAAGTTTATGCAGGACAAGGTCCAATATGACTCGAACTTATTTTCTACTGTCCAGATTGGCTAATAACAAACTTCTGTTAATAAGGGGGCCACTTTATTTCAGAAGCTCGTTCAAGACGTTTTTCTACATCACGCCAATTGACAACCTGCCACCAATTTTCTGCATACGCTCTTCTATTATTCTTATATTGGGGATAGTAAGCATGCTCCCAAACATCTAAAACTAAGAGTGGTGTGGTATCCCATTGTGTATAGATCATATGGCTTTCGGATTGGAGGATTTCTAAATGGCGAGAACGAGGAGACCAGACAAGAAGTGCCCAGCCTGCCCCTCGTAACTGACTGCCCGCTTCAGTAAAATGCTTTTTAAACACTTCAAAGCTGCCAAAGTAACTATCTATCATATTAATCAGCTTTCCTTCCGGCTTTCCTCCTCCTTTTGGACTCATGTTTTCCCAAAAAACTGTATGTAAATAATGGCCCGATCCGTGAAAAGCAAGTTCTTTAGTCCAATGATTTAACAAACTATAATCCCCATTTTCCCTTGCTTTTTTAAGGTTCTCTTCCGCTTGGTTCAGGCCATCGACATACGTTTGATGATGTTTCTGATGATGGAGTTTCATGATTTCGGAAGATATGAACGGCTCTAAAGATTCATATGGGTAAGCCAATGGAGGAAGCTTATGTTGTCCAAGCGGAACGGCTGGTTCGTTTATCCATATCGAGCCAACTTGTTGCCTTGAAGAAAAATAATTCTCCATTTCATTGTGCAGTGTTTCGACTTCCAATTGAAGGTTAACGAGGGCTTTCTCATCTACAGTCGAAGAAAGATTTTCTACTATGTCAGTAAACCGGTCGAGATTGTCCCATACACTTTCAGACTTAGAAATTTCTTCAGCCTCCAAAAACTTTTTCCATCTTTCGTTCCATTGACCTACTTCCTTAAAATATTCCTCAAACTTGCTCATCATTTCATCCTCCAATTTCAAATCTGCTTGTACCATACCTATGCTGCGAAAATGCAAATCTTGAATGAATTAGCAGGATTGAAAAGAACAAATCATCAATCTTGGATTCCACGTAAAAAAAAAGAGTGCTTTAGTGAACCGCCCTACAACAATAGGGGCAGTTCACGGCTGCTCTCTTTTTTAATACTTTATTTAGAATGTAATATTTTAGTACGGTAATCTGTTTCATAATATTCAAGTTCTTCCCTGATTCTTTGAAACTCACCTTCAAGTCCAGCCATAAGACTGCCTACACCCTTAGTAACACCTTGCCTGAATTTAATTGAGTTTTTTCCTGTATAGGCGGAACGGCTGTCTTCATACCAAACGTCACTTCTAGGAGAAAAAAACTCTTCTATACAATGGTAATATATTCCGAAAAGGGTTTTTTCCGCAGCAGGTTTGGAAAATGGATCACCTTGAAGGACAACTTTACAAGCTTCAAGGCCTTCTTCGCAAGAAACAAGCAGTTTACGAAGATTAGACAAAATTGTCTTATTATAATCTTCGCTGCCTTGAATTTCCTGCTCCATGCTGCTGAGCGTAGTTTCATTAAGAAAATCCTCTAGTTTTAGAACCGTATTGCTAAGAAAATCTTTAACATCTTTAAGCTGTGAATGAACAATCGTATTTCCCACTGTACACCTCCGAAAATTTAAGTTGGCTGAATAATAAACTCCAAAGCAGATTGAAGTTCATATGGCTGCCCACTTTCTATCGACATTAATACTTCAGTTACCTTTTCATAATTAATGCCACTGAAAACTTCCGCAAAATCCTGCTGTGAATTAATGTAAACACGTTTCCGGTGGCGGAAACCCGGATTTTTCAATAAACAAACTAGCGCAACTATATCCCTGAAGAAGACTTCACGTGAGTTAGCTTTGAAAATTGGATCTTGTTCATAAGGTGTGAAGTTTTGCATCTGTTCTTCAAAGAAGCGGACATATAAAACATGCAATGTTTTTTCTTGTCCATTCTCAGCAAACGTTACCTCACTCCGATTAAAAAAATCCTCTGAGGTATTGGACTTCTCTTTTTCCAGCTCATAGCCATTAGAACGAATAATTTTCAATCTTAGCCCCTCCGGATTTTTACAAGGGAATAACCTTGATTAAATATATTATTAAGAAGAAAAAATTCGCTTCATTCTCTGAAGCATTTAAAATAGTTAATTTATTTTATCATATTTTCAGCCGTGTTGCTTACAAATCAACTGATTCTTGGAATTTTTCAAAAAACAAATCCGCATCTTCCTCTGTTGGATCGTCCTCTACTTTTTCTGGAAGTGGAGGAAGTTCTTTAATATTCTTCAATCCGAAGTAATCCAAAAATTCTTTTGTCGTCCCATATAAATAAGCTCGCCCGGTTCCTTCAGCTCTGCCTACCTCTTTAATCAGTGCCCGGGAAACTAAGGTGTGTATTGGCCGTTCTGTTTTTACTCCGCGAATTTCTTCAATTTCTGTTCTGGTGATAGGTTGTTTATAGGCTACTATCGCCAGCGTTTCAAGAGCGGCCTGGGATAAATGTGCAGCGCCCGGTGATTCTACAAGTTTTTTTAAGTAAGGAGCAAATTCTTTTTTAGTCACAAGCTGATAAACTCCAGCAAGATGGACAATTGTTACCCCTCTATTGCTGGACTCAAACTCCTCCTGTAAATCAGAGATAAATTCGTTTGCTCTTAACTCGTCCACTTCGAGAACACCGGATATTTGTTTTAAGGAGAGCCCTTCATCACCTGCAGCAAAAAGAAGGCTTTCCAGAATTCCTTTCCAATTAATGATTTCCAAGTAGTTCCGCTCCTTTCGAGGATACGAATATTTCGGCAAAATTGCTTTCTTGGTCGATGCTGATTTCTTTTCGCTTCATTAGCTCTAAAATCGCAAGAAACGTAACCACTATATGCTCCTTCTCAGGAACAGGAAAAAGTTCGTAAAAGCTTTTACGATGATTAAACCGGCCCAGCAATTCAAGAATTTCAGCCATTCGCTTTTCAATCGAAATTTCCTGCCGGCTAATTTTTGTTGACACTGGCCGCTGTAACTTTTTCCTTCTTAAAAGCTTTTGAAAGGCCCCAAGCATATCATACAGAGATATATCCATATTTCCAAGATCCAATGCGGCTTCACGGCTGTAATCAGAAAGATCGCTCGGAGGCTTCGTATACATTAATCCTCGTTCTTCCTCCATTGTCCTCAAGTCAGTTGCAGCTTCCTTATATTTTTTATATTCAATGAGCCGTTCAACTAATTCATTTCGAGGGTCATCCTCTTCGGATTCAAAATCAAAGCTTTCATCAAACTGGTCTTCTTCTTGTTTAGGCAGCAGCATTTTGCTTTTGATCGCAAGGAGAGTCGCAGCCATGACCAAATATTCGCTTGCCACATCCAGCTGCAGGTCTTTCATTGTATGTATGTATAGTAAATATTGCTCGGTAATGTTAGCCACCGGTATATCATAAATGTCTATCTCAAGACGATTAATAAGATGAAGCAGCAAGTCCAGCGGTCCTTCAAAAGCATCAAACTTCACATTGTATTGCATCATTTCCCACCAGCATTCTAAGAGTCTTAAGTTTTCATTATAGAGGATTTATAAAAGTTATCCAATAAAAAATTTATGGTAAGACCTCACAGCTCTTACCTTCCTGAAAGCTGGCTGAAAAGTAAACATACTAAAGAGTGATTTAAATGATTCTGGATACGGATACTTACTGATATAAATAATTGTAACAGCCAGCAGATCATCGGCATTAGATGAAATGCACTTTGAGCCATGTTTGTACATATGATAAGCTGTAAATACAAATATTTTTCTCGTTAAAACTGAGGGCAGGAGGTTTTTATGTATCCACAACAATATATTGAGTATTTAATCCACTTCCACGGCAGCCGGGATTATTTTGAATGCCATGAACTATTAGAGGAATACTGGAAAGAAACTGATAAAGGAAACAAAAACTCTGTATACGTTGCTCTCATATTACTTGCCGTCTCTGCTTATCATCACCGTCGCGGAAATTTCCCAGGTGCTATCAGAACCCTTGAGAAGTCGCTGAGTATCTTTCAGCAAACCAAACCCGACACTGCAAGGCTCGGCCTTGATGAACAGGATTTAGAAAAACTGCTGGATTCCAAGATGCAAGATTTGAGAGCTGAAACACCTTATAAAAGTTTTAATCTGCCCATTTCTGATGAAAGACTATTAAACACATGCAAAATGGAGAGTATTCGGATGGGTTATATCTGGCTCAAAGAAAGTGATATGGCAAATGAGGATATCTTAAACCGCCATTCTAGCAGAGACAGAAGTGAGGTTATTAATGACCGACTAAAAGCCCTTAAGCTAAAAAGGAATTAATACACTCCCTATTCACAGTAAAAAAACAAATCGCCTTGAACAGCCTCTTTAGTAAGCGCATGGCTTTTGACTCGAGGTGAAGCGTAGGAGTTAACCTTTAAAAAAAGGCAGTAGGATGACTTCATCCACTGCCTAAATCAATTTGTTCTGAGCTGCATTTTTCAATGAATGAAGCAGTGTCATCATTACCAAGCAGGGTTTTTTCCGGGTACAGTTCTTTAAGCGCTGTTACCATCTTTTTTCCGATACCTTGTTGACGATGGGATGGGTTAACGGATATATGCTGTATTTCAAAATTGTTTCCCTCAGCAAATATGACCCCAGCTAGCCCAATGATGTCATCTTCTTTCCACAAAAATAGCTGCCAGCAATCTTCACTTTCATAAGTTTTGATCGTTTGCTGCAACTTCTTCAGGTCTTTTTCATTAGGCATAAATGACAATAAGCCCATTGCAATTTTCTCAAATGATTTTTTGTAACGAATCAACATTTTTATCCCTCATTAATTAGTCAAACTAATATAGTTAACTATAACAAACCCATTTTTTCCATTACAGCGTAAAGTTAAACCTTATACAGTATATGTTATTTGGCTTCCTTGGTTCTTTATTGCTTTTATCGAAGGCAATGCATGTTGTTATTATAATACATAATTCATTTTAATACTTCAAATGATATTTTTAATAGTCAGCGAGGGCCAATAAAGAGCCAATAGACTACTCCCCAGCCTAGTGCCAGCACTAGCATCAGGATAAATAATATCCAGTTTTTCTTATTCAAATTGATTTCCTCCCTACAAGGTAATTCTACACTAGGACCATCTCTTTATCCAAGCAAAGCCAATAAGTAACCGGGAGGCATCTACTTAGATACGAAAACACGTAGAGGCGCAGCGGCAGGATATGTTGGCTAATGACAGGAATTTGGACGAAGTACACTAGTCGCCGGGAGCCGGTTACGGCAATCATACGGATATCCGTAATCGGAACTTTTATTGTTTCCTAAACGATGAAAAAAGTTAAGCTGCCGTGCGGGCGCTTAACTTTTTACCTTTTCCTTTAACGGCATGTCCAGTCGAATTAAATCTTCAAGGGTTTCTCGTTTTACGACTTGCCGTACTTCGCCATTTTCAACAAATACAACAGCAGGCTTGGCTAGCCTGTTATAATTATTTGCCATCGAATAACCATAAGCGCCGGTACAAAAAACAGCTAAAATATCGTTGCTGTCCGTTTTAGGAAGAGGCAAGTCCCAAATAAGCATATCCCCTGATTCACAGCATTTACCTGCTATAGAAACTGTTTCTTCAGGTTCCTCCAAGGCTTTATTGGCTATAATCGCCTCATATTTCGCCTGATACAGGGCTGGTCGAATATTATCACTCATTCCCCCGTCTACAGCTACATATTGCCGAACATCAGGCACTTCTTTACGCGAACCAATTGAATAGAGTGTAGTTCCTGCATCCCCTACTAGGGATCGGCCTGGTTCAATCCAAATTTCAGGCATGCTCATGGAAAAGCGGTCGGCCTGTACTTTTACTTCAGCAATAATCTCTTCTACGTACTGCGAAGCTGGAATCGGATCATCCTCTTCTGTATATCTAATCCCGAATCCTCCACCCAGGTTTAACACTTTTACGGAGTGCCCTTTGTCTTTATGCCATTCATTTAATTTTCCAAAGATTTTCCTGGCAGCTAATATAAAACCTGTTGTTTCAAAAATTTGTGAGCCAATATGGCAGTGAACCCCAAGTAAATCGAGATTTTTAGCATCGATTGCATAATCAAAAGCTTGATCTGCCTGCCCGTTCTGCAGCCCAAAGCCAAATTTCGAATCTTCCTGCCCAGTTAAAATATAATCATGTGTATGGGCTTCAATACCAGGTGTTACCCTCAGAAGGATCTTCGCTTTCGTCCCCTTTTCACCGCAAAGTCTCTCAAGCATCTCCAGTTCATAAAAATTATCAACCACGATGCAGCCAACCTGGTAATTTAAAGCCATTTCAAGCTCTTCCCTGCTTTTATTGTTTCCATGAAAGTGAATTTTTTCAATTGGAAATCCTGCTGCTATAGCCGTGTAGAGTTCTCCTCCAGATACCACATCAAGCGAAAGCCCTTCTTCTTCAGCTAGCTGAACCATTGCAACTGTTGAAAAAGCCTTGCTAGCGTATGCTACCTGTGCTGTGACACCCAATTTTTCAAACGTTTTACGAAAGCTTCTTGCCCTTTCTCTAATTAACGCTACGTCATAAACATAGAGCGGGGTTCCAAACTTGCCTGCAAGTTCAATTGTATCCACTCCGCCAATTTCTAGATGTCCTTGATTGTTGATTTTTGCTGTACCATGAAACTGCATACTTTTCCCCTCATTCCTAATCTCCAAATGTTCATTCAAACGAAGTTCTATTTTTTAATAAAAAGACAGTTTAAAAATAAAACTGTCTTTTTGTTCATAGTTTATCCAAATTTAAGTAAACTCACTTTATCATATTATATGTCAATTCGCAATTGCATTTTAACTTTTAAGAGGTTGTTTAACACGGTTTCTAGCATGAACGATACTCGGACGGATTTTAGATCCTGGCACAGCGCGTCGAATCAGAATCTGCATAAATGCTGTAGGCTCAAACGGGATAAAAGGCCACATATATGGGCTATTCAAAGATTTTATGTGTACTAGGAAAAGAATCCAGATCGTTGTTCCAATCATAAACCCAGGGAAGTGGAACAAGGCTACAAGGATCAGAAGAATGAGACGGACTAATTTGTTTGCTATACTCAACTCATAGCTTGGTGTAGCATACGTACCAATAGCCGAAACAGCTACATATAAAATGACTTCCGGCACAAATAAGCCAACGTCGACGGCAATTTGACCGATTAGCACTGCTGCAATCAGGCCCATTGCTGTCGAGAGAGGTGTAGGTGTATGGATAGCTGCCAGCCTTAAAAACTCTATCCCTATATCGGCAAAAAAGAGCTGAAGAACGATTGGAATATTAGACTCCTCATTCGGCCCGATAAACGAAATTGCTTGTGGAAGCATTTCAGGTTCTAAAACATATAAAAACCATAATGGCAAAAGGATCAAAGAGGCAAGAACGCCAAGAAAACGTACCCATCTGACAAACGTTCCAACAGCCGGTGACTGCCGAAACTCTTCCGCATGCTGCAGATGGTGAAAATATGTAGTTGGAGTGATGATAACACTAGGTGATGTATCTACATATACGAGAACATGGCCTTCCAGTATGTGGGTGGCTGCAACATCAGCCCGCTCTGTATACCTTACTAAAGGATAGGGATTGTATCCTTGTTTGACCATAAACTCTTCAACTGTTTTATCCGCCATTGTAATCCCATCAATCTCAATTGAATTAATTTCTTTTCTCACAACATCAATAAGATCAGGATTAGCAACATCTTTTAAATAGGCTAGTGCGACATCTGTTTTAGATCGCTCACCTACCTTCAGCATCTCAAACCTAAGCCTCTCATCCCTTATCCGTCTTCTTGTAAGTGCTGTATTAACAATGATATTTTCAACAAACCCATCTCGAGACCCTCTGATTACCTTCTCTGTGTCTGGTTCTTCTGGCTGACGGCCAGGATAGCTTCTTACATCAACAACCAGGCCAGTGGTTTCTCCCTCCACAAAGACAACGATTAAGCCGGAAAGAACCTGATCTACAGATTCATCGAGTTTTTCTATTTTCGTTACCGACTGGTGGGCCAAGCGGTTTTCAACCAATTGAAATAAATTGGTTGATAGCTTCTCACGATCATTAATTCCAATCAGCTCTTCTACGATTTCAATGATAAACTGCGTATCACAGAGCCCATTAACATAATAAAAATGAACATTTTTTCTTAGTATTTTTAGCTTTCTAACTCCTAAATCAAAACTTTCACCAAGACCGATTCTTTCTTTATAGTACCTTTCTATCTCTTCAAGAGACTTAGGAATGGGCTTCTTTTTAGTCTCTGTCCCCATCATATCCGCTCCTTTCTAGTATTAATTCGACCGCCTTCTTTGTAATTGGGGCACCTAGTTCATAGTGGTCTTTACGGCCCATCTTTCCAATATCCCCCACTCCGACAACCAGCGGAACATTCAAATGATCTAGACAGTAAACAGTATCCCCGTTGATTCTGCCTAGGTCCATCTCAGGGATTCCATACTTATCCACACCATAGGGTGTAAGTTCTCCATCTTGGTCGATACAAACATCAATTTTTGTCCATTCCGCCTTTCTAGTTTTTGCAGCCACTGCTATTACACCAAGCACCTCAATATCCTTGTGCCTGGCCACGTATTTTAACGCTTTTTCTCCTGCGCCTTCTCCAACAAACCCGCTGTCATCAAACATTACGAGTACTGGGTCGTGGACAGCTTTTTTAATCCATCCAACAATTTCTGGACCTGTTAAAGAAGACGGATTTCCGTGTGTAGCAGATATGCATCTGGCACCGATGTCGGCTGCAACCCTTTCAACTGCTTTACGCGCGTATTCGTCCCCATCTGTTATAAGGATAACCTTCCTTCGAGTTGTCATAGCCAGCGATCCTTTCATAGGAGAATACTCTAACGGTCAACAAAGTAAATCCATTGGAATAATGAACCGAAAACCTTGCCAAGCACTATCCCCATCAGCAAGAGGATAATTTTATCTTGTATTCCCACCCTTTTAGCTAGTATGGGAAGGACATTTAAAACTTCAGTCAGCGCTGCAGCAAGCAAGCCTACAAATACTCCTCCTGCAAGCCCCATCGGAATGAGCAGAAATGCCGGAAGATGCAGGATAGGGTCTTGAAGGCTGCCAATTGTTCCTGTGACTGCACCTAGTACTACAGCCCATTCATACCATTTTAAGAACTTTATTGTTTTTGATAACTGTGTTAATCGCGGAAGAATTCCTAGTACAGTTAGGAATGCCACGAGACCCGCTCCAACTGCTAACCCGCCTGCAAATCCCGAAAGAATTACAAATAACACCTTAATGGTCATCCAGCTGTTTTATACTTTCTTTATTTTCATTGACTGCAACATACTGGTCCAGGGCTTGCTGATAGTTAAACATTTCAACTTCAAGCGGGCTTGGTTCTTCGTTGATTCTTTTTCTAAATAAATGGTTAAAGAACAAGATCATACCGAGCCCAATTCCAAATGAATAGGGGATTTGGAACAGCAAGGGCTTTGCTTCATATTTTCCTGTCATAATTGTATATAAGCGCTGCTGTACTTCCTGCATGCTTACATCCTCATGGAAATTCATTATTGTTAGAGCGGCTCCTAAAAAGAGCAGAAACCAGATTAACACTACGAACACTGGACTTAGTTTGTTTCTTTTATAAACAACCTCAATAATTGTCTGTGGTGCACCCATAGTCTGGATTTCAATGGCAGGATACCGCTCGGTTATAAACCCGATGACCTTCATAATATCTAGCACGATAAGATTGTTATCTTTTGGGGAAACCTTGTAGACCGGCAGCATACTTAACTCTTGAAATATGTGTTCACTAGAAATGATCTGGGCAATATCCTTTAAATAAACTGACTGATTCGGAAAGACATGCAGCCTAGTTCTCATTCGAATGTAAATTGTTTTTTCCATTCATTTCACACCCAACACATTGATTTCCTGTTTTTTATAGTATTCGTTGGTTAATTCTTTTCATGAAGCCCAATAAATGGATAAAATAAAAGCGGAGCCGACTGTTTAGAAACGAGAAAACTGGAAACTCCGACTAAGAAGCGTTCTTTGCTTCTGTCGGAGGAGTTGAAGTTTTCCGAGTTTCTAGAAGGCGAAGCTGGATAAAATAAAAGCGGAAGCGCCTATCCAGCCTCGACAAGCACTGGAAGTCCGAATCTATGGCTCGTATCTCCAAAAAACTACTGGGAGGTCGAATGAATGCACTGCAGTTGAATAAAATAAAAGCACGGCTAATTTGTCTTGCACATTATAGTGGGCAATAAAAAAAACCGTATGGATTTTACAAATCCATACGGCCCTTCATTTGCTGTAATATTTTTTTCTCTAGACGAGAAACCTGAACCTGTGATATCCCAAGTCTGACAGCCACTTCTGACTGAGTTTGATCTTTATAATACCGCAAATACACAATCAGCCGTTCCCTATCATCGAGTTCGCGAATGGCTTCCTTTAACGCGATCTTATCAAACCATCTGCCTTCTTCTCCATTGTCGATTTGATCCAGGAGAGTGATCGGGTCTCCATCGTTTTCATATACAGTTTCATGAATAGATGCAGGTGTTCTATTTGCCTCCTGAGCAAAGATGATGTCCTCAGCTGATACGTCGAGGTATTCAGCTAATTCATTGACTGTTGGGGTCCGTCCGAAATTTTTCGATAGTTCATCTTTTGCCTTGCGGATTTTATTGCTCATTTCCTTTAATGACCGGCTAACTTTGACGGTTCCATCGTCACGAATAAATCGTTGGATTTCCCCGATAATCATCGGCACTGCATAGGTAGAAAACTTTACATCGTAGGAAAGATCAAATTTATCTACTGATTTGAGCAAACCGATGCTGCCGATCTGAAAAAGGTCGTCAGGCTCATACCCACGGTTTAAAAAGCGCTGAACAACCGACCAGACTAGACGCATGTTCTTCTGAACGATTAAATCCCTTGCACCCTGATCACCTGTCTGGCTTCGTTTAATCAGTTCCTTGACTTCATGATCCTTTAAATAGGTTTGGCCGCTGCTATCTTTTTTTACCTCCACATCCATAAGCATGACTCCCTTAATTGCATAGCGCTTTACTTTTTGAAAGGTCTTTTTTTAGGCGGATTTCGGTCCCGTTTCCTGGTATTGAAATAACCTCAACCTCATCCATGAAATTTTCCATAATAGTAAAACCCATTCCAGACCTCTCTAACTCTGGTTTAGAGGTGTACAAAGGCTGGCGCGCTTCTTCAATATCGCTAATTCCCATTCCTTTATCTTTTATGGTCATGTCGACCAGCCCGTCCTGAATGGTCACAGTAATATAAACCATCCCTGATGGGTCATTCTCGTAGCCGTGAATAATGGCATTTGTAACAGCTTCGGAAACAACCGTTTTAATTTCTGTCAGCTCATCTAAAGTTGGATCAAGCTGTGCAATAAATGAAGCAACGGTAACACGGGCAAACGATTCATTTTGACTTAAAGCACTAAACTGCAGATTCATCTCATTCCTATTCATTAGGCACCCCCCCATCTTTCTAAAGCGTATTCTTCTGTCGGCTCTAATCGAACAATTTTGAACAAGCCTGACATATCTAACAGCCTTTTGATCGAAGGGGATACTTTACAGACAACCATTTCTCCATGCAGGTGCTTAATTTGTTTATATCTTCCCAAAATGACTCCAAGACCCGAACTATCCATGAACGAAAGATTCTCAAGGTTCAATAGGATATGGCGTACGTTATTATCTTCAAGGGCTTTTGTTGCTTTGACACGAAGTTCATCTGCAGTATGGTGGTCTAGTTCGCCGCTTAAGCGGATACATAAGACTTCGCGTTTGATTTCCATATTAATGTTAAGACTCACTATCCAAAGCCTCCTTATCTGGTATAGTGAGTCAATTCTATTTTATTGGTGCTAAATCCTTCTCACGGACAAAACTAGTGCCTTTTCGCTAAAATAGTAATGATTTTACTCACTTTCGACACTACTCTCCCATTTTAGTAAACATACCGAAGGATCGTTTGTATAACTCCCACCAGTTTGCATTCTTAACAGATTTGCTTGCGACTAACGGGGTCTCTACGATCGTCTTTCCGTCTTTTTCAAGTTTTAGCGTTCCAACCTTATCACCTTTTTGGATAGGTGCTTTGATGTTTTTCGCCAATGTAACTGTCTGCTTTACGTCTTTAATGCTCTGACCCTTTTTGGTTAGTAATGAAACACTTTCAGATGTGACGGCGTCAACGGTTTTTTGACTCCCTTTACTTAACACTGCCTTTCCAAGCAGATAATCTTTTTTATACATAGGATGGGTTTCATATTGACTAAAGGCATAATCGAGCATTTTAGTGACCTGTGCATTTCTCGATTTAGAAGTAGGCGCACCAAAAACTACAGCAATGGCTCTCATCCCATCTTTCTCGGCGGTAGCTGTCAGACAATACTTCGCTTCATTCGTAAAACCTGTTTTCAGCCCGTCTACACCTGGATAGAACCGGACAAGTCGGTTTGTATTAACCAGCCAGAATTTTTTATCAGTGTCTTCCCTCAGGTATGCTTCATACGTACCAGTAAAATTTGTGATATCTTCATATTTAAGCAGTTCTTTCGCCATTATAGCCATGTCATAAGCTGTACTATAGTGACCTTCAGTAGGCAAGCCTGTAGGATTTTTGAAAACAGTATTTTTCAAACCTAAATCCTTTACCTTGGCATTCATTAATTTCACAAATTCACCTTCTGAACCAGCAATCCTTTCCGCTAAAGCTACTGAAGCATCATTTCCAGAACCGATCGCAACACCCTTCAACAACTCTTCGGCGGTCATTTCTTCACCGGCTTCCAGGAAAATTTGTGAACCTCCCATGGATGCCGCATACTCACTTGCACGAATTTTTTCGTTAAGTTTGAGCTTCCCTTGATCGAGTGCTTCCATGATAAGCAGCATGGTCATTATTTTGGTCATGCTAGCCGGGGGAAGTTTTTCTTGACTGTTCTTATCAAACAGGATGGCCCCAGTATCACGTTCAATTAAAATAGCGGACTTTGCATCATCCACCAGCTTTATATCTGACTCATTGGCAAATGCAGCAGGTGTTAATATAGAAGCGAGTAATAAAGGAAAAACCAGTAAACCAAAGACTTTTTTGCATAACATGAGCATAACCCTCCTATCTTTATATCGTTTATTTTTTCCATTACATCCAATTTTATACAAAACCTCGAAAAAACTTGGATAGAATTCTATTTTATTTTTTTATAAAAACGAAAGCGCCCGTTAAGGCGCTTGGGAGTTGGGGGTATGACTAGAGATAAAAGGAAACATGAAGAGCGGGCAATTCGATGTTGACTTATCATAGGGAGGTGGGCAAAGTACATTAGTCGCTGGAGCTGGATGCTACATAGCAAACGATTATCCGTAACTTTACTAGTGTTTTAAACAATAAAAAGAAGCGAAGGATTACCCCTTCGCTTCTAACTCATTTATTCTGTTATTTCTTCATGTATCAGGACAGGTGCATCAACTTTTTGTTCAGAGATTGTGATACTATTGTAAAGCTTGTTACGCACTTCAGTAACATCACTAAAATTGCTGTATATCGTTAATAATGAATCACCGGTTTTGACTTGATCTCCGATTTTTTTCTTCAATACTAGTCCAACAGCCAAGTCTATGACAGACTCCTTGGTTGCTCTTCCAGCACCTAATAACATTGCCGCCGTTCCAACTTCATCTGCAATAATTTCAGAAACATATCCATCTGATTTTGCTTCTAACTCATAGATGTACTTTGCTTGTGGGAGTCTTTCCGGGTCGTCAACAACTGAAGCATCACCGCCTTGTGACGCTAGGAAAACCTTAAATGTCTCAAGTGCTCTTCCACTTTTTATAGATTCTTCTAGAAGTGTTCGTGCTTCTGAAAGCGATTCAGCTTTTCCACCAACAAAAACCATATGACTGCCTAGTGTTAGGCAAAGCTCTGTTAAATCATCAGGTCCTACACCCTTCAGTGTATCAATCGCTTCCTTAACTTCCAGTGCATTTCCGATTGCAAAACCTAATGGCTGACTCATATCCGATATAACAGCCATTGTTTTTCTGCCGACATTATTCCCAATCCGAACCATCGCTTGTGCGAGCTCTCTCGAATCATCAATTTTTTTCATAAAAGCTCCTGCTCCTGTTTTTACATCGAGGACAACAGCATCTGCTCCGGCAGCAATTTTTTTGCTCATAATTGAGCTGGCAATGAGCGGAATGCTGTTAACTGTCGCTGTTACATCACGAAGCGAGTATAGCTTTTTATCGGCAGGTGTCAAATTGCCGCTTTGACCAATTACCGCAATCTTATTTTGATTAACAAGCTGGATAAATTCTTCATTTTCAATTTCAACGTGAAATCCGCTAACAGCTTCAAGCTTATCAATTGTTCCTCCTGTATGGCCTAGACCCCGGCCAGACATCTTAGCAACTGGAACCCCAACAGAGGCAACGAGCGGTCCCAACACTAATGTTGTGGTATCCCCGACTCCGCCGGTGGAGTGCTTATCAACCTTTATTCCTTTAATTTTTGCTAGGTCTATCTGGTCTCCAGATTCCACCATTGCCATAGTTAAATCCGCACGCTCTTGTTCAGTCATCCCCTGAAAATATATAGCCATTGTCAAGGCACTCATTTGGTAATCGGGAATGGTGCCATCTGTGTATCCCTTAATGATAAACTGAATTTCTTCGCTTTTTAATCCATTCCCGTCCCGTTTCTTTTGAATCAAATCAACCATTCTCATTGTTTTCACCACTTTTATAAAATATAGGATTCCAGATTAACTTCCCTTGATTTGTTTGACTAGTTCTTTTACATAAAGCAGGAAACTAGCTTTTACATTTTCTGTTGTCTCCATTACCTCATCATGGGTCAGCGGCTGGTCTAGTATACCTGCTGCCATGTTTGAAATACATGATATACCTAATACCCTCATTCCTGAATGCCTGGCAACAATTACTTCTGGCACTGTGGACATGCCTACTGCATCACCGCCTATGGTTCTAAGCATTCTGACCTCGGCAGGGGTTTCATAGGTTGGACCTGTATTTCCAACATAGACACCTTCCTGGACAGCCAGTTCCAGACTAGCAGCAGTTTTTTTCGCGAGTGAACGCAGTTCCTTATTATAAGCTTCACTCATATCAGGGAATCGGGCGCCAAACCGCTTGTCATTTGGACCGATCAGCGGATTGGTTCCCATATTATTAATATGATCTGTTATGATCATCAAGTCTCCCGGTGTAAATGATTCATTAATACCACCAGCAGCATTTGTAACAATCAGTGTTTCCACGCCCATGTTTCGCATCACCCGGACCGGAAACGTTACCTTTTCCATGCTGTATCCTTCATAAAAATGAAATCTGCCTTGCATAGCTACAACCTTTGTTCCGTTTAATGTCCCAAACACAAGCTGGCCTGCATGGCCCTCAACGGTTGAAACCGGAAAGTCAGGAATTTCGCTGTATGGAATTGCGATTGGATTTTCAATCTCATCTGCTAGTACTCCCAGGCCAGAACCTAGTATTAGTCCTATTGCAGGCGTATCTTTGAATTTATCCTTCAGAAACGCTGCTGCATTTTGAATTTTTTCAAACTCCATTCTGTTCACCTTTTTCTTTTAAATTTGATTTAAAAAACTGGCTCCGTGCTTCGGCATTTTTACCTTATAGTTTTCTGCCACTGTTGCACCTACATCAGCAAAGGTTTTACGCACAGGCAGTTCCTTCCCTTCTTCCATTCTCTTGGAATAGACGAGAAGCGGAACGTACTCTCTTGTATGATCAGTCCCTGGATGGACAGGATCATTACCGTGGTCTGCAGTAATAATCAATAAGTCATCTTCCCCTAGCTTTGATAGAACCTCAGGCAGGCGGGCATCGTATTCTTCGAGTGCAGTTCCATAACCTTGCGGATCACGCCTATGTCCGTACAGAGCGTCGAAATCCACCAAATTCAAAAATGCTAAGCCAGTAAAATCCCGGTCAAGAGTTTGAATAAGCTTATCCATTCCATCCATATTTGAGACAGTTCTAAGGGAGTCAGTCACACCTTCACCATCATAAATATCTGAAATCTTCCCAATTGCAATGACATCTAAATCTGAATCCTTTAGTTCATTCATGACCGTACGTTCAAAAGGTTTCAATGCATAATCATGGCGGTTTGCTGTTCTCTTAAAATCTCCGGCTTCCCCAAGAAATGGACGGGCAATAACACGGCCAACCATATACTTCTCATCAAGTGTTAGTTCTCTGGCAATTTCACAAATACGGTATTGCTCCTCAATTGGGATGATTTCTTCATGGGCAGCAATCTGAAGAACAGAATCTGCAGATGTGTAAACGATTAATGATCCTGTCTTCATATGTTCTTCGCCTAGTTCATCCAAAATTTCCGTTCCGCTCGCCGGTTTATTACCGATAATCTTTCTGCCCGTGCGGTTTTCTAATTCTGTAATTAACTCCTCAGGAAAACCATTAGGAAACACTCTGAATGGAACCTGGATATTTAAACCCATTAACTCCCAATGTCCTGTCATCGTATCCTTTCCATTAGAGGCTTCCTCCATCTTCGTATAAAAGGCGAGCGGCTTCTCAGCACTCGGTATCCCCTTTACATCACGGATGTTGCCCAGCCCAAGTTTTGCCATGTTTGTCATGGTGAGTCCATTCAGCTTCTCGGCGATATGGCCTAGAGTATCAGAGCCTGTATCTCCAAATCTTTCTGCATCCGGAGCCTCCCCGATTCCTACTGAATCCATCACGATCAGAAACACTCTTTTATATGTATATGAACCCATTCATAAATCCTCCTTCTATATTGAATACGTTTGCAATACACAAATAAACCTCACAAATATGTTACCCAGTTCATTAGCATATAACCTTATTATAACCACTCGTCAGAAGTCTGACATCTATATCTTACTAAAAAGTACTTACTAATAACAAGAAAAAAGCTGCCCCAATTGAGACAGCTTTTTGACAGTTTCTATAAATCTATTAAGCTCGCGGATGAAATTTACTATAAACATCCCGAAGCCTCGATTTAGTTATATGCGTATAAATTTGAGTAGTAGAAATATCAGCATGGCCCAGCATCTCTTGTACCGCTCGAAGATCGGCTCCATTTTCAAGAAGATGTGTCGCAAAGGAGTGTCTCAGGGTATGTGGTGTCAGTTCTTTTTGAATTCCTGCTTTCAGAGCAAGCCCTTTTAAGATCTTCCAGAAGCCTTGCCGTGACAGCTTTTTTCCATAAAGGTTCAAAAACAATGACTCGTCCCGATGGTTTTTTGAAACGAACTTAGGTCTGCCTTCACTGAGGTACTCTTCTAATGCAGCCGCAGCCGATTTTCCAATCGGAATAATTCTCTCTTTATTTCCTTTACCAATACAGCGAATAAACCCCATGCTTAGATGGAGATCGCCTAATGTTAGTCCTATTAATTCGCTTACCCTGATCCCTGTCGCGTAAAGCAGCTCTAGCATCGCTTTATCCCTGATGCTGAAGTGATCATTTCCTTGCGGGGTTTCCAGCAGCCTTTCAACTTCCTTTAGGCTAAGAACTTTGGGAAGTGAGCGCTCAGACTGGGGCGATTCAATATGAACAGTCGGATCCTGCTTAACTGCTCTTTCCCGGAGTAAGAACTGGTGAAAAGCCCGGATAGAAGCGATATGCCTAGCAAGCGTTTTAGATGATTTGCCTCCATCTTTTAAATAAGCAAGAAAATGAATAATTTGAACTCGTTGAACATCATTTAAATCGCCTATATCTTCAATCTTTTTTAAGTATTTTAAATAGCTTTTTAGATCGCGCTCATAGGATTCAATAGTATTCTTTGCCAAGCCTTTTTCTACAATTAAAAAGTGTATAAAGTCTCTGAGACGATCTTCCATAACTTACTCCCCTATCCAGTAAAACAGAATCAGCCGATCGAGCCAAGATGCTTCCTCATTCGAGTAAGATGTTGACACCTTCACCGCAGCTCCTTCTGGCGCATCATATCGATGATAATTTTGATATTCTTCATTTATCCACATGATACCATAATAAAAAAGTATTGTGCATCCCGTGAACAATACAAATACCTTAATGGTATGAAAAACAATTCCAATCCAAGCTTTCATCGGACTTCCCCCAAACAATACCAGATAATAAAGGGTATGCCAGCTTGGCCCAAAAATATACATTGAAAAATAGCGTTTCGGATTTAAGTACTCACAAAAAAGACCTGATAATTGTCCATACGTTAATATTGTTGGCTAAGCTTGTGAATTCTTGCCTCACTTATAAAAAAAGATAATAAAAACCTTTCCTCAGTGAGAAAAGGTTCATTCATTATTAGTTTTAGGTTCGCCATCATCATTCTGACAGCGATGGCAAATTCCATGAAAAGTTAGACGGTGGTCTTTAATTTTAAACTTCCAATCTCGTTCAACAATCTCTTCAACATCTTCTAAAAGGTCATCCTGAATTTCATCGACTGCCCCGCATTCTATACATACAAGGTGATGGTGAAAATGCGCAGCACCCTCTTGGCGCAGGTCATAGCGGGAAACCCCGTCACCAAAATTGATTTTATCAACAATCTTTAACTCCGTAAGCAGTTCTAGTGTTCTATAGACTGTCGCAAGCCCAATTTCTGGAGATTTTTCTTTCACAAGCAGATAGACATCTTCTGCACTTAGATGATCTTCTTCATTTTCTAACAGAACTCGAACCGTCGCTTCACGTTGAGGCGTCAATTTATAACTTGATGAATGCAGGTGCTTTTTTATTCTCTCAATTCTGTTTTCCATACCGGTAGTCACTCCCCCGCCACTGTCATTTTCATTATAACAGAAGGAGAATAAGAGTCAAAATGAAATCATTCCAATTAAGAGAATAAATAAATTATTAAGTAATAATAATTCTTATTATCATATACCTGATTGCACAACTGCCTTTAAAAGAGCAGGAGAAAGGTAGGCTTCTATACCAGCGGCTGCAGATAATACAACGATAGCGAGCAGAAATGCTATTAAATAACGGGTTAGCAATGGCAAAATGGGCTGTCCGATTTTTTTCATAAACTGATTCCGGATTAACTTTAATGAAAACGTTACGGCTAAAGTAGCCATTATAATAAAGATTGGGATAATAATAAAGTTTTGCGGCAGGATGGATACAAATGATAGAAGAAATCCGTTCCATTTCATTTGATTAACAAGGAAGCCGACTGTAAATCCGACTACCATCCCTTTCATAAATAAAAGAACCAAAATGACAGGTAAACCAATAATTGAAATGCCAAGAACCCATATTAGGCCGATGAACTTAACGTTATGAAAAAAACTTTGGAGAAATATGTCGCTTGATTCCGCCACCTTACCTGTAGAGACTTGTCCAAAAAACTGTGAAAGGTAATAGAACAAATCCTCTTTTTGTGAGAAGGTTAAGCTGTTAACAATAACTGCCCCAAAAATAATCCCCATTAAAAATAGTACACTCACAAACAAATAAATTGAGGAATTTTCTCGAAAATGGATTGCTGCGACGTTCTGGTACTTTTGTTTTCTCATTGTTATTCCTCCCGAAAGCATGGATATTAAATTGTATGCCTGTCCACCTTATGTATGACTTTTATTAAAAAATTTCAGGCTAAAAAAAAAGCCACAGCTTTTCGGCTGTGGACAAACTTTCTATTTTTATTTAGCCTTTAATTTTACCATAACGCCCGCCGCCGCCGACCTCAAGGCTGAGGCGGCCCGACCGGGCTTTCACAATTAAATTCGCTTCCTTTGCTGGAATCACTTGAGCTAAGGCTTCATATGGAACTTCATGCAAGACGGCCATTTCTGTTCCAAAGTGACCAAGCAGCTTTTCCAACTTTTTAGGACCGAGCCCAGGAATAAACTCTAAGGGAACCTGGTGTATATAAGGTGGCCGATCATCGGGGCGATCATTTGACCCACTGGAGATTTCTTTGATCCGATCTGCCACTCCCCTAATTACTTTCGTATGCCCGCAGGTTTCGCAGGCCGAGTTTAGCTTCTCAACCGGTGCTAAACAGCCAGCACATACAGTTTGGTGATATTTCCCTAAAAATGGATCAAGTCCATAATTGGCCCCGATCCTTCTTCCCTCTGACCTGTGTAATGCTTTCTTCCATTCTGAGAAAGTTGGGTTCTCCATTTCAATTACTTGATATTCTCTGGCAATCTTTGCGAGCGAATGAGCATCTGAATTGGTCAAATAAGAATACGTATGGAGCTCATTCAATTGGTCCGCCATAGTAGTGTCAGCACTCAACCCTAATTCAATGGCATCGATCATCGCTGGATCAAATATCTCTGACAGAGATCTTTGCACACCTTTCCCATACAAACTTTTGAATGGGGTGAATACGTGGGCGGGAATAAAAATCCCTCCCAGCTCCTTTACCTTCTCCTGAAGCTGTTTGCCGGAAACATAAACCCTTTGTGAACTTAAAGTTATATTCTTTAAATGTTTTGAAAGCCATTGCGAAAATACTGTCATTTCCTTTAGAAAGCGGAAAAAACATAACACATGGACGGGACCTTGGCAGTGTTCGTCGTTTATCTCCAACTCTGAGCCTGGAATTATACTCAAGCCCCCGTACATTAAGCCGCCTTCCGGATGTTCCGTCAGCTCTCCACTTTCAAGGAGTTCATTCATTTCTACAATCACTTCCGGGGAATGGCAATCAATAATCCCAATCATATTCAAACCTTTATGGTCCCTAGCATGCTCGATGATATTAGAAAACGTCAGCGATTTAGCTCCAGTTATTTTAACTGCTTTTCCCGACCTCGTCCTTCCAATATGGATATGAAAGTCAGCGTAGTATTTGTTCATTTTAATAAAACATCCTCATGCAGCTGCAGATACTGGACAGCATAAGCTGTCTTAGCATCAAAGATTTTTTGGTCTTTAATCAATTGAATTGCTTCTGTTAATGTAACCTCCATTACATTGACAAATTCATCTTCGTCTGCACTAGCGGGGTTCTCTTTTTTCGATAGCCCTGTGGCAATATATAAATGGATGATCTCGTCCGCAAAGCCTGGCGATGTAAAAAAAGACAGGAGCCACTCTAATTCATTGCTTTCATAACCCGTTTCTTCTTCAAGCTCTCGCAAAGCACAAATTTCTGGTTTTTCTCCTATTTCTAGTTTCCCTGCTGGAATTTCAATAATCGTTCTCTCTAGTGCTTTTCTGTACTGCTCTACCATGACAATTTTATGGTCGTCCGTTACAGGAATTACTGCAACTGCACCGGGATGCTTAACAATTTCTCGCTTAGATATCCTTCCATTTGGAAGCTCTACATCATCAACCTGGAGGCTGATCACTTTCCCAGAAAAAATCTTCTCTGTTTTGACCGTCTTTTCCTCAAGCCGTTCCATGAAGAATCACTCCTGTTCTATTCCCAATATCAATGCTCATACATTTTATCATACTTAGTTGAGAGGGGTAGAATAGTGAAGATTTACGTTCATGAGAAAGGAATAATCATTGCTGGCAAGTCCTGGGAGGTACGACGGAAGCTTCGTGAATATAGCAAAGAGCATAAACTTGTAAAAGATTGGATTCGGTCAACGAATCCTGACGGCCGCAACATTTGTCGGCAGGGGAACACTCCGGTACAATATTAGAAAAGCAAAGTCGCGGACAGGTATGGCTAAACATATGGAGATCTTCTTAGTTTTAAAGGCTAGGTTGTCCAAGCGCTTTCTTTCTTAAAGGAGGCAGACATGAAACAAAATTTATTAGGCAATTCTAATTTAAAAGTCAGCGAACTGGCCCTTGGCTGTATGTCGCTTGGCACCGATAAAAACCATGCAAAAAAAGTGATTGAGGCAGCACTTGAAGAAGGAGTAACGTATTTTGATACAGCTGACCTATACGAATTTGGACTAAATGAGGAAATTGTTGGTGAGGCACTTCAAGGCGTGAGAGACCAGGTCGTCATAGCGACCAAAGCAGGAAACCGTTGGAGTTCCAGTAAAGATGGCTGGTCCTGGGACCCATCCAAGGCTCATATTAAAGAGGCCGTTAAATCAAGTTTAAAGCGCCTGAACACCGAATATATAGATTTGTACCAGCTCCATGGGGGAACGATTGAAGATCCAATTGATGAAACGATTGAAGCATTTGAGGAGCTGAAACAAGAAGGATTTATTCGGCATTATGGGCTCTCGTCTATCCGCCCCAATGTAATACGGGAGTATGTAAACAAATCCAATATCATATCTGTCATGGTCCAATATAGCATCCTCGACAGACGAGCTGAAGAAGAGGTGCTCCCCCTGCTCGCTAAAAAAGGAAAGAGTGCAGTGACAAGAGGAACAGTAGCGAAAGGCCTGTTAACCGATAAACCACTCAAGTCTTCGCCTTCCATTATTGAAAAAGGCTATCTTGATTACACCTTTGAAGAACTGGAACAATTATTAACTCGCTTGAAAAGAGACCTCAGCCCCCAAGACTTGCTGAATGCTGCAGTCCAATATAACCTAGCTAACCCCGCTGTTGCCTCTATTGTGGCAGGGGCGAGTTCTATAAGCCAGGTTAAAGAAAATGCAAGGGCTGTTAATAGCAAGCCGCTCAGCGCAAGGGAAATAGAACTGATTCAGTCCTTGTCAAAAGCAAACCGCTATAATCAGCACCGCTGAAAATAAAGCGGAAGCGCCTTGTCCACAGGCAATCCATAATGAAGCCTGACTGTTTAACTTCACAATCCTAAGAGTGAAGCCGACCGTTTAGCCTGGAGGTGGAGGTCTTGAAGGCGGAGTCGTTCTTTGACTTCAGCAACAAGACTAAAGCGACTCGAGAAGCTAGAAGGCACAACTAGAAATGCGGCGTGTCCGAACGCGAGACTTAGCCAGACATTAGGACAGTAGTTGTTTCTCTGTTTCTCCGCGAAAACAACCTACCTACTTGAGGGTGTAGCCGTTCTTTGACTTCAGCAACAAGACTAAAGCGAGCTCGGGCTTGCTTAACGAGGATAGGCGCTGGAGCTAGACGCATTCGATCATCCGTAATGGAACTGCTATCCCTTTTCTAAACAGCACAACTGGAGAGCAGCTAATAAGCTGCTCCCTTGGTTTGTGTTCTAGTTATAGGTGCTTAACCTGAAAGCAAAATCTTTATGCAAATGATAAGAGCAATGTGTAAGCTGACAAACCTGCAGCAAAAGCCCAAAACGTGCTCTCCCGTTCTCCAGGAAGTTCCTCTTTCATAACATTCAGAATAACCCCTCCAGCCAGTAAAGAGAACAAAATTGCTATTGCTGCTTCGTTTACGTCAATAGATTGACCTAGTATCCATCCCACTAACACCGAAGCTGCCAGAAGCCATCTTCCCAGGCGGTCGTATATTTCCGTATGGGTCTGTCTTAAGCCATGGTCATTTGAGATGAAATGTACTGCTAAGGCAATGAAATAAAATAGCATTCTGGTATCATTTTCAAAAACTCCGTCCACCAGCAAATAACCAATCAGCGCATTATACAGAAAGAAGGCGGAAATATGGATCCAAAATACCCCTCTTGTTGCATAATCTATATTATTAGCTTTCTGTGATTTCTTTACCATATTCTCCAAGCCATAAAATATGGCCAGTCCGATCATTGCAACTAGGTATATCCGGTTTTCAAAATAAAAATAGTTTGATTCCCACACCTGATCCAATACTTCATCATGATGGTTAAGTTCCGGCAGCAGGTGCACAAACACATACGCAACTGAAACGCCGCCTGCCGCTGAAAGAAGCCTGCTGCGCGGTATCACGCTTAAAAACTTCATATATTTAGATGATAGGTGAATAACCACAAAGCCAATGGCAAATAAAAAACTTAACGAATAAAACATAGTTATAAACTCCTCTGTTGCGTCTACCACCTATATACCTTAATTAACAGAAGAGAAACACTAAACCGAGCTTTAACTATTAACAAGCACCGCTGTTACTATGACGAAACAGGAAGCGGCTTTCACCGAGCTCTATTGCAAACACATTAACTATCTTAAACCCGACCGTTTGGACTGTTGGTTCTAAAGTGCCTTCTTGCTTTACTTCATTTATACTTCTTCCAGTCCAGCTCACTCTCAGAAAGAAGCTCTTCAAACGTTTTATTTTTTTCTTTTTGTCTTTTTTCTTCAGCACGCTTAGCCTTCTCCTGTTGCTCTCGAAGCTCTTTTTCTGCGTTAAACTTCTCCTTCACTTCCTTGAGTTGGGCCATTGTATCTTGATTTAACAGATCTCCAAGCGTTGCTGCTTTCTCTTCTTTTTTCGGCTGATTTCCTTTGCGGTTCTTTGTTTTTTTTCCCATTCTACCCCTCTTTTCCTGCCAATCTCATTGGCAGCGAGTTTTATTTTTAAAATTATAGCATGATTAAGTTTATTTTTGATGTCTGCTTTTAAGAAAAGCATCTTGAATAGACTCTTGACTACCATCAACGACAAAAAAACCAATAAGTATTTATCTAGGTATTCGTCTTTCACTAACCATAAAAAAGGGTGCTCCAGATACTGAGCTATACCCCGTATAACGGACACTGATAAAAAAGTGTCCCTTATACGGGGTTTTTTGTGTTTCAATAGAATTATTGAGGGGACGGAGGAGTATCATGGGGAAGAATTTATATACCGATTTTCAGATAAAAGAACTT